>CAWFRL010000009.1:0-58081 GCA_963818215.1 Vicinamibacteria bacterium | reverse complement strand
TGTCCACCTGTTCGGCAAGTCGCTTGTCGAGCGAGACGAGGCTCGGGTTCCATCGCTACGAGCTGGACGTGCTGTCGCACGCGCACGGCAAGAACCTGGCAGAGGCGACCGGGCTCACCGGCGTCAACGACGACATCCTCTACTCAGGACTGCCGGCAATCTACCTCAACGCCTACACCAAGCTCGGGGGCGACGACTTCAAGCCGCTGTACCTCAAGGAGACCTTCTGGCAGGCCAACGAGACGCTGACGTACACCACCGGACGGCATTCGCTGAAGCTCGGCGCCGAGTTCCGGCAGAGGCGAGAGAACAACTACTACGCGATCTTCCCGGCCGGCGCGTTCTTACTTCTACCCGATGCGGACGACCAACTACACCTTCGCGGGCGGTCACCGAGCTGGCGGAGGTGCTGCTGGGCCAGCCGTTCCTCAGCTGGCGCGGCCGCCGGTTCGGCGACCCCACGCTGATGGATCGCCAATACTCGGCCTTTGCGCAGGACGACTGGAAATCACCGACGCGCTGACCCTGAACCTCGGCCTTCGGTACAGGTACTACACGCCGTTTTTCAGTCCCAGCGACGAGATGTCGATGTTCGACGTCGACCAGGCGCAAATCGTGTCGGCCGGTCAGAACGGCGAGTCGAAGTTCATCGTCAGCCCCAATCGTGACGACTGGGCGCCGCGCGTGGGCTTTGCGTATGTCGTGACCCCGAAGACCACGCTTCGCGGCGGCTACGGGCTCTTCTACACGCCCGAGAACGCCAAACGAGACGACATCAAGTTCAACCCGCCGTTCTACCGCCAGTACCAAGCTGTTCGATCAGTGGATGTTCGACGAGACGCCGCCGCCGTTCACGGAGCCGGGGCATTTGTATCCCACCGGGTACGACACAAACAGCGTCGATCGCGGTCTGCGGCGCGGGTACTCGCACCAGTTCAACGTCGCGGTTCAGCGCGAGCTGCCGGCGGGCATGCTGGCGGAGGCCGCCTACGTCGGATCGCGCGGGGCCAACCTGCCGTTTGTGGTCAACGTCAATCAGGCGCAGCCCGACGGCACGCCGGCGCCGTTTCCCGGCCTTGGGGGTCCGTGTCGTCCGCAACGTCGGCGAGTCGAGCTATCACTCGGCGCAGTTGAAGCTCGAGAAGCGGTTCAGCGACGGCTTCTTCTTCCTGGGCGCCTACACGTGGTCGCATTCGGTCGACACGGTCAGCTCGGCGATGTTCAGCGACAACGTCACCGGCGGCGTGCAGAACATCTTCGACCCCGAGGAGAATCGCGGGCCGTCGGACTGGGACGTGCCGCACCGCTTTTCGTTCAGCACCGTTTGGGAGTTGCCCTTCGGGCCTGGCAAACGGTGGGAGCTCCGGCAACGGCGTCGTGAACGCGCTCTGCCGCGACTGGCAGGTGAGCGGCGTCTTCGTCGCGCGCTCCGGGATGCCTGGCACGGTGACGGCGGGCACGATCCCCGGAGGCGTTGCCCGCCCCAACCTGCTGCACGACCCGACCCTGCCGCGCTCCGCAGCGGTCGCCCGAGCGGTGGTTCGACACCACGGCGTTTGCCGCCAACATCGTCGACGGCAAGCTGGTCGCCGGCAACGCGGGACGCAACATCATCCGCGGGCCCGAGTACGTGAATCTCGACCTGGGCGTCGTGAAGTTCATTCCGGTGAGCGGGTCGACGCGTGCGCAGCTGCGGGTGGGAGGTGTTCAACGCGTTCAACCACCCGCACTTCGCGCTGCCGGTGCTGAGCATGAACGATCCGGCGTTTGGCAGAATCACGCACACGCGCAATGCGACCAACTTCGGGTCCACGGCGACCTCGTTCGCGTCGAGGGTGGAATCCGACTCGCGGTGAAGGTGGAGTTCTGATTTTTTTTTTTTTTTTTTTTTTTTTTTTTTTTTTTTTTTTTTTTGGTGGGCTGTGGTCGCGGCCAGCGCGCTAGGCCTCGCCGCCGCGACGGTGTGGCTCGGCAGCGGCGGACCGCGCCGCGGCGGGGACCCGACGAGCGCCGAGCTGGAGCGCGCTCGTCAGGCGTCGCTTCGGATGCACGTGGCCGAGGTGGCGCCGACCGATGCGTTGTTTCGCGAGCCGGTCCGCGCGTTCAGCGGAGGCTCTGCCTGTTGGCGCGTCGCGATTCGCGACGCTAGGAACCGGCCTGTCGCTGCCGCTCGCGTTCAAATCGACGTCGTTACTCCGGACGGCGCCGTACAAGGGGCGAACCACGGCAATGAGCGGCAGCGATGGGCTGGCACTTTTCACGTATCCGCTGGAAGAGGGAGAAACCGACGGCGTATTCACTGTGAGGGTGGTTCACGTGTCGCACGTGACCCGCGGCGACGTCATGTACGACCCTGCCGCCGACACGGCTCGCTCGGCCAGCTTCTCGGTGAGCCGCCCCGGCGAACAGCGGACGCCGCCCTCACCACGGCGCGAGGCAAAGGGCTCCAGGTAATCTGGACCAGCGGCTCGTCACAACACGCCGTACGCGTGCAACACCTGGCGAATCGTTTCCGTGAGTTAGAGCCCGCCGAGACCGGCGACGAGCGGCTCCCAGGCGAACGCCGCGTAACGCCGCTTGGTGGCAGGGCTTGGCCTGCCTCGCGCAAGCGCGGCGTGGCACTTCGCCCTGACGCGCGCAGCCCCAACCGGATCGGGCTCTGCCGAGGGCAAGGTGGCGATCAGACGAGCAGCCAGGATCGGCGGCGTGGTTGCTCGTCGCGGTCGGAATGAACAGAGTCCGCGTCGAGCCCTGAGTTATGATTCCCTCACCCGCTTGGCCGCCCTCACCCCAGGAACCCGACTCGGCCCATACGAAATCCTCTCCGCCATCGGCGCCGGTGGCATGGGCGAGGTCTATCGCGCGCGTGACACGCGGCTGGACCGCGACGTCGCCGTCAAGATCGTCCCGCCGGCGGTGGCCGCCAACCCGGACGCGCTCGCGCGCTTCGAGCGCGAGACGCGCGCGGTGGCGGCGCTGTCGCACCCGAACATCCTGACGATTCACGACGTCGGCCCAGCGACGGCACCACGTACGCGGTGATGGAGCTGCTCGAAGGGCAGACGCTGCGCGCGCGGCTGGACGGCGGCGCGCTGCCGCCGCGCAAGGCGGTGGACATCGCCGTCGCAGATCGCCCGCGGCCTGGCCGCCGCGCACGACAAGCAGATCGCCCACCGCGATCTGAAGCCGGAGAACGTCTTCGTCACCGCCGACGGCTCGGTGAAGATCCTGGACTTCGGCCTCGCCCGGCAGACCGGCAAGCCACGTGCCGCGCGGCCGACTCGGCGACGATGGCGCCGTCCACCGAGCCGGGCGTGGTGCTGGGCACGGTCGGCTACATGGCGCCGGAACAGGTGCGCGGCGAGCCGAGCGACCACCGCGCGGACATCTTCGCCCTGGGCTGCGTCCTCTACGAGATGCTCACCGGCCGCCGCCCGTTTCAGCGCGACACGGCCGCCGAGACGATGACGGCGATCCTGAAAGAGGATCCGCCAGACCCCGACAATGCCGGCGTCGTCGTCGCGCCGGCGTGCTGCGGACGTTGCGGCGGTGCCTGGAGAAGCGCCCCGAAGAGCGATTCCAGTCCGCGCGCGACTTGGCGTTCGCGCTGGAATCGGCGATGGAGATCAGCAGCGCGTCGGGCGGAGCGCGGGCGGCGGCAGCGCCGGAACTGAAGTTCCGGCCACGTACGGGCTGCGTACGGCCGTCGGCCTGCGCGATCGGCTGGGGTTCGTCGCCGGGGCGGCGCTGGCGGGCGTCGTCGCGATGGTCATGTTGCGGCAGCGGCCGCCGACACCGCGCGAGCAGCCCGTGTACCGTCGCCTGGCGTTCGACCTGGGCACGGTCCGCGACGCGCGCTTCATGCCCGACGGCCAGTCGGTGATCTACGGCGCGGCGTGGAACGGCGATCCGCTGCGATCTTCATGACGCGCACCGACAGCCAGGAGTCCGTGCGCCTCTCGCTGCCCGACGCGCGCCTGCTGTCCATCTCGAAGAGCGGCGAGATGGCGATCTCGCTGGGCCACACCTTCGAAGGCTGGATGGGCATGGGCACGCTGGCGCGCACGTCGATGCTCGGCAGCGCGCCGCGCGTGCTGATGGAGAACATCCGCGAGGCCGAGTGGTCGCCCGACGGCGCCGAACTGGCCATCGTGCGCCGGGTCGGCGGCCTCGAACAGCTCGAGTTTCCCGCCGGCCACGTGCTCTACAAGTCGTCTGGCTACATCAGCGACATCCGCTTTTCGCCCGATGGCACGCGCATCGCCTTTACCGATCACCCGCTGTTTGCCGACGACGCGGGCGCGGTGTCGATGGTCGATCGCGCCGGACAGCGCACGGTGTTGTGGGATGGCTTTATCTCGGTTCGCGGTCTGGCGTGGTCGGCCGATGGCACGGAGATCTGGTTCACGGGCACCAGCGGTGGCGTGGAAGCGCGACGCGGTGTACGCGGTGACGCCGGCCGGCCGGCAGCGGGTGGTGATGGCGAGCCCGGCGGGCATCAAGCTGTACGACATCGCGCCGGACGGCCGCGTGCTGCTGGGCCTCGAGACGATCGACCGCCGGGTCGAGGCGCTGCTGGCGGGATCGACCGAGCCGCGCAACGTCGCGATTCGCGAGAGCTCGACCAGTCAATGGATCGCCAGCGACGGCTCGCGCCTCACGATCTCCGATCAGACGACGCCGCGCTACACCGCCTACGTCCTGCAGGCCGGAGGCAGCGCGCCGGTCGAGCTCGGCGAAGGCAACTCGTACGGCATCTCGCCCGACGGACGCTGGGCGCTCGCGCTGCCGGTGACGGGCGCGCCCGTGCTGCTGCATCCGACCGGCGCCGGCAAGACGCGCGAGCTGCCGAATCCCGAATCGCTGCTCTTCGACACCGCCGCGTGGCTGCCCGACAACCGCCGCGTCGTCCTGTTCGGCCAGCAGGCGGGCAAACCTGGACGGGATATGTGCAGGACATCGAGGGCGGGGCGCCGCGTCCGTTCACGGCGGAAGGCGTGACCGCGCTCCGGTGGTGGTCGCTGCCGGTCGCGCCCGATGGGAGCCGCGTGATCGCGCGCGGCGAAGACGGCGTGCCGGCGTTCTTCCGCGTCAGCGACGGGGCGCACGAGCCGGTGCCAGGCCTTCGGCCCGGCGAGTCGCCGATCCGGTTCTCCGAGGACGGACGCGCGCTGCTGGTCGCTCGCGGCAACGGGCTGCCGTGGGTCGTCGAGCGGATGGACATCGCGACGGGTCGGCGGACGCCGGCCGTCGAGATCCGCGCGCGCGAAGCCGCGGGTCTGCGTCTGAGCATCATCGACGTCACGCCGGACGCCCGGCATTACGTCCACAGCTATTCGCGGCTGCTGACGGATCTGTTCGTCGTGAAGGGATTGAAGTAGGGCCACCTCTCCTCCCGCCCGCGAGCCGTGGCTGATTGCAAACGCTTCACGCTCACGCTGATGGCTTTCGCCATCCTGATCCTTTCGGGCACGCTCGCGCACGCGCAGCAGTTCGAGGCGTGGAAAGACGATCGGCCGACGAAGGCGCCAGCCCAGTCGTGCGCCGCGCTGCGGGCATTGACAGGATATGAGTTCTCGATCGACACGGCCGTGACGGTGCCGGCACAAGGCGACACGGCTGCCTACTGCCGCGTGACCGGGCTTGTTCAGCCGGAGGTTCGCTTCGAGGTCAGTCTGCCGGCTGCGTGGAATGGCCGCCTTTACATGTTCGGCAACGGCGGCTTCGCCGGCGAGACGCTCGACGGCCGGCGGCCGCGCGTCGCGACGGAACACCGGCGGTTACGAAGGGCTTTGCCGTCGCGCAGACCAACACCGGCCACGACGGGTCCGCGAGCCGCTGGCGTCGTTTGCGTCCAGCCGCAGAAGCTCGTCGACTACGCCTATCGCGCGGTCCACGTCACGGCTCTCACGGCCAAAACGCATCGCGCGCGCGTACTACGGCGCGCCCGCGTCACGGCCTACTTCGACGGCTGCTCGACCGGCGGGCGCCAGGGCCTCATCTCCGCCCAGCGCTTCCCCGACGACTTCGACGGCATCGTCGTCGGCGCGCCGGTGCTGGACTTCACGGGGACCATGGCCCACTACGCGACGATCCAGCGCGCGCTGGATGCCGCGCCGCTGTCGGAAGAGAAAGTGCGCGTGGTGGCCGACGCGGTCTACAAGAAGTGCGACGCCGGCGACGGCGTCGAAGACGGGTTGATTGCCGACCCTCGCGCGTGCGCCTTCAATCCATCGGTGGACCTGCCACGGTGCGGGAGCGCGGCTGCAGGTCAGGCGTGCTTGTCGGACGCGGACATCACGTCGCTCAACGCGATCTACGGCGGCGTCAAGGTTGGCGATCGCAAAGTGTTCCCCGGTTTTCCGGTCGGCAGTGAGGCGCTTGCGCCGACCGCGGCCGGCCCGCGCAGCGGCTGGGACCCGTGGCTGATTCGCACCGGCCAGCCAACCATCTCGCGCTCGTTCATGGAGACCTTCTTCAAGCACATGGCGACGCCCGGCGCAGAGCTCGACTGGCGCACGTTCGATGTGGAGAAGGACGCCGCGAAGCTGGACACGATCTCCGCGCTGCTCAACGCGACAGACCCTGACCTGTCGCCGTTCCGCGCCCGGGCGGCCGGATCCTGATGTACTACGGCTGGGCCGATCCCGCGCTGAACCCGATGATGGGAGTGAAGTACTACGAGCGCGTCATGCAGACGATGGGCCCGCAGACGCCGGAGTTCTTCCGCCTGTTCATGATGCCGGGCGTCTTCCACTGTTCCGGCGGCGTCGGTCCCGATCGCGTGGACACGATCACGCCGCTGGTGCAGTGGGTGGAGAAGGGCGTCGCGCCGGATCGGCTGGTCGCGACGCAGAAGGTCGGAGACACCACACGCCGCACACGTCCGCTGTGCGTCTATCCGCAGGTGGCGAAATACAAGGGCCAGGGCAGCGTCGACGAGGCCGGCAGCTTCGTCTGCGGCCCGCCACCGGCGGCCGTTCCAGGTAGCGCGGGCTGACGCAGAAGCTGGGCAGCCGCGCTCAGGCGGGCCGGTCGCGAGGCCTGGATCCCCACGGCTGCGAGTCGCGGTGTCAGGCGCATCGAGTCGGCTAATGTCGCGCGAAACTGGCAATCGTGGTCGAGCACCGAATCGGGTCCGGCTAGCGACGCGAGATGCCCGAGGCCGCTGAGGCTGCGGCCAGAGGCCGCAGTGCTGACGGCTGGAAGCGCCGCCATCGTCCCAACCAGGTACAAATGTAATTGGAGAAGCCTGCCAGCCACAGGCCCGAGCCCAGAACCTCGGAGGCCCGACGCCGTAGCTGCGAGGCCCGACCCCTCGGCGCGGGTGGTCGCGGCGCCAGCGCCAGGGCGGCACGGGGTTGGGGTCGGCCCACAGTCCTGCCCGCGCGGCACGTGCGGCGCGCTCGGCGGCGGCGAGCGCGGGGTCGATCTCCCCGCGCTGGTAGTGCCACGCCAGGCCGTTTCTCACCAGGGCCTCGTTGACCTCGACCCCGCCAACACGCACTCGAGCGAGCAGCCGGCCGTACTGATCCTCTCCACGGCCGTCGACGGTCACGTCCTTGCGATGGACCAATTCCGCGGTGAACTGCTTCGCGCGGGCCGAGTAGGGCTGCCGGTACTCCGGACAGTCGATGCCCTCCAGCCGGATCCGAATCGTCTCCCGCGCCGTGCGAACCGAGATCGTGTCGCCATCGTGAATGGCGACGACGGTCCCGGTGAACTGGCGCGGTACTGCGGGCGCCGGCTGGAGGTGCCCGTCCGCCGGAACCAGCATCGACGCGATGACGAAGACTTGTTGTAGCGTCACGACCGGGACGATGTTACCGTCGTCGTCGACGGTCGGCACGAAGATAGCAACGGACTTCAGGGCGGCTCTACACCCGGCCGCACAGGAGTTCGATGATGAACGCCCCAACGCTTGAAGAACGTATGGACAATCTCGAGAAATTCGTCGAGCCGCTGCGCGAGCTCCCGGGCCGCGTGACAAAGCTCGAAGAGCAGATCGTGCAATTCGCACCGAGATGCGCGGTGAGTTTTCTGCGATCCGGCGCGACATGGCGACCAAGCAGGACTGGCTGGGTTTGCCACGAAGGACGACCTGAAGCGGTTTGCCACGAAGGACGACCTGAAGCGGTTCGCCACGAAGGAGGACCTGAGGCAGTTTGCCACCAAGGCTGATTTGAACCGGTTCGCTACGAAGGAAGATATGACCCATCTCAAGGACAAGATGCTCGTCCTTCACGAAGATGTCATCGAGCGCCTGAAAGTCCTGGGCGACGCGCTCCCACGCCAGGCGAAGCACCCAAAGAAGAAACTGTGACCGTCAGCCGCCCCGCTATCGCGCTCGCCGACGGTCGCAGCTTGGCTGCGGCCTGCGCGCTTTGCCGGAACTGAAGTTCCGGCCTCGTAACTGCGCCTACGTACCGCCCTGCGCCCTACCGCGACGCGCTCGGTGCGGTCCCGGCCTTCGACAGACCCACCGCGTCCAGCATGAACGCGTAACGGAACGCATCCTCGCGCAGCTGGTCGTAGCGGCCGGAGCTGCCGCCGTGGCCGCCGGCCATGTTGGTCTTCAGATACAGCGGATTGCTGTCCGTCTTCATCGCGCGCAGCTTCGCCACCCACTTGGCCGGCTCGAAGTACATCACCTGCGAGTCGTTCAGCGACGTCGTGACCAGCAGCCACGGGTACGCCTTCCGCTCGACGTTGTCGTACGGCGAGTAGCTCCGCATGTAGGCGAACTGCTCGGCGTCCTTCGGGTTGCCCCACTGCTCCCACTCCTGCGCCGTCAGCGGCAGGCTGCGTCGAGCATCGTGTTGATGACGTCCACGAAGGGCACGTCGGCGACGACGGCCTTGAACAGGTCGGGGCGCATGTTGGTGATCGGCGCCCATCAGCAGCCCGCCGGCGCTGCCGCCGTTGGCGACGAGCCGATCGGATTTCGTGTAGCCCGCCTTGACGAGATACTCGGCGACGTCGATGAAGTCGTTGAACGTGTTCTTCTTCTTCAGCATCTTCCCGTCGTCGTACCACTGCCGGCCCATCTCCTGGCCGCCGCGGACGTGCGCGATGGCGTAGGTCATGCCGCGGTCGACCAGGCTCAGCACGTTCGGAGTCGAACGTCGGCTCCATCGTGTAGCCGTAGGATCCGTACGCGTACAGCAGCAGCGGGCTCGACCCGTCGAGCGGCGTGCCCTTGCGCATCAGGATCGAGACCGGCACCTCGACGCCGTCGCGCGCCGGCGCCATCGCACGGCGCACCTCGTACTTGCCCGGGTCGAAGCCGCTGGGGATCTCCCGCTGTTTCTTCAGCGTCCGCGCCCGCGTCGCCGGGTCGTAGTCGAAGGTCGACGACGGCGTGACCAGCGACGAGTAGCTGAAACGAAAGGTGTCGGTCTTGAACTCGCGGTTGCCGCCAGGGAAGACGCCGTACGCGGTCTCCGGAAACGTGATGTCGTGGGACTGGCCGGTGGCCAGGTCCACGACGCGCAGGCGCCGCAGTCCCTGCCGCCGCTCGGTGACCACGGCGAACTTCTCGAAGACGTCCAGCCTTCGACGAACACGTCGTCACGATGCGGCGTCCAGTCGCGTCCACTCGAGCGGCGCCGGAGCGATCGGCCGCACGCAGATCTTGAAGTTGCGCGCGCCGTCGTTGGTCACCATGTAGAAGAAGCCGCCGCCGTGCTCGACGTTGTACTCGACGCCGGGCCGGCGCGCGGCGATGACGCGCGGCTCTTCGGTCGGGCGGCTCGTCGGAATCACTCGCCACTCCGACGAGGTGAAGCTGCTGACGCCGATGCCGATGTACTCGCCGCTCAACGCGCGGCGCGACAGTGACGTTGAACAGGACGTTTGGCTCGGTCAGCACCTTGACGTCCTGCGCGCTCGGCGTGCCCATGACGTGGCGCCACACCGTGTCGCCGCGCTTGGCCGCATCGGGCGTCATGTAGAAGAACGTCTTGTTGTCGTTGGCCCACGCGTTGCCGTTCCACACCTTCGGGATCGACTCGAGGATCTTCCCGGTCGTCAGGTCCTTGACGTAGAGCGTGTACTCGCGGAACGCCGTGAGGTCCTCGAGGTAGATCAGCTTCGTGCCGTCGGGGCTGACGTCCAGGCCGCCCAGCGCGTGAAACTTCTTGCCCTCGGCCAGCGCGTTCTGATCGAGGTAGATCTCTTCGGGCGCCTCGGGCGAGCCCTTCCTCCGGCAGAAAATCGGATACGACTTACCCTGCTCGGTCCGCGTGTAGTACCAGTAGTCGCCCTCGCGGGCGGGCACCTGCTGGTCCGATTCCTTGATGCGGCCCAGCATCTCCTTGTAGAGCGTCTCCTGCAGCGCAGCGGTGTGCTTCAGGCCGGCCTCGGTGTAGGCGTTCTCGGCCTCGAGGTACGCGGTGACCTCGGGCGCCTCCTTCTCGCGAAGCCAGTTGTAGTCGTCCACCAGCGTCACGCCGTGCAGCGTCAGGCTCTTCGGGACCTTCCTCGCCACCGGCGGTTGGGTGGCGCCTGGGCCAGCGGAGGCGACGCCGGCGGCCAGGAGGAGAGTGAGAAGCAAGGAGAGGCGGTAGCGCATGGGTTTACTCAATTCGTTCAATCATCAATCGTCAATCTGCAATCGTCAATTACGATTATCGCCATGCCCTTACCGAAGGACCCCGACTGCTACTGGGTCGAGCCTGGCCGCCTGATGGCGGGCGAGTATCCCGGAGACTGGAGCGAGCGCACCGCGCGCAAGAAGCTGCGTGCGCTGATTGAATCCGGCGTGCGGACGTTCGTCGACCTCACCGAAGAGGGCGAGCTGGAGTCGTACGACGACTGGCTTGCGAAGGAAGCCAGGGCGGCCGGCGTGGACGTGGCCTACCACCGGCACTCGATCCGCGACCTCGACGTGCCGACGTCGAAGGCATGCGCGCGATCCTGGACCTCATCGAATCGGCCATCGACGCCGGACGCTCCCGTCTACGTCCACTGCTGGGGCGGCATAGGCCGCACGGGCACGGTGGTGTGCTGCTGGCTCGTCGAGCGCGGGCTGAGCGGCGAACAGGCGCTGGTCGAGATCGCCCTGCTGAGGGAGGGGATCAGGAAGCGGCAGATCCGTCGCCGGAGATGGAGGGGCAGCAGGAGTTCGTCAGAAGCTGGCGCATTGACGAAGAACGATTGACAAAGGACAAAGGACGAGCCGAATGACGAATGACGAGTGACGAGTGACGACTGACGAGTACGGGTGCGTCGCGATGCGAGCCGGCGCTTTGAGTAAGTAGGCCGGAACTTAAGTTCCGGCCTACGAGTTCCGGCCTACGTACGAGGAAGGCGTCGCAGCGCGCGTGCGACGAGCAGGTGGCCGGTGAACGCCATCAACACCATCACCGCCGGCAGCCACACAAACGGCGGGAACATCACGAACGTGTTCAGCAGCCCCGGGCCGAACATCCCGACGATCGGCGTCGAGACGACGGCGATGACGACGATGTTGAGCAGCAGCAGCGCGCCAAGCGCGTTCCACGCAACGGCCAGGCGGCGGCCGCCGAGCGCCGCGATGGATGGCCCACGCCACCGGCAGCGCGGTGAGGCCGGTGACGATGTCGAAGTTCCAGCCGGAATAGCTCATCTGATACGGCATGACGCCTTCGCTGTAGGCACGGTGCATCAGCAGTTCCAGCGGGAAGCGAAACGCCTGCACGCCAATCAGCGCCGCCAGCGGCAGGCCGTCCACCAGGCGCGTGCCGAAGCGCGTGAAGGCCATCAGCACGCCCAGCACCGCGATCGCGACCGGCAGCGCCAGAAACGGCGGAGGCCGCAGATCGAGGCGCGACAGGTGCCCTGTCTCCGCCGCGGCCCACGTCACGCCCAACCAGGCGCCCGCGCCGATGGCGGTGAGCATCGTCCACCGTCGCGTGGTGCCGGGCGATTCGCCCAGGCGGCGGCCGGCGAAGTGGACGCCGATGACGAGCAGCGTCGCCAGCGCGATCCCCATGGCCATGAAGCCGCCGGTGAGGAACTGGGAGGCGTTGGGGATTCCGACTAAGGGCATGTATTGCCGATTGCAGATTGCGATTGACGATTAACGAAATTCGCGGATTCTGATCGGCGTGCTGATCGCACGGGCGTTGACAGCGTCACGCCACAAGCATAGGCTGCCAAAGCTCATCCATCACGATCCGTCCCCCAGATTGCGTCCCCCGGCCCCTCGCCGGGTGACAGGAGGTCGAATGCGCTCCCTCGTTGCGTCCGTCTCGATCGCGCTCGTCGTCGCCGTCGCCGCTCCCGCGCTCGCGCAAGCCCCGCCCCCCGATTCGGTGACCCAGGTCCTTCGCCAGAAGGTCGTGCCTGGCATGACCGACAAGTATGAGGCCGGACGCAAGAAGCACATGGCCTGGCACAAGGCGCAGGGCGATCCCTGGGCGTGGAACGTCTACGAGATCACCACGGGGCCGGATACCGGCGGCTACATCATCGCGTCGCCCAACCACCAGTGGGCGGACATCGACACCTGGACGGCCAAGTACGGCGACGCCGACACGGCCGACGCCGGCGCGTCGATGGCCGGAACGCAGGCATCGTCGCAGTTGGCCTACTGGACGCAGCTCAACTCGCTGAGCCGTCTGCCTCCGGCCGACTCGGCACCGACACCGCTCCTGTCGCTCACCGATGTACAGCGTGAAGCCAGGCCACGACTCCGCGCTCATCGCGGCGATCGGCAAGCTCAACGCCGCGCTGAATGCCGGCAAGTACCCGCTGCACAGCATCTGGTACAGGCTGAGCAGCGGCGGGTCGTCGCCAGCCTACGCCGTGGTCACCCCACGCGCCAACCTGGCCACCTTCGATGTCCCCGTGCTCGGAGCGCTCGAGAAGCAGCTCGGCAAGGCCGCTACGGACGCGCTGGTCGAAGGAGTTCTTCGACAACGTCACCGGGGTCACGACGGAGCTTCTGCAGAGACGAGCCGACCTGAGTTACGTGCCCAACTAACTCGGACAGGTTCGGTCAGATTGCAGGTTGGCAGATTCGGCCAGATTGACGCGGTTGATCGGGTCGGATTGTCGACCCATCGACCAGCGTCAATCTCGACCCAACCTGACCGAATCAGCCAATCTGACCAATCTGCAATCTGCGATCTATTCGCAGTCACATTTCTTGTAGCCCGGTCCGCGCAGCGGCCGGCCCGGGCGCGCATCGGTGATCTTCGCCGTCGCGAATCACCGCTTCGCCGTTGACGAAGACGTGCTTGATGCCGACCGAGTAGCGGTTCGGATCCTCGAAGGTCGCGACGTCGCGGATCGTGGCCGGGTCGAAGACGGTGATGTCGGCAAACAGGCCCGGGCGCAGGATGCCGCGGTCCTTCAGGCCGACGCGCGCGGCTGGCCGCGAGGTCATCTTGCGGATGGCTTCCTCGAGCGTCAGGAGCTTTTCCTCGCGGACGTACTTCCCGAGGATGCGTGCGAAGGTGCCCCAGCGCGCGCGGGTGCGACTTCGAGTCCGACAGCGGGCCGTCCTCGGCGCGCGCGCCTGAATCGGTGTCGATGGAGACCAGCGGGTGCGCCAGCGCCGTCCGCACGTCGGCCTCCTCCATGATCGAGATGATCACGTAGCTGTCGCCGCGGTCGGCGACGACCAGGTCCATCACGGCGTCGCGCGGGTCCTTGCCCAGGGCCTTGCCGATCGCGGTGAACGTCATCCCTTCGTATTTCTTCAGATCCTTGTTCAGCACCGACGACAGCATCACGCCGTCGCTGCCCCCGCTGCCGTACCACTGGTTCTCCCAGCCCTGCGTGTCGGGGTCGTCCATCTCTCGCTTGATGCGCTCGCGCAGCGCGGGGTCCGACAGGCGCTTGACCATGGCGTCGATGCCGCCCTCGCGCACCCACAGCGGCAGGCACGCGTCGAGGCCGTTGCTCGCGCGGGTGTAGGGATACTGGTTCGCGGTCACGTCCAGCCCCGCGGCGCGCGCGGCCTCGAAGCGCTTCAGAACCTCCGGCATCTTGCCCCAGTTGGCCTTGTACGCGGTCTTGAGGTGCCACACCTCGGCGGGGATGTCCGCCTCCTTCGCGATGCGGAACACCTCGTCGAGCGACTCGAAGATCCGGCCGCTCTCGGATCGCTGGTGCGTGATGTAGATGCCGCCATGGCGTCGGGCGACTTTCGCCAGCGCGACGATCTCTTCGGTGGTCGCGAAGCGGTCCGGCACGTACTGCAGCGACGTGCTCAGGCCCAGCGCGCCTTCCTGCATGGCCTGCTCGACCAGCTTCTCCATCGCCGCGAGATCGTCGGCGGTCGCCGGACGGTTGTCCCGGCCGATGACGTAATCGCGCACGCCGCCGGCGCCGACAAACGTGCCGACGTTGATGGCCGCCTTCGACCGGCGCTCCAGCCGTTCGAAATAGCCGGCCAGCGTCGTGAAGTCCTGGACGATGCCGTAGTGGTCCCAGGAGGACTTGGCGGCGGCGATCATTCGAGCGTTCACCGGCGCGATGGACTTGCCCTCGCCGGTGATCTCGGTGGTGACGCCCTGCATGATCTTCGAGGCCGCGCGGCCGTCCACCAGCACGAAGTCTTCGGACTGGCCGAGCATGTCGATGAAGCCCGGAGCGACGACCAGCCCGCCGACGTCGATGCGCGTTTGCGCCGTCGCGGCGCCGAGGTCGCCGATGGCGGCGATGCGATCGCCGGCGATGGCAAGGTCGGCGCGCACCCATGGGGCGCCGGTGCCGTCAACGAGCCGGCCGCCGACCAGGACGCACGTCGTAGGTCGGGGTCTGGCCGGAAGGGACAGCCGCAGAGAGCGCAAACAGGAGAATCACGAAAGACACGCGCATGACGCCGCATGGTAACCGACAGACAGGTTGGTCAGTTCGGCGGGTTTGGTCGGGTTCGGTCACGTTGGGTCAGGTTGCTGTCGGTTGATCAGGTTAGAGCAGTCGTCGCTCAACCGCAACCCGATCAACCAGATCAACCTGACCGACCCGCCAACCTGACCCAACCCGACCAACCTGCTAAGATCTCCGTCAGTGTTCAGCCTTCAGGGAACGGTTCTCGGCAAACCTTTCAAATTCGATTTGGGCACCGGCGACACGATAGCCGGCCGGTCGCCGTCGTCGCAGATCGTGCTCTCGCCGGGCAGCGTGTCCCGACGGCATGCGAAGTTCCGCGTCGACGGGGACCGGTGTTTCGTCACGGACCTGGGCAGCCGCTGCGGGACGTTTGTCGGCGGCGGGCGCATCGCGGCGGAAACCGAGGTCGTCGCCGGCGACCGGGTACGGCTGGGCGAGGTCGACCTGACGCTGGCGCACAGCGAGCCGCGTCGTGCAGTTCGATGCGCGGCCCGCCGATGCCACCATCGTCCGCAAGGTCGGCGAGCGGTCGTCGCTCCACACGAACAAGGAGGTGATGACGGCCGAGCGCGTGCTGTCGATCTTCGCCGAGGTCGGCCGCATGCTCCTGTCCGTGCGGCCGCTGCCCGAAGTGCTGGCGCGGCTGGCCGACCTGACCTTCGAGGTGCTGCCCAACGAACGCGTGTTCCTGCTGCTGGCCGACGGCGACGCGCCAGAGGGCCTGCGTCCGGCGGCGATGCGCGCCCGCGACAAGAGCGTGCCGCAGGGCGTGACCTTGAGCCGCACGGTGGTGCGCACGGTGATCGACGAGCAGGTGGCGATGCTGGCGACCGACGTGCCGTCGGACCCGCGGCTTGGCGGCGCGGCCAGCCTGGTGACGCAGGCCGTGCGCTCGTTCATGTGCGCGCCGCTGCTGATCCACGAGCAAGGTCGTCGGCGTGCTCTACGTGGACAGCCAGCGCCACACCTTCGACGCCCACGATCTGGACGCGTTCACGGCGCTCGCCAACTACGCGTCGATCGGGATCGAGCAGGCGCGGCTGTCGGAGCAGTTGCTGCGCGAGGCGCGACGCCGCGAGCGGCTGCAGCGCTACCACTCGCACAGCGTCATCGAGCGCATCCTGACGGCCGGCGAGGAAGCCGACACGCAGTTTCTCGCCCAGGAGCGCGAAGTCTCGATCCTCTTCTGCGACATCGTCTCCTTCACGACGCTGTGCGAGGGCCTGGCCCCGAACGACATCGTCAGCCTGCTGAATGGCTTCTTCTCGAAGATGTGCGACGTGATCTTCGAGAACGAGGGCACGCTCGACAAGTTCATCGGCGACGAGATGATGGTGGTCTACAACGCGCCGTTCGAGCAGACCGACCACGCGCTGCGGGCGGCCAAGACGGCGCTCGGGCATGCGCAAGGCGCTGGCGGCGTTCAACGAGGAGCAGCCGGTCATCCCGCTCGAAGTGCGCATCTCGATTGCCAGCGGCCAGGCGATGGTGGGCGACATCGGCACGACCAAGCGGCGCGAGTTCACCGTGCTGGGCGACGTCGTCAACATGGCCGCGCGCATCAAGGGCAACGCGGCGCCAGGGCAGATCGTGCTCTCCGGCGCCACCGCGCGGCAGTTGCCGAAAGAGCTGACGCCTGAACCGGATCGGGATGGTGCCCGTCAGAGGACGGATTTCAGAGGTCGAGGTGTTCAGATTGCTGGAGACCTGAGGGGCGCGTTGCGCGTCCGCGCAGGTCCCGTCGGTTGTCGGACGATCGGTCGGCGTTCGGCTGAACCTCCCGGCGCCAAGCCGGCCCCTACGGCTTCCCGAAACACGTACAACGCCCCCCGCGTCCGCACGTAAATCCGCCCGTCGGCAATGGCCGGCGTCGCAAACACCTCGTCGTCGAGCGCGTTGACGGCTTCGATTTCCCAGTCACCTTTCGCCGACACGACCGACATCGTGCCGTCCTGGCTCACGAGCCACACGTGGCCGTCGGCGCCGACGGGCGAGGCGAAGTACTTGTCGATGGCGCCTTTCAGGCGCCCCTGCTTGAGCACGGCGCCAGTGGCGGGGTCGAAGCTGATGAGGATGCCGCTGTCGTTCACCATGAACAGCACGCCCTTGTAGAGGAGCGTCGAGGGCACCTGCGGCACGGGGCGCTGGTAACGCCACTTGATGGCGGAGGCCGTCATGTCGCCCTGGCCGCCCAGCGTCACCGCGAGCAGCCCGTTCTCGGAGCCGAGCATCGAGCGAAACACCTCCCATTCGCGCGCGTCCAGCTTCTCGTTGCGGTCGAGATCGAAGGCGGGGAAGCCGTAATCGCCGGCGAGCATCTTGTCCATCGGCTGATCGCCGACGACCTCGGCCTTGCCGACCAGCCCATCGCCGTCCTTGTCGTAGCGTTTCAGCCCCTCGTCAAACGGCACCGTCGCGACCTGGCGCCCGGGCTGGTTCTGCGGAAAGCCCCAGCCGTTCACGTACAGCGTCTGGCCGTCGAGGCTCGCCACCGACTTCATCTCGCAGGCCAGCCCGCGCACCCACCACAGTTTCTTCCCGTCGGCGACGGCGTAGGACGTCAGCTGGAACGATTCCGGGATCACCACCTGCGCCGGCCCGCCCGCGGGACGATAGACGGTCGGCGTCGAGTAGCCGGAGATGACGTGCGGCCGCTCCACCTTCCAGCGTTGCCTGCCCGTGCGGCGATCGATCGCCAGCAGGTAGGCGCCCAGATCCTGATCGACCGGCAGGATCAGCAGGTCGTCCACCAGCATCGGCGACGCGCCAAAGCCGTAGTAGATGTTGAACGGCCCCAGCGGCAGCCGCCACCGCTCCTTGCCGTCGGCCGTGAAGCTGATGAGGCCGAACTCCTGGAAGAACGCGTACACCGACTCGCCGTCGGTGACCGGAGTTGGCGAGGCCGGGCCGTTGACGTTCTCGATGCGCCCGGACTTTGCGCGCGGCACCTCGCGCCGCCATAGCTCTTTCCCCGTGGCGCGGTCGAGCGCGATGACGAGCAGCTGGTAGCTGGTCTTGTCGGCGGTGTGCGCCGTCAGGAAGATGCGCGACTCGGTGAGCACCGGCGAGGAATGGCCGGGCGGAAGCGCCGTCTTCCACACGACGTTGGTCGTCGGGCCCACCGCGGTCGGCAGGTTCGTGGTCTCCGCCACGCCAGTGCCGTTGGGCCCGCGGAAACGGCTCCAGTCGGGCGGCGTTGAAGCGACGAGGAGCGCGACCAGGCTGAGGAACAGGTGTTGTGTAGTCATGATGGAGTGCTCGAACGAAAGTTCGGGCCTACGTACTATGCGTCACCACTGCCTTATCGCAACCCGATGCCTGTCGAGCCAGTATCCCCACGCCACCAGCAGCCACTGCGCGTGGCCCACGTAGGCGATCGTCCGCTCGTCTGGCGGCGGCGGGCCGAAAAGGCTGGCGGCGTAGATGGCCACCAGCGCGAACGCGAACGCGACGAATGCGCCGGTGCCGATCTTGTCCACCGGCTCGGTGTTGATCCTGTACAGATACAGCCCCAGCGCGAACATCAGCCCCTCGACGGCGACCGTCGCCGGCAGGCGAGTTCCAGAGCCCCAGCCCCACGACGGGACCGGCAAAGGGCATCAGCGGCAGATCGGGCCGGTGCGTGACCAGGTCCAGCACCCAGTGTGACACGACCAGCCCCAGCGCCACGATGGCGCCGCGCGGGTAGCGCCGGATCAAGACGTACACGCCAGAAAAGAGCAGCGCCCACACGACGGCCATCAGCAGGCTGTGCGACCACGGGTAGCTGACGAAGTCGAGCGGCGTCACCGCGGTATTGCCCGGCGCGATGCGCACGCGCTCGGTGCCCAGCAGCAGCAGCGTCGGCCAGATCAGGTCCAGCAGCTGCGCCGACAGCAGCAGCGTGCCGAGCGACGTGTACGGAGTGAGTTTCTTGGCGGCAAGGCCGGCAGCGAAGTGACCGAGGAACACTGTGTGCCTATGCCTGAACGACGGTGCGCGAGAGCCGATGGGATTTGAGCACGGAGGCGTCGAGCTTCTTCGACAGGTAGACCTTCGACTCGCCGTTGTCCTCGAGGTGCCGTTCGTACTTCACGACCTGGAACTCCAGGTTGTCGAGCGTGCCGCGCATCTCGTAGAACTTGTTCTTGGTTTTGACGACGATCTCGTGGAAGCCGTTGGCCAGCGCCCATGCTTCCTGCTCTTCGCTGAGCGCGCGAAAGAACCCCTGGCCGCGCCAGTCGCGGCGCGTGCCGCCAATCCATGCGTACAGCACCTTGCGGTCGTTGAAGTCCACCGCGCCATCCAGCCGTCTGACCAGGTCCTTGAGTTTCGGAATCGTCTCGCGGTCGCGGATTTCGTGGCCGACCTTGAAGGCGACCGGCGAAATCTGGCCCGGATCGTCGGGCAGCGGCGCCTCGATGATGTGAATCAGGTGCTCGCGGTCGGCGAGGCGCTCGACGATCTCGGTGGCGGATTTCTTCCGGCCGAACTCCCCGAAGAACTCCTCGATGTACTGGATTTCGAGCGCGCCGGCTTCAAGCGCGTACTGCTTGATCAGGTGTTTCACTGACTGGACTGTAACATGCCAGGGCCTTCGGTCGAGCGTTGGGTCAGGTACGGCCTGATGGCCTGGGCCTCGGGAACGGACGCCGAAGCCTCGGCCTGAGCCTGCGTTGCGTCTGTTCGTGGCGCCGCGATAGAGTCTCGTGTTCCCAGTCAGGAGGCGGTGCGGTGATTGCGCTGGTCTGGCAGTTCGACGTGAAGGCGGGCAAGAACGACGAATTCGAGGCCTTCTATGGCGCCGACGGCGCCTGGACGGCGCTGGGCCGCCGCAGCCGATCGTTTCTGGGCGCGTCATTCCTTCGCGACCTGGCCATGGGGCAGCGGTACCTGGTCATCGAGTACTGGAGCGAGATGGTGGTCTACGAGAAGCACCACGCCGACTTCCAGGACGAGACCGAGCGGCTGGAGAAACAGCGCGACGCGCTGGTGGACGTCACGCAGCCGTTGGGCCTGTTCAACGCGCTCGATGTGCCCGAACGCGCCGGCCCGACGTGGTCGCAGCGCAGCGGGCGCTCCGACTAGCCCGAGCCAGAGATCAGCCACAGACACAGAGGGCACAGAGACTTCTTGGATTACGCAGATCGCCGAAGGCTGACCCGAAGAACCCACGAAGTCCGCGAGCGCCCGATTCGCCATCCACCCGAGCGCGATCACCACGGCCAGACTGACGCCGATGCTCAGATAGGCCGAGCCGCCGCGTTCCAGGTGGCGCAGGTCGAGTTGAGACAGGCTGGCCCCGACGATGACGGCGGCGGCCACGCGCGGTGTGAGTCCCAGCAGCGACCCGATCAGATACGGCCCCCAGCGCACCTGGGTGGCTGCCAGCAGCAGGTTCGTCATCGCAAAGGGGCCGTTGGGCGGCACGCGCAGCAGCGTCACCACCAGCAGGGTCCGCGCGCCACGAGCCGGACAGCAGCGCGCGGTGGAGCGCCTGCCCGCGCGGATACTCGTCCAGCACCTGCACCAGGCGATCGCCCGAGAGGCGGCGCGCGATGGCAAAGCCAATTGCCGCCGCGCCGACAAAGCCCGCCAGCGTCGCGGCAAGGCCCACCGCCATGCCGAACGCCCAGCCGCCCAGCACCGAGGGCGCGTAGGTCGGCAGCAGCGCCAACCCGCCGAAGACCGAAAACGCCACGACGAACAGCAGCACGCCGAGCGCGCCGTGCGACTGCAGCCACGGCGCCGACTGGTTCATCGTCCCCAGGAGAATCAGGCAGCCGATCGGGGGCAGAAACGCCGTGGCCGCGGCCGCCGGCCCCAGGCGTCCCAGTCGCATCAAAGTCGCCCAACGCATCCGAAAACGGTACTGCACATGTGAGCCTGCTTGAGCCCTGGGCGTCGGCTCCCAGAGGCCAGCTATAATCTGCGCTTCTCCCAACGAAGGAGGGCCCATGGCCACGCCGTCCTGGCAAGTGAGCGGGCAGTACTACGAGACCTGCAGTTGCGACTTCGTGTGCCCCTGCGTCCCCGCGCAGATGGCGGTGAAACCGAGCAAGGGCACCTGCACATTCGCGATGGCCTTCCAGGTCGATCGCGGCAGTTTCGGCGCCGTGTCGCTCGACGGCCTCGGCTTCATCGTCCTGGGACTGACGCCGGAAGCGATGGGCAAGGGCAACTGGTCGGTGGGGGTCATCGCCGACGATCGGGCCACTGCCGAGCAGCGCGATGCGCTCGTGGCGATCGCCAGCGGCGGCGCCGGGGGCCCGATGGCGGCCCTGTCGGGCCTGGTCGGGCGGTTCCTGGGCGTCGAGTCCGCGCCGATCCGGTTCGAGCGCGACGGCGTCACGTGGTCCGTCAAGGCGTCGAGTCTCGTGGACATGGCGGCCGTCGGCGCCATGGGGATCAATCCCAACGCGACCGAGCCCCTGCACCTGGACAACACCGGCCATCCGGCCGCGGATCGCTTCGCGCTGGCCCGCGCGTCGAAGAGCCACGTGCACGCGCTTGGCTTCGCGTGGGATGACGTCAGCGGCTTGAACAACGGACAATACGCGCCGTTTTCCTGGCGGAGTGCGTAGCGGGCGCGCGGCGTTTCCTGCCGTCGTCGTGGCCGTTCTGCTGCTCTCGTGGTGGTGGATCGTCGCCATGGCGCGGGACATGTACGGCGCGATGGCCGGGCCGTCCGCCTGGATGATGACCAGCGTCTGGGACGGCACGCACCTTCTGCTGTTGTGGACGATGTGGGCCGTCATGATGGCCGCGATGATGCTGCCCGCGGCGTGGCCGATGCTGGCGATGTACGGCACGTTCTCGGACCGGCAACAGCCCAGCCCTCGCCACTCCAGTCACCTCTACTTGTTTGCGGGCGGCTACGTGCTGGTGTGGGCGCTCTACAGCGTCCTGGCCACCATCCTCCAGCGGGTGCTTGCCGGGCTCCTGCTCCTGTCGCCCATGATGGAGCTGGCGAGCCCCACCGCAAGCGCGGCGTTTCTGATCCTCGCCGGCGTCTATCAGATGACGCCGCTCAAGCGCATGTGCCTTCGGCTGTGCCGATCGCCGATCTCGTTCCTGTTCCGGCACTGGCGTCCCGGCTCGCTCGGGGCGCTTCGCATGGGCGCTGGCGCACGGCGTCTACTGCGTGGGCTGCTGCTGGGCGCTGATGCTCCTGCTGTTCGTGGGCGGCGTGATGAACCTGTACGTCATCGCGGCGCTGACGACGCTGGTGGCGATCGAGAAGATTGCGCAGATCGGCGAACTGGGAAGCCGCCTGACCGGCGGCGTGCTCATCGCCCTCGCCTGTGGATCCTGGCCTGAGGCTAGTAGATCGTCCCGCATGTCGCTTCCTCGGTTTCGTCGGCCGCGCGCTTCGGGCGGCGGTGTGGGTGTTGATTGCGGCGGGGCTCGTCGTCTTTGGCTGGATCTGGCTGATCGCGGATCGGTCGGGCCAGGAAAAGATGATGATGACCGTGCCGCTGCTGGTGGTGATGGGCCTGCTCGCGGTCGTGGCGCTCGTCACGGTGCGGGGCCCGTGGCGCCGGATCTGCGCGCGGCGTGGCGGCGGTGCTGGTGGCCGTCGGCGCTGGCGATGCCGGTGCTGTTCCGGTTGAAGGGCCTGACCGGCGATTTCTTTCCGGTGCTCGAATACCGCTTCGCGCCGAAACACGACACGACGCTTGCCGGGGTTGCCGGGGGCGGCGAAGGCGCGAGAGCCCATCGCCGGCTGACACAATCGCGGAGGCGCGAAGGCACGAAGGCGCGAAGGACGATTCGGGGGCCGCGGAACCCGGCACTCCGGCACCCGCCTCCGCCGAGGCTACGGCGGGCAAGCCCAGCACTCCAGCACCCAGCACGCCAGCACCCGAGCACTCCAGCACCCAGCACTCCAGCACCCGGCACTTCGGCACCTGGCACTTCAGCACATCTCAGCTTTCCCCAGTTCCTCGGCCCCTCCCGCACCGGCGTCATCCCCGACGTGCGCCTGGTGCGCGACTGGGTGGCGCATCCGCCGAAGTTGATCTGGAGGATCCCGGTCGGCGCGGGATGGTCGGGCTTTGCGATCGATCGCGGGCTGGCGATCACGCAGGAGCAGCGGGGCGGCAACGAGATGGTGGTCGCCTACGACTTGCTCACCGGCGCTCCGCGCTGGTCGCATGGCGACGCCGTGCGCTACGACTCGGTCATCGCCGGCGACGGCCCGCGCGCGACGCCGACGATCTCGGGCGCCTACGTCGCGACGCTGGGGTCGACGGGACGGCTCAACGTCCTCGATTTCCGCACGGGCCGCCGGCTCTGGAGCAAGGACATCGCCGCCGACAACCAGGCGACCAGTCCCGGAGTGGGGCCGCAGCGGATCCCCGCTGATCCTCGACGGCAAGGTCATCGTCAGCGCGGGTGGGGGCGACGGCAAGTCGCTGGTGGCCTACGACGCGCGCACGGGCGCGCGGGTGTGGAGCGGCGGGTCGGACGACTCGGGCTATGCGTCGCCGATCGTGATGAACCTGCTGGGCCGGCCGCAGGTGGTGATCCTCAATCGCGTGACGCTGGCGGGCCACGATCCGGCCACCGGCGCGCTGCTGTGGTCGCAGCCGTGGGTGCCGCAGCCCAACGTCGCGATGCCGATTCGCGTGGCCGACGACCTCGTGCTCGGCTCCACCGGCTACGGCATCGGCAGCAAGCTGGTGAAGCTCACCGCCGGCGCCGACGGCGCCATCACGCCGGCGTTCGTGTGGGAGACGCCGCGCCTGAAGGCGAAGTTCACCAACCCGGTGCTGCACGACGGGTTCGTCTACGGCCTCGACGATGGGGTGCTGGTGTGCATGGATGTGACGACGGGCGAACGGCGATGGCGTGCGGGCCGGTACGGGCACGGGCAGACGCTGCTGGTGGGCGACGTGCTGCTGGTGACCACCGAGGACGGCGAGATCGTGCTGGTCGAGCCCACGCCCGAGGCGCATCGCGAAGTGGCGCGATTCACGGCCTTCGAGGGCAAGACGTGGAACCCGCCGGCGATTGCGGGAAAGTACCTGCTCGTGCGCAGCGACAAGGAAGCGGCGCTGTACGAACTGACGCTGGAATGACGTAGTGGACTACGACAGGCCGAAGGCGCGGGCGTGCCAGGAGGCGCGGGCGGGGGTTTCCCACCGGCCTTCCCGCAGGTCGGCGACGCGCGTCACGGTGTTGTTGAAGACGACGGTGTCGGCCGAGACGGCGCCGCCGCGGGCGAGTTCGGCAAACGCCGGGCGCGGCAGGCGCGCGATGCCGGTGTCCTGACGGAACAGCACCGGGCCGTGGTCGAGCAGCTGCACCTGCAGCGCCTGCTCGAGCTCCGCCGAGGGTCCGCACCATCGCGTCGATGGAGCAGCCCGACGCGCCGGCAGACGCCTCGTCCACGCCAACCAGCAGGAAGCGGTCGTACTTCCAGTCGCGCGCCACGGTCAGCGGGTGGCCGTGCGCCTTCCACTGCGCCAGAAACGCATCCACGCTCGCCAGCAGGCGCGCGCTTTCCTCGCCGGTCAGCGCGCGGTCGGCGGCAAAAACCCACAGGCGCGATTCGGGCTGGAGCTGGTCGAAGGTCACGACGGGCATGGATTCCACTTGTAGCCAGTTACGGGTTATCGTCAATCTGCAATGTGCAATCGTCAATGTCAGAATAGCCCCGCGTGCCTGGGTTTTCAGCGCTGCTGAAGCAGAACCGCAACTTCCGCTACGCCTGGACCAGCCAGGTCATCTCCGAGATCGGCGACCACTTCAACAACATCGCGGTGTTCAGCCTGGCCCTGGCGACGACGCGCTCGGGGCTGGTGGTGAGCGGCGTGATGCTGGCGCGGGCGGTGTCGGCGGTGCTGGCGGCGCCGGTGGCCGGCGTCGTCCTGGACCGGTTCGATCGGCGCACGGTGATGATTGCCTCCGACCTGATCCGCGCGGTCGTCGCGATCGCCTTCATCGCGACCATCCACCAGCCGCGTCCCTGGCTCCTCTACACGCTCAGCGCGCTGCTGATGTTCGCGTCGCCGTTTTTCACCAGCGGACGCTCGGCCATCCTGCCGTCCATCGCGAACGCCGACGAGCTGCACACGGCCAACTCGCTGACGCAGACGACGCAGTGGACGACGCTGACGATTGGGACGATTGCGGCGGGGTTCAGCGCGGCGGCGTTTGGGTACGAGACGGCGTTTGTCCTCAACAGCGTGTCGTTTCTCGGGAGCGCGTGGGCGATCTGGAAGGTGAGGCTCGACGCACCCACAATCACGAAGGCGCGAAGGCACGAAGGCGCGAAGATCGCCTGAAGTTCCGAGTCCGAGACCGACGCGATCCAGCGACCTGCGTCTGCCGCGGTGTCCACGACTACCTCGACGGCCTTCGCTACATGCGTCGCGAGCCGCTGATCCTCGGGATCGCGTTGCTGGGGGTGGGGTGGGCGTCGGGGGGCGGGGCGGCGCAGATTCTCTTCACGCTGTTTGGCGCGCTGGTCTTCGATCGCGGGCCGGCGGGCATCGGCATCCTCTGGGGCTCGGCCGGGTTCGGGCTGATCGTCGGCGGCGTCGTCGCGCACCGCGTGGGGCCGCGATCTGAGCTTTCCACGCTTACAAGCGCACGGTGGCGTTGTGCTACCTGGTGCACGGCGGCGCGTACGTGCTGTTCAGTCAGGCGTCGCGCTTCGAGGTGGCGCTGGGCTGGATCGCGTTGTCGCGCGCGGCCGTGGCGGTGAGCTCGGTGCTGAACTGGTCGCTCCTCTTGCGCCATGTCGCGCACGACTATCGCGGCCGCGTGTTTGCCACCAACGAGTCGCTGGTGTGGTCCACGATGATGCTCTCGATGCTGGCGGCCGGCATTGCCAGCAAGTCGTACGACCCGCGCGTGATCGGCGCCGTCTCCGGCGTGCTCAGCTCGTGCACGGCGATTTACTGGATCTGGGCGGATCGCGTCGGGCTGCTGAAAGAGCCGGCGCCGCCAGGCGGGAAGCCCGACGACGCCGAGCCGCACGATCCCTTGACAGCGTAGCCGAAGCCTGGACTGTAGCCCGAGCTTCAGATCGCCGTATATCCGCCATCCACCATCAGGTGCGTGCCCGTGATGAACGAGGCGTCGTCGGAGGCAAGAAACAGGATGGCGTGGGCGACTTCGCGGGGGGTGCCGACGCGGTTGAGCAGGTGCTTCGGGGCTTCGGCGGCGATGAAGTCGTCGAGGCTCATGCCGACGCGCTCCATGTGGTCGCGGCTGGCGCGGGTGAGGATGGTGCCGGGGCAGACGCAGTTCACGCGGATGCCGTCGGGCGCCAGATCGAGCGCGAGGTTGCGCGTCATCTGCAGGATCGCGGCCTTGGTGGCGCTGTAGGTCACAAAGTCCGGCTGCGCGACAAACGACGAGATCGACGCGAGATTGACGATGGCGCCGCCGCCGCTGCGGCGCATCACCTGGACGGCGGCGCGCGTGACCATCGCCGTGCCGATGACGTTGACGTCGAGGCTGCGATGCCAGTCCTCGGGTGTCGCGTCGACGCCCTTGAGGACGAACGTCGCGGCGTTGTTGACGAGGATGTCGAGGCGGCCAAACGTGATCTCGGCCGCGGTGGCCAGCGAGGCCGCATCGCCGGGTCTGGCGATGTCGGCGTGGACGAAGACCGCCTTGCCGCCGGCGGCGACGATCCGGTCGCGCACCTCGGCGCCACCACGATCGTCGATGTCGCCGATGACGACCGAGGCGCCGTGCTCCGCCAGGAGCTCGGCCGTTGCGGCGCCGATGCCGTCGGCGGCGCCGGTGACGAGGGCGACTTTGTCAGCGAGGCGCATGTCCACAATCACGAAGGTCACGAAGGTCACGAAGGCACGAAGGCACGAAGGTCACGACTCGGACGTCTTCGGACCTCACGCGACGACCCCGCCGGGGAAACGTTCGAGAACCTCGGGGTCGTAGATCGGCACCAGGATCGTCCCCTTCACGCCGCAGGCGGGCGTAGGTCGCGAAGCACTCTTCCATGCTCTCCATGATGCCGAGCGGGATGTTCTCCTCGACGTTGCCGTACTTGAAGAAGCTGTCGGTGACGATGACGGTGCCCCTGGCGGTGTCGATGGCGTAGGCCATCGACGAGCGGTGGTGGACGCCGGCCCACCAGGCCCGCAGGCCCGGCACGATCTCGTCCTCGTCGTCGAGCAGGCGCAGCTTCTCTGGCGCCTCGAACTGGAGGTACTTGATGACCCGGTCGGGAATCCGCAGCTCGCGCGGGATGTGCATCGGCCACTTCGGGACGTGGTAGTCCTCGATCCATCCGCGCTTGGACAGGCAGACGGTGGCGTTGGTGAAGAGGTGAATGTTGGCCGTCGCATACGCCTGAAGGGGCGTGATGAGGACGTAGTCCACGTCCTCGGGCGCGATGCCGATCGAGGCCAGGGCCGCGACGGGTCGCTCGGACTCCTCGCGCAGCATCTGGCAGCGGTCGCCCGCAAAGTGCTTCCACACCTCGTTGAGCGGCACCAGGTCTGCCGGCGGCCCGGTGTTGATGATGGCCGTCTTGCCGCCGCCCTGGATGACGGTCATGTAGAAGTTGAGCGTGTACCACTTGTCCCAGTGGGACATCCAGTAGATCTCGGGGCCAGGGACATCGCACTGGCCCATCTTGAGGACGCGGACGGTGAACATGTTCGTGATGACCTGCAACCGGCTGCACCCGCGCGGGGCGCGCAAGCGCGCCCCTACTCAGTACGTCGCCCTTCCCCCGCTTATGTCGATGCACTGTCCCGTCGTGAAGCTGCACTCGTCGCTGGCCATCCACGCCACCAGCGCGGCGACTTCGTGCGGCTGGCCGACGCGGCCCAGCGGGATGCGCTGCACCATGTACTGCACCTGCGCGGGCGTCAACTGCTGCAGGATCGGCGTCTCGATCACGGCTGGCGCAATCGCGTTGACGTAGATTCCCAGCTGCGCGACCTCCTTCGCCAGCGCCTTGGTGAAGCCGATGACGCCGGCCTTGGCGGTGGAGTAGGGGATCATGTTGGGGTTGCCCTCCTTGCCGGCGATCGAAGCGATGTTGATGATCCGCCCGGACTTGCGCGCCTTCATTCCGGCGATGACCGCGCGGCTGCACAGAAACACGCTGGTCAGGTCGATGTCCATCACGTGTCCCAGTCGGCGTCGCTGAAGCTCCTCGAGCGGCGCGGCGCGGCCGGCGATGCCGGCGTTGTTCACGAGGATGTCGATCGGGCCGTAGGTCGACTCGGCCGTGGCAACCGCGGCCTCGACAGACGTCGCGGCTGGTGACGTCGCACTGGCCGGCGGTGACCGTCAGGCCCTGCGCGGTGAGCGCGGCGACCTCGCGCGCCTGGGTGTCGAAGTCGAGGTCGACGGCCGCCACATGCGCGCCCTCGCGAGCGAGGCGTTCGACGATGGCCAGGCCGATGCCGCGCGCGGCGCCGGTGACGAGGGCGACTTTCTTTGGCAATAACACGATGTCTCCTGTAGGGGCCGCGCTGGCGCGCCCCGAACGCGTCCCGCCGGATGGCGGACCATGACGTACCAGCATCCGGCTGCACCCTCGCGGGGCGCGCGCCGTCGCGCCCCTACGTGGTTGTGATCAATGTTCGTACGGTCGTTTCAACTTCAACCCCGCCCGATTCAACTCCACGCCCCACCCCGGGCGTGTCCGGGATGTCGATCCAGCCATCCTTCGGCACGGGCTCGTGCACGAAGAGATCCCCGAAGAGCGGCACGATGGTGTCGGCCTTCGGGCTCATGATGAGGAACTCGGCCATCGGGCAGTTGGTGAACGCGTACTGCAGGTGGTACGAGAACACGCTCGATCCGTGCGGGATGACGGGGATGTCGTACGCGGCCGCCATCGCGACGATGCGGCGGGCCTCGGTGATGCCGCCCACCCAGTTGATGTCGGGCTGCAGGATGTCCACGGCCTTGCGCGCGATGAGCTCGCGGAAGCCGTAGCGCATGTACTCGTGTTCGCCCGTGGTCAGCAGCATCGCGCCGGCGACGGCCTGCTTCACCTGCACGTAGCCGTCGATGTCGTCGGGCGGCAGGAACTCCTCGATCCAGCGGATGTTGTACGGCGCCAGCGCCCTGGCGTACTTGATCGCGTAGGGCACGCTGAGCCCCATGTAGCAGTCGATCATCAGCGGGAAGTCCGGCCCGACCGCCTCGCGATGCTTGCGCGCCGTCTCGAGGTTCTTGCGCAGGCCCTCGTCGCCGTCGCCAGGCCCGTACTCGCACGGGAACTTCGAGGCGACAAACCCCATCTGTCTGGCCAGGTCGGGCCGCGCGGTGGTGGCGTAGACGGGCAGCCGGTCCTTGGTCTTGCCGCCCAGCAGCGCGTAGATCGGCTCGCCGCGCAGCTTGCCCAGCAGGTCCCACAGCGCCAGGTCCACGGCGCTGATCGCCTGAATGGTCAGCCCCTTTCGCCCATACGGCATCGTCGCGCGCCACATCTGGTCGAAGATGCGCTCGACGTTGCGGACGTCCTGCCCCTCGACGAAGCGGTTCAGGTGCTTCTCGACGATGTAGCAGGCAGGCTCGCCGCCGATGCTGACGCCGATGCCGACGGTGCCGTCGGCCAGTTCGGCCTCGACGATCACCGTGCCGAGCGCGTTGATGCCCCAGCTCATGCGATTGGCCTTGTACTGCTCGTAGACCGACATCGGGTTGGCGATGTGGGTGTCCACGATCCAGTGGCCGGTGTGCTGGTTGTGATAGTCGGCGCCGGACTCGCCGGGGTCGATCACGTAGGCGCGGAGTTGCTTGATGATGGCGGGTTTCATAGGGTCGGTGTCATCTAGGCGGAACGGAGTGCGCCCACGGACCGGGTGTCATCAACGTCGGCTGCACTCCAGTCCGGGCTACGCGTCAGAAATCGAATCGGTCGATGTTGTCTTTCGTGAACACGAACGGCTTGCCGAGCAGAATCTGGTCCTTGTCGATCGCCAGATCTCCCAGGCGCATGGCGTTGATCGTCGTCGCGCCTGGCTCGAGCAACCCGTTGTGCCAGCGCGTGCCCCGCGACGACCGTCAGATAGCCGAGGTCGCCGGTGTTCCACAGCACGATGCTGCTGATGATGCCGGCGTGCACGTATGGCTTGCACATGTTGGGCAGCGACAGGCCGGTGACCTTGACGTCGGAGCGGCCCGACTGCTTGACCGCTTCGGCGATGCCGGGCACGGCGGGCGCCGCGATGCCCATCACGACGCGCACGTTCGGGTAGACCTTCAGGATCGTCTGCGTTTCGGCAAAGGCGCGGTCGCGGTCGCCGTCGCTGGGCCGAATCACGGCCAGCGTGACCTTCGGGTGGGCAGAGGCGAGGCGCGCGCGGATGTGTTTGATCCACTCGTTCTGGTTCGCCGCGCTCAGCGACGCGGTGACGATCGCGAACTCGCCGGCGCCGCCGAGCAGCCGCGCGGCTTCATCGGCCAGCGTCTCGCCGATGCCCTGCGGGGTCGCCTGGTTCACCAGGAAGTCGCGCGCGTCGGCCTCCGAGTCGGCGTCCCAGGTCAGCACCTTGATGCCGCGCGACCGCGCCTTGCGCAGCACGGTGGAGATCGCGGCCTGGTTCTCGACGCTCACGGCGATGACGTCGACCTTCCGCGTGATCCACGCCTCGACGACCTCGTTCTGCTTGGCGGGATCGAGTTCGGTGGGGCCGTCCCAGATGAGGTCCACGTTCAGATCCGACGGCCGCCTGCTCCGCGCCCTTGCGGCAGCTCACGAAATACGGGTCGCCCTTGGCCTTGGGCATCATGCCGATCACGGTGCGCGAGGCCGACGGCGGCTGGCGGGCCAGTTCGGCGGCCGTCTCGAGCGGGGCCATGCGCAGCGAGCGCACGAGCCACCAGTTCGAGGTGGCCACGATGCCCGCGCCCAGCAGAATCACGCCGCACAAGACGGCCAGTTGTGAGTTTCTCATCTCGTCGTCTTTGGTCGCTCGCGGACTCCGAACTGAAGTTCGGCCCTACGTGTCCCGTAGGCCGGACTTCAGTTCCGGCGCTCCGTACCGCGCCATCAACTTCGGCAGCGCCAGCGCGCTCATCAGGAGCACGCCCGTGAGGATCCCGGCCAGTTCAGCGGGCAACGCCGCCAGGCGCAGCCCATTCTGCAGCACGACCATGGCCAGCAGGCCGAGGATCGTGCCGCCGATGGTGCCCACACCGCCCGTGATGGCCGCGCCCCCGAGCACCACGGCCGTGATGGCCGTGAGCTCGTAGCCGGTTCCCGCGTCGGCTTTGGCCTGCCCCAGGTGGGCGACGTAGATGATAGCGGCCAACCCGGCGGCCAGGCCCGACAGCACGTACAGTTCGGCCAGCCGACTGGAGACTTTGATGCCGGCGTGCCGCGCGGCCTCGGCGTTCCAGCCGATCGCGTAGTACGCGCGCCCGCGGGTCGTGCGATGGAGCAGCACGCCGCAGCCCAGCGCGACCAGCAGCAGGACCGGCGCCTGGCGGGGAACGCCTGCGAGATACCCTTGCCCGAGCGACAGGAAGGACGCCGGCAGGCCCGTGTAGTTGTCCACGGCGCCGGTGAGCCCCTCGGCCAGCCCGCGAAACAGCGACAGCGAGCCCAGCGTCACCATCAACGCCGGCAGCCCGCGGTAGGCGATGAGCCACGCGTTGAGCGCGCCGCCGAGGCCTCCCGACGATCAACGCCGCCGCGGCCGCCAGCGGCAACGGCCAGCCGCCATCGCGCCACAACGCGCCCAGGGTGATGGCCGAAAGGCCGAGCAATGCGCCACACGACAGGTCGATGCCGCCCGAGACGATGACCGGCGTCAGCGCCAGCGCGAGCAGCCCGACCTCCACGGCCAGGCGCACGATCTCCGCCGCGTTGGCGCCGGTGGCGAAGTTGGGGGAGACCAGCGCGAAGACCGCCACCTCCGCCGACGACGACGAGCGCAGCTCGTGGCGGACCAGGCCGCCTGTTAAGAACGGTTGAGCTTGTCGACTCAGGCATTTGACGAAGCTCAGCCGTTCTTAACAGGGCCTGGCCCCGTGACGGTCTCGTACAGAATCGCCGCGAGGATGATCGCGCCTTGCAGCGCTCGCTCCCAGTAGGCGCTGACCCCGAGAAATGTCAGGCCCGTTCCGATCGCGCCAAGCAGCGCGACGCCAATCACCGTGCCGGCGATGGATCCGCGGCCGCCGGCGATCGACGTGCCGCCGACGACCACGGCGGCGATGACCTTCATCTCGATGCCGGCGGTGATGGCGCCGGGCACCTCGGCGAAGCGGCTTGCGTTGAGCGCCGCGGCAAGGCCGGTGAGCAGGCCGCACGCGGCAAAGCTCGCGATCACGACCCGCTCGGGCCGCAGGCCGAGGATCTGCGCGGACTCGGCGTCGCTGCCGGTGGCGTAGACGGCGCGCCCCAGCGGCGTCGTCGCGCAGGAACCACGCGCCGGCGACGATCGACGGCGAGCGTGAGCGCGATGAGCAGCGCCTGTCCGCCGCCTTGTCCAAGGCCGAACCACTGGAAGCTGGCAGGCAGGCCGCCCACCCACGCGCCGTCGGTGGCCCAGCGCAGGCCGTCGCGCAGGATCACCAGCAGCGCCAGCGTGACGACGATCGACGGCAGCCGCAGCCGCGCCACCAGCACCCCGCTCGTCAGTCCGATCGCCCCGCCCGCCAGCGTCGCGACGAGCGCCGCCAGCACCGGCGGCACGCCCTCGCGCGCGAGCGTCGCCGACAGCACCGCGCACACTCCCGCCGTCGCGCCCACCGCCACGTCCACCTGCCCGGTCAGGATCACCATCGTCATGCCCACGGCGATGATCTGGACCAGCGCGTTGCTGATGACGACGTCGCGCAGGTTCTCGGGGGCGAAGAAGGACGGGGCGAGGACGGCGAGGAGGGCGAGAAGTGCGAGCAGGGCGAGCGAGCGCCGGAAGAGCGGGACGGGCGGGCGCGAGTGGACGCATCACGCGGCCGGCACACGCCCGAAGGCGGCGGCCATCACGGATTCCGCGTCCGCCGTCGCGCGGTCGAACTCGGCGACGAGCCGGCCGTGGCGCATGACGAGGATGCGATCGCTCATGCCCATCACCTCGAGCAGCTCGGAGGAGATCAGCAGGACGCCCATCCCCTGCGCCGCCAGGTCGCCGATGAGGCGATGGATCTCGGCCTTGGCGCCGACGTCCACGCCCTGCGTGGGCTCGTCGAGGATCAGCAGGTCTGGCGTGCGGACGAGCCACCGGCCCAGCGCGACCTTCTGCTGGTTGCCGCCGGATAGCTGCCTCACGGGCGTGTCGAGCGACGCGGTCTTCACCGAAAGCGCGTCGACCAGGCGCGACGCCGTCGCGCGCTCCGCGGCCCGATCGAGCAGGCCGTGGCGCGAGACCAGGGCCAGACGACGCCAGCGTGAGGTTCGACGACACGGGCAGATCGAGCACGACGCCGTGACGGCGGCGATCTTCGGGAAGGTATGCGATGCCCGACGTGATGGCTTCCTCGGGCGAACGCGGGCGAACGTCGCGGCCCGCGATGCGCACCGAGCCGGTGTCGCGTGCGGCAAGGCCGAACAGCACGCGCGCCAGTTCGGTCCGGCCGGCGCCGACCAGCCCCGCCAGGCCCACGATCTCGCCGCGCCTGACGGTGAGGCTGACGTCGCTGACGCCGGCTTCGCGCGACGACAGGCCCTCGACTTCGAGCACGGGCGCGCCGATGGCGACCTCGCGCTTGGGGAAGACCGAGGCGACCTCGCGGCCGACCATCAGCTTGATCAGCGCCGCCGCATCGACCTCCGCCATGGCCTCGGTGCCTACCGTGCGGCCGTCGCGCAGCACCGTGACGCGGTCTGCCAGCCGCGGCAGTTCCTCCAGGCGATGCGAGATGTAGATGATGGCGACCCCGGCGGCGCGCAGGTCCTTCAGCAGGTCGAAGAGCCGATCGACCTCGCGCGGCGTCAGCGACGCCGTCGGCTCGTCGAGGATCAACAGCCGCGCGCGGACGCTCAGCGCCCGCGCCATCTCCACGAGTTGCTGTTCGGGCAGGCTCAGCGAGGCGGCCTCGCGGTCCACGTCGATATCCGCGCCCACGCGCGCCAGCGCCTCGCGCGCGCGCGCTCGCGTCGCGCGGGCCAGTCCACGCGCGAAAACGCGCCGCCGGGTTCAGCGCCGAGCGCGAGGTTCTCGGCGACGGACAGATCGGGGAACAGCGCCGGGTGCTGATGGATGGCGACGACACCCAGCCGCCGCGCCTCGACGGGCGCGAACCGCTCGACGGCATGCCCGTCGATGACGACGGTGCCGCCGTCGGGCGGGGTGGCCCCGGTGAGGACGCGCACCAGCGTGGACTTGCCCGCGCCGTTTTCGCCGACGAGGGCGTGGATCTCTCCCGCGCGCACGTCGAGCGAGGCGTCGGCCAGCGCGCGGACGCCCGCGTAGGACTTGGTGAGGTGAGAGACCAGCAGCATCGACCGCCACAATCACGTGACGCGATGGCGCGAAGGCACGATGAACGCATCGAATGCCTTGCGTGCCTTCGCGCCTTCGTGATTGTGATCGGGTGTCAGTCCAGCGGCCTCACCCAGATGTTCCGGAACCGCACCAGGTCGCCGTGATCCTGCAGCCCGATGGGCATCTTGTCGGCGTGCTTCTCGTAGTAGGGCGGGCGGTCGTGCGCAGTCACGCCCATCACCTCGACGTGGTCCTGCACCAGGACGCCGTTGAGAAACGCGGTGAACGTCGCCCGCTTCAGGAGCTTGCCGTCGGCGTCGAACTTCGGCGCGTTGAAGACGATCTCGTAGACGTTCCACTCGCCGGGCTTGCGGATCGGGTTCACCAGCGGCTTGTGCTGCTTGTAGATGGAGCCGGCCTGGCCGTGGAAATACGTGGGGTTCTGATACGAGTCCAGCACCTGGATCTCGTAGGTGTTCATCAGGAACACGCCGCTGTTGCCGCGGCCCTGGCCGCTGCCTTTCACCACCGTCGGCGTCGCAAACTCGATGTGCAGCTGCACGCTGCCGAAGACGTCCTTCGACTGGATTCCGCCGGTCTTCGGCTTCACCTGCATGGCGCCGTCCACGACGTCCCACGCGGCCGGCGTCGTGCCGTCCTTCTGGCTGACCCACCGCGACAGGTCCTTGCCGTCGAAGAGCACGACGGCATCAGACGGCGCTCCGCCCGGTGCGGTCGCGGGCGTGACGACGACCGGTTCCTTCGAGGGGTCAGGCATCTGTCCGGGCACGCGCGCCGGCGGCGGCGCTTGCGCCGCGGCGGACGGCAACGAGAACAGGACGGCCGCGCACCACGACGCGCGGCGAGACGACGGAACTCGACATTGGAAGAACCTCCGGCGGATTATAGACGGGACCGGCATCGTGCTCGTGCAGTGCTAGTGCGGTGCTGGTGCCGTGCTCGTGCCGGGTGCATGGTGCCTCGTGCCTGTGCGGTGCTCGGTGCTGGCACGACGCGCACCGCACGAGCACCGACACCTGGCACTTAGCACCGCATTGAGCACTGTGCGACGTGCACAGCACGGGACACGCTCACCGGCAACCCCGCTGCCCCACGCCGCCATGCCGCCGGTGATGTTGACGACGTCTTCGAATCCGGCGCGTTCGAGGACGCTGGCGGCGACGGTGGAGCGATAGCCGCTGCCGCAGATCAGCGCCAGCGGCGCGTTGCGGGGCAGCTCGGCGAGGTGGTCGGCGAGCTTGCCGCCCATGACGTGCCGGGCCCCGCTGACGTGGCCGCCCTTCCACTCGTCGTTGGTGCGCACGTCCACGACGTGCATCGGCGTGTCCTGCCGGACCTCGACGAACTCGGCTGGGCGTGAGCTGGCGGACGTGCGTCACCGGATAGCCGGCCGCGATCCACTTCTCCATCCCCCCATCCAGATACCCCCGCACGTCGTCCAGGCCAACGCGCGCCAGCGCGCGCACGGCGTCTCGCCAGCGGCTCGTTGCGCGATCCCACCAGCAGGATGGGCGTCTCGTACGGCACGACCCACGCGGCCCATGTAGAGAGGCTGCCCCAGCTGCCGATGCCGAAGCTGCCGGGGACATGGCCGGCGCCAAAGGCGAGCTGGTCGCGCAAGTCGATGACGACGTGCCCGCTTTCGACCAGCGCGTGAAACTCGCGAGCGCGGATCGCGTCGATCTCGCGGTCGGCGTCGAAGGGCTCGGCGCCGCGCGAGTTCAGCACCTTCATCAACTTGTAGTACGGCGGAAACGGCGGGACGTGGCCGAGGATCTCGTCGATGAAGGCTTCGCGCGTGAGTCCCTTGCGCAGGTACGGATTGGCCAGGCGTTCGAAGCCCAGCGTGGTCATCGGACGCGCGCTCATGCCCGAGCCGCACATCGATCCGGCGCCATGCGCGGGGTTCACCTCGACAAAGTCGGGCAGCGGCGCCAGCTTCGTCGCGACGCTGTCGTAGAGCTTGCCGGCCAGCGCGCGCTTGACGTCGTCGCCGATCAAGTCGGGGCGGCCCAGCGATCCCACGAAGAGGAAGTCGCCCGAGAGCAGCACCTGCGGCACCTTGGGCGCCCGCGCCAGGTCGTACACGAGGAACGACAGGTGCTCGGGCGTGTGGCCGGGCGTGTGCAACGCCTCGACGCGGGTCTTGCCCATCGTGATCGCGTCGCCCTCCCGCATCGGCGTGTGCGCGAACGCGGTCTCGTAGAGTTGGCCCTCGTCGTACGCGGAGACATGGATGTCGGCGCCGGTGGCCTCGGCCAGCGTCTTCGTGCCGGCGGCGAAATCGGCGTGGATATGCGTCTCGAGGACGCCGACGATGCGGAGGTTCCGGGTCTGGGCGAAGTCGAGGTAGATGTCGACGTCGCGGCGGGGATCGACGATGACCACCTCGCCTTGCCCTTCGCACCCGACGGCGTATGAATAGTGGGAAAGGCCCTTGTCTTCGAAGCGTTCGAGGAGCATGAACGTATGATATTCCGGTGAAGTGGATGCCGTGCAGGTGCCGTGCGTGCCGGGTGCCGGGTGCCGGTGCGTGCGGTGCCGGGCTTGCCCGCCGTGGCCTTGGCGGAGGTGGGTGCCGGGTGCCGGGTGCTGCGTGCCTGGGCGGGGTCGATCGCGGCCCTGGTTCTGACCCTGGCCACGTTCACAGCCTCGCTGACGGCCCAGCCGCTGACGGCGACGTTGCTTGTCGAAGTCGTGGATTCCACCGGGGCGGCGCTGCCGGGAGTCGGGCTGTCGGTGGTGCATCCGGCGGCGGGCGTGGAGCGCGTGGCGACGACGGGCGCGACGGGGATGGCGGTGGTGTCGCTGCTGCAGCCGGGCGACTACACCGTGCGCGCGACGCTGGCGGGGTTCCGGCAGACCAGCATCGAGACGTTTCACCTGGAAGCCGGCGCCAAGCGCAGCTTCACCATCGTCCTCGGGCCCGGGGATGTCTCGGAGACGGTGACCGTGACCGCCGATGCCGCGCGGGCACGAACCGGCGCCGCGGCGGTGGGCGAGGTCTTCAACGGCCAGATGCTGATGATGACGCCGGTGGCCAGCCGGGACGTCGGGGAGTTCGCCTGGCAGGCGCCCGGCGCCGCGCCGCCGGCGCCCGGGTCGCGGCTCGAGGGCGAGGGCGGCACGCCGGTGAACGTCGCCGGCGCGCGCGAGGCGTCGAACAACTTCCTGCTCGACGGCGTGGACAACAACGACCTGTTCCTGAACCGCGTGCTCGTCACGCCGAGCCTGGACGCGGTGCAGGAGTTCACGCTGCTCACCAGCAGCTACGACGCCGAGTACGGCCGCAGCGCCGGCGCCCAGGTGAACGTCGTGCTGAAGTCGGGCGCGCAGCGCTTTTCGGGATCGGCCTACGAGTTCTTCCGCGATCGCGTCGCTCGAAGCGCGCGGCGCGCTCGATGCGGCGGATGAGCCCGAGCCCTTCCGGCGCCGGCATCAGTTCGGCGGCACGCTCGGCGGGCCGGCGCCGCTGCTGCGCGGGTTCTTCTTTGCCGCGGTCGAGGGCGTCCACGATCGCACGGCCGAGACGCGCCTGGCGAACGTGCCGACCGCGGCCGAGCGCGCCGGCGATTTTTCGGCCAGCGGCGTCACGGTCGTTCGACCCGTTCACGGGCCAGCCGTTCGACGGCAACCGGATTCCCGCCTCGCGCATCGACGCGACCGGCGCCGCCATCGCCGCGCTGTACCCGCTGCCGAACCGCGGCGGCGGCGGGCAGCAACTTCGTCTCGTCGCCGATCGGCGCCGCAGGACACGTGGCAGGTGACGGTGAAGACCGATCACTCGTGCGTCGAGCCAGTCGCCGTTCTTCATCCGCTACACGGTCTCGCGCGACGATCGCACGAGTCCGTTTGCCGAGTCCCGACCGCGGGTTGTCCGGCTACGGCACGTCGACGCTCGACGTAGGGCAGAACCTCGCCTTCGCACTCACGCAGTCGTTCTCGCTCGCGCGTGTTTCACGACCTGCGCGTGGGATGGAACCGGCTGCGGCGTGACGTGTATCCCGTCAACCGCGGCACCGACGGCTTCGGCCGTGCTCGGCATGACGGGGCCGGCGCTGCCCGCCGATGACGCCGGGTTTCCCGCAATCTCGGTTGGTCGGCCTCGATACCCTGGGCGACGACGTGTCGCTGCCCGTGGTGCGCGGCACGCACACGCTGCACCTGTCGGACACGGTGAGCGTCGAGCGCGGCCGCCATTTCTTCAAGGTCGGCGGGGAGGTGCGGCACTACCGGTCCGACGGCTACAACCATGTCTTCCCGCGCGGGCAGCTCAACTTCTTCGGCGCGTTCACCGGCAGCGGCATCGCCGACGTGCTGCTCGGCTACCCCACCGTGACGCTGCTGGCGACCAACGACAACCCGCAGGCGCTGCGGACGACGGCGGCGAACCTGTTCGTGCAGGACGACTGGCGGGTGACGACACGGCTCACCGTGAACGCGGGGCTGCGCTACGAGTTCAACAAGCCGCCGGTGGACGCCGACGACCGGATGGCGATCTTCGATCAGACGACGGCGACGCTGCGCCCGGTGGGGCAGGACGGCGTGCCGCGCGCCGGCATCGGCGCGGACTGGAACAACCTGGCGCCGCGCATCGGCGCAAGCTGGCTGCTCCGCGACGACGGCTCGTGGCTGCTGCGCGGCGGCTACGGGATCTACTACGACGCCAGCACGCTCATCGAGAACTCCGCGCTCTACTTCAACCCGCCGTTCTTCACCTTCCGCGTCTTCGTGCCCGGCGGCCCGGTGCTGCCGACGGCGGCCGATCCGTTTCCCGAGGCCGCAGGGTTCGAGCCGCCCATCTCGGTGAACACGCTGGAGCCGGAATTCCCCACGGCGCTATCGGCATCAGGGCAGCCTGGGCATCGAGACGCGCGTGCGCGGCGTCGACGTGTCGGCGCGCTGGGTCGGCGCGAGCGGGACGTCGCTGGTCCGCAAGCGCAATCTGAACCAGCCGCCGCCCGGTCCAGGCCCGGTGGACGAGCGCCGGCCGATTCCCGGCTACGGCGACATCCTGCTGGTCGAGGCCGAAGGCGCCTCGGTGTCGCACGCGCTGCAGCTGCGCGTCGAGCGCCCGCGCGCGCGCGGCCTGTGGCTGCGCGGCGCGTACACCTGGGGCAAGTCGATCGACGACGGGTCGGCGTTTCTGGCCAGTGAGGGCAACGACAACACGCCGCAGTGGAGCGCCCGGCCCGATCTCGAACGCGGGCTGTCGGACTACGACGTCCGCCATCGCGGCGTCGTGGCGGCCATCTGGGAAGTGCCGGCGATGGGCGGCACGGCGCTGGGGCGCGACTGGCAGGTGAGCGCGCTGCTGTCGCTGCAAAGCGGGCGGCCGTTCACGCCGCGCGTGACCAGCGACAACAGCAACACCGGCAATCTCGGCGGCCAGTTCGGCTACGACCGGCCCGACGAGGTGCCGCTTGGGACCCCGGGCGCGGTGACCTACGACGGCCGCGCGTTTCAAATCGCGGCGCCCTTCACGTTCGGGTCCGCCGGCCGCAACATCCTGATCGGCCCGGCCTCGGCGAGCCTCGACCTGGCGATCTCCAAGATCGACTCGCCTCGGCGGCACCCGGCGCCTCGAAGCCCGCGCCGAGATCTACAACCTGCTCAATCGCACGAACCTGGGCCTGCCCGACAGCTTCGTGGATCACCCGACGTTTGGGCAGAGCCTGTCGGCGGGGCCGGGCGCATGGCGCAGATCGCGGTGCGGTTCGCGTTCTGAGCGGCGCGGCGCTTCGCGCTGCGGGGCCGACCTCGCGGCTCGGCCTCGGCGCGGGGCTCGGCGCTTCGCGCCGAGGCGGTGCTCGGCGTGCGCGTCGGCTGACGCGGCAGGAACTCGGCGAACGGCAGGCGCCGGTCGCTCTTGCCGGGTCGTGCCGATCGACGTTCTCGTCGCTGCTTCAGGGCGGCCATTGACGGCAGCCGAGACCGCTCGAACAGCTCGCGAGCACGCGCTGGATCATCCGATCGCGGCGGAGCCTAGTCGACGGCGCCGCTGAACAGCTCGGCGACGTCGACGTCGAGCGCGACCGGCATTCGATCGAGCGTCCGGTGCCGCAGTGTCCGCCTTCGACATGTGCAGACCGTGCTGCGGCTGATGCCCGCCAGGCGCGCCAGTTCCTGCTGGGTCATCCCGCGCTCTCTGAGCATCGCCCGAATCGCGTCGCGCCAGACCGCCATATGGGTCGGAACTATAGCAGCGCAGCCGAGCGCTTCGTGCCGAGCGTCTGGTCGCTCTGCCGGAACCGAAGTTCCGGCCTACGTCACGTGCCTACGACCCCGCCGCTGCGCTCTTGCGTCGCTTCGACTCTGCCGGCCAGCCGGCCGCCTCGTAGTGCACGGTGACGTTGCGAGCCTCCGACGTGGTGACCCACACCAGCGTGCCCGTGCGCTCCGGCCAGATGGTCGCCACGCCGCGTTGCTCGGCCGGCGTGCCGTAGGCGCCTGCCAGGTTCTGCTTGAACGCCTCGAGCAGGCCGCCGTTCGGATCGGCAGCCAGCATCACCACGACGAACTTCGCCAGGCCGTCTTCCGGCATACATCGCGGCCACGCCGGCGTCGCGGCCGTCGACTCGACCCTGAAACTGATCGTCGCCGTCCGGGTCCGTCTCGATGAACGTGAAGCCGCGGGCCTCGAGGCGCGCGCGCACATCGGCGCGCGGCGTGCCCCACGGGATCGACAGGAACACGTAGTCGCCGTTGGTGGGCTGGCTGGGCGCCACCGTGGCGGCCTCGGTGGCGACGGCCACGGCGCCGCTGCCGATACCGGGCGAGTTGCGGCCGCGGAGCGCCATCAGGACGCCGATCACGACGAGCAGCAGGCCGATGACGACAAACGCGCCGATTGACACCGTTGCTGGTCTGCGGCGGCACGACTGGACGAGCAGATGGGGCGTCGGGAGCAGCCTCGCCGTCGGCTTCACCCTCAGGCGCAGCGCCGGGCGGCAAGGGCCCGACCATCGACCCGCAGTAGCGGCACTTCACGGCGGCGTCCTGAATCTCTTCAGCGCAGAACTGACACTTTTTCATGGCATCTCTCAGGCTTTAGGCCACAGGAGCTTCGCAGATAGACCTCACGAGTCTCGCACGGAGACCACAGACCCGGAGGCTTGAGGCTTTCGACCAGATCTCCTGACTCTCCTGCAAGTTCCTGAAGTCTCCTGATCTCCTGTGAGCCGGCTACGGGTTCGTCGTCGGCGCGCGCTTATCAGGATACGGCGGCGCGGGCGGCACGGGCACGGGTTTGGTCTTGATCAACTCCTCCAGGTGCTGGATGGCCGCGCGCAACTGCGCGTCCTCGCCCTTCCACGTCGCGTGCGGCAGGTTGTCCACGACGATGTCCGGGTCCACGCCGTGGCCTTCGATGAGCCACGAGCCCTCCGGGCCGTAGACGCCGAACTCGGCCGCCGTGGCGATGCCGCGATCGACCAGCACGTTGCTCGACGAGAGCCAGATCTCGCCGCCCCACGTGCGCGTGCCGATCACCTTGCCCAGCCCGAGCCGGCGGAAGCCTTCCGCGAACGCCTCGCCGTCAGACGCCGTGAACTCGTTGACGAGCACGACGACGTGGCCGCGAAAGGCGTACTGCATGTTCCAGTACGGATGGCCGACGCGCGGCTGCCAGTAGAACCACGCCTTGCGCAGCAGCCGGCCCAGCAGCCAGCTGTCGATGTTGCCGCCGCGGTTGTGGCGCACGTCGATGATGAGGCCTGGTCGGTCGAAGACCGGGTAGAACTCGCGCGTCCACTCGGCCATGTTCTGCGCGCCCATCGCGCGCAGGTGCACGTAGCCGATGCGCCTGGCGCTCGCGCGTTCCACCTCGAGGCGGCGCGTGTACTCCCACTCGTCGTAGCGCAGGTCCGCGTCGCGCGACCGCGCGATGGGCACGACCACGGCCTGCCGTGCCGCACCCGACTTGGGCTTGAGGCCGAGCAGCACCTGCTTGCCGGCCTGGCCGCGCAGCAACTGGCCGATTTCGGCGACCTCGACCGTCGGGACGCCGTTGACATGCGTGATGATGTCGCCCACCTCGACGTTGACACCGGGCCGGCGCAGCGGCGACAGCTCGTCGGGCAGATCGGGATCGCTCGCGTAGATGTGCGTCGACGCGGTGGCCGCCGGCCGCCGCGTCGCGGGTCGGTCCGCGCCCCGAGCGATGCCGGGCGCGACGTCGTCTTTGCCCGTCCGCTCGTCGCCGCCGTAGACGAAGATGTGCAGCGCCGACAGCTCGCTCACCATCTGGGCCAGGACGTCGGACAGCTCGGCGCGATCGGTGACGCGATCCACCAGCGGCGCGTACTTCGCGCGGACGGCGGCCCAGTCCACGCCGTGCATCTGGCGGTCGTAGAAGTAGTCGCGCTCGAGGCGCCAGGCCTCGGTGAACATCTGCCGCCACTCGTTGCGCGGGTCCAGCCGGAACTGCCAGTTCGCCAGGGGCAGCGACCTTCTTGGTCAGCTCGGCTGCGGCCGGCGCCTTCGCGGCGCGCGTCGAGCACGAGGTAGTCCTTCTCGCGCCGCACCAGCACCTTCTTGCCATCGGCCGACAGCTCGTAGCTCCGCACGTCGTCGAGGAACGTCTCGAGCTCGGGCTTGTTCGCGTCGATGGCCAGCGTCTTGAGCGCACGCTTGGATCTGCGGTTCGGTGTCGCGATCGATGACGTAGAGGCGCTTGGCATCCACCGACAGGCTGCTGTAGTTGCCGGCAGGCACCGGCACCTCAATCAGCCGCGTCACCAGGTTCGCGAGGTCCACCGGCTCGCCCGGCTCGCTCTTGTCGTCCTGCTTGCCTTTCTCGTCCTGCGTGCTCGACTTGTCCTTCTCCCGGTCGTCCTTCGTCCCTGTCGTCCTTCTTCTCCTCGGCCTTTTTCTCGTCGTCTTTCTTCTCGTCGTCTTTCTTCTCGGCCGGATGGAGCTCGTCGGCTGGCTGAAACGGCGACCGCGCGCCTGGGCACCAGCGGCACGTGATAGATGCGCGTCTGCTTGTCGTAGAACGGCTCGGGCTGTCGCGATCCCCAGGGGCTGCCGACGAGCGAGACGAAGTTGCGGTCCGACAGGAAGTAGATCCACTTGCTGTCGCGACTCCACGCCGGGCTCACGCTGTCGTAGCGATCGGAGGTCACCGGCTCGATGCGTCCGGTGGCCGCTTCCCACAGGAAGATGCGTGTCAGCGTGTTGGCGTCGGGCGCGGTGTAGGCCAGGAACCTGCTGTCGGGCGACCACGCAAGGTCGTCGAAGTCGCCGTTGCCGGCAAAGGCCAGCTTGGTCTGCTTCTTCGTGCGCAAGGTCGAACACCCAGAGCTGCTGGTCCTTGTCGTAGTGCGCGATGGACTTGCCGTCGGGCGACGGCAGGCCATCCCAGCGCAGCACGGCGCCGTCGGTGGTCACCTGCGTCGACGGCCCGAGGCCGTTGGCGGGCACGCGCCAGAACTCCACCTCGCCGGATTCATCCGACAGCGCCGAGCAGCGACTTGCCGTCGGGCATGAACCGGCCGTTGCGGTAGCGCGACCTTCGGGTTGCGCGTGGCTTCGACCAGCCGTCCCTGCTCGGCGGGCACGACGAACAACTGCCCGCGGGCCGTGAGCACCACGCGATCGCCGGTCGGCGACAGGTGCGCGGCGGTCACCCAGTCGAGCGGCGTGGTCACCCAGCGCTCGCGCACGTGGTCGAAGTCGGACACGAGTCGAATGGGCACGACGCGGTCGGTGTTGGCGGCGATGTCGTAGAGGCGGATGTCGGCGCCGTGCTGATAGGCGATGCGCCCGCCGGAGAGCGACGCGTCCTGCGCCTCGTAGTCGGCGTGGCGCGTGTGCTGGGTCAGGCCGCCGCCCGCGAGCGCCATCGACCACAGGTTCATCGTGCCGTCGCGGTCGCTGAGGAAGTAGAGCCGGTCGTTCCAGATCATCGGCCGCTTGCTCGTGCCCGGCAAAGTCGCCGGTCACCGGCGCGGCCTCCGGGGCGCCCGGCGTCAATCGCCAGAGCTGCTGAACGGTGCCGCCCTTGTAGCGCCGCGTCTGGCTGCCCTGGAACGGCAGGCGCGTGAAGTACAGCGTGCCGTCGGCGGCGTATGCGCCGTCGCTCGCCTGCGCCAGCGGCACCGCCGTCTGCGCGCCGCTGACCGGGTCGATGGCGATCAGGCTGGTATCGGGCAAGCGTGGAGTAGCGCCGGGTCGAGCAGAGCACCTTGCCGTCGGGCGTCCACGAGACGACGGCGACGGGCCCGCCGTCCCATGTGAGGCGCCTGGGCGGGCCGCCGTCGAGCGGCAGCACATACGCCTCTTCGCGGGTCCCTCGTACGTGCCGGTGAAGGCCACCCATTTGCCGTCGGGCGAAAGCGCCGCGTCGGTTTCCTCGCCGGGGTGCGCGGTCAGCCGCTCGGGCACGCCGCCGTTGACGGTGGTCTTCCACAGGTCGCCTTCGGCCGTGAAGACGAGCAGGTCGCCGGCGATGGCGGGGAAGCGGTAGTAGCCGAGGGGAGCAGTCGGCGCGCGGGGCGACCGACGCCGCCATGCGACGGCCGATCACAACTCACGACGGCACGACGGCGCGAAGGCACGAAGACACAGGTCGTGGACCGATCGCTCGTGCTCGCATACTCGGGGAGGCTCCTGACGCTACGGTTTCGGCGCTGATGGGGCTGGTGAGGCCGGCGCGACGGCGGCAGGGTCGGGCACCAGCGTCGCGACGGTGTAGCGGTTCATCGGGTAGTACTTCTGATACGCGGCCTTCAGGCGCTCGGGCGTGATCGTCTCGATGCGTTCGTGGCTCGAGGCGAGCAGCGACGGATCGCGCTGCAAGGTGATGAGCGTTTGCAGGCCTCCCAGCCAGTAGCCGTTCTGCTTCAGGCTGGTTTCCAGCTCCCGCTTCTCCTGTTCGCGCACCTTGGCCGCATCTTCCGCGGTCGGGCCTTCGCTGGCCAGGCGCTTCACCTCGGTGAGCACGGCCGCCGTGAGCTTGTCGGCATTTTCCGGCGAGCTGCCGAAGCTGACCGTCGAGGTGCCGTAGCCGGGGCTGGGCAGCGTGTTGCTGTAGTCGGCCGACACGCTGTAGGTGCCGCCGAGATCCTCGCGTAACAGGTCGCGCAGCCGGATCTGCAGCAGCGACGCCGCGCCGTTGGCCATCGTCTCTTCTTCCAACTTGCCGCCGGTGTCGGAGAAGAACGTGATGACCGTGTCGCTCTTCTGTTCCTTGCCCTTCTCGACGCGGATCCGCTCCACGGCAGCCGGGAAAGACGAAGTTCAGCGGCTTGTCGGCGGACGTGCGCTTGCCCGTGGACGGCAGCGCGCCGATGTACTGCTCGATGAGCGGCGTGATGGCAGCCTGGTCGAACGTGCCGACGATCAGGAACGCGAAGTCGGCGGCGTTGGCAAACCGCGCGTCGTAGGCGCGCGTCATCACCTCCTGCTCGAGGGCGCTCACCGAATCGGTCGTGAAGGGCCTGACCAGGTAGCTGTCGCCGGTGTTGAGCGCCCGCAGCCGATCGCCGAACACCGCCTGCGGGTTCTGATTGCGGTTGGCGACCAGCGCCGAGAGCTGGCGCTTCAGCAGGTCCATTGCTTGCGGGTCGGCGTTGGGCTCGGTGAAGGTCAGGTACAGCATCTGCAGCGCCGTCTCGAGATCCTGCGGGCGGCTCGACCCGCGCACGCCCTGCGTGGACAAGTCGATGAACGCGCCGACCGACACCAGGCGCCCCGCGAGAATCTTGCCGATCTCCGGCGGCTTGAGGCCGCCGACGCCGCCGAGGCTGACGAGCGAGGCCGCGAGCACGGTCTCCAGGTACTCCGGCTCGGGCGCCGTGGACGCGCCGCCGCGCGCGACGGCGCCCAGCAGCACCTGATCGTTCTTGAAGTCGGTGGGCTTGAGCCACACTTCGGCGCCGTTGGAGAGCGTCAACACCGTGGTCCCGATGGACGTCGATGGTCCGCGACGAGGCGACCTTACCGGGCGCGGGCTTGCTGGTCAGCAGCTCCGTACGGCTGAGCGTTTCGGTCCACGGCGTGAGCGTTGCCGACGCCGCCTTGCGCGAGCACGCCCCGCAGGTCGGCCTCCGAGGGCAGCGTGACGCCAGCCTTCTCGGGCGAGGTCGCCAGCACGACGCGGCTGTTGTCGTCGAGCAGCTCCTGCGCGGCGGCGCTGACCTCGGCGAGCGTGATCCCCGGCAGCAGGGCCTTGGTGAGCTCGTACTCGTAGGCGATGCCCGGTATCGGCTCGTCGTCGAGGAAGTTGCCGACGTACTCGCGCGCGTAGCCGGGGCTCTCCGTCTTCTCGCGCTCGGCGTACGCGCGCTCGTAGCTGGCCAGCACCGATCGCCTGGCGCGGTCCAGCTCGCCGTCAGTGAAGCCGAACTCTCGCGCCCGCCGAGCCTCGAGCAGCAGCGCCTCGAGGCCCTTTGCGATGCCGCCGTCGGTGGTGCGCGCGCCAAGCGAGGTGGCCGACGTGTCGGCGGCCAGTTCCTGAGTTCCCGCGCCGGCGCCGAGAAACGGCGCGTCGGGCCGCTGCGTGATCTCGCTGAAGCGCAGGTTCAGCATCTGGTACATCGAGCTGCCGCACGTGATCGCGCCGGTAGTCTTCGGCCGAGCCCTGCGACAGCTGCGGCCGCTTGTGCAGCACCGAGACGTTGGATGCCTGCGCCTCGGCGTCGGCGGCGACGTTGACAAACGTCTCGGCGTGCGCCGGCACCGCTCGATTCGGCTCGGCGGCGGCGGCCCGCGCTGGCGCCAGCGGCGCAAACAGCTCGCGCACCTTCGGGACGATCGCTGACGGGTCGATGTCGCCGACGACGACGACAGCCATTCGATCCGGGCGATACCAGGTCTCGTAGAAATCCTTCAAACGCGCGGCGGGAAAGCTGCGCAGGATCTCGGGCGTGCCGATCGGGATGCGCTCGGCGTAGCGCGACTTGTAGTAGAGGACCGGCGCCTGTTTCTCGAGGATGCGCCACGAGGCGCCCTGGCGCAGCCGCCATTCCTCGATCACGACGCCGCGTTCCTTGTCGATCTCCTTCGGGTCGAGCGACATCCCGCCGGCAAAGTCGGCCAGCGCGAGCAGCCCCTTGTCGACCAGCCCTTCCTTGTCGGTGGGCACCTGCAGCATGTAGACCGTCTCGTCAAACGACGTGTAGGCGTTGACGTGCGGGCCGAAGCGCGCGCCCGCGGTCTCGAAGAACGAGACCAGCTCGCCGGGCTTGAAGTGCTTCGTGCCGTTGAAGGCCATGTGCTCGAGCAGGTGCGCGAGCCCGCGCTGGTCGTCGTCTTCGAACACCGAACCGGTCTTCACGGCGAGCCGCACCAGCACCCGCTTTTCCGGGCGGGTGTTCCTGCGGACGTAGTAGCGCAGGCCGTTGGGCAGCGTGCCGATGGTCACCGCCGGGTCGGCGGGCAGCGGGCCGGTGGTGGCAATCTGGGCAGGTTGCGCGCCGAGCGTCAGCGCCAGAAAGGCCAGAATCAGGCGGGTCATGCTTTGTAAGGGTATCCTGTCTTACCGCCCATGGCGCCGTCGCCAGTCATCAACCTCGACCGTGAATTGGACCGCCTGTTCCAGGCGCCGTTTGCCGAGTTCGTCGGCGCCCGCAACGGCGTGGCGGCGATGCTCAAGAAGGCCGGTCGGGCCGACGAGTCCGCACGCGTCCGGGGCCTGGCCAAACCGAGCTACACGGCCTGGCTGGTGAACCAGTTGTACTGGAACGCGCGTGACCTGCTGGACGCGTTTCTGAAGGCGTCGGACCGGGTGCGCGCCGCCGAGCAGGCGCTGCTCGAAGGCCGCAAGGCAGCCAACCATGCGGAGCTGGTCAGCGCGCGGGCGGCTGCGCTCGACCAGTTGATGTCGCGGGCCTCGACGCGCGCCGCTGAAGAAGGCACGCCGCTCAGTCCGGCGCTGGGCGAGCGGCTGAAGACAACGCTCGAGGCGATCGGGGCGTTTGGAAGCAGCGACGGCCGTCACGCGCGCGGCCGGCTTCAGGAGGATCTGGATCCGCCAGGCTTTGCGGCCTTCGCGGCGTTGGCCGGCATGGCCAAGCCCGCGCCCGGCGGCGCCCGCAAAGCGCCGGCGCCGGCGCCGGCCGAGCCGCCGCGGCTGGTGGTGGGTCGATCGGTCGGTCTCGATCAGGACGCGCGGCAAGCCGCCGCCGAGGCGCGCGCGGCGCTGCACGAGGCACAGGCCTCCGCGGCACGCGCACAGGACGCATCGACGGCCGCCGCCGAGGCCGAGCGCAAGGCGCGCCTGGCCGTCGACGCCGCCAAGGCGCGGCTTGCCGAGGTCCAGCGCGCCGTGAAGTCCGCCGAGGCCGAAGTCGCCGCGACCACCGCCGCGTTCAAGGCGCGCCAGGCGGAGGCGCGCAAGGCCGCGCTGGCCGCGGCAGCGGCGGAAAAGGCGCTAGACAAAGCGCGCGCGAAGATTGCGGATGACGAACGTCAACCACAGGACACGAGACAGAACGCACGGAGTTATCGGAGTGCCGCAAGACTCCGTGCGTTCTGGACTTCGTATCTCGTGGTCAACGTCGTCATCAAGTCACCGACGTCTGCCGATCGGGCGTCGCGATGTACCCCCGTCGCGCTCTTACCCGATGCCCCGCGCGCTTCACGCGCACGCGGATGCCATGGAACTGACCGTCGGCGGCGTGCCCGGGCGTGTAGCCGAGCGTGTACTGCTTGTTGAGCTCGTCGGCAATGCGGGCGGTGGCCGGGCCCAGTTCGCTCGACTCCTTCACCACTTCGGTGTAGCCGCCGGTGTCGTCGGTAATCTGGCGCAGCGAGTACGGGTTGATGCGCGTGCGCAGCGCGCGCGGATCGTCGCGGTCGATGCCGATGGCGTAGACAAACGCGTCGGTCCGCAGCAGCCTCGACCGCAGGTCGCGCAGCTGGACGTCGCTGGCCGTGTCCGAGCCGTCCGAGATCACGACGGCCGCGCCGCGCTGGCGATGCCGCTTGTCGAGCAGCGGCAGCGACGCGTTCACCGCGTCGTAGATGGCCGTGCCGCCCCACCCGCGCAACGCGTCGAGCGCCGGCGTCACCTTGGCCGGATCGTCGGTCCACGGCGCCGCAATCGTCGGCTGGTGGTTGAACACGACCAGCGCGTACTCGTCATCCCGCGCCAGCAACTCGAACAGGAAGCGGTCCAGCGCCTGTCGCGCATCCGTCAGCCGCAGGCCGACCATGCTGTCGCTGACGTCGAGCAGCACGGCGAGGCTGACAGGCACGCGACTGTTCGTGAACTGGGTAATGGTCTGCGGCAGGCCGTCTTCGAACAGCTCGAACTCGTCCTGCGCAAGGTCGGTGACCAGCCGTCCTTCCGCGTCGGTGACGGCCACGGTGACCGTGACCACTTCGATGCTGGACTCGAATCGCTGCCCGGGCGTTTGCGCCAGCATCCCGCGCGAGCCGGCGAGCATGCCGAGCGACAGCAGCGCTTGACGCCGAGTCAGCACGATGCGGAGGCCGAAGAAAGGGACATGTGGTGGCTGAAAGGCCTGAGTAGCGATAATACGCCCGAGGCTGGAGTGAATATGGATCTAGGTTGGATTGGCACCGGCATCATGGGCCGGTCGATGTGCGGCCACCTGCTGGCCGCCGGTCACAGCGTCAGCGTCTTCTCACGCACGCGCGCAAAGGCCGAGGACCTGATCGCGCGCGGCGCGACGTGGGCGCCGACGCCGCGTGCCGTCGCCGAATCGGCCGACGTCATCTTCACGATGGTCGGCTTTCCTCGAGATGTGCGCGACGTCTACTTCGGCGAGAGCGGGTTGCTGGCGGGCCCTCCGCAGGTGGGGCAGCTGGACGTGCGGCTCGCAAGAACCAGCTCTTCATCGACATGACCACCACAGAGCCGAGCCTGGCAATCGAGATCGCCCAGGCGGCAAAGGCGCGCGGCGGCTCGGCCGTGGATGCGCCCGTCTCTGGCGGTGACGTCGGCGCGCGCAACGCCGCGCTGTCGATCATGATTGGCGGCGAGCCCGACGATGTCGCGCGCGCGCGGCCGCTCTTCGAGATCCTGGGCAAGAACATCGTCCACCAGGGCGGTCCCGGCGCCGGCCAGCACGCCAAGATGTGCAACCAGATCGTCATCGCCGGCACGATGATCGGCGTGTGCGAGAGCCTCGTCTACGGCGCTCGCGCCGGGCTCGACCTCGAGACGATGCTGACGTCGATCAAGAGCGGGGCGGCGGGCTGCTGGACGCTCGAGAACCTGGCGCCGCGCGTGATCAAGCGCAACTTCGACCCTGGCTTCCTGGTGGAGCACTTTCTCAAGGACATGGGGATCGCGCTCGAAGAGGCGCGCCGGATGAAGCTGGCGCTGCCCGGCCTGGCACTGGTGCATCAGCTCTACGTGGCCCTTCAGGCGCAGGGGCATGGGCGTGGCGGCACGCAGGCGCTGGTGCTGGCGCTGGAGCACATCAGCGGAGTGTAGGCTCGCGCCGTTGGCGCGAGAGGGCGCTCGGCCGGGTGCGCGTTGGTGGAACATCTGATTCTCGAAAGCGAACGATCGAGACACCGCGGGCCCGGCGTCTGCGCCGGCCTGACCGCTGAGATTGTTCAGTGACTGGCTCGACTCGCGTCGGCATGGGTCTGGCTTGCGTTTCCCGACAAAGGGCGTAGCATTGCCCCAGTCCGGGGGGAGCCATGGTGGCAGACGACCGACAGAACCACGACGAGGCGGCGCTGGCGGAAGCGATTCTCGAAGGCGCCAGGCGGCGTCCGAAGCAGTCCTTCGGCACCTACTTCGACGGCAAGGGCGGGTCGTGCGCGCTCGGCGCCGCCTACGAAGGCATCTACCTGTTGCCCAGCAACGTCGCCGACGCGATGCCGCACCGGCTCGATCGCTTCTTCCACTGCCTGGAAAACGTCTCGCGCCGCTGCCCGGCCGGCTGCAAGAAGCAGATTCCGATCGGCGCGATGATCATCCATCTCAACGACGACCACCACTGGACGCGCGAGGAGATCGCCGACTGGCTCGAGCACCCGCCGACCGCGGTCAACAACGGCCAGCTGACTGAACGGTCTGAGCCCGCGGCACTCGGCAGCGGACCGCAGCTTCGGCACTCGCGGCACCGGGCACCTACCTCGGCACTCCGGCACCCAGCATCGGCAATCTCGACTCCCTCGTGTATCCTTCGCCCATGGCCCAACTGTCCGCGACGCGACCGAGGCCGATCTGGCCGGCCATCCTGGCCATTTACAATCACGCTATCGAGACGACAACGGCCGTGTTCGCGTACTCGCCGCACACGCTGGCGATGCGGCGCGAATGGTTCGACGACAAGCGCGCCAAGGGCTATCCGGTGCTCGTTGCCGAGGCTGATGGCGCGGTCGCCGGCTTTGCCACCTACGGCCCGTTTCGCGCGTGGCCCGCGTATCGCTACACGATCGAGCATTCGGTCTACGTGGCCGAGACCGCGCGACGCCAGGGCATCGCGCGCGGCCTGATGGAGGCGCTTCTCGAACGGGCGCGCGCGCAGGACTACCACGTGGTGATTGGCGGCATCGTCTCGGAGAACACGCCGAGCCTGGCACTGCACGAAGGGTTGGGGTTCGAGAAGGTCGCGCACTTCAAGCAGGTCGGGTACAAGTTCGGCCGATGGCTCGACCTGACCTTCATGCAGGTCGTGCTCGACACGCCCAAGGCGCCGGTGGAAGGATGACGCCGGTCGAGCGCTACAGCGTCCACTATCGCATCTCCGGCCCTTCGCTGGACGTTGACGCGTTGCTGAAGGTCGCGCGGCCGTTGGCGCCGTACGACGTGTGGCACCGCGGCGACCTCCTCGACGAGGGTCAGCGCGCGCGGACATCCGGCGTGCAGATCGAGATCGTCGATCACGATGACGCCGCCGACGTCCTCGACGCTATCGAGGCATTTCTCGACGACGAGTCGGCGTTTCTCGCTGCGGTCAACCGAGTGGCGACCGAGGAGTCGCAGTCGGTGCTGGCCTGCGCCCTGTGGGTGTACGCCGACGACCCGGTCAGCCTCGCGCTGCCGCCGGAGATGCTGCGGCGACTCGCCGAGGCCGGCGTCGTGCTCGAAGTGAGCGGGTACCCAAGAATTGCAGATTGACGATTGCAGATTGCAGATTGCGATTGACGGAATTACGCGGATTCTCGTGGCGCCTCGGGTCCAGGGCAAGCGCTGCGGCTCGGGTTGCGGATCGCGGTCCTGCGTGGGACGATCGAGTGTCCCCAGAGCGTGGAGGCCGCGATGCCCAAGGCGAGCACACCCGACCATGACAACGAGGTCGTCGACGAGGCCAGCGACGAGTCGTTTCCTGCCAGCGACCCGCCCTCGTTCACGCCCACGACTGGCTCGGTCGCCGAACCCATCGAGTCCGACGCGGTTCGAAGAGCGCAACGGGATCGCGCCCTCAAGAAGACCACGCCGGATTCAGAGACCTGAAGCGAAGGTTGCGAGGAGACGCATCGATGGCGTGGCTGATTCTGTTTGTCGCAGGCCTCACTGAAGTTGGATGGGCCGTGGGGCTCAAGTACCACGCAGGGCTTCACGCGGCCGGTGCCCACGGCACTGACGGTGGCTGCCATGGTCGTCAGTCTCTGGCTGCTCGGCCTGGCAGTGCGGACGCTGCCGCTTGGCACGGCCTACGCCATCTGGACCGGCATCGGCACTGTCGGCACGGTCATCGTCGGCATCCTGCTGTTCGAGGAACCCGCCAGTGGCGTGCGTCTGGCGTGTGTCACGCTCATCCTGTCGGGCATTGTCGGCCTGAAGCTCGTGACGCCATGAGACCCAGGGAATTGACGATTGCAGATTGACGATTGACGATTACGAAGCGTTGCGGATGCGCGCCCAGAATAAGTTCCTCGCCTGTCTCGTGTGCGTGTACCTGGGCGTCGTCGTGTGTTCCGCCTGTCGGGAGACGCCCGCAGACACCAAGCCGGCACCGACCACACCAGCTTCCTCGAGCGCCGCGCCCGGACCGGACCTGGTTCGCCCATTTCCCACGGGGCTCGGGGGCGAGCTCGTCTTCCAATCCGATCGCGGAGGCCAGACCGAGCTGTATCGGCTGGATCTGGCGGCAGGCCGACTGACCCCGCTCGCACCGCACCCGGCAGCGCGCGACGAAGGGGCCCGATGGTCGCCAGACGGGACGCAAATCGTGTTCAAGTCGGACCGAGGATCGGTCGGCACGGCACCGCAGGTGGCCGGCGCGACCTCCATCTGTGGCTGGTGCGGGCCGACGGCACCGGCCTGCGTCGCCTGACCGATGGGCCCGGCAGCGATGGTGACCCCTCGTGGATGCCCGATGGCCTGAGCATCCTGTTCACGTCCAATCGTGATTCACGCGGCGATATCTATCGTGTCTGGCTGGCCGACGGTCGGATCGAGCGGCTGACGCGGCATGTGGCAGGACGCGCAATCATGCCGGCGGCGGCACCGGATGGCCGCCGCGCGGCGTTTGCCGGGCAAACGCTCGTTCGCCGGAGGTTCTGGCAGTATCAGATCTATCTGCTGGATCTCACCAGCGGCGATGCGCAACTCCTGCCAACCGCTGGTGGGGCGTGCTGGCCCGCCTGGTCTCCTGATGGTCGTCGCCTGCTGTCGGTGGGGCTGGACGAAGAACCGTCGGCTCTGACCCTTCGGGAGTTGGCGACCAACACCCGCCAACCGTTCGTCGCCCATCCGACGCTGTGGAGCTACTATCCCGATTGGTCGCCAGACGGCCAGTTCGTCGCGTTCTCGGTGAGCCCTGCGCATCACGAAGGCGAGGACTGGGACGTTGCCATCACGGCAGTGGATCGCCCTCACCAGCTCATAAGGCTTACGCAAGGCGCGGGCAACGATCGCTTGCCGGATTGGAGACCGTAGGAGTGTTCGAAAAACGCTGGCATGACTCGGCCGTCATCGGCCCACCAGTAGCAGCACCAACACAACTCCGCCGAGAACCGACAGCGGCACGGCAAAAAATGCCTGAATCGGAATCAGCGGAACGACGATAGCGAGTGCGCACAACGTGGCGCCAAGCGCGTGCGACCGGCCGCGAGCGTCGCCTGTGGCGAGGCTGACCGCGGCCCGCAGCAGCCATAGACCCAGCGCCGTCAGCACCGTTCCCAGCAACAGCAGCGAGTACAGGTGGAACCCGTACACCAGGGGCGTCCCGTCGTGGCGCTGGCCCAGGTGCCAGCGCGAGAGGATGTCGACGATGTGAGCGCTCATCGCGATGGCCAGCACCATGCCGTACCGAGCCCGTCGCGGCGGCTCGCATCAAACGCGTGCCTCGCGCCCCAATCCGCCACAGTCGCAGCGAGATCGCGATGCTGGCGGCAATTACTCCGACCAGAACGACCAGGTCAATCACGCGCAGGATCCCTTCGGGCTCGAACGCGCGGCCCAAGACCAGGATGAGGCAGGACGCGCGAGACGGCTGTCGGGCGATTTACGCCCGCTGTCGGCACGCGTTCCGCCCATCTGGGGGAACATCGCCGAACACGACCACCCGACAGGCCGGTCCCGAAAGATGCTCGACGTTTTCTTTGTACACGCCGTGCCCGCGATCATCGCGGGCGTGTCGAATCTCATCTGCATGGGCCTCGACCGGCTCGGCGTGGGCCGAGGGCTGCCACGCGGGAACCGCGACGGTGTCGGCCTCGCGCTCGGCGACTACTCCGAGCCTCGCGACCGATTCAGCCGATTCAACTGAGGGAACACCAGGCGCGGCGGCGACGTTTGCGTCGGGGCTGGTAGCGGTTTTTGGCTCGAAGGGTTACGGCAGGGCTTAGAATCTGTCCGTCTTGGCACCATCACAGATCAGCCACTACCGAATCATCCGGAAGCTCGGCTCGGGCGGGATGGGCGAGGTCTTTCTCGCGGAAGACACCACGCTCGGCCGCAAAGTTGCCATCAAGATGCTGCCCGAGCGGTGCGCGGACAGCCATCAGGCCAGGCAGCGGCTGATCAACGAGGCCAAGGCTGCCGCGGCACTCGACCATCCCAACATCTGCTCCATCCACGAGGTCGGCGAAGAAGACGAGCGCGTCTTCATCGTCATGCAATACATCGACGGCCAGAGTCTGGCCGAGCGGATCCGGAAGCACCCGCTGCCTCCCGACGAAGTGGCGGACATCGGCATACAGGCGGCGCAGGCGCTGGAGGCGGCCCACGCCGCCGGCGTCATGCATCGTGACATCAAACCGCAGAACATCATCGTCACGCCGCGCGGGCAGTTGAAGGTGCTGGATTTCGGACTCGCGAAGATCGCCCAGCACGATCTTCCGAATGCGCTGACGATGGAACGTTTGACGGTCGCGGGAACCACGGTTGGCACGCCGGGATTCATGTCTCCCGAGCAGTTGCACGGAAAGCACATCGACGCACGCTCCGACATCTTCTCGCTCGGAGTCACCCTCTACGAATGCGCGACCGGCAGACCCGCGTTCGAGGGAAAAACGCCGATCGAAGTGTCGATACGGGTCGTGACCGAGACTCCGCCAGCCCCATCCAAGCTCAACCCGGCAGTTCCACCTGCTCTCGACGCGATCATTGCGCGGGCGATGGCAAAAGATCCGGCGGCGCGGTACGAGTCGGCACGAGCACTCCACTCCGATCTGCTCGGACTCAAGCGAGAACTCGAAGGAGCCGTGTCTCGCCCGGCCCGAACGGCTTCGTCAACCACGAACGCGCGCCGGCGGTCTGTCCGATTCAAGGCGCTGATCGCCGCGAGCGCCGTGACCGCGCTGCTGTCGGCGTGGTTCGCGCCGGGTTTGTGGCGACGCCAGCACGTGCCGGCACCCGAGGCCGTCGTGTGGTACGACCGCGGCACGAGCGCCATTCGCGAAGGGGCGTACTTTCAAGCGAGCAAGGCGCTGGAGCGCGCGCTGGAGATCGACGACAGGTTCGCCCTGGCGCGGGCTCGGCAGGCGGAAGCCTACACCGAGATGGGCCTCCCCGACCGAGGCAGGGAGGAGCTCCTGCAAGCGATGGCGCTGCTCCCGGATCGCGCAAGTTTATCGGCCGCCGAGTCGATGTATCTGGACGCGGTCGCGGCCACGCTCGGCCGGAACTTCAAGACGGCGATCGAGAAGTACTCGCAGATCGTGAATTCAGTTCCAGACGGGGAAAAGTCTGCGGCATATGTCGATCTCGGCCGCGCCTATGAGAAAGACGAGAATCTCGATCGAGCCATCGAATCGTACGTAAGGGCAACGCAGCTGGATCCGCAGTCCGCCGCCGCATTTCTCCGTTCGGGCATTCTCTATGGCCGTCGCCGGGAGCTGCCGAAGGCGAACGACGCGTTTGCCAGGGCGCAGGACATCTACCAGGCGATGTCGAGCCAGGAAGGGCTGGCCGAGGTGTACTACCAGCGGGGATCGTTGCTGGCCAGGCTCAGGAGACTGCCCGAAGCCAGAGCGCAGCTGGAGCAATCGCTGGCGATATCACGAGGTTCGTCCAACGAGTACCAGGCGATCAGAACCGAACTGCAACTCAGCAACGTGTATTACGCCGAGGGCGACAGCAATCGCGCCAAGACCATCGCTGCCGACGCTGTCAAAGCCGCGCAACGGCTCAACAGCCGCTCGCTCGCGACGAACGGCCTGATCGACCTCGGCTACACGCTGCTGGCGCGAGGCGAATTCGCGGAAACGCGGACGTACTTGCAGCAGGCTCTGGATCTTGCGCGCCAGGACAAGTCGATTCGATTGGAAGCACGGGCCCGGCTCGCCCTTGGCAGTCTGAGCACCCAGGAAGGCCGATTCGATGAGGCCGTCTCTCATCTCGAGTCGGCGTTGAAGTTCTACCAGCCGGCGGGCTACCGCACAGAAACCTCCAACGCCCTGATTCTGCTCGGACGGGCCCATCGCGACAAAGGCGATTACGCGGTCGCCATGAAAGCCTTTTCCGAGCAGCTGGAGCTGGCGAAGCAGGCCGGCGACCCGGCGCGATTGGCGGCGACCCATTCCAGCATCGGCGTCCTTCTCGGAGAACACCAGGAGAGGTACCCCGAAGCCCTCCCCTATTTCGACGAGAGTTATCGGATCAACAAGTCGCTCGGCGCGCGGGTCGGCATGGGATGGGATCAGGCCAATCGCGCGACGACGCTGTTGGCGTTGGGCCGATACGACGGAGCCAGGGCCGCTCTCGACGAAGCGTATTCCATCGCAGCCGAACCGGAAGCGGGCTTCAAGTCCCAACTCGCCTACGTGGAATTGGTCGGCGCGCAGATCGCGCTCAGCCTGGGCAGGCATGTCGAAGCCACGACCCGGGCGACGGCAGCACTCAGACTGGCCGAACGCGACTACAGGGAGGCAGCGCTGCAAGCGAAACAGACGCTCGCGCTCACCCAGGCGATTTCTGGCGCGCCGAAGAAGGCGACGGCACTTGTCGAGGAGGCCGTGGGCGCGGCCAGGGAGTTGAAGCTTCCACGGCTTTTGTCGACAGCGCTGCTTGCATCGGCCGAAGTTCGCTTTGCAGGGGGAGACGGCCGAGGCGCGCTCGCAGACGCGCAGGCGGCACAGAGGGTGTTCGCCTCGGCCGCACAGCTCGAATCGGAATGGCGTGCGTGGCTGGTGTCGGCGAGGTCCATGCTGCTTGTGGGCGACAGCTCAGTTGCGTACGATTACGCCACCCGCGCCGAGTCCAGTCGGGCGGCTCTCCAGGTTCGCTGGGGCGACAGACAACTACCGGGGGTACGCCGCGGCGGCCCGACATTCAGGTCCGCTTGCGGCAGCTTGGGCAACTGCTCGGAGCCAGGCAGATCGTTCCACGCACAACAGGAGGAGGCTGATCATGGGCGCAGGTAGAGAAGGCGATCCGGGAGGCGGTCAAGCCGGAGGCGGGAAGAAGAAACCTGCCAAGAAGACCAAGAAGAAGAAGTAAGGCGATAGCCGGCATCAAGGTCTCTTGGTGCCGGCTATTTCCCTGTTCTGGCGCC
>CAWFRL010000008.1:0-115439 GCA_963818215.1 Vicinamibacteria bacterium | reverse complement strand
GTGGCCATTCGACGAATCAACGCGCGGATCTCGGGCGTTGTCGTTGGAGCCAGCCGGGCCGGTGACGACTTTTCCACGTCCAGAAGAGGCGGAACCCGCGCCGGTGCCGGCGAGCATCGTGGCCGGCTTCACCAGCACGAGCGCTGCCCGCCAGCCGTTCCACGTCTGCGACAACCATGCCCAGAGCGTCCGATCCGCCGCGGTCAGACACGGCCCGGCGGGCAGTGCGATCGATTCACAACCGCCCAACTGATGCCTGAGCGCCAGGATCTCGAGGTGCAGCTCCGCCCGCGACCGAGCTGTCGATCGGAGCGCGAAGAGTAGTGAAACGACGACGGATAGCACAAGTCGAGCCTATTCGAGGCGGACCGCAACATCAATCAGCACAACGCGTTCGGCGTTTCTGGTAGGCACAGGGGTCAAATCGTTGCTCGGACCACGAAGAGCTGCGTCAGTATCGCTTCCTGAGCCTCGCCAGAATCCTTTTCCAAGCGGGCTCCGGGGATAAAGGCAGCGGTTCAGGGGACCGCTACACAACGGACGTACTTAAGCCGCCACACACCAAAGTCACAGCGGTTCAATCTACGGAGTGGGTGGGCGATTTCAGTCGTGTAGAATGAACGACTTGGAGATGGTGGCCCATATCGGAATCGAACCGCTCCTCACCATGGCGTCTCCCGCAGCGGATTACTCGCGAAATGTCACCAAGAGTTTGCCGACGCGCGCACGGCTCGCCCCTAGCAGGTCAATGGCCCTCTGGAGGATATGGCGCTTGCTGTCTCTTAGCTGACTGTCGCTAGTTGTCGCAGCCTCTCGTACTTCATCCCAAGTCACGAATCGGTCCGGCAGGTCGCGGCCGTACACCTTAGCTGGCCCCTCTAAGCCGCCGGGGCGGTGGGCGCGTCTGGTGGGCGCACCTCCGAATCTAGGCCTGTCAACATTGGGCCAACTATCCCCGTCAGAAAAGGCGCACTGTGGGCGCTTGGGTCGGCGGGCGTAACCTGTGCGATCGGGTTTAGACTGTCGATGCGGATCGGTGTTGACTTTAGCGAATCCTCCGGTATTCGGACGCTTCGTCGATGTGGCGAGGGACCCAATCCATGCTGTTCGAATTCATCACGTTAAACCGCGACCAAATCATCACTCGCTGTCGAGCGAAGGTCGCGACGAGATCGATACCGCCACCGAGTGAAGCGGAAATCAACCATGGGGTTCCCCTGTTCCTGGACCAACTGGTTGAGATGCTGGAGTCTGGAGGCAGCACTCTGGAGATCGACAGGAGCGCCAGGCCAACATGGACACGATCTGCTCCTTAAGGGTTTTACCGTCTCACAGGTCGTTCACGATTATGGTGACGTCTGTCAGACCGTTACCGATCTGGCCTTGGAGACGAACGCGCCGATCAGCACCGGAAGACTTCCGGACCCTGGACCGATACCTGGACGAGGCCATCGCGAGCGCCGTCACGATGTACATGCGCGAAAGTCAACAATCGCACTCGGACAAAGCCACGATCCGCGATAACGAACGGGTTGGTTTCCTCGTCCATGAAATGAGGAACCTTGTGAACACGGCAGTCGTCGCGTTCGAGGTTCTCAAGTCCGGCAACGTCGCCGTGGGCGGGAGTTTATCGGGCATCCTCAACCGAACTCTCATGGGACTGCGAGATCTCATTGCCGGGTCGCTCGAGGACATTCGTTCGACGAGTGCCGTCAAGAACAGGAAACGGATCCTCGTGTCCGACTTCATCGCCGAGATCGGAGCGGCCGCCGCATTGGAGGCAGACGCCCGTGGCCTCAAGCTGATTGTTGCCCCCGTGCAGGAAGTATCCGCAGGTGGAGGCCGATCGACAAATCCTCGCAGCGGTGGTCGGGAATCTCTTGCAGAACGCGTTCAAGTTCACTCGGTCTAACGGTCCCGTGAAGTTAAGAGTTCACGCCAGCGCCGATCGCGTTCTCATCGAGGTCCAGGACGATCTGAGGGGGCCTTCCGGGAGAAGCTGAGGGGAAGGAACTGGTCGCCTCGTTCGAGCAGCGAGGCGTCGATCGAACGGGCTTAGGTATTGGGCTCACGTTCAGCCGATGGGGTGCCGAAGCCAATGGTGGCCGGTCTACGCTCGAAACCTGCCTGGTACGGGATGCGTTTTTACCGTGGACCTGCCGCGATCCTCAGTTCTGGCGCCCGCGGTCGCCTAGTCCACACGAAAGCGGCTTCGATAGTCATCTCGTCAAGCCGGTGAACGTAGAGGCGCTAAGAAAGGTACTCGGCTAGGGCGCACGCGTTCCTGCAACACAGCGGTTCGATTTAAGGAGTGGGTGGGCGATTTTAGTCGTTTCAAATCACGATTTGGAGGTGGTGGACCTGAATAGCGCCAGTTGGAACCCACTGTCGAGCTGGTTGCGCCAGATTGCAGCTCTCAGAAGGGCCGCCTAGTTCGAGTCCAGACTGGCGAGCGACACCCATAAGACCAATAAAATCAGCGACGCCTCATGTTCACGCGATCGTTCGCGCGGATTTCTGGCACCGATTCGAATCCTTCGAATGGTCCCGTCAGTGCGTGTCGTGCAAGATCGCCGACCGGTGTCGTCGCCCGAGGACTCTGTGGTGGCTGTCTGTGCGTCGAGTCTCCGAATGGTCACGTCCGAATTGTGCGAAAGCGCGCCTGATCGTCGTTCAAGTTCTCGTCGGCCGCACCTGGCGATCCAGCGAGCCGTTCACAGCCAGGACGGGTAAGTGAACCTGCGAGAGCGTCGCCGCAGCAGCGGCGGCGCATGGTTCAATTCCTTCGTGAGCGCAGAGGTTTCCTGTGGGCGGCGGCAACGACGGACTCGCCGCCGTCCGTTCGGTCACAGCGGCTGTGTGGTTAGTTCAGGCGCGGAGCGTGTGGCTGCGGCTTGCGAAGGCGCAGGAGCTGCACGATCGTCACGATCATGGCGGTAGCTACCAGTGCCAACGATATGGGCGTCTGCGCGTCGATTGGCAGCGCCAGCCCCGCCATCGCGAATCCAAGACCGCAAAGCACCCACGTCCAGCCAGCATGCCGCTGAAACGCCTGTACTCGGGCGCCGCCGCACGGCATTGACGATGTCGGCGGGAGCATCCTGGGCATGGCGTTGCCGGTCACGGCCAAGTACGCACCGACCATGATCATGGTCGTACGTCGCATCCCGCTGTCTGGGTCGTCCACGAGGCCATACGCGTGCGCGAGTGTCAGCGCCAGCGGAATGATCATCATCAACGCGCCGAACACGACGGCGCCGGCAACCGAGGCGACGCCCCGAACCCACGCGGCATCTCCCGGCGATCGGCTCAAGGCGAGCTGCGAGAGGCGCTGCACGGCGACCATGACTACGGAAATCACGATGACTGCCGCCCACGCCCACGCCGCGGCGGGTTTGGCGTTCCAGTTAGCGAGCGCCAGCCCGATAGCAATGAGGGGCAAAACCGACCCGATCCGCGACGAGATCCAGTTGAGTGCCATGTCAGACTTCTCCTTTGGCGGGCCGCTTAGCCAACTTGTGGTGAGTGACGCGAGTCGCCCGCTTCGATTCCAAGCCCCAGCCGAAGGTCTGGGCAAAGCCGAGCAGCGCCTCCTCCAAGACCGACATCACCAGCCGGTAGATGATCGTCCGTCCGGATTTCTCCGCTTCGATGAGCCCCGCCTCCTGCAGCACGGCGAAATGGGCCGACATGGTCGGCTTCGACACAGCGAAGTGATCGGACAGTTCTCCCGCTGACATCGGCCGCTCCCGAAGCAATTGCAGCACGCGACGGCGCGTCGGATCCGACAGCGCTTTGAACACCTTGTTCATAATCTATATTTAGCTAACAATCGAACTGTTGTCAAGCGGGAACTGTTTACGCTGCGGAGCGAACGGAACTTGTCTCGAGGATCCGGATCTGGCTGGCGGGCCAGGCATACCGCGGCGAAGTGGACCTCGAGAAGCACGGCGTCAGCTCCGGACGGGGAGTCCGGCATCCTTTATTCTGGACCCTCAGGGGCCTCGAGCGGAAGTACCTTGCGAGGGAGGAATTTAGTGGAGCGGGCTACGGGAATCGAACCCGTCTAGCTGGCTTGGGAAGCCAGAGCATTACCACTATGCTAAGCCCGCAATGCGGTGGCGAGATTATACAGAGCGCACTGAGGCATTGCGATTGCGATTACGATTACGATCCAGAGTCGCGCAATCGTCGATCTGCAATCGTCAATTGACTACCCTCGAATAAACGCCAACACTTCGTCTCGCTTTTCTGCCATCAGTGCTGGCGTCCTGGCTTCCAGATTCAAGCGCAAGCAGCGGCTCGGTGTTGGACGGCCGCACGTTGAAATGCCAGCCGGGGTACTCGACCGACACGCCGTCGAGGTGCGTGACGGCGCCGTCGGCATAGCGCTTCGACAGGCCGTCGAGCTTGCCCTGCACGACGTCCATGCTGGCGACCTTGGTGTTGATCTCGCCAGAAATGAAGTACTTCGCCTTGAGCGGCGCCAGCAGCTCGGCCAGTGACTGGCCCTTCACCGACATCAGCTCCAGCAGCATCAGCGCGGGGATGAAGCCGTTGTCGGCGTAGAAGTTCTCGCGGAAGTAGTAGTGGCCGGTCACTTCACCGCCGAAGACGCCGTCTTTGTCGCGCATCGTCTTCTTGATGAACGAATGGCCCACGCGGTTCATGATGGCCGTGCCGCCCATGGCCGTGACGATGTCCTTGACGGCGTGGCTCGCGCGAAGGTCGTAGACGATGGTCGCGCCGGGCCGCTTCCGCAGGATGGCTTCGGCCAGCAGCGCCGTGATGAAGTCTCCCGAGATGAAGTCGCCGGTGCCGTCGATGAAGAAGCAGCGGTCGGCGTCGCCGTCCCAGGCGATGCCGATGTCGGCCTTCTCGGCGACGACGCGTTCGACGATGTGCGCGCGGTTCTCTTCGATGAGCGGGTTGGACTCGTGGTTGGGGAAGGTCCCGTCCACCTCCATGCACATCGGGATCACCTGGCAGGGCAGCCGCTCGAACAGCTTCGGCGCCACCAGGCCGCCCATGCCGCTGCCGGCGTCGAGCACGCACTTGAACGGCTTGATGGCGGCTTCGTCGATGAACGAGAAGACGTGCTCGACGTAGGCGGCCATCACATCGCGGCTCGTCCGGCGTCCCGGCGTCGCCGCCGGCGCCGGCAACGTGCCGTTCTGGATCATGTCGCGGATCTCGCCCAGGCCGGCGTCGCCGCTGAGGGGCAGCGCCTCGGCGCGCACCATCTTGATGCCGTTGTACTGCGACGGGTTGTGCGACGCGGTAATCTGCGCGCCGCCTTCGAGTCCCGCACTGGCGACCGCGAAGTACATCATGTCGGTCGCCATCATCCCGTAGTCGATGACGTCGGCGCCCTGCGCTCGTCGCGCCCTCGATGAACGCTTCGGCCAGCGACGGCGACGACAGCCGCATGTCGCGCGACACGGCGATCTGCTTCGCCTCGAGATAGGCGACGAAGCCGCGGCCGATGTCGCGGACGATGGCCTCGTCGAGTTCTGACGGATAGAGCGCGCGGACGTCGTAGGCCTTGAAGATGTTCGGATTCATCGCAGGTCAAACCTTGCTGTAATCGGTGATCGCCGTCTTGTCGCCCAGCACGGCGCCGGCGCCCACCGTCGCGCCGCGCCCCACGTGAACGTTGCGGCCCGCAATCGCATCGACCACGACGGCGTCCTGCCCGACGCGCCCGTTGCCCCAGAAAATTCCGCCGCTCACGCGGGCGTCGGTTTCGATCTGGCACCCGCGTCCCAGCACGCTGTAGGGGCCCACACGCGCGCCGGCGCGCACGACGACCCCGTCATCGAGGAACGCCGGGCCCTCGACGACGGCGCCATCCTCCACGCGCACGTCCTCGCCGCGGAAGACATGGCCGGCGGGTTGGCCCGCAAACGGCGCCGTCTGATAGCGGCCGTCCATGATGTCGCGGTGCACCTGCGTGTACTTCTCGGGCGTGCCGATGTCGATCCAGTACCCGTCGTACGGGTAGGCCACAAACGTCTCGCCGCGTTCGATGAACGACGGGAAGAAGCTGCGCTCGATGGACCATGCCGTGTCCGGCGGGATGCGGTCGAACGTCGACGGCTCCAGCACGTAGATGCCGGCGTTGATGTAGTTGGTGGTGATCTCTTCGGGCTTGGGCTTCTCGAGGAACCGCAGGATGTTCTGCGACGCGTCGGTTTCGACCAGGCCGTACGCGCTGGGGTTGTCCACCGGCGTGAGCACGATCGTCGCGCGTGCCTTGCGCGAGCGGTGCAGGTGCAGCACCGCCGCCAGGTCCACCTGCGTCAGCACGTCGCCGTTGAAGACGACGATCGAATCGGTGACGCCGCCGGCGGCGAACTTCACCGCGCCGCCCGTGCCGAGCGGCGCCGGCTCGACGACGTAGCGGATCTTGATGCCCAGCGACGAGCCATCGCCGAAGACGTCCTCGATACGCCGCGGCTGGTAGTTCAGGCTGAGGATGATCTCGTCGATCTCGGGAATCTGCCGGATCAGGTCGATCTGGTAGTGGAGGAACGGCCGGTTGAAGATGGGGACGATCGGCTTGGGCGTGTGCAGGGTCAACGGCCGCAGCCGCGTGCCCTTCCCGCCCGCGAGAAGGATTGCTTTCATGACAATCCGCCATGATAGCTCGTCAATCACAGAGACACAAAGACACAAAGACGCACAGATTTTTTTGGGGAGTAACTGACTCCGGTCTGGTGTATCCAAGAACCCAAGAAGGCCTTTGTGCGTCTCTGTGTCTCTGTGTCTCTGTGGTTGACGTACAATGGCTGCGGGGGCGAAAGTCCTAGATGAACCTGCCCAACGCGCTGACCGTCACGCGCATCTTCCTGGTTCCCCTGCTTGTCGTCGTTCTGCTGACGAAGTTCGAAGGCCATCTGATTTTCGGCGTGCCGCGGCAGCTCGTGGCGGCGGCCATCTTCGGCCTGGCCTCGCTCACCGACTGGCTCGACGGCTACCTGGCGCGGCGTCGCGGGCAGGTGACGGCCCTTGGCCGGATGATGGACCCGCTGGCCGACAAGCTCCTCACCTCGGCGGCGTTCATCTCGCTGGTGCAGCTCGACCTGGCGCCGGCGTGGATGGTCGCGGTGATCATCGGCCGCGAGCTGGCCGTCACGGGGCTCCGCAGCCTGGCCTCGGTGCGGGGCGCGGGCTTTGGCGCCTCGCAGCTGGGCAAGATCAAGATGGCCGCGCAGGTCACGGCCATCCTGCTGCTGATCCTCGGGCAGGACGGACACCAGCCGTTTCTGTTCCTGGGGCAGGTCGCGCTCTGGGTGGTGCTGCTGGCGGCGCTGGCCTCGGCTGTCGACTACTACCGGGCCTACCAGAGCACGCCGCCGCCGGCCGACAAGGTCGCGGATTTCGAAGAGGCGCGCCGGCAGCGACGGACTGGGTAGTTACGAACTACGAGCGACGAGGTACGAGTACGAAATCGGGATGCGCGCACCTCTCGATTCGTACTCGTCGTTCGTCGCTCGTCGCTCGTGCTACAGCTTTGGTTGGACGGCGACGCCGGCCTGTGGCGGCTGCGGTTTCTGGTCCGGCGCCGTGGTCGCGGGCGGCGTGGCCGTGTCGCTCGTCGGGCGGCGTCGCCGGGGCGCCGGCCTTGGCCATGTTCGCCTTCAGCTCCGCCTGCCGCAGCTTGGCCTTCTCCAGGAACTCGCTCTCGGTGAACTCGGCGAGGAGCTTGTCGTAAAGCGGCAGCGCCTCGGCGTCCAGCCGCACCTTCACCAGCGACTCGGCGAGGTAGTAGTAGAGACCGTCACGGTACGTGAATCCAGGGTCGCTCTTCATCAACGCCCGCAGGCGGTCGATGGCGCCCGGATACCAGCGCTGCTTGTAGTAGAAGACGCCGACCTGGTACTCCGAGGTGCTGACGCGATCGCGCGCCTCCCGCAGCTTCGCCTCGGCTTCCGGACGCAGCTGGCTGTTCGGGTATCGTTCCACGAACGTCTGGAATTCCCTGACCGCCTCGCGCGTCTCGGTCTGGTCGCGCTGCGGGCCGCGCATCTGCTTGAAGTACGTCATCCCGAGCTTGTACTGCGCGTAGTCGGCGCGCGGGTTGGTCGGGTAGAACGTCAGGAACTCGCGGTATTCGTTCACGGCCAGCAGCAGCGACTCGGTTGTCCCCTCGCCAAGGTACGAGTCGCCGACGCCGAGCTTGGCATCCGGACGCAGGTCGCTCTGGGGATAGCTGTCGATGATTCGGCGGAAATACTCGCGCGCGGTCATCCAGCGTTTCTTCTCGAGCGACTCGGTGCCCCTGCCGTAGAGAAACTTGTCGGGCTCGCTGGTGCCGACCGGCAGCGTGTCCTGCTTGGCGGCGCAGGCGGCAAGGCCTGCCGCCAGCACGGCGGCCGAAACAAGCGTCGTCAGTCGAATGCGGAACTCTGGTGTCATGCGTGCACAGGTAAACTAGCCAGCCACTCGATACTCGGCCGCAAGGCCGTCGGCCAGCGACACGGACGGAACAAAGCCGAGATCGGCGCGCGCCAGCGACGTGTCCGCGTAGGTGTCGCGCATGTCGCCTTTCTGGGCAGGTCCCCGTTGGACGTTCAACGGCCGGCCCACGACCTGCTCGATGAGCGCCAGCACGTCGTTGAGCGACACGCGCGAGCCCCCGCCGATGTTGTAGGCGCGGCCAGGCACGCCGCGCTCGCCGGCGGCGATGGTGGCGGCCACCGCGTCCTTGACGAACGTGAAGTCGCGCGTCTGCAGCCCGTCGCCGAAGACCGCCAGCGGCGCGCCGGCGGCGGCTGCCGTGAGGAACTTGCGAAACGCCATGTCGGGGCGCTGGCGCGGGCCGTACACGGTGAAGTAGCGGAGCGAGGTGGCCGGGACGCCGTGGTTGAACGCGTACAGGTGACACAAGTGCTCGGCGGCCAGCTTGGTCACGCCGTACGGCGAGACCGGGTGCGGCACCTGGGTCTCGCGCATCGGAATCGCGGCCTCGTCGCCGTACACCGACGAGCTCGAGGCGTAGACGAGCTTCTCGATCGGACGCCCGACGCACGCTTCCAGCAGCCGCTGCGTGGCGTCGATGTTGTTGGAGGTGTACACCTGGAAGTCGCGGCCCCAGCTCTTGCGGACGCCAGCCTGCGCCGCCAGATGGAAGACGTGGGTCTTGTCGTCCAGCAAGCGCGTCAAGGTCGGCGTGCTGAAGGCTGCCCTCGACGAAGTGGAAGCCGGGCTTGCCGGCGTTGACCGCGACGTTGGCCTCCTTCATCGGACGCGGGTAGTAGTCCGTGAAGCAGTCCAGGCCCGTCACCGTCGCGCCGCGCGCGAGCAACTGGGCCGCAAGGTGGCTGCCAATGAAACCGGCTGCGCCTGTGATGAGTGCGTTCATCGAAACAATTCCCTGACACGTTCCGGCAGCCGGCATGGGCGCCCATCGGGGGCCACGGCGGCATGCACGGTCTGCCCGCTGGCCGTCACCACGCCGTCGCCGCGCCGGACGGCCTGGTAGTCAAACGCCATCCGCACCGCCGACTCCAGCCGGCCCGTCGTGCGAATCTCGATCTCATCATCGTATCGCGCCGGGCGGTGGTACGCACAGCGGGCTTCGATGACGGGCAGCCCGAACCCGGCCGCCTCCATCTCGCGGTACGACCAGCCGAGGTCCCGCAGCAGGTCGGTGCGCCCAACCTCGAACCAGATGAAGTAGTTGGCGTGGTAAACGACCTGCATCTGGTCGGTTTCCGCGTAGCGGACCCGCACCACGGAGGTGCCCGACCGGGTCACCGCCGACCTGCGGCGGCGGCCTCGAGGGCCAGGCTCTTGAGCGTCCGGGCCGCCGATTCCGGGTCTTTCGTCCCAAAAATCGAGGCCCCTGCCACGATCATCGTCGCCCCGGCGGCCACGACCCGGCCGATGTTGCCCTGGTCGATTCCGCCGTCCACCTCGATGTCGGCGTCGCGGCCGGCGCGGGTCAGCAACTGGCGGACTCTGGCGATTTTAGACTCGCTCTGGGGAAGAAAGGCCTGTCCGCCAAAGCCGGGGTTGACCGACATCACCAGCACCAGGTCCACCTCGCCAGCCACCTCCTCGATGGCCGACAGGCGGCGTCGACGGGTTCAGCGCGACGCCGGCCCGGCAGCCGAGCCGCTTGATGGCCTGGAGGGTGCGACTGAGGTGGGGCAGGACCTCGGCGTGGACGGTGAGGATACTGGCGCCCGCCTCGGCAAACGCGTCGAGGAACCGGTCCGGGTCGGTGACCATCAGGTGCACGTCGAGCGGCAGCTGGCGTGACGCGTCGCACCGCGGCGACCACCGCCGGGCCCATGGTCAGATTCGGCACGAAATGCCCGTCCATGACGTCCAGGTGGATCTGATCCGCGCCGCCGCGCTCGGCCGCGGCCACTTGTGCGCCCAGCGCCGAGAAATCGGCCGACAGGATCGAAGGGGCCAGCCGTACGGTCATCGACTCACCTCCAGGGCAATGGCGTCGCCCGGCGCAATCTGGAAGCCGCCGGCGGGCGTCTGGCGCAGCACCACGCCGGCCGGCACGCCGGGATAGGGCTGCGCGCCGGCCAGGGCAACGCGGAAGCCCTTGCGCCGGAGGAACTCGGCCGCGCGCTCGCCGTCGACGCCAATCAGGTCCGGCATCACGTACATCGACGTGCGCCCGCCGCGGTTCACCAGCAGCGCGACCCGATCGCCCTTCACCGACGCCGCAGGCTCCTGCGCGACGACGGCCTCGGCGGCGTAGTCGTGCGATCGGATCTCGGCGACCGCGGCCAGCGTCAGGCCATCCTGCTGCAGGCGCATCTGCGCGGTGCGTTCGGTCTGGCCGACCAGATCGGGCACGGTCGTCGCGACCTCGCCGGCGCTGACCCACACGCGAATGGACCGCGCGCGCCGCACGCGGATGCCCGGCGCCGGGTCCTGCTGCAGGATGTGCCCGGCCGGCACCTTGGGATCGGGCCGCTGGTTGTCGTCCACGCGAAGCGTGAGGCCAAGCTCGTCGAGCCGCGCCGACGCGTCGTTGACGGATCGCCCGGCGAGATCGGGCACCGCCACCTCGCGCGCGCGCACGGCGACCCGCACCGCGACAAACGCCGACACGAGAAACGTCGCGCCCAAGGCGGCCAGGAGCACCAGGAACTTGCCCGCGCCCCAGACGCGGGATGTGGAGACCATGCGGAAAGTCAGTGTACTACAGGGACTTGGCCGGTGCCGGGTGCCGGGTGCCGGGTGCGGTGCGGTGCCGGGTGCGGTGGGTGCCGGCGTGCGGTGCGTCAGCTCACGCGCTCAACCGCCGCCGCGTAGAAACACTCGAGGCCGTGGTGGTCGGGGCGCGTCACCAGCTCGCCGGTCGCCGGATTCAGCAGCGCGGCGGGCGATGCCTTCGTCGATCAACGTCTGCGCCGGGACGCGGCGGAATCCGGCGTGATCGGCGAGAAACGCCGAGACCACCTGCTCGTTCTCCTCGGGCTCGCTGGAACAGGTCGCGTAGACCGAGGCGCCCGCCGGGCGCGACGACGGCCGACGCTTCGGCGAGCATCCGGCCCTGCCGCGCGGCCGCCACGCCGAGGTCGTCCGGGCCGCGTCGCCACCGGATGTCGACGTCGCGCCGCAACGTGCCCAGCCCCGTGCAAGGCGCATCGACCAGCACGCGATCGAACACCGGCCCGAACGGCGCGCCCGCGTGCAGGTCGTGCTCGACCAGCGATGCGCCGGCGCCGTGTGCGTTCGAGCACGCGGCGTAACAGCGCCACGCGCCGGTCGCGCGCGTCGGCGGCCACCAGCAGGCCGGTTCCCTGCAGCGCGTCGGCGAGCGCCAGCGACTTGCCGCCAGGCGCGGCGCACGCGTCGAGGACGCGATGGCCCGGCCGCGCTCCCACCATCAACGGCACCAGTTGCGAGGCCTCGTCCTGAATCAGGAAGTCGCCCGAGGTCGCCATCGCCGTCCGCAGCGGGTTGCCGTCGATGACCGTCAGGCCATCGGGCGCCACGCGTGTCGGCACGGTCTCGACGCCAAGCGCGCCGAAGTCGCTCGGCGATCGCCTCACGCGTCGGCGCGCGTGCGGTTCACGCGCAGCGTCAGCGGCGCTTCGACGTTGTTGAAGGCGACCCACGCGCTGGCCGCGTCGAGCCCGAGCCGATCGATCCACCGGGCCACCAGCCACCGCGGATGCGAGCCCGCGATGTGGAGCGCGTCGATGGCGAGGTCGCGATCGCCCGGGGAGCGGATTGCCGCGGGCAGCGGCCGGCAGGGACAGCCGATCGCGCGTGCGCGAGATCGTCCGCAGCACGCCGTTGACGAAACCGCCCGCGCTGGTCTTGCCCCCTCGCCGCACCAGCGACACCGCGTCGTCGACCACGGCCGCGGCGGGCACGCGCTCGAGGAAGAGCAGCTGGAACAGGCTCAGGCGCAGGACCTCGAGGACGATGCGCGTCGAGCTTGTCGAGGTTGCGCGGATCGCCTGCTGCAGGTGGAAGTCGAGCCGCGCGCGCCACCGCAGCGTGCCGATGACGATCGCGGCGGCCAGCGCGCGGTCGCGCTCGTCGGCCAGCTGGTCGCGCGTGCGCGCGAGCACGTCGGGCAGGTCCGGCGCCCGCCGACACGCTCGACAGCGCGTCGAGCGCCACCCGGCGTGCGGGCGCGATCATCCCAGGACGGCGCCGGGCGAGACCGGGTGGCCGGCAAGAAACTCGCGCGCCGCCATCGCGCGCTTGCCCTCCGGTTTCACGGTCAGCAACTGCACCGTGCCATGGCCGGCCGCGACGACGAAGCGGTCGCCGCTTGCGGCGAGCACCGTGCCCGGCAGCGCGCCGGCCGGCGCTGCCTCGGTGCCGGCGTCGGTGGCCACCACCAGCAGGCGCGCGCCGTCGAGCGACGGTGGAGGCCAGCGGCCACGGGTTCAGCGCGCGCACCTGGTTGTGGATCTCGCCGGCCGGCCGCCACCAGAAGATCGGCGCATCCGCCTTCGTGATGCGATCCGCGTAGGTCACGCCGGTTGACGGCTGCGGGTCCTCGGGCACCGGGCCCTCGGCCATGCGTTCCACCACCTCGACCAGCAGTTGTGCGCCGCGCGTCGCCAGGATCCGCTCGACCTCGCCGGTGGTCTGAGTCGGCCCGATCGGCTCGCGCAGCGTCGCCATCATCGGCCCGGCGTCGAGCTCCCGGACCACCCGCATGATCGTGACCCCGGTCTCGGTGTCGCCGGCGAGGATGGCGCGATGGATGGGCGCGGCGCCGCGCCAGCGGGGCAGGAGCGACGCGTGCACGTTGACCATGCCCAGCCGGGGAATCGCGAGAATCGCGTCGGTGAGGATGCGGCCGTAGGCCGCGACGACGCCGAGGTCGGCGTCGAGCGCGCGCAGCGCGGCGAGAAACGCCTCGTCGCGCATCTTCTCGGGCTGCAGCACCGGCACGCCGCGCTCGAGCGCCAGAGACTTGACCGGGCTGGCCGACACCTGCTGTCCGCGGCCGCGCGGCCGATCGGGCTGCGTGACGACGCCGACGAGGCGGTGGCGCGACGCGAGCAGGCGCGGCGAGGGTCGGCACGGCGAACTCGGGCGTGCCGAAAAACACGACGCGAAGCGGCGCGTGCGTCACCATCGGCCGAGCGCGCCCGAGTTGCGGACGCGCCGCTCGATGGACGCACGCTGCAGGCCGCGCAGGCGCTGCACGTACAGCAGGCCGTCGAGGTGATCCATCTCGTGCTGGAGCGCGCGGGCCAGCAGCCCCGTGCCCTCGACCGTCCTGCGCGCGCCATCGCGGTCCAGCGCGCGCACGACCACGCGCGCCGGGCGCAGGACGGTTGCCGTGAAGCCCGGGCACGCTCAGGCAGCCTTCCTCTTCGAGTTGCATGCCGTCGCGTTCGACGATCTCCGGGTTGATGAAGACCTGCAGATCCGACGCCGTCCGGCCCACCGACAGATCCACGACGAACAGCCGCAGCGGCACGTCCACTTGCGGCGCCGCCAGGCCGATGCCGGGCGCGGCGTGCATGGTCTCGATCATGTCGTCGATGATCTGCTGGGTCTGGCCGGCGAAATCGGCGACGGCAGCGGCCGGGCGCTGCAGCGCGGGCGCTCCGAGCTTGAGGATGGGCCGCACCATGCCGTCACGCGCGCGCGTCACCGGGTCAGGCGCCGGCCGGCGTCGAGGTGGCCGCGGCCGCCTCGAATCGCGCGCGGACGGCCGCGCAGGTCTGCTCGAACGTGCGCGTGATGTCGCCGAGGCTGTCGCCCGTGAACTTCTCGAGGAACGCGTCGGCCACGACGAGGCTCACCATCGCCTCGCCGACGACGGCCGCGGCCGTGACCGCGCACACGTCGCTGCGTTCGATCGCCGCCGGCGACTCTTCGAGTGTCGTCAGGTCCACCGACCGCAGCGGCTTCATCAGCGTCGCGATGGGCTTCATGTAGCCGGTCACCCGCAGCTGCTCGCCGTTGGTGACGCCGCCTTCGAGGCCGCCGGCGTTGTTGGTCAGGCGCGCGACCCCGACCGCCGGGTGCCCCGTGCCGCCCGGGCCCATGCGCGGCACGATCTCGTCGTGGATGCGCGAACCGGGCAGCCGGGCGACGTCCGGTCCCTTGCCGATGCCCACGGCCTTGATCGCGGGAATCGACACGATGGCCTGCGCCAGGCGGCCGTCGAGCTTGCGATCCCACTGCACGTAGCTGCCCAGACCCACCGGCAAGCCCGTCACGACGACCTCGAACGCGCCGCCGAGCGTGTCGCCGGCCTCCTTGGCCTGGTCGATGGCGGCGATCATCTGCTGCTCGACGCCGGCATCGGCGCATCCCAGCGGCGAGTCGGCGGGAATCGCGCGGATCCGTTCGACAGGGATCGCCAGCGACTCGTCCACGCCGACGCCGCCGATCATCGTCACGTGGCTCAACACCTCGATGCCGAACTGCGCGAGCAGCTGGCGCGCCAGCGATCCGACGGCGACGCGCGCCGCGGTCTCGCGCGCGCTGGCGCGTTCGAGCACGTCGCGAATGTCGGTCAGGTCGTACTTGAGGGCGCCGGCGAGATCGGCATGACCGGGCCGCGGCCGCGTGACGGCCGCGCGGTTGGCGCCGGTGGCCTCCTCCGGCATCTCCGGCTCGACGTGCATCGTCTTCTGCCAGTTCTGCCAGTCCTTGTTCGGGATGAGAAGCGCGATGGGCGCGCCGGTGGTGCGCCCGCGGCGGATGCCGGAGAGCACCTGCGCCTTGTCCGATTCGATCGCCATCCGGCGGCCGCGGCCGTAGCCGCCCTGCCGGCGCTTCAGCTGCGCGGTGACCTTGTCGAGATCGATCGGCACGCCGGCCGGCATGCCCTCGATCACCGCGACGAGCGCCTGCCCGTGCGACTCGCCGGCAGTGAGAAAACGCAGCATATAGGCCGCATTCTATACGAAATTTCTGCCACCTCGGCCTGGCGCCGACCGCGCTCGCGCGTGTCGTGCGGAGCTCGAGTCGCGCGCGCGATCTCGTTGCCTGTCAGCGGTGTGCGCGCCGGCGCGCGGCGCCGCGGCGACGCCGTCCGAGCGACGTCGTCCCGCTTCTTGCACTCGAGGGCGATGCGCATGCCGCCGCACACGCCTCCGCTGCTGGCCACGCGCTTTGTCGCGCTCGACGACGGCACGTCGCTCGATCTGGCAACCGGCGGGCGCGTGTGGATCGAGCGCCGGGTGCTCGACGACGTGGCGCGCGCGGTGTGGCCGGAGATGGTGGCGCGACTCTGGCGGCTGTGGCATCCGGCGCTCGCGCCCTGCGTGGACTTCGGCTTCGTGAGCGCGAACGAGTGGTTCGAGGCGTACGCGTTGAGGCCGCCAGAGGCCGCCGCCGATCCGCTGAGCGCCCAGGCGGCCAGCCTCCCGGCGTTCCTGCGCGCCCACGGCGTCGTCTGCGGGCTGCAGGCGCTCGAGCCGCGACGGCGATCGCGCGGGCTGATGCCGACGCTGCCGGTCGACGGAGGCGCCCGATCCACGAGGCAGCGCCGGGCCCCGGGCTCGGGATGCGGCTGGTGCCCCGGCCGCTCGAGGCGCACGTGCTGACGGCGCTCGACGACCGCCGATCGCGCGGGCCGCGCATCTGGAATGTGGACGCCGTCGCCGGCAGCGGATGGCGCACGTCGTGGCGTCGCCTCGCGCGTGCAGGCCCGGCTGCGGGGCTACGTGCCCGTGCAGGCCGGCGTGCTGGAGTCGGCCGTGAGGCGCGACGACGGCCGTCGCACGTCGTGGCTGGCGCTGCTCGACGGGTTCGCCCTGCTGGTGCTGCACGAGCGCGCCGGCTGGCAGATGCCGAACGCCAGGGACTGGCGCGACTGCTGGTGCGATTGGGCGGCGCCGACTCGCCCGGGACCGTCGTGCTGGACGTCGTGCGGCACGGCCGGCCTCGGCCGCGCTGCGCACATCCTGGATGCGCTGCCGGCCGAGGAACTGGCCGCGTGCGCTTTGGGTGTCGCCCGGATGCTGTTCGCCGCAGTGGCTGCGCGCCCGCGCGATTGCCGCGTCGGCCGACGGACTGCCCGGCGCCGTTTGTCGCGCGCGTCGCCACACGGCTCGGCCTGCGCGCCGACGTCCCGACCGTGCACGAACGGCCCCCGGCCTTTGCGACGACCGACGCGGCAGATCCCGAGGCGCGAGGTCGATCCCGCCGGCATCCTGGAGAAAGCCCGGGCGCTGGTCGCACGCGGACGAACCGCGTCGGCCCAGCGGCACGTGCAGCGCGCGGCATGGGCGTGCGCGCGCCGGAACGCGCATCGTGGCGTGCGCCCGGCTGCTGGTGGAGGCCTCGCGGCTGGCCGCGGCGCGAGGCGACCTGCGGCAGTCGCGGCACAGGTGGCGCGAGGCGGGCCGGCTGGCGCCGGCCGCACACGCGACCTGCCTGATCGAGGGCGCCGCGGATGTGGCAGAGCAGTGGATTCGCCAGGCGGCGCTGGTCGACGCCGAGTACCTCTTGCACTCGGCGCTGGGCGCCTCGCGCGTGCTCGATGCGCCTCCACCGCCGCGGCTGGTCGCGCTGCTGGTGACGTGCCTGTGCTGGCAGGCCCGCTGGGCCGACGCGTTGCAGCAGGCCGCCGGCGACAGCGAGCCACTGGATCCGCAGCGTCGCGCTCGCGCGCGTCTGGCCGCGGCTCGAGCTCGGCGATGCGGCCGGCGCCATGGCCGACGTGCACGCAGCGATGGCGGCAGGCCGGCCGCCGACGCGGCGATCGCGCGGCTGCGGATCGACGTCGCCAGCGGCGCGGTCGACGCGCTCAGGTCGTCTCGCGCACGCGGACGCGCGGCGCGCCTCGGCCGCGACTGTCGCTGGCTGACGACGACCAGGTGCTGGTGCCGGCCGAAGGGCTGGTCCGCCGACACGTCGCGTTGCCCGAATCGCTCGTGCGGCGGCTGCGCGCGCTTACGCGGCACGACGTCCGCGCGGCTGGTCCGCGCGCGCGCGCGGCTCGTCCTCGCGCTGGCCTCGGCGCGCGCGGCCGATCGGCCGCAGATCGCAGACGAGGTGGCGCGCGTCGCGCGCGGCACCAACGCCCGGGCGCTGCTGGCCGGGCAGGCCCTGGTGTCGGCCTGGCCGGCGCCCTCTGACGGGGAGAAGGCACCCATGCTCGACGATCTCGTTGCCGTTCTGCGCGTGTGCCAGGCGCACGACGATCCTCGCGCGGCGCTGCCGGGCGTCTGCCAGTTGCTGCAGGGACGCGCTGCACTGCAGCGCGGTGCTCGTGGCCGGCGCGACCGCGCACGGCACGATCGCGCTGGCCCGGCTGGGCCACGACGATCTCTGACCGCGGCGGCCCAGCGAGCCGCGGACCTGGGGCAGACCGTCGTCGACGTGCTGAGTCCGGCGCCACCGACTGCGCCGTGGCCGTGCGGCTCGGCGACGCCGTCGTCGGCGCGCTGGCTTGCCGCTGGGCCATGCCCGAATCGCGGCTCGACCCGGCCCATCGCGCGCTGCTCGAGGCGGCGGCCATCGCCGTGGCGCCAACGGTGCGCCTGGCCGTCGAGCTCGCCGGCCGGCCGGTCGTCCGTCCCGAGACGTCGAGCCTGCTCGGCGTCAGCCAGCCCATGGCCGACGTGCGCGCCGCCGTCGAGGCCGCCTCGCGCGTGCCGTTCACCGTGCTGGTCGAAGGCGAGAGCGGCAGCGGCAAGGAACTGGTGGCGCGCGAGATTCACCGCCTGGGCCCGCGACGGCTGCGGTCGTTTTGCGCCGTCAACTGCGCGGCGCTCACCGACGACCTGTGCGAGGCCGAGCTGTTCGGCCACGCGCGCGGCGCGTTTACCGGCGCGGTGGGCGAGCGCGCGGGCCTGTTCGAAGACGCCGACGGCGGCACGCTCTTCCTCGACGAAGTCAGCGAGCTCAGCGCCCGTGCGCAGGCCAAGCTGCTGCGGGCGATTCAGGAAGGCGAGATCCGGCGGCTGGGCGAGACGCGGTCGCGCCGGGTGGACGTGCGCGCTGGTGGCGGCCACGAACCGGCCGCTGGCCGACGCGGTGGCCGTCGGCGCGTTTCGCGCCGACCTGCGCTATCGGCTCGACGTCGTGCACATCACGCTGCCGTCGCTGCGCGAGCGGCCCGACGACGTGCCGCTGCTCGCCCAGCATTTCTGGGAGCGCGCCACCGAGCGGGTGGGCAGCCACGCGCGGCTGGCGCCGGAGACGCTGGCCGCGCTGGCGCGCTATGATTGGCCCGGCAACGTGCGCGAATTGCAGAACGCCCTGGCGGCGCTGTCGGTCTACGCGCCGCGACACGGCGTGGTGCGGGTGTCGGCGCTGCCGGCGGCGATCGCGCGGCGGCACGGCCGCTCGGCGCGGTGACGCTCGAGCAGGCGCGGCGCATGGCGGACGAGCGAGTCGTGCGCGCGGCACTGGCGCAGGCTGGCGGACATCGCGGGCGCGCCGCCAGCGCGCTGGGCGTCACGCGCCAGGGACTGGCCAAGCTGGTGGACCGCCTGCACCTGGAACCCGACGCCGACCCCGCGGCGCCTCCGTCCTGACCGATGCTGTCCTACATCACTCCGTCGCCTGCGTGCTCACCCTGCCGGTGCTGTTCGGCGTGGCGACGCTGGTGTTTTCGCTGATCCACCTGGTGCCGGGCGACCCGGCGCAGGCCATGCTGGGCGATGGCGCCTCGCCCGAAGACATCGCGCAGCTGCGCACGCGCCTGGGCCTCGACCGGCCGCTGGTCGAGCAGTACGGCGCGTACCTCAAGGGGCTCGTCCGAGGCGACCTCGGGACGTCGCTGCGCACCCAGCAGCCCGTGACCACGCAGATCGCCGAGCGGCTGCCCGCCACCGCGGAGCTGGCGTCGGCGGCGATGCTGGTCGCCGTCGCGCTCGCCTTGCCGCTCGGATTGATCGCGGCCGTGTGGCGGGGGACGCTGGGTGGATCAAGGCGCGATGGGCGCTGGCGCTGGTCGGCATCTCGGTGCCCGGTTTCTGGCTCGGCCCGCTGCTGGCGCTGATCTTTGCCGTCGAACTCGGCTGGCTGCCCGTGTCGGGACGCGGCACGCTGGCGCACCTGGTGCTGCCGGCCATCACGCTGGGCTCGGCGCTGGCCGCGATTCTCGCGCGGATGACGCGGGCCAGCGTGCTCGAGGAACTGCGCGAGCAATACGTCGTCGCGGCGCGTGCGCGCGGCGCCTCGCGCGTGCGCGCCGTGGTCGTCCACGCGCTGCGCAACAGCCTGATTCCGGTCGTGACGATCCTCGGGCTGCAGCTGGGCGCGGTGCTCACCGGGTCGATCATCACCGAGACGATCTTCTCGTGGCCCGGCGTGGGGCGGTTGCTGATTCAGTCGATCAACTTCCGGGACTACCCGATGGTGCAGGGCTGCATCCTGCTCATCGCGGTGACCTACGTGACGATGAATCTGCTGACCGATCTCGTCTACGGGTGGCTCGACCCGCGGATTCGATTCGAGTAGGGGACGTCGGTGCAGATTCGACTCGGGCTCACGCTGGTGGTGTTGACGGTGGCGGCGGCGCTGCTGGGGCCGGTTCTGACCGCGCACGATCCGTCGGCGCAGACGCTGGCGCTGCGCCTCGAGGGCCCCAGCGCCGAGCACCTGCTCGGGCTCGACGAGCTGGGACGGGACGTGTGGTCGCGCCTGCTCGCCGGGGCGCGCATTTCGCTGATGGTCGGGCTGGTCGTGGTCGGCGTCTCGGCGTCCATCGGTCTGGTCGTCGGCGCCGTCGCGGGCTACGTCGGCGGGCTCGACCGACGAGGTCATCAGCCGCGTCATCGACATCCTGCTGGCGTTTCCCGGCATCCTGCTCGCCATCGCGCTGGTCGCCGTGCTTGGACCGAGCCTGACCAACGTCGTGCTCGCGCTCACGGCGATCGGCTGGGTCGGCTATGCGCGGCTCGTGCGCGGCCAGGTGCTGAAGGCGCGTGAGCTCGAGTTCGTCCAGGCGGCGCGCGCGCTGGGCGCCCGGCCGCGCGCGGCTGCTGGCGCGCCACATCATCCCGACCGCGATTCCCGCCGCTGGTCGTGCAGGCCACGCTCGGCATGGCCGGCGCGATCCTCGCCGAAGCCGCGCTGAGCTTTCTCGGCCTCGGCGTGCAGCCGCCGACACCCAGCTGGGGCACGATGATCAACGGCGGGCGCGTGCACCTGATCGACGCGCCGCACCTCACCGTCTTTCCCGGGCCTGGCGATCGCGCTGCTGGTCCTGGGCTTCAACTTCCTCGGCGATGGTCTGCGCGATCGGCTGGATCCGCGGAGGCTCGAGGCACGCCGGTAGGCCTGTGGCGTCCGAGGAGCTGCTGACGTCCAGCTCGCGTACGCGCTGACGGCTGCGGCCGAAGCTATCCCGACGGATCTCTTGAAGGCAGCGCGGAGCGCTCGGCGGGACAGTGATTGTCGCGTGCGGTGAAAGCTAGTTCTTCGCGCCAAGCAGCTCTGCAGCCGCATCGCGGCCGACATCGGCTGGCGCCAGCGCGAGGGCGCGGGCGACCGTCCGGCGGGCGGCGTCGTAGTCGCCGACGCGCGACTCGGCTCGCGCCAACTGCACCAGCAGCGTGACGTCGCTGGTGCCCGTCGCGGCGCGGCGCCACCAGTGCACGGCCTCGGCTGTATCGCCAAGCGCCAGCGACAGGTCGCCCAGGTGCCTGACCACCGAGGCTGGCGGCGTCGATCCGGCCAGCAGCGCGACGTGCCGTTGAAGCGCGTCGCGCGCCGTCTGCCGGTCGCCGAGCCGCTCGGCGGCCGTGGCCAGATCCAGCAGCGTCGCCGGCGCCACCGGCAGCTTGGTCGCTGCCTCCCGCAGTGACCGCAGCGCCGCGGCCGTGTCGCCGGCGGCAAGCAGCGCGCGGCCGTAGAGCGCCAGCTCGCGGCTCGATCCCCCTCGCACGACGGCCGTCCGCAGCGCCTCGAGGGCCTTGCGCAGCGCGACGCCGTCGCCGGTGTCGAGCTGCGATGCGCAGCCACACTTCGCCGAGCGTCGCGTAGACGTCGACGTTGTCGGGGAACCGCTCGGCGGCACGGCCCAGCGTGGCGACGGCCAGATCCGTCCGCCGCGCGTCAGCATATTCGAGGCCGAGCGCGATCAGCCGGGCGGGACGACCGCGGTCCAGCGCGGCAAGCGCCTCGAGCTGCTCGGTGGCATCGACATGACGTCCGCTGCGTCGATACGCGGTGGCCAGGGCTTCGCGGGCGGGAATGAACGCCGGCTGCAGGTCCACGGAGCGCTCGAGGGCCTTGCGTGCCTCGGCGGCCTGGCCTTGCGCGGCCAGGCACAGCCCCGCCAGGTAGTGCGCGTCGGCGAGCCGATCGTCGAGCGCGAGGGCGCGGCGGACCGAGCGCAGGGCGGGGGTCGGTCTGGCCCGGCGCGATACTGAGCGAGCGCCAGCTTGTAGAGCACGCGCGGCGACCGATCGTCCAGCTGCGACGTACGCGGCGTAGCGCTCCGCGGCCCGATCCGGGCGGCTCAGCGCGAGGCTCACGTCGCCGAGCTGTTCGAGGGGTCGGGTCGCGGAAGGGTCGAGCTCCGACGCGTCGCGCAGGTCGCGAAAGGCTGCCTTGAGGTCGCCCATGGCGCCGGTAGGTCTCGCCCCGCTTGAGATGGGCGAGCATCGAGTCGGGGTTGAGCGCGATGGCGCCGCTGAAGGCCTCGATGGCTACGCTGGTCTGCCCGCCGGCCAGGGCCGCCTCGCCGGCCGCGACCAGGCGCCGGTACTCGCGTGTCCCGCGCGGCGGCGGTATAGGCCACGGCGGCGGCCGCCCCGGCGACCAGGACCACCAAAGCGGCGGCAATCCTGCGTTTCATGCCGACGGCAATGGTAGCGCGAACGGCCCTGGCCGGCCATCCATGGAACATTCAGGCGACGACGGTGTCTAACGCCCCAAAGGACCGGATTTCGCGGTCGTCACGAGCCGTCGCCAGTTGGACTTGCTATAGTGGGAGCGAGCACCGTGGCCGAAGACCTGCTGGTCAAATCCACCTCCGTCCCCGGCGCCTGGGACGACCTGGGCAGCCGCGAAGCCGAACTGGTGCAGCGATGCGCCGCCGGCGACGAGGAGGCCTCTGCCCAGCTGGTCACCGAACACCAGCGCATGGTCATGCAACTGGCCGTGAACCTGCTGGGCGACCGCGACGAAGCCCTCGACCTTTCGCAGGAAGTCTTCCTGCGAGTGTTCCGCACCATCCGCCACTTCCGCGGCCAGTCGCAGCTGCGCACCTGGATCTACCGCATCGTCGTCAACCAGGCCCGCAACCGCCAGCGCTGGTGGAGGCGGCGGTATCGCAGCAGCCAGGTGTCGCTCGACCAGCACCTCGAGCAGCACGGCGACCACCTGGCGGGACGCGACCAGACGGCGCCCGATCGCATGTTCGCCCAGAAGCAGCTGGCCTCGCGGCTCCAGGATGCGCTCGACCATCTGCCGTTCGATCAACGGACGGCCATCGTGCTGAGAGAAGTGGACGGTTTGAGCTACGACGAGATTGCCTTCTCGCTCGGCGTGACGCTGGGCACGGTCAAGTCGCGGCTGACCCGCGCGCGCCAGGCGCTGCGGACGGTGTTGCAGGAGGCCCCGCGATGAGCGCGCTCGACTGCCGGCAGGTTCGCCGCCAGCTTGCCGCGTATCACGACGGCGAGCTCGTCATGGACGCGCAGGTCGCGGTGCAGGCGCACCTGCGGAACTGCCCGGCGTGCCTGGGCGATCGGCGTCGGCTGGCCGAAATGGGGGCGCTGCTGCGCGCCAGCGTGGCCTCGCGCGTGCCCGAAGAGCGCGGGCGGATCGAGCGTCACGTGCTGGCGCGGCTGCACGCCGAGCGACAGACGTCCTGGCCGCACCTCTTCCACGGGCTCTTCGAGGACCTGCACCTGGTCTGGGCGGCGGCCGGCGCGACGGCGGCCACCGTGGTGATCCTCTGCGCGGTCGTGGCGTCGATGGCGCTGGCGCTTGCGCGAGCAGCCGCTGTCGATGGCCGCCGCGATTGGCGCGATGGCCTCGCCGGGCTCCGATCGCAACCCGGTGTCGGTTGACGGCCGCATGCTGCTGCCGCGCTCGAATCCGGACGCGCTGGTGGAATCCGGCGTGATGGACCGCGACGAGGCCGTGTTCGCGCTGGCGGCCGTCGTGACCCGCGAGGGCCGCGTGCGCAACCTCGAGCTGCTGACGCCGGACACGCAGCGCGCTGCCCGTGGAGGAGCGCGAGATCCTGGAGCTGCTCGGCGCGGCCTCGCAGGCGCGGTTCGAACCGGCGCGCGCCGGCGGCGCGCCGGTGGCCGTCAACCTGGTCTGGCTGGTCGCGCACACGACGGTGCGTGGCAAGGGCGACGACGCGTGGCCGGTGATGCACGCGCCGCGGCCGCGCGTGGCGCCGCCGGTCCTGCCGCCGAGCCTTCCGGTCAGCGAGCTGCCGCTGCCGCGGCTGGACGCGACCGCGGCCTGATCACCGCTTCGGCGCGTCGACCGGCTCGGCCCGGCCGGTCGCGACGTTGTTCATCGCGTCCACCGCACGCAGGATGATCGCCTTGTCGGCCGTGTCGGTCTCGATCGTCAGCTCGAACTCTTCCAGCCGCGAATCGGCAATGCCGTCCTTCGGATAGATCGGCCGCCAGCGGTCCGCGTCGAGCGAGTACTCGACGCGCTGCACGGCCGAATCGACGTCGCGCACGGTGAAACGGACGACGGTGTGGCCGTTGGTCCGGGTCGCGCTCGAGCACGCTGATGGCCGGCGGAGAGTTGTCGATGTCGAACGTGCTGCTCTCGCGCTCGGCCAGCAGCGCTTCGCCGCGCGGGTTGGCGGGCGCGTCGGAGACGGCGATCTTGACGACATAGGTGCCGTTGGGCACCGACGTCGTGTCCCACACGAAGAGCGGCTCGGTGAGGTTGCGCTTGAGCGCCTTCCAGGTCGTCTCGCCCTCGCGCCGATAGAGCACGTCGTACGACAGGTCGTCGTCGTTGGGGTCCTGCGCCTTCCAGAGAAACGTCTGCAGGCCCTTCTGGTACCCGCGGCGGCCGAGCGGCGGCGACCCGCTGCCGGGCTGCGCGGCGCTGGCGCCGGGCCGCCGATCGGGCGGTCCGGCCTCGAAGCCGGCGATCTCGGCCTCGCCGGTCGAGAAGGGCTTCTGGAACACGACGCCCGGAGGGTGGATCGTGATCGTGGCGATCTCGGGGCGGAGGTTTCGCTGCAGGTAGGCGGCGCTGACCGAGGTCACCACCGGGCTGCGGCCCTCGGCGCCCGCCAGCTCGATCTTCCACTGCAGGTAGCGCGCCTTCGGGCTCGTGATCTGCTCGCCGTCGGGATTGCGGTAGGCCGCCGACCACGGGCTCCACGTGTCGTCGGCGGTCTGCGTGTTGCCCGAACGCGTGAACAGCCGCACGCCGGTGCCCGCCGGCGTCGTCCCGCGCCAGCTGATCGCGCCCCACGTCGCCAGCGACTCGGCGTCGCGGACCTCCGACTCGTACGACCCGGTCGTGGCCGGTCGCGCCGACAGGCGGAACACCTTGGCCGGATTGGCCGTCGCGAGCAGCACGCCGCGGTCGCGGTCGGCGATGATCGTGGTGACCTGTTGCGCCGACGCGCGCGCGAGCAAGCGTCGTCTGCGCGGGGTCGCCGGAGACGCGATAGACCTTGCCCTTGCTGCCGGTCGCGACCAGCAGCGCGCCGCCGCTCGTCGAGCGGCGACGTCGTAGGGCGCGTCCTCGGCCGACGTCCACACCTGGTCCCAGGCGCCATCGGTCTGGATTCGATAGACGGCGCCTTTGCCGCTGGCGCGGCCCGACTCGCGTGCGGCGCCGGCCGGCCCGCCGCCCATCGGGCCTGGCCGGCTCGACCACCGACATCGACGTGATCTCGGTCGAGACCGACGGCACGGGCATCGGGCGCGACGGCTCGGGCGAGATGATCGGCGGAGCTCGGGCGATCGTCACCCCGGCCCGGTGAGCGCGGCGGCGTAGACGACGCCGCCGGGGCCGGGCCGCAAGCGCGCTGATTTCCTGCAGGCCCGAGTCGAGCAGCAGAAAGCCCGCGCCGTCGGCGGTCACGCGAAACACCCGGCCGGGCGACTCGGTGCCGGCCAGCACGGCGCCGTCGGCGGCCGACAAGCAGCGCGCGCACGTGCGTCGCCTTGGTGCGATAGAAGACCTCGCCCTTGCCGTCGGGCGTGATGCGATAGATGACGCCCTTGTCGCCCGTGGCGGCGTAGACGACGCCCTTGGCGTCGACCGCCAGCGCCCAGATGTACTTGTCGTCCGGATCGAAGAACGGCGCGGACTTGCCGGCGGCATCGACCTTGTAGATCCGCCCGTCGGGCGAGGTGCCGACGTAGAGCCCGCCGCCCGGCGCGCGCGCGAGCGCGTGGACTTCGAGCTCCGCCGAGTCGAAGAAGGTCGACAGCGCGCCGTCGCGCGCGACGCGCAACACCTGGCCGTCGTTGCCCGAGCCGACCAGCAGGCTGCCGTCGTCGGCGACCAGGCCCGTCCAGAGCACCGGCGCGGTCGGCGCGGCGACCTCGGTGAGGGCGGGCCCGAGCACCAGGCGGCCGTGCAGGTCGATGGAGAGGTTGTTGACGTCGCCCTTCAGGAAGTCGGCCAGCGTGGCCACTTCCCAGAAGCGGGCGCCGGCGCCGTGCAGCGGCAGCGTGAGGGCGCACACGAACACGAGGCCCAGCAGGGGCCGAACGACTCGGGTCATAACCATCCGTTGTGGCGGCGGGCTTCAGGCCCGCACATGGCAGACGCGCACGTCACTCAGTTCGCGTCGAGCGGCAGGGAAAGGAACCGGGCGCCGCTGACGGCGTACTCGGTCGGGATCGCCCACTCGCCAAGCGTCGCGCTGCGCAGCGGGCTGATGGCGCCGCCGCTGCGATCGGCGTCGAAGACCGCGAGCACCGATGCCGGCAGCGCCGCCATCGTCTCGCCTTCGACGACCGCGCCGGCGTCGGCGCTGACGAGCCGCACGTAGAGGCGGTTGTTCTTGCGCGCCTTGTTGAAGGCCTTCACCAGTTGCGCCGCGTCCTGCGGCTGCTGCTGCATGCCGGGTCTCGCGCTGCTCGATCTGCGCCAGGCGCGTGCCGTCGGCGACCATCAGCGTGAGCGGGCCGGTGGCGTTGGCCGGGATGTCGACGCGGACCGTGTGCAGCACGTCTTCGCCCTCGGCGGTTCGCACCAGCAGCTTCAGCGGCACCGAGCGGCCTGGCCTGGCCGCCGGTGCGTCCAGCCACACGCGCTCGAGGACGGCCGTGCGCGGCGATTCGGACGAGACGATGGTCAGGTCCAGCTTGTTGATCTCGACCGGCTCGAAGTCGTTCTTCAGGAGGAAGGTGATCGGGCCGGCGATGTAGCTGGCCGCGCCGATCGACGGCGAGTCGCCGGTGAAGAGATCTTCGAACGCGATCTCGCCGTGCTTGTCGACCAGCGCACGGCCCTTGACCATGAAGCTCGAGGTGCCGAACTCGCGCTCGTAGGACTTGAGCGTGTTGACGACCGAGAGGTAGGTGAGCAGCGGCGTGAAGAGCTGGTCGCGCACGACGGAGAAGTGGAACGTGCGGCTCGGGCCGCGGTCGGTGTCGAGCACGAGCGTGATGGGCAGCATCGGGGGCGCCGCGCCCAGCGTGCCGGCAATGGCGGTTGCGCGATCCTGATCGAAGGTGCCGATGACCTCGCCGAGGCTGCCCAGCTTCGAGGAGTTCATCAGGCTGGGCAGGAGCGTGTGAATCCACGCCCGCGTCATCGGGAACGTCGTCGGCCCGAGGTTGTAGAACGGGTGGCCGAACGCATAGACGCGCGCGCCATCGACCGAGGTGACCGTGCCGGTGCCGCCCAGGATCAGGTCGCCGCTCACCAGGCCCACGCCGACGGCGTCGCCCGGCGCAAGCGGGGCAGTGGAGGCCACGGCAGGCGATGCCGGACTCGACGAGGCGCCGCCGGTGGTCATCGGCGAGAAGCCGCTGCTGGCAAAGCCGGACGAGACCAGGTCGGCGACCTCGCCGCGGAAGCCGCCCATCACCAGCGGCGTGGCGATGGGCCGGAGCATCGCGCCGAGCTCCGCGCCGCTCGACGGACCCGGTGCCCGCGCCGGCAAACCGCACATCGGCGGGCGACTGGGCAAACGGGCTCGTGCGCGCGAACACCTGCTGCAGCGTCGCGGCCAGCGACGCCGAACTGAGCGGCAGGCTGAGCTCCGCGCGCGCACGCGTGCCGACCGGCCGGCGGCTGGTGCTGCGCGTGGCGTCGACCATCTCGTCGATCGGCGTGATGCCGGCAATCGGCTCGCGCGAGAACGTCGCCGAGCGAGTACGAGACGGCGCCGACGAGGCGGCCGTCGATGGAGACCGGGCTGCCGCTCATCCCGGCGATGACGCCGGTGGTGGCCAGCGGGCCGCCCTCGAGCCGCGCCAGAATCAGGTTGCGATTGGGGCCCATGGCGTTTTCGAGCACGCCGAGGATGTGGGCCTTGAATTCTTCGACCGTCGTGCCGGCGAACACGGTCCGGCCGATGCCGACCATGCCGGGCTTGACCTCGCTGACCGGCATCACCGGCGAGGCGGCCGACAGCGGCCACAACGCGAGGCACGCGAGCAGAATGGAGCACGATCGCGCGTCCGAACAGCATCTGGGGCACAATCCTTCGGCGGGCCCGACCTGCCGCACCACCCGATAAGTTGGACGTCTGGGCGCGCAGGCTGGCTGGTAAAGCCATGGGCGATTATAGCAACGGTTGACACTCGGTCGGCCGCTCTGATAGCGTTCCCGGACTCGAACTGGTCATGATCCTCTTGTCGGCTCCCGCGTCCGCTTCCTTCACGCCCGCCAGCGCCGCGGTCGGGGACGGGTGCGTACCGGGGCTGGTGGTGGTTTTATTCGCCGCACAAAGAAGAGGCCTAGCCGCACCGTCCACGAGTCGCGACCCAAGACGAACCCAAGCCTCTTCACCGGACCGGTGCAAGAGGCTTTTTGATTTTATGGCCCAGATTCCCTTCCCGGCGCTCTGCGCCGTCGTCACCGCCCCCACGCTGGCCGAGCTGCGCGCCCGGCGTGACGAGGCCGCCGCGCGAGGCGGACCTGGTGGAGCTGCGGCTCGACACGGTGGAGGACCCCGACGTGGCTGGCGCGCTGCAGGGCCGGCGCGGCCCGGTCATCGTGACCTGCCGGGCGGCGTGGGAAGGCGGGTATTTCAAGGGCACCGAAGCGACGCGGCTGGGGCTGCTGGAGCAGGCCTGGCACGCCGGCGCGGACTTTGTCGACATCGAGTTTGCCGCCTGGCGCGAGGCCGGCCTGGGTGCGGGCAGACCGGCGGCGAGCGGCTGGTCGTCTCGAGTCACGACTTCTCCGGCGTGCCGGCGGATCTCGGCGTCCCGGTATCGCGCGATGGCCGCCACCGGCGCCGCCGTCGTCAAGCTCGCCGTGACCGCCGCGGCCCTGGCCGACTGCGTGCCGCTGCTGGCGCTTCGTCCGACGGCTCCGCAGCGCCAGGTCGTGCTGGCGATGGGCGCGCCGGCCTGATCACGCGGCTGCTGCCGCAGCGATTCGGGTCGGCCTGGACCTACGCCGGCGACGCAGGTGGCGCCGGGGCAGATGCCGCCGCGCCAGTTGCGCGACGAGTTCCGTTTCGGCGAGGTCGGCCCCGATGCCGCGCTCTACGGGATCGTCGCCAACCCGGTCGGGCATTCGGTGTCGCCGGCCATGCACAACGCCGCGCATCGCGCCGACAACCGCGACGCGGTGTACCTGCCGCTGCAGGCCGTCGATGCCGCCGACGTGCTGGCGTTTGCCGAGGCGTTCGACGTGCGCGGCGCTCAGCGTCACGCTGCCGTTCAAGGTCGACCTGCTCCCGCATTGCGAACCCGACGCGCTCGCCAGGCGGTCGGCGCCGTGAACACCCTGGCGCGATCGGAGGGGATCGTGGCGCGGATTCAACACCGACGTGCCGGGCCTGCTGGCGCCGCTCGCCGAGCGGCTCGACGTGACGGGCCTGCGCGCGACCATCCTCGGCGCGGGCGGCGCGGCGCGCGGCGCCGCCATCGCGCTGTCGGGCGCCGGGGCGCGCGTGACGGTCTGCGCGCGCCGCGACGAGGCGGCCGAGGCGATGGCGGCTGAGACCGGCGTCGCTCGCCGCGTCGATGCCGCCGCTGCCCGGCAGCTGGGATCTGCTGGTCAACGCCACTTCGGCGGGCATGCATCCGCGAGTCGACGAGACGCCCTGGCCCGACGCGCGTCTTCGACGGTCGCCTGGTGTACGACCTGGTCTACAACCCGCGCGACACGCGCCTGCTGCGCGAGGCGCGCGCCGCCGGCTGCGAGACGCTCGATGGCCTGGCGATGCTGGTCGCGCAGGCCGAGCAGCAGTTCGAGATCTGGACCGGCCACCGGCCCGCGCCCGGGGTCATGCTCGACGCCGCCGTGTCCCGCCTGCGCGGGTTTGCCGCGCCGCATTCTGAATCAGTGCCGTTGCCATCATGAAACTGACCACTTTCGACGAGTTCGTGGACCTGGCCAAGCGCGGCACGTTCGTGCCCGTGTGCAAAGAGATCATCGCGGACCTGCTGACGCCGGTCTCGGCCTTTCTGAAGATCGCCGAGCACTCCGACTACGCGTTCCTGCTCGAGAGCGTCGAGGGCGGCGAGCACGTCGGCCGCTACTCGTTTCTCGGCAAGGATCCGTTTCTGGTCGTGCGCGTGCGCGACGGCAAGACGGTCATCGAGCGCGCCGGGACGACCGAGGAGTCGGCCGAGGGCTTCATCCCGACCGTGCGGAAGCTGATGGCCGACTTCCGCGCGCCGTACGTGCCGCACCTGCCGCGCTTCACCGGCGGCGCGGTCGGCTACCTCACCTACGACGCCGCGGAGTGGTTCGAGCCGGTGCCGTCGGCGCGCGGGCCGCTCGAAGGACCCAACACCGCCACCGACCTGGCCACCTTCATGCTGTTCGACACCGTGCTGGCGTTCGACCACGCGCAGCACCGGCTGCTCCTCATCGCCAACGCGCGCATCACCGCCGACGACGATCTCGAGGCGCTCTATCAGTTCGCGTGCGCGCGCATCCAGTTCCTCGAAACCGAACTCGAGCGGAGCCTGTCGGGCGGCAAGTCCGCCGGCCGGTGGCGCCGTGACGCTGCGCTCGAACCTGACGAAGGAGCAGTTCGAGTCGGACGTGCGCACGGCCAAGGAGCACATCGCCGCCGGCGACATCTACCAGGTGGTGTTGTCGCAGCGCTTCGAGGCCGACGTCACCGCCGACCCGTTCACGGTCTACCGCGCGCTGCGCCACGTGAACCCGTCGCCGTACATGTACTTCCTGCGGCTCGGCAAGCTGGCCATTGTCGGCGCCTCGCCCGAGATGCTGGTGCGCGTCGAGGGGCGGCGCGCCCAGACGCATCCGATTGCCGGCACGCGGCCTCGCGGCGCGACCACCGACGAGGACCAGCGGCTGGCCGAGGAGCTCAAGCGCAACGAGAAGGAGCGCGCCGAGCACGTGATGCTCGTGGACCTCGGACGCAACGACCTGGGACGCGTGTGCGACTACGGCAGCGTGCGCGTGCCGCAGTTCATGACGCTCGAGCGCTACTCGCACGTCATGCACCTGGTCTCGATCGTCGAGGGACAGCTGGCCGAGGACACCGATCGGCTCGACGCGCTGGCGTCGTGCTTTCCGGCGGGCACCGTGTCGGGCGCGCCCAAGGTGCGCGCGATGGAGATCATCGCGGACCTCGAGCCGACCCGGCGCGGCGTCTACGCCGGCGCCGTCGGCTACCTGGACTTTGCCGGCAACCTCGACTTCTGCATCACCATCCGCACCGTCGTGATGGCCAACGGCAAGGCCTACATCCAGGCCGGCGCGGGCATCGTGGCCGACTCGAATCCCACGGCGGAGTACGAGGAGACCAAGGACAAGGCCAGGGCCGTCGTGCGAGCCCTGGAGCTGGCGCAGGCAGGGCTCTGAGAATGCAGATTGCAGATTGCAGATTGCAGATTGCGATGCGATTGCGCGATTGCGAAGTGCCCGAGCTGAGGCTGGAGCGAATTCCGAATGGTTTTCGTTCTCGATAACTACGACTCGTTCACCTACAACCTGGTGCAGTACCTGGGCGAACTGGGCGCGCAGCCGAAGGTGCGGCGCAACAACCAGGTGACGCTGGACGAGATCGCCGGCCTGGCGCCGAGCCACATCGTGATCTCGCCCGGGCCCGGGCGTCCGGAGGATGCCGGCGTGACCATCGACGTGATCCGCCGGTTCGGGCCGACGACGCCGCTGCTCGGCGTCTGCCTCGGACATCAGGCGATCGGGATGGCGTATGGTGGCAGCGTGGTGCGAGCGCCGGCGCCGCTGCACGGCAAGACCTCGTCGATCGAGCACGACGGCCGCGGCGTGTTCGCGGGCCTGGCGCATGCCATTCGAGGCGGGTCGCTACCACTCGCTGGTCGTCGCCGACGAAGGGCTTCCGGCCGCGCTCGAAGTCTCCGCGCGCACGCGGCCCGACGGCATCATCATGGGCCTGCGGCATCGCGAGTTCCCCGTGCACGGCGTCCAGTTTCACCCCGAGTCGGTGCTGACCGACGAAGGCCGGCAGCTGCTGCGAAACTTCCTGAACCTGCGTCCCTCGGTTGTGGAGGCAGGGCTTTAGCCCTGCATTCTGACGTGCTCACCGACCTGCTGCACAAGCTGACCAGGCACGAGGACCTCACAGCCGAGCGAGGCCGCCGGCGCGATGGACCTCGTGATGACGGGGCAGGCGACGCCGGCCCAGCTGGCGGGCCTGCTGGTCGGGCTGTCGATGAAGGGCGAGCGCCCGGAAGAGATCGTCGGCCTCGCGACGGACGATGCGGGCGCACGCCGTGAAGCTGCCGAATCACGCGGGCGAGGTGCTTCGACACGTGCGGCACCGGCGGCGACCGCGCCGGCACCATCAACGTCTCCACGGCCGCAGCGCTGGTGCTGGCCGGGGCCGGGGTGCGTGTCGCCAAGCACGGCAACCGGTCGGTCTCGAGCCGATGCGGCAGCGCCGACGTCTTCGAGGCGCTGGGCGTCGGCATCACGGCGCCGCCCGAGGTGGTCGAACGCAGCCTTGCCCAGGCCGGCGTCGCGTTTCTCTTCGCGCCCTCGTTTCATCCGGCGATGAAGCACGCGGCGCCCACGCGCAAGGAGCTGGGCCTGCGCACCGCGTTCAACCTGCTCGGTCCGCTCACCAATCCGGCCCTGCCGACGCGCCAGATCGTCGGCGTGCCCAGGCCCGAGCTCACCGAACTGGTCGCGCGCGCGCTGCTGATGCTGGGCTCCGAGCGCGTGTGGGTCGTGCACGGCGCCGATGGCCTCGACGAGATCTCGACGACCGGCTACACGAAGGTCTCCGAGGGCCACGACGGCACCGTGCGCACGTTCCACGTCCACCCCGGCGACTTCGGCCTGAAGAAGACGACGCTGCCGGCCATCGCCGGCGGCGACGCCCGCACGAACGCGAAGATCCTGGTCGAGATGCTGCGCGGACAGGCCGGGCCCGGTGCGCGACATCGTGCTGCTCAACGCGGGCGCCGGCTTGTTCGTGGCGGGCCGGGCCGAGTCGGTTCGCGAGGGCATTGCCGCCTCCGCGGCAGCCGTCGACGGCGGGCAAGCCCTGGACGCTCTGGAGGCGCTGGTGCGGGTGACCACCGAGACGCGGCCGGCATGAGCGTCGGAACCAGCGATCTGCTCGGCGCCATCGTCGCGGCCACGCGCACGCGCGTGCCGGCAGGCGGCCTCGCGCGTGCCGCCGGCCGACCTGGCGCGGCGCGCCGGGACGATGCCGCCGACGCGCGGCTTCCGGGCGGCGCTGGCCGCGCCTGGCCTGCGCGTGATCGCCGAGTGCAAGCGCCGTTCGCCGAGTCGCGGCGTCCTGCGCGCGCGAGTACGACCCGGCGGCGATCGCGCGTCGGCTACGCCGACGCCGGGGCCGCGGCCATCTCCGTGCTGACCGAGCCGACGTTTTTCGACGGCGCGCTGGCGCATCTCGAGGCCGTCCGCGCGGCCGTTGACGCTTCCGCTGCTGCGCAAGGACTTCGTCGTCGACGGCTATCAGCTGCTCGAGGCGCGTGCGTCCGGCGCCGACGCCGTGCTGCTCATCGTCGCCGCGCTCGACGATGCAGGCGCTCGCGCAGCCTGGCGCGCGACGCGCGGGCGCTGGGACTCGACGTGCTCGTCGAGGTCCACGACGAGGCGGAGCTGGACCGCGCGGTTGCGGCTGGCGCCGACCTCATCGGCGTCAACAACCGCAACCTCCGAACGCTGGCCGTCGACGTCGACGCGTCGTTCCGCCTGGCGGCGCGCATGCCTGCCGGCGCGATCGCCGTCGCCGAGAGCGGCTTGAAAACCGGCGCCGACGTGAGGCGCCTGCAGGCAGCCGGCTATCGGGCGTTCCTCATCGGCGAGCGATTCATGACCGCGACCGATCCCGGCGAGGCGCTGGCGGGACTGCTGGCCGAGGCGGCGTCATGCTGATCAAGATCTGCGGCCTCACGCGGGCCGATGACGCGCGACGGGCGGTGGAGGCGGGGGCGACGGCGATCGGCATGATGTTCTGGCCCGGCAGCCCCAGAGCGGTCACGCTGGAACAGGCCGAGGCCGTGACCGGCGCCGTCGGCGCCGGATGTGCTGACGGTCGGGCGTGTTCGTCGACGCGACGCGCGAGCGAGATCGATCACGTCATGCGGCGCGTGCCGCTTGGCGCCGCGCAATTGCACGGCAACGAGTCGCCGGCGTTTGTGGACACGCGTGCCGTGGCCGGTGATCAAGGCGCGTGGCCGTGCCGGCCGCACGGGCCGTTGCCCGACCTGGCGCCGTGGGCCGGCGTACGGGTGCTGCTCGACGCGCACGACCCTGTACGGCGCGGCGGCACCGGCCGGATGGTGGATTGGGCGCGCGCCGCCGCGCTGGCGGCGACGCGGCCCGTGATCCTGGCCGGTGGCCTGACGCCCGAGAATGTCGCCGAGCGTCGTGATGCGCGTCCGTCCGGCCGGCATCGACGTGTCCTCGGGCGTCGAGCGATCGCCGGGCGTGAAGGACGAGAAGCGAGTGCGCGCGCTGATTGCGGCCGTGCGCGAGGTGGAGGCGTAGGTGACGACCAGGCAGGCGGAAACAGACGAGCGCGCGGTCTTCGGGGAGCGCGATCCGGACTCGCGGGGCTACTACGGCCCGTTTGGCGGGCGGTTTGTCCCGGAGACGCTGATGGCGCCGGTTGACGACCTGGCACGCGAGTACCTACCGCGTCCGGAAGGACCCCGCGTTTCTCGAGGAGTTCCACGCGCTGTTGCAGCACTACGTCGGACGTCCCACGCCGCTCTACGAGGCGCAGGCGGCTGGCCGCGAAGGCCGGCGGCGCGCGCATCTTCCTCAAGCGCGAGGATCTGACCCACACCGGCGCGCACAAGATCAACAACGCCCTGGGGCAGGCGCTGCTGGCCCGCCGCATGGGCAAGCGCCGCGTCGTCGCCGAGACGGGCGCGGGGCAGCACGGCGTCGCGACCGCGACGGCCTGCGCGCTGCTGGGCCTTGCGTGCGAGGTCTACATGGGCGCCGAAGACATGGCGCGGCAGGCGCCCAACGTGCTGCGGATGCGGCTGCTGGGCGCGACCGTTCGGCAGGTGGATTCCGGCAGCCGCACGTTGAAGGACGCGATCAACGAAGCGATGCGCGACTGGGTGGCCACCGTCGCCGACACGTACTATCTGCTCGGCAGCGTGCTGGGCCCGCATCCGTATCCGCTGATGGTGCGCGAGTTCCAGAGCGTCATCGGCCGCGAGGCGCGCGCGCAGCTGCTGGCGCAGGCCGGCCGGCTGCCCGACGCGGTCGTGGCGTGCGTCGGCGGCGGCAGCAACGCCATGGGCATCTTCGACGCGTTCATCGCGCGACGCGGGCGTGCGGCTGATCGGCGTCGAAGCCGGCGGCGAGGCGATCGTGCCGGGCCGGCATGCGGCGCGCTTTGCCGGCGGCTCGGTGGGGATCCTGCAGGGGACCAGGACCTGGGTGCTGCAGGACGCGCACGGCAACATCGAGCTGACGCATTCGATCTCGGCGGGCCTCGACTACGCGGCCGTCGGGCCGGAGCACGCCTGGCTGCAGCAGCAGGGCCGGACCGAGTACGCGTACGCCACCGACGCCGAGGCGCTCGACGCGTTTCAGCAGGTCGCGCGGCTCGAAGGGATCCTGCCGGCGCTGGAGTCGTCGCACGGCGTCGCGCACGCGATGCGCGTCGCGGGCGACCTGGCATCCGACGCCATCGTCCTGGTGAACCTGTCGGGACGAGGCGACAAGGACCTGCAGACGGTCGAAACGCGCGCTGGGACGCTGACAGGACGAAGGACGAAGGACGAGTTACGTGATGTCACGGATTGCAGAGACGTTCGCAACGCTGAAAGCGGCGGGCCGGTCCGGGCCTGGTCACCTACATCACGGCGGGCGACCCGTCGCTGGCGCGCACGCGCGATCTGCTGTTCGCGCTGGCGCGGGCCGGCGCCGACGTGATCGAGCTGGGCGTGCCGTTCTCGGATCCGCTGGCCGACGGCCCGGTGATTCAGCGGGCGACCGAGCGAGCGCTGGCCGCCGGCACGACGCTCGACGCCGTGCTGGGCCTGGTGGCCGACGTGCGCGCGGAGCTGGCCACGCCCATCGTGCTCTTCACCTACGCCAACCCGATCGCACGCATGGGCTTCGAGGTCTTCGCCGATCGCGCCGCCAGCGGCCGGGGTGGACGGCGTGCTGCTGCTCGACGTGCCCATCGAGGAGGCGGCCGAGGTGCAGAGCCTGCTCGACGCGCGGGGCATTGATACAATTTTCCTGTTGAGCCCCACGACGACACCGGAGCGGATCCGCGACGCCGCGCGCCTGGGCCGCGGGTTCCTGTACGCCATCTCGCGTCTCGGCGTGACCGGCGTCCGCGATCGCGTGGCCGACGGCGCCGAGGCGCTGGTCGCCCGCATCAAGCGCGAGACCTCGCTGCCGCTGGCGCTGGGGTTCGGCATCTCGCATCCCGATCACGTCCGCGCGGTGGGCCGGTGGGCCGACGCGGCCGTGGTTGGCAGCGGCCTGGTGCAGGTGATCGCGGAGTGCGGCGACTCGCCGTCGCTGGTGCCCGCGGGTCGAAGGCTACGTCCGCTGGCTGACGGGCGAGGTGCCGGCATGACCATCGACCAGCTGCGGCAGACGGATCGACGAGCTCGACGAGCGGCTGGTGGAGCTGCTCAACGAGCGCGCGTCGTGCGCGCTGCGGATTGGCGAGATCAAGCAGACGCTCGGGCTCGAGATCTACCAGCCGGATCGCGAGTCGCAGGTGCTGGGCCACGTGCGGAAGCACGGCGTGGCCATCAAGGGACCGCTCAGCCAGGACGCGCTGACGCGGCTGTTCGAGCGCATCATCGACGAGGCGCGCCGGCTCGAGCGCGAGTCGGCGCACACGCACGGTCACGAGCACGCCGCCGCGATCCGGACACGCGCGGCCAAGGACTGAGAGCGGCGCCGAATCGGCCGCGCTACAGGGAGAAGAGACAGTGGAGGGCAGTATGGTGGTGGTCATGCAGGAGCGAGCCAGCGAGGAGCAGATCGAGAAGGTCGTCGCTCATCTCGTCGGGCTGAAGATGGACGTGCACCGGTCGACCGGCGTGAGCCGCACGGTGCTGGGGGCGGTCGGCGACGACCGCCATCTCGATCCGCGGCTTCTCGAGATGCTCGATGGCGTCAGCGAGGTGATGCGGGTCACCGAGCCCTACAAGCTCGCCAGCCGCGCGTTCAAGCCCGAAGGCAGCGTCGTGTCGGTGGGCGACGTGCGCATCGGCGGCGACGAGGTCATCGTGATGGCCGGGCCCTGTTCGGCGGAGACCGAAGAGCAGGTCAACGCGGCGGCCGCCGCGGTGAAGAAGGCCGGCGCCAAGATCCTGCGCGGCGGCGCGTTCAAGCCGCGCAGCTCGCCGTACAGCTTCCAGGGACTGGGCGAGGAGGGCTTGCGGATGCTGCGTGCCGCCGCCAACCAGCACGATCTCAAGCTGGTGTCGGAAGTGATGGACGTCAGCCAGATCGAACTGATCGAGAAGTACTGCGACATGTTCCAGGTCGGCGCCCGGAACATGCAGAACTTCACGCTCCTCAAGGAGCTCGGCCATCAGCGCAAGCCGGTCCTGCTGAAGCGCGGCATCGCCGCGACGATCGAAGAGTGGCTGCTTGTCGGCCGAGTACATCCTGGCCGGCGGCAACGGGGGCGTCGTGCTCTGCGAGCGCGGCATCCGCACCTTCGAGAACTACACGCGCAACACGCTGGACATCTCGGCGATCCCGGTCGTCAAGAAGTTGAGCCACCTGCCGATCGTCGCCGACCCCAGCCACGGCACGGGACGCCGCGACAAGGTCGCGCCGATGGCGCGCGCGGCGGTCGCCGCGGGCGCCGACGGGCTGATCATCGAAGTCCATTGCGATCCCGATCGCGCGCTCAGCGACGGCGCGCAGTCGATGTTCCCGGCGCAGTTCGATCGGCTCATGGCCGAACTGCGGATCATCGCGCCGGCCATCGGCCGGACGATCTGCCTCGAGCCGGTGATGCGAAGGGGGTGGAGTTAGGAATTGACGATTGCGACGATTGACGATTGACGATTACGACGTGAGCTGCTGACGGCGACTTCAGGCGCATCGGGATCGTCGGCGTCGGGCTGATCGGCGGGTCGCTGGCGTTTGCGATTCGCCGCGTGTTTCCCGACGCGGCCGTGATCGGCATCGATCGCGACGACGTCACGCTGGTGGCGCGGCAACTGGGCGCGCTCACCGTCGGCAGCGGCGATCTGGCCGCGCTCGACGGCGCCGACCTGGTCGTGCTGGCGGCGCCGGTCACGCAGAACCTTGCCGTGCTGGCGCGGTTGGGCGAGGTCGTGCGGGGTCCCGCACTGGTCACCGATGTCGGAAGCACCAAGCGCACGACGATCGAGGCCGCGCCGCTGCCTTCCGCCGGCGTTGACCTTCATCGGCGGGCATCCGCTGGCCGGATCGGCGCGGGGCGGCCTGGAAGCGTCACGGGTCGACTTGTTCGAGCGGCGCCCGTGGCTGCTCACGCCGGACGGGGCCACGCCGGCCCCGGCCGTGGAGCGCCTGGCGAACTTTGTCCGGGCGCTCGGCGCGACACCGGTCGTGGTCGATCCGGTGATGCACGATCACGTCCTTGCCTACACGAGCCACCTCCCGCAGCTCACCGCCAGCGCGCTGATGCACGTCGTCGGCGAGTCGGTGGGCGAGCCCGGTCTGCGGTTGTCGGGCTCCGGCCTTGCCGACACGACGCGCGTGGCCGCCAGCCCCGCGCCGATCTGGAGCGACATCTGCGCCACCAACGCCGACGAGGTCCTGCCGGCACTGGACAAGCTGATTGCCACGCTGCAGGCCTTGCGAGGGCAGTTGGGACAGGGCCAGTCGATTGCGCCGCTGTTTGAATCGGCCCAGCGATGGCGGGCGCGCGTGAAGACTAACAGGAGACGGGCGGTCCATTTGATAGGAACCAGCTCCTGGTCTTCTGATCTCCTGTGGTCCTCACCTCCTGAACTCCTGAATCTCCTGTGGGCGATCCATAATCGAGCATGGACAAAGTCATGCGTTCGGCGCAGGACGCCGTCGCGCAGATTCCCGATGGGGCCACGGTGATGGTCGGCGGCTTCGGCGTCTGCGGGAACCCCGAGAACCTGCTCGCCGCGCTTCACGCGCAGGGCACGCGCGGGCTCACCGTCGTCAGCAACAACGCCGGCATCGACGACTTCGGCCTCGGCCCACTGCTCAAGGCCCGCCAGATCCGCAAGATGATCGCCACCTACGTGGGCGAGAACCGCGAGTTCGAACGTCAGTTCCTCGCCGGCGAGCTCGAGGTCGAGCTGGTGCCCGCAGGGCACCTTCTCGGAGCGGATTCGCGCCGGCGGCGCCGGCATCGGCGGCTTCTTCACGCCGACCGGCTACGGCACGCTGGTGGCCGAGGGCAAGGAGACGCGCGTGATCGACGGACGGCACTACGTGCTCGAGCTGCCGCTGAAGGCCGACTTCGCGCTCGTGCGGGCGTGGAAGGGCGACCGCCACGGCAACCTCGTGTATCGGAAGACCGCGCGCAACTTCAACCCGATGATGGCCACGGCGGCAGCGGTCACGCTGGCCGAGGTCGAGCACCTCGTCGAGCCTGGCGAGATCGAGCCCGACGCGGTGCACACGCCTGGCATCTTCGTGCGGCACATCCTGCAGGGCACAGCCTACGAGCGGCGCGTCGAGAAGCGCACGGTGAGGTCGTCGAATGGATAGACGTGAGCGCATCGTCCGCCGGGTCGCCGCCGAGTTGCGGGACGGCGACTACGTGAACCTCGGCATCGGGATGCCGACGCTGGTCGCCAACCACGTGCCGGCTGGTGTCGACATCACGCTCCACTCGGAGAACGGGATGCTCGGCGTCGGCCCGTATCCGCTCGACGAGGACGTCGACCCCGACCTGATCAACGCCGGGAAGGAGACCGTCTCCGAGTTGCCGGGCTGCTGCTACTTCAGCAGCGCCGACTCGTTTGCGATGGTGCGCGGCGGACACATCGACGTCACCGTGCTTGGCGCATTGCAGGTCGACGCCGCCGGGAACCTCGCCAACTGGATGATCCCCGGCAAGATGGTGAAGGGGATGGGCGGCGCGATGGACCTGGTGGCCGGCGCCCGGCGCGTGATCGTCGCGATGGAGCACACGACGAAGGACGGCGGCCACAAGATCCTCGACCGCTGCACGTTGCCGCTGACCGGCGCGGGTGTCGTGCACCTCATCGTCACCGAACTGGCCGTGATCGAGGTGACGAGCCAGGGGCTGCTGCTGCGCGAACGTGCCAGCGACACGACGGTGGACGCGGTGATCGCGGCCACCGGGGCGCCGCTGATCGTGGCGCCGGACGTGGGAATCTTCTAGGGTTCGTCAGATGGCCGCACTCATCCTGTCCGCCTGCCGCACGCCGATCGGCTCGTTCGGCGGCGCGCTGAAAGACCTGACGGCCCCGCAACTTGGCTCGATCGTGATCCGCGAGGCGATCGCACGCGCGCACGTCGGCGTCGACCGGATCGACGACGTGCTCATGGGATGTGTGCTGCAGGCTGGCGCGGGCATGAACGTCGCCCGGCAGGCGGCGCTTGGCGCGGGGTTGCCGGTGACGGTGCCCGCCGAGACGGTGAACCGCGTCTGCGGTTCGGGCCTGGCGGCGGTGATGCACGCCGCCGACGCCATCGCGGCCGGCACCGTCGGGAATCGTCGTCGCGGGCGGCACCGAGTCGATGTCCAACGCCCCGTATCTGCTCAAGGGCGCGCGGTGGGGCTATCGCATGGGCAACGCCGAGGTCGTCGACGTGATGGTCGGCGAGGGCCTGACTTGCGCCATCGAAGGCTGCCACATGGGCACGACCGCCGAAGCCGTCGCGGCGCAGGTACGGCATCACGCGCGTCGGCGCAGGACGCGTTTGCCGCGGAGAGCCAGCGTCGAGCCGGCGCACGCGCAGGAAGCGGGCTGGTTCACCGGCGAGATCGTGCCGGTGACGCTGCCGCAGAAGAAGGGCGATCCGATCGTGGTGTCGCGCGACGAGTACCCGCGTCCCGGCACGACCGCCGAAAAGCTTGGCGGGCTGAAGGCGGCGTTTCAGAAAGACGGCACGGTCACGGCCGGCAACGCCTCGGGCATCAACGACGGCGCCGCGGCGCTGGTCGTCGCCGATGAGCGCTCGGCTGCGAGCACGGGCCACGCGCCGTTGGCGCGCATCGTCGCGTACGCGACGGCAGGTGTGGAGCCGATGCTGATGGGACTGGGGCCGGTGCCGGCCGTGCGCAAGGCCGTGACGCGCGCGGGCATCGGGTTGGCCGACGTCGATCTGTTCGAGCTCAACGAGGCGTTTGCCGCACAGGCGCTCGCCGTCGTGCAGGACCTCGACGTGGATCCCTCGCGTGTCAACGTCGGAGGCGGGGCGGTCGCGCTCGGCCATCCCATCGGCGCCAGCGGCGCGCGCGTGCTGGTGACGCTCATCCATCACCTGCATCGCACCGGGGGGCGCTACGGCGTCGCGTCGTTGTGCGTCGGCGGCGGCATGGGCGTGGCGATGGTGGTAGAACGAATCGAGTAGTGCACAGTGCGAAATGCCGAATGCAAAGTACGTACTTTGCACTTCGCACTTCGCATTCCGCACTTCTGGAACTTCCCGCTCCCCGGCTCCGTCGATTCCCGTGACCCTTAGATGAGCGACCCTTCCCAACGGGGCCCGCAACAATCACTCGACACCCTCAGCGATGCCGACCTGGCCGTTGCTGCGCGCACAGGCTCAGGTGATGCGTGCACGGCACTGGTCCAGCGCTTCGAGCGCCCCGTCTACAACCTGGTCGCCAGGCTGGTGCAGGATCCGGCGCTTGCCGAGGACCTGACCCAGGACGCGTTCCTCAAGATGTTCCGCGGGCTTGGCCAGTACGACGCGAGCCTGCGCTTTTCGAGCTGGCTGTTTCGCATCGCGCACAACACCGCGATCGATCACCTGCGGCAGCGCCGGGTGCTGCTGGCCACGCCGCACGTGGACGAGGACGGCGAGGAGGTGGACCCGCTGGCCGGTCTGCCCGATCTGCGCGGCGATTCACCCGAGCAGGCGGCAGCCCGCCGGCAGGTGGCCGCCGTACTCGATCGGGCCATCGACACGCTTCGGCCCGAGTATCGCGCGGTGGTGGTGCTGCGGCACCACGAAGACCTCGACTACGAAGAGATCGCCGAGGTCACGGGGCTGCCCCTGGGCACCGTGAAGACCTACCTGCACCGGGCGCGGAAGGAACTGGCCGCCCGGCTGCAAGAGGCCGGATTGGGCCGTGAAACCCGGTCCAGCAGGCAGCCGTAAGGCCTAACGTCGTCATCATGTCACGCCGTTCACGCGATTTCCGGGACCCAGCCGACCACGCCTGGCAGGCGTTGATGGCCGAGGTGCCCCGGCGTGGACCATCGGCGGCGTTCAGCGCCAGGCTCCTCGAGTCCACCCGGGTCCATTGGCCGCAGGCCAGGCCCCAGACGAGCCACCACGCGGAGTTGGCGGTCACGGCCGGCGTGGTGGCCGGCGCGGCCGCGCTGACCCTCACCCCCGTGCTCGTCGTTGCCGCCCTCTTCGTGTTCGACACGGGGGCGGCGGTGGAAGGCGTGGCCCGGGGCTTTGTCTGGCTGGTGGGGTGGCTCACGGCCGGCGCGTCGCTTTGGGAAGTTCTCGGACGGGCGGGCCGCATCGCCGCAACGGCGATGGCCAGTCCGGCCGGCACCATGGTGCTCATCGGCGGGATTCTCACGGCGTGGCTCGCACTGGCGGGGCTGTCGCGCGTGATGCCGATGGAGCGAGGAGACGTCTGATGCGGAGCCTGTTGAGAGCTGGAGTGCTGGCCCTGGCCGCGAGCCTGGGAGCGGCGTCATGATCGCGCCGGTGGCCGCGCAAGAAGTCGCTGCCGTCGATGCCGCACTCAAGTCGCGCGTCGAGACGTCGATTTCGCGTGCTGCAGGTGCGCGATGGCCTCGTGCTGACGCCGCGGCGCGAGGTGCGCGGGCTGCAGTCGATCGAGATTCGCGACGGCCTCATTGCCGTCGACGGCACGCCCACGACGGGCGCGCAGTTGCGCGAGCGACTCGGCGCCGACGCCGACCTCGTGCTGCAGGTCTCGTACCTGTCGCCCGCGGTGCTGACCGCGTGGGATGCGCCGCCGCCTCCGCCGCCACCGCCGCCACCGCCGCCCGATGAAGCCTCCGCCGATCGGCCGACGACGAGAAAGAAGCCGGCTGACGAGCCGCCGTCGAACATCCACTGGCGCAAGAGCTCGGCAAAGGTCCACATCGGCAGCAGCATCGTCGTCGGCGAAGACGAGCTGGTGACCGATCCGGTCGTCGCCATTGGCGGCAGCGTCACCGTGCTTGGCCGCGTGGACGACGACGTCGTGGCGGTAGGCGGGAGCGTCCGGCTGGGGCCGAAGGCGCGCGTGCGCGGCGATGTCACGGCCGTCGGCGGCAGCGTCGATCAGGAGAAGGGCGCGACCATCGGCGGGACGGTCAACGAGGTGCGGATCGGGCCTCAGTTCAACTTCGGGCCGTGGCACGTCTTCGACGGCATGTGGTTCGATGGCTGGGATGTCGTCGAGCGATGGCTTCCGGCTGCTCGGCACGGTGATGCGCGTCAGCCTCGTGTTGCTGCTGGCGCTGCTGGTGGCCCTCATCGCGGCGCGCCCGGTTCAGCGCATCTCCGATCGCGTCGGACGCGATCCCTGGCTCAGCGGATTCACGGGCCTGCTGGCGCAGCTGCTCTTCATTCCGGTGCTCGTGCTGACGATCGTGATCCTGGCGGTGTCGATCATCGGCATCCCGTTGCTGCTGCTCGTGCCCTTCGCGCATCGTCGGGTTCCTTATCGCGATGCTCGTGGGGTTTGCCGGCGTGGCGTTGCGATTGGGGCGGTGGGCGGTGGGCGAGGAGCGGCCGGCATTTGTCGCGATGGCCGTGGGCGTGATTCTCGTCAGCGCGGTGGCGCTGGTCACGCGGACGCTGGCGCTGCTGCCGGTGCCGCTATGGCCGATCAGCTGGATCCTGGCACTCACGGCGTTCTTCCTGGAGTACCTGGCGTGGACCGTCGGGCTGGGTGCGGCGCTGCTCACCCGCTTTGGCACGCGCGGGACTGCGACGCCGTTTGACGTCGCGCCGCCGCCGCTGCCGGTTGTCAGCGGGCCGACCGAGGCGTGATGTGTCAGGGGGAGCCGACGACTGGCGCGGCGGGGCCGCGGCTCGTCCTTGATGACGCGCTCGAAGCAGCTCGGGCAGATGCCGTGGCTGAACTGCACGTCGGTGTGCTCGGCGACGTCGAGCGGCTGTCGTGCTATGGTCGGTCGGCGTGACGGCGTCAGAAGTTCTCAGTGGGATCGCGCAAGCCGGGCTTCACCTGCACGCTCACATGTCCCCCCAGCACGGTCTTCGAGCCGCGCTTGAGACGCAATTGCACGCGATAGTTCCCGGCGATGTTGAACGTGTGCGAGGCGCTGAAGCGTCGCTGGATCGTGGTCTTGCCCGCTTCGAACGGCTCGCAGTCGACGTTGGACTCCGATCGCGTGCCGTCGCCCCAGTCCCACTCGAGGCTCGGGCAGTACAGCTCGGCGCTGTCCTCGGCGCCGCCCTTGAGTTCAGCGCTCACGACCACGCGCGCCGGTGAGAAGACGATCGTGGGCGATGCCTTGATGCTCAACGACGCCTTCTTGACGTCCTTGGCCTTGTCGTCCTGAGCGGCGACTCCGGCGATGGCCAACGCGCCGACCGACAGCGCCACGGCGAGCGAGCGGTTAATCAACGGGCAGCGCATCGAAACCGTCCTTGCCGGGGGAAGTGAGGCTGCACTGGCATTGTAGTCCCGAAAACGCAGCCCAGCAATCGATTCGCAGGAGCCCTGGCCTCGGGCTTTGAGCCATAATTCCTACCCGATGTCCGCAGATGCGCTCCCCACGTTTCATCTGGCCGGCGGCCCGGCCGCCGTCGTCGACACTGACCTCCTCATCCTGCCCTTCTTCGAAGGGGCCAACCCGCCGGGTGGCGCAGCCGACGTCGTCGACGCGGCCCGCCGACGCGCTCTCGCGCGCCGTCGCCTCGCGAGAGGTGACCGGCGCGCCGTTCGAGCAGTGGTGGGCGCCGTCCGCGGACGGCTGGCGTGCCTCGCGCGTGCTCGGGCTTGGCGCCGGACCGCGCGATCGGTGGTCCCCGGAGGCCGCGCGGCGCCTGGCGTCGGCGGGGGCCCTGATCGCGCGCCAGCGGCGCATCACCGACATCGCGCTCGTCGTGCCCAGCTGCTGAAGGCGCGACGACGGCCCGCCTCGTGCAGGCGGCTGCCGAAGGCGTTGTCCTCGCGCAGCACCAGACGGGCCATCTCAAGAGCACGCCCGCCGAGCTGGCGCACGTGCGCCGCGTGGGCCTGATCGTGAGCGACACCAGCGAGGCCGAGCGAGCCGCACTTGACGCCTCGGTCCGCCGGGGCCGCGTGCTGGCGGAATGCACGAACCTCGCGCGCGCGCTCGGCAACGAGCCGTCCAACGTGCTGACGCCGCGCGAGCTGGCGCGGCGTGCCGAAGCCGCGGCTGAGGGCACGACGCTGTCGGTGACGGTGCTCGACGAGACCGAGATCCGTGCGCGTGGCATGGGCTTGTTGCTGGGCGTCGCGCAGGGCAGCGCCGAGCCGCCGCGCGTGATCGTGATCGAGCACAACCCGCCGGGGGCGCCGGCCAGTCCGGTGCTTGGCCTGGTGGGCAAGGGCATCACGTTTGACACCGGCGGCATCTCGATCAAGCCGGCCGACGGCATGGAGCGGATGAAGGTGGACATGGCCGGCGGCGCGGCCGTGATTGGCGCGCTGCGGGCGGCGGCGCTGCTCGAGGCGCCGATTCGAGTGATCGGCGTGGTGCCGACGACCGAGAACATGCCGGGAGGCCGCGCGCTGAAGCCGGGCGACGTGATTCGCGGCGCGTCGGGCACGACCGTCGAAGTCGTCAACACCGACGCCGAGGGTCGGCTCATTCTGGGCGACGGGCTCTGGCAGGCGCGCCAGCTCGGCGCGACGCATCTGGTGGACGTCGCCACGCTCACCGGCGCCTGTGTCGTCGCGCTCGGGCGTGTGATGGCCGGGCGTCTTCGGCGGGCCCACCGCCTTCATCGAGGGCGTGCGGGCCGTCGGCGAGCAGACCGGCGATCGCTGCTGGCCGATGCCGAGCGCCGACGACTACTTCGAACAGCTCAAGAGCGAGGTCGCCGACATGACCAATACGGGCGGGCGCCCGGCCGGCGCCGTGACCGCGGCGGTCTTCCTGAAGCAGTTCGCGGGAGGGCTGCCGTGGGCGCACCTGGATATCGCCGGCGTGGCCTGGGCCGACGAGGGGCGGCCCTACCAGGCGAAAGGCGCGACCGGCGCGGCCACGCGGTTGCTGGCCGAACTGGCGCTCGAGCCGCAGCGGTGGGTGTAAACTGAACGCTGTGGCGCCCACCTCGCCCATCCTCGTTCGCGTCGTCGGTCCCGCGACCGAAGAGGTCACGCTCGGCGACGTCCTGATCAACGCGCTGGGACTGACGGGCGCAATCACGGTCACCGCGATGGTGCTGGGGATCGTGCTCGGCGGGCTGTTCATCCTCTATCGGCGCCGCCACCCGCACAACCACTTCAACGGCGAAACCAGCGACGAGATGTCGTTGAAGCTGGGGTGAGTCAGTCCTGACTTGCCGCCACGGCCGTCACGGCCTTGAGTGACCGCTGGTAGCGCCGGATTCCCTGAAAGAGCGCCTCGGCGATTCGCTGCCGGTAGGCGGGCGTCTTCAGCAGCTTGCCTTCCTGGCTGTGCGTCATGAACGCGATCTCCGCCAGCACGCTGGGCATGCCGGCGCCAATCAACACGACAAACGGCGCCTGCTTGACGCCGCGGTCGCGCACGTCGCGGTTGGCCTTGGCGAGGTTCTCGACCATCGCGCGCTGCACCAGCGTGGCGAAGTCGCGCGACTCGTCCAGCTTGTTGTTGAGCGTGATCGCCTTCACGATGTCGGGCAGGCTGTGCATCGTGCGGCCCGAGGCCGAGTTCTCGCGCGCGGCGACGGCCTCGGCGTCGGGGTTCGACGCGAAGTTCAGGAAGTAGGTCTCGACGCCGCCGGCCTTGCTGTTCCGGCTCGAGTTGGCGTGAATCGACAGGAACAGGTCCGCGTCCTGCGCGATTGGCGATCGCCGTGCGCTCCTCGAGCGGCACGAACACATCGGTCCGGCGCGTGAGCATCACCTCGACGCCAGGCTCCTTCAGCAGCAGGATCTCGAGCCGCCGGGCCACGTCGAGCACCAGTTCGGCCTCCGACACGCCCCGTCCCTTCGTGCCCGGATCGTGCCCGCCGTGCCCGGGATCGATCACGATCCGGTTGATGCCCAACCCGAGCTGTCGCGACAGCGAGAAGCGGCCCTCGACGTTGGCCGACGGCGCCGCCGGCGCCGGCAGCGCCGAACTTGCCGCGACGCCTGAGGCCGCGCGACGTCCCGGCAGCGGCGTGGCCGCGGAGACCTCGCCGGCGGCTTGGCGCCACAGGCGGGGCAGGCCGGACCTCTTCCTCGGCCGGCACGCGCACGCGTTCGGTGGGCGCATCGGGTACCGGCGCGGTCACGGCGTTGGCCTTCGGGGCAGGCGCTACCACCGGCGGGACACTGCGCGTCACCGGGGCCGAGGCCTTGAGCACGGGTGGCGGCGTCGGCGTCGTGTTCACGGCCGCAACAACCGCCGGCCCGCCGGTGCGCCGGTCGATGTCGACGACGATGCGATACGGGTTGTAGAGCGTGAAGACGGTGTGACGGCCCGCGCCCTCCAGGTCGAGCACGACGCGCGTGGCATCGCCCGGGCCGCGATCCGAGCCGCACGCTCTTGACGACCGAGTCGTCAAACGGCGTCGTCGGCGGCCACGGTCGGCGCCACGTCGGTGTCGGCCGAGATCGAGGAACACGCGCACGGGCCCCTCGATGCGCTCGTAGCGATAGTCGATCTCCTGATCGAGCTCGATCGCGATGCGGACGACGTCGGGAAGCACGGTCCGGCGGATCGCCTGAATACGCGCGACCCCGGCCGTGCGCGGCGTCGCCGCCGGGCCGGCGTCGGTGCCGGCGTCGGCCACCGCCGTGCTCACGAGCTCGACGGCGGGAGCGCGGCGGCGGGCAGGGGCGCAGGCAGCGGCGCGGCCGCCGACACGACGGCCGGCGTTGGCGCCGGAGGTGCGGGCGCCGCGGCCGCCAGGCGCTTGAGCGCGGGGTCGGCGCGCTTGATCAGCGGGCTCGCCGGATACTCCTTGGCCAGGCGACGCAGAAGGCGCACGGCGGTGACGCGGTCGACGTCGACCCGATAGCGCGCGAAGCGTGTCGGCCGCCAGAAACGCCGCCTGCCACAGCGCGTTGTCGGCGTAGCCGTTGCGGGGGAACCGCGCCACGAGCCCCTCGTAGCCGACCACGATGCGCTGCACGTCGCGCCTGACGACGCGCTCGGACTTGCCGGCGTCGAGCGCGCGCCTGGTCGTCTGCTCGCGCGACTGCAGCGTCGTGTACATCCCGCGCGCCGTCGTCTGCGCGGACAGCCTCGGGAGCGGTCACGGCGCCGCCGAGCGCGGCGAGGATGAAGGCGGTGATGACTCGCATGATGTCCCTCGGGCGGCGTCCCGGCTCAACGGAGCTGGGCGTCCACCTCGTCGAAGTAGTCCTTGGCCACGAGCACCTCGCGCGGCTTGCCGCCCACGGCCGCCGACACCAGGCCCTCGGCTTCCATCATGTCGACCAGCCGCGCGGCGCGGCTGAAGCCGATGCGCAGCCTGCGCTGCAGATACGAGATCGACGCCTGCCCGCTCTGCACGACGATGCGCGAGGCGTCGTCGTAGAGGTCGTCCTTCTCGAACTCGATCGCTTCGGCGCCGCTCTTCTCCTCGGCGGTGATCGTCTCGTCGTAGATCGGCTTGCCCTGCTTGCGCAGGAAGCTGGCCAGGCGCGCGCTCTCCTGCTCGGAGATGTACGGCCCGTGCAGACGGACGTAGCGCGAGCTGGCCGGAGGCAGCAGCAGCATGTCGCCCCTGCCGAGCAGCTGTTCGGCGCCGTTGCCGTCGAGCACCGTGCGCGAGTCGATGCGCGAGGACACGCGGAACGCGATGCGCGCCGGCAGGTTGGCCTTGATGAGGCCGGTGATGACGTCCACCGACGGCCGCTGCGTCGCCAGGATCAGGTGGATGCCGACGGCGCGCGCCATCTGCGCCAGCCGGCAGATCGACTCTTCGACTTCGTTGCCGGCGACCATCATCAGGTCCGCCAGCTCGTCGATGACGACGACGATGAACGGCAGCTGCCTCGGGATGCGCCTCGCCGTCCTTGGGCGCCGACGAGCCGAGCTCCTCGAGCTGGTGGCGGATGTTGCGGTTGTACTGGTCGATGTTGCGCACGCCTTCGGCGGCCAGCGTCTTGTAGCGCTCCTCCATCTCGTGCACCGCCCAGCGCAGGGCGTTGGCGGCCAGCTTGGGCTCGACGACGACGGGCGTGAGCAGGTGCGGGATGTCTTCGTACATCCCCAGCTCGAGCCGCTTGGGGTCGATCATGATCAGCCGCACGTCGTCGGGCGTCGCGCGGTAGAGGATGCTGGTCAGCATCGCGTTGAGGCCGACCGACTTGCCGGTGCCCGTGGAGCCGGCGATGAGCAGGTGCGGCATCGTCGCCAGGTCGGCGAAGTGCGTCTCGCCGTGGATCGTCTTGCCCAGCGCGAGCGTGAGCTTGCTGGGCGACTTGCGGTAGATGTCCGACTCGAGCAGCTCGCGCAGCGAGATCTGCTCGCGGATGTGGTTGGGCACCTGGATGCCGACGGTGGACTTGCCCGGCAGCCGGTCGATGATGATCGACTCGGCCTGCAACGCCAGGCACAGGTCGTCGGCCAGCCCGGTGATCTTGCTGTACTTCACGCCGGCGTCCGGCTTGAACTCGAAGGTCGTGACGACCGGGCCCGGATGGATCTGCACGACCGAGCCTTCGACCGAGAACTCGCGGCACTTCTCCTCGAGCAGCCGCGCGCCTTCCATCAGCTCGCGCTCGTCGATCTTGCGCTCGACCTTGGGCGCGTCGAGCAGCGACAGCGGCGGCAGCGTGTAGCCGCTCATGCGGCGCTCGACCGGCGTGCGCGCGGCGGCGTCGCTCTCGCCGAGCGGCAACGACGGCGCCGCGGCGCGGCTTCGCGGCTCGCGCGAGGCGATGGCCGGCGTGTCCGCGGCCCGGCGCGGCGTCGCGGCAGGCGCGGGCGCGATGTCGTCTTCGTCATCGGCCGCAGGTGCGACGTCTCTTGCCTTCGCCTTGGCGCGCGCGGCGCGCGCGGCCGCCAGGGCCACCTGTGCGGCCTCGGCCGATGCGGGATCGGCGCCCTGCTTCCTGGTGTGCTTGGCAATCACCTCGCGGCGTTGCGCCTCCTTCCGGCGCTCCTCGCGCCACGTGCGGAACGCAGCCCACCCGCGCGAGCCGGCGCCGGCGCCGGCCTCGAAGGCGGCCGCGAACGATCGCCCGAACGAGAACTGCGTGGTCAGGATCACCGCGAGCACCAGCAGCGTGACCATGACGATGACCGAGCCGGGGCGATTGAGGTAGGCGGTGGAGGCGCCGCCGATCCACTCGCCCGACGTACCCGCCGGCGCGGAAGGTGCGCCCGCCGATCTCCGCGTTGCCCAGCACGAGGCTGAAGAGCGCCGCCAGGCAGCCGACAAACAGCGTCGCGCCGACCGACTTGGTGTAGCCGGCATCCACGGTGCGGCACCAGAAGTAGTTCCAGCCCAGCACGCCGAGGATCGCCGGGACGAGAAACGAGGTGTAGCCGAGCAGCTGGAACGACACCTCGGCGACAAACGCGCCGACCAGGCCGACGAAGTTGGCCGGGGTCTGCGTCGGCGCCGACGGTGAATGAACCAGACCGGGTCGCTGGGCTCGTAGGTCACCAGCGCGATGAGCCAGATGAGCGAGGCGCCGAACAGGGCGACGCCGGCAAGCTCGCTCGTCCTGCGTGACAGCGTTGAGGTCGCTCCCACGATCACATGTCTCCTAGATTTCCATGACGACCGGCAGCACCAGCGGGCGGCGGCCGGACCGTCGTTTGAAAAAGCGTCGCAGCTCGACGCGGATGGTTTCTCGCAGCAGGCCGGGGTCCGTGCGTTCCTCCACTGACAGCGCGGCGATGACTTCGGTCAGCAGGCGCACCGCGTCGACGGCCAGCGCGTCGCTGCTGGCATCGGTCACCACGCCGCGCGTGATGATCTCCGGCGGTCGCGCCATCTCGCCGTCCTGCTTCCGCACCGCCACCACCGGCAGGACGATGCCGTCCTCGGCCAGGTGCCGGCGATCGCGCAGGACTTCGTCGGCGACCTCGCCCACGCGGGTGTCGTCGATCAGCACGCGCCCGGTCGGCGCCTTGCCGACGACTTCGGCGCCCTCGGCGTCGAAGCGCAGGATGTCGCCGTTTTCGATCAGCCGGACCTCGACCGGCCGCGTGGCGCCGGCGGTGACGCGCTCGGCGATGCGCTTGTGCTCGGCCAGGTGGCGGAACTCGCCGTGCACGGGCACGAAGTACTGCGGCCGGACGAGCGAGTGGATCAGCTTGATCTCTTCCTCGCTGCCGTGGCCGGAGACGTGCACGTGCTTGTTGGCCTCGGTGATGATCTCGGCGCCGCGGCGGGTGAGGTGGTTGATCACCCGCCCGATGGCCTTCTCGTTGCCGGGAATCGCGCGCGCCGACAGCACCACGGTGTCGCCGGGGCCGATCTTCACGTGCTTGTGGTCGTCGACGGCGATGCGCGACAGCGCCGAGCGCGGCTCGCCCTGCGTGCCGGTGCTGATGCACAGCACCTGGTTCGGGCGGGTAGTTCGGGACCTCGCTGTCGCGAATCTGCACGCCCTCGGGCACGGCGAGGTGCCCCAGGCGCTGCGCGATGACCGAGTTCTGCATCATCCCGCGGCCCACAAACGCGACCTTGCGCCCGAAGCGCGCGGCCAGCCGCACGAGGATCTGCACGCGAAACAGACTCGACGAAAACGTCGCGACCACCAGCATCCCGGTCGCCGACGTGAAGATCTCCTCGAAGGCGCCGATGACGTCGATCTCCGAGCCGGTGAAGCCGCGCCGGTCGATGTTGGTGCTGTCGGCGAGCAGCGCCAGCACGCCTTCCGAGCCCAGCGTGGCGAAACGGTGCAGGTCCACGTGCTGGCCGTCGAGCGGCGTCTGGTCCACCTTGAAGTCGCCCGTGTGGACGAGCGTGCCGGCCGGCGTGTGCAGCGCCAGCCCGACGCAGTCGGGGATGCTGTGCGTGACCCGCAGGAACTCCACCGTGATCGAGCCGATGACGATGCGGTCGCCCGGGGCGACCGTGACGAGCTTGTCGCCAGGATCGATCTGGTGCTCTTCGAGCTTGGGTTCCACCAGCGCGAGCGTCAGCGGCGTGCCGTACACCGGGCCCTTCGAGCAGCGGCCACACGTAGGGCACCCCGCCGATGTGGTCCTCGTGTCCGTGCGTCAGGACGAGGGCCGCGACGCGGCGGTCCTGCAGGTACGTCAGGTCGGGCACGATGAGATCCACGCCCAGCAGGTCCGGGCCAGGAAACATCACGCCGGCATCAATGCACGATGGTGGTCTCCCCGCAGGAGACGGCCATCATGTTCATGCCGAACTCACCGACCCCGCCGAGCGGGACGATCTCGAGCGCGTCGTTGGACAGAAAACGCCTCCAGCCTGCGCCGACGCCCTGGACGTACACCAGGACGCAGCGACACCTGCCCCGGCACGCACGACGTGCGCGACATCCGGGAAAGCCAGTCGACGTCAGCGGGCGCTCACGTCAACGGCGCAGGCCGCTGGGACAGCCTGAAAAACACTTGAAGCGAGAAGGGTCGAACCGCCGGAAACTATAGCACAAAGGCAAGATCTGGGCGCTGAGTGCTCGGGTCCGAGGTTCCGGGTGCCGGGGTTCACCGGGTTCGACGGGTTCTGAGGTTCAGGTTCAGGCTGCGGTGCTCAGGTGCCGAGCGCCCGGGCCAGGGCCAGCAGCTGGTCGACCGACAACTGTTCCGGCCGGCGGCGGGGGTCGAGGCCGGCGCGGGCGAGGGCGGCGGCGGGCGTGGTCCCGGCGGCGGCGGCCGGCGCCTTGAGGCCGTTGGCCACGGTCTTCCGGCGCGCGGTGAACAGCGCGCGGACCATGGATTCGAAAGCGGCCGGGACGTCGGGCCGCTGGCCGGCGGGCAGAAACTGCACGCGGACCACGGCCGAGGTCACCTGCGGCGGCGGGTGAAACGCCCCTGGCGGCAGCGTCAGCAGCCGCGTGACGCGGGCGTGAAGGGCGGTGAAGATCGTCAGCGGGCCGTAGTCCTTCGTGCCCGGCGAGGCGATGAGCCGGTCGGCGACCTCTTTCTGCAGCATCAGCGTCGCGTCGGCAAACAGGTTCAGCCGGCGCCTGGGCGTCGAGCAGCAGGAAGAGGATCGGCGACGAGATGTTGTACGGCAGGTTGCCGGCGACGCGCGTGCCCGACGGGAAGGCCAAGGGTCGCCAGGTCGACGTCGAGAACGTCGGCCTCGATCACGGTCAGGCGTTCGATGGCCGCCGCGCGCAGAGTGGCTGCCAGGTCGCGATCGACTTCGACGGCCACCACGGCGGCGGCGCGTTCCGCCAGCCGGCGGGTGATCGCGCCCTGCCCGGGGCCGATCTCGAGAAACGTCTGGTCGGGCCGCGGGTCGATGGCCGACACGAGCTTGGCAGCCCACGCCGGCGCGAGAAAGTGCTGGCCAAACCGCTTGCGCGGCCGATGCCGCGGCGGACCCGCGCCGGGCGTGCGGCATCGATCAGTCCCCGTCCTTGTCGGGGTCGCTCAGTTCGCCGCCGCTGTACCAGAACTCGTCTTCGATGGCCTCGATTTCGTCTTCGCTCAGCCCGAAGTAGTGCCCGGCCTCGTGAATGAGCGTGAGGCACACCTCTTCGAACATCTCGTCGGGGTCCTCGAACGCCTCTTCGAGCGCGCGCTGGTAGATGACGATGCGGTCGGGCAGCGCGTTGCCGTGTGCCCAGCCGCGCTCGGTGAGCGGCGTGCCGTGATAGAGGCCGAACAGCGTCTCGCCGGGCTCGTACCCCATCTCGGCCAGCAGCTCCGGCGCCGGCGCGTCCTCGACGACGACCTCCACGTTTTCGAAGCGCTCGCGGAAGCTGCGGGGGATGAGCGACAGCGCGTCGCGCACGAGGGCCTCGAACTCCGATCTCGTCATCGACGCGGCCGCGGCGGTTTCTTCGTCGCCGCGCTTCCTGGTCGTGGCGGGTTTCCGAGCCGCCGGGCGCGTGGCGCGCGCCGGCGCGGTCCGCGTCGCGCCAAGCCCGGTGAAGTAACGGCACAGCGTGTTGGCCGCGCACCGATCGCAGGCTGGCGTGGGCCGGCAGACGCGCCGGCCGTGGAGGATCAGCGTGTCGCTGGCGCGCGTCCACCGCTCTTGCGGAAGCTTCGCGCACAGTTCCGCTTCCACCGATTCCGGATCGTCGCCGACCGCGATCCCCAGGCGGTTGGCGACGCGCAGCACGTGCCGATCGACGGGGAAGCCCGGGATGCCCAGCGCATGCCCCAGCACGACGTTGGCGGTCTTGCGGCCGACGCCGGTCAGCGCCGTGAGCGCGTCCATCTCGGCGGGCACTTCGCCGTCATGACGTTCGACGAGCAGTCGCGACGTGGTGATGATCGACCGCGCCTTCTGCCTGAAGAAGCCCGTCGAGACGATCAGGCGTTCCACTTCGGCCGGAGCGGCCTCGGCAAGGTGGGCCGCGTCGGGGAATCGGGCAAACAGCGCCGGTGTGACCTCGTTCACGCGCGCGTCAGTGGACTGCGCGGAGAGGATCGTCGCGATGAGCAGCTCGAACGCGGTGCGATAGGCCAGCTCGGTGTCGGCATTGGGATGCTGACCTTCGAGCCGGTCGAAGATGGCGCGGGTGGCCCGCGCCGGCAGCGGATCAGGCACGGTGACCGCCTCAGGTCAGTGAACGGGGGCCTTCGGGCCGCCGGCGTCGCGCATGTGCGCCTGCAACGCGACGACGAGATTCTCGAGGACCGCAAAGGGCAGCACGACGCGCGCCCGCACCGGCGCGGGCACTTTCACGCCGGCGTCGGGGTTGCGGTTGAGGGCTTCAATCTGGTCGTCGTTGAGCGGCAGCACTTCGCAAAACGACAGCGTGACGTCAAACGGCGTGTGCGCGACGGCGCAGAAGTTGGCGTAGATGCGGTCCGGCGCCGAGGTCGGCGTCGGGCACGATGGTGAAGTTGATGGCCTTCAGTTCGGACATCCCGGCAGTGTAACGCCAATCGCGCCTGCCGCGCCGAAGCCCGAAGGGCGAAGGCAGGGCGCTCAGTACTTCCTCATCACGCCCACCACCACTCCCTGAATCTGCACGTTGTCGGCCGGCACGAAAATCGGCTGCATCGTCGGGTTGGCGGGCTGCAGGCGCACGGTGTCGTGCTCGCGGTAGAACGTCTTGAGCGTCGCATCCGACCCGCCCAGCAGCGCGATGACCATCTCGCCGTTGCTGGCGGTCTTGCGGTCCTCGACGATGACGAAGTCGCCGTCGCGAATCTGCTCGTCGATCATCGAGTTGCCGCGAACGCGCAGCACATACGTGTCGCGCCGGCCGACCAGATCCTCGGGAACCGCGATGGTCTCGTTGCCGGCGACGGCCTCGATGGGCATGCCGGCGGCGACAAAGCCCAGCATCGGCAGCTCCACCGCCCGCGTGCCGACGCGCGTGGGCACCAGCTCGACCGATCGGCTGCGGTTCCACGCGCGCTTGATGAAGCCTTTCTCCTGCAGGTTGGTGAGGTGCTTGTGCACCGTCGCCAGCGACGACAGATTGAAGCGCTTGCCGATCTCTTCCAGGCTGGGCGCGTAGCCGTGGCGCTGGATGAAATCGTTGAGGAAATCCAGGATCTCGCGCTGCCGTTTGGTGAGGGGCATCATGGCGGGGCCATGATACGCAAAGGAAAGGCGAAGGTCAAGGCCGAGCGTCGAGCGGCTCCGCAGCGTCAGGGCCGCCGCTGCCGCCGCAGTCACAGCACCAGCGCAGCCCAGAAGGCCAGCTCCACAGGATCGAAGAACGTGCCGATGGATGACGACCGAGCACCCAGCCATTCAGTGTCAGCGGCTGCAGTCGGGGTGCACGAACCGAGCCGATCGCGCATGGCTCACCTCGTGCGAGGTTAGACACCGACAGATGTCCAGCCGCTTCATCGGTGCCGGCGCCGCGGTGTGTCACTGCCGCTACCGGGGCTCCGCGGCGGCACGCAAGCCCGCGTGCTAGCATCCGTGCCGCATGCAGATTCCCTTCGCGCTGGCGCCCGCGGCCAGCCGCCCGTTCGACGTCATCGGGCTCGGCCAGAACAGCGTCGACCAGCTGGCCGTCATCGCCGAGTTCCCCCGCAGCAACACCAAGCACCGCATCGAGAAGTTCGCGCGACTGCCCGGCGGGCAGGTGGCCTCGGCCATGGTGTGTTGCGCGCGCCTGGGCTGGCGGGCGCGGTACGTCGGCCGGTTTGGCAATGACGAGCTGGGCCGATTCGGACTGGCGAGCCTGGAGCAGGAAGGGGTCGACACGACGGCGGCCCAGACCGTGGAGGCGCGGACGCGTTCGGCCATCGTGCTGGTGGACGGCCCCACGGGCGACCGCACGGTGCTCTGGGATCGCGACCCGGCGCTGGCGCTCAGGGCCGGCGACGTGGCCGACGACGTGTGGCGCAGCGCGCGTGTGCTGCACGTGGACTGCGAGGACATCTCGGCCGCCACCAGCGCCGCCAAGCTGGCGCGTGCCGACGGCGCGCTCACGGTGATCGACGTCGAAGCCGTGCTGCCCGGCGTGCCGGCGCTGCTGCGCCACATCGACGTGATCGTCGCCTCGGAAGGCTTTCCGGAACGGCTCACCGGCCACAAGGACACCGGTTCGGCGCTGGCGGCCATGGCGCGGGAGTACGGGCCGGCCGTCGCCTGCGTCACCCTCGGCAGCTCCGGCAGTCTCGCCATGTGCCAGGGCCGTGAGATCAGGACGCCGGCGTATGACGTGCCCGTCGTCGACAGCACCGGCGCCGGCGACGCCTTCCGCGGCGGGTTCATCAGCGGGTACCTGCAGGCCGGGCCCGAGGCCGAGGTCGCCGACGTCCTGACGTTTGCCACGGCCGTGGCGGCGCTTGAAGTGCCGGTCGCTGGGCGCACGCGACGGGCTGCCGCGCGCTGCGGATGTCGAGCAGTTCCTCCGGCGCTGAGCCGCCACTCAACCTTTCGCGCGGCCGCGCGGTCTAACCTGATCGAGGCGGGGTTCGAGCCATCGCTTCGGTGCCCGCGCCAATGCCTGTGAGCCGTGACACCTCGCACCTGTGGACCGCCCAACGCCGGCCGGAGTGGCGCCTGACCGTGGTCCGCCCCGACGAGCCGGTGGCCACGTCCCCGGTCCTCGACGGTCTCGACGATCAGCGCCCTGGCCGCGCGTGCCGGTGCCGGCGATCGCGACGCCTTCGACGTGCTGGTCGTGCGCCATCAGCGCGCGGTCTATCAGGTGTGCTTCAGGTTCGTTCGCGACCACGCCGAGGCCAGCGACGCGATGCAGGACGCCTTCGTCAAGGCGTGGCGGGCGTTGCCGCGATTCAAGGGCGACGCGGCGTTTGCGACCTGGCTGTACCGGGTGACGGTCAACACGTGTCTGTCGCGGCTGGCGGCCAGGCGGCCGCCGGCCGTCCCGCTCGCCGACGCCGCCATCGTCGCGGACCCGCGGCGAGAGCCAGGCGACGTGGTTGCTCCAGCAGGAGCAGGCAGCCGCCGTTCGCCGGGCCGTCGATCGATTGCCCGACCGCCAGCGCGCCACGGTCATCCTTCGCGTGTTCCACGATCTGCCGCACGCCGACATCGCCGCCGTGCTCGGCAGCTCGGTGGGATCGGTGAAAGCCAACTTCTTTCACGCGCTCCGGAACCTGCGCCGCCTGCTCGGCGAGGACGGCACGCGATGAGCCGCCGTCTCTCCGACGACGAGATCGTCGAGATGCTCAAGGCGACCGACACCGTGCCCGAGCCGTCGCCGCTGTTCTGGGAGCACGCCGCCCGGCGGGTGCGCGCGGCAGTCGACGCGGAGCCGCCGCGTCGGCTCGGCCTGGTTCGGCCGGCTCGCGTGGACGGGAGCGGCCTGGTCGCGGCGTCGGTCGCCGCGCTGCTCGTGCTGCAGCCGCGCCCCTCGCACCTGCCGCCCAGCGCGACGGCCGTGTCGCCCGCGCCGGCGGCGAACGACATCGACGGCGCTGGACGAAGACTCGTGGACGCTTCGTGGCGTCGCTCGGCGGCGACCTCGACGTGGACGCGGCCGCACGCGCGGGCCTGCTGGCGCCGGGCGAGGCGACCGACCGCGCGATGCAGGCGCTCGACGCCGAAGAACGTGCCGAGCTGGCGAGCCTCCTCAACCGCGCGTTGGAAGGACCGGAGATCTGAGATCGTGATCGGCGACTGTCCGCGGAATCTCGTTGCTGACGTGGCCAGGGCCGCGGCGCTGCTCGTCGCGCTGGCCGTCGGCGTGTGCGCGCAGACGCCTGCGCCCTCGACGCCGCCGCCGGCGGATCCGGTCGTCGATCCCGATCGGATGTCGCCGCGCGAGGTGCAGCGGCTCTTTGACGCGTACGTCGCGATGCAGGCGCAGGAACGCCTCCAGCTGACCGAGACGCAGTACCCGCAGTTCCTGCCGCGGCTCAAGGCGCTGCTCGACCTGCGCCGCAGCAGCCTCGCGAGCCGGCAGGCGCTTGTCGCCGAGCTGGGCCGTGCCAGCCTGGGCGGGGCCGCACGCCGCGCCGACGAGGCGGCGCTTCGCGACAAGCTGCAGCAGCTGCGCGCCTTCGACGAGCAGACGGCCGCCGACCTGCGACGCGCCTACGAGGCCATCGACCAGGTGCTCGACGTGCGGCAGCAGGCGCGCTTCCGCGTGTTCGAGGATCAGATCGAGCGACGCAAGGTCGAGCTGCTGATGCGCGCGCGCCAGAACGTCCGCAACCGCGCGCTCCGCGCCCCCGTGCGATAGGACTTCGGAACCCACGGCCCGAGGCCCGAGCGCTGGACTCGAGGCCTGAGGCTGCCTCCCCGTGGTACTATCAGTACTGCCAGTCCCTGCTGAGGATTTCCTTCTGATGCGCCACGTACCTGCCTTTGCTCGTGCGGCGACGACGTGCGGTCTGATCGGCGCGGTGCTGGCGGCCTCGCTGCATGGCCAACGCCAAATGGTCGCGCGCCGACGCCGACGCGTTCCACTCCAAGATGGTGCAGATCGCCACCCACGGCCTGGCGGAAAAGCGCCCGGCCAGGAAGACGACGCTGCTCGAGCGCGAGCTCAACGCGTACATCAGCGTGCACGGCAAGTCGGAGCTGCCGCGCGGGCGTCCTCGACCCCACGGTCGACGATCCTGCCCGACGGCCGCCTGACCGGGCGCGCCACCGTGGATCTCGACGCGGTGCGCGCGTCGCAGGACCGCGGCATGCTCAGCCCATGGGCGCTGCTGCGCGGGCAGATGCCGGTCGAGGCGATTGGCACATTGCGGACGCAGAAGGGCGTGGGCGCCTTCTCGCTGGAGTCGGCGTCGGTTGGCGGCGTGCCGGTGCCCGAAGACGATCCTGCAGGAGCTGGTCAGCTACTACTCGCGCAGCGAGAGCCAGCCCGGGGGCATCGACATCGAAGCGCCGTTCCAGTTGCCCGCGCACATCCTGGAAATTCGCACTGCTCAGGGACAGGCGCTCGTGGTCCAATAGCATTCGCGATGAGCGACTCGGCTGCCTGGCTTGCCACGCCCCTGCAGTTTCTCAAGGGCGTGGGTCCCCGCAAGGCCGCCGACTTCGCGCGCGCGGGCCTCCACTCGGTCGAAGACCTCCTCTATCGCTTTCCGCGCCGGTACGAGGACCGCAGCCGGCTGCAGTCGATTGCCTCGCTGCGCGAGGGACAGACCGTCTCCATCAGCGGCGACGTCATCACCTGCGGCCTGCGCGGCACGCGGCGTCCCGGCTTCCGCATCTTCGAGGCGCTGATGCGCGACGCCTCGGGCACCGTGCGGCTGGCGTGGTTCAACTCGGCGTTTCTGAAGGATCAGATCCGGGCCGGGCAGCGCCTGGTGGTCTACGGCACCTTCGAGCGCAACCAGTACAGCGGCCTGCAAATCACCAACCCGCAGTTCGAGGTCGTGGACGCCGACGAGATCGAGACGCTCCACACCGGGCGGATCGTCCCGATCTACGAGCGCGCGCGGTCGATCACCCCGAAGATGCAGCGCAAGCTCGTCGCCGAGGCGCTGGAGCCGCTGGGCGCCGACCTGCCCGATCCGCTGCCGGCCGAGCATGCGCGCACGCCTGCACCTGCCAGCCCGGCACGACGCGCTGCGGCTGGCCCACTTCCCGCCGGTGGAAGCGCCGCTTGACGAGCTGAACCTGTTTCGATCGGCCGCGCAGCGCCGGCTGATCCTCGAAGAGTTCTTCCGCTTCCAGGTGGGGCTGCTGCTGCGACGCCGCGAGGCGGACGCCGAGCGGAAGGCGCACACCATTCGCGTCGACGATCGCATCCGCGAGGCGCTGCGCGGCGTGCTGCCGTTCAAGCTGACGGCCGGCCAGCGCGCGGCGCTCAAGCAGATCGGCGAAGACATGCAGCGCCCCCAGCCGATGAACCGCCTGCTGCAAGGCGACGTCGGCGCGGGCAAGACCATCGTCGCCGTGCTCGCGGCCGTGCTGGCCATGGAAAACGGACTGCAGGCCGCCTTCATGGCGCCGACCGAGATCCTCGCCGAGCAGCACGCGCAGACCATCCGTCGGCTGCTGGCGGGGACGCGCTTCCGCGTCGAGCTGGTGACCGGCAGGCGTGCCTGCGGCGACGCGGAAACACGTCGCGCGCCAGATTGCGGCCGGGCAGGTGGATCTGGTCATCGGCACGCACGCGCTCGTGCAGGAGTCCACGGCCTTTCATGCGCTGGGGCTGGCGATTATCGACGAGCAGCATCGCTTCGGCGTCCTGCAGCGGGCGACGCTGCGCGCCAAGGGGCTGCGGCCCGACATGCTCGTGATGACGGCCACGCCGATTCCGCGCACGCTCGCGCTGACCACCTACGGCGACCTCGACGTGTCGAGCATCCGCGACCTGCCGCCGGGCCGTCAGCCCATTCGCACCATCGCCAAGCCCGGCTCGCGGCGCGACGAGATCCACGCGTTCGTCCGCGGCGAGCTGGAAGCGGGGCGGCAGGCGTATGTGATCTACCCGATCATCGAGGAGTCGGAGAAAGTCGATCTGCGCGCCGCCACCGAGATGGCCGACACGCTGGCGCACGAGGTGTTTCCCGCGTTTCGCGTGGCGCTGCTGCACGGGCGCATGAAGCAGGACGCCAAGGACCGCGTGATGCGGGCGTTTGCCGTCCGGCGAGATCCACATGCTGGTCTCGACCACGGTCGTGGAAGTCGGCGTCGACGTGCCCAACGCCACCGTGATGCTGGTCGAGCACGCCGAGCGGTTCGGCCTGGCGCAACTGCACCAGTTGCGCGGCCGCGTGGGCCGTGGCGGGCATCAGTCGACGTGCGTCCTGGTGTACGAGTACCCGATCTCCGAGCAGGCGCAGGATCGGCTGAAGGTGATGACCGAGACCACCGACGGCTTCGTCATCGCGGAAAAGGATCTCGAGCTGCGCGGCTTCGGCGACCTGTCGGGCACGCGGCAATCGGGGATGCCCGCCCTGCGGCTGGGCGACCTGCGCCGCGATCACGCGCTGATGGTGCAGGCGCGCGATGAAGCCTCGGCGTGGCTGGCGAGCCATCCCGACGGCGAGCGGCTCGACGAGCTGAAGCGCACGTGGATCGAGCGGCTTCGGACTGGTCGCAGGTCGGGTAAGGTCGAGTCACGAGCTCTGTAGCCTACTTGTCACTCCTTAGCCTGCTGTGAAAGCATGCAAAGCTCAGATCAGAATCATCGCGGGCAGCCTTGAAGGGCCGGCGTCTTGCCAGCCCGGACTGGCCGGGGCTGCGCCCGACCTCGGATCGGTTGCGGGAGACGTTGTTCAATGTGCTGGCCGACACCGTGGTCGGGGCCCGCGTGCTCGACGGCTTTGCGGGCACCGGCGCCGTCGGCATCGAGGCGATCAGCCGCGGCGCCGCGCACGTGACCTTCGTCGAGCGCGATCGCTCGCGCGGTCGAATCTGATCGGCGAGAACCTCGCGCGCTGCGGCGTGACGGGCGGCTATACTATTCTGCGCGCGGACATGGCGGCCGCGGCCCCGGCGGGATTGCGCGCGGCGTTCGACGTGGTGTTCCTCGACCCGCCGTACGCGATGGCGCCCGGCGAGGCGGTCGAGACGCGTGGCCCGCGCTGGTCGCCTCCGGCGGCCGGTTGGTGATCGAGCACGCGCGGCGCAGCGTCCCGGCCGCATCGATCGCCGGGGTCGTGCTGACGCGCACACTGACGGCCGGCGACAGCGCCTTGTCGTTCTACAGGCACGAGCGCGACGGCGAGTCGAATCGGCATGAGCATGAACCAGCAGACGGAACGCATCGCGGTGTGTCCCGGGTCGTTCGACCCGCTCACCAACGGCCACGTGGACCTGATCTCGCGCGCGGCGCGGATCTTCGACCGCGTGGTCGTCGCCATTCTGGTGAACGAACAGAAGACGCCGCTGCTGCCGGCCGCGGAACGGCTCGCGCTGGTGCGCGAGGTCTTCGCCGGCGAACCGCGCGTGCAGGTGGAGACGCTTCGACGGCCTGCTCGTGGACTTTGCCGCGCGCGCCGGCGCCGTCGCGATCGTGCGCGGGCTGCGCAGCGCCGGCGACTTCGAGTACGAGTGGCCGATGACCGTGACGAACCGGCGACTTGCGGCCCGGCATCGAGACGGTGTTTCTGGTGCCGGCGCCCGAGGTGAGCGCGATCAGCTCGCGGCTGGTGAAAGAGATCTGGCGGCTTGGCGGGGACATCAGCGGCCTGGTCCCGGCACCCGTCGCAGGCGCGTCTGCGCGCGCTGGGCGCGATGCCCGGCGCGGCGCGATAGAAGAGAGGACAGCGGCATGCTGGCGGAACGGATGGGGCGAGTATCGGCGTCGCCGACGATGAAAGTGGGGGTGGAGGCCGACAAGCTGCGGCAGCAGGGCATCGACGTCGTCGAGTTCGGCGCCGGCGAGCCGGATTTCCCGACCCCGGCGCACGTGAAGGCGGCGGCCCACGCCGCCATCGACGGCAACTTCACGAAGTACACGCCGGCGGCGGGCACCAGCGAGCTGAAGCAGGCCATCTGCGCGCGCTACGAGGCCGACTACGGCGTCGACGTACAAGCCCAACGAGGTCATCGTCACCGCGGGCGGCAAGCAGGGCCTGTACAACGTCGCGCTCGTGCTCTTCGGCGCCGGCGACGAGGTGATCACCCACGCGCCGTGCTGGCCGACGCCTGCTCGAACAGGTGAAGCTCGCCGACGCGACGCCCGTCATCGTCGAGACGCACGCCGACGAAGGCTTCGCGATCACCGCCGACGCGTTGCTGGCCGCAGTGACGCCCGCCACGCGCGGCATCATCATCAACTCGCCGTGCAATCCCACCGGCGCGCTGATGGCGGAATCCGAGATGGAGCGGCTGGTCGACGGCCTCGCGGGCCGCAACGTCTACGTCATCCTGGACCTGTGCTACGAGCAGCTGATCTACGAGCCGATTCCGCACAACCTGCCGAAGCGTGCTGGCCACGGAAGTGGCGCGACAAGACGATCCTGTGCGGGTCGGCGAGCAAGTCGTACGCGATGACGGGCTGGCGCTGCGGCTGGGCGCTGGGGCCGGCAGAGGTGATCGGCGCCAGCAACGCCCTGCAGAGCCACTCGACCTCCAACGTCTGCTCGATCTCGCAGAAGGCCACGGTGGCGGCGCTCAACGGACCGGCCGACACGGTCACGGCCATGCTCGAGGAGTACCGCGTCCGCCGCGACCAGCTCCACGCGTGGCTCACCGCCGATCCGCGCATCACGTGCGTGAAGCCCAACGGCGCGTTCTACCTGTTCATCGACATCTCGGCGCTGTTGACGCCCGACGGCATCCGCACCTCGGCCGAGTTCGCCGAGCGGTTGCTGCACGAGGCGCACGTCGCGCTGACCGCGGGCGAGGCGTTTGAAGCGCCGGGCTTCCTGCGCATCTCGTACGCGACCTCGATGGAGCGGCTGAAGGAAGGCGTCAGGCGGATTCAGGCCTTCGTCGGCAAGCTCGAAGCGGAAGGGAAAGTGCCGGCGGTGACGCGGGCATGAAGTGCCGAGTGCCGGTGCCGGTGCGAGTGCGGTGCCGTGCAGTGCTGAGTGCTACCCGAATCCTTCGTTGAGGCCATCGTCGGCGTCGTCGGGCCGGAGCATGTTCGGCGCGACGAGGCGTCGCGTCTCGCGTACGGCACCGACGCGCTGAAGCAGCGGGCATCCGGCCGACCTGGTCGTGATGCCGGCCTCGGCCGCGGCAGATCGCCGCCATCGCCCGGCTGTGTCACGAGATGCGCGTGCCGCTGGTGCCGCGTGGCGCCGGCACCGGCTACACCGGCGGCGCGGTGCCGCTGCACGGCGGCGTCGTGCGTCAGCCTCGAACGGCTGAACCGCATCCTCGAAATCGACGAGGAGAACCTGCTCGCCGTCGTCGAGCCGGCCGTGATCACCGGCGATCTGCAGGCCGCCGTCGAAGCGCGCGGCCTGTTCTATCCGCCCGATCCCCAGAGCCTGAAGGAGTCGTCGCTCGGCGGCAACATCGCCGAGTGCGCCGGCGGCCCGCGCGCGTTCAAGTACGGCGTCACCAAGCGCTACGTGCTGGGGCTCGAGGCGGTGCTGCCGACCGGCGAGATCATCCGCACGGGCTCGAAGGCGGTGAAGAACGTCGTCGGCTACGACCTCACGCAGCTGCTGGTGGGCTCGGAGGGCACGCTGGCGATCGTCACGCAGATCATCCTGCGCCTGGTGCCCAAGCCGCCGGCCGTCGCGACGCTGCGGGCCTGCTTTGCCGACGTGCCCGCGGCCGCGCGCGCGGTCTCGGCGCTGATCCGCCGCCGCATCGTCCCGGTGACGCTGGAACTGGTCGACGAGGACTCGCTCGAACGCGGCGGCGGCGTACGCCGGCACGCGTCTGGCCCCTGAAGGCACCGGCGCGCTGCTGCTGGTGGAGGTCGACGGCGTCGCCGAGGCGGTGGCCGCCGAGGTCGCGGAAGTGGAGGCGGGCTGCCGCGAGGTCGGGGCGCTCGAAGTGCTCGTGGCGCGCGACGGCGCGGAGCGCGAGCAGCTCTGGCGCGTTCGACGCGAGCTGTCCTACGCGCATTCGGCTGATCGCGCCGCACAAGATCAACAACGACGTCGTCGTGCCGCGCGGGCGCGTGCCGGAGCTGTTCGCGCTGGTCGAGCGCCTGCGCGCCACGCTACGCCCTGCGCATCCCGTCGTTTCGGACACGCCGGCGACGGCAACATCCACGTCAACATCATGATCGACCCCGCCGATGCCGGCGAAGTCGAGCGCGCGCGGCTGGCCGTCGGCGATCTGTTTGCCGGCGTCGTCGCGCTCGAAGGCTCGATCAGCGGCGAGCACGGCATCGGCTTCTCGAAGGCGCCGTATCTGGGGCTCGAGCTGTCGGCGGATGTGATCGACCTGATGAAGCGGGTGAAGCAGGCGTTCGACCCGCACGGGATTCTCAATCCCGGGAAGATCTTTCCACCTGAGCCTCACAATCACGAAGGCACGAAGGCGCGAAGGCCGAGCTCAGGACGCCGTCGGACGTCGTACTTCGTGCTCGTGCCATCGTGCCTTCGCGATTGTGACTGTCAGTCGTTGGTCACCAGCAACACCCGTTCGAGGTCCCGCGCCTGGTCGGGATCCAGCAGCGTCCGCAGCTTCACCGCCGACGCGTTGAAGTAGAGCACCTCGCCCAGGACCCGCGTCTTGAGGCCGAGCGGGCCGGCGATGCGCTCGAGCTCGTCGGCGCCGATCACGCACAACACCGGCGTCGGCGAGCGCAGGAACTCGACGACGTGCTGCTCGGACGGCAGGTCGGTCTGCTGCACGCCGGTGTAGAAGATCAGGTTGCGCACGAAGACCCGGTACGTCCCGATCGTCTGGTCCTTCGTGCGGTGCTGGCTCACCAGCGCCGCCATGTCCTGCACGGGGTCGCGGCCGGCGGGCGAGAGGCCGTACTGCAGGCCCGCCAGCAGCAACGCTCCCGCGACAGCGATCGCGCCGGGCACCAGGCGCGAGCGCCGGGCCAGGGCCGAGCCAAGCGCCACCAGCGCGGCCACGCCGATGGCCGACACGGCCGCGAGCTGGAACATCGCCGGCACCATGACGATCAGCGGCCGGGCGCGATAGAACAGCGCGGCCTGCGTGGCCAGCAGCAGGGCGATCACCGCGGCCGGCACCTGCAGGACCGGATCGCGCCGGTCGCCGTGGACGACGACGCGCCGCTGGATCGCGATCGCCAGCAGCAGCGCCAGCGGCGGCAGGATGGGGAGGATGTAGCGCGGCTGCTTGCCGATGGAGGCGGTGAAGAAGAGCAGCGGCACCAACGCCCACACCAGCAGGCGTAGCGGTCAGCGCCGAGACGCTTCTCGCGGCGCTCGATCGAGCGCACGCAGGGGAGGAAGGGCCGCCGCGCCGAGCGGCGTCCAGGGCAGCATCCCGCCGATGACGATGGGCAGATAGAACCAGAACGGCCGGGGATCGTTGAAGCGGCTGGTCGCGAAGCGCTCGAAGTTGTCGCCCAGGAAGAAGCTGTCCATGTAGGCGCGGCCGTGCGCGAGAAACATCGCGACGTACCACGGCAGGCCAATCGCCGCCGCCAGCGCCACGGCAACCATCGCACCGCCGGGCTGGCACCCGCAGCCGCCGGCGTTCGAGCCACCAGACCGGCAGGATCGCCAGGGCCGCCACGACCAGGCCGACCGGTCCCTTGGTCAGGAAGGCCGCTCCGGCGGAGGCTCCTGCCAGCGCCAGCCAGCGCGTGGCGCGCGGATGGTCGTCGAGCGTGCCCACCAGCGTCGCATACACGGTGAGCGTCACGAAGAAGGCCAGCGGCAGATCGGGCAGCGACAGCCGTCCAATCGAAAAGTACCCGAAGCTGGTCGCGACGATGGCGCCGGCCAGCAGCCCCGTGGCCTCGTCGCGCCAGCGGCGACCGGCCGCGGCCGTCACCAGCGCGAGCCCGACGCCCGATAGCGCCGCCCACAACCGTGCCTGCGCCTCGCCGATGCCGGCCACGGCGTAGGTGCCCCCGATCAGCCAGTAGTAGAGGACCGGCTTCTGGAATCGTGTCTCGTAGTTGTAGTACGGCGTGAGCCAGTCGCCGCGCTCGCGCATCTCGCGCGCGGCCTCGGCATAGAACGCCTCGTCGGAATCGCCGATGGCCGGACGCCCGAGCCCGGCCAGAAACGTCACGCTGCAAAGCAGCAAGAGAAGGAGAGTCGCGCGCCGCACAACCTGTCGATTGTATATTGGACCGAGAGGGCTCCCATCGCGATGTCGCACGCCAACTCCACGCCGCCGCGTCGCCGTCATCGGCGCATCCAGCGATCGCCGCAAGTTCGGCAACAAGGCCGTCCGTGCGTTCCTGCGCCAGGGGTACGACGTCGTGCCCATCAACCCGCACGACGCGAGTATCGAAGGCCTGAAGGCGTACCGGTCGGTGCTCGACGTCCCGGGCTCCATCGACATGGCGACGATCTACGTGCCGCCGGAGGCGGGCCTGGCCGTGATCGAGGAGATCGCGCGGAAGGGCATCGCCGAAGTGTGGCTGAACCCGGGCGCGGAGAGCCCGGCGCTGGTCGCCCGGGCGCACGCGCTGGGCCTCGCGCCGATCGAAGCGTGCAGCATCGTCGGGATTGGCGAGGTCCCCGTAGGATTCTTGACACCCGCGAGATCAGACTCCTATACTGACGGCTAGTCCATCAGCGCACCCGCATTCGCGGCGGGCCTTCCAGCCTCTCCGAGTCGCTGTTCTCGAACGTCACGATCCATCCGGTAGTCACCAGCTATGGCCAATCACAAGCGGCAGCCGCCCGCGTCCCGCGGCGGCAATGGCGTCCCCGATCAACCCGATGTCGCGGTCACTGACGTCGCCGAGGCGCCAGTCGGCGAAGGCGGCCGCAAGGGCGACCGGCTGAACATCAACGATCTGAAGGACATGAGCATCCAGAAGCTCACCCAGATCGCCAAGGACCTCAACGTCGCCGGCTTCAGCGGCATGCGCAAGCAGGATCTGATCTTCCAGATTCTGAAGGCGCAGACCGAGCTGAGCGGGTTCATCTTCTCCGAAGGTGTCCTGGAAGTGCTGCCCGACGGCTTCGGGTTCATGCGGGCGCCCGACTACAACTACCTGCCCGGCCCCGACGACATCTACGTCTCGCCGTCGCAGATCCGCAAGTTCGACCTGCAGACCGGCGACACCGTGTCGGGGCAGATCCGGCCGCCCAAGGAAGGGGAGCGCTACTTCGCGCTCATCAAGGTCGAGGCCGTCAACTTCGAAAGCCCGGAAGCGGCCCGCGACAAGCTGTTCTTCGAGAACCTCACGCCGCTCTATCCGCAGGAGCACCTGCGGCTCGAGACCGCCGCCGAAAACCTGTCCGGGCGCGTCATGGACCTGATGACGCCCATCGGCAAGGGCCAGCGCGGCCTGATCGTCGCGCCGCCGCGCACCGGCAAGACGATGCTGCTGCAGAGCATCGCGCAGTCGATCACGAAGAACCACCCCGAGGTGTTCCTGATCGTGCTGCTGATCGACGAGCGGCCGGAGGAAGTCACCGACATGCAGCGATCGGTGGACGGCGAGGTCATCTCGTCGACGTTTGACGAGCCGGCGCAGCGCCACGTGCAGGTGGCCGAGATGGTGATCGAGAAGGCCAAGCGCCTGGTCGAACACCGCCGCGACGTCGTCATCCTGCTCGACTCGATCACCCGGCTGGCGCGCGCCTACAACACCGTGATCCCGTCGTCGGGCAAGGTGCTGTCAGGCGGTCTCGACAGCAACGCGCTGCAGAAGCCGAAGCGGTTCTTCGGCGCCGCGCGCAACATCGAGGAAGGCGGGTCGCTCACCATCATCGCCACGGCGCTGGTCGACACCGGATCGAGGATGGACGACATCATCTTCGAGGAGTTCAAGGGCACCGGCAACATGGAGATCCACCTGGATCGCAAGCTGGTGGACAAGCGCGTGTTCCCGGCGATCGACATCCAGAAGAGCGGCACCCGCAAAGAGGAGCTGCTCATCGCCGCGCGAGGATCTCAACCGCATCTGGGTGCTGCGCAAGGTCCTCAACCCGCTGTCGCCGGTCGAAGCGATGGAACTGCTGCTCGACAAGATGGGCAAGACCAAGAGCAACGCCGACTTCCTCAGCGCGCTCAGAAGATGGGGCTAGAGCGCGAGATCTGCCACAGATTGACACAGAGTCCCACAGACTGAGGTATTGGCGGTAGCCTCGGGCAGAAGACCTCGTGTCTCTGTGCCTCTGTGGCTAGATCTCCGGCTCGGTGGCCTATTCAGCGCGCAGCGCGATAGTGGGATCGACGCGCGACACGCGGCGTGCCGGCAGGTAGCTGGCTGCCAGCGCCGTCGCGGTCAGCACCGCGGCGAGCAGCGCCACCAGCGTGGCGCTGCTGCTGACGACGCCGAACATCGCCGCCTCGAGACCGCGGCCGACGAGGTACGACAGCACCAGCCCGACGACGATTCCCGTCGACGTCAGCCGCATCGCCTGCCGGCACGACAGCCGCACGACGTCGCCACTGGTCGCTCCGAGCGCCATGCGCACGCCCATCTCGCGCGTGCGGCGGCCCATGAGAAACGCCATCAGGCTGTAGATGCCTACCGCGGCGAGGATCGCCGAGATCGCGGCAATGACGCCCAGCGAACGCCCGGCAAACCGCAACCCGACCGTCCGATCCTCGATGACGCCTTCCATCGTCCGCAGCCCGACAACGGGCAGTTCCGGGTCTTCGGCTTGCACTGCCGCGCGCAGCCCGGCCGCCAGCTGGATCGGATCGGTCACGGTCCGCAGCACCACGTAGAAGTTGCGGGTTGGATCCTGGTCGAACGGCAGGTAGAACGCGGGGCGCAGCGAATCGACCAGCCAGTCCTGCGTGACCTCTCCGACGATGCCGACGACCGTGATGAGCGGGCCGTCGGGCGCGATGCGGAAGCGTTTGCCGAGGGCGACTTCACCAGGCCAGAACCTGGCGGCCAGCGCCTGGCTGACCATGGCCACGCGGCACGCCGTCGTGCCGATCGGCCGATGCGATCATGCGCCCGGAGAGCGAGTGGGATCCCCAGCGCCGCAAACGACGACGGGGTGGCGCGCCGGCTGGCGACCTCTGTGGCATCGGCCTGGCGCGCCGGGACACCCTCGCGCCAGAAGGACGCCGATCCGTCGTTTGCCGAATAGGGGAGCACGCTGGTCGCGGCGGCGGTCTTCACCGACGGCAGCCGCTCGAGCCGCGCGAGAATACGCGCGACGAGTTGCCGCCGCGATTCAGGATCCTGGTAGCGAGCCTCGGGCAGGCTGACGCGGCCCACCAGGACGTTCGTGGGGTCGAACCCCAACGGCCCCTCCGTCACGCGATACAACGCAGACAGCGACAGGCCCGCGGCAACCAGCAGCGCCAGCGTGAGTGCGATCTGCGCGGCGGCCAGGGCCCCGCGTGCGCGCTGCCGTCCGGCGCCGTCGGTCTGGCGGTTCCCCATCCGCAGGCCGGATGCGACGTTCTGGCGCGCGGCGCGCCATGCGGGCGCGATGGCAAAGAGCAGCACCGCGCCGGCGGCCAGCGCCGAAGTCGCCAGCAAGCGTGCGAGGCTCGAGCCGAAGGTACGCCCACCCCGGCACGAATCGGATGATCGAGTCCGGGAAGCGTCGATCGCATCATCCCCAAGGCCGCCCATGCCAGCGGGAAGGCCAGCGCGGTGGCGGCTCGCCGCCAGCAGCGCACCCTCCACGAGCATCTGCCGCGCCAGGCGGCCTCCGCTGGCGCCAAGCGCGAGGCGCACCGAGAACTCGCGCTCGCGCTCCGTGTTCCGCGCCAGCAGGAGATTGGCGACGTTGGCGCAGGCCACCAGCAGCAGCACGAATGCCGCGATCTGCCAGACGGCGATAAACGGGCCCGCGCCCTCATCGCCGAAGCCGTCGGTGAACGTCCGCACGCTGACTTCGCGCTTGGCATGGCTGTCCGGGAACGCGCGGCGCTGCTCGACGAGGATCGCCTGCAGCCGCTGCTTCGGCGGCGGCGACGGTGACGCCGGGCGCGAGCCGGCCCACGCACCGTCAAGTACCCGCGCGTGCGTTCGGCCTGCGCCTCGGGCGTCAGCACCAGCGGCGCCCACACGTCCGACGCCGTACGGCACGCGGAACGACGCCGGCATCACGCCGACGACCTGGTGGGACACGCCCGCCAGCCGGAGTTGCTGGCCGAGCACGTCGGGGCGCCCGCCGAACTGGCGCCGCCAGAACTCGTACCCGAGCACGACGACCGGAGTCTGACCGGTGGCGTCGTCGGCGATCAGCGTGCGGCCCAGCAGCGCCGGCTCGCCGACGATCTCGAACAGCTCCGGCGAGACGAGGAAGCCGGTGAGCTGCTGCGGCGGGCCGTCGAGGAGGTACTGCGGGTCCCACCATTCGATCGCGGCCAGGCGATCGAAGACGTCGCGCGCCTGCTCGCGCCAGTCGAGGAAGTCGCCTGGCGCCACCGACTCGCGATCGTAGAAGCGCTGATGCGAGTCGGAGGCGACGACGGCGGCCCGTTCGACGCCTGGGTACCGGAACGGCCGCAGCACGATGGCGTCGGCCTGCGCGAAGATGGTCGCGTTGGCCGCCAGGCCGAGCGCCAGCATGGCGACGACCGTCAGCGACAGCGCCGGTTGATGGCGCAGCGACCGCCAGGCCGCCCGCAGGTCGTGCCAGAAGCAGCGAGCAGCCGGCCGGCTCGCGATCTCGGGTGGGTCGGGCATGGCACAGCGGCGCGCTGCGCCGCGAGCCGGTGACGCGGGCGACCGCGCGGTGCGCGGCCACGCCCAGGGCCTGCGCCCAGTACCAGCGTCGTGCGTACGGAAGGCCGTGACGTCGAGCCATGCGCACAAACTCCTCGCGCAGATCGCCAAGGATGGCGTCGCGCCATTCGGGGTCGCCGACGGCGAGCGCGAGCGCGCGTTCGGCCAGCAGGGGAGGGGCGGCCATCATGGCTGCTCCAGGATGGACTCGAGCCCGGTGGCCAGGTTTCGCAGCGCCGCGTGGGTGCTGCGCAGGGCAGCAAGCCCTGTCGGCGTCACCGTGAAATAGCGCCGAGGCCGCCCGCCGCGCTCGGCGCTGGCGTCGCGCAGCGCCGACTTCACGCAGCCCTTGACCTCGAGCCGTTCGAGCGCGGTGTAGAGCGCGCCGCGTGCGACGGCGCGCTGCGTGCGGCCTTCAATCAGCTCGCGCACCGGGACGGCGTACGCGTCCTCGCGCAACTGCAGGACGGCCAGCAGGACGGCGTATTCGAACTCTCCGAGATAGGGAGGTGTCTTCATGTCTGCAATGCAGGCATTGTATGCCTACATTGCGAACATTGGCAAGACCGAATCTGCAGGTTCACAGTTCACGGGTTCGCAGGTTCACGGGTTCAGGTTCTCAGGTTCATGGTTCACGGGTTCACAGGTGCGTCAGGCCGCCTGTGCTAAGAAATTAACATTTTGCTGGACACGCGGGTGGCAGCGGTGCTAGTTTCTTAGCAGTCACGCGGCCGCCGCTCGTCGGCGGCCCGCATTTCAAGGGGGACGAACGTGATCTGGTCCAAGCACTCCGTGGTTCTGGCCTTCTGCCTGGCGGCGATGGTGCCCACGGCAGCGCCGCGGTCGACGCCGCACTCCCGGCCGGTGGCCGCCCGCCAGCAGCAGCCCGCAGCCGGAACGGCGCTGACTGCCGCCGACGCGCTGGCGCGCGCCCAGGCCGCGTGTGAGATCGGCACATGGCGGCACGGCCAACGTCGACGCAGGTCTCCCAACTCGTGCGACTGCTGTCCGACGACACCCGCGTCGAGACGTCCGAGTGCAGCCATCGAGGCTGGGGCTACAACGCCAGCTTCGGCGCCGAGCCGGTCGTGTGCCTCAGCTCGCCGGCGCAGGAGGCCGCACGGGCGCTGGCGCGCATCGGCCGCCTGGCCGTGGCGCCGCTGGTGGCCGCGCTGGCCGACCCGGCCTCGACCGTGCGACGTCATGCCGCCGTCGCGCTTGGCTTGCTCGACGACCACGTGGCCGCCGCGCCCGCCATGCCCCGGCTCGTCGCGACGCTGGCCGATGCGGACTGGCAGGTGCGGCGCAACGTCGTCTGGGCGCTTGGCGAAAGCGGCGACGGGTCCGTGGTGCGCGCCGGTGTCGCGCGTCCTTGCCGATGCGCATCCGCGCGTGCGCGCGACGGCCGCACACGCGCTGGGCGAGATCGACGACGTGCGCGCCGTCGACGCGCTCATCGGCGCGCTCAAGGACGAGGACCCGGAAGTGCGCGAGATGGTCGCGTGGGCGCTCGGCGAACTGGAGCAGGCGCGCGCGGTCCCTGGTCTGGTGACCGCGCTTGCGGACGCGGACTGGCGGCCGCGGGCGAAGGCGGCCTGGGCGCTCGGCGAAATCAGCAGCGCCGACGCGGTCAACGGGCTGGTCAAGGCGCTCAAGGACGAGCACGTGCGCGTGCGCGAGATGGCGGCCTGGGCCCTGGGCGAGATCGAAAGCCCGCTGGCCGTCGATGGCCTGGTCGCGGCGCTGAAGGACCCGTCGTGGGAAGTCCGGGCCAAGGCGGCCTGGGCGCTGGGCGAAATCGGCGACAGCCGCGCGTCCGATCCGCTGGCGGCCTCGATGAAGGACACCCACGCCCAGGTCAGGAAGATGGCGGCGTGGGCCCTGGCGGAGGCGCTGGGGAATTGATGGAGCCGGGAACTTCGGTGGACAGATCGACGTCAATAATGCTAGTTTCTTAGCAGGCGCGGGCCCGGACGGCCCGCCCAGGGAGCGAATCGGCGTGGCCAAGGCACTGTTCGGCAATCTCAGTCGTCGCGAACGGCAGATCATGGATCTGCTGTTCCAGCGGGGTCGCGCCACCGCGGCCGAGGTTCAGGAAGGGCTGCCCGAGGCCCCGAGCTACTCGGCGGTGCGCGCCCTGCTGCGCATCCTGGAAGACAAGGGCCACGTCCGGCACGAACAGGACGGCCCCCGTTACGTCTACGTCCCAAGGGCCGATCGTGAACGGGCGCGGCAGTCCGCGCTCAAGCACGTCGTGCAGACCTTCTTTGACGGCTCGGCCGAACAGGCCATGGCCGCGCTGCTTGGCACCGAAGCCCCCCGCATGGCGCCGGTAGAACTGGAACGACTCGCCGCGCTCATCGAGCAGGCTCGCAAGGAGGACGTGTAAATGGCTCTCACGCCCGGCACCCTCACCGTCATGCTCGATGCAGCCTGGCGCGTCACGCTGGTCCTCGCCGTCGCCTGGGGCGCCACGCGCCTGCTTGGCCGCCGTCCGGCGGCGCGTGCGCCACGCGGTCTGGGCAACGGCCCTGCTGGCCGCGCTGGCGGTGCCCGATGCTCGCCGGACGTGCTGCCCTCGTGGCGGGTGGCCGTCCTGCCGGCGCCCACCGGCGCTCGCCGTCGTGCCCTCGTCGCCGAACGTGCCGCCTTCACGGCCGAGGCCGCGTCCGACGCCGACTGCCACTGTCGCGACGCACGCGCTGCCGGCTGCCGAGCTGACCGCGCGCGCAGGTGACCGTGCCCGCACAGGCGCCGCCGGCAGACGGTGGCCGGCTCGCGCTCGACCGCGGACTGGCTGGGCCTGCTGTGGGCCAGCGTCGCCGCCGCGATCATCGGCCGCTACTTTGCCAGCGTCGCCTCCGTGCGCTGGCTCACGCGCAACGCCGAGCCGGTGTTCGACCTGCGCTGGCGCGATGCCAGCGACGTCGCGTCAGCCGAGTTGGGACTGCGCCGAATCGCCGGCGCTGCTGGCTTCGGATCACGTCTCGGTGCCTTTCACGAGCGGCGTGCTGCGGCCCGTGGTCGTCGTCCCGGCCAGCGCGCTGGCGACGTGGACCGACGAGCGGATTCGCGTCGTGCTGCTCCACGAACTGGCGCACGTGCGCCGGCGCGACTGCCTCGTCCAGGCGATGTCGCAGATCGCCTGCGCCGCGTACTGGTTCAACCCGCTCACGTGGATCGCCGCGCGACGCCTGCGCGCCGAACGTGAGCGCGCCTGCGACGACCTGGTGCTCGAAGCCGGCATGCGCGGCGCCGACTACGCGCAGCACCTGCTCGATATCGCGCGCACGGTGACCGAGCGCCGATCGCTGTCGGCCGCGGCCCTGGCCATGGCGCGGCCCTCGGAGCTCGAGGGCCGGCTGCTGGCGATTCTCGATGGACGCCGGGCCCGCCGCGTCATCGGCGCGCGCGGGTCGTGGCGCCTGGCCGCGGCGCTGGTCGCGGTGGTCGTGCCGGTGGCGAGCGTGCAGCCGGTCGCGCGAGAGGCGAGCGTCGTCATCGACGAGGTCGCGTCGCTGGTGGAGCAGGCGGCGCCGGCTCCGACGCCGACGCCGACGCCAACGCCGACTCCCGGGCACGTCAACGTGCCGCCATCGAGCATCTCGATCGTCGGTCGCGCGACGTCGACGGCGACGTCGGTCGGCACGTCTGACGGCTGCCGAGTCGGCGCAGATCAGCGCCGTCGCGAGCCGCGTGGTCGGTTCGCTGGTCGCGCAGACAGGAGATGTGGCGTCGGCCGTCGTCGACGCTGTCGCCAGTGGAGCGGCCGAGGGCGTGTCGGAGGGGCTGCGTGAGTTCGCGTTCGGCGAGACCACGAACGAGCAGCACGCAGAACGCGCAGAAGCGCGCAGAAGTCACAGGCGCGCACGGTGTCGCCGGCCGTCATCGCGGGTCTCACCGAGGCGATGAAGGACTCGGACCCCGACGTGCGCAAGCAGGCCATGCAGGCGCTCACGCGCCTGGGCGCGCCGCTCGCCTACGACACGCTGGTGCAGGCGCTGAAGGACGAGGACGCCGAGGTGCGCGAGCAGGCGGCGTTCTCGCTGGGCCAGCTGGGCGACAGCCGGGCCATCGAGCCGTTGACCGCCGCGCTCAAGGACGTCGAGCCGGACGTGCGGGAGCAGGCGGCGTTCGGGCTGTCGCAGCTGAAGGCCGTCCAGGCCGTGCCCGCGCTGCAGGCGGCGCTCAAGGACAGCGACGAAGACGTCCGTGAGCAGGCGCTCTTCGCGTTGTCGCAGATCGGCGACCGGTCGGCGGTCCCGGCCTTCATTGATGCGTTGAAGGACACCAGCGAGGACGTGCGGGAGCAGGCGCTGTTTGCGCTCTCGCAGCTGGGCGACAGCACAGCGCGGTGCCGGCCATCCTCCCGCTGCTCGCGAAAGACGAGAGCGAGGACGTGCGGCAGCAGGCGGCGTTTGCGCTGAGCCAGATCGGCGACGAGAGCGCCGTGGCCGCGCTGACCGCCGCGCTCAAGGACGAGAGCCCCGACGTGCGGCGGCAGGCGATCTTCGCGCTCTCACAGATTGCCGATGGCGACACGATCGCGGAGAGCAAGCACCGCAGCCGAGGCGCCGGAAGACGCCGTCGGCGGCACCCATGCCGACGCCGACCCCCACGCCGTCGCCGACGCCGAAGCCTGCAGTGGCACCGACGCCGCGCTAGCGCCGGTACAAGAGCAACCGGGGCACGAGCAGGCCTGCCCGTGCCCCGGCGCGGTCCATCGCGCCCGCCTACTTCTTCGCCTTCGCCTGCAGACTTCGCCAGCGCCCTCGCCGATGGTGACCGTGCCGTCACGCCCGTGGCGGCGTTGCCGCTGCCGTCGGTGCACTGCACCGTCACGGTGTAGATGCGCGCGCCGGACCGGTCCGGACCGCTCCGCCCGCACGCGCACATGATTGGGGCCCACGACTTCGGTGTCCGACGACGTGTCGCCGTCGCCGTCGCCGTTGTCCGGCTCGCTGCTCACGACGCTGACCGACGCCGCAGACCGGCGTCTCGCCGGAGTCGTCGCTGGCCCTACGCCCACCGTGACATCCACCATCTGATGCTTCGGCGGCCAGATGCTGTTGGGCGTCGTCGTGACGCTCGAGACGACCGGCGGCGTCGTGTCCGTCGCCACCGGCGGCGTCAGCAGGAACGCGCGCCGTTCGCCGTTGAAGCATGCCCTCGCCGGCGATCTGGCCGGCGTCGTTGATCGCGTTGGCGCTCAGCAGCACCCAGCCGCTGTCGGCTGGCAGCAGACGTGTTGAGGTCGACCATCGCCGCGCCCGCACTCGACAGGAAGGCGCGCGAAGCGCCCGCGGCATCGAGCGCGTAGCCGACGATCTGCCGGTGGTTGTTGATGTCGCGCGCGCTGCTGGTCAGCCCACAGCGAGTCGCGCCTCCAAGGTGCCGAGTGGGACCATGCCGCCGATGGCCGGCCACAGCACCGCGATCTCGTCGAGCAACGCGCTGCGGAACGAGTCGCCGACGACGTCGCCGTGATTGTTGATGCCGTTGCCTTCAGACGTGTTGCCGCCGAGCGACGGCAGTTCCGTCGGCGAGCCTCGCGGCCGACCAGGTGAAGGCGCGCGACGTAGGCCCACCTGCACGCGTGCCGGTGATCACGCCGCTGTCGTTGAGCGCGTAGCCGAACGCGGAAGGGCCCGAAGGTCGACCGGGTGCCCTCGGTCCAGATGACGGCCTGGAACCCGTGCCGTCGTACGACCCAGCCGCAATCGCGCCCGACGCGTTGACCGCGCGTGCCGCGCCCATCATCGCCGAGTCGGCGCCAGGTCGAGTAGCGCTGCCAGCCCTGTGAAGCTCACCGGCTTGGTGTAAAGTAAGTCGATCCGGTCGAGTGCCCCACGGCCCAGCCATCGGGGTGCACGCCATGGCCACGTCGTCGCTGCCGGCAGCCACGTCGTCGGCGCAGAGCCCGCAGCTGCGAGCCGCCGCCGAACGGGGTCAGAAACGCCGTGTGCGGCGCCGCCGAGCCGTCGGTGCCGACGACGACCGCGCTGGCGTTGACGCCGAGGCCGATGCCCCTGCCGGACCGACATCCTGCACCGTGTATGGGCCGTTGTCGGCCCACAGAGTCTGGCTGGTCTGGCCAAGGGCCACGACCAGCATTGCAAGGCCCGCAAGAGTGTTTCGTGACCGCATGCATCACTCCGGGGCTGGGGTATGGCAGCACAGGGGCAAATGCGGTGCCCGGCGCGGCGTCGCGGCGCTAACTCGTCGACGGATGTTGTGGTTCTGGATTGCGAGAGGGCGTGCGGCGCCGACCGGTGCCGCGTTCCGAAGTGGAACACGTCAGCTCAGATCTGAAATGCGTGATGGCCCTCGCGTCGTCAGGCCGGCGGGCCGAGGCGGGCGGAACGGCAGTGGGGGACGGCGCGCAGAATCTCGCGCAGTTCGTCGCCTTCCATCACCTCACGTTCCAGCAGGCGAGTGGTCACGGTCTCGAGGTAGTCGCGGCGTTCGACCAGGGTGGTGCGCGCCAGGTCGTGCGCCTCGGTGAGGATTCGCTTGACCTCGCTGTCGATGAGTTGCGCCGTGTGCTCGGCGTAGTGGCCGCGTTCGGGCGCAAGGCCGACGTCGAGGAATCGCCCGCGGCTTTCGCCCGCGTAACTGATGGCGCCGACGGCGTCGCTCATGCCCCACTCGGTGACCATCGCGCGCGCCAGGTCGGAGGCGCGCTGCAGATCGTTTTGCGCGCCGGTGGAGATCTCGCCGAGCGCGATCTCTTCGGCGGTGCGGCCGCCCAGCAGCACGGCCAGCTGGTACTGCAGATCCGTGCGCGTCCGCAGGTAGCGGTCCTCGAGCGGCAGGTGCATCGTGTAGCCCAGCGCGCCGAAGCCGCGCTGCACGATGGAAATCTTGTGCACGGGGTCGAGCCCGGGGAGCGCCGAGGCCACGATGGCGTGGCCCGACTCGTGATAGGCCACCGTCCGCCGCTCGGTCTCGTTCATCACGCGCTTTTTCTCGAGCCCGGCGATGAGCCGGTCGATGGCCTCGTCGAAGTCGCGCATGTCGACGGCCGTCTTGTCCTTGCGTGCCGCGAGCAGCGCCGCCTCGTTGACCAGGTTCGCCAGGTCGGCGCCGGCAAATCCGACGGTGCGGCTCGCGATGGTGCGCAGGTCGACCTCCGGAGAGACCTTGACCGTGCGCACATGAATCTTCAGCACGGCCTCGCGGCCGTTGATGTCGGGCTTGTCCACCAGCACCTGGCGGTCGAACCGTCCCGGACGCAGCAGCGCCGGGTCGAGCACCTCGGGCCGGTTGGTCGCGCCCATGATGATCACGGCCTTCTTCGAGTCGAAGCCGTCCATCTCCGCCAGCAGCTGGTTCAGGGTCTGCTCGCGCTCTTCGTGGCTGCCCATCGGGCTCTGCACTCGCGCCTTGCCCAGCGCGTCGAGCTCGTCGATGAACACGATGCACGGCGATTTGGCCTCGGCCTGCTGGAACAGATCGCGCACGCGCGCGGCGCCGACGCCGACGAACATCTCGACGAACTCGGACCCGCTGAGGCTGAAAAACGGCACCTTCGCCTCGCCGGCCACGGCGCGCGCCAGCAGCGTCTTGCCGGTGCCCGGGGGGCCGACCAGCAGCACGCCCTTGGGAATGTGGCCGCCCAGCGTGGTGTACTTCTTGGGGTTCTTCAGGAACTCGACGATCTCGCGCAGCTCGTCTTCGGCCTCGTCCACGCCGGCCACGTCGGCGAAGCTCACCTTCACGTCGTCGTCGGCGTAGATCTTCGCGCGGCTGCGCGCAAACGACATCACGCCGCCTTCGGCGCCGCCCATCCGCCGGAAGAAGAAGCTCCAGAGGGCGACCAGCAGCAGCAGCGGGATGACCCACCCGAGAATCTCCGGGAGCCACCGGCTGACGACCTCGCCGGTGTACTTGACCTGGTGCGCCTCGAGGTCCTCGACCAGCTTGGGGTCCTCGATGCGCGTGGTGATGAAGGCGTCGGAGCGCTGCCGCCCTTCGCCGCGCGCTTCCTTGAGCTTGCCGCCGATGGTCTGATCGCCGACGGTGACCTCGGTGACCTGGTTGGCGCGCACCAGCGCCTTGAACTCGCTGTAGGGGATCGAGCGTCCCCCGGTGCCGAGGAACCAGGCTTGCGCGACGGCCAGCAGCAGGAGCAACCCGAGGACGTACCAGATCGAGAACGCCGGGCGCTGCGGTGTCAGCGACCGGCGTTCGCCGGGTTTGCGCTCGCCGCGCGGCGGCAGCAGGGGAGGTTTGGCCAAGAACGCTCCTGTTAGACCGGGGCGGCCACGGCCGCCTTCCGGAAGACGAGCGCGCCGCCGTCGGCGTCGATCGTCACGGTGTCGCCCTCGCTGAACTCGCCCTCGAGCACGCGCCGGGCGAGCGGGTCGAGCACCAGCTTCTGGATCGTGCGCTTCAGCGGCCGGGCCCCGTACGCCGGGTCGTAGCCTTCGCGCACCAGCAGCTCGCGCGCCGCCGCCGAGAGCTCGACGTGAATCTTCCGATCCTCGAGCCGCTGCAGCAGGTGACGCGCCTGGATATCGACGATCGACGCCAGGTGCGTGCGGCTGAGCGGATGGAAGAGGATCACTTCGTCGATCCGGTTCAGGAACTCCGGCCGGAAGTGCGTGCGCACCACGTCCATCACCTGGCGCCGCACGCCTTCGGCGATGGTGTCGCCCGCGTCGCGCTCGGTGAGGAGGTGGCTGCCAAGATTCGACGTCATGATGACGACCGTGTTCTTGAAATCCACCGTCCGGCCCTTCGCGTCGGTCAGCCGGCCGTCGTCGAGCAACTGCAGCATGACGTTGAGGACCTCGGGGTGCGCCTTCTCGATCTCGTCGAAGAGGACCACCGCGTACGGGCGCCGCCGCACGGCCTCGGTGAGCTGGCCTGCCTCATCGTAACCCACGTACCCCGGAGGCGCACCCACCAGCCGGGAGACGGTGTGCTTCTCCTGGTACTCCGACATGTCGATCCGGACCAGCGCATGCTCGTCGTCGAAGAGGAACTCGGCGAGCGCTCGCGCCATCTCCGTCTTGCCGACACCGGTCGGGCCCAGGAAGAGGAAGCTGCCGAGCGGCCGGTTTGGATCCTGCAAGCCGGCTCGGGCGCGCCGGATCGCGTTGGCGACCGCCGTGACGGCCTCGTCCTGCCCGACCACGCGCAGGTGCAGCCGCTCCTCCATGCGCAGGAGCTTCTGGATTTCGCCTTCCATCAACTTGCTGACGGGGATGTGCGTCCACCGGCTGACCACCGCGGCGATGTCTTCCTCGTCGACCTCCTCCTTCAGCATGCGAGCGCCGGAGGTCAGGTGCACTTCGCGCACCTGGATCTCCTTTTCGAGCTGCGGCAGCCGGCCGTACTGCAGCTCGGACGCCTTGGCGTAGTCGCCAGCCCGCTGCGCCCGCTCGATCTCGAGCCGAAGGGCTTCGAGCTCTTCCTTGAGCTTGCGCGTCTGCTGGATCGCGTCCTTTTCCTGCTCCCACTGCGCCTTCAGTCGGCCGCGATTCTCCTTGAGGTCGGCCAGCTCTTTGTCGAGCTTCTCGAGCCGCTCGCGCGAGGCCTTGTCCTTCTCCTTGCGGAGCGCTTCGCGCTCGATCTCGAGCTGCATCACGCGGCGCTCGATCTCGTCGAGCTCCACCGGCATCGAGTCGATTTCCATGCGCAGGCGCGCCGCCGCTTCGTCCACCAGGTCGATGGCCTTGTCCGGCAGGAAGCGGTCGGCGATGTAGCGCTGCGACAGCACCGCGGCCGCCACCAGCGCCGAGTCCTTGAGCTTCACGCCGTGGTGGATCTCGTAGCGCTCGCGCAGCCCGCGCAGGATGCTGATCGTGTCCTCCACGCTGGGCTCGCCGACGGTCACCGGCTGGAAGCGGCGCTCGAGCGCGGCGTCTTTCTCGATGTGCTTGCGGTACTCGTCGAGCGTGGTCGCGCCGATCGTGTGCAGCTCGCCGCGCGCCAGCAGCGGCTTGAGCATGTTCGACGCGTCGAGCGACCCTTCGGCCGCGCCCGCGCCGACCACGGTGTGGAGCTCGTCGATGAACAGGACGATCTGTCCCTCCGAATCGACGATCTCCTTGAGGACCGCCTTCAGGCGCTCCTCGAACTCGCCGCGATACTTCGCGCCGGCCACCAGCGCGCCCATGTCGAGCCCGATGATCTTCTTGTCCTTCAGCCCCTCCGGGACGTCGCCGCGCACGATGCGCTGGGCCAGGCCCTCGACGACGGCGGTCTTGCCGACGCCGGGCTCGCCGATGAGCACGGGGTTGTTCTTCGTGCGGCGCGACAGGACCTGGATCACGCGGCGGATCTCCTCGTCGCGGCCGATGACCGGATCGAGCTTGCCCTTCTGGGCGAGCGCCGTCAGGTCGCGGCCGTAGCGTTCGAGCGCCTGGTACTTGTTCTCGGGGTTCTGATCCGTGACGCGCTGGCTGCCTCGCACCTCGGTGAGCGCCGACAGGATGCGATCGGGCGTCAGCCCGTGCGCCTGCAGCAACCGGGCGGCAGGGGAGCGGCCGGTCTCGCCGGCGATGGCGAGCAGCAGGTGCTCGGTGCTGACGTACTCGTCCTTCAGCCGGCCGGCCTCGGCCTGCGCGAGGTCCGTGACCAGCTTGAGGCGCGGCGAGATGGCCGCCTGCGATCCGCCGTGGACCTGCGGCTGCTTGCCGACGGCCGCGCGCGCCTCGCGGGCGATGGCGGCCGGGTCGAGTTGCAGCTTCCGCAGCAGGGCCGGCACCACGCCGTTGTCCTGCTCGACCAGCGTGACCAGCAGGTGCTCGGGCTCGATCTGCGGATGATTGAGTGACTCGGCGAGCTGCTGCGCGCCGATGACGGCCTCCTGCGCCTTTTCGGTGAACTTGTTGAGATTCATTGCCCTGACCTAATCGCTTCAACCTGACCCAACCTGACCCAACCTGACCCAACCTGACCCAACCTGACCCAACCCGACGACCCGTCTCAGACCCCTGTCTTTGCCAGCGCCTCGAAGTGGTCGCGCTGTTCCGTGGTCACCTGTCGCGGCAGCTGCACGTCGACGGTGGCGTACAGGTCGCTCCGCTCGCCGGCCTTGCCGGCAAGCGCCATGCCCTGGCCGCGCAGCCGGAAGATCTGGCCGCTCTGCGTCCCCGGCGGGACCTTGAGGCGCAGCGTGCGGCCGCCCAGCGCGGGCACGTCCACTTCGCCGCCGAGCACGGCCACCGTGAGCGGCACGGCGCACGCGCGTGTAGAGGTCGCGTCCCTTGCGCTCGAAGGTGCCGTGCGGCGCGAGCTGGATCCGCAGATACAAGTCGCCGGCCGCGCCGCCACCGGCGCCTGCTTCGCCCTCGCCGGTCACGCGCACCCGCGAGCCGTCGCCGACGCCGGCGGGAATCCGCACGTCCACGGTCCGCGCGTGGCCGTCGTGCTTGAGCGCCAGACGCCGCGTGACGCCCTGATCGGCGTCCTCGAGCGAGAGCGTGATCTCGTGCTCGAGGTCGCGGCCCTTGCGGCTGCGGCCGCGGCCGCCGCGCGGCCGCCGCGCCTCGCCGGGGTCGCCGCCGCCGAAGAACGTGTTGAAGAAGTCCGAGAACGGGTTGTCCGTCCCGAACATCTCGCGCATCTCGTCTTCGCTCATCGTGCGGAAGCCGCCGGGGCCTCCGCCGCCCATGTTCACCGACCAGCCGCCGTGGTCGAAGCCGGCGCCGCCGGGCGTGCCGCCCTGCTCGTACATCCGCCAGTTGGCGCCCAGCTCGTCGTACTTCTTCCGCTTCGTCGGGATCGCCGAGCACCTCGTAGGCCTCGTTGATCTCCTTGAACTTCGCCTCGGCCGCCTTGTCGCCCGGATTGACGTCGGGGTGGTGCTTGCGCGCCAGCTTCCGGTACGTGCTCTTGATCTCCTTGTCGGTGGCGGTCTTGGAGAGCCCGAGCGTCTGGTAGTAGTCCTTGAAGTCCATCGCGTCAGAGCCCCAGGATCCGGCTGAGCGCCTCGAATTCCCGCGCCAGGTGCTGTCGCGCGTCGGTGCGCCCCATGTGCTCGTCGTCGAGCAGCGGGCCGCATGCGCTCGACGACCTCGGCCACCGACAGCAGCCGCTGCACGCCGGCCAGGTTGATGCCCACGTCGTCCACCAGATGCTTGATCAGGCGGAGGCGCTCGAGTCTCCTGCCCGGTGTACACACGCATGCTGCCGAGCGTGCGGGGCGGCTGCACCAGCCCGAGCCGTTCGTACTTGCGCAGCGTCTGCGGGTGCATGCCGAGCATCCGCGCCGCCACGCTGATCAGATAGAGGTCCTGCGCCAGCGCCATGGTCTAACTTGCGTCGGATCAAGTATAGACATTGATACGCGTCGTGTCAACTGTGCCGTGGTACCCTCAATGTGCATCTGGCGAGGGCAATCCGGCCCGCGACGCCGATCCCGAACCTGCCCGCCGCCGTTGACCTAGACTTCGTCCCGTCCGACCTCATCACCATCGCGCTGCTCGTCGTGCTCGAAGGCCTGCTGAGCGCCGACAACGCCATGGTCCTGGCCGTCCTCGTGCTGGGCCTGCCCAAGGAGCAGCAGCGCCAGGCGCTGCGCTACGGCATCCTCGGCGCCTTCGCCTTCCGCATCGCGGCGACGGTCTTTGCGGCGCACATGATCCAGCTGCGGCTCGTGCAGCTCGTCGGCGGGCTCTACCTGCTGTGGCTGCCGTACCACCACTTCTTCCGCGGCGGCGACGCGCAGGAGCGGCGCACGCCGCCGAAGGCCAGGCCCTGGCTCGGGCTGTCGGCGTTCTGGGCGACGGTGGTGAAGGTCGAGCTCACCGACATCGTCTTTGCGATCGACTCGATCCTGGTCGCCGTGGCGATGTCGCCGAAGCTGTGGGTGATCATCACCGGCGGGCTGCTCGGCATCGTCGCGATGCGGATGGTGATCGGCCAGCTGCTGGCCATCGTCCGGCGCTATCCGGCGCTGGTCGACGGCGCGTTTGTCATCATCGCGTGGGTCGGGATCAAGCTGCTGATCGAGTACGCGCACAGCCTCGGGTGGATCCATTTCCTGGTGCCGAAGTGGCTGTCGCTCGGCCTGATCGTCGTCATCTTCACGGTGTCGTTCCTGTACGCCCGTACGCAGACGCCGCCAGCCGATGCCGACGTGATCGATGACGAGGCCAACGCGCTGATCAACGACCAGATCGGTGAGCGTCAGCGTGACGAGGTGTCAAGTGGCACGTGGGTGGGAAAGCAAGTCGGTGGAGTCGCAGCAGGCCGACGCCGGGGCAGTGGCCCAGCGTCCACGGCTTTCACCAGAGGCGCGCGCCATCGCCGACAGGCGAGCCGCGCTCCAGCTCTCGCTGGCGAGGGTGCGCGACGCGCTGGGGCGTGCCAGTCAGCCGGCGCACCGGGCGATGCTGGAGCGGGCCGCCGCCGACCTGGACGCGGAGATCAGCGCGCTTTCGTCGTGAACGGCAGGCCCTTCTGTGAGCGCCCCGGCCGCGTCCTGGCCAGCCCAGGCAGGGCCGGCGCGTAGTTTGCGCGCATGTCCTCGATCTGCTCGAGGATGACCTGCGCCAGCCGGCGAGGCGCCAGCACCCGCGCGCGCGGCCCGAAGCCAAGCACCCAGGCGCACGAGCGCGAAGTCCACTGCGACACGCATCTTGAGCACCAGGCATCCGTCGTCACGCAGTCTCGACGCTCTGGCTGGCGTGATACTCGCGCTCGGCGACGTAGGGCGCGGCCTCGGGTTGGAACTCGATGGTCACCGACTCCGGCTTGCCGCCCAGATGGACGCCGAGCGAGTCGGCATGGCGCGCCAGATCCAGCGTCGCGTCGGGCACGAAGCGCTCGTCGGTCGTGCGGAGTGTCTTGATGCGCTCGATGGCGAACTGGCGGGCCTCGCCGTAGGCCGGCACGACGGCGAAGACGTACAGGCCGCCCTTGTGCGTAGTAGATCTGGTACGGCTCGATCACGTAGCTCTTGACCTTCCGGCTGTGAAACGAGTGGTACGTCATCGACACGCGGCGATGTTCGAGGGCGGCGGTCGTGAGCCGGCCCACGTATGACGGCGCCTCGCTGCCGGCCTTCTTTCTGGGTTCGGGCCTGGCAGCCAGCACCTTCGGGAAGTCCTCGAGGTGCTTCAGCTGTGCCGGCGTCAGGCACTGCTCGAATTTCTCGAAGGCGCTGGCCAGGTCCTGCTTGAACGGCGTGCCGGCCAGAAACTCCATCAACGCCCGGCTGAAGTAGAGCGCGCACAGTTCCGCCAGCGTCAGCCCCGAGTCCACCAGGCCCTTGAACGCCTCCCGATTGAGGCTCCAGGCGCGCCTGGTGTCCCGCTGACGCTGCTCGAGGGGGAAGCCGGCCTCCTGCAACTGCGAAAGGTCGCGGCGGATCGTCCGCGACGTGACGCCAAGCCGTTCGGCCAACTGCTCGACGGTGAGGCCGTAGCGGGCCGCCTCGGTCTCCTTGAGCAACTTCCACTGCCGGATGACTTCCTGTCCACGGGCTCGTTTCAAGGGAATACCTTTCAGCCTCGGATTCGCACAGGCCTCAGCCTCTGGACTTCGCAGCCAGCGACAATCGTCAATCTGCAATCTGCAATTGCAATTCCGATTGTCCTTTCCTGTCCGCCCAGGAGCGATTGTAGGGGCACATCGAAGGAGGCGGCCATGGCGTTGTCGCTGGTGTTTGCGGGTGTGGCGTTGTTTCTGGCTGAAATGGGCGCGGGGCATGCAGCGCGCCGCGCGATTCCTGGGAAAGCCCCGCGCACCGAGGCGCGCGGTGCGGAAGGTCTGTGCCGGCTGCGAGCGGCAGCGCGCGCTCTTCCGCTATCACGGCGTCGTCAAGTGGGACCGCTATCACACGCTGTGCCGGCGGTGTTTCAGGGCGCAACGTGACGCACTCAGCATCCAGCACCTCGGCACACCGGCACCGCACTGCGAGCACCACGCACCTGGCACCCAGCACTGTCACGAGAGTCTGTACGTCTTCCTGACGAGCTCGTACGTCAGCGCTCCGATCATCTCCCGCGCGTCGTCGAGCGAGATGACGTGGCGCGACACCTGCTCGGCGAGGAAGTTCGCGTCCACGCGGCGTGCGAGGTCGTGCCGCGCGGGGATTGACGGGAAGGCGCGCGTGTCGTCGTTGAAGCCGGCCGTGTTGTAGATGCCGGCGGTTTCGGTGACCTGGTAGCGGAAGCGCGTCATGCCTTCGATGCTGTCGTAGAACCACCACGGCGGGCCCAGGCGCAAGGCAGGGTAGTGGCCGGCCAGCGGCGCCAGCTCGCGCGAGTACGTCGTCTCGTCGAGCGTGAAGAGCACCAGGGTCAGCCGCGGGTCGTTGCCGTACTTGTTGAGCAGCGGCTTCAGGTTGCGCGTGTATTCGGTCGCCAGCGGGATGTCGCACCCGCGATCGGGCCCGAAGCGCTCGAAGATCGGCTGGTTGTGGTTGCGGTCCGAGCCCGGGTGCAGCTGCATCACCAGGCCGTCGTCCACGCTCATCCGGGCCATCTCGATCAGCATGTGCCCGGTGAACAGCCGCGCATCGCTCGGGCGTGGCGCGGCCCGCCAGGGCCCGCTGGAACACGGCCTCGGCCTCGGCAGGCGACAGCTCGGCGGTGAACGGTGTCTCCGCCGCGTGATCGGTGGCGCGTCGCGCCCATCTGCTTGAAGAACTGCGCGCCGTTGCTCGAGCGCCTGGATGTAGCGGGCGTAGGACGTGATGTCGAGGCCGGTCTGCGCGCGCCAGGCGCCCGATCTCCGCGCGCCAGCCCGGATGCCGCAGGTTGATGGCCAGGTCGGGCCGGAACGTCGGGCCGCACGGCGCCGGTCCAGCCCGACTCGCCGGATGTGGTCGGTGCCACTCGAGCGAGTCGGTCGCCGCATCGGTCGTGCACAGCACCTCGATGCGGAACCGGTCGAACAGGGCGCGCGGCCGAAACTCCGGCCGGGCGCAGACAGCGCGTCGATCCGGTCGTAGATCCGCATGGCCGACGCGGCGGTCAGCGGCTCGGTCGATGCCGAACACGCCTTCGAACTCGTGCGACAGCCAGGCGCCGCTCGGCGTTCCGCGAAACAGGTGAAAGTGGTCGGCGAACATCTGCCAGATCCGCCGCGGATCGGATCTCGGTCGGCCCGCCGTCGACGCGAGGGATTCCCAGCGCCTCCATCGGCACGCCCTGCGAGTACAGCATCCGGACGATGTAGTGATCCGGGATCACGATCAGCGTCGCCGGATCGGGAAACGGCTCGTCGAGCGCGAGCAGCCTGGGGTCGACGTGCCCGTGCGGGCACACCAGCGGGTAGGCCGCCGCCAGCTCGATACAGCTCGCGTGCGATGTCGCGCACGGCGGGGATCGGGCTGAAATAGCGATCGGCGTGCAGCATTGGGGAGTATATCGAAGTGGCCAGGTGCCGAGTGCCGCGTGCGGCGTACTGGTCTACGCCGGCGGGGCGGCGACGAAGCGGTAGCCGACGCTGCGCACGGTCAGCAGGTGCTTCGGGCGACGCGGCGTCGTCTTCGATGTGCCGGCGCAGGCGCACGATGAAGTTGTCGATGGCGCGGGTGTCGGTGTCCTCGTGCACGCCCCAGACCTGCTCGAGGATGTCCTTGCGCGAGACGACCTGTCCCTCGCGCTGGACCAGATAGCGCAGCAGGTTGGCCTCCATCAGCGTGAGCGGCAGGGTGCGCCCGTCTCGCCGCAGCTCGAGCGCGGCAAAGTCGATCTCGCGCCCGGCAAACGTCGTAGCGGTCGGCGGCGGTCGCCGGGCGGCGCACGGCCGTGCGGCGGCGTCCCCAGGCGTGGCGGCGAAGCAGCGCGCCGATGCGCGCGATCAGCACGGTCAGCTCGAACGGCTTCGGCAGGTAGTCGTCGGCGCCCGGCCTCGAACCCCTTCACGACGTCGTCGGCGCGCCGCGCGCAGTGAGCATCAGGATCGGGCACGTAGGACGCCCTGCGCGCGCAGCTCGTCGCCACCTGGAAGCCGTTGAGCCCCGGCAGCATCACGTCGAGCACCATCAGATCCACCGGCGGGTCGGTCACCTGGAGGCGGTCGAGCGCTGCCTCGCCCGTGTCCACGACCTCGGTGTCGTAGCACTCGGCTTCGAGGTTGAAGCGCAGCCCGTCGGCGAGGTGCTGTTCGTCTTCGACGATCAGGATGCGCGTCATGACGTGGGAGCAATCGGCAGTTGCATCGTGAATGTGCTGCCCTGGCCGGGGCCGTCGCTTTCGGCCGACACGCGTCCGCCATGCTTGCGCGCGACCGAGCGGACGATGAACAGGCCCAGGCCGCTGCCCTTCACGCGCATGGCCACGGCTTCCGGGATCCGATAGAAGCGGCGGAAGATGCGCTTGAGCTCGGTCTTGGAGATGCCGATGCCGCGATCGCGCACGCGCACGGCCACCCGGCGCGGATCGAGGGCCAGCAGCTCCACTTCCACCTGCACCGTCGCCGCCCGAGTACTTGATGGCGTTGTCGATCAGGTTCGACATGCGCGGCCTTCAGCTCGTCGGCGTCGCCCATCACGGTGGCCGTGCAGCCTCGGCGTCGACGTGCTCGACGTAGGTCAGCGCCTCGGCAGGCAGGTGGTGGCGCAGCGCGCGCCAGGTCCACGCTTTCCCGCACGAGCGAGCGCAGGTCGAGCCGTGACTGGTGCAGCAGGCGCTGGCGCGAGCCGGCCGGCGCGCAGGACCTGCTCGATCAGGTCGAGCAGCCGGTCGCTGTCCGCGAGCATGATGCCGTAGAACTCCCTGCGCTTGTCGTCGGGGAGTTCGCGGCGCTGCAGCGTTTCGAGGTAGAGCCGAATCGAGGCGATCGGCGTCTTCAGCTCGTGCGTGACGGCGTTGATGAACGCGTCGTGCTGCTCGTTGCGCCGGACTTCGCGCACGAGAAAGATCGTGTTGAGGACCAGCCCGCCGATGATGACCAGGAAGAAGATGATGCCGAGGACGAGCAGCACCCCGGCGCGCCAGTTGATGACGATCCAGCTGACGTTGAGCGCGATGGCCAGGGCGACCAGGCACGCGCCGAGGATGATGAAGACCAGGCTCTTGCGAGTGGTCCCGGGGACCATGGGACTAGCATAGACAGTTGACGAGTTGACGAGTTACGAGCTGTAGGCGCGTCCGGCTTCAGCTCGGGCACGATGCCCGCGCTCAGCTGTGGCCCGTACCTTAGTCGTCAATCGTCAATCGTGCAGTCGTCAGTAGCTAAGCCGCCTGCTGTTCCTGGCGCTTCTGGCGGCCGTCGACGTCGACGACGCGGACGCGCTGGGCGACGCCGAAGGACTCGAGCAGCTTGATCTGGAGCCAGGTCAGGTCGAACTCGTACCACGCCAGGCCATGGCGGGCCGAGGTCGGGTGGGCGTGGTGGTTGTTGTGCCAGCCTTCGCCGAAGGTCAGGACGGCGACCCACCAGCTGTTCTTCGAGTCGTCCTTGCGTCTGGAACCGGCGCGAGCCCCACATGTGCGTGGCCGAGTTCACCAGCCACGTCGCGTGCAGGCCGGCGGTGACGCGGAAGAACACGAGCCAGCAGACCATCGGCCAGCCGCCGAGCGCCAGCGTCACCAGGCCGAACACCGTCAGCGGCACCCAGTGATAGGTGTTGAGCCACAGGTAGAACGGATCGGCGGCCAGGTCGGGCGCGTACTTCGACATCAGCTTCGGTGTCGTTGTGGTGGCCCTCGCCGAAGAGGATCCATCCCATGTGCGCCCAGAAGCCGCCGTGATGCGGCGTGTGCGGGTCGTTGTCGGTGTCGGAGTGCTGGTGGTGGAGGCGGTGCGTGGCGACCCAGAAGATCGGCCCGCCCTCGAGCGTCAGCGTGCCGCAGACGGCGAAGAAGTACTCGAGCAGCTTGGGCACCTTGTACGACCGGTGCGTGTGCAGCCGGTGATAGCCCATGCCGATGCCCAGGCCGATGCACATCCAGTAGAAGAACGCCGTGAGCAGGACCGCGCGTCCACGAGAAGTAGAACAGCGCGGCGACGGCGCCGACGTGGAAGGCGCTCATGGCCGCGAACGTAATCCAGTTGATCGTGCTGTAACGGCTGCTCACGCTTGGCGTGCAGCGGAATCTCTACGCTCACCGGCGATTCTCCTCGGGAGGTACATCGAAAGACCGGAGAGCGCGCGGTTGCCGAACGCTCCCCGGCCTTCTCATCGGCCTCAACCGAGGACAACACTAGCAAGAACGGGCTGAATCGAGTGTATTAGTTCTGTAATTGCAGATTTGTCACCATGTAATCGTCAATCGTCAATCTCCTGAAACGAGGCGGCCACGGTGGTATAGTCGCGCCATCCGGTGCCGGTGGCGGCGCCGAGCAAGGAGGGCCGGCATGGCGACCGGCAGTTCGACAGGCACGACCCGCATCATCACGTCCACGAGCAACGCGCTGCGGCTGCACGAGGCCGCGGCATTCCTGCACGACTCCAGCCCCGAACAAGACGTGCTCGTCGTTGCACCTTCGCGAGGTGCGGCCGACGACGTGGCGCGCCGCGCGGCCACGCGGCCGTGGCGCCAGCCTCGGGTGGCATCGCTTCAGCGTGATGCAATTGGCCGCGCGTCTCGGCATCGACGCGCTGGCGGCGCGTGGCCGACTGCCGGGCTCGCCACTTGGCGCCGAGGCCGTCGCGTCGCGCGCGATCTTCGGCGCGATTGCCGACGGCAGCCTGCGCTACTTCTCGCCCGTCGCGCAGACGCCGGGATTCCCTCGGGCGGTGGCGCGCACCATCGGCGAACTGCGCCTGGCAGGCATCGCTGGCGGCGCGGTGGCGGATCAGCTGCCGGGCGGTCCGGACCTGGCGACACTGCTGGCCTACATCGACCGCGAGTTGACCGACGCCGGCGCGGCGGACCGGACGTTGCTGCTGGCCTCGGCCACCGACGCGCTCGAGCCGGCCAACGGCTGTGGCCGCGCAACTGGTGGTCGGGCGGCGGTTGCTTCTCTCGACCCCGTGCTCGCGTCCGAGAGCGAGTTGCGGTTCGTAGCGGCCCTGGCCCTTGCGGCTCGACACACGCTGATGACGCTGCCGGCCGGCGATCGAGCACGCCGCGGCTGCGCGTGGCCGAGCGATGCGGGGCCGAGGTCGAGACGCTGACCGAATCGCCGGATCGGCGGGCTCGCTCGTCTCCGCACGCACATCTTCCAGTCCGACGTGCCGCCTGCCGGCCGACGAGCGGGCGACGGTGCAGCTGTTCTCGGCGCCGGGCGAGGCGCGCGAGGCCGTCGAGATCGCTCGTCGCGTGCTGGCCGAGGCCGGCCGCGGCGTACGCTTCGACGAGATGGCCGTGCTCGTCCGCGCGCCGCAGCAGTACCTGGGCCTGCTCGAACACGCGCTGGCGCGCGCTGAGGTTCCGTCCTGGTTCGATCGAGGCACCCGGCGGCCCGACCCGGCCGGCCGCGCGTTGCTGGCGCTGCTCTATTGCGCCGAAGAGGGTCTGTCGGCTCGCCGTTTTGCCGAGTACCTCTCACTGGCGCAGGTGCCCGATCCCCTGGAGCCGACGGTGCCTGCGGCGCTGGTCGACGCCAGATGACGAAGTGTTGTCGGCCGGTGTGACCGACGGCACGACGGCAGAAGAACCTGACGCGCCGCCGCTTCGAAGCACGGCGGCGCTCGAATGGCCCGTCGTCGACGGATCGCTGCGCGCGCCGTGGCGCTGGGAGGCGCTGCTGGTCGAATCCGCGGTCATCGGCGGGCGCGATCGCTGGATCACCGGCTCGACGGCCTCGAGCACGAGTACCGGCAGCGCCTCGCCGAACTCGCGGCCGACGAGCCGGAAGCGCCGCGCGCGGCCGCGCTGACGCGCGACCTCGAGCACCTCGGCCACTTGCGCAGCGTTTGCCTTGCCTGTGATCGAACAGCTGGATGACTGGCGCGAGACGCCGGCCATCTGGGGCGAGTGGCTCACGAGGCTCGAGCGGCTCGCGCCACGCGTGCTGCGACAGTCCGACGCGCGTGCTGCGCGTGCTGGCCGAGCTGCGGCCGATGTCCGAGGTCGGTCCCGTCGGCATCGGCGAGGTGCGCAAGGTGCTGGCCGAGCGGCTGCGCCTGCTGGCCGTGGAGCCGCCGGCGCGACGCTTCGGACGGATCTTTGTCGGCGCGCCCGACCAGGCCCGCGGTCGCGCGTTTCGCGTGGTGTTCGTGCCCGGGCTGGCCGAACGGATCTTCCCGCAGAAGCTGCGCGAGGATCCGCTGCTTGCTCGACCACGCGCGGCGCCTGCTGGGCGACGCGCTGCCGCGGCGCGACAAGCGCGCCAGCGACGAGCGTCTCCAGCTCCAGCTGGCCATCGGCGCCGCGACCGAGCGCCTGTACCTGTCGTACCCGCGTCTCGACGTCAACGAATCGCGGCCCGCGCGTGGCGTCGTTCTACGCGCTCGACGTCAAGCGCGCGCTGACCGGCCGCATCCCGTCGCACGACGATCTGCAGCAGGACGCCTACGATGCCGGCGCAGCCACGCTGGCCTGGCCGGCGCCGGCCGACGCTCTGCGCGCCATCGACACGCTCGAGCACGACCTCGCGATTCTGCGGCCGCTCTTTGACGAGCGCGATCGCGCGCAAGCGTCGCCGGCCGTGCGCGATATCTGCTCGAGCTCAACGCGTGCCTCAGCCGATCGGTGCGCGAGCGGTGGGCACGGCACCAGACGCAATGGTCCGATGCCGATGGCCTGTTGAGGGTCTCCGATTCCGTTGGCCGAGGCGCTCGCGTCCCAGCGGCTCGGCCGCCGGCCGTACTCGCTGTCGGCGCTGCAGCACTACGCCGCCTGTCCGTACCGGTTCCTCCTCTCGGCGGTCTACCGTCTTGCGCCACGCGAGGACGCCGTGCCGCTGCAGCGCCTGGATCCGCTGACGAAGGGCAGCCTGTTCCACCGGGTCCAGACCGAGTTGCTCCGCACGCTGCGCGACGAGGGCCGGCTGCCGCTACGCCGGCGACGGCCTCGACGACGCGTTGACGACGCTCGGGGACACGCTCGCGCGTGTCGCCGACGAAGAGCGCGCGCGCCTGGCGCCTGCGATCCGCCGCGTCTGGGACGACGAGATCGCGGCGATGCAGCGCGACCTGGCTCGATGGCTGCACCTGATGGCCGAAGACGTCGATGGCTGGGTGCCGCAATGGTTCGAGTTCGGCTTCGGTCTGCCTCCCGACGAAGGCCGCGACGCCGCGAGCCTGCCGGACCCGGTGACGCTCGACGGCCGTTTCATCCTGCGCGGTTCGATGGACCTGGTCGAGCGCCATCCCGCTGGCGCGTTGCGCGTGACCGACCACAAGACCGGCCGCGCGCGGTGGCCCGATCGGATGATCGTGGCCGGTGGCGAAGCGTTGCAGCCGCTGCTCTATGGCCTTGCGCTCGAAGCGGCCACCGGGCAGCCGGTTCTCGAGGGGCGCCTGTGGTTCTGCACCGCCGCCGGCGAGTTCGCCGAGCGCTCGGTGCCGCTCACCGAGACGACGCGCCGCATCGGGCTGGAGGTGCTCGAAATCGTGGATCGCGGCGTCGAGCATGCGGCGCTCGCGCCGTACCCGAAGGCGGGCGCGTGCGAGTGGTGCGACTTCACGGTGGTCTGCGGCACCGGTGAGGAACGCCGCACGGGCCGAAAGATCGGCGGGCCGCTTCCCGGACCTCGACGCCCTGCGAGGCAAGTCGTGACGCCGCGCGCACGTGCCCAGGCCGATGCCGCCGACCGCGATCGCATTCGCACCGACCTGTCGCACTCCTACGTCGTCGAAGCGGCGGCCGGCACGGGCAAGACCACCGAGCTGGTGGCGCGCATCATCAACGTGCTTGCGGCCGGGCACGCCGGCGCCACCATCGACAAGATCGTCGCCGTGACCTTCACCGAGAAGGCGGCCGGCGAGCTGAAGCTGCGCCTGCGCGAAGAGCTCGAAGCCGCGCGCCAACGGGAGACCGGCGAGCGACGCGACCGGCTCGAGCAGGCCTTGCGGTACCTGGAAGAGGCGCGGGTCAGCACGATCCACGGCTTCTGCGCCGACCTGCTGCGCGAGCGGCCGGTCGAGTCGCGTATCGACCCGCAGTTCCAGGTCCTGACCGAGGACCAGGCGTCGCGCCTCTACGACCTGGCCTTCGAGTCCTGGCTGCAGGAGCAGTTGCGCGATCCGGGCGATGGCGTCCGGCGATCCCTGCGACGGCCTGCCCGCCGGAACTTCGGCGCCGACATCGACGAGGACGGCCCGGTGGAACGGCTGCGCCGCGCCGGCAAGGCGCTGCTCGAATGGCGCGATCATCCGGCACCGTGGCGCAAGGACCCGTTCGATCGGGAAGGCGAGATCCGCCAGCTCGTGACGCGGCTGACCGACTTCGCATCGATGTCCTCGGGACCGGCGTGGGACAAAGACGTCCTCTACCTCGACACGACACGGGCGCGCACGGGCGCCGCGGCCATCGCGGACGGACTGGTGCCCGCAGACGATCTCGACGGGCTCGAGGCGTTGCTGGTCGACCTGCATCACGACCGGGGGTTTGCCAAGCCGCGCAAGGGGAGCGGCGCCGCCTACAGCAAACGGCACACCCGCGCGGCCGTGTGGGACCGCCGGCAGGAGTTGTACGACGGCGCTGGGCGAGTTCGAACGGCGCGCCAATGCCGACCTGGCCGCGGCCCTGCAGCAGGATCTGCGTGCCAGTCTCGAGCGCTACGACGCGCTGAAGGCTGCCGATGGCGCGCTGGACTTCGTGGACCTGCTGCTGCGGGCGCGCGACCTGCTTCGCGACGACGCCGAGGTCAGGCGGACGTTCCGCGAGAGGCTGTCGCACCTGTTCGTGGACGAGTTCCAGGACACCGATCCGCTGCAGGCCGAGATCGTCGTGCTCCTGGCCGGCTCGCCCGACGCCGATCGCGTCAGCCCCGTTGACTGGCAGCGACGTGCAGCCCCGGCCGGGCTCGCTCTTCATCGTCGGCGATCCCAAGCAGTCGATCTACCGCTTCCGGCGGGCCGACATCGGCACCTATCGGGTCGTGTGCGATTGGCTCAGAGACCGTGACGCGAAGCAGGCGACGCTCACGACCAGCTTTCGGGCGACACCGGCCATCCAGCGCTTCGTGAACGCGGCGTTCGCTCCGCTGATGACCGACGACGCCGTCACGCAGCAGCCGCCATATGTGCGGCTGACGCCATCCCGCGACGATCACGGCAGCCAGCCCGCGATCGTCGCGTTGCCCGTGCCGCGCCCGTACGGCGCGCGCAACGTCACGAAGGGCGCGATCGAGAAGTCGCTTCCCGACGCCGTCGGGGCGTTTCTGAAGTGGCTGTTCGACGAGAGTCGGTGGATGGTCACCGAACGAAGCCTGACGACGGGGAAGCCCGAGCTGGTCGCCATCCGGCCGCGGCATGTCTGCCTGCTGTTCCGGCGCTTCACCAGCTTCAACCAGGACGTCACCCGGCCGTACGTGCAGGCCCTGGAAGCGCGCGACATCCCGCACCTGCTGGTTGGCGGCAAGTCCTTCCACGACCGGGAGGAAGTGGAGACGGTTCGCGCGGCGCTGACATCGATCGAGTGGCCCGACGACGAGCTGTCCGTGTTTGCCACGCTGCGAGGGCGCGCTGTTCGCCATCGGCGACGACAGCCTGCTGGAGTATCGCCATCACTTCGGACGGTTCCATCCGTATCAGGTGCCGCAGCACCTGACGGCGCGCCTGCAGCCGGTGGGCGAGGCTCTCACGCTGGTCCGCGACCTCCACCAGCGGCGCAACACCCGGCCGGTTGCCGACACGCTGAACGATCTGCTGATCGCCACTCGCGCGCACGTGGCCTTCGCGCTCCGGCCCGGCGGAGAGCAGGCCCTGGCCAACGTGCTGCACGTCGCCGATCTCGCCAGGCGCTACGAAGCCGACGGCGGGTTGTCGTTCCGCGGATTCGTGACCGCGCTCGGCGAGGCCGCCGACCGGGCCGAGGCGCCCGAGGCGCCGATCCTCGAAGACGGCAGCGACGGCGTGCGCCTGATGACCGTCCACAAGGCCAAGGGGCTCGAGTTCCCGGTCGTGGTGCTGGTCGATCCGACGTGCAAGCTGTCGCGCGACACCGCCGACCGTCACCTCGATGCGTCGCGCGATCTGTGCGCCGTGCGGCTGGCCGGGTGGGCGCCGGCCGATCTGCTCGACCACGAGCCGCTCGAGGTCGAGCGCGATCGTCACGAGGGCCATCGGCTGGCCTATGTCGCGGCCACGCGCGCGCGCGACCTGCTGGTCGTGCCCGTCGTCGGCGACGGGCCGTTCACCGACGGGTGGGTGAGTCCGCTCAACGAGCGCCATCTACCCGAGCGTCGATCGGCGCCGCGATCCCGAGACCGGCGACGGCGTGGCCGCCGTTCAAGCGCGACAGCGTGCTCGAGCGGCCCAACGGCGACCCGGCGCGCGCCGAGACGGTGCAGCCTGGCTTGCATCGGTTCGGCGAGGGCACCGACGAGCCCTACAGCGTCGTCTGGTGGGACCCCGGCGATCCTCGCGCTCGACCAGCGCGCGCCGATGGGCGTGCGGCACGAGAACCTGATCGGCAAGGGCGCATCACGTGCCGTCGTGGACGAGACGCTGGAGGCGTTCCGGCAGTGGGAATCGCAGCGCGCGACGGCGATTGCCGACGGCAGCCAGCCATCGCTGGCGCGTGTCGACGGCATCGGAGTGGGCCGCGGGCGATCGGCACGCTGCCCGACGGCGCTCCGCTCCCGGACGTCGCTGGTGCGAGCATCGTGCGCCGGCCGGCTCGACGCCGGGCGGCCGTCCGGGCACGCGCTTCGGCGCGCTGGTGCACGCGGTGCTGGCCGGCGTCGCGCTGGACGCCGATCGCGACGCCGTCGACGACGGCTGCCCGCACGCATGCCCGGCTGCTGGGAGCGACGCCGGAGGACGCGGCGCGCCGCCGCCGACGCGGCACGCCGGGCGCTGGCCTCGCCCTGGGTCCGGCGCGCCGCCGCGGCACGCGCGCGTGCCGGCGCGAGCTGCCGCTGATCGTCGAGCGACGGCGCGAACGGGATCATCGAAGGCGTCGCCGACCTGGTGTTCGAGGAGGACGGGCGCGTCGGTCGTCGTCGAGTTCAAGACCGACGTCGAGATCGGCCGGCTGGGGCTCGAGCGATATCGCCGGCAGGTGGGGTTCTACGTCGCCGCCGTCGCCCGTGCCACGGGCCGAAGTGCGAGCGGCGTGCTCCTCCGAATCTAGGAGCGTCCACTCGAGGTTGCGGTGCCGCGGCTGCGATGACATGCTCTCGATGAAGGAGCAACGCATGGCACAACACCGCACGAGCGCATTGGGAAGGCGATCTGAAAACCGGCAAGGGCACGATTGGCCTCGGCAGCGGGGCCTTTGAAGGGCCCTACTCGTTCAAGACGCGTTTTGAAGGCGCGCCCGGGACAACGCCGGAAGAACTGCTCGGCGCCGCGCACGCCGGGTGCTTCACCATGGCGCTGTCGCTTGGTCTGACGACAGCCGGACATCCGCCCAGGAGCCTCGACACCAACGCCGTGGTGACGCTGGCGAAAGTCGGCGAGTCGTTCGCGATCACCCGCATCGACCTGACCTTGAAGGGCGTCGTGCCCGGGCTGTCGGAAGCCGACTTCAAGCGGCTCGCCGAGGACGCCAAGAAGAACTGCATCATCTCGCGCGCGATCGCCAACGTGCCGATGACGCTCGACGCCACGCTGACGCCCGCCTGATCGGAGCGCCCGAAGGTCCGGATGGTGTTATCCTCTGCGCCGGAGGTGTGCATGGTTCCCCGCGTCGACCTGGCCGACCGTCGTCTCGTCTTGCGCAGTCTGGCGATGAGCGCTGCGTTCTTCTCGGTGCCGGGCGCGTTTGCGCAACAGCTCGTGCCGACGGCGGCGCAGACGGAGGGGCCGTTCTATCCGGACCACCTGCCGCTCGACACCGACAACGACCTGATCGTCATCAACGACGCCATCACGCCGGCCATCGGCGCCGTGACGATGCTGTCGGGGCGGATCCTCGACGCGAGCGGGCAGCCGGTGCGCAACGCGCTGGTCGAAATCTGGCAGGTGGACAACAACGGCGTGTACATCCACAGCGGCAGCAACGACCGCAAGAAGCACGACGCCAACTTCCAGGGCTTCGGCCGGTTCCTGACCGGGTCGAGCGGCGAGTACCTGTTCCGCACGATCAAGCCCGTGCCGTATCCAGGCCGCACGCCGCACATCCACTTCGCCGTCAAGACGAAGGGCCGCGAGAAGTTCACGACCCAGTGCTACATCAAGGGCGAGCCGCAGAACGAGAAGGACCAGGTCCTTCGCGACCTGAAGGACGCCAAGGCGAAGGCGACGCTGATCGTGCCGTTCACGCCGATCCCGACGTCGAAGATCGGCGAGCTGGCGGCGAAGTTCGACATCGTGCTTGGGTTCACGCCCAACGCCTGATGCTCGTCAATCACAGAGACACGAAGACACAAAGACGCACAGAGCTTTTCTGGGGGACATATGAGACTGCTTTCGAGATTTTCTGCAGTTGCGTGCGCGGTCGCGGTCATGGCGACCGTCACGCCGGCGTGGGCGCAGGCGCCGGCGGCCAACCCATTCACGGCAATGGTCCGGACCAGCTGGGACGGCATCAAGAAGAACGTCGCGGCGTCGGCCGCGGCGATGCCCGAAGCCGACTACGGATTCAAGCCCACGCCTGACCGTGCGGACCTTCGGGCAGATCCTCGGCCACCTGGTCAACGAGCACTACGTGATGTGCAGCGGGGTCAAGGGCGAGAAGAACCCGCACGAGAAGCGACCGACTTCGAGAAGACGAGCCTCGAAGGCCGACCTGGGCAAGGCGCTCGAGGCCTCAATCGCCTATTGCGACGGCGTGTATGGCGCGATGACCGACGCAGCCGCGTTCGCGACGCTGGAGCTGTTCGGGGACAAATACACGAAGCTGGCGTTGTTGCAGCTCAACGTGACCCACGACAGCGAGCATTACGGCAACCTGGTGACGTACCTCAGAATCAAGGGTATCGTGCCGCCGTCCTCTGCCCCCGCCAAGTGACGGTCGTCAATCACAGAGACACGAAGACACAGAGACGCACAGAGATTTCTTGGGCAGCCCAAGAAGTCTCTGTGCGTCTCCGTGCCTCTGTGTCTCTGTGGTTGACGTGCGACGTCGTACGGATCTCGTCGCGATCCACTCATTCACCCTCGCCTCGAGGATGTCGAGCGGCACGGCGCCGGTTTGCAGGAGGACGTCGTTGAAGTCGCGCAGGTCGAACCTGGCGCCCAGCGCCTGTTCGGCCCGGCGCCGCAGCTCCCAGATCTTCAGCTCGCCGACCTTGTACGCCAGCGCCTGGCCCGGCCACGAGATGTAGCGGTCGATCTCGTTGGTGACGTCGAGCTCGGTCTTCGCGGCGTTGTCCATGAAGTAGCGGATGGCCTTCTCTCTGTCCCAGCCGAAGACGTGCATGCCGGTGTCGACGACCAGCCGCACGGCGCGCCACATCTGGTAGGTGAGCTGGCCGAACTTGGCGTACGGGTCGTCGCGATAGAGGCCCATCTCGTCGCCCAGCGATTCCGCATAGAGCGCCCAGCCCTCGACGTAGGCGGTGAAGCCGGCGTGCCGCCGGAACGTCGGCATCTCGCCAAGTTCCTGCGCGATCGATCCCTGCAGGCAGTGGCCGGGCTCGGCTTCGTGGAGCGTCAGCGCGAGCATCTCCCATGTGGGCCGCGTCTCGGGCTTGTAGAGGTTGACGAAGTAGTACGCGGGCCGCGAGCCGTCGGCGGCGCCGAAATTGGCGTACGCCGTCGTCGTGTTGGGCGCGACGGCGTCAGGGATCGGAATGACGCCGTAGGGGAGGCGGGGCAGCGTGCGAATCACCTTCACGAGCTCGGGGTCCACCCGCTTGGCGAGCGCACGATAGCCCTCGAGCAGCTCGGGGCCCGTCTTGTAGAAGAACCGCGGATCGGTGCGGAGGAAGGTGAAGAACTCGGCCAGCGTCCCGCTGAAGCCCACCTGCGTCTTGATGGCTTCCATCGCAGCCCGAATGCGCGCCACTTCTTTCAGGCCGACCTCATGGATCTCGCGCGGCGTCAGCGTCGTCGTCGTGAACTGGCGCGCGAAGAAGGCATAGCTGGCCTGCGCCGCCAGCTGGTCTGGGACCAGCCGATGCGGTCGGGACAGGCCGGCAGGTACTCGCCCTCGAGAAACGCGCGCAGCGAAGCGAAGGCCGGCTGGACGCGCGCGCGGACGGCTTCAAGCCCCGCCGCGGCAAGACGCGTGCGGTCGGCGGCCGTCACGGCTTCGGGAAATGTCGTGAAGGGCTTGTAGTAGCCGCTCTTGGACGGCGGCTGCGTGGAGAGCGCCGCGATCTGCGGCAGCACCTTCGACACGATGACCTTGGGCAGCACCGTGTTGGTGCGAACGCCCTCGCGGAGCAGCGCGATGTTCTGGTCGACGTACGCCGGGAACCGGTCGAGCCGCGCAAGCCAGTCCTCGTAGTCCTTGACCGACGTGAAGCGCAGGTTGTCGACCAGCTGCTCGCGAGTTCTGGACGCCGTCGTACGTCGCCGTCCGGATCAGATGAAAACGGTGCGCGTAGGCCTCGACGGTCGTGGCGTACTGGTACTTGAAGACGTCGTAGTGCGTCCGATCCGCCGGCGACAGCGACTCTCGAGGTATGCCCGCCAACTCGCGTAAGACGGCCTGTCGATGGGCCTGCCGCCGTTCGAACGCAGCCAGTCCGACATCGTCCCAGCGATCGTTCCACCGCAGGTCGCCCAGCGTCGAGGCGGTCGTCGGGCTCTCGGACAGCTCCCACTGCCATGTGCGGTCGAAGAGCGCGTGGAGTTGTTCGGCTGGCGTCGGCGATTGCGCTGACAGGACCATGGCGCCGACGGCGAGCGACAGGATCACGAGCGATGGCAGATGCGATCGAAGCATGGGCGGATGATAGCGGAGGTTGTGACCAGCTTGATATGATACGCGCCCACCGGAGGCCCGAATGAAACCCACCGTCAGACGTCAGCTCGATCGACGTGACTTCTTCAGATCCGTTGGCGCAGCTACCGGTGCGGTCGCGGCTGCCAGATACATCGAATCGCCCGAGGCCAAAGCCGAGGCGGCCGCGGCCCTGGTCCAGTCCAACGTCAAGCGCTCGTCGGAGCCGTCGGCGCTGAAGATCACCGATCTGCGCTTCGCGGTCGTCGTCGGCGCGCCGATGACGTGCCCGCTCATTCGCATCGACACCAACCAGGGCATCGTCGGCTGGGGCGAGGTCCGCGACGGCTCGAACGAGACGTACGCGCTGGTGCTGAAGAGCCGCATCCTCGGCGAGAACCCCTGCAACGTCGACAAGATCTTTCGCAAGATCAAGCAGTTCGGCGGCCACGCCCGGCAGGCCGGCGGCGTGTGCGGGATCGAGATGGCGTGCATGGACCTGGCCGGAAAGGCGTGGGGCGTGCCGTGCTACCAGATGCTCGGCGGCAAGTTCCGCGACCGGGTGCGGCTCTACGCCGACACCACGCATGGCGACGACCCCAGGGAGCAGGGCCTGAAGCTCAAGGAACGGATGAACCGCGGCATCACGTACCTCAAGCAGGACTTCGGCATCGAGCTGCTCGAGGGCAAGCCGGGCATGCTCAGCCAGCCGCTGGGCGGGCCCAATCCGTGGGGCGGAAGCCGCGTCCAGCATCCGTTCACCGGCGTCGAGATCACCGACAAGGGCGTCGAGTACCTGTCGGACTGGGTGGGCCAGGTGCGCGCCGTCGTCGGCATGGAGATCCCGCTGTCGTCGGATCACTACGGCCACTTCGGCGTCAACAGCGGCATCAAGCTGGCCCGCGCGATGGAGAAGTGGAACCTCGCGTGGATGGAAGACATCGTGCCGTGGCAGTACGGGGAGCTCTTGAAGCAGATCAAGGACTCCACGACCGTACCCGTGCTGACCGGCGAGGACATCTATCTCAAGGAAGACTTCATCAAGCTGATCGACATGGGCGCGGTGGACATGATTCACCCGGACCTGGCGAGCAGCGGCGGGCTGATCGAAACCAAGAAGATCGGCGACTACGCGATGGAGCACGGCGTCGCGATGGCGATGCACTTTGCCGGCTCGCCAATCTCCTACATGGCCAACGTGCATTGTGCGGCCGCCACGGAGAACTTCATCTCGCTCGAACATCACTCGCTCGATGTGGCCTGGTGGGAAAGCCTCGTCACGACAACCGGTGGCAAGCCGCTGTTCGACAAGGGATTCGCGCCGGTGCCCGACAGCCCGGGTCTCGGCGTGGAGCTCAACGAGGAAGTCGTGAAGGCGCACCTGCGCCCGGGCAGCGGCTATTTCGAGCCGACCACGCAGTGGGACACCCAGCGCGTCAACGACCGGCTGTGGAGCTAGCACGTTCGGCACATGTGGCGCGACAGAGGGAGTGTGGTCATGCGACAGTTCGTAGCGGTCGGCGCTCGCGGCGATCGCGGGCCTGGTTGTGGGAGCAAGCCCGAGTCACGGGCAAGGCGCGGCTACGGCGACGCCGTCAGCGACAGTTCAGGTGAATCGTGCATCGCGCGACACGTGGACGCCGGTCATGGACGTCCTCAAGAGCCAGCGGACGCCTGTCACCGACGCGCAGCTGCAGCGGTTGACCGAGCTGCCGATCGAAGCGGTGTGGGGCGGCCTGCAGGGCAAGCGCTACCAGCACAGCTTCGTGACCGGGTTCCAGCAGACGCAGCCTGGCGTCAAGCTGGTCGGCCGGGCGCTGACGATGCGATACCTGCCGGTGCGGCCGGACCTGATGGAAGCGATCAACACGCTGGCCAAGGAAGGGGACTGGGACTTCCAGTACAACGTGCGGGCAGGAGAGGACGCCAAGCCCGGCGACGTGATCGTCGTCGAGTTGGGGGGCATGGTGAATCGCGCGACGTTCATGGGCGACGTCACCGGGCTCGGAATGAAGATGGCCGGCGTCAAGGGCGTGATCATCGACGGCGGGCTCCGCGATCTCAGCGAGTTCATGCCCTGGAAGGACTTCCCGGTGCACTACACGGGCTCACACGCGTCGGCCATGGCCGACCAGGTCGGCGTCGAGTGGAACGCGCCCATCAGGCTTGGCGAGATGACGGTGCTGCCTGGCGACGTGATCATCGCCGATGCCTCGGGGGTGCTCGCCTTTCCACCGCAGCTCGCCGACGAGCTGATTGCCGCGGCCGAGACCACGGTCTACACGGAGAACTTCAAGCGGGAGATGATGCGGAGCCGGAAATACCGGTCACGCGACATCTATCCGACGCTGAGCCCGGAGCTCGAGAAGGTCTTCGAAGAATGGAAGAAGTCGCACAAGAAGGAAGGTGTCAAGCCGAATTGACGATTGACGATTGACGATAGGAATTGCGCAGGATTGAGCGGCTCAGCCGAGGATCCAGCTGGCGACACGGTCGCTGATGCCGTCAAGCACCATGGCTGCGGTCAGCCCCGTGGATTTCGGGACGGCAAAGCTGTGGTCGCCGCGCTCGATGAAGTCGAAGTCCACACGCGTCGGCAGCGCCCGGAACACCGGTTCGATTTCCTCGCGTGCGCCGAAGGCGTCGCGGGTGCCGTGGACGAGCCGTATCGGCACGCGGATCGCCGGCAGGTGCGCGGTCCGTAGTTGCTCGGGTTTGCCTGGCGGGTGCAAGGGGTAGCCCAACAGCACCAGGCCGGACACGCGGGTCCAGGCCTGCGGTCGCGGGTGGTTGCGCCAGCACCATCGAGGCAATGCGGCCGCCCATGGACTTGCCGCCGATGACCAGCCGATGGTCGGCGGGCAGGTTGCCGGCAATCGCCTCCACAACCGCCGTCCAGGTCTGTTCGAGCACGGGGCTGCGATCCGGCGTGCGTCGGCGTTGCTCGGTGTACAGGAAGTTGAAGGTCACCACGTCCACGCCGTGCGCGGCGATGCCAGTCGCCAGCGCCGTCATCGCGCGATGCCGCTGGTCGGCGCCGGCGCCATGCGCGAGCACGAGCGTCGCGCGGGCCGGGGCCGCCGCTGGATAGTGGAGCGCCGTGACCTCGGAATCGGGCCCGGCCGCGACACGTCGCACACCTGGCGCCTTCACGGCTTCATTCCTGCAGGCGTCTCGGGATTCAGCCAGAAGAGCGCGTACTTCTCGTTCAGGCACGGCCCGAAGTTCCGCCGTTCGAAGAACTCGCGGTTGGACGTCACCACCAGCACCTGCGGGATGCCGCGCTGCCGGGCCTCGGCGACTGCCGCGTCGGTCAGCGCCGCGCCCAACCCGTGGCCGCGGAACTCGGGCAGGACCGCCAGGCTGCGCAGCTCCGCGATCTTGGGGCTGTAGACCTCGAGACAGCAGCAGCCGACGACGCGGCCGTCGACCTCTGCCACCCAGAACGCATCCAGCAGCGGCGCGATCTCGTCCCGATCGCGGGCCAGCAGCCGATCGGTGTTGGTGTTGACGACGGCGAGAATCGCGTCGACGTCGTCGAGTGTCGCCCGGCGAATCATCGCTTCACGCTAGCACAAGCCGAACCCGTGAACCTGTGAACCCGTGAACCCGTGAACCTGTGAACCCGTGAACCTGTGAACCTGTGTCCTGTGAACCGGTCAGGCTGTGGCAAGATGCCGATCATGAGACTGCCGGTCCAGCCAGCCCGGGCGCCCGAGCCCGATCTGAGGAAGACGTACGACGCCATCGTCATCGGCTCCGGCGCGGCGGGTGGGATGGCGGCGTTCGTGTTGACTCAGCAGGGACTGGAAGTCCTGCTGCTCGAAGCGGGACGGAAGCTCGACATCAACGCCGAGCTCAAGTCGATGGAGTGGCCGTACGACCACCCGCGGCGCGGGGACATGCCGTCGAAGTACCACGCGCTGTCGCTGAACGAGTACAACATCCGCACGCCTCCGTATGCCCAGGGACTGCCGCACGAGAAGGTCTTCTCCTACGTGCAGGGGTGGAGCGGCTCCGACTACAGCAAGAACATCGTCGTCGACGAGAAGCAGCATCCGTACACGGGCACCAACTACGCGTGGGTCCGTGCGCGCTGTCTGGGCGGCAAGACCAACATCTGGGGCCGGCTCGCCCTGAGAATGGGCGACCTGGACTTCAAGGCGAAGTCGCACGACGGCTACGGAGAGGACTGGCCGATCGGATACGCGGACATCGAGCCGTACTACGACCGGGTCGATCGGCTGCTGGGCATTTCGGGCGTCGCCGAGCACTTGCCGTATCTGCCGGACTCAATCTTTCAGCGCCCGTTCAAGCTGAACGCGCCGGAGGCGCACCTGCGCAAGACGCTGCAGGGCATGGGGCGCACCGCGACGCCCTACCGGGCGGGCGTGACCACCGACGGGCTGGTTCACAACAAGTACCGCAGCAAGTGCTACGGACGAGGGGCCTGCAGCCGGCGCGCCGGCGGCTGCGACATCCACGCGGCGTTTGATTCGCCCACGGGCCTCATCTACCCGGCGCAGGACACTGGCCGTCTGCATATCCGCACCAACGCGACGGCGCGGGCGATCACGGTCGATCCGGCGACCGGGAAGGCGCGCGGCGTGGCCTTCGTCGATACCGAGACGCGACGCGACTACGAGGCGAGGGCGCGCACGGTCGTCGTGGCCGCCTCGACGCTCGAGTCAGCCCGCCTGCTGCTGCTGTCCGCATCGCGCCAGCATCCCAACGGACTGGCGAATTCGAGCGGGCACGTCGGCCACAACTTCTGCGAGCACCTGATGGGGCCAAGCGTCACCGGCCTGGTGAAGGATCGCATCGGCGCTCCGCGAACCCTCGACGACGGGCGCCCGGGCGGGTTCTACGTGCCGCGGTTCCGCAATGTCAGCGAGCGACGGCCGGATTTCATCCGCGCCTATGGCTTTGAAGGCGGCAGCGGGCTCGGCATGTTCCCCGAAAGCGCCAACAACACGCCGGGATTCGGGAAGGGGTTCAAGAAGACCGTCCGCGATCGCGCCGGCGCATTCATCAGCATGGGCGGCTTTGGCGAGGTGCTGTCGCGCTATGAGAACAGCGTGAGCCTGGACTCGCAGGTGACCGACGCCTGGGGCGTGCCTGTGCTCCGGTTCAACTACCGTTTCGGCGACAACGAGCGGAAGATGGCGGCCGACATGGCGGAGGCGGCCAAGGAGATGTTCGACGCGGCCGGATTCGAGATCGTCGAGGTGAGCCGGGAAGTGCTGACCGAGGGGTGGTCGATTCACGAACTGGGCACGGCGCGGATGGGCTCGGATTCGAAGACGTCGGTCCTCAACCGCTTCCAGCAGGCGCACGACGTCTCGAACCTCTTCGTCGTCGACGGCAGCAGCCACGTCAGCGCGTCGTGCGTGAATCCGACGTGGACCATCATGGCGCTGGCCTGGCGGTCGTGCGAGTACCTGGCCGAGCAGTTGCGAAAGGGAGAGCTGTGATGGCGGACGCGCCGAACCTCACAAGGCGGGCGGTGCTGAAGGCCGGCGCCGCCGTCGCCGCGACGACGGTTACCGCCACACCGCTGTCGGCGTTCACGTTGCCAGCCGACGGCCCCAGGGCGCTGACGCGGGACCAGTACGCGATGCTCGACGAGCTGACCGAGATCCTCATCCCCGCTCGACGAACACTCGGGTGGGGCTCGCGCGGCGGGCGTGGCCGCGTATATCGACTCGACGCTGGCCGAAGAGGCCGACGCGACGGTCAAGGCGTCGTTCGTCTCGGGGCTGGCGCTCGTGGACGGCCTGGCCCGGCAACGCCACGGTCGCGCGTTCATGGCGCTGTCGCCGGCCGAGCGCGAAGGGATCGTCTCGACGATGGCGGAAGGGGAGTCGGATCCGAAGACCGACGAGGCGCGTTTCTTCGTGGCGTTGAAGCGCCGGACCGTGCGCGGCTACTACACCTCGCGCCTCGGCATCCACGACGAGATGAACTACAAGGGCAACACGATGCAGGAGGAGTACTCGGGCATCGACGTCAGCACCGCCACGATGAGGTCGTGCAGGCGCTGAACCGATTTGTCGGCGTCGGGGCTGGCGACCACGAGGCTGATGCTGCACTCCGACGAGCCCATCGCAATCGCGATCACGTTGATGCCGTCGGTCCCGAGCGCGCCGAAAACGCGGCCGGCCACTCCCGGCGTTCGCTTGATGGCGCCGCCGACGACCGTGACGATCACGACCGGGTCGAGGCTCGAGATGTCCTCGATGTCCCGCCGCTCCAGCTCGTGGTGGAATTCCGTCCGCAGCGCGTCGATGACGATCGGCGCCGACTTGTCCGCCACCAGGAAGCAGATGCTCTGCTCGGAGGAGGCCTGCGAGATCATCGAGACGCTGGTGCCGGTGCGCGCGACGGCGCCAAAGGCGCGCGCCGCGATACCCGGCACGCCCAGCATTCCTCGGCCCGCAATCGTGACCAGGCTCTGCGCGCGAATCGCGGTGACGCCTTTCAGCCCGCCGCCGACCTCATCGGACCGGCCGACGACGATCGTGCCGGGATGCGTGGGGTTGAACGTGTTCTTGATGCGAATCGGAATCCCGCGCTCGAGCGCCGGCAGGATGGTCTTCGGGTGCAGGACCTTGGCCCCGAAGTAGGCCAGCTCCGACATCTCCAGGAACGAGAGCGACTCCAGCGTCCGCACGCCCTGGACGACCCGGGGATCGGCCGTCATCACGCCGTCCACGTCGGTGTAGATCCACACCTCGTCGGCGTCGATGGCCGCGCCGATGATGGCGCCCGAGTAGTCGCTGCCACCGCGGCCCAGTGTCGTGACGACGCCGTCGGCGGTGGCGCCGATGAAGCCGGTGATGACCGGCACCTCGTGCGCCGCCAGCAGCGGCAGCAGCTCGACCGGCCGCCAGGCGGCGCGTCTCGTCCATCAGCGGCACGGCCGCCTGGAATGTGTCGTCGGTGCGCACGACCCGGGCGGCGTCGACCGCGTGTGCCTTGACGCCGCGCGATCGCAGCGCCGCGGCCAGCAGATGAATGCTCATCCGCTCGCCCAGCGCGCCGACCGCGTCGAGGGCGCGCGGCGAGGCTTCGCCCAGCACGCCCAGCGCATCGCAGAGCAGCGACAGCTCGCCCAGGCGCGCCGTGATGGGATCGAGCACCAGGTGGCGGTCGTCGCCGCGAAGCCCGAGCGCATTGGCGGCGGTCTCGTGCTTGGCGCGAATGGCCGCCGTGCGCTCGACCACGGGCAACCGCTCGCCCTTGACGGCGGACTGCGCGCTGCCGAGCAGCAGGTCGGTGACTCCGCTCATCGCGGAGGTCACGACGGCGACCTCGTGCCCCTCGGCCTGCAACGTGCGGACGATCTCGGCCGCCTGCCCCATCGCCTCGGCGCTGCCGACCGAGGTGCCACCAAACTTCAGAACGAGTCGCTGCCCCATGCGCGCGTATCCGCCTCGTGAAGGAAAGAGCGATTATACCGGCTGGCGATTACGTCCCAGGCGGCGGCGCCGCGCCATCTATCCAGATCGGCTCGATGTCGAGGGCAGACGTCGCGTCGAGCGTCAGGGCCGTGCCCGTGACGACGGCGCCGTTGACGACCCAGTGTGAGAAGGCGGACGTCAGCTCCGGTGGCACCGACAGCGCGACGCGCATGCCGGGGAAGTAGGACCCCTGCCAGCCCGGTGCGACGCGCCGGCCATCGATGACCACGGCGCCGCGCGTGCCCCCGATGCGGCAGGCGACGGCGGGCCCGGTCCGCAGCCAGTCGGTGGCGATTTTCCACGCGACCGTCGGACGACGCTGGAGGAACACCTTGAGCGGCGTCAGGTAGGCGCGGTCGCGGAGATCGAGGCGCTCGGCCTCGGCGAAATAGTGTTCGAATCGCTCGTCGAGAAAAGCGGGCGTCAAGACGTGGTTCATCACGTCGGTCCACACCCGTTGGAAGTATGCGCGGTACTCAGGGTCCTCGTCGAGCAGGGTCACCAGAATGCGCGGCGCGGGGTTCGTTGGGCCGCCGCCCGCGAGGTCGGCCCGTCCGCGACAGGAGATACCAGAAGGTGTCCTGGTCGGGCTGGCGAAAGCTCTGGTCCATGTCCCAGTTCACCCAGAACCACTGCGCCGACTCGCGCATGGGATCGCGAAACTGGCCGGGACCCTGATACGCGTCGTTGGTGGCGCAGAACACGCTCGCGATGAACCAGCGGGTGAGGTTGTCGAGGTCGACCAGGTGCCCGACCGCCGCCATCCGGATGGGCCGCATCGCGCGCACCTGCCGCCACATCTGATTGAACTCGTCGTACTTCAGGCTGACGGGGTACCCGCGGTGCGCCACGAAGTAGTCGCGAGGATCGAAGTGCTCCGCCAGCACGAACACGTCCTGGAACTCGCCGTTGAGCAGGAAACGGACCGGACGGCTCGGCGAGGCAATCGCCCCGATCGCCGTCGCGATGTCGTAGGCCAGCGGGTTGACCAGGTGCCAGCGCACGCGGTCGCGGCCCGATGCGCAGGTCGTTGTGCAGGATGAGCCGGCGCAGCGGATGGCCGTGCGACGGGCCAAAAGCGATTTCGCCGGGCAGCGGCGTGGCGCTGTACCTCCGGCGGAAGTACAGGCGGAACCCTTGCGGACGTGGCAGCCTCGCGACTGGAGCCGCCGTGCACACGGACACCGACCCCGGTGCTGTAGACCGAGGCGGCCGTTCTCGAAGAACGAGACCCACCCCGGACGTTCCCACTCCAGCCCGTGCTTCCTCTTGTTGGCTTTGTTGGCGATGATGCCGGTCGCGGGGTCGTGGAGATCGTCGGGCCGGAGGTAAAGCGAGACGGTCGACACCGCCGCGCGCGACTTCGCTCGGCGGCACCGCGATGGTGCTGGGCGCGTGCTCGGGCGCCCGGGTGATTCCGAACCGCAGCAGCGGAAACAGGCCGCGCGCCTCGACCAGCAGCCCGAGCGCCACCAGCGCGATGGGCAGCAGGATCAGGAGCGGAAGCCGGCGGGGTCCTGCGCCAATCACACCGAGCCTGGACGCGACAGGAAGAGATGGAACGTCAGGCCGTCTGCCGTGGCCGGCAACTCCGCCTGCAGCCGGTCGATCCCCTCGGGACCAAGATTGTGAAAGACGTAGGACAGGACGAGGGTCTCGTCCTGGTGCGAGAGGCTTTCGAGCCTGGCACTGGCGACGTGGCGCCGGATCGCGTCGGTAATCGCGCTCTGGCTCGTGGCGGCGCTCGGCAGCCGGGCAGCGTCACGACCAGCGTGCCGTCGCGACGATACCGTGGCCCACGCGCGGCCGCCGGTCTGCACCAGCAGCGCGATCAGCGCGAAGGCAAACAGCAGCCCCACGAAAGCGAGCTTGAAGGTCGCCGTCGCGATCGACGCGGCAATCACGAGCATGATGAACCCGATCTCCTCGGGCTCCTTGATCGGCGTGCGGAAGCGCACGATCGACAGCGCGCCCAGCAGGCCCAGCGACAGGGGCAGCGAGAACTGGATGCACACGAAGATCGCCGTGATCGACAGCCCCAGCAGCGGAAACGCGCGGTAGACCTGACTGCCCGTCGCGCGTGACGAGTAGAACTGCACGTAGAGCAGCGAGGCGAGAAGCGACCCGGCCAGCGAGATGACCAGCAGCACGAGAAACGGCACGACGCCAATCTGCTGCATCGTGCCGGTGCTCGATCCGCTGAGGAGGTCGTTGAGTTGTGGGGGCATAGGGTCAGAGCGTCAGCCGTGTCACGGCCTGGTAGCAGGCCAGGTACTTCGAGAATGCCGGTGCGCCGGCCGCCGAACCGGACGATCGGGCGCCAGATGCGGCGGCAGATCGAACGAGCGGCTCTTGTACTCGAACACCACGTCGGCGAGCCCGACGGGAGCATGGCCCTGGACCATCGCGACGTTCACGCCGGTCGCCCGGATGTCCGAATCGAGCGTGACGCGGGCGCCCGGCGGATCCATCGAAGCGATGGCGCGTGTAGGTCAGGGTCAGCACTGGCATCAACTGAGCGGGCAGCGTCGGCGCCACCTGCTCTCAGCCCGGCAAGCAACGCCGGCCATCGCGCATCCCACAAGGGCCAACGCGCCAGATCGGCCGCCGCGACATCGAGCCCCACCCGCACCTTGTCGCGACGAGTGCCGACACGGTGCTTGACTTCGCCAAAGACCTCGACGCGCGGCTGTCACTGGGGCCGTACCACCGCACGCGCACCTTGGTCTTGAGGTAGTCGCTGTCGATCTTCTCTGCGAGAAACGCCAGCGAGGGCGTGTCGAAATAGACGGTCGTGACGCGGGCCGGGGGATGCGCGGCGTCCGGGCGGCACACGCTGCCGATCCAGGTCCGAAGGGAGCCGGCCGCCGACGCGGGCACGGCAAACTTGATCTCGTAGTCGGCCGGCCCGCGGATCGGGTCGCGCGGGCGCTCGGCCAAAGGCATTTCGATCATCAAACTGACGGGAGAAAGTCTACCACGGGGATCGCGGACTCCTGGTCGGCCTCAGGCGAGGCGTGCCAGACGAAACGGAGCCAGATCGTGCGGCGACGTGCCTGTGGCGACGACCGAGGCCACCGCTTCGCCGATGGCTGGCGCGAACTTGAAGCCGTGACCCGAGCAGGCGCTGCACACGAAGACCCCGGGTGCCGCCGGGTGCCAGTCGAGCAGGAAGTCGCTGTCGGGCGTGTTGGTATAGAGGCACACCGATTGGTCGGCGGGGCCGGCCGGCAGGCCGCGCAGCCACCGGCTCGCAAACGAATGGAACGCGTCCCGTTCGGCGGAGGCCACCTGCCGGTCGACCGCATCCGCCGTGGTCGGCCTTCCGCCATGATGCTCGGCGAGCTTCAGACCGTGTCCCTGATCGGGCAACCCGTAGAGCATCCGGCCGTCCGGCGCCTCGAGCAGGAAGACGGGAAAGCCGCGAGGGCGAAAAGCGGTCGTCGCCGGCAGTGGCATACCAGTACTGCACGACCCGCTCGACGGTGAGGGGCAGGGCGAGGCCGCCGAGCAGCGTCGGCCAGCCAGGGACCGGCCGCCAGCACCAGGCGCCGCGCGCGGACGTGCCGGTTCGACGAGCGCACGTCGACGTGTCCCGCCTCGGACGTCCAGTCGCGGACGGGCTCGGAGACAAACAGGTGCGCGCCAGCCCGCCGTGCCTGGTCGAGCATCGCGCCGACCGCGCGTTCCGGCGCCAGCACGCCGGCCCGCGGCTCGAAAACGCCGACCATGTCCCGGTCCGGCGCCAGCGCAGGCACCCGGCGTCAGGATGTCCTCTGCCTTCCAGGTCTGCACGGGCAGCCGGTGTTCGGCGGCCGCGCGAAGGGTGCCGTCGACGACGGCGCTGCCCGGGCGTCCGATCATCAGCCCGCCGCACGCCTGGAACAGTCGCGTCCCTGCGCTCGCCTCGAGCTCGGCCCAGAGGGCATAGGCGCGCTGCACCAGCGGGACGTACTGAGGATGTTCGAAGTACGCCTCGCGAATGATGCGGCTATGGCCGTGGGTGGATCCACTCGTATGCGGCGGGCTCGGCGCATCGAATCCGGCCACCGACAGCCCGCGCAGCGCGGCCTGCCAGGCGATGGCGGCGCCCATCGCGCCCAGCCCGACGATGGCGAGGTCGACCTGCTGATCCGGCATGGCGCGGCATCATAGCAGCGTGTGGTGTACCGTGGAGACGGCATGACCCTGCTGCTCGGCTACCTGCGTGACTACCGCAAGCTCGTCGTCCTGGCCCTCGGCCTGGCAGCCATCAACCAGATCTTCTCGCTGCTCGACCCGCTGATCTTCAGGCACGTCATCGACGAGTACGCCACGCGCTATCGCGAATACAGCACCGAGGAGTTCTTCCGCGGAGTCGGCCTGCTGCTGGCGGCGGCCGTCGGCGTGGCGTTCGTGTCTCGGGTTGCGAAGAACTTTCAGGACTACTTCATCAACGTCATCACCCAGCGCCTGGGGGCACGACTGTATGCCGATGGCATCCGCCACTCGCTGGCGCTTCCGTATCAGGTCTTCGAGGACCAGCGCAGCGGCGAGACGCTGGGCATCCTGCAGAAGGCGCGCGCCGACGTCGAGAAGCTGATCTCGCAGTCCATCAACCTGCTCTTCACGACGCTGGTGGGCATCATCTTCGTGATGATCTACGCCTTCTACGTGCACTGGATCATCGCGCCCGATCTTCCTGGCGACGGTGCCCCTGCTCGGCCTGCTCAGCTCGGTGCTGAGCCGGCGGATCAAGAAAGTGCAGACCGAGATCGTCAAGGAGACCACGGCGCTGGCCGGTTCGACGACCGAGTCGCTGCGCAACATCGAGCTGGTCAAGAGCCTGGGCCTGGGCCCGCAGGAAGTGGCGCGGCTCAACAGCACCACCGATCGGATCCTGCGGCTCGAGCTGAAGAAAGTGCGCTACCTCCGCAGCCTGAGTTTCGTGCAGGGCACCTCCGTCAACGCGCTTCGGACGAGCATCCTGTTCCTGATGCTCTACCTGATCTTCAAGCAGGAGATCACGGTCGGGCCAGTTCTTCTCGCTGTTCATCTACTCGTTCTTCATCTTCGGGCCGCTGCAGGAGCTGGGCAACGTCGTCAACACGTACCGCGAGACGGAGGCCTCGATGGGCCGCTTCCAGCAGATCCTGCAGACGCCAATCGAGCCAAAGCCCCCGCACCCCGTGCCGGTCCATGACCTGCAGCGCCTGGCGTTCGAGGGCGTGCGGTTCACGCATCAGACCGCGTCGGCGCCAGCCCTGGCGGGCGTGAGCTTCTCGGTGCGCCGCGGCGAGACGGTCGCCTTCGTGGGGCCGTCGGGCTCGGGCAAGACGACGCTGGTGAAGCTGCTGGTCGGACTGTACCGCCCGGCCGCCGGCGAGATCCTCTACGACGGCCATCCGGCACGACACCGTGGACCTCGACTCGCTTCGCGAGCGGATCGGCTTTGTGACGCAGGAGACGCAGCTGTTCTCGGGCAGCATCCGCGAGAACCTGCTGTTCGTGCGTCCCGACGCCACCGACGCCGAGTGCCTTGCGGCGCTGCGGGCGGCGGCGTGCGACAGCCTGCTGGCGCGCGCCGACAAGGGGCTCGACACGGTGATCGGCGAAGGCGGCGTGAAGGTCTCCGGCGGCGAACGCCAGCGCCTGTCGATTGCGCGCGCGCTGCTGCGCCGGCCGCACCTGCTCGTCTTCGACGAGGCGACCTCGGCGCTCGACTCGATCACGGAGGAAGAGATCAGCCAGACGATTCGCGACGTCAACCGCGCCGAGGACGCGATCACGATCCTGATCGCGCACCGCCTCTCGACCGTGATGCACGCCGATTGCATCTACGTGCTCGAGCAGGGCCGCATCGTCGAGCGCGGCCGCCACGACGAGCTGGTGGCGCTCAAAGGCCTGTACTACGCGATGTGGCGCCAGCAGGTCGGCGAGCGCCGGCGCGACGAATCGGCGGCCTGAGACGGTTACGCCGCGCCCGCCTTCGACCAGGCGTCGGCGGGCCCGAGTCGTTGAGGATCCGCGGATTCCTGGGATTATGTGATTTTCCTGCTCGGAATTGCAGATTCGCTGTCACGTCTCGTCGCGAATGACAGGGACACGCGGCGGCCCGGTCATAGCGGAACCCGATCGGCCCGCGGCGAGCCGGGCAGTGCGACGAGAACGAGCGTGGAGATGAGAGCCTGCTCATCGTGGGGCTCTCATCTCGCGCTCGTGCTC
>CAWFRL010000007.1:0-66669 GCA_963818215.1 Vicinamibacteria bacterium | reverse complement strand
GCTCCGAACCGACTTCGACGCCATCAGGATCAGTCTGGCGTCGCCGGACAAGATCATCCTCGTGGTCGCACCGGCGAGGTCACCAAGCCGGAGACGATCAACTACCGGACGTTCAAGCCGGAGCGCGACGGCTTGTTCTGCGCGAAGATCTTCGGGCCGATCACGGACTGGGAGTGCCTCTGCGGCAAGTACAAGCGCATGAAGCCAAGCGGCGTGATCTGCGACAAGTGCGGCGTGGAGGTGACCCAGGCCAAGGTGCGCCGCGAGCGCATGGGCCACATCGCGCTGGCGACCCCGGTGAGCCACGTCTGGTTCTTCAAGGGGCTGCCGAGCCGTATCGGGCACCTGCTCGACATCTCGCTGCGCGACCTCGAGCGCATTTTGTACCTCGAGGCCTACGTCGTCATCAATCCGGGCGTCACCGAGATGAAGCCCAACTCGCTGCTGACCGAGGAGATGTACCGGAAGGCGCGCGAGGACCACGGCCACAAGTTCAAGGCCCAGATGGGCGCCGAGGTAATCAAGGAGCTGCTCAAGCACGTCCACATCGAGCGGCTGGCCGAGGAGCTCCGCGTCAAGATGCGCGCCGAGACCTCCGCGCAGAAGAAGCTGAAGTACGCCAAGCGGCTGAAGGTCGTCGACTCGTTCCGGAAGTCGAGCAACCAGCCCAACTGGATGATCCTCGACGTCATCCCGGTCATTCCGCCCGAGCTGCGCCCGCTGGTGCCGCTCGACGGCGGCCGCTTTGCGACCTCGGACCTGAACGACCTGTACCGCCGCGTCATCAACCGCAACAACCGGTTGAAGAAGCTCATCGAGCTCAAGGCGCCCGACGTCATCATCCGCAACGAGAAGCGGATGCTGCAGGAAGCGGTGGACGCGCTGTTTGACAACGGCCGCCGCGGCCGCGTGCTGCGCGGGGCGAACAACCGCCCGCTCAAGTCGCTGTCGGACACGCTCAAGGGCAAGCAGGGCCGGTTCCGCCAGAACCTGCTCGGCAAGCGCGTCGACTACTCGGGCCGTTCGGTCATCGTCGTCGGCCCCGAGCTGAAGCTGCACCAGTGCGGGCTGCCCAAGAAGATGGCGCTCGAGCTGTTCAAGCCGTTCATCTACAACAAGCTCGAAGAGCGCCAGCTGGTGGCGACCATCAAGCAGGCCAAGGAGATGGTCGAGCAGCAGAAGCCGGAAGTGTGGGACATCCTCGAAGAGGTCATCGAGGAGCACCCGGTGCTCCTGAACCGCGCGCCGACGCTGCACCGCCTGGGGATCCAGGCGTTCGAGCCGACGCTGGTGGAAGGCAAGGCCATCCGGATCCATCCGCTGGTCTGCACGGCGTTCAACGCCGACTTCGACGGCGACCAGATGGCGGTGCACATCCGCTGTCGCCCGAGGCCCAGATCGAGGCCTCGGTGCTGATGATGGCGAGCAACAACATCCTGTCGCCGGCCAACGGCGCGCCCATTGCCGTGCCGTCGCAGGACATCGTCCTCGGCTGCTCTACCTGACCAAGGCCAAGGCCGGCGCCAAGGGCGAGGGCCGCGCGTTCGGGCACGTCGACGACGTGCAGCTGGCGCTGGAGTCGGGCGAGGTGGAGACGCTGTCGCCGATCCGGCTGCGCTACACCGGCGAGCTGCTGGACCTGGCGGCGGCGCGCGACGATCAGGACGTGCTGCGCGCGGAAGTCCAGACGGTGAAGAGCGAGATCATCAGCACCACGGTGGGACGCGTCCTGTTCAACGACGCGCTGCCGGAGGGAATCCCGTTTGTCAACGGCCTTCTGAAGAAGAAGGGCCTCCAGATGCTGGTGCAGTTCTGCTATCTGCGCCACGGCCTGGGGCGGACCGTCGAGATGCTCGACGGGCTGAAGAACCTCGGCTTCACCTACGCGACCAAATCCGGCCTCTCGATCGGCATCGACGACCTGATCATCCCGGAGGAGAAGAAGGCGCTGGTCGCCAGGGCGCGCGACGAGGTCATCCGCGTCGAGTCGCAGTACCTGGAAGGCGCCATCACCAACGGCGAGCGCTACAACAAGGTCATCGCGATCTGGTCCGAGCCACCGAGAAGATCTCCGACGAGATGTTCGAGGAGATGAAGGACCAGGACAAGAACGGCCGGTTCAACTCGGTCTACATCATGGCCGACTCGGGCGCGCGCGGCAGCAAGCAGCAGATCCGCCAGCTGGCGGGCATGCGCGGGCTGATGGCCAAGCCGTCGGGGGAAATCATCGAGACGCCCATCACGTCGAACTTCCGTGAAGGGCTGACCGTGCACCGGTACTTCATCTCGACGCACGGCGCCCGCAAGGGGTTGGCCGACACGGCGCTCAAGACCGCCGACTCGGGCTACCTCACGCGGCGTCTGGTCGACGTCGCCCAGGACGTGATCATCTCGGATCTCGACTGCGGCGCGCTCGACGGCATCGAGGCACGGGCCATCGTCGAAGGCGGCGAGATCATCGAGCCGCTGCGCGACCGCATCATCGGCCGCGTCACGCTCGAAAAGCTCGTCGATCCGTTCGACGGCTCGACCATCATCGAGACCAACCAGGACGTCGACGAAGACCTGGCGCAGCGCATCGAGGAGGCGGGCTTCGAGAAGGTGAAGATCCGCTCGGTGCTGACCTGTGCCAGCCGCCGCGGCGTGTGCACCAAGTGCTACGGGCGCGACCTGTCGACCGGACGGATGGTCGAGCTCGGCCAGGCGGTGGGCGTCATCGCGGCGCAGTCCATCGGCGAGCCGGGCACGCAGCTGACGATGCGCACGTTCCACATCGGCGGCACGGCCTCGCGCATCTCGGAGCAGTCGGGCCAGGAAGCCAAGTACGACGGCACCGTGAAGTTCGAGGGCATCCAGTACGTCGAGGCCGACCGGGTGGAAGGCGCACGGACCGAACTGGTGGTCATGAACCGCAGCGGCAAGCTGATCGTGCAGGACGAGAAGGGCCGCGACCGCGAGCGCTACGACGTCATCTACGGCGCGCGCATGCGCGTGCGGGATGGCCAGTCGGTGAAGGCCGGCGACGTCCTGATCGAATGGGACCCGTACACGTTCTCGATCCTCACCGAAGAGGCGGGCACCGTGCGCTTCAAGGACATCCTCGACGGGCTTACCGTCCACGAGGAAGTCGACGAGGTGACGGGCCTGTCGCGGCGGATCATCATGGATTCGCCCGACGAGAAGAAGCAGCCGCTGGTCGAAATCCGCGATGCGGCCAACAAGGTGAGCCGGCGGTATCACATGCCGTCGCACGCCCACCTGATGGTCGAGGACGGCGACTCGGTGATCCCGGGCGCAGTCCTGGCGAAGATCCCTCGCGGCACGACCAAGACGAAGGACATCACGGGCGGTCTGCCGCGCGTGGTCGAGCTCTTCGAGGCGCGCAAGCCGCGTGAGACGGCCGTCATCAGCGAGATCGACGGCGTCGTCAAGCACGGCGGCATCGTCAAGGGCATGCGGAAGATTCACGTCGTGCCCGACGACGGCGGCGAGCCGCGGGAGTACCCACTGCCGCGCGGCGTGCATGTCAACGTCCAGGAAGGCGAGCGCGTCCGAGCGGGCGAGCAGCTGATGGACGGCCCGAGTAACCCCCACGACATCCTCAACGTCATGGGCGAGAAGGCGTTGCAGGGGTACCTGGTGGACGAAGTGCAGGCCGTTTACCGCCTGCAGGGCGTCAACATCAGCGACAAGCACATCGAGACGATCATCCGGCAGATGCTGCGCTGGGTGAAGATCGAGGACGTGGGCGACACCGAGTTCCTCATCGAGGAGCAGGTGGACAAGTTCCGTTTCCTCGAAGAGAACGAGCGCGTGATTGCCGATGGCGGGCGCCCCGCGACCGGCCGGCCGCTGCTGCTGGGGATCACGAAGGCGTCGCTCTCCACCGAGTCGTTCATCTCGGCGGCGTCGTTCCAGGAGACGACGCGCGTGCTGACCGAAGCGTCGATTTCCGGCAAGGTCGATCACCTGCGCGGCCTGAAGGAGAACGTCACGATGGGCCGGCTCATCCCGGCCGGCACCGGGTTCGAGTGGTACCGGCACGTGCACATCCCGGCGGACGAACCGCCGCCGCCGCCGCCCGTGCTGCAGCCGAGCGACGACGAACTGGAGCTCGATCGGGAGATGGAATACCTGGTCGAACCGGAAGACGCGATCGGACCGGCAGCGGGGGATCTCGAGTAGCGCGCGGAGCGCCGACTTTGCCGCAGACCTTCAGGTCTTCGTGCAAGGCGGGTTGAAGGATGGGGTGGCAATCGCGATGGGCACCACTTTCACCGGCAGGAACTTGTAATCAGACAGGGGGCGGAGACCGACGAGCGCGCCCTTCATGTTTTCCGCCGGAGCCGTGTCGCCTCGGCTATACTCGGCACGCGCCCGGGTTACGGAGCGCCGCCGCGGGAAGATACATGAGCACCAACGACGTCGACACGCCAGAACATGACGTCGGCGATCAGGCGTTGCCGACGGTTCGCAGCCCGCGGGTCACCCTCCGCGTGGCCGCCCAGTCCGATCGCGGGCGCGTCCGTGCAAACAACGAGGACCGGTTCCTGGTCCTCCGCGGCGACCGGACGACAACGCCGGTTGCCACCAACATCGATGCCGGCGAATTGAAGTTCGTGCCGGCCCAGACCATCTGGGCGCTCGCCGTCGCCGATGGCATGGGCGGCCATGCGGCGGGCGAAGTCGCGAGCACGCTGGCGCTGACCTTGTCGCTGCAATTCGCGCAGCAGGGCTCGCGCTGGTATGTCGACGTCGGCGAGCGCGAGGCGCGGGAGATCGTGGCGCGGGTCGAGTCGATTCTCGCGTCCGTGGATCGTGCCATCGCGGCGCAGGCCAGGCGCGATGCCGCGCTGGCCGGCATGGGCACGACGCTGACCGTCGGGGTGGTCAGGGCCGATCGCTTGTTCGTGTACCACGTCGGCGACTCGCGAGCCTATCTGCTGCGACAGGGCCACCTGGGGCGAATCACCCGGGACCAGACCGTTGCGCAGCAGCTGGCCGACAGCGGGTTGATCTCCGAGGCCCTGGTGGGGTCACACCACACGCGACACCTGCTGACGCAGGCCATTGGCAGCGGTGACGTGGAGGTGGAAGTCCATCAATTCCCGCTCCAGCATGGCGACCGGCTGGTCCTGTCGACCGACGGCCTGACCGACGGCGTCGAGGACTCAGAAATCGAGCGGGTCTGCAGCGAGGGCGACTGCGAGCAGGCGTGCCAGCAACTGCTCGAACGGGGGCTTGCCGCAGGGGGACGGGACAACATCACCGTCGTCGTCGCTGACGTCGACATCGTGCCCTGACCGCCAGAGTGTGCACTTCCGTGCACGTCCGAAGCCCCCGGCGAGGCCGCGGGCCGAGCGACCTCCTCGCGCCAACGGCGCGAGCCCCACGGCCGAAGGCCGGGCCCCGCCTCCGCCCGGCCGGCTTCGGCGCGGCAGGCCTGTGGTAATCTCCCCCTCCCGGGGGCGACAATGAAGGCAACCCAAGACAAGCAGGACGAGACCATCGGCGCAGACCCGTTGGCTGGCGGCGCCAGCATCGACAAGGTCCGCGACATCCTCTTCGGCGTGCAGATGCGCGACTACGACAAGCGCTTCGCGCGGCTCGAAGAGCGACTGGCGAAGGAAACCGGCGAGCTCAAAGACGATGTGAAGAAGCGTCTGGCTTCCCTCGAGCAGTTCATGAAGCAGGAGTTCGAGTCGCTCGGCGATTGGCTGTCGTCCGAGCGGTCCAGCCGTGAGGGCGCCGTCAAGGAGCTCGGCGTCGTGCAACGCGAGTCCGCAACGGCGTTCGAAAAGAAGACGGCTGCCATCGACGACCAGCTCGCCAAGGCGCAGCGCGAGCTGCGGCAGCAGCTGCTGGACCTGCAGAAGGAGCTCACCGAGGACATCCTGCAGCGCCACCAGGACATGGTGGCCATGCTCACGCGCGACGCCAGCGAGCTGCGCGACGAGAAGGCTGACCGGGCGGCCCTGGCGAGCCTCTTCACGGAGATGGCCATGCGCCTGAGCAATCAGCTCCGTCTGCCCACCGCTGAAGGCGTGTGATGGCTGCGCCGTCGATTCCCGACGGCCTGGACGAGCTGCGGAAGCTGCTGGTCGACCCGGAGCGCAAGGCGATAGCCGACTTGCGCGCGCGCCTCGACGACCCGGTTCTCCGGGGTCGCGATCTCGCAAATGGCCTGCCGGAGGCCCTGGCGCACTGCAGCGACGACCGCCGGCTGACCGAGGCGCTGATGCCGCCGGTCGAGGCGGTCATCACCAGCTCGGTGCGTCGCAATCCGCGCCCGCTGGCCGACGCGCTGTTTCCGGTGATCGGGCCGGCCATCCGGAAGGCTATCGCGCACGCCTTGAGCGGGATGCTCGACTCGCTCAATCGCACGCTCGAACAAAGCGTGTCGATCCGGGCGCTCCAGTGGCGTCTCATGGCCTGGCGCACCGGCAAGTCGTTTGCCGAGGTCGTGCTGCTCAACACGCTGGTCTACCGCGTCGAGCAGGTGTTTCTCATCCACTCGCACACCGGGCTCCTGCTGCAGCACGTCGTCGCCGAAGCGGTGACCGCGCAGGATGCCGACATGGTGTCGGGAATGCTGACCGCGATCCGCGACGTCGCGCGCGACTCCTTCGACGTCCGCGCCGAGGACACGCTGGACCTCTTCCGGATCGGAGAACTCAACGGCCTGACCGAGCATGGGCCCCACGCCTATCTGGCGGTCGTCGTCCGCGGCACGCCGCGTCATGAGTTGCGACTGACGCTTCAGCGAGCCATCGAGGCGATTCACCTGCAGCAGACTGCCGACCTCGAACGGTTCTCGGGCGACGCCTCGATCTTCGACGACACGCGGCCAGTGCTGCAGGAGTGCCTCGAATCACGTTTTCGCGGGAGCGACAAGCCGATCTCGTACCGCCGGTGGTGGATCGGCACCGGCGTGGTCCTCGCGTTGCTGGCGGTGTGGGCCGGCCTGCGCTACATGGACCAGCGGCGCTTCAATCAGTACCTGGCGTCGCTCGAGGCGCAACCCGGGCTGGTCGTCGTCAGCGCCGGACGTCAGGGTAGCCGCTTCGTGATCTCGGGCCTGCGCGACCCGTTGGCGGCCGATCCGGCGTCGTTTGTCGCCGCCTCGGGACTTTCGCCAAACCGGGTCGAAGGGCGCTGGGCCCTCTACCAGGCGCTCGACCCGCGGATGGCCGTGCCCCGCGCCATCGCCGTGCTGCAGCCGCCGCCGGGCGTGACACTCGCGATGCGGCAGGACACGCTCGTCGCCAGCGGTGAAGCTCCCGCGTCGTGGGTGCGCGAGGCCTCGCTGCTGTGGCGAACGCTTCCCGGCGTCCGCCAATTCGATCCCTCGGGCATCCAGAACGCGGAACTGCGCGGCGGCCAGCCGGCGGCTCGAAGCGGCGATGGTGCAGTTTGTCCGCGGCACGGCCGATCTCGTGCCCGGCCAGGACGACGCGCTTGGAGCGATGGTTGCTGAACTGCGGGACCTCGACGCGGCCGCACGCCAGGCGGGCGTGCGCCTTCGCGTCGTCGTCACCGGGCACACCGATGCCGACGGCCCGGACGAGCGAAACCTCACGTTGAGCCGCGAGCGTGCCGCCGCGGTGGTGGCGGCGATGCCGCGCGCCGCATTGACGGCGCTCGAATTCGAGTCGCGAGGAGTGGGCAGCGCCGAGCCGCTGTCTGCCGGCGACACCGAGGCCGACAAGCAGCGGAACCGGCGCGTGGCCGTCCGCATCCATCCGCTCGGCGCCAGTCCCCAACCATGATTCAGAAGAAAATCTGCATGCTCGGTTCGTTCACGGTCGTCAAGACCAGCCTGGTCGCCCGTTTCGGGAGCAGCGTGTTCTCCGACAAGTACCTCACCACGGTGGGCGTCAAGATCGACAAGAAAGCGGTGACGGTCGACGGCCGGGCTCTTCCCCGGTGACCTGGTGGAGCACCTGGACGGCGAGGCCGTCGACTCGGGCTGGACCTGGAGTCCAAGCTCGGATCGCGTCAGCCCGGTCAGCAGGTCAGCCTGGGCGTCCGGACGCGCTCCGGCCAGACCAGGTCGGTGCCGGTGTCCTCCGAAGGGTGCCGGCGCTGGCCACGTCGAGCGACCGCTTCCAACCGGCTAACGTCACCGTCGCGGCGCTCCGGGCGCACGTGGCCACGACCACCGACCCGGCCCTCCAGCCCATCGTCCGGCTCAACCTGGCCGCTGCGCTCCTGCGAGCCGGCGACTCGGCGGCGGCGCTGGCCCTGCTGAAGGAGACGACGCTGCCTGCCGGACCCGGAGTCTCGGCCGGCACGGTGCTGTATCTGCTTGGGGAAGCGGCACTTGCGCAGGGAGACCAGGCTTCGGCGCGTCAGGCCTGGGAGTCGGCCAGCCAGGCCGAAGGCAGACTCACCGAAGACGGCCCGTCAGTAAAAGCACTCGCTGCAAGAGCCCTGGCTCGTCTGAAGTGACGGGCCGAATGCCCAATTGACGAGTGCAGATTGACGATTGACGATCAAGGGCGTCGGGATGCACCCGTCCAAGCCTTGACCCCGTCGGCCGGGTTCCTGTATATTCGTCAGGTTCTGTTGCCTCTAGGAACACCCTATCTAGGGGCAAATCGCTGACAGGCGGCGTGGCACTGACCCGCCGGACCTGATACGCGAGAGCGCGGGTGGCTCCAAAAGCCGCGAGGCGCTCTTCGGGAATTACCGTCTTGCGCGCGCCGACCGTCGTTGGCCGCCGTCGGGCGCGTCGTTCGAATCAACTCATAGGGTAACCACGTTTCAGGCGCCGAGCATCGCGCTCCCAGGCCTGAACAAACCGTGCTGACGTGAACGTCGCACGGGTGGATTTGTTTTGAAGTCGCCTGCGGGTGCGTTGTCGCGCCCGGAGGTGGGTGGAGCCATCGTGCCGACGATCAGCCAACTCGTACGCAAGGGCCGCGAGCAGATTTTGACGAAGACCAAGAGCCCGGCGCTGCAGGACAGCCCGCAGAAGCGGGGCGTGTGCGTCCGCGTCTTCACCCAGACGCCGAAGAAGCCGAACTCGGCGCTGCGCAAGGTCGCGCGCGTCCGCCTGACGAACCAGATCGAGGTCACGACCTACATCCCGGGCGTCGGCCACAACCTGCAGGAGCACTCGCTGGTGCTCATCCGGGGCGGCCGCGTGAAGGACCTGCCGGGCGTGCGCTACCACGTCGTCCGCGGCACGCTCGACGCCGTCGGCGTGCAGGGCCGCAAGCAGGGCCGGTCGAAGTACGGGGCGAAGAGGCCGAAGCAGTAACTGGCGGTACGTAGGCCCGAACTTCAGTTCGGGCACTCGAGGATTCAAGTAAATGCCACGCAGACGAGAAATCCCGAAGCGCGAACCGGTTCCGGATCCGATCTACCAGAGCGCGCTGCTGACCAAGTTCATCAGCACCGTGATGCGCGACGGCAAGCGCAGCCTGGCCGAGCGGATCCTGTACGACTCGCTCGACATCATCAAGGAACGCACGGGCGACGACCCGATCAAGGTCTTCAAGAAGGCCATCGACAACGTCAAGCCCAGCCTCGAGGTGAAGTCGCGCCGCGTCGGCGGCAGCAACTACCAGGTGCCGATCGAGGTCAACCCGAATCGCCGGCTCTCGCTCAGCATTCGCTGGCTGGTCGGCTACGCCCGCAGCCGCGGCGACGGCAAGACGATGCAGGAGAAGCTCGCCAACGAGCTGCTCGACGCGTCGAACCTGCGCGGCGGCGCCGTGAAGAAGCGCGAAGACACGCACCGGATGGCGGAAGCGAACAAGGCGTTCGCGCATTACCGGTGGTAGGACAGGTCGTCGTAGGCCCGAACTTCAGTTCGGGCGAATGGAACTTCAGTTCGGGCGATCGGAACGTAAGAGAAGAAACGAGCAATGGCGAGGCAGTCACCACTCAATCGGACGCGGAACATCGGCATCATGGCGCACATCGATGCCGGCAAGACCACCACCACCGAGCGGATCCTCTTCTACACGGGGAAGACGTACAAGGTCGGCGAGGTGCACGAAGGCACCGCGGTGATGGACTGGATGGAGCAGGAGCAGGAGCGCGGCATCACGATCACGTCGGCCGCGACGACCTGTTTCTGGAACGACCACCGCGTCAACATCATCGACACCCCGGGCCACGTCGACTTCACCGTCGAAGTGGAGCGGTCGCTGCGCGTCCTCGACGGCGCGGTGGCGGTGTTCGACTCGGTCGCCGGCGTGGAGCCGCAGTCCGAGACGGTGTGGCGCCAGGCGGACAAGTACCGCGTGCCGCGCATCTGCTTTGTCAACAAGATGGACCGCATCGGCGCGGACTTCTACCGGACGCTGTCGCAGATCGAGTCCAAGCTCGAAGGGCAACCCGGTGGCGATCCACCTCCCCATCGGCTCGGAGGACAAGTTCCTCGGCGTCGTCGACCTGATCCGGATGAAGGCGCTGGTCTACAAGGACGAGGCGATGGGCGCCGCCGTACGAGGTCGAGGAGATTCCCGGCGGACCTGCAGGCCAAGGCGCAGGAGTTCCGCGAGAAGCTGATCGAGAAGGTCAGCGAGTCCGACGACCAGCTGCTCGAGAAGTACCTGGCCGGCGAGGCGATCAGCGAAGACGAGATCAAGCGGGCGCTGCGCGCGCGCTGCGTCGCCTCGGTGCGCGACGACAAGCAGCCGACCTTCGTGCCGGTCATCTGCGGCTCGGCGTTCAAGAACAAGGGCGTGCAGCCGCTGCTCGACGCGGTCGTCGACTTCCTGCCGAGCCCGCTGGACGTGCCTGCCGGTGGAGGGCATCGACCCGGACTCGAAGGACGGCGCGACCATCGAGCGCAAGGCCGACGACAGCGAGCCGTTCTCGGCGCTGGCGTTCAAGATCATGACCGACCCGTTTGTCGGCCAGCTCACGTTCTTCCGCGTGTATTCGGGCGTGCTGAATGCCGGGTCGTCGGTGTCCAACGCCACCAAGGGCCGGACCGAGCGCATCGGCCGCCTGCTGCAGATGCACGCCAACAAGCGTGAAGAGATCAAGGAAGTCCACGCGGGCGACATCGCGGCGGCCGTGGGCCTCAAGTCGGTGACGACGGGCGACACGCTGTGCGACGAGAAGAAGCCGATCATCCTCGAGTCGATGGACTTCCCCGAGCCGGTCATCTCGCTGGCGATCGAGCCCAAGACGAAGGTCGACCAGGAGAAGCTCGGCGTGGGCCTGCAGAAGCTGATGCAGGAAGACCCGACGTTCCGCGTGAAGACCGACGAGCAGACCGGCCAGGTCATCATCGCCGGCATGGGCGAGCTGCACCTCGAGATCATCGTGGACCGGCTCAAGCGCGAGTTCGGCGTCGAGGCCAGCGTCGGCAAGCCGCAGGTCGCCTACAAGGAGACGCTCACGCGTCCGGCCGACGGCGAGATGAAGTACGCCAAGCAGACCGGCGGCCGCGGACAGTTCGGCCACGTGAAGATCCACCTGTATCCCGGGCGAGCCGGGCACGGGCTACATCTTCGAGAACAAGGTCACGCAGGGCTCGATCCCGCGCGAGTTCATCAAGCCGGTCGACGAGGGCATCAAGGAAGCGCTCACGCGCGGCGTGCTGGCGGGCTATCCGATCGACGACGTGAAGATCGAGCTGTACGACGGCTCGTATCACGAAGTGGACTCGTCGGAAATGGCGTTCAAGATTGCCGGGTCGATGGCGTTCCAGGACGCGGCCAAGAAGGCCAAGCCCGTGCTGCTCGAGCCGGTGATGCGCGTGGAAGTCGTGGTGCCGAAGGATTACATCGGCGACGTCATGGGCGACCTGGCGAGCCGTCGCGGCCGCATCCAGTCGCAGGACGAACGCGGCGGCACGCAGATCGTCAACGCGCGGGTGCCGTTGTCGGAGATGTTCGGGTACGCCACCGACCTGCGGTCGCGCACGCAGGGCCGCGCGACCTACAGCATGCACTTTGACACCTACGAGCCGGCGCCGCGGAACGTCAGCGAGGAAGTCGTGGCCAGGGTGCAGGGCAAGGCGTAAGCAATTGCAGATTGCAGATTGCAGATTGCGATTCGGGATTACGCAGATTCTGTGACGGTACGTGGGGCGGAACTTCAGTTCCGCCGACCATAGACACGGAGCGAACTTCGATGGCGAAGGAAAAGTTTGATCGGTCCAAGCCGCACGTGAACGTGGGGACCATTGGGCACATCGACCACGGCAAGACGACGCTGACGGCGGCGCTGACGAAGGTGGCGGCGGACAAGGGGTGGGCGAAGTTCGTGCCGTATGACGAAGTGGCCAAGGCGTCGGAGTCGCAGGGGCGGCGGGATGCGACCAAGATCCTGACGATCGCGACGTCGCACGTGGAGTATTCGACGCCGAACCGGCACTACGCGCACGTGGACTGCCCGGGGCACGCCGACTACATCAAGAACATGATCACGGGCGCGGCGCAGATGGACGGCGGCATCCTGGTGGTGCAGCGCGGTGGACGGGCCGATGCCGCAGACGCGCGAGCACGTGCTGCTGGCGCGGCAGGTGGATGTGCCGTGCCTGGTGGTGGCGCTCAACAAGGTGGACGCGGTGGACGACCCGGAGCTGCTGGACCTGGTGGAGCTGGAGGTGCGGGAGCTGCTGACCTCGTATGGGTTCCCGGGCGACGACGTGCCGGTGGTGCGGGTGAGTGCGCTGGGGGCGCTCAACGGGGAAACGGCGGGGGTGGACAGCATCCTGAAGCTGATGGAGGCGCTGGACACGTATGTGCCGCTGCCGCAGCGGGAAGTGGACAAGCCGTTTCTGATGCCCATTGAAGACGTGTTCTCGATCTCGGGGCGCGGGACGGTGGTGACGGGCCGGGTGGACCGGGGCAAGGTGAAGGTGGGCGAGGAAATCGAGATTGTGGGGTTCCGGCCGACGACCAAGAAGGTCGTGACGGGGGTGGAGATGTTCCGCAAGCTGCTCGACGAGGGGGTGGCGGGCGACAACATCGGGGTGCTGCTGCGGGGCGTCGAGAAAGAGGACGTGGAACGCGGGCAGGTGCTGGCCAAGCCGGGGTCGATCACGCCGCACACGAAGTTCAAGGCGGAGGTGTACATCCTGTCGAAGGACGAGGGCGGGCGGCACACGCCGTTTTTCAACGGGTATCGGCCGCAGTTCTACATCCGGACGACGGACGTGACCGGGTCGCTGCACCTGCCGGAAGGCGTGGAGATGGTGATGCCGGGCGACAACACGACGATCACGGCGGAGTTGATCACGCCGGTGGCGATCGAAAAGGGCGCGCGGTTTGCGATTCGCGAAGGCGGCCGCACGGTGGGCGCCGGCACGATCACCGAGATCATCGCTTAAGAGGCTACGTGGCCGCGGGCTTCGGGCCTCCGGGCCTGAGGTGCCGAGGCCTGAAGCCTGAAGCCATGACAGCTGCAGCAAGGATCAAGCAATGTCTGCCATGTTCAGTGACAAGATTCGCATCCGCCTGAAGGCGTACGACTACCGGGTGCTCGACCAGTCGACCGGCGAAATCGTCGACACCGCGCGGCGCACGGGTGCGCGCCTGGCGGGTCCGATTCCGCTGCCGACCGAGCGCAACCGGTGGACGGTGCTTCGCTCGCCGCACGTCGACAAGAAGTCGCGCGAGCAGTTCGAGATCCGCACGCACAAGCGCCTGATCGACATCTTCGAGCCGACGCCGCAGACGGTGGACGCGCTGATGAAGCTCGATCTGCCGGCCGGTGTGGACGTCGAGATCAAGGCCTTCGGCAAAGAGCACGGGAAGTAAGCCATGGTGACGGGAATCATCGGCAGAAAAGTGGGCATGACGCAGCTGTTCGACAAGGACGGCACGGTGCAGCCTGCCACGGTGCTCAAGGCCGGTCCCTGCGTCGTCGTGCAGGCGAAAAACGCGCAGAGCGACGGCTACCAGGCCGTGCAGCTCGGCCTGGTCGAAGAGAAGGCACCGAAGGTGAACAAGGCCATCGCCGGCCACTACAAGAAGGCCAACGTGCCGCCCACGCGCGTGCGGCGCGAGGTGAAGGTCGCCAAGGGCGCCGACGCGCCCAAGGCCGGCGAGCAGGTGCTGGTCGGCGGGCTCTTCGCGGCCGGCGAGCAGGTGGACGTGATTGCGACCAGCCGCGGCCTGGGGTTCCAGGGCGTGGTCAAGCGCCATCACTTCGCCGGCGGCGCGGCGACGCACGGCTCGATGTTCCATCGGGCGCCGGGCTCGATCGGCGCCAGCTCGTATCCGTCGCGGGTCATCAAGGGCATGCGGGCTGCCGGGCACATGGGCAGCCGGCGCGTGACCACGCGGAACCTGCGCGTGGTCAGCGTCGATGCCGAAAACAACCTGCTCATCGTCCGCGGCGCGGTGCCGGGCGCGGCCAATGGCTACGTGCTGATCCGCAAGGCGATTGCGGCCAAGCCCGAGCCCAAGCCGCAGGCCGAGGTCTCGACCAAGGGCAAGGCGAAGCCGAAGAAGTAGCGATTGAGGCCTGAGGCTCGAGGCCTGAGGCCGGCTGAGATGGAATCATGACTGTAGACGTAGTCAATTCGCAGAACCAGAAGGTCGGTTCGGTCGACGTCCGCGACGACGTGTTCGGCGGCCGCGTGAAGACCGACCTCATCTGGGAGTCGGTGACGCGGCAGAACGCCAGCGAGCGCCGCGGCACGCACGCCACGAAAGTCCGCGGCGATGTCAGCGGCAGCGGCAAGAAGCCGTGGCGCCAGAAGGGCACCGGGCGGGCGCGTGTCGGCGAGACGCGCAATCCGCTGTGGCGCAAGGGCGGCACCGTGTTCGGCCCGCAGCCGCGCAGCTACGACTACCAGTTGCCGAAGAAGGTCGAGAAGGCGGCGCTGCGCGAGGCGTTGAGCCAGCGGCTCAAGGACGGCGACGTCATCGTCGTCGACGCTTGTCGGTCAGCGAGGCCAAGACCAAGGCCGCCGCGGCGGTGTTCAAGGGGCTCGGCGTCAGCGGCAAGACGCTGGTCGTCGACGTGAAGCTCGACCCGACCTTCAGCCTGGCGGCTCGCAACGTCGCCGGCGTGCGTCTGGTGCCGAGCAACCGCGTGACGGCGCGCGACGTGATGGACACGCTCAAGGTCGTGGCGACGCGCGCGGCCATCGAACGGCTGCAGGAGGTATTGGCGTCATGAAGTTGACCGACGTGATCCGCCGGCCGCTCGTCACCGAGAAGACGACCATCCTCCGCGAGGACGGCCTGACGCTGGTGCTGCAGGTGGCCACGCACGCGAACAAGGTGCAGATCCGGCGCGCCGTCGAGACGCTGTTCGGCAGCAAGGTGGCCGACGTGCGCACGACGACCATGCGCGGCAAGATCAAGCGGCAGGGCCGGTTCGCCGGCCGCCGCCCGGACTGGAAGAAGGCGTACGTCCGGTTGCGCGAGGGCGAGAAGTTGCCCGAATTCATCGAGGGGGCCTAAGCGCATCATGCCCATCCGCACATACAAGCCCACGTCGCCGGGCCGGCGGTTCCAGACCGTCCAGGTCTTCGACGACATCACGGCGACGCGGCCGCACAAGCCGCTCACCGAGCCGCTCAAGAAGTCCGGCGGCCGCAACAACCGCGGCGAGCTGAGCTCGTGGTGGCGCGGCGGCGGCCACAAGCGCGTCTATCGCGTGATCGACTTCAAGCGCGACAAGATCGACATCCCGGGCAAGGTCTCGACGATCGAGTACGACCCGAACCGCTCGGCGCGCATCGCGCTCATCACCTACGCCGACGGCGAGAAGCGCTACATCCTGCAGCCGCTCGGGCTGAAGGTGGGCGACACGATCGTCGCCGGGGTGAACGTCGACATCCTGCCGGGCAACACGCTGCCGCTCAAGAACATCCCGCTGGGCACGCTGCTCCACAACGTGGAGCTCAAGCCGGGCAAGGGCGGGCAGATCGCGCGCTCGGCCGGGTCGAGCGTGCAGCTGGTGGCCAAGGAAGGCGAGTACGCGTCGGTGAAGATGCCGTCGGGCGAGATCCGCAAGATCCTGCTCGAGTGCGTCGCGACGATCGGCCAGGTCGGCAACGTCGACCACGAGAACGTCTCGATCGGCAAGGCCGGCCGCAGCCGGTGGCTGGGCAAGCGCCCGCACGTGCGCGGCGTCGCGATGAACCCGGTGGATCACCCGCTGGGCGGCGGCGAGGGCAAGACCAGCGGCGGCCGTCACCCGGTAGCCCGTGGGGCCAGCCGACCAAGGGCTACAAGACGCGCAACAACAAGACGACGGACAAGTTCATCGTCACGCGGCGGAAGAAGTAGGCGAGCGACCATGAGCAGATCACTGAAGAAGGGCCCCTTCGTCGAGACCTCGCTGCTCGAGAAGATCGAGGGCATGAACCGGGGCGGAGACAAGAAGGTCGTCAAGACCTGGTCGCGCCGGTCGACCGTGGTGCCCGAGATGGTGGGGCACACGATGGCCGTGCACAACGGGCGCAAGTTCATCCCGGTGTACGTGACCGAGAACATGGTGGGCCACAAGCTGGGCGAGTTTGCGCCGACGCGGACGTTCAAGGGCCACGCGGCGAAGTCGGAAAAGGCCGCGGCTCCGGCCGCGAAATAGACGGTACGTAGGGCCGGAACTCGGACCCGCTCCGGCGCTTGGAGAGATCGACATGGTGCAAGCGGAAGCCACGGCGAAATACATCCGCACCTCGGCGCAGAAGGCCGGGCTGGTGCTCGCGCTGATTCGCGGGCGCGCGGTGAATCAGGCGCTGGCGACGTTGAAGTTCACGCGCAAGACCGTCGCCAAGGACATCGCGAAGGTCCTGCAGTCGGCGATTGCCAACGCGCAGCAGAAGGACGGGTTTGGCGGCGATCTCGAGCGGCTGTTCGTCTCGGCGTGCTACGCCAACAACGGGCCGTCGCAAAAGCGCGTGCGGCCGGCGCCGATGGGCCGGGCGTTTCGTGTGGTCAAGCGCACCACGCACCTGACGGTGGCCGTGAGCGAGCGGCCGGTGAAAGTGGCGCCGGTGGCGCAGCGACGGGGCGCCGGCTCGCAAGAAGGCTGCGCCGAAGGCAAAAACGTCCGCGCCGAAGGCGCGGGCCGTCAAGAAGTCGGACAAGGAGTAGGACGTGGGCCAGAAAGTTCACCCGTACGGGTTCCGGCTCGGGTTCAACAAGACCTGGCGGTCGCGTTGGTACTCGGATCGCGACTACGCCAAGCTGTTGCACGAGGACATCGCGCTGCGCGCGGACCTCAAGACGCGGTTCCAGCACGCCGGCGTCGCCAAGATCGAGACCGAGCGCGCGGCCAACAAGCTGAAGATCGACATCTACACCAGCCGGCCGGGCATCATCATCGGCCGCAAGGGCACGGAAGTCGACAAGCTGAAGCAGGAAGTGCAGAAGCGCACGAGCCGCGAGGTCTTCATCAACATCCAGGAGATCCAGAAGCCCGAGCTCGACAGCCAGCTCATCGCCGAGTCGGTGGCCATGCAGCTGGAAAAGCGCGTGGCGTTCCGGCGCGCGATGCGCAAGGCCGTCGAGTCCGCCCTGCGGTTTGGCGCGCGCGGCATCAAGGTGCGCGTGTCCGGCCGTCTCAACGGCGCCGAGATCGCGCGCTCCGAGTGGTACCTGCACGGGCAGCTGCCGCTGCAGACGCTGCGGGCCGACATCGACTACGGGTTTGCCGAAGCCAGCACCACCTACGGCCAGATTGGCGTGAAGGTGTGGCTGTACAAGGGCGAACGGCTGCGGCCGCGCATCGGCCGTGAAGAGGAATACCGGGAGCGCGCGCCCCGGCGCGCGCGCGCCCGAGCGTAGTGGAGTGAACTGCATCATGTTGATGCCGAAGAAGGTCAAGTACCGCAAGCAGCAGCGCGGGCGCATGGCTGGCAAGGCCTGGCGCGGGTCCGACGTGTCGTTTGGCGACTACGGGCTCAAGGCGCTCGAGCCGTGCTGGCTCACGGATCGCCAGATCGAGGCGGCCCGTGTCGCGATGACGCGCGCCATCAAGCGCGGCGGCAAGATCTGGGTGCGGGTGTTCCCCGACAAGCCCATCACCAAGAAGCCGCAGGAAACCCGAATGGGCAAGGGCAAGGGCGCGCCCGAGCAGTGGGTGTGCGTCGTGCGGCCCGGGCGGATTCTCTTCGAGATGGAAGGCGTGAGCGAGACCGACGCGAAGGCCGCGATGAAGCTGGCCGCGTCCAAGCTCCCCATCCTCACGAAGTTCGCGACACGCTTCGCGCAGGAGCACGTGTAATGGCCTCCAGGATCGCCGAGTTCAAGGACCTGTCGGCCGACGACCTGCGCACCAAGGAGAAGGAGCTCGACGACCAGCTCTTTCGCCTGCGCATCCAGAAGTCCATGGGGCAGCTGGAGGCGCCGCTGAAGGTGCGGACCGTCCGGCGCGATCTGGCGCGCGTCAAGACCCTGCTGCGGCAGAAGAACGGGTAACGAGATGAGCAAAGCAGAAAAGCTCGGGACGGTGGTGAGCGACAAGATGACCAACACGGTCGTGGTCGCCATCGAACGTGTCGTGCGCCACGAACTCTACGGCAAGGCGCAGCGCCGCACGACCAAGTTCATGGCCCACGACGAACAGGGCGCCAAGACGGGCGACCAGGTCGCCATCGTCGAGAGCCGGCCGCTCAGCAAGAGCAAGCGCTGGGTCGTGACGCGCGTCGTGCGCAAGGCCACGAAGGTCTAAGGGGGACGCCATGATCCAGATGCGTTCGATCCTCGACGTCGCCGACAACTCCGGCGCGCGGAAGATCGCCGTGATCAACCCGATCGGCGGATCGACCGGCCGCTACGCGCGGCTGGGCGACATCGTCACCGCCTCGGTGAAGGAAGCCACCCCGGACGGCACGGTCAAGAAGGGCCAGGTCGTCAAGGCCGTCATCGTGCGGACGAAGAAGGAACAGCGCCGGCGCGACGGCAGCTACATCCGCTTCGACCGCAACGCCGCCGTGCTGATCAACGACCAGAACGAGCCGGTCGGCACGCGTGTGTTCGGCCCGGTCGCCCGCGAGCTGCGCGAGCGGAAGTTCATGAAGATCATCTCGCTCGCGCCAGAGGTGCTGTAAGTCATGTCTCGTCTCCAGACGCCCATTCGGCGCAACGACACCGTCATCGTCACGACGGGAAAGGACCGCGGCAAGAAGGGCCGGGTCATCAAGGTCGTGACGGAAAAGAACCGCCTGATCGTCGAAGGCGTGAATCTCATCAAGCGCCACACGCGGCCCAACCCGGCCAAGAACGTCAAGGGCGGGATCGTGTCGCGCGAGGCGTCGCTGCACGCCAGCAACGTCCAGCTCGTGTGCCCCGAGTGCGGGGCGATGACCCGTATCGGGCGCAAGGTGCTCGACGACGGCCGCAAGGTCCGGATTTGCCGCAAGTGCGAGGGAGTGGTCGACAAATGAACCGCCTCAGGGAGAAGTACCAGAAAGAGGTCGTGCCGGCCCTGAAGAAGGAGTTCGGCTACACGAACATCATGGCGATCCCCAAGGTCACCAAAGTGGTGATCAACATGGGGCTGGGCGAAGCCACCAGCAACGCCAAGATCATCGACACGGCCGCCGACGAGCTCGGCAAGATCAGCGGCCAGAAGGCCGCCGTGCGCCGGGCCACCAAGTCGATCGCGCAGTTCAAGGTGCGCCAGGGCCAGCCCGTCGGGCACCATGGTCACGCTGCGCGGCGAGCGGATGTACGAGTTCCTCGATCGCCTGGCGAGCATCGCCCTGCCGCGCGTGCGCGACTTCAAGGGCATCTCGGCCAAGGGCTTCGACGGCCGCGGCAACTACACGCTGGGTCTGCGGGATCAGATCATCTTCCCGGAGATCGACTACATGAAGGTCGACAAGGCGCGCGGCATGAATGTGTCGGTCGTCACGACGGCGAAGACCGACGAAGAGGCGCGCAAGCTGCTGCAGCTCATCGGGCTGCCGTTCCGGAGCAACTGATGGCAACCACGGCGAAAATCGCTCGGGAAAGCAAGACGCTCAAGTTCAAGGTGCGCCACAGAAACCGCTGCAAGCGGTGCGGCCGGCCGCGCGCGTACATGCGAAAGTTCGCGCTGTGCCGTCTGTGCTTCCGCAAGCTGGCGCTCGAAGGCGACGTCACGGGCGTCACCAAGAGCAGCTGGTAGACGGCTGATCGGTTGTGGTGGCGGGTTGGTCAGGTTGAACGGGTTGAACGGGCAGGTTGGGTGATAGACCGCAGGACGAGGGCGTGCCCCGGGTTCCTGTGCGTATCAGGACTGAGGAATATGACTGATCCGATTGCTGACATGCTCACGCGCATCCGGAACGGGGTGAACGCGAAGCAGGCGAAGATCGACATGCCGGCGTCGAAGCTGAAGGCCGAGGTGGCCCGCATCCTGGTCGAGGAGGGCTACCTCCACGGCTTCAAGGTGCTCGACGAGAAGACCGAACACGGCTCGCCCCGCAAGGCGATTCGCCTGTTCCTGAAGTACGGGCCGCACGGCGAGCGGGTCATCACGGGCGTGCAGCGCGTGAGCCGGCCCGGCCGCCGCGTCTATTTCGGCCGCGACGACGTGCCGACCGTGCTCGGGGGCCTCGGCACGAGCCATCCTCACGACCTCGCGCGGCGTCATGAGCGGCCGCGAGGCCGTCAAGGCCGGCGTGGGCGGCGAGATACTCTGCAACGTCTGGTAAGCGGTTGCGGGGCTCAAGCCCCGCCGCCACGGTGTAGGCGCGATCGTAAGGATTCAGCGACATGTCTCGAATTGGCAAGAAACCCATTCCGGTGCCCAAGGGCGTGACCGTGCAGGTCGCCGCCGACGCCGTCCAGGTCAAGGGACCCAAGGGCGAGCTGCGTCAGGCGCTGCCGCCGGGCGTGACCTTCGCCCTGGCCGATGGCCAGCTCACCGCCAGCCTGGTGCGCGACGACAAGGCGCTTGGCAAGTTCCATGGCCTCGCGCGCACGCTGGTGGCCAACGCCATCGCCGGCGTCACCGATGGCTTCAAGAAGGAGCTCGACATCGTCGGCGTCGGCTATCGCGCCGAGCAGAAGGGCAAGCAGGTCGTGTTCGCGCTCGGCTACTCGCACCCGGTGGTGTTTGACGTGCCCGAGGGTGTCGACGTGCTCGTCAGCAGCCCAGACGCACATCACCGTGACGGGCGCCGACCGGCAGAAGGTCGGCCAGGTCGCCGCCAACATCCGTCGCCTGCGCAAGCCCGACCCGTACAAGCAGAAGGGCGTGCGCTACACCGGCGAAGTGCTGAAGAAGAAGGTTGGGCAAGACGGGCGCATAACGAGTGCCGGGTGCCGAGTGCCAGGTGCCGAGTGCGGTGCCGGGTGCCAGGTGCCGAGGTGCTGGTAACAGCGTGAGCTGAGTCCCAGCGAGAGCATAAGACGATGAGAATCAAGACCAAGGAAGATCGACGCGACCGGATCAAGCTGCGGCTGCGCAAGCGCATTGCGGGCACGCCCGAGCGTCCGCGGCTGTCGGTGTTCAGAAGCGTCGCGCACATCTACGTGCAGGTGATCGACGATCGCACCGGCACCACGATCGCGTCGGCCTCGAGCGTCGAGCCGACCATCAAGGCTGCGCTCGGCGACGGCGCCAGGGGCGGCAACAGCAAGGGGCCGAGGCCATCGGCAAGGCGATTGCCGAGCGGCTGAAGGCCAAGGGCATCACCAAGGTGGTGTTCGACCGCAACGGGTTCCTCTATCACGGACGCATCAAGGCCGTGGCCGACGCAGCGCGTTCGGCGGGGCTGGAGTTTTAGGCTAATGAAAACGCGCGAACGCATTGACGCGTCGCAACTCGACCTGCGCGACACGGTGGTGGCCATCAACCGCGTCACCAAGGTCGTCAAGGGCGGCAAGAACCTCAGCTTCTCGGCGCTGGTCGTCGTCGGCGACGGGCATGGCGTGGTGGGCTTTGGCGTCGGCAAGGCCAAGGAAGTGCCGTCGGCGATCAAGAAGGGCATCGAGGCCGCCAAGAAGGGCCTGATCCGCGTGCCGCTGCAGGGCACGACCGTGCCGCACCCGATCATCGGCAAGTTCGGTTCGGGCAGCGTGCTGCTCAAGCCGGCGCCGGATGGCACCGGCATCATCGCCGGCGGCGCCGTGCGCGCGGTGGTGGAAGCGGCCGGCGTGCAGAACGTGTTGACCAAGTCGCTCGGGTCGGCCAACCCGCACAACGTGGTGCGGGCGACCTTCACCGGACTGCAGCAGTTGAAGGACCCGGTGACCGTCGCGCGTCTGCGCGGCAAGGACCTGGCCGAGATCGAGCAGGCGACGACCCGGTAGCGGGCAGGAAGACACAATGGCTGAGAAGAAAACGCTCAAGATCACGCTCGTCAAGAGCACGATCGGCTTCAACGAGAAGCAGTTCAAGGTCGTGGAGAGCCTCGGTTTGCGCCGCATCCGGCACTCGGTGACGCTGGCCGACACGCCCGAAGTGCGCGGCGCGCTGCTCAAGGTGCGCCACCTCGTGACGGTCGAAGGGAACTAGCGATGGGTCTGGACAAGCTGAAGCCCGCAGAGGGCTCCAAGGGCAAGAAGTTCCGCGTCGGGCGCGGCCAGGGCAGCGGCAACGGCAAGACGGCCGGCCGCGGTCACAAGGGCGCGCAGTCGCGGTCGGGCTACAAGTCCAAGCGCGGCTTCGAGGGCGGCCAGATGCCGCTGCACCGCCGGATCCCGAAGCGCGGGTTCACCAACATCTTCCGCCGCGAGTACGAGGTGGTGAATGTGGACCGCATCGCCGAGGTGTTCGAGGCCGGCGCCGTCGTCACGCCCGAGCTGCTGCGCGAGCACGGCCTGGTGTCGGCCGGCGCGGCGCCGGTGAAGGTGCTGGCGCGCGGCGACGTGGCCAAGGCGCTGACCATCAAGGCGCACAAGTTCAGCGGCAAGGCGGCCGAGAAGATCCAGGCCGCCGGCGGCACGGCGGAAGTTCTCTAAAGGACCACAATGGTCGAGAGCCTGCGGAATATCTTTCAGGTCGGCGAGCTGCGCAACCGGGTGCTCTTCACGCTCGGGATGCTGGCGGTGTATCGCATCGGCAACCACGTCGTGGTGCCGGGCGTGAACACCGAGGCGCTGGCGCTGCTGGCCGAGCAGGCCCGCAACACGATGTTCGGGCTGTACGACATGTTCTCGGGGCAGAACCTGTCGAAGATGACGATCTTCGCGCTGGGCATCATGCCCTACATCAGCGCGTCGATCATCCTCCAGCTGCTGACCGTGGTGTGGCCGTACCTGGAGAAGCTGTCGAAGGAAGGCGAGCTGGGCCGGCGCAAGATCACCCAGTACACCCGCTACGGCACGATCCTGCTGGCCGTGATCCAGGCCGCCAGCATCGCGATCTTCCTCGAGCGGCAGACCGACATCGCCGGCGGGCTTCCGCTGGTCTACAGCAGCGGCTGGGGCTTCCGCCTGATGACCATCCTGACGCTGACCACCGGGACGGCGCTGGTGATGTGGATCGGCGAGCAGATCACCGAGCGCGGCATCGGCAACGGCATGTCGCTCATCATCTTTGCCGGCATCGTCGTCGGGCTGCCGCGGGCGGTCATCACGACGTTCGAGCAGCTGAGCACCGGGCAGATGAGCCTGATCCGGCTGATCCTGCTGGTGCTGCTGATGGTGGGCGTCATTGCCGCGATCATCTTCGTCGAGCGCGGCCAGCGGCGCGTGACGGTGCAGTACGCCAAGCGCCTGGTCGGCCGGCGGATGTACGGCGGCACGAGCACGCACATCCCGCTCAAGGTGAACACGGGCGGCGTCATCCCGGTGATTTTCGCCAGCTCGCTGCTGGCGCTGCCGGCCACCGTCGCGGGGATCTTTCCCGACCGGCGGCTGGGGCCAGTCGCTCATCACGCAGCTGTCGTACGGCATGCCGCTGTACAACCTGCTCTACGTGAGCGGCATCATCTTCTTCGCGTACTTCTACACGGCCATCATCTTCAACCCGGATGACGTCGCCGAGAACATGCGGAAGTACGGCGGGTTCGTGCCGGGCATCCGGCCCGGCAAGCGGACGGCCGAGTACATCGACACGATCCTGACGCGCATCACCCTGGTGGGGGCGGTCTATCTGGCGCTGGTCGCCATACTGCCCGAGTTCCTGATCACCGGCTTCAAGGTCGCGCCGATTCCGTACATCGGCGAGACGCTCGACGCGAATCTGCCGGAGTGGTTCACCCAGGGCATGAACGTGTCGTTCTTCTTCGGAGGCACGTCGCTGCTCATCATCGTCGGCGTCGCGATGGACACCGTGCAGCAGGTGGAGTCGCAGCTGATCATGCGGCACTACGACGGCTTCATGAGGAAGACGCGCATCCGCGGGCGCCGGGGTTAGCCCGGGTTCCCGTCGGCGCGACAGGTGATGGCGCTGAACCTCGTGATGATCGGCCCGCCAGGAGCGGGCAAGGGCACCCAGGCGGCTCGACTGCGCAGGCAGTATGGCATCCCGAAGATCTCCACGGGCGACATGCTGCGTGAGGCGGTGGTCGCCGGGACGCCGCTGGGCCAGGCGGTGAAGGGCGTCATCGGCGCCGGTCGGCTGGTGAGCGACGAGGCGATCATCGCGGTGGTCGGAGGAACGGCTGGCCAAGCCCGACGTCGCCAAGGGCTTCGTGCTCGACGGGTTTCCGCGGACGGTCGTCCAGGCGCGCGCGCTCGACGGGATGCTCGAGGGCCGCGGGCCGCTGGTGGTCGTCGTGGTGGACGTGCCCGAGCAGGAGCTGGTCAGGCGGCTGACGTGGCGCCGGGTGTGCCAGGACTGCGGCGCGACGTTTGGCGGCGTGGACACGCCGGAGCTGGTCGGCGAGTCGAGCGCCGAAGGGCCGGTGGAGTCGGGCCGGTGCCGCAAGTGCGGCGGCCAGCTGGTGCAGCGCGACGACGACAGCGCGGCGGTGATTCGGGACCGGCTCAAGGTGTTCACGAGCCAGACCGCGCCGCTGGTGGATTTCTATCGGGGTCGGCCGACCTTCAGCCTCATCAACGGGCTGCAGGCGCCCGACCAGGTGACGGCGGACATGCACCGCGCCATCGACGCGGCGCTGGCGCTGGAGTCGACTCGCAACCGGGCACGCGCGTGATTATCTGCAAGTCGCCGGCGGAACTCGTGCGCATGAAGGCGGCCAACGCGCTGGTGGCCGACATCCTGGCCGAGTTGCGCGAGGCGGTGAAGCCGGGCGTGACGACGGCGGACCTGGATGCGCTGGCCGAATCGCGCGTGCGGGCGGCGCAGGCCGAGCCGGCCTTCAAGGGCTATCACGGCTACCCGGCGACGATTTGCGCGTCGGTGAACGAAGAGGTCGTGCACGGCATCCCGTCGCGGCGGGAGCTGGTCGAAGGCGACATCATCGCCATCGACCTGGGCGTGGTGCTCGACGGGTACTACGGCGATGCGGCGGTGACGCTGCCGGTGGGCCGGGTGAGCGAGCAGGCCGCGGCGCTGCTGCGGGTGACCGAAGAGTCGCTGCACAAGGCCATCGCCCAGGTGAAAGTGGGCGCGCGGATCTCGGACCTGGGTGCGGCCGTGCAAGGGCACGTCGAGGCGCACGGGTTCAGCGTGGTCCGCGAGTTCGTGGGACACGGCATCGGGCAGAAGCTGCACGAGGAGCCGCAGATCCCCAACTACGGGCCGGCGGGCCGCGGGCCGCGGCTGGCCGAGGGCATGGTGCTGGCGATCGAGCCCATGGTGAACCTGGGCAAGGCGCCGGTGCGGGTGCTGTCGGACGGGTGGACGGCCGTGACGAAGGACGGGCAGCTGTCGGCCCATTTCGAGCACACGGTGGCCGTCACGGCGGATGGCCCGCTGGTGCTGACGGCGCCTGGCGGGGCGGTGGTGGCGGGGCCCGATGGCTACTGGCCCTCGCTCCAGCCGGCGCGAATGTGAGACAATGGAGGGTTCCCCGGCGGGCCCGCGCGCGGTCGAAGGCACGGTGACCGCCCAGCTGCCGAGCGCCCTCTACCGGGTGGCGCTCGAAGGGGGACGCGAGGTGACCGCGCATCTGGGCGGCGACCCGCGGCGGAATTTCATCCGGGTGTTGATCGGCGACCGGGTGCGCGTCGTGCTGGCGCCGGGCGATCTGACCCGGGGACGGATCGTCGGAGAAGTGTAAGTGGAGACGACATTATGAAGGTCAGAGCGTCAGTGAAGCGCATTTGCGACAAGTGCAAGGTCGTCAAGCGCGAAGGCGTGGTGCGGGTGATTTGCCCGAACCCGAAGCACAAGCAGCGTCAGGGATGAGACAGATTCGGTACGGGTCGGGAAGGCTTCGGCACGGCAACGAAGGATCGAAATGGCACGTATCGCAGGCGTGGATCTGCCGCGAACCAAGCGGGTCGAGATCGGGCTCACCTACATCTACGGCATCGGCCGGGTGCGCTCCAACACCATCCTCAAGGAAGCCGGCGTCAGCGGCGACATCCGGGTGAAGGATCTGTCGGAAGAGGACGTCCGGACGATCAGCAAGGTGATCGAGGAGCAGGGGCGGGTCGAAGGCGACCTCCGCAAGGAAGTCTCGCTCAACATCAAGCGCCTGATGGAGATCGGCTGCTACCGCGGCCTGCGGCATCGCCGCGGTCTGCCGGCCCGTGGCCAGCGCACGCGCACCAACGCGCGGACGCGCAAGGGCCCGCGCAAGGGCGCGGTTGCCAAGAAGAAGACGGTGTAGGCCATGGCCAAAGCAGAAGCGACAAGCGCCGAGAAACCCGGCAAGAAGAAGAAGACGTTCAAGAAGCGCGGTGAGAAGCGCGTCGTGCACTCCGGCTACGCGCACATCCAGGCGTCGTTCAACAACACCGTGATCACGATCACCGACACCGAAGGCAACGTGATCGCCTGGTCCAGCGCCGGGCGCGATCGGCTTCAAGGGCAGCCGCAAGGGGACGCCGTTTGCGGCGACCCAGGCCGCCATCAACGCCGGCAACGCCGCCAAGACGATGGGGCTGCGGTCGGTGGAAGTGCGCGTGACCGGCCCCGGCTCGGGCCGCGAGTCGGCCATCCGCGCGCTGCAGACCATCGGCATCGAGGTGAAGTCGATCCGCGACGTCACGCCGATCCCGCACAACGGCTGCCGCCCGCCGAAACGGCGGCGCGTCTAAGACGAATTGCAGATTGCAGATTGCAGATTGACGATTAGGGGCTGAAGGTCAACATGGCACGTTACACAGACGCGGTTTGCCGGCTCTGCCGTCGGGAAGGCATGAAGCTGTTCCTCAAGGGCGAGCGCTGCTACACGGAGAAGTGCGCGATCGAGAAGCGCAACTTCCCGCCCGGACAGCACGGCAAGACGCGCAAGCAGAAGATGCAGGGCTACGGCGTGCAGCTGCGCGAGAAGCAGAAGGTCAAGCGCATCTACGGGGTGCTCGAGGACCAGTTCCGCCGCTATTTCGAGTCCGCCGACCGCACGCGCGGCATCACCGGCGAGACGCTGCTGCAGTTGCTGGAGCGCCGCTTCGACAACGTGATCTACCGGCTGGGCCTGGCCACCTCGCGCGCGCAGGCGCGCCAGCTGGTCCGCCACGGGCACTTCCAGGTGAACGGCAAGAAGGTCGACATCCCGTCCTACTCGCTGCGCTCGGGCGACGTCGTGACCATCCGGCCCACCAGCCAGAAGGCGCCGACGATCCTGCACGCGATCGAGGAAGTGAAGGGCCGCGGCATCCCGGCGTGGCTGTCGTTTGACGGCGCCGCCGGCAAGGTCGTCTCGCTGCCGACCCGCGAGCAGATCAACCTGCCCGTGCAGGAGCAGCTGATCGTCGAGTTGTATTCGAAGTAACTCGAGTCGCATTCGGTAGTTCGATCGCTCGTACGTCGCGATCATTCGCACCCCCCGGCCCAGCAGCTTTGCAGACCTGCAGCGGGCGGCCGGGGAGTTGTCCCGCAGGTCTGGTGGCCGAATCTGTCGGCCCGTTCGCGAAAGGAACGATCAGATGCTCTGGAAAGGTTTTCAGCGTCCCAAGCGGCTCGACGTCGAGCGCGAGACTCTCACCGACCGGTTCGGCCGCTTTCAGGCCCAGCCCTTCGAGCGGGGCTTCGGCACGACCATCGGCAACGCCATCCGGCGCGTGCTGCTGTCCTCGATTGAGGGCGCGGCCATCACCGCGGTGAAGATCGACGGCGTGCTGCACGAGTTCTCGCCGATCCAGGGCGTCGTCGAGGATGCCACCGACATCATCCTCAACCTCAAGCAGATCCCGCTGAAGCTGCACGTCGACTACACCAAGACCCTCTACCTGCGGGTGGACAAGGCCGGTGAAGTGCGCGCCCGCGACATCGAGGCCGACGCCGACGTCGAGATCCTCGAGCCGGATGCCCACATCGCCACGGTGAGCGAGGGCGGCAAGCTCCACATGGAGCTGCGGCTCAAGCGCGGCCGCGGCTACGTCTCGGCCGACAAGAACTTCGACGAGGACCTGGGCATCGGCTGGATTCCGGTGGACTCGATCCACTCGCCGGTCAAGAAGGTGAACTACCTGGTCGAGGCCGCGCGTCTGGGCCAGACCACCGACTACGACAAGCTCACGCTGGACGTGTGGACCAACGGGTCCGTCCATCCGCGCGACGCCGTGTCGCTGGCCGCCAAGCTGGTGCGCGACCACCTGAACATCTTCATCAACCTCGACGAGTCGCTCGAGTCCTCGGCCGAGGGCGCCTCGGAGCCGGCGCGCGTCGGCGCGCTCAACGAGCACCTCGACAAGAGCGTCGAAGAGCTCGAGCTGTCGGTGCGGTCCTACAACTGCCTGAAGAACGCGAACATCCGTACGATTCGCGAGCTGGTGGCCAAGACCGAAGCCGAGATGCTCAAGACGAAGAACTTCGGCAGAAAGTCGCTGAACGAGATCAAGGAGATCCTGACGACGATGGGTCTCAGCCTCGGGATGCGGATGGATCAGCCGACGACTGCGACTAGCGATGACTTGACGATTGACGATACGAGCCGACGAGCTCGGGTCACGGGTCGTACGAGCTCGAACGAGACAGATCATGCGTCACAGAGTTGCACATCGGAAGTTGGGTCGGGTCACCGAGCATCGCATCGCGCTGCTGCGGAACCAGGCCACGGCCCTCATCCGGCACGAGCGGATCGAGACCACCGTGCCCAAGGCCAAGGAGCTGCGGCCCTTCGTCGAGCGGCTGATCACCATCGCCAAGCGCGGCCTGGCGGCGGGCGACGGCCACATCAAGGGGCTCAACGCGCGTCGCCTGGTCCTGGTCGACATCCAGGACCGCGCCGTCGTCGGCAAGCTGTTTGACGACATCGCGCCGCGCTTTGCCGCGCGGCCGGGCGGCTACACGCGCCTGCTGAAGGTGGGCTATCGCCGGGGCGACAGCGCCGAGGTGGCGCAGATCGAGCTGGTGGGCAGCGAGTACGACCCCAACGCGGACGTCGACAAGACCGACGCGGCCGCCGAGAAGCCGGCGGCCAAGAAGGGCGTCGGCGCGCGCCTGAAGGCGGCGGCCGATCGCGTGCGCGGCAAGAAGGACGCCGGGTCGCCGGCGCCGAAGTCGTCGACGCGCGCCGCCGGGGGCCGGAAGGTCAACACGCCGCGCAAGGCCGGCGGCGGCTCGTAGAAGTCAGGACCACATCGGGCCGAACTCGAGTTCGGCGCGTGACAACACCTGAGGGCGCGATGGCGGGCAACCGCTGTCGCGCCCTTCGTGTTTTGTGGGCACCCGCGTTGCGCCGGGCATTGCTCCCGTCTAAATTGTGCATGTGAACTCCTCGACCAAGCGGCAGCGGGGCGGCGCTGGATTCGCGCAGCAGGCCGCGGTCCTGGCGGTGCGCCAGGGCGGCGCGGAGATCGAGGTTGCCTGATCCGCAGGAGGGACGGAGGGGCTTGGGGCATTCCCAAGGGGTTCATCGACCCGGGGGATTCGCCTGAAGGGGCGGCGCTCAATGAGGCGTGGGAGGAGGCCGGCATCCGAGGGCGGCTGGTTGGTCAGGCCATTGGCACCTACGGGTATCAGAAATTTCGGACCAGCCTCACGGTCGCCGTCTATGTGATGAGAGTCGTCGAGGAGCTGGCCGAGTGGCCGGAGATGCGGTTGGCGACAGCGGAGGTGGGCTCCGATGGGCGAGGCGGCGTCGCTGCTGGCGCGACATCCGGTCAAACCGTTGCTGGACCATGTCAGCGGCCGGCTCGGGAGACCGACGGCGCATAGCCGGGACGACGGGTGAATCGACGATGGCAGGTGTGGTAGCCTATGCGATGGAGCTCTCGGTCAGGGACGATGAACCAGCCGACGCGGAATGGCTCGTCGACGGATGCTCGATCCCATCTGGGCGCGCGTGAACATGCCCGCGACCGCCGTTCGGCATCAGGGCCGAGCGTGATCTATCTCGCTGAACGTTGCGCCGCCGGAATCTGGCAAGTCGCGATTCGGCTATCGGCTGATCGCGCTGGTCGATTCAGGTCCTGGAGCGTTGTGCCACGGTACCGACTGTCCCCATCACGGTCTGGCAGCTGGTCAGCGAATGTTGACCATTGCCGAGCGGCGGCAAGGCGTCGACCAGCCGGCCGTTCGCGGCCGACGTTCTGAAGCCGATCGACCGCGAGCAGTCGGCATCGAGTTCGGTCCACCTTCGATTCCGCGCCGCATCAACGTGGCGTTGCTGGCATGCTCGGCAGGGGTTATCGGGTCGATCAGGTTACCGCCATCTGTCGCTTCGACGGATCGATAGCCGTACGTCGTGAGAGCTCATGGAGAAGGACCTGGCGTCGCCGGCGCATCGACTCGACCGAGGATCCCGATGAGTGCAGACACTGGCCTACTTCTCATCAGCGGCTCGATCGCCCGAGGCTGCTGTCGGTCCGCGAGCGCACGCGTGTCGACTCTGCCGACGGCTGGCGTCTGGCTCCGTCCAATGTGGTTTCGTCGTCGAGGACGCGCCTCTGGCGCCTCGGCCTGGGCCTGGCGGTCGTGGGCCTGGCGTTCTGGTCCGTGGCCGACGAGGTGCGCCGCCAGCATCAGAATTTCAGCCAGGCGCTGGGCCGTGGCACCGCGGCTGATCCTGACCGTTCTGGCGTGGTCCTCGACGCGATCTCTGCCTGAGGTTGCGTCCCGTGCCGACATCGCGCAGGCACGGAGGCCCGTCGCAGTTCACGGAGGCCTGATGGTTCGCGTCTCGGGCAGAGCAGCGGTCCATCCGCTCAGCCGGCCAGCCGGAGCGATCGGTAAACCGCTTTCCGGTAGCCCGGAGCCCGATTGATGAAACGCCTGCAGTGTTCTTGCTGCGGCCGTCTCGGACTGGCGGCTGCTCGCACGTCGATCGCCCTTGTCCGGGACGGGCTTCTTGGGCTCATCGGCGACCTGCGGTTCGTCGTTCGCGTGACGCGCTGGTGCGCGATCGTCGACCTCGGGCTGGCGCTGCGACGACGCCCGGCGACGGACTGGACCGCCGGATAGGGCTCTGGAGGGGTGGGCGGGCTGCACCTTACCGCGTGCAATGGCGGTCCGCATGCTAGGATGCTCGCAGCACGTTTGCGCGGTGCGCGGGTGACTCTGCCACCGGCGTGGAAAGGCGTTCGCGCGTATCGCGCGACTAGAGGAGCACGCATGGCCAAGGCTGCGAAGAAAGCCAAGAAGACCGCGAAGAAAGCCAAGAAGTCCGCCCGGAAGCCCAGCGCCGCGTTCATGAAGCCGGTGACGCCCAGCGCCGCGCTGGCGGAGGTCGTCGGCAGCAAGCCGATTCCCCGCACCGAGGTGACCAAGCGTCTCTGGGCCTACATCAAGAAGAACAAGCTCCAGGATCCGAAGAACAAGCGGACCATCAAGGCCGACGCGGCGCTGAAGGCCGTCTTCGGCGGCAAGGCTGCCGTGAACATGTTCGAGATGACCAAGCTGGTCAGCAAGCACCTGAAATAGGCCCTGGGCGCCGCCGGGTCGATCTCGGCCCGGCGCCAGCGCCTCGTGCGTGTGCAGTCGGTGGACGTTCGTCGCTTCCTCTACGTGGCCGACTCGCCCATCGACGGTCGGCGTGTCTACGCCGGCCGTGCGTGGCACGCGGGTGAGACGCGTCCTGGTCGTATGGCCATTCACATCAAAGGCTCACGCTGGCTCCTGGCGACTGTCGGCGTGATGGTGCTGGCGCACCGGTGTCGTCGCGGTCCGCCAACTCCCGGCCATCGGCGCGGGCGGATTGCCGCGTCCAAGTCGCCGGCACGTCGCATTGCGCCGCCTGCCGGGTGTCGTAGCGCGACGTATGCTGCGCGGGCATTCAACTCCAGGGGTGGCGGTGCGAGGCCGTCGCGGCCTCGGCGAGCCTCACTCGTCTACCTGCACGGCGTCGCCGACAATCGAGCAGTGGAGCCGGAGTCATTGAGCGCTTCTTCGCTCGTGGATTCGACTTCGTGGTGTACGACAGCCGCGCGCACGGCGAGTCCGAAGGCAAGGCTTTCCCGTACGGGTATTTCGAAAAGCAGGATCTCCGCCGCGTCATCGACACTCTGTCGCCGGGTCCGTCGTCCTGGCCGGCACCTCGCTCGGAGCCGCGGTCGCCCTGCAGGAGGCCGCCGAGGATTCGCGGGTCAGCGCCGTCGTCGCCGCCGAGACGTTCTCGGACCTTCGCACCATCGCGTCCGAGCGAGCGCCCTTTTTCTTCACCGCAGGCGTCATCCAACACGCCTTCGAGCCGGCCGAGCAGAGGCACCGTTCGACGTCGACGCGGTAGGTGCGGTCGTCGCCGCATCACGGATCGATGCACCCGTGATCCTCATCCACGGAGAGGCGGATACGGAAACGCGGTCCGACCACTCGCGCCGCGTGTTCGACGCCCTCCGCGCGCAGAAACGGCTGATACTCGTGCCAGGTGCCGGTCACAACGAATCCCTGCGCGCCGAGGTCTGGGACGAGGTCGCGCGGTGGATCGATTCCGTGATCCCGGCAGCTTCAGGCACTACGCGTCTCGGCGTTCACGCAAGGTGAGCATGGATCTTGGGACTGACGGGAAAGCGCGCGCTCGTCACTGGCTCCACGGCAGGCATCGGCTTTGCGGCCGCGCGTGCCCTGGCGCGCAGAAGGCGCGCAGGTCACCGTGAATGGCCGAACGCACGAGCGGGTCAGCCAGGCTCTGGCCAGCCTGGCGGGCGAACATCCCGATGCGACGCTGGACGGCGTCGCTGCCGACCTCGGCACCGCCGAGGGGTGTCGCCTGCTGGTCGCAGCACCTGCCCGACGTGGACATCCTCGTCAACAACATGGGCATCTTCGAGCCCAAGCCGTTCGAGGAGATCCCCGACGAGGACTGGCTGCGGTTCTTCGAGGTCAACGTGCTCAGCGGCATTCGGCTGGCGCGGCACTACCTGGCCGGGATGCGCCGAGCGCAACTGGGGCCGCATCGTCTTCGTCTCCAGCGAGTCGGTGCTGCAGATCCCGTCCGAGATGATCCACTACGGCATGACCAAGACCGCGCAGCTGGCCGTGTCGCGTGGACTGGCCGAGACGCTCGCGGGCACCGGCGTGACGGTCAACAGCGTGCTGCCGGGCCCGACCGCCTCGGAGGGCGTCGGTGGCTTTGTCGAGCAACTGGCCGCGGCCCAGGGCGTGGACGCGGCGACGGTGGAGCGTGAGTTCTTCGCGACGGCCCGCCCCTCGTCGCTGCTCCGGCGGTTCGCCTCGCCGGAGGAGGTCGCGGCGATGATTGTGTACGTCTGCAGCGCGCAGGCGTCGGCCACCACTGGCGCCGCCCTGCGTGTCGACGGCGGCGTGGTCCGTTCTATCGCCTGAAGAAGCGCGCGGCCCGGTTCTGCTACGCGGGCAAATCCTGACGGCTGGCTCGATCCCTGACGGTATATATTCATCGTCGTCGCGTCGCGCGGCGCTCCGGCGCAAGAATCAACGGAGTATTGGATGAACTGTCCGAAATGTCAGTCGGCGATGGCAGCGGTGAAAGTCGGCATCGTGGAAGTGGACCGCTGCACCAGTTGCGGAGGGATGTGGTTCGACTCGCTGGAGGAAGAGTGGCTGAAGACGCCAGCCGATGCCGCGGCGCTCGATGTCGGCGATCCGGCCGTCGGCGAGACGCTGAATGCGCAAGGGCGTATCGACTGCCCCAAGTGCCACACCCGCACCATCCGCATGGTCGACGTCGAGCAGCCGCACATCTGGTTCGAGTCGTGCAAGGTCTGCTACGGCCGCTTCTTCGACGCCGGCGAGTTTCGCGACCTGGCCAATGGCGGGATCGAGGACCTGGTGCGCCGCTGGCGCGGGAAGGAGCGGATCTAAGTGCGGCCGGCGGCGGCGCTGGCGCTGGGGCTGCTGTGTGCCGCAGCGCCGCTGCTGGCGCAGACCATCGTGCCGGTCGAGCAGGAGCCGCCGCACGTCAGTCGTCTTCGAGAACGCCCTCGTGCGCGTGATCGACGCGGCCCTTCCAGTCGGGCCACGCGACGCTCTATCACACGCATTCGCGCGACAACGTGCCTGTCGCCGTCGCCAGTGGGCGTGTGGCCACCACCGTGATCGGCCGCGCATCGGTCGAGTCGGCCGTGAAAATCGGCCAAGTGTCGTTTGCCGCCGGCGGCTACACCCACGATCGTACGCAATGTCGGCCCACGCCGCTTCACTTCATCGACGTCGAGCTGCTCACGAGCGCACCGGCGGCAGCGTCGGCATCACCGGCGCCGGCCGGCCCCGCTTGCCGGCCATGTGCTGGAGTTGAGCAACGCGCGCGTCGCGGTGCACCGCGTGATCGTGGCGCCGGGCCGGCGTCTCGAGCCGCACAAGCACGCCGGGGCGGTCCTTGAGGTCCTGGTCGGAGGCGACACCGTGGCGCATGGCGCCGGCATCGCCGCGCCGGTCGCGGTGGGCGCGTTTCGAGTGGCATTCCGACGGCGCTCTCGACGCCGTCCGGAACACAGGCCGCGTGCCGTACGAAGTCGTCGAGGTCGAGTGGATCAACTGAAGGTCGCCTAACCCGGGGAGGTCGTCGATGGTGCCGCTCAGCTCGCTCTGGCTCCCGATTCTGCTCTCGGCGGTGTTGGTGTTCCTCGCCAGCTCCGTCATCCACATGGTGCTGGCCATCCACAAGAACGACTTGAAGAAGGTTCCAGACGAGGACGCCTTGCAGGATGCGTTCCGCCGCTTGGGCATCACGCCTGGCGACTACGCGGTGCCGTGCGCGGGGTCGTCCAATGCGATGAAGGAGCCGGCCTTCGTCGAGAGGATGGCGAAGGGACCGCTCGTGTTCATGACCGTGATCGCCGGCGGCCACACCTTCATGGGCACGAGTCTCGCCCTCTGGTTCGTCTACTGCATCGTCGTCGGCGTGTTCGGCGGCTATATCGGAGGCCGGGCGCTCGCACCGGGCGCGCCTACCTCGATGTGTTTCGGTTCGTCGGCACTGTCGCCTTTGCGTGCTACGCGATGTCGTTGCCGCAGGCCTCGATCTGGTACAAGCGCAACTGGGGCACGACGATCAAGTTGATGATCGACGGGCTCGTGTATCGGCATGCTGACCGCCGGCACGTTCGGGTGGCTCTGGCCGCGGTAGGATCGTCGGAGGACGACATGCGGCGAGTAAGCCGCATCGAAATTCGATGACTTCGACACCTGACCGTTGCGGCGTGTTCCGGCGACTTCACGAGGCCGGCTGCTTCGTGATGCCCAACCCATGGGACCGGGGCAGCGCCCACGTGCTCGCCCAGCTCGGGTTCCCGGCACTGGCCACCACCAGCGCCGGCTTTGCCTGGTCCATGGGAAGGGCCGACAACGGCGTGACTTGGCCGAGGCCTTGACGCACCTGCGCGCCATCGCCGAGAGCGTCGACGTTCCGGTCAACGCGGACTTCGAGGGCGGCTTTGCGATCGAGCCGGGCGAGGTCGGCGTCAACGTCGCATGCCGCGGCCACGACAGGCGTCGCCGGGATCTCGATCGAGGACTCCACGGGCGACCCTTCAAATCCGCTGTTCGATTTCGCGCTCTCGGTCGAACGCGTGCAGTGCCGCGCGCGCCGGCCCTCGACGCCAGCGCGAGCTCCGTGTGTCCTCACCGCTCGTTCCGAAGGCTTCATCGTCGGGCGGCCGGACCTCGACGAAACCGTCCGGCGGCTTGTCGCCTACGCCGAGGCCGGGGCCGATTGCCTCTACGCGCCAGGCATTCGCAGCGACCGCGGACATCGTCGCGGTCGTGCAGGCCGTCGCGCCCAAGCCCGTGAACGTGCTGGTGGGCAGCGACTTCACGACCGTGTCGGACCTGGCCGCGCTCGGCGTTCGGCGCATCAGCGTTGGCGGCGCCCTGGCCCGCGCGGCCTGGACCGGCTTTCTGACGGCCGCGACCGAGATTGCCGAGCACGGGACATTCGCTGGCCTCGCCGGGCGACGCCTTTTGCGGAACTGAATCAGCGGTTCGCCGCAACTTCACGACCTCGCTAGTTCGGATCCGCGGCCTTGACGCGCGTATATATGCCGAAGCCAATTCCGGTCAAGACGTTCGGCCTCACCCACATCGCGCTCGCCGTAAGTGACCCGCAGCGCTCGCTGCGGTTCTATCGGGCCGTCATCGGAGCGCAGCCGGTCTACGAGGGCAAGGATTTCGTTCAGGCCCAGACGCCGGGCAGTCGTGATGTTCTCGTGTTCGAGCGCCTGTCGAGCCAGAGCCGGCCGTGCCGGCGGCGTGATCCATTTCGGCTTTCGCCTGAAACGGCCCGCCGACATCGCGGTTGCAGTGCGTGCCGCTGTAGCTGCCGGTGGCGCCGTGTTGCAGCAAGGCGAATTCGTTGCCGGCGAGCCTTATGTCTTTTTCAAGGACCCGGACGGCTACGAAGTGGAGATTCGGTACGAGCTGCCCACGCCCCTGGACCCTGGCCGCTTTCGCGGGGGAAGGCAGCGAAACGGACATGACGGATCACGGGCGCGGGAGTCAAATATGACAGGCACAGCATAGCGCCGCTCCTGGCGGTGCTCATCGTCATGACACTGCTTGGTGCGCCGCGATTCGCCGGCGCTCAGGAGCCGGTCGATCCGATGGCCGCGACCGTCGCGCAGTGGTTCACGATGATCGAGCGATCGTTTGTGAGCCTTGCCGATGCGATGCCGGAGGAGAAATATGGCTTCAAGCCGACGGGCGGGGCATTCGAGGACGCCCGCAGCTTCGGCGATCAGGTCAAGCACGTGGCCTGTGCAAATGTCGCGTTCTTCAACGAGATCGAGAAGAAGACGCCGCCAGAGCATTGCGAGACCGGTGGGCCAGGTCCCGCGCGCACCAAAGCCGAACTGGTTGCGTATCTCCGCGAGTCGTTCGCGTTACGCGAGCGGTGTGCTGAAGACGATGACGGCGGCCAACGCGCTCGAGCCGGCGGGCGGGCCCTACGGCGGACAGAGCACGCGGCTGGGATTGGCGACGCTGGCGGTGTGGCACGCGTCGGATCACTACGGGCAGCTTGTGATCTATCTGCGCTTGAACGGCATTGTCCCACCGGCCAGCAGGCCGTCGCCGGCGCGATGAAGCGAGGCCGATGACCCCATCAGAGCACCCACGTACTGCGGAGCTGATTCGCGAGCTGCATCTCATCGCGCATCCCGAGGGCGGGTCTAGCGGTCTTCCGGTCGTCGTCGATCGTCGCGCCGACGGCCGCGGGGCCAGGCCGGCTCTGACGACGATCTACTTCCTCCTGCCGGAAGGCGCATTCAGCCGGTGGCATCGCGTGCGGTCCGACGAGGTCTGGCACTTCTATGAAGGCGCGCCGCTCGAGTTGCTGCAACTGTCGGCCGACCTCGCTTCGCTTACTCGTTTCACGCTTGGACCCCTCGCCGGCGGGCAGGCGCCGGTTCACACCGTTCCCGCCGGCGACTGGCAGGCCGCCCGTACGACCGGCGCGTACACGCTCGTGGGGTGCACGGTCGGGCCCGGGTTCGACTTCCAGGACTTCACGATGCTCGGCGATCTCTCCGCTGAGCTTTGAGGGCGCGGGCGCGTGGCCGGAGGTCGCCGGCCTGCTGTGAATCGCCGTCCGCATGGCGACTCGGCCACGATGGTTGCTTGATGTGGTCTGCTACTCTTGTTGCGATCACATGGCGTCGACGTTGATGATTCTCATTGCCGGCCCGTACCGGTCTGGCACGGGCGACGAGCCGGCAAAGCTGGCCGCAAACGTCCGCGCCATGGAAGCGTACACCCTTCCGCTCTATCGCGCCGGGCATCTGCCGGTGGTCGGCGAGTGGCTCGCCTTGCCGCTGGTGGCGCTGGCCGGCTCACGCTCGATTGGCGATGAGCCGTTTGTGGAGGTCTTCCATCCGATTGCCGAGCGTCTCCTCGAACGCTGTGATGCCGTGCTTCGCATGGGTGGCGCTCACACGGCGCGGACTTGATGGTGCAGGTCGCCGAGCAGCGGGGGCTCCACGTGTTCCGCGCGCTTGCCGACGTACCGGGGTGTGAAGGCCTTGCCGAACCGGTTTCCTGACGCCATCGTCGAGGCGATTCGCGCGTGCCAGGTGCTCGGCATCCGCGCGGGGCGCGCGCCGCACCGCGTGATCGCCATCTGGGCCGTGGTTGTCGAGCGCCGGGTGTTCGTGCGCTCGTGGAGCCTCAAGCCCCGGAGCTGGTTACGCACGTTTCTCGAGGACCCCCACGGCGTCATCCACATCGGGGGACGCGAACTGAAGGTTCGCGCCGTGCGTACGCGCAGCGATCGGCTGAAGGATGCCGTGTCGCGCGCCTACCGGGAGAAATATCACACGCCGGGCGCGCTCAAGTTTGCACGCGACCTCGGCCGGCCGAAGTCGCGCGGCACCACGACCGAACTGGTCCCGGCCAGGATGCCGCGCACGGGCAAGAGGTAAAATCTCGCGTAATGGGCCCTCGCGCGTCAGCTCAGTCTGCCTCGTCATCGCGGGACTCCTTCTCCTGCTGTCCGCCTGGGCGCACGCCGGTTTGGGCTGGCCCGCCATGCGGGAAGAATTGATGAAGGTGTCGGCGTCGCCGGATCTGATGGCCAGCATGAGCATCGGCTGGTACTTCGGGTCGACCGCCATGGCCGCGTTCGGCGCAATAGCACTCAGCGCCGGCCTTGGCGCTGTGACGACCGGTGGCCGGGTGTTTTACGCGTCGTTGATCGTCGGTCTGGCGTACGGCGGTTTCGGCCTGGCCACGTACGCCATTTACCATGAAGGCGCATTTCCTGGGATTCGTCGTCATCGGCCTGCTGGCGGTCGTCGGCAGCGTCCGCGCGCTTGGCCGGCGAGGGACGGCCTAGCCGCGGGGGATGTCGATGGCCCCTCGCCGAATCTACGCGGTGGCGGTGCTTGCGCTTGTCGTCGCAGCGGGCGTGCTTGCCCAGGCCGCGGCGCCGCGGCGGCTGCTGCCAGTGGACGAAGCGGCCACGCAGCCGGACTTCTTCACGTTCCGCGCGCAGTTGCTCACGGCGGTTGCACGCGGAACAAAGTTGCCGCATTGATGGCCGTCGTGCACCCCAAACATCAAGTGCGATTTTGGCGGAGGCCAAGGCCAGGCATTCTTCGAGGAGTTCATGGAAGCCGAGTACGACAGGCAGTCAGGTGTGGGCGGAACTGGCAGCCGTGCTCGCACTCGGCGGGACATTCAACACGGCCGATACGTTTTTAGCCCCCTATGTGTACAGTCGCTGGCCCCAGGGCATAGACGGCTTCGAGCACGTCGCGGTGGTCGGCGATCGCGTTGCAGATCCGTACTGCGCCACGTCCGGACGCGGAGTCGACCTCTGTCAGCAGCTTCAGAGATTTTGCCGCTCTCTCGCCCATCGAACCGATACGCCTGAAGGCTGGATCGCCGTGAGGCTTGAAAGCAAGAACATCGGCTTCATCGCCTCGCGGTTCGTTCGCAGCCCCATCGGTTATCGCGCGCACTTCTCCAGAGGGGACGGACGCTGGCAGATGCTGATGTTCATCGCGGGTGACTGATGCGCGCAGTCGACTTGCCTCGCGAGCGCGCGGCCCAACCCGACACGGTGGTCGTCGACGTGCGGTCGGCCTTCGAGTCCCGGCGCGGGCATGTCCAGGCGCCGTTCACCTTCCGTTCTGGGCGGCGGCGTTCAGGCCGTTGCCGGCGCCCGCTTCGTCGACGCCGTCGTCGTGTATTGCGGCCACGGCCCGCGCGCCTGGATTGCGGGAGCGCTGTTTCGCTGGCGAGGCGTCCGGCAACGTCTGCCTGCTCGACGGCCACATGGCTGGGTGGCGGCGCGCAGGGCTCGCCGAGCAGCGGGACGCTGATCGTCATGGCCGCCAGCCCGCTTTCGCGTCTTCGCCGGCTGTGCCTCGCGCTGCCAGAAGCTCACGAAGTCATCGCGTGGGGGGAGCCGACCTTCCGCGTCCGCAACAAGATGTTCGCGACGTTTGCCAGCGCGGCGAATCATCACGGTCGTGGCCGCTACGCCGCCTGGGTGAAGGCGCTGCCGGTGAACCAGGACCTGCTCGTGCGGTCGGCGCCCCAGCGCGTGTTCGTGCCTCCCTACGTCGGGCCGAGCGGCTCGATCGGTCTCTACCTCGACGATGTGGCCGACTGGGATGAAGATCGAGCGCCTGCTGCGCGAGGGGTACTTGTTGGTCGCGCCAAAGCGGCTGGCCGCGCAGGTAAAGATTACAGCTGACAACGTCGCGACAATAACAAACACAACGAAACGCCTTGCTCAGTTCATCGCGCAATACGATCCCGTTGTCGCTTACACGGTCGGCAACAAGGCGATAAGCGCCCTTGCGCAAGCGCCTGCCTGGTGCCCACGTGCTGGTCTACGACAAATACAACGCGCTGGCTGTTGGGTTTGGCCCGACGGAGAAGGCCTCGGAGGCCGTTGTCTCGATTGCGTTCTTTCCACGTTGGGTCAGCCTCTTCTTCCTCTGGGGTGCCAGCTTGCCGAATCCCGAGAAACGTCTCAAGGGCAGCGGCCGCCAGGCCCGTCACCTGGTCTTGAAACACGCCAAAAATATTTGCGGAGCCCTACGTGGCCTCGCTCATCAATCAGGCGGTGGCCCAGGCATCGACGGCCTTCCAAAAAAGGGGAGGGCAGGTGTTAATAAAGTCGGTCTCGGCGAGGCGACGTACGCGACGCCCGGCCGCGAAAGGATCGAGTCGATGAGTGACGAAATGTCCGATGCCCAGAAGACGCTGGCGACCCTTTTCGGGTCCGTATTTTTTTTTTTTTTTTTTTTTTTTTTTTTTTTTTTTTTTTTTTTTTTTTTTTTTTTTTTTTTTTTAAAAAAAAAAAAAAAAAAAAAAAAAAAAAAAAAAAAAAAAAAAAAAAATTTTTTTTTTTTTTTTTTTTTTTTTTTTTTTTTTTTTTTTTTTTTTTTTTTTTTAAAAAAAAAAAAAAAAAAAAAAAAAAAAAAAAAAAAAAAAAAAAAAAAAAAAAAAAAAAAAAAAAAAAAAAAAAAAAAAAAAAAAAAAAAAAAAAAAAAAAAAAAAAAAAAAAAAAAAAAAAAAAAAAAAAAAAAAAAAAAAAAAAAAAAAAAAAAAAAAAAAAAAAAAAAAAAAAAAAAAAAAAAAAAAAAAAAAAAAAAAAAAAAAAAAAAAAAAAAAAAAAAAAAAAAAAAAACAAAACATATGCTGGCGTCGAGACGGCGCGCAGGGCGTCGACCCCCCCTTGCCCTCCAACGCCCTCATGGAGCGCTGACGACATGGCGTTATAACCGCGTTCTTCGCCGCTTCGACCTGCTGGTGCCCGCGCCGCCGCGCAGGCGCCACCCGCGAGGTGCCACCGCACAGACGCTGTCGCTCACCGTGCTGTCGACGATGCTGGCCGACATCCAGGGGATCGGCGAGTGGGGCTTTGCGGCCGTCGTCGAGGTCGACGGGCGGCGCTGGCTGTTCGACACCGGCGCCAGACCCGAGACCGTGCTTCGCAACGCCGAGGAACTCCGCGTCGACCTCGCCTCGATCACCAACGTGATCCTCAGCCACCACCACCTGGATCACACCGGAGGCCTGGTCACGTTGCGCAAGGCGCTGGTCGCGAAGAACCCCGCCGCGCTCTCGCGTGTGCACGTCGCGGCGGGCATGTTCCGGCCGCGTCGCGCCACCGGCGAGGCGGAAGCCAACCCGATGGTCGCCACGAGAGTGGCCTACGAGGCAACCGGCGGGCGCTTCATCGAGCACGACGGCCCGGTAGAACTACAGCCTGGTGTCTGGCTCACGGGCCCGGTGCCGCGGGCGTTTCCGGAGCGCAACTGGAGCGGCTCGTTGAAGATCGCCGGCCCCGGGGGGCTTGTCGAGGACACGTTGCCGGAGGACCAGGCGCTGCTCGTGCGCACATCGCGCGGTCTCAGCGTCGTCACTGGCTGCGGCCACGCCGGCATCGGCAACATCCTCGCTTACGCGCGAACGCTCCAGAGCGCCGCGTCCGTGCGGGCCGTCATCGGCGGGCTCCACCTGCTCGCGGCCGACGAGCCGCACCTGGCGTGGACCGCCGAGCGGATGCGGGCCGCCGGCGTCACCCATCTGCTCGGCGCGCATTGCACGGGCATCGAGGCGCTGTACCGGCTGCGCGCGCTTGTCGGTCTCACCCGCGCCACGGCCGTGGTCGGCGCCGTAGGAAGCGGCTACGAGGATTGCGGGCATTCGTCCGGGGCGGATCGCGCGGTAGCGGGATCGGCTGGACAACGCAGATCGGAGTGATTTCGGACACGCACGGCCTGCTGCGTCCAGAAGCCCTCGACGCGCTGAAGGGCAGCACGCTCATCATCCACGCGGGCGACGTCGGCGCGCCGGCGATCCTGGAGGCGCTCGGGCGCATCGCGCCGGTGGTCGCCGTACGCGGCAACGTCGACACCGCGCCCTGGGCCGGAACCCTGCCGGTGACCGAAGTCGTGGAGGCGGCCGGACGCCACCTCTACGTCCTTCACCAGATCGAGCACCTCGATCTCGACCCGGGCGCGGCGGGCTTTGCGGCCGTGATCTATGGGCACTCGCACGAGCCCTCCGCCGAGGTCCGTCGCGGGGTGCTCTACCTCAATCCTGGCAGCGCAGGCCCGCGGCGGTTCAGTCTGCCGATCACACTGGTCCGATTACGCCTCGACGACACTCGCTCGAACCCGAGTTCGTGAGCCTGGAGACCCCGCGCGGCGCCTGAGGGCGGTGGTCCTATGGAATGTTGTCCCTCGGTCACGATTGGCGTGGTGCGAGAGGGCCGGAGTTCCATGTGCCTTTTACTGCGCTCAAACTGCATCCCAGCCTGCTGCGCGGCATCAAGGAGCTGGGCTTCGCGCGTCCCACCCCCATCCAGGCCGACGCGATTCCGCCGGCGCTCGAAGGCCGCGACGTGCTGGCCTGCGCGCATGACCGGCAGCGGCAAGACCGCCGCGTTCCTGCTGCCGATCCTGCAGCGGCTGATCGACAAGCCGCGCGGCACGACGCGCGCGCTCGTGCTCACGCCGACGCGCGAGCTCGCGGCGCAGATCCTCGAGGACCTGAACGACCTCGCGTGCACACGCCGGTCACCGGCGCGGCGCGTGTTCGGCGGCGTCGGCATGGGCCCGCAGGAGCACGCGTTCCGCAGCGGCGTCGACGTGATCATCGCGACGCCCGGCCGGCTGCTCGATCACCTGCGCTCGCCGTACGCGAAGCTCGACGGGCTCGAGTTCCTCGTGCTCGACGAAGCCGATCGCATGCTCGACATGGGCTTCCTGCCGGAGATCCGCAGATCCTGCGAGCACCTGCCGGCGCAAGCGGCAGACGCTGTTCTTCAGCGCGACGATGCCGCCGCCGATCGTCGACGCTGACGCGCGAGATGCTGCAGCAACCCGGTGACCATCAACCTCGAGCGGCAAGGCGGCGCCGGCCGTCGGCATCACGCAGGCGGTCTATCCGGTGCCGCAGGAGCTGAAGTCGGCGCTGCTCGTCGCGCTGCTGCAAGCGCGGCGACATGCCGCAGGCGCTCGTGTTCACGCGCACGAAGCACCGCGCCAACCGGCTCGCCGACACCTCGTCGCGACCGGGCATCAAGGCCGACCGCATCCACGGCAACCGATCGCAGGCGCAGCGGACCGCGGCGCTCGCCGGCTTCAAGAGCGGCACGTACCGCGTGCTCGTCGCCACCGACATCGCCGCGCGCGGCATCGACGTCGAGGCGCTCGGCCACGTCGTGAACTTCGACGTGCCGTGGTGCCCGAGGACTACATCCACCGCGTCGGCCGCACCGGCGCGCGCCGAAGCGACCGGCGAAGCGTTCACGTTCGTGTCGCCGGAGGAGGAGGCGGACCTGCGCGCCATCGAGCGCGCGATCGGCAAGCGCGCTGCCGCGCGTGACCGTGCCGGACTTCGACTACACGGCGCGGCCGCAGCAGAAGCTCGAGGTCCCGCTGGCCGAGCGCATCGCGGCGATTCGGAAGATGAAGGCCGAGCAGCGGGCCAGGTCCGCCATGAAGAACGCCCGGGCCCACGGCCCGAAGGCGGCCGCGCCACGGCGCCCGGTCCGGGCCCTCGGGCGGCACCAGGAGCTCGTCGTCGCACGGGCCGGGCGCGGCCCGGCCCCGTGGACCCGGCGGTCCGGGGCGGCGGGCGGGGGCGTGGTCCGAGCCGCGGCGGCCGATCGTGGGGGGGCAGGGGGAACCAGTGACGATCGACGACATACGGGCGCTGCTCGACTATCACTACTGGGCCCGGGACCGGCTGCTGGCCGCGTCGAGCCGCTGACCGACGAGCAGCGCACGCGCGACATGGGCAGCAGCTTCAGGTCCATCCACGACACGCTGGTGCATTTGTTTGCAGCCGAATGGGCGTGGCACTCGCGATGGAACGGCGTGTCGCCGACAGCACTCAGCCAGGCGGGAGAGTTTCCCGACGTCGCCACGCTGCGTGCGCGATGGACGGAGCTCGAACGGCAGGTGCGCGAGTACGTCGACGCCGCCGGCGAAGACGGGCTTCACCGCGTCTACGAATACAAATCGCTTGCCGGAGCCGCGGGCGCTCGCCGCTCTGGCAGATGGTCCAGCACCTCGTGAATCACGCCAGCTATCATCGCGGGCAGGTCACCACGATGTTGCGGCAGATCGGGGCCGCGCCGGCCAGGAGCCTCGACCTGATTGCTTTCTACCGCGAACGGGCGTGACCATCGGACGATTGGCGGTCGTGGCAGCGATCGTGCTCGCGGGCGGCTGCGACACGCCCTGCGCGTTCCGCATCGTGACTCGACTCGAGCCGGGTGTGCGACAAGTGGCCTGCTGTGGCGCCGCCGACATCCAGGACGTCGACGTGCCGGACCAACCGGATCTGGCCATCGACCTCTCGCAGGTGGCCTTGCCCAATCGCGTCGGCGGGCAGGATCTGTGGCTCACCAAGACTGACTGCGAGCAGCTGTTCGACGGCCCCTACGCCGAGCCTGGCACCGGCCCCAGGCCGACGCCGAAATGCCAGGTGCTGATGGGCCCAGTGTCGCCGGGCCGGGTGAGCCCACGCACGCCGCTGCCCCCGGGCCGCTATCGGGTGTTCGCGCAGGCGTATTCGACCAACCCCGCCGCCAGCGACTATGAGTCGAATCGGTGTCTGGGGCACCGCGTGCGAGGGGTCGCCGGTCAGTCCATCCGTGACGACAGAGCCGTCCGTCTCCATGACGCCATCGAGACTTAGCGTCCGTCGCGTGAGGCGATTGCCATCGAGAGGTGCCCGTGCTAGGATGCGCGGCGCACCCTTCGAGTGGAGGCAGTAGATGGGACGGCAGGGCAGCACATGGCTGACGCTGATGGCCGCGGCATTGGCGTGCGGATGGGCGTGGACGCTGTCGGCGCAGTCGTCCGACAAACTGGTCTACGCGGATTTCGAGCAGGTCCACGACGGTCGCGCCGTCAGCGCCAGAGGCGGCGCGATGCAGCTGTTCGGCTATTCGGAGAACACGCACCGCCCGCCGTTTCGAGGCGCACCGGCGTGGACCCGCCGGCACCCGAGCTGGTCCGAATCAAGGCCGACGACCCCAATCGGCTCGGCAAGTTCGATTTCGAGCTGCTGACGCCCAACCAGTGGTCGGGCGTCACGCTGGAGATCAAGGGACAGCCCGATCAGGATGGCTCGCCGCTGCGACGACGTCAGCGGATACAAGACACTTTCGATGCAGGTGTTTGCGACGGGCGTCGCCGGCATCCGAGTGGAGATGCTGAGCCGCGGGCAAGGCAGCGACAATACGGCCAACCCGCAGATCACGTTCCTGCCCAAGCAGGGCTCAATACCTATCGAGTCGAGCTGAAGAAGTTCGCGCAGCCGTCCTGGGTGACCGACACGCGAATCGACCCGAAGGACGTGCTGAAGAACCTGACCGCCGTCACCATCTCGCCTATTGCGACGAATGCCGGCCGACCAAGGGCATGCTGATCGTGGATAACGTGGTGTTCGAGAAGTAGCGGCCGAAGGGTCCGGGCTTTGCACCCGCCACCGCGCACCCTCGGACTAGACTTCCTCGACCTCGACCCCCGCCCGTTCGGCCTTGGCCGCGGCGATGATCTTCTGCTGCTGGTGGCTGGGCACTTCCTCGTAGTGCGAGTACTCCATGTGATACGAGCCGCGCCCGCCGGTGGCGGAGGTCAGCTGCTGCTCGTAGGTGAGCATCTCGGCCATCGGCACCTGGGCGCGAATCACCGTCGTGGCGCCGCGCGTGTCCATGCCGCTGATGCGGCCGCGCCGCCCGTTGAGATCGCCCATCAGGTCGCCGGCGTAGTCGCTTGGCGCGTAGATCTCGACCGTCATCACCGGCTCGAGAATCGTCGGCCTGGCGCGGCTCATGCCGTCCTTGAAGGCCAGCGATCCGGCCATCTTGAACGACATCTCGTTGCTGTCCACCTGGTGGTACGAGCCGTCGAACACCGTGACCTTGAAGTCCACGACCGGGTACCCCGCCAGGTACCCGCGCATCCGCGAATCCTGGATGCCCTTTTCGACGGCGGCACGAACTGGCGCGGAATGGAGCCGCCGAAGATGTCGTCGGCGAACTCGAAGTCGCTGCCGCGCGCCATCGGCTCCATCCGGATCTTGCAGTCGCCGAACTGCCCGTGGCCGCCCGTCTGCTTCTTGTGGCGGCCGTGCGCCTCGACCGGCACGGTGATGGTCTCGCGATACGGGATGCGGGGCGGCTTGAGGTTCACCTCGACGCCGAATCGCCGCTTGAGCTTGGCGACGGTCACCTCGATGTGCAGCTGGCCCTGGCCCGACAGCAGCAGTTCCTTGGTCTGCGGGTCGCGCGCGTACCGGATGGTCGGGTCCTCTTCCTCCAGCCGGTGCATCGCGGTGCTGATCTTGTCCTCGTCGCCGCGCGTCTTGGGCTCGATCGCGTACGACAGCACGGGTTCGGGGAAACTGATGGGCGGGATCGCCAGCCCGCCCTTCTCCGCCAGCGTGTCGTTGGTCAGCGTGTCCTTCAACTTGGCGACGGCGCCGATGTCGCCGGCCTTCAGCTCGGGCACGTTGGTCGGCGTCTTGCCCTGCATCACGGTGAGGTGCCCGATCCGCTCGCTGGTGTCGCGCGTGAGGTTGTGCACGCTGCGTGTCGGCCTTGAGCGTGCCCGTCATGATGCGGAACAGCGTGATGCGGCCGGCGAAGGGGTCGGCCACCGTCTTCCACACGAAGGCCGTGTACGGACCGGCGGCATCGGGCGTGTGCGTCACCTCGGCCTTCGACTTCGAGTCGGTCGCCGTGAACGGCCGATCGACGGGCGAGGGCACGTACCCGACCAGCGCGTCGAGCAGCGCGGATGTGCCGATCGCGGCCAGGCCCGAGGCGCACAGCAGCGGCGCCACCTTTCCCGAGAGCACTGCCTTGCGAAGCCCGTCGAGCAGTTCGTCCTGGGTGAGCGTGCCGGCCTCGAAGAAACGCTCCATCAGCGCGTCGTCGGCCTCGGCCACCATCTCGATCAGTTGCTCGCGGGCGGTGCCGGCGACCTCGCTCAGCTCGAAGGGCACCGGGCCCTCCGTCGCCTTGCCGCTGCCGTCTGACGCATACGTCCACGCCTTCATGCCGACCAGGTCGATGACGCCGCTGAAACCCCGTTCCTCGCCGATGGGCAACTGCACGGGGATGATCGTGCGGCTCAAGGCTTCGCGCACCGAGGCCAGCGTGCGATCGAGGCTGGAGCGCTCGCGATCGAGGCGGTTGACGACGACCAGGCGCGGCAGCCCGAGCGCATCGGCTTCGGCCCACACTTTCTCGGTCTGCACCTCGACGCCGGAGACGGCGTCGACGACGACCAGCGCCGCGTCGGCGACGCGCAGGCCGGCGCGCGCATCGGACAGGAAGTTGCCCATGCCCGGCGTGTCGATGAAATTGATCTTGGTCTTGTTCCACTCGGCCCAGGCGAGGCTGGCCGACAGGGTGTGCTTTCTTGCGATTTCTTCGTCGTCGTAGTCGGTGACCGTCGTCCCATCGTCGACACGCCCCAGGCGGGGCGTCGCTCCAGCGGTATAGAGCAGGGCGGCGATCAGCTGGGTCTTGCCCGCCCCGCCGTGTCCGACGACAGCGACGTTGCGGATACTCCCAGAGTCGTATGCCTTCATGGCGGCTATCCTCCGCTCCCGGGTGTCTCCGGGGGCCGTTACTCAGCACTGCTGCTTGCCCGCCGAACGCCGAAGGCGAAGGCGGGACGGACGCAAAGGACGACGAAAGCGGTCTGACCAGTTACATGGGCCGGATCTTATACCCGAAGGGGGCGGTGGACGAGGACGAGACGATTACGTTCAGGGCGCTTGGCGGAAGGCTGGTTCAGTTCCGGCGGTCGTTCCGGCGTGCCGGGAGCCCGTCGAGCAGCTCCTTTGCCTTCCCCGCCCATTGTTGCCAGGCCAGGGCCCGTTCGGCCAGGGGCCGCGCGTGGTCGGCATCGCCCGCCAGCACGTGTGCGGTTGCGGCATTGAACGTCGCAAGCCCTTCGCGGGTGTGCTCGGTGGCGCGGTCGCGTTCGGCGCGGCCTGGAGACGGGCGCGACGCGGCGGGTCCAACGGCGCAACCGCAATCTCGTCCATCCGCGTGCGCGCGCGGCCTGGGCGGCTTGCGTGCACCCGATCGTTGCCGTGAACGACTCGGCGGCCTCGGCCCAGCGCCCGCGTCGTGCGTGCACTTGCCCGATCGCGAAGATCACCTCGCAGTCGTTGCCGTTGCGCTCGCGCGAGGTCGTCAGCTCCGTCAGGCGCCAGGTCGAGCTGCTCGCGGTCGAACGCGATGAAGCCCGCCAGCTTGGGCACGGCGGCGTTGAACAACACGCGCTTGGCCGTCTCGATGTCCGAGGCCGCCTCGTCAAGCCGCCCAAGGGCACGTCGATTCCAGGCACGCCAGTAGTAGGCCTCGCCTTGATACCAGGTTCCCAGGGTCACCAGCCGATCGGCCGCAGCCTCACCTCGTGCCGCGTCGCCCAACTGGCTGACCGCGCGCATGCGATACAAGAGGGCCTCGGGCTGGTCGGCATCGGTGGCCAGCACCACGTCAAATGCCGCTGCGGCCGCCTCGAACTCTTCGAGCGCGAGCAATACCTGGCCCCTGAGCAGCGCCGAAGCCGGCGCAGCGGGGAAGCGCTCGTCAAACACACGCAGCTCGCGCTCGGTCGTCAGCAGCGCCCCGGCAACGAAGGCCGCGGTCGCCTTGAAATAGTGCAGCTCGACAAGCCGCGGTTCGGCGGCCAGCAGCGCATCGAGCGCCTCGCCGTCGACTCGACTGCACGAGACAATCCGGTACGCCACCAGCGGCACGCGCCGCATCGCCTCGCTGATTTCTACCGCCTCCGGGGCGATCCCCAGATCGCTGCACACCGCGTGCTGAAGAAAGTACGCCGCCGCCACATCCGTCTGACCCAACGACGGAAGCTGTTGCGCCGCGCGTGCGCCGAGCTGCTCCCGGTTCAGTCGCTCGACGGCGCCTCCGGATGGCATCGGCGGGCGCGTGCCGCGCGGCATGACGGTGGCGGAGGCCAGGTCGATCAGGAGCTGTTGCACGGCGGTTGGGGACACGCCCGCCAGATCACGCGCGCGCGCGAGCCAGTCCGGTTCACCTGTGAGCCCCAACTCGCGGACCCGCGCGGCCGCCAGCACGAGGAGCCGGAATCGACGCGTGTCAAACGCGGCGCCAGCCGGCAGAATCGCCAGCGCTTCCTTCAGACACTGGTAACAGCCCGCACGCGCCAGACCGTCGGCACGCGCCTCGATGGCCGCGACATCCAGGATCGGCGCGGGCGGCTGGCGTGCCGCACAGCCGGGCACCGCGCAAATGGCCGCCACGACGAGGAAGACCAGGAGCCGGCGGGGCATGACGACTGGTTGGACACCGCTGGCGAAGGCTTGGCCGGGGTAACTCGGGAGGCGCCGGTTTGCGCGTTTAACCCCCTGGGCTTATCATGATTATTAGCAACTCTTCTGATTTCATCATTCGCCGAACCGATGGGGAGATCCATGAACGAGGTCCAGACCGAGGCCGGGAATGCACGAAAACGACATCTACGCGCATCCCCCCGACATCACGGCCCTCGAGCTCGAGCCTGGGCATCCGGGTCTGGGCGACCCGGCGTACATCGCCCGGCGTGAAGAGCTGTTCGACGCTCTGCCGCCGGCATCGGCTCGGCCGGCTCGGCCCCCCGCTCATCACGTACACCGACGAAGAGCAGCGGATCTGGCGCGAGGTGTCGCCGCATCTCGACGCGCTGCATCGGCAGTACGCCAGCGCCATCTACCTGCAGGCAAAAGACGAGCTGGGCATCAGCGCGCACGAGATCCCGCAACTCCGCCACCTGAGCGCGCATCTCGAGCGGGTGAGCGGCATGCACCTGATTCCGGCCGAGGGCTTCATCCCGTACCGGACGTTCTACTCGTACATCGCCGAGGGCGGGTTCCCGGTCACGCAGTTCATCCGCCACGGATCGCGGCCCGAGTTCACGCCGGAGCCGGACATGATCCACGACTGCCTGGGCCACGTCCCGCCGCTGGTCAACCACGACTACGCGGCGCTGCTCACGCTGCTTGGCAAGGCCGCCGTATCGGTCGCCACCGGCGATCAGGTCCTGGCGCTGAAGCGATTGAGCTGGTTCTCGATCGAGTTCGGATTGATCGACGAGGGCGGCACGACCAAGGTGTTCGGCGCCGGCATCCTGTCGTCGACCGGCGAGATCCCGTTCTCGCTGTCGGCCAGCGTCGAGCGCCGCCCCTTCGTCACCGACGAGGTGATCGCGACCGACTACGACGCGTCACGGATGCAGGAACTGCTGTTCGTGATCCCGTCGTTCCAGTTCCTGAGGCGGGAAGTGGAGCACCTGGTGCGGCGGTTTGGCGTGACCGTGTAGGGGCCACGACCAGCGCGGACCGCAAGGGTTCCGCCGGTTGTCGCTTGCATGCGTCGCGGCGCGCCTACTCGTACCGCAACGCGTCGATTGGATCCAGGCGCGAGGCCTTGAAGGCGGGCCACATCCCGAACGAGATGCCGATCGTCGCCGAAAAACCGATGCCGAGGGCAAACGACCACCAGGGCAGCGAGATCGGGAAGTCGGTGAGCACGTGCACGAGATAGCCGATGCCGCTGCCGAACACGATGCCGAGGACCCCGCCGATGGAGGTCAGGAAGACCGCCTCGAGCAGAAACTGCCACAAAATCTCGCGACGCCGCGCGCCGAGCGCCTTGCGCACGCCGATCTCGCGCGTCCGCTCGGTGACTGAAATCGTCATGATCGCCATCACGCCGATGCCGCCCACCATCAACGCGATCGACGAGATCACGACCAGCGCCAGAGACACGGCTTGCGTGAACTGATCGAAAATCCGCATCAGCACGTCGGAGGTCAGCACGTCGAAGTCGTTTTCCTGATCGACCTTCAGGCGGTGCCGGCTGCGCATGACCTGCTCGACCTCGGCCTGCAGCTGGCTGCGCGGAATGCCGTCGTAGGGCACGACCGAGATCACCAGAAAGCGCGACAGCATCCCGCGAATCCTGGGCGGGTCGTAGATCTTGTCGTAGGTGCTGATGGGGATGACCGCGAACTCATCGGGATTGCCGCCCAGCAGCGACGGCCGCTTGCTGAGGACACCAAGCACCGTGAACTCTTCGGCGCCAACGCGAATCTTCTTGCCGACGGGATCGGTATTCGGAAACAGCGTCTCGGCCGGCGCCGCGCCCAGCACGATGACGTTGCGCCGCCGCTGCACTTCGTATTCGTTGAAGAAGCGGCCCTGCGCCATTTCCAGATAGTTGGTCTCCGGATAGTTCGACCCGACGCCGATCAACTGCATCGACTTGGTGCCCTGCCCCTTGTAGCTCATGCGGACCCCTTCGGAACCGGGCCCGCCACCCAGCTGCATGCCGACGAATTTCGCTGATGGGGCGCCAAGCTTGATGGCGGCGGCGTCTTCTTCCGTCAGATCCGGCCGCCGCATGACGTCCCAGAAGTCCTTCCCGCTGGCGAAGCTGCTGATGCTCAACTTCGCCACGTAGATGGTGTCGGACCCCATCTGACGGATGAGCGACTCGAACTGATCGCCGAAGCCGCGGATGAGCGACGTCATCCCGACAATCGAGGTCACGCCGATGACCACGCCCAGCACGGTCAGCGCCGAGCGAAGCTTGTTGGTCCGCAGCGTGTCCACGGCCATGCCGAGGATCTCGCCGAGCAGCCCGACGCGAAATCTCATCCTGGCCATCGATTACTCCCTCCGCAGGGCCTCGATCGGATCGAGGCTGGCGGCGCGGATGGCCGGATAGAGTCCGAAGAACAACCCGACGCCCGCCGTCATGCCCAGGCTGAGGGGGATCGACCATGGCTCGATCGCGGCGGGCAGCGGCGACAGCGCCGCGATGATCATGGCGAGGACGAAGCCGAACAGCGTGCCGAGCACGCCGCCGACGATCGACAGCGTCGTCGACTCGGTGAGAATCTGCCAGACGATGTCGCGCCGCCGGGCGCCGAGCGCCTTGCGCAGGCCGATCTCGCGCGTGCGTTCGGAGACGACCATGAGCATGATGTTCATGATCACCACGCCGCCGACGACGAGCGACAGCGAGACGACGCCGATCAGGATCGAGAAGATGCCGCCGCTGAAGTTGCTCCAGAAGCTGAGGAGCGCGTCCGACGTGACAAAGCCGAAGTTGTCCTCGTCTCGCGGCCGCAGGTGACGCTGGACGCGCAGCGCGATGCGCGCCTCGTCCATCGCCGCTTCGACGTTGCCGGGGTCGGCCGACTTCACGGTGAGCTCGAGCGAGCGGCGAGACCCGAAGAGCCTGTGAAACGCGCCCAGCGGAATCAGCACGAACTCGTCCTGCGAGTTGCCGAACATCGAGCCCTTCTTCTCGCTGACGCCCACGACCTTGAAGTGCATGCCGTTGATCTGGATCATCGCATCGACGGCGTTGCGGTCCTTGAACAGCTTGTCGGCGGTGTCCCACCCGAGAAGGGCCACCGGGCGGCCGCGCTCGACTTCCGTGCGACTCGGCAGCCGGCCGCGTTCGGCGGCGTAGCCGCTGAATTCGTCGTACTCCGACGTCACCCCACGCACGCGCGTGTTTTCGAGCATCGTGTCGTGGAACGTGATGTTGGCCCGGGCGCCGGTCTCGGCCATGACCGCCGAGATGGCGGGGCTGAAGTCGCTGATGGCGTCGGCGTCGAGCTTGGTGACGTCCGGGCGGGACTGCCAGGCCTTGCGTTCCTCGTCCTCGTCGGTGATGAAGCCGACCTTCTCGACCTTGAACGAGCCGACGCCGATGTCGCGCATGATGGCGTCGGAGACGTACGCGTTCATCCCCTGAATCAACGACACGACCGCGATGATGGACGTCACGGCCACGACGTTGCCGAGGATCATCATGATCGAGCGAATCTTGTTCGCCCAGATCGAGTAGAGCGCGATGCGGACCGCTTCGATGATTTGAATCACGTTCGTGCTACTTCTTGTCGGTCTTGCCCGGCTGTGCCTTCTCGTCCAGCTTCACGTCGTCGCCGTCACGAAGGTTGCGGACGTTGGCGAACGGACCGGTAATCACCTCGTCGCCGGCCTTCAGCCCCGAGAGCACCTCGAAGTACTTGTCGCCGGCGATGCCGACTTTCACGGGCAGGAAGAGCGCCTGCTTGTCGCGCATCACGAACACGCCCTCGGTCTCCTTGCGCGTCTGTCCCGGCGGCAGTTCGGCGGCCGAGGCCGTCGGTTCGACGCTTCGCGGCTTGCGCCTGGCCTTTTCGTCGCGCTTCTCACGGACGATCTCGCCCTTCTGATCGAACACCAGCTCGCGAACGGCCATCGCCTGAATCGGCACGGCAAGCGAGTCGGTGCGAGTCGCCGTCGTGATCTCGGCCGAGCAGGTGAAGCCGGGACGCACCTCGGGAATCTGGCCGTCGATGGTCACGGTCACCTTGAAGTTCGTGGCCTGTTGTCCGGCCTGGGCCGCTGCCGTCTGGATAGGGCTGTTGCCGATCTCGGTGACCTTCCCTGTGAAGGACTTGTCGGGCAGCGCGTCGATCGTGATCTTGGCCGTCTGACCGATCTGCACCGACGGGATCTCGGTCTCGTCGACCTCGACCTCCGCCTCGATGATCGACATGTCGGCCAGCGTCATCAGCTGCGAGCCCGCGTTGTTCATCGTCCCGACGACGACGTTTTCGCCCTCCTCGATGTTGCGGCGCGTGATGATGCCGTCAAACGGCGCCAGCAGCGTCACTTGCCGCAGGTTGTACTGGCTCGTGGACAGCTGCGCGCTCTCCTGCCGGATCATCTGTTGGCCCGAGGAGATCGCGGTCTCGCGCGCCTGCAGCTCGGTTTCACGTACCTTCAGCTCGCTTTCCGCCCGATCGAGCAGCTCCTTGGTCGTCAGCCCCTGCGCCCACAGGTCGCGCTGGCGCTTGGCGTTGTCGCGGGCGAGCTGCAGGTTCGCCTTGGCGGTCTCGACGTTGACGCGGGCCTGCGCCAGGCCTGCACGTGCGCCCTCGACCGCCGCCTCGCCCCGCTGCACCGTGCCGCGCAGCGTGTTGGGATCGATCTCGAGCAGGAGCTGGCCCGCCTTGACGCGGTCGCCCTCTTCCACGGCCAGCTTGGTGACGCGGCCCATCTGCACCGCGCTGATGTTGACGAAACGCTTCGCCTGGATCTTGCCCGACGCCGTCACCAGCTGCGTCAGGTTCCGCTTCTTCAGCGCCTCGACCGTGACGCTCGTGGAGGTGTCTCTCTTGAAGTAGAAATTCGCGCCGGCCGTCGCCGCGCCCACCAGGACGACCCCGATGCCAATCAACCATTTCTTCTTACGGGACAAGGCTACGCTCCTCCGGAGGCGCCTCGCATCACGAGCGCGATGACGAGCGCGATGACGACGTACACTCCCATGAACGACCAGAAAATCGGGGCGGTCTTCCGACGATAGAGCACGCCCAGCCCGATGGCCACGCACGATCAGCCACCAGACGATGAAGAGATCAATTGTGCCAAGAAAGCGGCTGACGATGTTGGACTCGTCGAGAAACGGCACGAACACGCCCGAGATTGGTGGCCGAGCTCATCGACTCCCGCGCGTAGTTCAACGGAGCAATGAACAGCTGCTGCACGAGCGAGATGGCGCCGGCGTGGCTCAGGACCGCCGCCACCTGCTTGAAGCTTGCCGATCCGCCCAGCAGCGCGTTGAAAATCGCCAGCAGGATGCCCGACGATGACGACCGTCATGATCGGCACGATGACGAGCGTGAACCCGCGCGCCGACATAGCGGACGTTCGGCGCAAACTTTTCCAGCCGCTCGTAGGCCTTCTCGTCGAGAGGGCTGCCCGAACGCCTCCGACTGCCGGACCTGCTGATCCAGCCAGGCCGTCTGGCCGGCCTCCGTGCTCAGGAACGTGAACGTAATCAGGCTGATCGACCACCGTGACCAGCGCCAGCGCACCCAGCCACCGCGGCTGCGCGACGATCCGCGCAAAGGTCGCCTGCGGCGAGAAGATGACGCCGACCAGCCGCGCAAGCAGGTGATCGCCGCCGGAGGTTGCCGTTGGCGCAGTCAGAGACCCCGAAGACACGTTGTCGCTCATGATGCGTGTACCGTGATGTGCCGGGCGTCGAAATTGAGGGGACGGTTGGCGGTTTTCCCGCGCGTCGGCGCGACGCGCGAAACCCAAAGCGTATATACGGGCTCTGGGCTTCCCATGTTTCCCGATTTCGGACACCGGATGCTATCTCTATGATATCACTTCTGCGCGTTTTCCACGCTCGTCCAGCGCTTGTGGGCGCCACTCGTCCTCGGCGGCGTGGTCGCGATGGCCTCCGCGTCAACCGCTCGAGGCCCAGGGTTTCGAGCTGGTCGGCGCACGCGCCCGGGGCATGGGCGGGGCCTTTGTCGCGGTGGCCGACGATGCCAGCGCGACGTGGTGGAATCCGGCGGGCTTGCCGGCCACGCTCATCTTTGATGGCGTCGCCGACTTCGCGGCGCTCAATTCCATCCCCGATCGGCCGATTGAAGACGCGAGCACTGCCGGGCAGGACCGGGCGTTGCTGGTGGCGGCGGCGTTCCCGGTAGCGGCCCTCAGCTTCACACGAGTGCACCAGTGGCGCCTGGAACGAGGTGCCTACAGCGGGGCCCTCGGCCGGCCGACAAGAGGGGGGACGAGTTCCGAGCGGCTCAGTCGCTCCTGACACAGCACTTCGGCGTCTCCCTCGCGCAGTCGCTCGGCGACGCGGTCGTCGTGGGCGTGACGGCGAGGCTCGTCTGGGGCGGGGTGTCCTCGGCCGGCGTCGGTCGGCGGGTCCATTGACGAGGCGTTTGACCGAGCCGCCGATGCCACGCGGGCCACGGCGACCACGGGCGACGTCGATGCGGGGGTGCTGGTGCGGCTGGCGCGTGTGCGGCTGGGCCTGTCGGCAAGCAATCTGGCGGCCCCGACGTTTACCGGCGTCGACGGCGTCAGCTGGACGCTGGATCGGCGGGTCCGGGCGGGCGTGGCGGTTGTCGCCGACGCCGACCGTGCCGGGCGTCAGTCGTGGGTCGTTGCCGCCGACGCCGACCTGACGCGCGACGACGAGGTGGCCGGCACCTGGCGCGGCGTCGGCGCCGGCGTCGAACGATGGCTGGCCGGGCGCCGTGTCGCGGTGCGCGGCGGCGTTGAAGCGAGCACGGCCGGCGCAGGCGCGCCCGGCGGCGACCGGCGGGGTCAGCGTGGCGGTGCCGGGCGGATTGTTTCTCGATGTGTCGGGTGTCGCCGGCGCCCAACGGCGCCGCGGCTGGGGCCTGTCGGCCCATGTGATGTTCTGATTATGCCGGTCCGGATTGGCGAACTGCTTCTCAAGGAGAAGCGCATCACCCCCGAGCAGCTCGAGGAGGTGCTCGACGTACCAGAAGGCCCACGGAGGCAAGCTCGGCCTCAATCTGGTGAAGCTCGGGTTCGTCAAGGACGAAGACATCACGGCGCTGCTCAGCAAGCAGTACGGCGTTCCCTCCATCAACCTCACCCAGTTCGAGATCGACCCGGGCGTGATCAAGCTGATCCCGGGCGAGACCTGCCACAAGTACCAGATCATCCCGCTGTCGCGATCCGGCGCCACGCTGACGATCGCGATGACCGACCCGACCAACGTGTTCGCCATGGACGACATCAAGTTCATGACGGGCTACAACGTCGAGCCGGTCGTGGCCTCGGAAGGGGCCGTCGTCGACGCGCTGGAGAAGTACTACGTCGTCGCGCCGTCAAAGAAGGTGGACGACCGGCCCGAGCGCGCTGGACATGGCGACCAAGGCGCTCGAGGAGATGCCCGACGCTCGACGATGCGGGCGACGTCGAGGTGCTGGCCGAGCTCGAGGAGATCAGCGCCGAGGCGCTGCAGCGGCAGGGCGAGGAAGCGCCCGTCATCAAGCTGGTCAACGTCATCCTGATGTCGGCGATCCAGAAGGGCGCCAGCGACATCCACATCGAGCCCTACGAGAAGGAGTACCGGGTCCGCTACCGCATCGACGGCATCCTCTACAACATCATGGCGCCGCCGATGAAGTATCGCGATGCGATCATCGTCGCGCATCAAGATCATGTCGAAGCTCGACATCGCGGAGAAGCGCCTGCCGCAGGACGGCCGCATCAAGATCCGCTTTGCCGACAACGGCGCGGCCAAAGACATCGACTTCCGCGTCAGCTGCCTGCCGACGCTGTTCGGCGAGAAGATCGTCATGCGTCTGCTCGACAAGGACAAGCTGATGCTCGACATGACCAAGCTTGGCTTCGAGCAGGAGTCGCTCAGCAAGTTCGAGTTCGCGATCTCGAAGCCGTGGGGCATGGTGCTGGTCACGGGCCCGACCGGCAGCGGCAAGACCAACACGCTCTACTCGTCGATCTCGCGCATCAACAAGTCCGACACCAACATCATGACCGCCGAGGACCCGGTCGAGTTCAACCTGCCGGGCATCAACCAGGTGCAGGTGCGCGAGAACATCGGCCTCAACTTCGCCGCGGCCCTGCGGTCGTTCCTGCGCCAGGACCCCAACATCATCCTCGTCGGCGAGATCCGCGACTTCGAGACGGCCGAGATCGCGGTCAAGGCGGCGCTCACCGGCCACCTGGTGCTCTCCACCCTGCACACCAACGACGCGCCCAGCACGGTCAACCGGCTGATGAACATGGGCATCGAGCCGTTCCTGGTGGCCTCGTCGGTGAACCTGATTTGCGCCCAGCGCCTGGCGCGGCGCATCTGCCAGAACTGCAAGGAGCCGCACCCCCTGCCGCCGCCGGCGCTGGTGCAGGCCGGTTTCACCCCGGAAGACGCCGAAACGCGTCGTCCCGATGCGGGGCGCCGGCTGCGAGAAGTGCAACAAGACCGGCTACAAGGGCCGCGTCGGACTGTATGAAGTGCTCGAAGTGACCGATGAGTTGCGTGAGCTCGTCCTGGTCGGCGCCTCCGCCCTCGAGCTGCGGCGGAAGGCGATCGAAGAGGGCATGATCACGCTCCGCCAGAGCGGGCTGCGCAAGGTGAAGGCGGGAATGACGACGGTCGAAGAAGTGGCGAGGGAGACCGTCAAGTAAATCGACGATTGCAGATTGCAGATTGCAGATTGACGAGTTACGGATTTCACGATGAGGATTGAGCCATGCCAACGCTGCCTGAACTGCTGAAGACGACGGTCGACCTGAACGGGTCGGACCTGCATCTGACTACCGCGACGCCGCCGCAGGTGCGCGTGCACGGCAAGCTGGAACGGCTGGAGTTCCCGGAGCTGTCGCCGGCCGACACCAAGCAGCTGGCGTACAGCGTCCTCACCGACGCGCAGAAGAAGCGCTTCGAGGAGACGCTGGAGCTCGACTTCTCGTTCGGCATCAAGGGGATGGCGCGCTTCCGCTGCAACATGTTCAACCAGCGCGGCGCCGTGGCGGCCGTCTACCGGTTGATCCCCGAGCGCATCCGCACGTTCGACGAACTGGGCCTGCCCAAGGTGCTGGCCACGCTGGCCGATCGGCCTCGCGGAATGGTCCTGGTCACCGGGCCCACCGGCAGCGGCAAGTCGACCACGCTGGCCGCGATGATCGACAAGATCAACACCGAGCGGAAGGAGCACATCCTCACCATCGAGGATCCGATCGAGTACATCCACCCGCACAAGGGGTGTCTGGTCAACCAGCGCGAAGTGCACAGCGACACACAGAGCTTCACGCTGGCGCTGCGCGCCGCCCTGCGCGAAGATCCCGACGTCGTGCTCATCGGCGAAATGCGCGACCTCGAGACCATCGAGTCCGCCCTGCGCATCGCGGAGACGGGCCACCTGACGTTCGGCACGCTCCACACCAACTCGGCCAGCCAGACGATCAACCGCATCATCGATGTCTTCCCGGCGCACCAGCAGGGCCAGATCCGCACGCAGCTGTCGCTGGTGCTCGAAGGCATCGTCTGCCAGGCGCTGCTCCCGAAGGTCGGTGGCGGCCGTACCGTGTCGCTCGAGATCATGGTGCCGACGCCGGCCATCCGGAACCTGATTCGCGAAGACAAGGTGCACCAGATCTACTCGGCGATGCAGACCGGGCAGGAAAAGGTGGGCATGCAGACGGCCAACCAGTCGCTGGCCAGCCTGCACATGGCCGGCAAGATCACGCTCGAGACCGCGATGCTGGCCAGCTCGAACCGCGACGAGCTGCAGGAGATGATCAACCGGGGTGTCGGGGTCGTGCAGGGCGCCGGTCTGAACCGGCCGAACCTGCGGCCGCCGTGGCGTCCGACGGCGTTCAAACGTTAGACGCCAGTCGGGGCGCGCGCGCGCGCGCCCCTACTGCAGTCGGCAGCCGCGATTCGCCGATATAGCGGGGGAGGTTTCCAGAGGACCAGCATGCCGACGTTTGCCTTTACGGGACGCACCAGGTCTGGCGAGAACATCGCCGGAGAGCGAGTCGCCGACACCATCGACGCCGTGACGGCCATGTTGCGGCGCGAGCAGGTCCTCGTGACCAAGGTGACGCCCGTCAAGGGCGAAGGCCGAGGCCGGCGCGAAGAAGGGCAAGCTGGGGAAGGGCGTCTCGGCCAAGAGCCTCGCGATCTTCACGCGGCAGTTCTCGGTCATGATCGACGCCGGCCTGCCGCTGGTGCAGTGTCTCGAGATCCTCGGCAGCCAGGAAGAGGACGCCAACTTCGCGGCGACGATCCTCCAGACGCGGGGCGACGTCGAAAACGGCCAGACGCTGGCCGACGCGATGCGCAAGCACCCGAAGACGTTCGACCCCCTGTTCACGAACATGATCGCCGCAGGCGAGGCCGGCGGCATCCTCGACACGATCCTCAAGCGCCTGGCGACGTACATCGAGAAGAACGTCAAGCTGAAGGGCCAGGTCAAGTCGGCGATGGTCTATCCCGTCGCCGTCATCGTCATCGCCGGCGTGGTCGTCGGCGTCATCCTGTGGAAAGTCATCCCGACCTTCGGCGCGATGTTTGCGAGCCTGGGCGCCGAGCTGCCGTTGCCCACGCGGGTCGTCATCGGGTTGAGCAACGGGCTGGTGCGCTACGGCTGGATCGGCCTGATTGCCATGGGCGCCGCCGGCTGGGCGTTCAAGAGCTACTACGCCACGGAGAAGGGCCGGCGCGTCGTCGACGGCATCGTGCTGAAGCTGCCGATCCTGGGCATCATCATGCGCAAGATCGCCGTGGCGCGGTTCTGCCGCACCCTGTCGACCCTCATCAGCTCGGGCGTGCCGATTCTCGACGGCCTCGACATCACCGCCCGCACCTCGGGCAACGCCGTGGTCGAGGACGCGATTCTGGCGACGCGCAAGAGCATCGAGGGCGGCAACACCATCGCGGCCCCGCTCAAGGACACCAACGTCTTTCCGCCGATGGTGGTCCAGATGATCGGCGTCGGCGAGGCCACCGGCGCGCTCGACACGATGCTGAGCAAGATCGCCGACTTCTACGAAGAGGAAGTCGACACGGCCGTCGCCGGCATGCTCACGTTGATGGAGCCGGTGATGATCGCGTTTCTGGGCGTGATCGTCGGCGGCATCGTGGTCGCGATGTACATGCCCATCTTCGACATGATCAGCAAGCTCACCTGATCGCAAGTGCGTCAGGTCTCATGACATCCGACAGCCGGCGCCGACTGGTCTGGCTGATCGGCTCGCGTGTCGTCGTCAGCACGTTGCTGCTCGGCTCGGCGGTGGTCTTTCAGGTCAACGCCCCCGGCACGCTGGCCGTCGACCCGTTCTTCTTCCTGATCGGGCTGACCTACGGCCTGAGCGTGATCTACGCGATCACGCTGCGGTTCATCGACCGTTCGCCGTGGCTGGTGACGCTGCAGTTTGCCGGCGACGTCGCTCACCGTCACCGCCTTCATTCACTTCACCGGCGGCATGACCAGCTACTTCCAGCTGCTCTACGTGCTGCCGATCGTCGGCGCGGCCGCGGTGCAGATGCGCCGGGGCGCGCGTCGCGTCGCGCTGCTGAGCGCGCTGCTGTACAGCGCGCTCGTGCTGCATCAGTACGCCGGCGGATCGGGTACATCGGCGGCGGGTGGATCGCCGACGTGCGGCCGTTCCTGCCGCCGATCCGCGTGGCGTCCTACACCGTCGCCGCCAATGCCATCGCGTTTGTGGCCGTGGCGCTGCTGTCCGGATCGCTGGCCGAGCGGCTGCAGCGCGCCGACGACCGGCTGGCGGTGGCCTCGACGGCGCTGGCGGACCTGCAGGCCTTCAACGAGCACGTCATCGAGAGCCTGACGAGCGGCCTCATCACGACCGACCGCGCCGGACGGGTCGTCAGCCTGAACCGGGCGGCCGAGCAGATCACGGCCCTGCCGGCCGCAGCGCGCCATCGGACGCCGGGCGGCCGAGATCCTGCAGGTCCCGCCGAGTTTGCCGAGCTGCTCGATGCCGAACTGGGCGGCGCCGAGAGCCAGCGCGCCGACTACTCGTATCGCACCGCCGATGGAAGCCGTCGCGAGATTGGCTTGAGCGCGGCGCACCTGGTCACGCCCGATGGCCCTGCCGGCTACCTCCTGACGTTTCAGGACGTCACCGAGATCCGACGGCTCGAGCACGAGGCCCGACGACGGCAGCGCCTGGCCGCCGTCGGCGAGATGGCCGCCGGCATCGCCCACGAGATTCGCAATCCCCTGGCGTCGATGCGCGGATCGATTCAGGTCTTGCGGGCGGAGCTGTCGCTGACCGACGAGCAGGCCAGCCTGATGGACATCGTCTTGCGCGAGTCGGACCGGCTCAACGAGACGATCCGCTCGTTTCTGGCCTACGCGCGGCCGCAGGCGGCCGTGCCCAAGGCGGTGGATCTGATGCGGGTGCTCACCGACGCGGCGACGCTGCTGCGCAACAGCCCCGAGCTCAAGCCCGGACACCGGGTCGTGGTCGATGGCCCGGCCGACGGCCTGGTCGTCGACGCCGACGAGCACCAGATCCGGCAGGTCGTCTGGAACCTGGCCACCAACGGCCTGCGCGCCATGCCAGACGGCGGCACCCTTCGGCTGGTCGCCCGTCCCTCGTCCGACGACCGACGGCCACGTGGGCCTTGCGGTGGTCGACCAGGGCGTCGGGATCCCCGCCGAGCAGCTGGACACGCTGTTTCAGCCGTTTCACGGCTCCTTCGGCCAGGGTCTGGCCTGGGCCTGGCCATCGTCCACCGCATCGTCCAGGACCATCGCGGCGAGGTCGTCGTCGAGTCGGAAGTGGGCCGCGGGACCGAGGTGACGGTCCGCCTGCCCAGCGGCCGCGGCTGTGCAGTCCGAGCCCGTTCGAGCCGATTAAGCGGTACCAAGGACCCGACTGCGCACCCGATTGCCACCTTCGATGACCGCACCTTCGCGATTGGCCCCTGTCGTCGCCACCCAGCCCCGCGCCCGCACGCGACGCGCGCGGGCCGCATCCTCGTCGCCGACGACGAGCGGTCCCTGCGCGAGTTGCTGGCGATCGTGCTGCGGCGCGAGGGTTACGACGTGATGCTCGCCGAAAACGGCAAGATGGCGCTGGCCGCGCTGTCCCGCGGCGCCGTGGACCTGCTGATTTCGGACATCAAGATGCCCGACATGAGCGGGGTCGAGGTGCTGCGCAGCGCCAAGCAGATCGACCCGGCGCTGCCGGCCATCATGATGACGGCCTTTGCCAGCACCGAGACGGCCGTCGAGGCCATGCGCCTGGGCGCGTGCGACTACCTGGTCAAGCCCTTCGACGTCGACGAGCTCAAGCTGAAGGTGCGTGAGAAGCTCGAGAGCCGCCACCTGCGGCAGGAGAACCTGCTGCTCAAGCGCGCGCTCAACGAGCCGCACGCCTTTGCCGGCATCATCGGCCGCAGCTCGCCGATGCTGGCCGTCTTCGATCTGGTCGAGTCGGTGGCCGCGACGACGAGCACCGTGCTCATCACGGGCGAGTCGGGCACCGGCAAGGAACTGGTCGCGCGCGCGCTGCATCAGCGGTCGCTGCGGCGCGAGCGTCCCGTTTGTCGCGCTCAACTGCGGCGCGCTCACCGAGACGCTGCTCGAGTCCGAGCTGTTCGGCCACATGAAGGGCAGCTTCACCGGGGCCGACGCGACCAAGAAGGGGCTGATCGAAGGCGCCGAGGGCGGCACGATCTTCCTCGACGAGATCGGCGAGACCACGCCGATGATGCAGGTGAAGCTGCTGCGCGTGCTGCAGGAGCGCAAGTTCCGGCGGGTCGGCGGGCTCGAGGAGAGTCGAGGCCGACATCCGCGTCGTCGCGGCGACCAACCAGGACCTGCCGAAGCTGGTGGCCGAGGGCCGATTCCGCGAGGACCTCTTCTACCGCATCAACGTCATTCCGATTCAACTGCCGCCGCTGCGCGAGCGGCGCGAGGACATCCCGCTCATCGCCGACCACTTCCTGGCGAAGTACCGGCAGGCGATGGGCAAGTCCATCGAGACGATCTCGGGTGAGGCCATGGCGCGGCTGTCCGAGCTACCACTGGCCGGGCAACATCCGCGAGCTGGAGAACGTCATCGAGCGCGCCGTGGCGCTGGAGAAGACCCCGACCATCCTGGCCGACAGCCTGCCCGGACCGCTGCGCGGGCTGGGGCCGGCCGCCCCGGCGGCCGCGGGCCGCCGACGTCGGCGGCGCTGCCCGAGGTCGGCTTCGACCTCGAGCAGCACGTGCAGAGCGTGGAGCGCCGGTACCTGGCGCAGGCGCTCGAGCGGGCCGGCGGCGTGCAGGTGCGGGCGGCCGAGCTGCTGGGCATGAGCTTCCGGTCGTTCCGGTATTACGCCAAGAAGTACAATTTGAAGTAGGCCGCCGGTCGACAGATTCTGCCAACCCGGAGTGACAGAGATTGTCGGTTGGCCGGCGGCTGGCGTCGGTGGCCCGGCCGAACCCGGCCCGCCAGGCGTCAGAAAATAGGCCAAATCTCGAAGGAAGTGCGGGAGGAACCCGGCCGGCGGCGAGAGTGGCACCTCCGTTGCTACTGTCCCGACCGTCGACGGCCGCCAGGACGGCGCTGGCGACCAGACGGCGGCTGTCACAGGGACGCAACGTCGCAGGCCCGATTTCAGTTTGGGCAAATGCCGGTTCACTTCAGGGAGAGACAAGATCATGAAGCTTCGCAACCAGAAGGGTTTCACGCTCATCGAGCTGCTGATCGTCGTCGCGATCATCGGCATCATCGCCGCGATTGCGGTGCCTGGCCTGCTCCGCGCCCGCATGTCGGGTAACGAGACGTCGGCCATCGGCTCGATGCGCACGATCCACAGCGGCCAGGTCAACTACCACGCCAACTGCGGCAGCGGCAACTTCGCCTCGTCGCTGGTGATCCTCGGCACGGCGCCGACGGCCGGTAGCGACGCGTTCATCAGCGCGGACCTCGGCACGACCGCGGCGCCGATCAAGAGCGGCTACCACCGTGACGATGGCGGCGACTGGCGTGGTTCCGGCCGCCGCGGTGTCCTGCAACGGCGCCATCGCGAACCTGGCGAGCACCTACGGCGGCGACGGCCGACCCGACCACCGCGGGCAGCACGGGCATGCGCCACTTCCACGTCAACGGCTGCGGCGCCATCTACGTGGCACAACGCGGCGATCGCCCTGGTCGCAGACCGGCGTTCCGGCGACCGGCGCGATCCTCCTCCAGTAAGCATCGACACGACGTTCACCAGACGGGGAGCAGCCGCGATAGCGCGCCTCCCCGTTCGCCTGTACAGGCCGGCGTGATTTGACACTCGTCAAAGCGCGCCCGTATCATTGACAGGCCGTTCAAGTCCCCGCCATGACGATCGCTCGCCACATGACCCGCCGAACCGGGTCGCGGTGTCTCGCGCTGTCGCTGGTCGGGCTGGCGGCCTCGGTTGCGGCCGCCGTCGTGCACTACCGGCTGCTGTCCGACCCGCTCTATCGCAGCGTCTGCGACTTCAACGCGACGTGGAGCTGCACGCAGGTCTATGAAAGCGCCGTACGGGGCCTTCTTGGGCGTCCCGTGGCCGTCGGCGGCGTGATCTGGTTTGCGGCCGTCACGCTGCTGGCGCTGGTCGGCTTGCGCGGCGCGGCGGGCAGCGGACCGGCCGGCGCGAACTGTCGCGGCGGGTAGCCGGCTATGTGTTCGCGCTCAGCATCCCGGGCTTGTCGGTCGTCCTCTATCTCGGCGTATGCGTCGTTCTTCGTGCTGAAGGCGTATTGCCTGTTCTGCTTCATCACCTACTTTGCGGTGGTCGGGATTGTTCCTGGTCTCAGGCGCCGCGGCGGACGGAATCATGACTGGATTGCCCCGGCGCGCCTTCGGCGATCTGCGCGCGCTCGTGACCTCACCGCTTGGCCCTGAGCCTGGCCCTGGCCTTTGGCGCCGGCGCCATCGCGCTGGTGGCGCTCTTCCCGCGGCAGGTCGACGCGGTGGCCGCGGCCAGCGCGGCGGCTGCCGCGCCCATCCGGACGCTCGAGACCGCCGAGCAGAGCAACTTCGATCAGTGGTACGCCAGCCTGCCGCGCGTGCCGCTGGCCGTGCCGACCGACGGCGCCAAGGTGCTGATCGTGAAGTTCAACGACTATCAGTGCCCTCCCTGCCGGATGACGTGGGAGCAATACAAGCCCGTCATCGCGAAGTACATGGCGCAGTACCCCGGCAAGGTGAAGTTCGTCACCAAGGACTACCCGCTCGACGGGGAGTGCAACGTCAACACGCCCGGCGCCGGCCATGCGGCGGCGTGCGAGGCGGCCGTGGCCGTGCGGCTGGCGCGCGCCAAGGGCCGGGCCGACGCGATGGAAGAGTGGCTGTTTGCCAACCAGCCGCAGATTACGCCCGACCTGGTGCAAGCAGGGCGCGCGCAGCATCGGCGGCATCACGGACTTCGAGGCGCAGTACGCCAAGACGCTCGAACTGGTGAAGGCCGACATCGCCCTGGGCGCCTCGCTCAAGGTCACCGGCACGCCGACCTTCTTCGTCAACGGCGCCAGGGTGCCGATCGTCAAGCCCGAGTTCTTCGACGCGGCGATTGCCTACGAGCTGAAGCACTGA
>CAWFRL010000006.1:0-33055 GCA_963818215.1 Vicinamibacteria bacterium | reverse complement strand
CGACTAGAGCCTGTGAGCCTCGAGACGGGCATCTCACGCAGTTCTCTGTGGAGGCCCGAACAGGCATGCGATACCTCAATCTGGCAGTCGCTCTTCTCGTCTGGACAGCTCTTTCAGGCACCGCGCTGGCGCAACAACCGCCCGGCAGCGGCGGCCGTACGGCTCTGTGGACCAGCGTCGGCGCCGGGGCCGGCTTCGGACTCGGTCTCTTTGGCGGGCTCGTCGCGTTTGACGACGCGATCAACAGCGACCGCAAGGTGTGGACCTCCGCGATCGTCGGCGCAGCGGCCGGCGCCACCGTCGGATATCTGATTACGCGCACGCGCCGGCACCCCTCGCCGTCGCGACATCCAATCGTCGCCGGGCCATCGCAGCCACACGTGGTCACGCTCGTGCCACTCGCCGAACGCGACGTCGCGGCCCTGGCGGCGTCGACGCGCCTTCGGCGCTGACGCCTCGGAGTATGTCCGACTCGCGACCGTCAGGAATTCATCCGCAGATTGCGCAGATTCCGCAGATGGATCCGAGTCGGGTGCGATGCGGTAAGATGCGGCGGCTCGAAAACAGCGAACGTCAACACGAGGCCGGCCGCGCAGCGGCCGGTCGGTGAGACGAGAAGAGCCGTGAGGATGAGGCCACTCAGAATCTCGTGGGCTTCATCCTCACGGCTCTTCTCGTCTCACTGCCGCGGCTTCGCCGCGGATCGTGTTGACGTTCTGGCGCCCGTGCAATCCCCTTAATCTCGTGAATCTGCGGATCATTTGCCGCCGCTCAGCTGACGCTGCCCGGACGGCTACCGCTTCCGGCACAAGCATGGAGGTGATGCTAGAGTTCACCAGATGCGGACACGGCGGCTTGGGCACTCGGATCTGGACATCACGGTCATCGGGTTTGGCGCGTGGGCGATCGGCGGCGGCGACTGGCTGTTCGGCTGGGGACCGCAGGACGACGCCGACTCGGTCGCGACGATTCGACGCGCGATCGATCTCGGCATCAACTGGGTCGACACGGCTGCGGTCTACGGGCTCGGCCATTCCGAGCAGGTCGTCGCGCGTGCGCTGGCGGAGATCCCGGCGGGCCGGCGCCCGTACGTCTTCACGAAGTCGAGCCTGGTCTGGGACAAGGACCGCAAGGTCTCCCACAGCCTGCGCGCCGATTCGATCCGGCGCGAGGTCGACGGCAGCCTCGCAGCGCCTCGGCGTCGAGGTCATCGACCTCTATCAGATTCACTGGCCCCGCTGGGGCAGTTCGCCGGCGGGTGGGACCCGGGCCCGATCGAAGAAGGCTGGCAGGCGATGGCCGACCTGCAGAAGGCCGGCAAGGTCCGCTACATCGGCGCGTCCAACTTCACGCGCGACGACCTGGCCCGCGCCGATGCCGTCGCGCCGGTCACGAGCCTGCAGCCGCCCTACTCGCTGCTGCGCCGCGAGGCCGAGACCGACCTGTTTCCGTGGTGTCTCGAGCATGGCACCGGCGTGATCGTCTACTCGCCGATGCAGTCCGGGCTGCTCACCGGCACGATGACGCGCGAGCGGCTGGCGGCGCTGCCCGACAACGACTGGCGGCGGAGAGGGCAAGTTCTTCCAGGAGCCGTACCTGACGCAGGCGCTCGCGCTGGTGGAACGGCTGAAGGCGGTCGGCGCGCGACACGGCCGCTCACCCGGCGAAGTGGCGATTGCGTGGACGCTCCGCCATCCCGCCGTCACCGCCGCCATTGTCGGCGCCCGCCGTGCCGATCAGCTCGACGGCATCGTCGGCGCCGCCGATCTCGAGCTGAGCGACGAGGACGTCGCGTTGCTCGAGCGGGACAATTGACGATTGCAGATCGAGCCGCTGTGTTCGTGACGCGCTGTGGGGCCGCAGGCGTCCTGGCCGGCGGGCCGGTCGCAGCGCCGGACACCGGTCCTCGCCGCTGGCGACCGCTGGCCGATCCCTGCCGTCGACGCGGACATGAAGTCGACGACCAACTTCTGCCGGTTTCAGCGTCAGCGCGTGAACGCGACGTAGCAGTCGTCGTGGTGGTGGACGTCGACGGCGACGCCAAACACGTCGCTCAGCACGGCAGCGTCAAGACCTCGGCTGTCGGGCCGTCCCGGAAGACACGGCCGTCCTTGAGCGCGACCACGCGGCCGATCTCCGGGATGATGTCGGGCAGGTGGTGCGTCACCAGGATGATGTTGGTGCCCTGCCGGGCCAGGCGGCGCAGGCTGGCGGTCAGGTCGCGGCATGCGCGCAGGTCGAGGCTGTTGGTGGGCTCGTCGAGCACCAGGGCCCGCGGCTGGTGCGCCAGCGCCCGCGCGATCAGCAGCCGGCGCGACTCGCCTGACGACAGGTGATTGACGGTTCGCCCGGCCAGGTGCGCGACCTCCATCGCCGTCGAGCGCCGCTCGGCTCGCCGTTCCATGTCGCGGCGTCACCTCGTGATGCGGCCACAGCCCCACGCTCCCGAAAAACGCCGACAGCACCAGGTCGCGCCCCGAGATCTCCCGCGTGCAGGTCGCCATCAGGTCGTTGGTCACGATGCCCAGGTGCTCGCGCAGCTCGAAGAGCAGCCAGCGGTCGCGGCCCAGCACCCGCAATTCGGCGTCCGGCGCGACGACCGGAAACAGCTCGCGGGTGACCAGCTTCAACAGCGTGGACTTGCCCGAGCCGTTGGGTCCGACGATGGCGACGTTCTGCCCCGCCGGAATCGCGAGCGAAAACCGATCGAGCACGACCTGCTCGTCACGGTAGACGGTGAGGTTGCGAAACTCCAGCAGCGGCGGGCAGACATCGGCCCGTAACTCGCTCGCAATCGTCAATCGCAATCGCAATCGTCGCAATTGATATAGTTCCCCCATGCTCCCTTCATCCTTCCCGCCGCCAGTTCCTGCGCGCCGTGTCGGCTGCGGCCGTGGCCGCACCCTACTTCTGGATTCCGGCGCGCGCCCAGACGCGCATGGTGCGTCACGCCAGCTTCGGCGCCGGCGGCCAGGCCTCGTCGGACATCAACGAGTTTGCCAAGCACCCGGCGTTCGAGCTGGTGGCCGTCGCCGACGTCGACCTCTGCCGCCTCGATCGCGTTCTCGATCGCTTCCCCAAGGCGCGCGTCTACCAGGACTGGCGCGAGCTGCTGAAGAAGGAGGGCGGACGGCTCGACTCGGTGAACGTCTCGACGCCCGATCACATGCACGCGCTGCAGGCGATGGAGGCGATGCGGCAGGGCAAGCACGTCTACGTGCAGAAGCCGCTGGCCAACACCCTGCGCGAGACGCGCACCCTCACCGAGTACGCGCGCAAGGCGCGCGTCGATCTCGCAGATGGGCATCCAGGTCTCGTCCGAGGAGCCTCAGCGCTACGGCGAATGGCTGGTGCGCAGCGGCATCGTCGGCAAGATCCGCGAGGTGCACACCTTCTCGAACAAGAACTGGGGCGACGACAAGCCGCTGCGCGAGGGCGTCGACCAGGTGCCGCCGACGCTCGACTGGAACCAGTGGCTCGGCGTCGCCGACTCGCGGCCGTTCAAGCGCAACGTCTACCACCCGGGGGAATGGCGGCGACGCATCGGGTTCGGGACCGGCACGCTGGGCGACATGGGCTGCCACATCTACAGCCCGCCCTATCGCGCGTTGAAGCTGACGGCCCCGACCAAGGTGACGTCCCACGGCCCGACGCCGTCGGCGGAAAGCTGGGCGATCAAGGCCAAGGTGCACCTCGTGTATCCCGGCACCGAGTACACCGCGGGCCCCGAGATCGACGTGTGGTGGTATGACGGCGGCGAGATGCCGCCCGACGACCTGCGCGCGCAGGTGGGCACGCGCATGCCCGAACAGGGCAGCCTGATCGTCGGCACCGACGGCCTGCTGGTGCTGCCGCATGGCGGCGAGGCGTTTGCCCTGCCGGACTCGAAGATGGCGACGATTCAGAAGCCCGCGCTGACGCCGCGGAATCACTACGGCGAGTTCCTCGACGCCGTGCTGGCCGGCGCCAAGCACGACCTGCTCGGCCGGCTTCGACTACAGCGGCCCGCTGACCGAATCGGTCCTGATCGGCAACGTCGCCGCCCACTACCCCGGCGAGACGCTGACGTTTGACGCCGCGCGGCTGGCCTTCCCGGGAAAGCCCGAGGCCAACCGGCACCTGACGCGCAACTATCGCAAGGGCTGGCGAATCAAAGGCGCAGACGTGTAGGCCGGTCGCAGCCGGTGCGGCGCCCCGCGCGGAGTTCCGGCCGGTCGGCCATCGTCACGCCAGGTACGGAATCGTCATCGGGCCTTCCGGCAACACCGCGACGGGCGCGTCGCCGCCGAGCCGTTGCCGCTCGGCGGCCACGGCGCTGGCCAGGTCGGCGACCGGCTCGAGGTGGGCGCGCCGCACCTCGTCGTCGGCGATCTCGCTCAGCAGGCCCACGCGGGCCTTCAACCGGATGTTGGCCAGGATCTGCGCTTCCCACTGGTCGTACAGCAGGAAGCCCGGCGCGAGGATCGTGTCGAGCAGCGCCTGCGGCGAGGCATGGTCCATCAGCAGCGTGCGGAAATTGCCGTGCGCCGGAAACCCGTCGTTGCAGCGCGCGGCCGCCGCGATGTAGCCGTCGGTGCGCCACCACCTGCGCGGCCGCCGACATCCCCTTCACCGCCTGATACAGATTCTGATCGAGCGGATACCCGCTGTTGGTCGTCACGACGATCGGAAATGCGCTGCTGGCACGCCACCATCGCCGTCTCGCGCGAGTACTGGCATCCGGCATCGTGCGCGGCCAGCACGTCGCCGCAGAAGAACCGCGTGATGGCGCGGTGCCGGTTCAAGCGTGACGTTGATGCAGAAGTCGACCGGCGCCAGGCCGCCGTCGTGACGGATGCGCTCCTGGGTCGGGTTGCCGTCGATCACGCCCCAGGTCGACTTCGGGTGCCCGATCATCTGCGCGTCGTGGTACCGCATGATCGCGTGGATGTCGGCCACGCCGGGAAACACCGCCTTGTAGCCGCCCGAGAACCCGGCCATGAAATGCGGCTCGATGAACCCGAGCACGATGCGGCGATCCGCGTCGATGTAGTCGCGGTTCATGAAGACCAGGCGGCCGTCCTGCCCACTGCCCGCCGGCGCCAGCCTCGACGTGTCCTGCGAGTCGTGGTTCACCACGCGCACCCGCTCGAACACCGACGCGCCGACCATGTCGCGCAGTTCGTCGGGCGTGTTCACCCGGTGCGAGCCCGTGCCGTTGATGATGACCACGTCGGGCAGCGGAATGTGCCGCAGTTCCTCGAGCAGCCACGGCAGCAGACGGTCGGTCGGCAGCGGGCGGGTGATGTCGGGGATCACGATGGCGACACGCTCGCCCGCCGACACGATCTCGGCGAGCGGCCGCGCACCCAGGGGCCGCCGAACCGCGGCCTGGAACGCCGCGCGCTCGTCGGGCAGGCCGTCGACGAACCGCGGCTCGCAGGACCGTGACCTCGCCAGGCAGGTCGACGTCGAGCCCGTCGCGGCCGTACTGCAGGTGGATGCGCACCTGCAGATACTACGGCAATCGTCCCTAACTCATCAATGGTTGCACGCACGTCACGGCTTCTTGACCGGCACGCCTGCCGTCCCGGTCGATACAGGTTCATCGACGCGCCGAACGAGAGCGCGTAACCGGTGGCGTCGGCGTCAAGCGGCGAGAGGGTTCGTGCGCCGCTGGCAAACAGCATCAGCTGCGGCGACGCGATCCACACCAGGCTTCCGCTCAGGTCCGTGCGGCTCGATGCGCAACCCGATCTCCTCGGCCAGCGCGTCGCCGTCGGTCGCCCATGCCTGGCTCAGCGCGCCGGTGGCGACGAGCCGATCGGTCAGGGTCTGCTCGACGTGCGCCGCTCATGAAAAATGCGCCCCGGGTGAACACGCCGGTCGAGCCGTAGACACGCGTGCGGTCGTGACGCCATTCGGCGCTGACAGGCAGCACCACGTTGACGCGCGAGATACCCCGTGTCCGCTGATCGCCGAAGGGCTGAGAATCTCGATCGTCGGCGTCGACGGCAAATCCGACGACATCCGCCTCCGCCTCCCGCGATGCACGAACTTCGCCACCGAGCGTAGACGGTGCCGAGTTCGCCAGCCGACGGCAATCCCGGTGTACGACGTGCGGGAGTACGGCACGCTGCGCGAACGCATGGACGCGCGAGCGCGACGCCGCCGACGACGTCGAAGACCGGCGCGTCGATGCCGGTGCCGATCGGCGAACTCCATCGCTGCAACCGACACGGTCAGCCAGCCCTCACCCGGCGCCATCGCCGTCGCGTCGTCGAGCCAGACGCCCGAGCGAGCGGACGCGCGACGTTGCGCCGGGCGGCGCCACCTCCATCGACGGTTCTGTACCGGCGTGGTCGCCCGTTGAACCCGGCGGCCCTTGCTTCTTCAACAGGCCCGGCGGCGTGCCGTGCGGCCGTTGCGCGAACGGCGGGACTGCCCATCGCGAGCAGTCCGGCCGCGAGCAGTCCGATGATGGCGCGACGAGTCATGTCAGCGGGGCTCGAGCTGCTGCTCGGCCAACCGCGTCGCGCGTGCGGCCTCGACTTCGCCGTCGAGCGACGGCTTGAGCTGCTGAATCGACTGGCCAAGGCTCAGGCCGTCGTCAACCATGCTGGTCTTGAGATCGACGAACGAGATCCCGTGGTTGTTGGCGACGTTGACCGCCGCGATGAACTGCCCCTGGTTCTTGAAGCCGAGCGCGGCCTGCTCGAACGGTCATCCCGGCCGGCAGCATGCCCTGCAGCCTGAGCCGCCAGCTTCGGGTTCTTCGGAACCGCGGTCTTGGTGGTCAGGACCGCCTGCGTTCCTGTCGACGCAGTCCCTGCCGTCGTCTTCGGCGCCTTGGGCGGCCTGGGCGGCTTCGGCTTCGCCGAGGCCGCGGACTTTGGTGCGCCTGCCGTCGAGCTCTTCTTCGGGCCCGCGGCTCGCCGGGCGCGACTTTGGTGTCGATGGCGTGATCTTCGGGGGTCTTCGGAGTCTTCGGGCCGGCCGTCACCGGCTTGCTGTGCGGCGGCGCCGCAGTGGCGGGAATGGCGACCAGCGCCAGACCGGCCGTCAGCACAGCTGCCAGAGTGCAGTCGCATCGATCTGCCTCCTGGGAACCACTGAGACGCTTCAAGACGAGTGCCACGCGGCCGGCATGGGTCCGTCGCCGAAAGTGCCGTAAACAGACACAGTTACGGATCCGCGGCCGCAGGGGAGTCCGGCGGCGCGATGTCAGAATTGCCAGGTGTCTGCGCAAACGTGCACGGGACCGACAGCGCTACCAGTCGGGGGAGTCGAGGCGGTGGCGCTGGCGGAGCTGGCGGCAGACGCCGGGATAGACGCCGGCGGCCCGCGCGCCGATCGGCGGCCTCGGACATGCGGCGTTCGAACTCGCGTGCCGCCATCTTGAAGTCCGCGACGAACCGCGTGCACGCCGGCGAGACCTTCGTGTCGTCGAACCGCTCCCACAGCGCGTACCACCCGCGGTCGCTGCGCGTCGACGGCGCCCGGCCCGACAGGCAGTCGGTGACAAAGTCGGTCCACGACGCATCGAGCTGGTCGGCGCGCTTGGCCGCCTCGACGAGGAACCGCTCGTAGACCGCCTCGCCTGTCTCGCGCTCGCCGTCGGCGCCGTCGGCGCGACCGGGCGCAAACAGATCCGCCGGCCGCTGCCCGTGCGCCGACTGCGGCGCGCGTCCGTCGAGCATGCGCGCGCACGTGTTCGGCGCCCACGCCGAAGCCCAGCGCCTCGGCCCGCCCGGTCATGCGCATCGTCGCCACCGCCAGCACGCGCCCCGACCGATCGAGCAGCGGCCCGCCGCTGTTGCCCGGGTTGATGGCCGCGTCGGTCTGCACGAGGACGACCGCGCCGACCTGCCGCAGCGCGCTGACGATGCCGCGCGTGACCGTGTTCTGCAGGCCAAGCGGCGACCCGATCGCGATGACCTCCTGTCCGATCCGCGCCTCGCGCGACGACGCCAGCGGCAAGGTGGCCTGGCCGGGCCGGGCGTCGTTGGTGCGGATGGCCGCCAGGTCGAGGTCGTCGCTGCGCTGCATGACGCGGCCGGAGATGGCCTCGCCGTTCGACAGCTTGATCGTCACGTACGCGTTGCCCTCGACGACGTGCGCGTTGGTGATGAGCGTGTCGGGCGTCGACGAAAAAGCCGGTGCCCCGTCCCCCCGGCGTCTCGACCAGGGCGACGGCCGGCAGCGGCGCTGATCACGTCTTCGAGGGCTCCCGGACGGGCGCTCCAGGCAGTCGACGGGATCGCGGCGGGGCTCACCGGCGAGCGCTAGCAGCGGCGTGTCCTTCCAGAGCGTCGGATCGGTGGGCCACTGGGCACGCGGCTGTCGGAGGCTCGGCCGGAGGTCGGCGGCCGCCTCCCGGTTGCGAAGACCGCTGCGCGGTGCGTCCGGACCCGTTGGCGCCGGCGTTGGGGGCGACCGACGGAGCGGGCCGGCCCATGGCGACAAAGGCGATCACCGCGCCGCGACCAGCACGAGGGCGCCACTCCGCAACGACGGTCGGGAGCCGTGGACGGTCCAGGCGGCTCGCGAGGCAGCAGTCTGGGTCGCGCGGGGGATCGGCGACCGGCTCCTCCGAACCTGTCCAGTCGTGCCCACAACGGCACACGTCGACCGTCCGGGGCACCCGGCGGTCGCACGACGGGACAATCCAGGCAGACGCAGGCATGGCGCTCAGTCTGTTATCGGACGCGGATGGGCGCCGGAAACTCAGCCATCAGCCACGGCTCCAGGCTGCAGACGTGCCATGGAACCGGCGGCGTCGTCACGAGCGACACAAGCGCCTCGAGCTGACCGGACAAACGCCGCGCGCGGAATCTCACGCGCGCCAAAGCGCGCCAGATGCTCGGTCTTCATCTGGCAGTCGATCATGCCGAACTCCCAGCGCCGCAGCTGCGCGACCAGCGTCACAAAAGCAACCTTCGACGCGTCGGGCACGCGCGTGAACATCGACTCGCCGAAGAACGCGCGCCCGAGCGCCACGCCGTAGAGCCCGCCCACCAGCAGGCCGTCCTGCCACGCCTCGATCGAGTGCGCGTAGCCGGCGCGTGCAGGGCCGTGTACGCCGCCATCATCTCATCGGTGATCCACGTGCCGCCCTGGTCGTCGCGCGGCTCGGCGCAGCCGGCCATGACGTCGGAGAACGCCAGGTCGGCGGTGATCGTGATGTCGCCCCGGCGCATCCGCCGCGCAAGCGACCGCGGCACGTGCAGTTCGCCGGGCACCAGCACCATTCGCGGGTCCGGGCTCCACCACAGCACCGGCTCGCCGTCGCTGAACCACGGGAAAGCAGCCCGCGTGCGATACGCGTCGACCAGCCGGCGCACCGACAGCCCGCCGCCGGCGGCCAGCAGCCCGTTGGGGCGGCGCATCGCCGCGTTCCACCGGCGGCAGCGGGTCGTCGTCGCCCAGCCAGGGAAGGCTCATCGGGGTCAGAGCCTCGGCACGATCTACGGGGGTCCGACCCCAGTCACGCATCGGTGGGCCGGAAGCCCGCCAGGAAGCGGTCGACGCGCCGCAGCACATCGGTGAGGTAGGCGCGGTCGCCGCCGGCGATCTCGGTGGTCAGCCACGTGGCGTTGGGCGCCTCGTCGAGGCGCTTTGCGCACCTCCACCCAGTCGATGTCGCCCTCGCCCAGGTTCTTCCACTCGAATGTGCCGGCGTCGCGGTCCACCTTGAAGTCCTTCAGGTGCAGGCGCGCGATGCGGCGGCCGAGCGTCCGGATCCAGTCCTGCGGGTAGCCGTAGAACACCACGTTGCCGACGTCGAAGTAGGCCTTCACGGTCGGCGACTGGAACTCGTCGACGTAGCGGTTGAACTCGAGCGGGCTCAAGAGGAACTTGTTCCACACTTCCTCGATCCCGATCTGCACCCTGAAGCCGCTCGCAATCGGGATCAGCTGATCGCGAATCACCGGCACCGAACGCGACCAGGCCTCCGGCATACCTCGTCTTGCCGTCCACGACGGCCGGCACCAGCAGCACGATGCCGGCCTTCCAGAGCGCGGCGTTCATCAACGACGTCTTCATGCCGGCGACGCTCTTGCGCACGACCTCGGGGTCGGGGCTCGAGAGCGGATACCGCCAGTGGTCGGAGTTCATCACCGAGTGGATGACCAGGCCGGTCGCCTCCGACGCCTTGGCGATGGCCTCGGCCTCGGCCTGGTCGCTGACGGTCTGCATCTCGATGCCGTCAAAGCCGACGGCGCGGGCCAGCGCGAACCGGTCCTGCCACGACAGCTCCTTCGGGAGCATCGAGACAAGCACCGCGCGCTTGATGTTGACCGGGGCCGAGCCCTGCCGCGCCTCGACGTCGCGCGCGGCATCGAGCCAGGCGGCCAGCGGCACGGCGGCGGTGGACTTCAGCACGTCGCGACGCGTCAGTGTGGACATGCGGCGGATATTACCTCAGCTTCGGTGCTCGGTGCACAGGTCATCAGGCTGAGGCCGTGCGCCGTACAATCCGTGTCCTTCCGTGCCGTGATCTTCGACTTCGACGGGCTGATCATCGACAGCGAGACGTCCATCTTCGACATCTGGGCCGAGATCTACCGGGATCACGGCGGCGAGCTGACGATGGACCAGTGGCGGCACGCGCTGGGCACGCACAACGGCTTCGATCCCTACGCCGAGCTGCTGCGCCAGACCGGCGTCCAGTTGTCGCGCGAGACATGGGTGCCTCGCGTGCGCGACGAGCACTGGCGCCGGTGCGAGGACGAGCCGCTCCGGCCAGGCGTGCTCGACCGGCTGCAGGAGGCGGATGCCGCCGGGTTGCCGGCGGCCGTGGCCTCGAGCAGCAGCCTCGAATGGGTGGGCCCGTGGCTGACCCGTCACGGCCTGCGCGATCTGGTGCGCGCGGTGTGCACGCGCAACGACGTGGCGCGCGTGAAACCGGCGCCGGACTTGTTTCTGCTGGCCGCCGAGCGGCTCGGCGTCGCCCCTTCCGACTGCGTGGTCTTCGAGGACACCCCCAACGGGCTCGCCGCCGCGCACGCCGCCGGCATGTGGGCCGTCGCCGTGCCGAGCCCGCTGACCCGCTCGCTGCATTTCCCTGCGCCTCACGTCACGCTCGAGTCGCTGGCCGGCGCGCACGCTGGCCGAGCTGCAACAGGACCTCGGCGACCGGACGAACCTGAGAACGCCGTGAACCCGAGAACCGGTCATTGCTTTTCTTTGCGACGGTCGTTAGTCTTTCGGCCCATGTGGCCTGAACTGAAGTCGGCGATGCGTCGCTGTGGTGCAGCTGGCGGTCGTTGCGGTCGCGGTGGCGTGGGTGGGCCTGTCCGCCCAGCAGCCGGCGGCGCCCGCCAATCCTCTCGAGGATTGGAAGCCGGACATGCTGCACAACCTCGAGGTCCTGCCCAAGGACATCACCCCCGACGCGTTGATCAAGCTGATGAAGGACTGGAACGCGTCGTTGAACGTCGACTGCGTGTTCTGCCACAAGGGCCAGGTCGGCAAGCCGTGGTCGACCTACGACTTCACCGACACCAGCAAGAAGCGGCACGAAGTGGCCCGCCTGATGGTGAAGTCCACGGTCGGCCTCAACGAAGCCTTCAAGGACCTCGGCGAAGCCGACGAGCCGGTCAAGGTGACCTGCGCGACCTGCCACCGCCGGTCGCGGCAGCCGGAGATCACGCCGCCAGACGCGCCGCCGAAGCCGGAGAAGTAGGAAGCGCACGGCAGTGCGCCCTGCCGGGGTCCAGCCGGATGCGCGATCCCAGCCGAACCCATCGGCTGAACCCTCGCGGGCGCGCACGCCGTGCAGCCCCTGCACCAGCTTGACCCTATCCCGCTGAGGGCCTAAACTAGGACTGTTCCAGTCGTATTTAGCTGGCAGTCCTATGCTCAGGCTCTCCAAAAAGACGGATTACGCCCTGATCTCGCTGACCTACGTGGCCTCGCTGGGCAACCGGCCGGCCAGCGCGCGGGAGATTGCCGAGCGACACGACATCCCGGTTGAGCTGCTGGCCAAGGTGCTGCAGCGGCTGGTGCAGCGAGGGGTCCTTCGGTCCCAGCAGGGCATTCACGGCGGCTATCTGCTGGCGCGGCCGGCCGAAACCGTCACCGTGGCCGAGGTCGTCGAGGCGATTGACGGCCCGCTGCAACTGACGGTGTGCGGAACGACCGACGAGCGCTGCGAGCAGTTTTCGAAGTGCAACGTCCGCGACCCGCTCCACCGGATCCGCGACCGGATCATCGGCGCCCTGATGGAGTGCACGGTGGCTGAACTGGCAAACGACCGGCACGACGAGCCGGTCGCGATGCCCTTTGCCACCGGCGGCATCGCCATCGCCGGACGGCTCGACGGGACCGTGAACCCGTGAACCCGTGAACCCGTGAACTCGAGCCGTGAACCCGTGAACCTGTGAACCCGTGAACTCGAGATTGGCGATGGTTCAGATCACGGAAAACGCATCGAAGCAGATCGTGAAGATGCTCGAGAAAAACGGCCTCGTCGGGCGGCGGCCTGCGCGTCGGCCTGAAGGCCGGCGGCTGTTCGGGCTACGAGTACACGTTTGCGTGGGAAGCCACGCCGCGCGGCGACGACCAGGTGTTTGACGGGCCCGACGGCGCCCGCGTGTTCGTCGACCCGCGCAGCTTCCGCCTGATTGACGGCACGGTGCTCGACTACGACACGAATCTCGTGAGCAAGGGCTTCACCTTCAACAACCCCAACGCCAAGAGCACGTGCGGGTGCGGGGTGAGTTTCAGTGCGTAGACGGCCTTCGAGCCTTCGCGCCTTCGCGCCTTCGTGATTGTCCGAGCGTGATCGGACAACGATGACCACTTCGACCGAAACCATCGAACAACTCGCGACCCGCGAGTACAAGTACGGCTTTGTCACCGACATCGAGGCCGACACTTTTCCTCCCGGTCTCGACGAGGACGTCATTCGCGCGCTCTCGGCCAAGAAGCACGAGCCGGAGTGGATGCTCGAGTTCCGCCTGAAGGCCTATCGGGCCTGGCTCGGGCATGACCGAGCCGACGTGGCACAACGTCCACTACGGCCGCGATCGACTACCAGGCCATCAGCTACTACTCGGCGCCGAAGAAGAAGCCGGTGCTCAACAGCCTCGACGAGGTCGACCCCGAGCTGCGCAAGACCTTCGACAAGCTGGGCATCCCGCTCGACGAGCAGAAGGTCCTGTCGGGCGTCGCCGTCGACGCCGTGTTCGACTCGGTGTCGGTGGGCACCACCTTCCGCGCCAAGCTGGCCGAGACGGGCATCATCTTCTGCTCGTTCAGCGAGGCCGTGCAGGACCATCCCGAGCTGGTGAAGAAGTACCTCGGCTCGGTCGTGCCGTACACGGACAACTTCTTTGCCTCGCTCAACTCGGCCGTCTTCAGCGACGGCAGCTTCGCCTATATCCCGAAGGGCGTGCGCTGCCCGATGGAGCTGAGCACGTACTTCCGCATCAACGCGTCCAACACCGGGCCAGTTCGAGCGGACGCTGATCATCGCCGAGGACCGGGCCTTCGTGAGCTACCTCGAAGGCTGCACGGCGCCGATGCGCGACGAGAACCAGCTGCATGCGGCGGTGGTCGAGCTGGTCGCGCTCGAAGAGGCGACCATCAAGTACTCGACCGTCCAGAACTGGTACCCGGGCGACAAGGACGGCAAAGGCGGCATCTACAACTTCGTCACCAAGCGCGGCGCGTGCCGCGGCAACGCGCTCGAAGATCACGTGGACGCAGGTCGAAACCGGATCGGCCATCACGTGGAAGTACCCGAGCTGCCTGCTCATCGGCGACGGCTCGATTGGCGAGTTCTACTCGGTGGCCACGACCAACAACCGCCAGCAGGCCGACACCGGCACCAAGATGATCCACCTCGGGAAGAACACCCGCAGCACGATCGTCAGCAAGGGCATCTCGGCCGGCTTCGGGCAGAACACGTATCGCGGCGCGGTGAAGATCGGGCCGAAGGCCGAGGGCGCGCGCAACTACTCGCAGTGCGACTCGCTGCTCATCGGCGACCGCTGCGGCGCGCACACGTTCCCGTACCTCGAGATCAAGAACGCCACGGCGCAGGTGGAGCACGAGGCCTCGACCAGCAAGATCGGCGAGGACCAGATCTTCTACTGCCGCCAGCGCGGGATCTCGACCGAGGACGCGGTGAACATGATCGTCAGCGGCTTCTGCAAGGAAGTGTTCCGCGAGCTGCCGATGGAGTTCGCGGTCGAAGCGCAGAAGCTGTTGAGCATCAGTCTGGAAGGTAGCGTCGGTTAACGGATGACGGACGTCAACCACAGAGCACGGAGACACAAGGACGCACAGAGACGATTTGGCAGCGTCGGATGACCCGCGCGGATCACCGGCGCTGCCAAGTCCGACTCTGTGCGTCTCCGTGACTGTGCTCTGTGGTTGACGTCGTCATCGAGCGAGGACTTAGCTGGTCATGCTTCAGATCAAGGATTTGCGGGCGGGCGCCGAGGATCGCGACATCCTCAAGGGCATCTCGCTCTCGGTGAACAAGGGCGAAGTGCACGCCATCATGGGCCCGAACGGGTCGGGCAAGAGCACGCTGGCGCGTGTGCTCGCGGGGCATCCCGCCTACGAAGTCACCGGCGGCGAGGTCACCTTCAACGGGAAGGACCTGCTCGACATGGATCCCGAAGAGCGCGCCTGCGAGGGCGTGTTCATGGCCTTCCAGTACCCGGTCGAGATCCCGGGCGTCAACAACTCCTACTTCCTGAAGGCCGCGCTCAACGCGCAGCGCAAGTATCGGGGCGAGCCGGAGCTGGACGCGATGGACTTCCTCGAGCTGGTCAAGGACCGGCTCAACACGCTGCACATCGACAGCGAACTGATGAAGCGGCCGGTGAACGAGGGCTTCTCGGGCGGCGAGAAGAAGCGCAACGAGATCTTCCAGATGCTCGTGCTCCAGCCCACGCTGGCCGTGCTCGACGAGACCGACTCGGGCCTCGACATCGACGCCCTCAAGACGGTGGCCGAGGGCGTCAACGCGATGCGCGGCCCCGACCGCGCCATCGTCGTCGTCACCCACTACCAGCGGCTGCTGAACTACATCGTGCCCGATTTCGTGCACGTGCTCAGCGAGGGCAGGATCGTCAAGTCGGGCGGCAAGGAACTGGCGCTCGAGCTCGAAGAAAAGGGCTACGGCTGGCTCGAGCAGGGAGCGGCCGTATGAGCCAGCTGGCCGAACAGGGCGCGCCAAGCGCCCAGGTCGAGCGGTACGTCGCGTCGTTCGAGGCGCTGAAGGACCGCCGTCCGGCCGGTCCCGCCGCGCTCGAGCAGGCGCGCCAGGCGGCGATCGCCCGGTTCGCCGCGCTTGGCTTTCCGACGACGGCCGACGAGGATTACCGGTTCACCAACGTCGCGCCCGATCGCCACGACGCCGTTCGACCGCGCGCCGGAGCACACCGCCGTCGCAGGCGCCGACCTGACCGGGCACTTGTATGGCTCGGCGACGGCGGCCGAGCTGGTGTTCGTCAACGGCCGTTTCCAGCTCGCGCTCTCGTCGGTGGCCGCCGTGCCGGCCGGCGTGACCGTGTCCGGGCTGGCCGAGGCGCTCGACTCGCCGGAGGTCCTGGCGTGGCTGACCCGGCTCGCGCCGAGTGAGTCGTCGGCCTTCACGGCGCTCAACACCGCGTTTTTCGAGGACGCGGCCATCGTCCGCATCGCCAAGGGCGCGGTCATCGAGGCGCCCATCAACATCGTCTTCGTCTCGACCGGCGGCAGCACGCCCGACGGTGAGCTACCCGCGGATCCTGATCGTGGCCGGCGAGCAGAGCCAGTCGACGATCGTCGAGTCGCACGTCGGCGTCGGCGACGGCACGTATTTCTCGTGCGCCGTCACCGAGGTGGTGGTGGGCCCGGGCGCCGTCGTCGATCACTACCGCGTCCAGCTCGAGCGCAGCCACGGCTATCACTACTGCCGGCTGCAGGTGCACGCCGAACGCAAGGCGACCTTCCTGTCGCACGCCTTCTCGCTCGGCGGGGCCATCGTGCGCAACGACCTCGGGCGCCGTGCTCGGCGGCGAAGGGATCGACTGCACGCTCAACGGCCTCTACGTGGCCGACGGCGACACGCTGGTCGACAACCACACGACCATCGACCACGCGATGCCGCACTGCGGCAGCCACGAGGTCTACAAGGGCATCCTGGGCGGCAAGGCCAGGGGCGTCTTCAACGGCAAGATCATCGTGCGCGAGGACGCGCAGAAGACCGACGCCAAGCAGACCAACAAGGCGATGCTGCTGTCGGGCGCCGCGCAGATCAACACCAAGCCGCAGCTCGAGATCTTCGCCGACGATGTGAAGTGCACGCATGGGGCGACCGTGGGCCAGCTCGACGCCGACGCGCTGTTCTACCTGCAGGCCCGCGGCATCACGCGCGCGCGATGCGCGTTCGATGCTGATCCGCAGCTTCGCCGGCGACATCGTCGCGCGGGTGAAGTTCGAGCCGCTGCGCGACGCGCCTGGAGCGCTGGCTGCTGGCGGCGATCCCGGCCGACGCCGTGAAGTGACTTGATGACGACCGTTAACCACAGAGACACGGAGACACGGAGAACGCACAGAGCGATTTGGCAGCCGGGATCCCCGACGCCGGGTGCATCCGGGCGCTGCCAATTCGTTCTCTGTGCGTCCTCTGTGTCTCTGTGTCTCTGTGGTTGACGTCCGTCATCCCAACGACGATGACGATGCTGGCTGAATCGACGACGTTCGACGTCGCAGAAGATCCGCGCGGACTTCCCCATCCTCGGCGAGGTCGTGCACGGCAAGCCGCTGGTCTACCTCGACAACGCCAACACGACGCAGAAGCCGCGGCAGGTCCTGGACGCGCTGGACCACTACTACCGGCACGACAACGCGAACATCCATCGCGCGACGCACCTGCTGAGCGAGCGCGCGACGCAAGGCCTACGAAGGCACGCGCGTGAAGGTGCAGCGCCTGATCAACGCGGCGCACAGCCGCGAGGTCGTCTTCACGCGCGGCTGCACCGATTCGATCAACCTGGTCGCGCAAAGCTGGGCGCGCACGAACCTGAAGCCCGGCGACGAGATCCTCGTCACGTGGATGGAGCACCACTCCAACATCGTGCCGTGGCAGCTGGTGTGCCAGCAGACCGGCGCGACGCTGAAGGTCGCGCCCATCACCGACGCCGGCGAGCTCGACCTCGACGCGTTCCGTGCGCTGCTCTCCGAGCGCACGAAGCTGCTGGCGATCATCCACGTCAGCAACGCGCTGGGCACGATCAATCCCGGTGGCCGACCTGGTCGCGGCCGCGCGCGCTGTCGGGCGCGGTGACGCTGGTCGACGGCGCGCAGGCCGTGCCGCACCTGCCGGTGGACGTGCAGGCGCTCGGCTGCGACTTCTACGCGTTTTCGGGCCACAAGATGTACGGCCCGACGGGCACCGGCATCCTCTACGGCCGCGCAGGCGCTGCTCGAGGCCATGCCGCCCTACCAGGGCGGCGGCGACATGATCGCGTCGGTGACCTTCGAGAAGACCGACTACAACGTCCTGCCGTACAAGTTCGAGGCCGGCACGCCGAACATCGCCGGCTTCGTCGGCCTCGGCGCGGCGGTGGACTACCTGACGGCGCTCGACCGGGCGGCGGCCCTCGAGTACGAGGACGCGCTGCTGGCCTACGCCACCGAGCGGGTCGGCGCGATCCCGGGCGTGCGCCTCGTCGGCGAGGCCAGGCAGAAGACCAGCGTGCTGTCGTTCGTTCTCGACGGCGTGCACCCGCACGACATCGGCACCGTCCTCGACGCGGAAGGCATCGCCGTGCGCACGGGACAGCACTGCGCGCAGCCGGTGATGGACCGCTACGGCATCACCGCGACCGTGCGGGCGTCGGTCGCCATCTACAACACCCGCGCCGAGATCGACGCGCTGGTCGGTGGACTGCACAAGGTGCGCGAGGTGTTCGGGTAATGTCGGACCTGCGAGAGCTCTACCAGGAAGTGATCCTCGACCACAACAAGCGGCCGCGGAACTTCCGGGCCATCGAGCACCCGACGCGCACGGCCAGGGGCCACAACCCGCTGTGCGGCGATCGGCTGACGCTGTACCTGACGCTCGACGGCGACCGGATCGCCGACGTCGCGTTCGAGGGCTCGGGCTGCGCCATCTCGAAGGCGTCGGCGTCGCTGATGACCGAGGCGCTCAAGGGCAAGACCGTCGCCCAGGCCGAGGCGCTGTTCGAGCGCTTCCACGACGTCGTGACCGTCGCCGGGCGACGTGCCCGTCAGCACCGACGGGTCTGGGCAAGCTGGCCGTGTTTGCCGGCGTGCGCGAGTACCCGGCGCGCGTGAAGTGCGCCAGCCTGGCGTGGCACACGATGAAGGCCGCCGTCGCCACGCCGGACGCCGTCGTGTCAACTGAATGACGCATCGAAACCCGACTCGCCGAACGTCATCCGAAACCACTGCCGTCATCCAACCCGCCGCCCCGCGCCCCGGCGCCGACCGACCTCAAGACCGCCGGCCTGGTCAACGACGCCGCCAGGTCCGCCGAGCTCGAGCCCAAGGTGCGCGCGGCCATCAAGACCGTCTTCGACCCCGAGATCCCGGTCAACGTCTACGACCTCGGCCTCATCTACGAGATCATCGTCACCGCCGAATCCGTCGTCGGCGTCCGGATGACGCTGACCGCGCCGGCCTGCCCGGCCGCGCAGTGGCTGCCGGCACAGGTCGAGCAGAAGGCCAAGGCGGTCGAGGGCGTCACCGACGCCCTCGTGGATGTGGTGTTCGAGCCGCCGTGGACGAAGGACCGGATGTCGCGACGCGGCGAAGCTGCAGCTGGGATTCTGGTAGACCGCCGTAACCACTTTCCCCTTCTCTAACACCCCGCCCGGCGCTATCGTGGCGGCATGGCGACGCTGCTACCCGACGCCCCCACTCGCGCCCACACCTTCGACGGCCTCGACCGAGACATCGTCGAATACGCCCTGAAGCACGCCCGCATCGTCACCGCGCGACGCGGCGAGACCATCACGCAGCAGGGCGAGCCGGGACAGCGGATCCTGCGTGATCCGCGAAGGCTACGCCAAGATGGTCTCCACCTCGCAGGACGGCCATGACGTGCTCGTCGGCATTGCCGGGCCGCGCGACGCCTTCGGCCACGCCGCGATGGCCGACCAGCCGCGCAACTACCTGGTCACCGAGCACTGCGCCTTGACGCCGGTGACCGCCGCCGCCTGGGACCGCGACAAGGCGCGGGCCATCGCCGCCGAGTTTCCTGAAGTCCACAAGCGGATCGACGCCCAGCTGGCGCGCAACCTCGAAGCTGGTCCTCGGCCGGCTGCACACGGTCAGCGAGGGCCGGGTCGAGCCAGCGGCTGGCCCGCGCGCTGCTCGAACTCGCGGAACGCCACGGCAAGCCCGACTCGATGGGCATGCTGATCGCGCCGCCGATGACCCGCCAGGACATCGCCGCGATCGTCGGCACGACGCTCTTCACCGCCTCGCGCCTGCTGTCGGAATGGGAAGATCAGGGCCTGGTCGAGTCGTCGCGGGCGCGCGTACGCGTGCGAAGCCTCGAAGGCCTGCGCCTGCTGGCATCAGAATCAGAAGAAGACTAGCTGGCTGGCGGCGCGGCAACGAGCGCAGCCGCCAACTGGCGAACGCCGCGCAGGTCCACTTTCCCGGTCCCCAGGACGGGAATCGACTCGATGCGCTGGATGTTGTCTTTCTTCGGCACCCACAGCTTCGGCAGGTCCGAGTTGTTGAGCGCCGCCCAGACCTCGTCTTCCGGCACGTCCTTCGTGTAGAAGACGACGAGGCGCTCGCCGCGGCTCTCATCCGGCACGGCCGTCACGACGCAGTTGGGGTCGTCGAGCGCGCCGATGACGACTTCCTCGATCTTCAGGTGCGGCACCATCTCGCCGGCGATCTTGCTGAACCGCGACAGCCGATCGGTGAGGCGGATGAACCCGTCCTCGTCGACCGCGCCGATGTCGCCGGTCACGTACCAGCCGTCATCGAGCGCCGCGGCGGTCGCCGACGGGTTGCCGAGATAGCCGAGCATCCGGTTGGGGCCCTTTACCAGCAGCAACCCGGGATCCCCCGGCTTCACCGGCGTACGTGACTCCGGATCGACCACGCGCACCACGACCCCGGGCAGCGGGTGCCCCACCGAGCCCGCCTTGCTGCCGGTCTGCCTGGCGTCTACGACGTCGGGCACGTTCACCGAGACCACCGGCGCCATCTCCGTGCATCCGTAGCCTTCGAGCAGGTCGATGCCGAATCGCTCGCGAAAGGCGCGCGCGATCGGCTCGCGAAGCTTCTCTGCCCCCACCACGCCGTAGCGCAGCGCGCGAAACTGTCGCGGTTCGCACTTGCGGATGTAGGCCTGATAGAACGTCGGTGTGCCGATGAGGATCGTCGCTTCGTGCTTGTCGGCGAGCTCACCCACCGACTTGGCGTCCATCGGATTTGGCACCAACAGCGTCCCGAATCCCGACACCAGCGGGAACCAGAGCGCGCCGGTGAAGCCGAACGAATGGAAGAACGGCAGCACGCCGATCATCCGGTCCTTCGGCGTCACCCAGAACACCTGGCACATGCCTTCGAGATTCGCGATGACGTTGCGGTGCGACAGCATCACGCCTTTGGGCTGGCCCGTGCTTCCGCTCGAGAAGATCACCGTCGCCAGGTCGTCGGGGCCGTGCATCTCAGGCGCGTAACGCCGGATCAACCAGCGCGACGGCAGCAGGCGCGCTTCGAGGAACGTGCGCGCCTTGTCGGTCGCCGTAAAGGTCGGCATGACGTCTTCGAACAGCACCGTGCCGTCTGGCGCGTCGAGCTTGGCCTTCGCCAGGAACTGCTTCGCCGAGATCACGGTCGTGATGCCGCACTGGGCGATCGCCGCCGCCATCGCCTCGCGTCCGGCGGTGAAGTTCAGGTTCACTGGGACCTTGCCGGCGATGAGCACGGCGAGGTTGGCCAGCGCCGCCGGGATCGACGCCGGCAGCAGCAACCCCACCATCGCCTGCCCCTCGCACTGACGCCGCACCCACCGTGAAAGCAGCAGCGCGGCAACCAGCATGCGGCCGTACGACAGCTCGCGGCCCGAGGCGTCGGCCATCGCAAGCCGGCCCCAATGCCGCTTGGCCGTGCGGATCACGCGCCGATGCAGGACGCTGCGCCGATCGAGCCGGCGTGTCATCGCGTCGCTCGACAGCTCGGCAATCGCCTGGCGCGCGTCGGCGGCCGTCGTCGTGGACGGCATCGGCGCGCCGAAGCTCACCGAGACGGGATACGGCAGCTGCTCGGGCCACTTCCAGAAGAAGCGGCCTTGCTTGAAGCTGAAGACGCTGCCCCACAGCCGGTCGAGGCACACCGGGATCACCGGGACGTCCAGCCCGTCGACGATGCGCTCGAAGCCGCGCTTGAACGGCAGCAGGTTGCCGGTACGGCTGATCGCGCCCTCGGCAAAGATGCAGACGACGTGGCCGCTTTCGAGCTCGGCGCGCGCCTGCGCGATCGAGGCCAGCACCTCCTGACGGTTGCCGCCCGCCACCGGGATCGCCCGCATCATCGTCAACAGCCGATGCGCCACCGGCAGGTTGAAGTACGGCCGGTAGACCATGAAGCGGATGAAGCGCGGCACGCATGCGCCGACCAGGAAGCCGTCGACGTGCGACAGGTGATTGCAGACCAGCAGCGCCGGGCCGCGCGGCGGCACGTGCTCGACGCCCGTGGACCTCGACGCGGTAGATCGTGTGCGTGAGCAGCAGCAGCGAGAAGCGAAGGAAGAAGTCCGGCAGCAGCCACAGCACGTAGCCGCTGGCGACGAGCTGGAACACGCCGAAGACCAGGATGACGCGATCCGGCGCCACGCCGGCGACGCTGGTCGAGGTACCACATCGAGCCGCTGGCCAGCAGGATCGCAACCGTGCTCAGCAGGTTGCTGACGGCAAACACCGACCCCTTCTCCCCCACCGCGGGCTTCTGCTGAAGCAGCGCGTGGAGCGGCACGGTGAAGAGGCCGCCGGCAAACCCCAACACCAGCAGCGCCTCGCAGGCCAGCGGATAGGACGGCATCGCCCAGACCAGCGCGAGCGCGCTGACGCCCATGCCGAAGGCGCCAAACGGCACCAGGCCCAGTTCGACCTTGTCGCCCGACCACCGGCCAGCGGCGAGGCTGCCGCCTCCGACGCCCACGGCCATGAAGGCGCTCATCGCGGCAATCGCGCCGTCGCTCAGGCCCATCACCTGACGGCCGGCCGCGAGCACGGCCATCTGCAACAGCGCTCCGATGAACCAGAACCACGCCACGCCGAGCGCCGTCATCCACAGCGTGCGCTCGCTCGTCAGGCGCTCGATACCGGCAGACAAACCCGACCAGGGGTTCCAGCGCAGCGGCGCCGCATGGCGCGCCGGCGACACGCGTGGGATGCCGACGCTCACCGCGGCGCCGACGACGGCCACGGCGGTCAAGGCCAGGCCGATGGTCGGCAGGCGCTCGTCCCACAGGGCGTAGAGCGCGGTGCCGGCGGCCGACCCGAGGACGATCGCGGCAAACGTGCTCATCTCGAGGAGCCCGTTGGCGCGCGACAGCGCGCGCTCGGGCACGATCTCGGGGACGATGCCGTACTTGGCCGGGCTGAAGAATGCCGACTGCGTCGCGATCAGGAACAGCAGCACCAGCATCCACTCGAGCCGGCCGTTCATGAAGGCGACGATCCCGACGGCCATCGCCGCGACCTCGAGCGCGGTCGTGACCACCAGGACCGTGCGCTTGCTGTGCGTGTCGGCGAGCTGGCCCGCGTAGCCGGAGAACAGCAGGAACGGCAGGGCAAAGACGGCCGTCACCCAGGGCAGATGGCCGCTGGCGGTGCCGGTGGCGCCGGCGGCGGCCAGCGCGACCATCGAGATGACGAGCCGGCAGACGTTGTCGTTGAACGCGCCCAGGAACTGCGTCCAGAGAAACGCGCGGAAACCACGTTCGCCGAGCACTTGCGTGTAGGTGCCTGCAGCCATAGGTGAGCCGCGCGCATCTTAGCACTCGACTTCAGGGCGCCTTCGCGCAGGCAATAACTATCCGCAGATTACGCAGATGACGCAGATGACGGACCTGATGGCGGCGGCCCAGCAACAGCGGAACCCGAGGGACACCGCGGCGAAGCCGCGGCAGTGCGGACCGGTGTCCTCTCGGGTTCACTCCGCGACCCTGGAATCCCGTTAATCCTTGAATCTGCGGATCCTTGGCCGCCACGATCGCCGTGACATCGACTCGCGATAAGCTGGCCGACATGCGACGACGACTCGTTCCGATTGCTGCCCTGCTCTGTTCGTTCTCGTCGCCGCCGACGGACAGGTGGCCGCGCCGCCCCAGGCAGCGAAGGACCGTCACGTCATCCTGATCAGCCTCGACGGCTTCCCTGCCATCGCGCTCGACAATCCGCGGACGCCGGTGCCGACGCTGCACCGGCTGGTGCGCGAGGGCGCGCGCGCGGCGGCTGTGATTCCCGTCAATCCAGTGGTGACGTGGCCGAATCACACCACGTACGTCACCGGCGTGGCGCCTGCCACACACCAGGTGATGTTCAACGGCTTGCTCACGCGCGACGCCGCCGGACTGCCCAAGATCGAGCCCTGGCGGCCGAAGCGCGAGATGGTGAAGGCCCCGACCGTCTACGACGCCGCGCACGCGGCAGGCCTGACGACCGCGCAGGTGAACTGGGTGGCGATATACGAACCCGAGACCATCACGTGGGCGTTTGCGGAACGGCCGACTCCCGGCGGCGTCATCGAGCAGGAAATGGTCGCCGCCGGACAGGTCACCGCCGACGACATCGCGACCTTCAACACGAACACGGCGGCGGCCTGGCGCGATCAGGTGTGGACCGATGCGGCCGTGCACATCCTCGAGCGCCACAAGCCGAATCTGCTGCTCTACCATCTGCTCGCGCTCGACAGCACCCATCACACCTACGGGCCGGGCACGCTCGCCTCCACCACGGCGATGGCGTTTCTCGACAGCCAGGTCGCGCGCCTCCTGGCGGCGCTCGAGCGCAGCGGCCTCGCAGAGTCGACCACGGTCGTCGTGCTGGCCGACCATGGCTTCAGGACGGCGCGGCGGACGGTCAATCTCAACGTCGCGCTCCGCAACGCAGGGCTGATCCGCGGCGAGGGCGCCGCGCGCCAGGCCGATGCGTGGACGATGCCGTGGGGCGGCGCGGCGGGAATCTACCTGACCGATCGCAGCTCGGGTGCGGGCCTGCTGCCGAAGATCGAGGCCGCGGTGTCCGGCGTCGAGGGCGTCGACCGCGTGGTCACGGGCGCCGAGTTCGCGTCCCTCGGCCTGCCCGATCCGGCGACGACCGATCAGGCGCCGGACATCGTGGTCGCCGTACGCGACGGCTATGACGTCGGCCGCGCCGACACGGGCGCGCTGGTCGTCGACACCGACGCGACACATGTCGGGCACCACGGGGCGCTGAACACGGACCCTTCCATGCGAGCGTTGTTTCTGGCGTGGGGCCGCGACGTCAAGCCGGGTGTGCGCCTTGGCGACGTCCGCGCGGTCGACGTCGCACCGACCATCGCCGAGTGGCTTGGCGTCAAGCTGACGAGTGCAGATGGGACTTCGCTGGCCGGCGCACTCGCTGGTCGTTGATCGGGTTCGGTCTGGTTCGGTCGGGTTGGGCCAGGTTGGGCCCGGTTGTTTGCTCCAGCGCAATGTTGACGGCGCTCAACGACGCACCGGCCGCGGGTCAGTAGTCTCGGAGCATGGACAATCTGCTGGTCGCCCCAGAGGTCACCGAATGCGAACCCGAGTGGCAGTCACGCCCGGTCAGCGTGCTGGCCGACACATATCAGCAGCGTCTACCACGAACGCCTGCGACGACGAGCTGCCGATCCTGACCCGACAGGTGGCGGCGTTGAGCACCCACTTCAGCGACGTCCGCGTGTTCCACTTGCGCGCCCTTGCGGGACTGCTCGGCGAGCTGCGCAACGAGGTCGACCCGCACGCCTGGACCGAGGACGACTTGCTGTTCCCGGTCCTGGCTGCCTGTGAGAACCCGGCGGTTCTTTCCACGACGCTGACGTCAGACCGGCTGCTGCGCCTGGTGGACACGCTTGCCGCCGACCATGTGCGGATTCGCCAGGTGCTCGAACGAATCACCAGCCACATCGCGGACGTGAAGCAGCAGGCCTCCGAAGCGCCGGACTGGGCCGAGCTGATCGTTCGGGTCGAGAGGCTGCGGGACTACAAGCTCGAGGAGATGGGCCTCGAGGATCGCTGCCTGCTGCCGCGCGCGCGAGCCATCGCGCGAAGCCGGCGGGCCGCCTCGCTTCCTACGCTGAGGCGCCAGCAGCGCGACCACCCGCACCGGCCCTCCCGATCCGCCCGCGATCTTCATGGGCAGGGCGATGACCGTGGCGCCGGTCGGCGGCAGCTGGTCGAGCGCCGTGAGGTTTTCGAGGTTGGCCACGTTGGCCGCCGCGCCGACGCGGTGCGCTAGAAAGTCGGTCGACGGCCCGTAGTCGATCGACGCGGTGTCGATGCCAAGCACCGCCACCTGCCGCTGCTCCACCAGGAAGCGCGCCGCGTCCTCGCCGTACCCGGGAAACTTCAGCTTCGACGCGTCGCCCGGCGTGTCGTCCCCCAGATACCGCTTCCGGTCGGGCCAGTAGCGGCTCCATCCGGTGCGTGCCAGCACGATAGTGCCCGGCGCGATCCGCCCGTGCGCTGCCTCGAAGGCCTCGATATCGGCCCGCGTCACCCGGTATGCGGCGTCGGCGGCCGCCTGCCTGGTGACGTCGATGACAACGGCCGGCGCGATCAGCTGCCGCAGCGGCAGGTCGGCGGTGTTGACGCCGGTTTTCGAGAAGTGGACCGGCGCATCCAGATGCGTGCCGCCGTGTTCCGGCGTGCAGAGCTTGTAGGACGAGTAGAAGTACCCGCCCGGCGTCATGCCCGACGCAAGCGTCGTCAACTCGAAGGCCGAAGGCGAGGTCGGCCAGTACAGCGTGCCGGCGTCAAACGGATGCGTCAGGTCGACGATGCGCGCCGTCTTCAGGTCGAGCGGCGCCTGCGCCCACACCGGACCGCAGCCGAACATCGCTACGACAAACGTCACAACCGCGCGTGTCATGCCAGCCTCCCCGCCATCAACCAGACCCAACCTGACCCAACCTGACCCGAACCTGACCAACCTGACCCAACCCGGCTAGCCGTCTTACATCGCCGTATCGCCTCCCAGACCGCGTCATCCACCGGGATGCCGAGGCGCGTGTTTTCCGCGCGCGTTCGCAACACCTGCTCGCCGGGATAGCGCGCGGCGCCGCCGCCTGTGGCCGGCACGGCGGTGTGCAGGTCGTCGATCACCGCCGAGACCACGCGCGACACCGCGTCGGCGCCTCCGGCGCGGCTCACGTCGAAGGCGAGAAACACCTGCGACAGCCCGAACTCGTCGGGTTGACGCCCGATCTGATGGGCGGTCTGGCCGCCGGACAGGACCGCGCCGAGCACGTCGAAGACCAGCGACATCCCCGCGCCCTTCCAATAGCCGGTCGGCAGCGGACGCATCGTCTTGAGAATCGCGCCAGGGTCGGTCGTCAGATGGCCCGCCTCGTCGTACCCTCCGGGCATCGGGAGCTGCTCGCCACGCAGTTGCAGCGTCTCCATCTTCCCGTAGGAGAACTGCGACATCGCGACGTCGAGCACGACCGGCTGGTCACCGCGCGGGATCGCGATGATGACCGGCGTGTTGCCAAGCTTCGAGGTGAGCGTGCCCCAGGGAGGCATGTTGGGCGTGGTGTTGGTCCATCCGATGAACGCCACGCCCGCCTCGGCCGCCTGCCAGCCGTAGGTGCCGCCGCGCATCCAGTGGTTGGTATTCCGCAGCGCCACCAGCCCCAGACCATGTTCCTTCGCCAGCGCAACGGCGCGATCTGTGGCCGCGGTCGCATTCAGATTTCCGGGCCCGAGCTGCCCGTCCCACTGCTCCCACGGACCGAAGCGAGCCGCACAGACTGGTTCGGCGTTGGGCTTCACGATGCCGGCCTTGATCTGACGGACGAACCGCGGAAACCGGTTGAGCCCATGCGAGGCCACGCCGTCACGGTGCGTCTCGGCAAACAGAGTCGCCGACTGGCGCGCGCGCGGGCCCGAAAATTCCAACCCTTCGAGCACCCGCGTGAGCTCGGCCACTACGTCGTCGAATGAAATACGAATCATGGGAATTGCAAATTGCAGACTACGAAATTTCGCAATTCTTAATCGTCAATCGTCAATCTGCAATCGTCAATTTCCCGAGACGACCCGCAGGGCCCGCGCGAGCAACTGGGCCTCGATGGTCGTCGCCTCACCCAGGTCCTCGCCATCGCCGACGATGGCGGTGCCGTCGCGCCATTCGATCGCCGCCGACACGGCCTGGTGGATCGTAAGCAGGTCCTGCGGCACGGAGCGCCCGCTGCGTAGCTTCGGCAGCTGCATCGCGACGGAGAGCCGTGCGCGATTTTCGACCAGCACGATCTCGAAGCGGCCATCGTCGGGCGTAACTTCGAGAGGCAGTCGAAGACCCGCGCCCAGCGTGGGGCGACAGGCCAGGAAGATGCCGTAGAACCGCCCTTCAACCTGCTGCCAGGCGGCATCGGCCGTCGCGCGCCAGCGCACTGTCGCGTGGCGAGCCAGTCGCGGCTCGAGCAGCAGCCGCGCCCCGGCAGCGCCGAGATAGGCGAGCGATCCGAAGGCCCGGACGATGGGGCGCGCGACATGGCCGCGCCGGGCCAGGCGGCCCACGTGGAGGGCGCTCGAGGACACCACGCCAAGCCCGGCGACCGTGAGCACCCGAACGCCGTTGACGGCCAGCACATCGACCTGGCGCGATCGGCCCGCGGCGATGGCGGAGAGCGCAGGCTCCAGCGTCGGCGCCAGCCCCAGGCTTCGGCAGAAGTCATTGCCAGTCCCGCTCGGCAGGGGCGCCAGCGTGATGGGCGCGTCGGCAATCGCGTTGGCGGCATGGTGAAGCGTGCCGTCGCCGCCGCCGACGGCGACCATTGCCGTGCCGGCGTGCACCTCTTCGTCCAGCATCCGTCTCAGCTCGACGAGCGAGGCCGGGTAGCGGAACTCAACCATGATAGCGGGTGGCGAGCGCGTCGGCAATCGCCTTCTCATGCCGGACGACACGGCCGCCGCCCGCGAACTGGCTCATGAGGATCGGCAGGCGCGGTCGGCGACGGCATCGGACGAGCAAAGAGTCTGCTATACTTTCCCATCGTGCGCCTGCCACTCACACTCGTCTTTGCGCTCTCGCGATCACGTCGCTCCACGCCCAGTCGCCGGCTCCTGCGCGTGCGCCACGCACCGGCGAGACCGCGCTCGATCGTTACGTCGCCGCGCCCGATCCGAACTTCGCGTTCGTGAAAGCTGGCGACCTTCCAGCCAGCGGCGGCGTGACGGCGACGATCCTGGAGTTGACCTCCCAGCAGTGGCTCACGGCAGCCGACGTCGATCGGCCGCTCTGGAAGCACTGGCTCGTCGTCTATCGCCCGGCGAAGGTGACCTCCGATGTCGGCCTGCTCTGGATCGGCGGCGGCGCCAACAACGGCAAGCTGCCGTCGCGCTCCAATGCCGTGCTTGCCAGCCTTGGCGCGCGATACCGGCACGGTCACCGCCGAGCTCCGAATGATTCCCAACCAGGAGCTCACGCTGCTGGGCGATCCGGAACGGAAGCCACGGAAGGAAGACGACCTGATCGCCTACACCTGGGACAAGTTCCTGCGCACAGGCGACGAGAAATGGCCGCTGCGGCTGCCGATGACCAAGGCGGCCGTCAAGGCGATGGACGCAGTCACCGCGTGGTCGGCGAGCGCCGATGGAGGCACGCGTCGCCGTGCGGCGATTCGTCGTGTCGGGCGGATCCAAGCGCGGCTGGACCACGTGGACGACAGCGGCGGTCGACGCGCGCGTGGTGGCCATCGCTCCTGCCGTGATTGACGTGCTGAACGTGGTTCCGTCGTTCGAGCACCACTGGCGCGCGTACGGGTTCTGGGCGCCGGCCGTCGACGACTACGTCGCGCAGGGGATCATGGGCTGGATGGGCACTCCGCAGTTTTCGGCGTTGATGGCGATTGAAGATCCCTGGTCGTACCGCGACCGCCTGACGCTGCCGAAGTACCTGATCAACTCGGCCGGCGATCAGTTCTTTCTGCCAGATTCGGCGCAGTTCTACCGCGAGGGGCTCGAGGGCGAGACGTCGTTTCGCTACGTGCCCAACTCGGACCACTCGCTCGAGGAGACCGACGCGTTTGACAGCCTGGGCGCGTTCTACACCACGGTAGTGAATCGCACGCCGCGCCCGAAGGTCACGTGGACCACCGCCAGCACCGGAGCGTTGCGCGTCACGGCATCGGCGGCGCCCAGGTCGGCGAAACTCTGGTCGGCGACCAACCCCAACGCCCGCGACTTCCGCCTGGAGACGTTCGGCAAGCAATGGGCGGCGACGCCGCTTACGCCGGTCGGCCCGAACACCTGGGAGGTTCGCGTGCCCGCGCCGGCCAGGGGCTGGACGGCCTACTTCACCGAATTCACCTTCGACGTCGGCGCCAAGGCGCCGCTGACGGTCACCACCGACGTCCGCGTGACACCGGAAACGCTGCCGTTTGCCGCGCCAAAGCCATCACGGGGAACCCGCTGAACCGAGTAACCTCAGAACTGAACCCGAATCAACCCGACCGAACCCGAACCGAACCGGCAGCCGATGAAACCACCAACTGTCTTTCTAGGCGAGATGACGAACCCCGAAGTCGAGGCGTTCGTGAAGACCAACCGCATGGTGATCGTGCCCACAGGCGCGGTCGAGCAGCACGGCCCGCACGGCCCCCTGCTGACCGATGTGCTGATCCCCAACGAGGTCGCCAGGCGCGCCGCACCGGCGCTGGGCGCGGCCGTCGCGCCCCCGATCAACTACGCGTTGTCGTATCCGCACAAGGGTTTCACGGGTGTCGTCTACCTGCGGATGGAGACGTTCCGCGCGCTGGTCGAGGACATCGCCGTTGGTCTGGCGACGATGGGGTTCAAGCGGATCGTGTTCCTGAACGGGCACTACGACAACACGTACGCGCTCGCGTATGCGTGTGCCGGCGCCGCCGATCGGCTGCCCGCCGACGCGCGGGCGTTTCCCATCAACTACTGGGACGGCATGCCGCCAGAGGTCATGACCGAGTACGCCAGCATGGAAAAAGGGATGCACGCCAACGCCGCCGAGACCTCGGCGGTGCTGCGCATCAATCCGAATCTGGTGGACATGGACAAGGCCAACGCCGAGTTTCCGCCGTTTCCGCCGTTCAAGGCCAACGCAGGCGCCGTCCACACCGCCTTCTTCTTCAGCAACCCGGGGTCGGTCTACTGGGCGACCAAGTCGGGCACGTGGGGTGATGCCAGGCAGTCGACGGCCGAGATCGGCGAGCGGTATCTGGAAGCCAGCGTCGCCTCGACGATCGCGGTGCTGGAGAACATCGAGAAGATGTTCGAGGCCATGCCGCCGCGGTGACACCTGATGACGGACGTCAACCACAGAGACACAGGGACACAGAGGACGCACAGAGAATTTTTGGGTGGCGTGTTTGCGCCAGGCGCTGGGGTTTCCTCGAACCAACCCAAAGTTCTCTGTGCGTTCTTTGTGTCTTCGTGTCTCCGTGGTTAACGGGCACTTCACTGCGATAGCGGCGCGCTCTCCTGTCCGGCCAGCGGCGGCACGGCCGGGATATTGACGGGACCAAGCGCGTAGGTCTCCGGACCCAGCCGCATCGTGGACGCCATCAGTTCGTCGTAGAGGACGGCCTTTCCCGTGTATGCCGATTCGCGGCCCATGATGGCGACCAGCGTCGCGATGGCGGTGTCTTTCGCGGTGTTGATCGGAGTCCCCGACCTGATGGCGCGCACGAAGTCGGCGTGCTCCTGCACCAGCGAGTCCGGTCCTTCGCCCTCGAACTTCCACACGACCTTGCCATCGCGGTCGAAGATGGCGCCCTGGTCCAGGCTGGCGGTGCCCCTGGTGCCGACCAGCGTCTCGTCGCGCAGGTTGGCGCATCCGCTCACCTGGCGGATGGTGCTGTGCATGTGCACGCCGTTGTCGAAGGTGTAGTCCACGCTGAAGAAGTCGTACTGGTCCCCGGTCTGCCGCCGGACGCGCCCGCCCATCCCGACCGCCTTGACCGGCGCCTTTCCCAGCACCCACAGCATCCCGTCGAGATGATGGATGTGCTGTTCGACGATGTGGTCGCCGGAAAGCCAGTTCCAGTTGACCCAGTCGCGGATCATCCATTCCATGTCGGACCAGCCGTCCTGCCGGGTGCGATACCACAGCGCGCCCTGATTGCGGAACGCGCGCACCGACAGCACGTCGCCGATGGCGCCATCGAGCACTCGATTGCGCACCTCGATGCGCGAGGCTTCGCGGCGCAGCTGCGTGCCGGTCATCACCGAGAGGCCCTTGGCGGCGGCCTGCTCGGCCGTTGCCAGCACCGCTCGTACGCCGGTGGGATCCACGGCGATCGGGCTTTTCGAGGAAGCTGTGCTTGCCGGCGGCCACGGCGGCGGCAAAGTGCGCCGGACGGAAATGCGGCGGCGTGCAGTGCAGCACCACGTCCACGCCGGAGTCGATCAGCTTCAAGTGGGCGTCAAACCCGGTGAAGCATCGGCTCTCGGGCACGTCGATGCCTTTTTCCTTCTTCAACTGCTCGCGAGCCGCCGCGACGCGGTCGGGGAAGACGTCGGCCAGCGCGGTGATTTCCAGGCCGGAGCGCGGCGTCGAGGTGGTTGATCATCGCGCCGCGGCCGCGGCCGCCGCAGCCGATGAGCCCGGTCTTCAGCGCGACGGCCGTCGGGCGCGCGCGGCGGCCCCAGCGTCTCGCGCGACGGCGCCTGCGGCCGCGCCGCGTTGGCCGAGGCCACCAGTCCGGCCGAGACGGCGGCGACCGAGCCGAGAAAGTCACGACGATTCACCGAAGCGCTCATAGCCTCACCCTCCACCCGCGAATTTTGCCACAGCCGCCAGGGCAATGCCCACGGCGACGGTGACGTTGAGCGAATCAGCCTCGGGCGCGATCGGGATGCGGATGCGCTCGGACGCCTGGGCCAGGCTGACGTCCGTGAGGCCGGGCCCCTCGGCGCCGGACCAGCAGCGCCAGCCGCTCCGGCACGCCACGCGATACGGCGACGTCAAGCGGCGTGGCATCGAGGCGGGCGTCAACGCCCATACCGTCACCCCGTCCTCCACGAGCGCGCGCAGCACGTCGGGCCACGGCGTCGCCTCGGCATGCGGCACCACCAGCGCGGCGCCGCAGGACACGCGGATGGCTTTGCGGTACAACGGGTCGCCGGTGCCGGGGCCGACCAGCACGGCGTCGACGCCAAACGCGTGCGCCGTTCGAAAGAGGCCGCCGACGTTGTCGGGGTTGCCCACGCCTTCGAGCGACCAGCAAGCCGGCGGGCGCCCCGCACCACGTCGCGCCACGCGTGCGGCAAGCCGCGCTCGCCCACGGCCAGACAGCCGCGGTGCATGTTGAACCCGGTCAGGCCTTCCATCCACGCGGCGGGGACGACCATCACGTCGAGCGCCGTATCGCAGGCGCCCGAGCACGTCGTCGAGCGCAGCGCGCGCCGTCTCGGAGACCAGCACCGCGCGGGTGCGATAGCGCGACTCTGTCAGCAGACGCCGGACGACAAGCCGGCCCTCCGCGAGAAACAGCCCGTCGCGCCGGCGCAGCTGCGCATCGCCGACGTCGCGAAACGGCGCAAGACAAGGGTCGTCGAGCGAAACGGGGCGGCGTACCGGCACGACGCGATTCTAGCGTCCCGGAAAGGAGGTTCGCGGGTTCACCGGTTCACGAGTTCACCAGGTCACGGGTTCACGGGTTCACCGGTTCACGAGTTCACAGGTTACGGGTTCACGGGTTTCGAGTTCGAAGGTTCACGGGTTCGGCATGCATCGTCGGGCTGATCACACACACGGTGCGCCGGCCGGCTTCGATTGGCGAGCCGTTGGAGCATTGCCGTCGATCGTCTGACACCGGATCGCAGCTGGAGGCCCAGCGAGGCTGAGCCGTCTGCGGCGGGCATGAGAGA
>CAWFRL010000005.1:0-151192 GCA_963818215.1 Vicinamibacteria bacterium | reverse complement strand
GCAAATTGACGGAATTGCGCGGATTCTCGTGGTGCCTCGGGTCCAGAGCAAGAGCTGCGGCTCGGGTTGCGGATTGCGGTCCTGCGTGTGACGATCGAATGTCCCCAGCGCGTGGAGGCCGCGATGCCCAAGGCGAGCATGCCCGACCATGACAACGAAATCGTCGACGAGGCCAGCGACGAGTCGTTTCCTGCCAGTGACCCGCCCTCGTTCACGCCGACGACAGGCTCGGTCGCCGAATCCATCGAGGCCGACGCGGTTCGGAGAGCACAACGGGATCGCGCCCTTAAGAAGACTACGCCGGATTCAGAGACCTGAAACGGTTGCGAGGAGACGCATCGATGGCGTGGCTGATTCGGTTTGTCGCAGGCCTCACTGAAGTTGGATGGGCCGTGGGGTCGAGGACACGCAGGGCTTCACGCGGCCGTTGCCCACCTTGCTGACGGTGGCTGCCATGGTCGTCAGTCTCTGGCTGCTCGGCCTGGCAGTGCGGACGCTGCCGCTTGGCACGGCCTACGCCATCTGGACCGGCATCGGCACTGTCGGCACGGTCATCGTCGGCATCCTGCTGTTCGAGGAACCCGCCAGTGGCGTGCGTCTGGCGTGTGTCACGCTCATCCTGTCGGGCATTGTCGGCCTGAAGCTCGTGACGCCATGAGACCCAGGGAATTGTCGATTGCAGATTGACGATTACGAAGCGTTGCGGATGCGCGCCCAGAATAAGTTCCTCGCCTGTCTCGTGCGCGGACCTGGGCGTCGTCGTGTGTTCCGCCCTGTCTGGAGCCCTGCGCCCCCAGAAGGCGAGGACTGGGACGTTGCCATCACGGCAGTGGATCGCCCTCACCAGCTCATATGGCTTACGCAAGGCGCGGAAAACGATGCTTGCCGGATTGGAAACCGTAGGAGTGGTCGACAACCGCTGGCAACTCGGCCGTCATCGGCCGAGCAGTAGCAGCAGCAACACAACTCCGCCGAGAACCGACAGCGGCACGGCAAAGAACGCCTGAATCGGAATCAGCGGAACGACGATAGCGAGTGCGCACAACGTGGCGCCAAGCGCGTGCGACCGGCCGCGAGCGTCGCCCGTGGCGAGGCTGACCGCGGCCCGCAGCAGCCACAGACCCAGCGCCGTCAGCACAGTTCCCAGCAGCAGCAGCGAGTACAGGTGGAACCCGTACACCAAGGGTTTCCCATCGTGGCGCTGACCCAGGTGCCAGCGCGACAGGATGTCGACGATGTGAGCGCTCATCGCGATGGCCAGCACCATGCCGTACCAGCCCGTCGCGGCGGCCCGCATCAAACGCGTGCCTCGCGCTCCAATCCGCCACAGACGCAGCGAGATCGCGACGCTGGCGGCAATTACTCCGACCAGAACGACCAGGTCAATCACGGGCAGGATCCCTTCGGGCTCGAACGCGCGGCCCAAGACCAGGATGAGGCCGGACGCGCGAGACGGCTGTCGGGCGATCTTACGCCCGCTGTCGGCACGCCGAATGCAGGGCGTCGAGCCCGCCGGTGCGAGCGCGGAGCACTCAGCTCGTCCGGCGACCAAGCCGAGCAACGCGGTGTAGGTGAGGGAGGGAGGGCGAGCCCGCTGGCGCAGCGCGAAGCGTTGCGCCGCGAGCCTGCGTTGCTCGCTCGGTACCAGACCCAACGACGTGCGAGACGCGAGGGGGGCGAGCCCGTTGGCGCGGCGCGAACCGTTGCGTCGCGAGCCTGCGTTGCTCGTTCTGTACCCAGACCGAACGACGTGCGAGCCGCGAGAGGGGCGAGCCCGCTGGCGCAGCGCAAAGCGTTGCGCCGCGAGCCTGAGCCGCTCTCCCGGCACCAGACCGAACGACGTGCGAGACGCGGGGGGCGAGCCCGCTGGCGCAGCGCGAAGCGTTGCGCCGCGAGCCTGCGTTGCTCGCTCGGCACCAGACCGAACGACGTGCGAGACGCGAGGGGGTCGAGCCCGCTGGCGCGGCGCGAAGCGTTGCGCCGCGAGCCTGCGTCGCTCGTGCGGCACCAGACCGAACGACGTGCGAGACGCGGAGAGGGGGTCGAGCCCGCTGGCGCAGCGCGAAGCGGTGCGCCGCGTGCCTGAGCCGCTCGTTCCGGCACCAGACCGAGCGAAGCGAGGGATGGTGCCGGAAGAGGGGGTCGAACCCACACTCACCTTGCGGTGAACCGGATTTTGAGTCCGGCGCGTCTGCCAGTTCCGCCATTCCGGCCAGGGAGGCGAGGCCCTGCCGCGAGTGGACGGCGGCAGGGGTTCGATCAGTATACCGTGCCGGCCGTCGCTGCGTGATCCCGGGCAAACGCGCGTGCGCGTGGCCACAACGCCATCGACTCCGGCATCAGCCGCCTGGACGCCCGGATCGCTCGAGCCCAGCGCCGCAGAGCGCGATCGTCGGCGTCGCTCCACTTGAAGCCGTACGCGTCACGCAGGTCGGCCGGGAGCAGTCCGATGGTCGTCACGCGGTGGAGTTGCGATGCTGGCCACAGCGCGCGTGCGCCACGGGGCCACACGATCTCCTGCGCCATGCGCGCGGGCGTCGGTGGTGATGGCGAGAGAGCCGCTGGCCGCCATCTCGGCGAGATACCGGCTGAATTGCTCCGGCGACTGAATGCGGGCATGCGGCGGGCACACGCAGTGCGGTCGTGATGTCTTCGCCCTCTGCCCAGTACTCATCCCGATCGCGTTCCGAGAGAGGACCGACGAACAGCTCGTATGCCAGCAGCATCGAATCCCTGACGGTGGCATCGACCCACACGAGCAGGTCCGGATCGCTGGCCGTGTACGGAGTGCCGGCCTGAAACCGCCCGGCGGCTTCTCGTAAGGTCCCGCTCACGCGGTCGTGAATGGCGTTGATGTGCCCGACGGCCCGGCGCATGTCCTCAGGCGTGCCGAAGCTGAGGTCGAGCATCGCGCGCACGGTGGAATGCAGCCGTCTCACGTTGGCCGCCGGGCCGCCACGAAACGAGCTGTGCTCGGCCACACCGGCCGCCACCAGCGGGTGCGCCAGTTGCAGCAGCATCGCGCGGCCCCACCCGAGCAGCGCCAGCCGTTCCGCGTTCACCCGTTGGCCAGTCGTCACCTCGGTGATTGTAACGAGCGAGGTCCTGACGTGTGCACCGGCATCTCCAACTCGTGGCACAATGCCCGCATGCGCGACCTGCCAGTCGCCTGCACGCTCTCGGCGGATGAGCTAAGCGGTCGCCGCGACGGACTTCTCCCGGCCTTGATCGCACGGGCCACCAGCCGCGTGGCGCTCGACGACGGCTATCGATTGACCTTCCCGCCAGCTCCCGGCCTTCTCGCCGAAGTCGCACGCGTGATCGACGCCGAGCGGCAATGCTGCCGCTTCCTTCGCTTTCAACTCGTCGTCGACCAGGACTGCGCGCCGATCACGCTGGAGGTCACCGGGCCCGAGGGGACTCGAGCGTTTCTCGCCGATCTGATCGCCGGAGGCGGAACTGAAGTTCCGCCCTACGTACTGGACATCTGGAGAATCCGCGTAATTTGTAATCGTCAATCTGCAATCTGCAATCTGCAATGAACATCCTGTTGCTCTCCATGCCGGACTCCTTCGAGCACATGGCTCCCGTGGCCATCCGGATGCCGAACGGAGCGCTGACGTCGCTGGCAGGCAACATCGACCGCCACCACGCGGTGGCGGTCGCCGATCTGATCCTCGTCCACGACCGCGTGCTGCCCACGGTCAACCAGCTCCTCGCGCGACCACCAGCCCCATGTCGTCGGCCTGTCGATCATGACGTTCCAGCGCCGCACGGCGCTGCGCCTGATCGCGCACATCAAGCAGTGGCGGCCCGATGTGACCATCGTCGTGGGCGGATACGATCCGAGCCTGGCGGCCGATGCGTACGCGGACCCCGACTGCGGCGTCGATGCGGTGGTGCGCGGAGAAGGGGAGGCGACGTTTCGCGAGCTGGTGCGCGCGCATGGAGACGGGCAGGACGCTGAGCGGAATCCGCCGGGCTGTCGTGGCGCCGGCCCGACGGCAGCTTCGTCGCACAACCCGGATCGGCCCGTCAGCCAGTTGCGCCGCGGCGATCTGGAATTGCCCAACCGCGCCGCACGTGTGCTGTCCGGCTACACCATGCTTGGACGCCAGGTGGACGTCGTCGAGACATCGCGCGGGTGCACGTTTGATTGCAGTTTCTGCTCGATCATCGAGATGAGGGGCAGAAACTTCCATCCCTTCGACCTGGACCGCGTGCTGGCTGATATCGGCGACGCCAAGGCACGCGGCGCGCGCACGATCTTCCTGGTGGACGACAACATCACGCTCGACGTCGGCCGCTTCATGGCGCTGTGCCGCGCGATCATCGAGACCGGGCTCGACGACCTGGACTACGTCGTGCAGGGGATGACGTCGCCGTTTGCGCAGCATGGCGACGTGCTGGCGCCGCTGATGCGCCGCGCCGGCTTCCGCTATGTGTTCCTCGGCATCGAAAACGTCCTGGCCGACGACCTCAACTTCCTTCGGGCACGCGCGAAGAACATCAAGCGCGAGGGGGGCCGCGCCGTGGGCAACGCGTCGCTCGACGCGGTGCGCGCACATCCACCGGCACGGCATGTTCGTCGTCGGCGGGCTGATCGTCGGCAACCCGGACGACACGGCCGAGGCCATCGAGACCAACCTGGCGTTCGCGCGCGACCACATCGACTGGCCGTACATCCAGCACCCGACGCCGTATCCCCGTACGCCGATGACGCGCGATTTTCGCGAGCGCGGCCTCATCGTCAGCGAGGCACTGGAGGAGTACGACGGCACGACCGCCGTGGTGAAGACCACGCACCTGGACGCCGAGGACGTGGAGTTCAGGCGCTGGCGCGCCGAGCGCTGGATGAAGCTGCGGCACATGCCGGCGGCCTTCCGGCACGACCCGTGGTTCGTCGTCACGCACGGCCGGCGGATGTTCGAGCACACCTTCCGCGGCGCCTCATGGCGTACCTGGCTCGGTTTCGAGGACGAACGCGTGGCGTTTCGGCGCTACAAGGCGCTGCGCCGGCGGGAACGCGAGTACGTGCCGCCGCTACACCGTGCGGCGCCTGAGCAGCGCCAGCAGATTGCCTGAGACGATCAGCGCCGCGCCGCCGAGCATCCACGAGGTGACGCGTTCCCCCAGCAGCACGACGCCGAAGATCAGTGTGATCGGCACCGCCAGGTAGAACAGCACGCTGGTGGTCAGCGTCGGCAGCCGTGTCGTCAGGCGCGTCCACAACGTGTGCTGCACGAGCGTGCAGACCACCGCCAGGACCATCAGCCAGAACCAGTCATCGGCCGACAGGCGCCAGTCGGCGGCGGGCAGCGACGGCAGGAAGACCAGCAGCCCGAACACGAATTGTCCCAGCACCCGCATCGCCGACGGAGAGATGCGAGAGCCGCTGGTGCAGGATGGGCAGGAACGCGTAGAAGAAAGAGCTGACGATGCCGAGCAGCAGGCCGACGGTGTCCTGGTTCTGCAACGACCAGCGCGGCGCGACCATCAGCGTGCCGGCGACGGCACAACCGACGGCCACCAGGTCGGTCCGCTCGACGCGGTGATGGCCGATGACCCACCCGAGGATCACCAGGTGCACGCCGAAGGTGGCCTGGCCGATGACCGCGATCGCCGCCGACGAGACCTTGATGCTGAGGAAGTAGAGCGCCCAGTGAGCGCCGAAGAGCAGCCCGATGAGCGCCAGCGCCCGCACCTGCTGCCAGCGTCGGCGTCACCCATCGTCGCGTGAGCTGGATGATGAGCGCCATCCCGGCCGTGGCCACGCCCAGCCGCACCAACCCGATCGTCCACGGGTTGGCCGAGATGTGCCGGATGATGATGGGCACGGCCCCCATCATCAGGATGGTGACCGCGGCCTCGAGCACATCGCGCATTGGCGGACCATGATAGTCGTCCTGAATCTGCAATCTGCAATCTGCGACCTGCAATTGAAACTCAGTCTCAGGTTTGGAGCTTTTCGCCCCGCGGTGCTACGGTGAGGCTGCAATCAGGAGGCACGAAACAGCCATGAGCATGAGTCAGGTAGTGGTGGACGCGCTGAACCAGCAGATCAACAACGAGCTGACCGCGTCGTACGAATATCTCGCGATGTCGGGATGGTGCGAAGGCCAGACGCTGCAGGGATCGGCCAAGTGGCTGCGGCTGCAGAGCCAGGAAGAGTACGGCCACGCCATGAAGCTTCTCGACTTCGTCCTCGCGCGCGGCGGCCACGTCGAGTTGAAGGCGCTGCCGGCGCCGACGCAGACCTTCAAGTCGCTGCACGACGTCTTCGACAAGGTGCTCAAGCAGGAGCAGCAGGTGAGCCAGCAGATCGACGCCCTCTACGACCTGGCCTTCAAGGAGAAGGCGTATGCGGCGACCGTCGAACTGCAGTGGTTCCTCACCGAGCAGGTCGAGGAAGAGAAGTCGTCGCGCGAGATCCTCGCGAAGCTGAAGCTGATCGGCACACGACGTGCCGTCGGTGCTCGATCTCGACCGCGAGCTCGGCGCGCGTTCGGGCGCATAGCCGGTAGACCGGGTTGATCGGGCTTGCGCAGGTCGTGCTCGAGGTCTGCCAGCGTCAGAGCCAGTCGAACAACCTGCGTCAACCTGCAATCTGGACCATCCCAATCAACGCGGAGTTCAATCCGCATACATCGACGCGACAGCGTCCCGCAGGCGCGCGGTCAAGGCGGCATACGTCGCCTCGTCGGTGCTGCCGCCGTCGGGCGCGACGGGCGGGCCCACGCGCAGGCGCACGACCGAGCCGGCCCCTGGCAGCAGCGCGCGCCAGTTGAGCGGCCGGTTGCGCGGCCAGATCTCGAAGACGCCGGTCAGCGCCACGGGCACCAGGCGCGTCGGCAGGTGATGGCCGAGGATGGCCGCGCCCTTCTTGAAGTTCCGCACGGTGCCGTCGATGGCACGCTCGCCCTCGGGGAACAGCACCAGGATCCTGCCCTCGCGCAGTCCGGCCGCGCCGGCCTGCATCGCCGACACCAGCGCCGCATCCGGATCGACCGGCACCAGGTTCACCTGTCGCGCGAGCCACCGGGTGACCGACGTCTCGAAGTACTCGCTGGCGCCGACGAAGAACATCTGACGCGCCAGCCGATACGGCAGCGCGGCCATGCACGAAGAACGGGTCGAGATAGCTCTGGTGGTTGGGGCAGATCAGATACGGTCCGGTGGCGGGAAAGTGCTGGACGCCCTCGATGGTCACCTTCACTCCGGGCCGCAGCAGCAGCCGCACGAGCTTCAACGCGACAAACAGCAGCCCGGGCACGAGCCAATGCGGCTGCAACCACTCGCGAAAGGCGTCGTGGTCGGCCGCCTCCGGCGCGAGCAGCGTCGCCCACGACGCCGGCGCGGTGGCTCCGCCGCCTTCCCTGGCATGCTCGACCAGCGACTCGGCCAGCTCGCGCACGGTGTAGAGGCGCTGGAGCTCGGCGTCGGGGATGTCGGCGCCGACCTGCTGCTCGAGCGCGGTCAGCAGCTCCACGCGTTCCATCGAGTCGAGGCCGAGGTCGAGTTCGAGATTCGCGTCGGGGGTCACGATCGCGCCCGGCCTGGCGGCCTGTCGAATCGTGGCCAGAATCGGCTGGAGATCGAGGCGCTCCAGAAACGCGCGGTCCGCCTCTCCCAGAACCGGGCCGGCGGGATCGCGCCTGGCCTCCGCTCCTGATTTCACGCGCCGCTCGATCTCGAAGCGCTTGATCTTGCCCGTCGAGGTCCGCGGCAGCGCGTCCATCCAGATCTCGTAGCCGAGCACGCGCTTGTGGTGCGGCAGGTTGACCGAGGCGCCCTCCATCTCGAAGCGGATGATGTCGCCGACGTTGGCGATCTTCCGTTCGCGCAGCACCTGGTCGTCGGGGACGACGACGGCGTAGAGACGCTCGGCGGCCGGCTCGCCCGGCCGCGCGAGCCCGAGCACGCAGAGTTCCTTGATGAAAGCCGACTTGCGGTAGACGGCTTCGATCTCTTCCGGGTAGATGTTCTTGCCGGAGCTGAGGACGATCAGCTCCTTCTTGCGGCCGGTGATCGACAACCGGCCCTCGGCGTCCAGCCGCCCGAGGTCGCCCGTGTGCAGCCACCCGTCGCGCAAGGCCGCCGCGGTCGCGTCGGGGCGATTGAAGTAGCCCCGCATGACGATTGGCCCGCGGATGAGGATCTCGCCGTCGGCGCCGCCTTCGGCATCTGCGCCGGCCTCCGGCGCCGCGATGCGTACCTCGTTGCCGGGAAGCGGCTGACCGACGGTCTCGAGCGCGGGGTCGTTTGGCCGCGTCAGGGTCGCGGCGCCGGAGGTCTCGGTGAGACCGTAGCCTTGCAGGATGTTGAACCCGAGCCGGAACAAATCGGCGCCGATGGCCGGGTCGAAGCGCGACCCGCCGGTCACCATCACGCGCATGCGGCCGCCCAGCACCGCGTGGACGCGCCGGAACAGCACCGGGCCCAGGTTGAGGCCCACACCGCGCGTGGCGCCGTTGACCGCCAGCATCCCCGCAAACAGCCACCGCACGCACGACGTTGGACCTGGCCACCTGCGCCATGACCCGCTGGTGGATCAAATAAAAGAACTGCGGCACGCAGGCGAAGATCGTGACTCTACGCTCTGCCAGCGCACGCAGCAGTTCGCTGGTGTTCACCGTCTCGAGGAACACCACCCGCGCGCCGATTGAAAAGGGCAGCAGCAGATTGGCCATCTGCGCCAGCGCGTGGAACAGCGGCAGCACGCCGAGGATGGCGTCGTGCTCGTCCACCCGCACGACGTCGAAGGCGCCGGCGCGCTCCGCCAGCAGGTTGCCGTGTGTCAGCACGACGCCCTTGGGATCGCTCGTGGTGCCCGACGTGTAGAGGATGACCGCGGGATCGTCGAGTCGCGACGGGCAGGCCGGCAGCGGCGGCGCCGGCATGTGGCCGCCGATCATCCCTTCGAAACTCGCCGTCTCGTCGGCCTGGCCGTGCAACAGCACGATACGGCACTGGCTGCCGGCAGCCTCGCGCCCGGCGCGCACTGTCTCGAGGTACTTCGACGTGGTGAAGAACACGCGCGCGCCGGAATCGCGCAGCAGCGTGTCTACCTGGGACGCCTTGTAGGCCGTGTCGAGCGGCACCGCGATGGCGCCGCGGCGCAGGACCCCGAGGTACGCCGCGCACCAGTGAGCGTCGTTGTCCGCGAGGATGGCGCAGCGTTCACCTGGACCGATGCCAATCACCGCCAGCCACGCCGCCGTGCGCTCGGCCATCTCGCGCAGCCGGGCATACGTGAAGCTGTCGAGGTGATCCTTGTGCTGGACCTCGATGGCGGTGCGCCCGGCGTGCCGCTCGGCCGCCCACGCAAATTGTTCGAAGAAATTCTGCATGCGCGCCGGGGAAGGCGACGCGCATGATAGCAGAGGCTAACTCAGCTGACCTTCGACAGGCGCACCGAGATGGGCCTGGAGCCGGCGTGCAGATCGAGCTGGGCAGACTCCTGCGACACAAACGTCACGACCCCGCGCGCCAGGGACTTGGCGCAGGGCGTCGGCAGGACGCCGAAGGCCATCGTCCGGCCGGTGACGGTCGGAGTCACCAGCGGACGCGGGCCGTTGCCGTCGTCGGCCACCACGCCGTCAAGCGTCGCGTCGCCCACGACGGCGCCCTCGCTGATCCGCAGGACGAGCGAGACGACCCGTCCGGAACTGGTGTGCCCAACCCATTGGCCCGAGACCGTGGACATGGGGCCGTCGAGCAAGCCGGCACGCGTCCCCAGGCTCCGCCGGCGGGATCGCCGGAGAGGGGCAACACCGCCGCCTGCGCGTGCCATGCGGCCAGCGTGACAACCGCCATCACCGCCGACCGGATGCGCCAGGCGAGGACCTTCTTCGGGTTGAACATGGCAAACCTCATGGAGCCCGAGTGGCGAACTTCGTGCCATGGCAGTTTTAGGCCGAAGTTAACGTGTACGCGCTGTTAGACGGCTCAAAGTGGCTATTGGTTCGCCGGCCAGACGCCCGGTTCCGAGACGCAGGCGTCCCGGAAGCGGACGAGTGCGGTGCAGGGCTGCGGGCCTACGGGCTGACGGCGCGGACCGTGCCGTCGGTGATCCAGCGGTAGAGGGTCCGCGGGGTGCCGCCGCTGTCGGTGAACAGGTCGGTCTTCTCCGGGTCCCAGTCGCCCATGCTGAAGGCGTGCGACACGATCCGGGCGCCGGGTCTGAGCTGGCGGGTCAGGATCGGGCGCAGCTTGGCGTTTGAACTGGACAGCAGATACAGCGTGACCACCGTCGCCGGCGAGACGTCCACGGTCATCGCGTCCTGGAGCTTGAAGGACACCAGGTGCTCCACGCCTGCGGCCTTGGCGTTGGCCTCGGATTCCTTGATCCGATCCGGGTCGAAGTCCACGCCGACGCCCTTGCGCGCCGAACTTCTTGGCGGCGGTCACGACGATGCGGCCGTCGCCGCATCCAAGGTCGTAGACCACGTCGGAGGCGGTGACGTTGGCCAGGCTCAGCATGCGGTCCACGACGTCCTGCGGCGTTGGCACGTACGGGGCCAGACTATTGGTCGCAGGCGGGCGCGGGAAACTGCGCGATCGCGGGCACGGCGAGCGCCGCGCTCACCACGGCCGCCAGCGGCGGGCATGAGCAGTCGAGCACGCATACGGCGAGCGTACCACAGGCCTCGAGAACTGATCGCACTTCGGAGCCTGTCGAGCTGAGCCTAGCCTCGGGCACGCACGGCCGCGCCTGCGAAGCTCGAGCTCGAAGCTCAGAGCCTGGCTCAGCGAGCCAGCAGTGCCATTCTCACGGTCCAGTGGACAGACAACTCTTGGGCAGGTAAGGGGTTAGGGGTCCCGAGGGCGCGACCGTCGCGGGCTCTGAACGCCAAAAGGCATGGAAAACGGCCGAAATTCGGCCGTTTGTCGTTGTCACGGCTCCAGAACCGCGCTATACTGGGAGGGTTCAGCAGGCTGCAATACCGGGCGCCTACCACTACTTCCGAACGGGGGACTCGTGACTTTCCTGGTTGGTGACAAGGTCATTTACCCGAATCATGGACTTGGCGTCGTTGAGCGCATCGAAGAAAAGACAATCCTGGGCACGACCTGCGGGTTCTACCACCTGAAAATCGTCGCGAACGAGACCACCGTGCTGGTGCCAATCGCCAATGCGGATGAAGTTGGCCTGCGTCGGGCGATCACCGACACCGACGTCGACCGGCTGTTCGGCCGGCTGTGCGACGGACAGATCGACGACCATCAGAACTGGAAGGGCCGCTTCAAGGACAACTCGGACAAGATGCGGAGCGGGTCGATTTTCGACATGGCCGACGTGTTGAAGAGCCTCGCGTTCCTGGCGCGCTCGAAGAGCCTGTCGTTCCGCGAGAAGCGGATGCTCGACCGCGCGCGCGCGCTGATCATCACGGAAGTCTCCGACGTCATCCGCGAGAAGTCGCAGGCCGTCGAGGGCCGCGTGGATCAGGCGCTCGAGAAGTGCTTCGCGACCAAGGCGCGCAAGGCCGAGCGCCCGGCGTTGACCCCCACCGTCCGACCGAAGGTGAAGACGGCCGGGGCTCCGCTGGTAGCAGCGCGGGCCAACGCCTCGACACCGCGTCGCGCGTCGTAGCTCTCGCACCGACGGTGCACCCGACGGCCCGGTCCGCTACCGCGGGCCGGGCCTTTTTTTCGGGTTCACAGGTTCACAAGTTCACAGGTTCACTGGTTCGCGCCAAAGCCCGTAAGATTGTCCCCGATGCCCGGTGTGGATCCCAGCGCCGCCGCCGCTTCGCTCGACGAGCCCTCGAGCGTCCCGACGCGCTGCAGACAGCCGTGGCCGCCGTCCGTTCGGTGGCGACGTTTGTCGCCATCGCGGTGTATGTGCTGATTGCCGCCCCGCCGGGATTGCTGCTCGCGCAACTCTTCAAGTGGCCGGGGGTGCTCTACGTGCTGGGACACGGCGGCGTGGGGCTGGCGTTGAAACTGGCCGGCATCAAGACGGTGGTGCGCGGGCGCGAGCATCTGACGCCGAATCGCGCCGTCGTCTTCTGCGCCAACCACCAGAGCAACGTCGACCCGCCGGTGTTGTTCCAGGTGCTGCACCGCCGGCTGCACATCCTCTACAAGGCCGAGTTGTCGAAGCTGCCGCTGCTGGGACGGGTGTTCATCCTGGGCGAGTTCGTGCCGGTGGAGCGCGCCAACCGCGAAGCGGCGATGGCGTCGGTGTCGCGAGGCGCCCAGTCCCTGCGCGCCGGCAACTCGTTCCTCATCTTTCCGGAAGGCACCCGCTCCCGCACGCGCCAGTTGCTGCCGTTCAAGAAAGGCGGCTTCATCATGGCCCTGCAGGCCGGCGCGCCCATCGTGCCGGTCGCCATCGATGGCGGCCGCGCCGCGATGCACAAAGGCAGCAAGCTCGTGTGGCCGACGACGGTGACGGTGACGATCGGGCCGCCGATCGAGACGAGCGGGATGAGCCTCGACGACCGCGACGCGCTCATCGCGACGGTGCGCGACAGGGTGCAGCAGATGCTCGGGTGAAACTTTCGGGGACGCACGAGTGAATCAGGCGCGAACGTGACCGCGATGTTGGCTGACGCGTATGGAGACGCTGGCATTCCTCGGCCGCACCCTCGGCTTCTCGTTTGCCGCGGGCATCAACCTGTACGCCACCGTCGCCCTCATCGGGCTGGCGTCGCGGTTTGGCTGGGTGGTGCTGCCGGGCGAGTACGCGATGTTCGATCACGACTGGGTGATCGGCACGGCCATCGTCCTGTACGTCGTGGAGTTCATCGCCGACAAGGTGCCCTGGGTCGACACGCTCTGGGACAGCGTGCACACGTTCATCCGGCCGATTGGCGGCGCGCTGGTGGCGGTGGCCGGGCTGGGCGACGCCTCGCCGGCCACGCAGGGGATGATTGCGCTGCTCGGCGGCGCGGTCGCCGCGGGCAGCCACGTCACCAAGGCCGGCACGCGCGTGGTCGCCAACACCAGCCCCGAGCCGATCTCGAACTGGCTGCTCAGCCTGTTCGAGGACGCGCTGGTCGTCGCCTTGTGGGCGCTGGCGCTCAAGTACCCGCTGGCCGCGCTCGCGGTCACGTTGCTGCTCGTCCTGGCCATCGTGATGCTGTTTGGGACCATCATCCGGGCGTTCCGCCGGCGATTCGCGACGTGATAGACTCCGCCTTGCCGTGCCACAGCGCCGCCTCTGCCGGGCGGACTCGTGAGATTCTTCCAGTCCCTGCGAATGCGTCGACGCCTCCTGGCCGTCGCGCTCGTGTCCGCTCTGGCTGGCGCCGCCGCCATCGAGGGCCAGTCTCCCGCTGCGCCCCCGCAAGAGCCTCAGCGCCCGACGTTTCGTCTCGACGCCAACTTCGTCCGCGTCGACATCTACCCGACCGCTGACGGCAAGCCCGTCACCGATCTCACCGCGGCCGACTTCGAGGTGCTCGAAGACGGCGTGCCGCAGCAGATCGAGACCTTCGAACGCGTCGACATCGCCTGGCCGCACGCCGGTCGAGCAGCGCCGCGACCCCAACAACGTCGCCGACATGCGCGCGCAGGCCGAGAACCCGCGCGCGCGGGTGTTCGTGATCTTCCTCGACACCTTCAACACGGAGCTCGCCGGAAGCCACCGGATGCAGCGCTCGCTGGTGTCGATGCTGGACCAGATGCTGGCGCCGGACGACCTGTTTGCGGTGATGACGCCGCACATGTCGCCCAGCGACCTGGCGTTTGCGCGGAAGACCGAGACGGTGGAGGGCTACCTGCGACGTCACTGGACGTGGGGGCAGCGCGATCGGCTGCTCCCCGAGGACCCGATCGAGCGGCGTTATGTCGAGTGCTACCCCGGAGGGCCCGGACAACCCATCAGCCCCCTGGCGCAGGAGCTGATCGATCGACGGCGCGAGAAGTTCGCCCTCGACGCGCTCGAAGATCTGTCGCTGTACCTCCGCGGCCTGCGCGAAGAGCGTAAGGCCGTGATCGCCGTCACGATCGGCTGGCTGCTGCCGCGCGAGAACAGGGGGCTGTCCGGTCCCGGGGCGCCACCGGGGCAGATTGGCACGACGCCAGACGGGCGCCTCACGACGGACACGCATGAAATCCGACTACGGGTACTCGATCGCCGACTGCGAACGCGATCGGCAGACCCTGGCCTACACCGATCTTTTCCAGGAGTACCAGGACCTCATCGACGTCGCCAACCGCAGCAACGTCAGCATCTACCCCGTGGACTCGCGGGGCCTGGCCGCGCAGCGACACGCCGATGTGGTCCCGGCAAGAGCGGTCCCCGGCCGGCGAGATCCAGCGGGTGCGCCGTCGCGTCGAAGGGCTGCGCACGCTGGCGGTCGACACCGACGGCATCGCCGTGATCGACACCAACGACATCGACTCCGGCCTCAAGCGCATCGTCGCCGACATGTCGTCGTACTACCTGGTCGGCTACTACACGAAGAACGCGAAGCTCGACGGCCGCTTCCGGAAGATCGCCGTGCGCGTGAAGCGGCCAGGCGTCAACGTGCGGGCGCGTCGAGGCTACAAGGCGGCAACGGCGGAGGAACTGGCGCCGCCGAAGGAGACGTCGGCCAGGGCGACCGGGCCGTCCGCGGAGATTCAGGCGGCGCTGGCGCGCATCACGTCGAGCCGCCCGTCAGCCGCGCGGACCTCGGTGGCCTTTGCGCGCCGCGGCGGCGAGGTTGCCGGCCCCGTGCGGATGTGGACGGCCGTGGAGCTCGACGCCTCGTCGATAAAGGGCGACTTTGCCTCGGGCGGCGACATCGCCGTGATTGTCGCAGGCAGCGACGGGACGGTGCTGTCGCAAGGACGGGCGACACTGGCGCCTGGCGTCCGCACGGTCGTGGTGGACGTCGGCGACGTCGCGCCAGCCGGCGGCGACGTCGTGGTGCGGACCCGCATCAAGCCAAAGGGCGAGGGCGCCGTGGTCACCGACACGGCAACCGTGCCAGCTTCGTCGCTGGCGGCGTCGGCGCCGCTGCTGTGGAGGCGCGGTCCGTCGACGCAGATGCAGTTTGTCCCCACGGCCGACAGCCGGTTCAGCCGCGGCGATCGCGTGCGTGCCGAGACGCTGGCGGCCGACGCGGCCTCCACGATCACGGCCGTGCTGCTCGACCGCGTGGGCGCCACCATCGCCGTGCCCGTCACGGTCGGGACACGAACCGACGGCGCCGTGACGTGGGGCACCGCGGAACTGGCGCTGGCGCCGCTGGCCCCCAGTGAGTATGTGTTGAAGATCACCGTCGCCGGCCCCGGTGGGCCTTCCGACGTCTACACGGGGATAAGGGTAGTGCCATGAAATCGCATGCCAGCGCACGCTCGACCACAACCACGAAGGCACGAAGGGCACGAAGGCGACGATGGGCAGCCTTCGCGTGACGGCTCTTGCCGTCAGTTTTCGCGGCCTTCGTGTGCGCCTTCGTGTCCTACGTGGTTGTGGGAACCGGCGCCCAGGAGAAGCAACAGCCGCTCCCTCGCTTCCGCGCGGGCGCCAGCCTGGTGCGCGTGGATGCCTACCCGACGCTCAAGGGCCAGGCGGTGACGGACCTTACCGCCGCCGAGTTCGAGGTCCTCGAGGACGGCGTGCCGCAGAAGGTCGAGAGCTTCGAGCTGGTGCAGGTGCGGGCCGGCGGGCCGCAGGAGACCCGGCGCGAGCCCAACACGCGTGCGCGAAGCGCAGGCGATGGCCGAAGACGCGCGCGCGCGCATCTTCGTCATCTATCTCGACACCTACTTCACCGACATCCCCGGCTCCCATCGCATCCAGCGATCGCTCGTCAACCTGCTCGACCGCATCGTCGGCGACGACGACCTGTTTGCGGTGATGACGCCGGACATGTCGGCCCGCGATCTCGCGCTGGCGCGGCGTTCGACGACGATGGAGGGGTACCTCTCGAAGTACTGGTTCTGGGGGCAGCGGTCACGCCTGTATCCCGACGACCCGGTCGAGCAGCGCTATCTCGAGTGCTTCCCGGAGCGCAGCGGCGGCCGGATAGTGCAACATGCCGGCCAACAACAACGCGCAGGTCATCGGAGCCCGACGAATTTCTATGCGGGAATCGCCAACGAGATGATGCAGCGCCGGCGCGAGAAGCGCGTGCTCGACGGCCTCGACAGATCTGTCGCGGCACCTGGGCGGGCTGCGCGACGAGCGCAAGGCCGTGATCGCGATCTCCAACGGCTGGCTCCTGTTCCGCCCGAACCCGAACCTGACGCGCACGGCGCCCTGCGAGACGCCGCCGGGGCGCGGTGCAGGTTGGCACGACGCCAGACGGGCGCATCACGACGGACCGCATGCGCAGCGACTACGGCTACTCGAAGTACGACTGCGAGACCGATCGGCAGATGCTGTCGCATCTGGACAACGCGCAGGACTACCTCGACCTGATGGACATCGCCAACGCCAACAACGTCAGCTTCTACCCGGTGGACGCCAGGGGCCTGGCCGCCTTCGACCGCGATCTCAACGAGAACCCCGTGCTGGGGCCGGCCGACGAGATCGCAGCTGGTGCGGTCGCGCGTGGAGTCGCTGCGGACACTGGCCGACAACACCGACGGCCTCGCCGTCGTGGACACCAACGATCTCGACAAGGGCTTCCAGCGCATCGTCGACGACATGACGTCGTATTACCTGCTGGGCTACTACTCGACCAACACGAAGCTCGATGGCAAGGTCCGCAAGATCAAGGTGCGCGTGAAGCGCAACGGCGTGGACGTGCGTGCCCGCCGAAGCTATCGCGCCGCCGACCGAGGAGGAGATCGAGCAGGGCACCGCGCAGATGTCTGCGGCCGCAGCGGCGGCGCCGGCCTCGGCCGTGCAGGTCGCGCTCAACTCGATCGGATCGTCGCGCGCCGGCAGTGCCGCTGCGGACCGCCGTGAGCTACGCGACGGTCGGCGGCGGCGCGCGCCGCGCGCATGTCTGGGCGCTGGCCGAGCTCGACCCGGGGCTGCTGCGCGGAGACGAGTGGGTGAGCGGCGGAGAAGTGGACGTGCTGCTGCAGTCGGCCGACGGCACGAAGATCGATCAGCGGACCGGCACGCTCGCTGCAGGCCAGCGCGCGCTGAACGTCGACCTCGGCGAGGTGGCGTTGCCCGACGGCGAACTGGTCGTCCGGACTCGAATCAAGCCGGCCGCCGGCGGGCTGCCCGTCAGCGACACGATCCGGTTGACGACCTCGCCGGATGGCGACGGACCCGGAGTGCCTGTCCTGTTGCGCCGGGGTCCAACCACCGGCGTGCGGTACGTGCCCACGGCCGACAAGCAGTTCCGCCGGACCGATCGCGTGCGGCTCGAGCTGCCATCGGCCGAAAGCGTGGCGGCGACTTCGGCGGAGATCCTCGACCGCGCTGGCAAGGCGCTGAACATTCCCGTCACCACCGCGGTGCGCAACGACGGCACGCTGACCTGGGCGACCGCCGAGGTGGCGCTTGCGCCGCTGGCCGCAGGCGACTACGCGCTGCGGTTGAAGACCGAGCGCGCCGGCAAGTCGAGCGAGGTCGTGACCGGGTTCAGGGTGATCCCGTGATGAGGCGCGACCTCACAACCACGAAGGTCACGAAGACGAATCACGAAGGCACGAAGGCGTTCCGGATCGGATCGCGATGAAGGCCTCTCATTCGTCTCACGTCGACGCATCGTCCAGTTCATTTTCGTGATCTTCGTGCGCTTCGTGGCCTTCGTGGTTGTCAGGGGCCAGCAGGACACGGGACAACGCGCTCGCACGGACGCGAACCTGGTTCGCGTGGATGTCTATGCCGACCTCGGAGGACGGGCAGGCCGTCACGGACCTTGACCGCCGACGACTTCGAAGTGCGGGAGGACAACGTGCCTCAGGCCGTCGTCGGCATCGAGCATGTCGTGCTCGGACGGCCTGCCGCGACTGCCGCGCCGGCCTCGCCACCGCCGCCGGGCGCGGCACGGGCCCTCGCTCCAGGCGAGCGCGCGCGCATCGTCGTGGTGTTTCTCGATACCTATCACTCCGATACGGTCGCGGTCCGTGCGATTCACTCCTCGCTCGCGGGGCTGCTCGAAGCCGCGCTTGCGCCAGACGACGTGATCGCGGTGATGACACCTGAGATGTCCGCGCGAGACGTGACGTTCCTGCGGAAGGCCGGCGGGGTCGCCACGGCGCTCGAGCCCGTTCGCCAGTGGGCGTCGCAGGACCCGTCACGGCTCAGGGATCCGGACGAGCAGCGCTATACGCTCTGCTTTCCCGCGCAAGGCGAGACGGCGTGTCCCGACGTCGTCGGCCCGAATCAGCAAGGGCCGATGCGAGCCTTCGCGCCGTACGACGGAGTCGCGCTCGAGATGGCGGCCAGGCGCCACGGCCAGCGGAGCGTGCAGGCGCTGGCGGAGTTGTCGCGGACGCTGCGGGCCGTCAACGACGGCCGCAAGGCCATCGTGCTGCTGTCTGGCGGCTGGCCGCTGTTCCGGGAGAACCTGGCCCTTGCCCGGATGGTGCGCTGCGGGCCGGCCGAGCAGCGCGGCTCCGGCGACGAGCCGCGTCAGCCGGCTCGCCAGGAGGGGATGGCTGACGTCGCCGATCAGACCATCTGCGAGGCGGATCGTCGCCGCCTGGCCGAACTCGACCTGCAGGCCGCCTTTCAGCGGATGCTCGACGGCGTCAACACCGCCACGGTGAGCGTGTACCCGTTCGACACCGGCGGCGCTGACCAGGTGTCGCGTCGCCAGGCCGGCGAGCCCGGACCGCGCACCTCGACCGGCGGGTCTGCTGGCGGACTCCGCGACGTCGCTGCGCCTGCTGGCCGAGCAGACCGACGGCGCCGCACTTGCCAGCCTGGACAAGTCGTCGAGCGGACCTGCCCGGCTGTTGCAGGACCTGTCGTCGTACTACCTGGTGAGCTATCAGTCGACCAACACGAAAGCCGATGGCGCGTTTCGACGGGTCGACGTCGTGGTGAAGCGGCGTGGCGTGACGGCTCGCGCCCGGCGTGGTTATCGCGCAGGCACGGCCGGCGAACTCGAGCGCCAGCGGACCGACGCCGCACTGGCCGGGCAAACCGTCGTCGGCTCGCTCGGCGCCGTGCCGGCGGCGCTGGCGGGCCTGCAGCACCTGCGGCCGACGATGCCCGTGCGCACGCGCGTGGCGTATGCGCCGTCGGGCGCCGGGCACGTGCGGCTTTGGGCGGTGGCCGAGATCGACTCGCGACGTCGCGCGAAGGGCGCATGGCTCGGCGGCGGCACGGTCGACGCCGCCCTCAGCGGCGCCGACAACCGCGCGCTGGCCTCGGTCGAGGGCGCGCTGGCCGGCGGGCAGCGGACGGTGCTGCTCGACCTGGGTCAGGTGGAAGTGCCCGAGACCAGCACATCGCTGCGCGTGCGGCTGCAGCCAGCCGGCGAAGGGGTCGCGCTGAAGGATGCCCTGGCTCTCGCCCCGATCGGCGCCGCCGGCGATCCCGGCGTGCCGCTGCTGTTCCGGCGCGGCGCGACGACGGGCACGCGCTACGTGCCGACGGCCGATCCGCAGTTCCGGCGCACCGAGCGCCTGCGAGTGGATTTGCCGCGCACGACGCCGCCGGGCACCTTCACGGCGGCGCTGCTCGATCGCGTGGGCGCGCCGCTGCCGCTGCCGGTGACCACGACGACGCGCGCCGATGGCGCCATCACGTGGGCGACGGCCGAGGTGTCGCTCGCCCCGCTCGCGCACGGCGACTACGTGATGAAGCTGACGGTGGACGGGGTGAGACGTCGGTGACAGGGATCCGCGTGCGTGCCGTCGGCGTCAGCTTCCGCCGAGCGTAAATGTCAGCGTGTACGGCTTCAGCGGCAGCCCGTCGGTGCCTGTAATCCCGTCACCCAGGATCACCCTGACGGTGCGGAATCGTTCGAGCGGTTCTCCGAAGACGATCTCCATCACGCGCGTGCCGCGGTTGTAGTTCAGCTTTGCCTCGAGCGAAGGCGCCTGCGGCTCGCCGCGCTCGGTCGCCTGTGCGGCCGAGTAGACGATCCGGACGTTGCCCTTGAGCGTATCGGGATTGATGTCCCTGGAGAACTGCACGCGGACCTTCGTATTCAGCGGCACGTCCGTTTCGTCGTTGGTCGGCGCGCTGAACAGCACCTCGGGCGGATCGGCGGGCGCCGAACTGACGATCCGTTCGGGCGCCTTCTCGGCTTGCGGCGAGGTCTCGGCAAGCTCCTCGGCGACGATCCACACCAGGCCGCGGTCTTCCTTTACGACGCCGCTCACTTCCAGCCACCGTCGCGTGTCGAGCCGCGAGGCGATGTCGAAGGTGAAGCCGCGCCCCTTCGGGCACCTTGCCGGTGATCCACAGCGCCGCGTCGGCCGATCGCAGCACGAACTCCTTGCGTCCGTCGCCGCCCGGGGGCGCCTGGGGCTGATCGCCAAACAGATTGCGCCCGCGGAACTGGCCCTGGATGGTCACGCGCTGGTCGACGTAGCGCTCGGGGGCGAGCACGATGTTTCGCAGGCTGGGCGCGGTGAGCGGATCGGCGGAGGCCGCCGAGGTGACGTTGACCACGACCAGTTCGCCCGGACGCGGCCAGCTCAGCGTCGGCTCCACGCCCAGCAGGCTGCGCAGATCCTTGCCCGAGAGGCGCTGGTCGCTCGGCTCCATGCGGCCGATGTCCCACACCTCGCCGCGCACCTCGAGCACGCCCGAGCCGCTGACGTCGCTGCGGATGAAGGCGGGAATCGTGTCTTCGCCCGAGGCCAGCGACGCCGCGCTGGCCATCGATCCGCAACTCGGCGCGCAGCAGGACGGATTGGCCGTTGTAAAACGCCGGAAACGCCTTGAGCGCCGGAATGGTCGCCGCGCGCCGCGACATCGGCTGCGCGACGACGGCGCCGCTCGCCGAGCGTCAGCGCCAGCAGTACGTAGGCCCGAACTTCAGTTCAGGCATTCGTCGGCGCTAGTTCGGGCACTCGTTCACTGCCACTTCCCATCGTCACGCCAACTTCCGCTGTCCCGCACGGAACAGCACGACGGCCAGCGCGAAGAAGATCGCGATGCCGGCGACTTCTCCCATCGTGCCCTCGTGCAGGAACGGGATCAAGCCCGTCGTCGCCCCGTCGTCGGCCGCCTTGACGATGTTGCGGCCGTAGAGCACCGCGTAGACGATGCCCGCCAGCGAGCCGCCGGCGATGAGGCCCGAGCTGAAGAGCGTGCCGGCGCTGATGTCCGACTCTTCCTTCACGCCGGTCTTCCGCTCGACACACCACCGCACGACGCCGCCGGCGAAGATGGGCGCCGTGGTGGCAATCGGCAGGTACGACCCGACGGCAAAGGAGAGCGAGTGGATGCCGCACAGCTCGAGGACGATCGAGATCGACACGCCGCACAGCACCAGCCCCCACGGCAGGTTCTGGCTGAGCAGGCCCTTGATGATGGTGGACATCAAGGTGGCCTGCGGCGCCGGCAGTGACTGCGACCCGATGCCCATCACCGAGTGCAGGTACAGCGTCGTGTAGCCGATGACGAGCGCCGACGTGAGCACGCCGATGATGAGGCCGATCTGCTGGTGTCTCGGCGTGGCGCCGACCAGGAACCCGGTCTTCAGGTCCTGCGAGGTGGCCCCGGCGATGGCCGCGGCGATGCAGACGACGGCGCCCACGCAGAGCGCGATGGGCGCATAGACGTCGCCGGTCCAGCCCGTCGCGACAAAGACCGTGCACGTGAGGATCAGCGTCGCGATGGTCATGCCCGAGATCGGGTTCGACGAGTTGCCGATGAGGCCGGTGATGCGCGAGGACACGCTGACGAAGAAGAAGCCGAACAGGATGGTCAGCACCGCGACCAGGGGATGTCCCTGCGTCGGCAGCCCGGGCACTGCAACCAGGAAGATGGCCAGCGCGAGCGTGCCCAGCATCACGACGAGCAGCGGCAGGTCCTGTTCGGTGCGCGCGGTGCCGGCCGCGCCGCCTTCGCCCAGGCCCTTCATGCTTTCCTTGAAGCTGCCCAGGATGGTGGGCAGCGTGCGGCCCAGCGTGATCAACCCGGCCGCCAGCACGGCGCCGGCGCCGATGTAGCGGATGTAGGCGCTCCAGATCTGCCCGGCGGTCATCTCCGACAGCTTCAACCCGCTGGCGGGAACCGGCGGAAACGGCTCCGGGATGTACTGGCCGAGGATCGAAAGCAGCGGGACCAGGACCAGCCACGACAGGACGCCGCCGGCAAACATCACGCCCGCGATGCGCGGGCCGATGACGTAGCCCGACGCCCATGTATTCGGGCGAGATGTCGACGTTGACCGTGGCGTTGGGGAAGAAGCTCGTGCGCGGCATCGAGTGGCCGACTTCCGTGCGGAACAGCTGCACGATCCACGACATCGCCTTCCACGCCGCGCCGATGCCCAGGCCCATGAAGACGGTGCTGGCCAGGGCGCCGCCCTTCTCGCCGGCCACCAGCACGTCGGCGCAGGCGGTGCCTTCCGGGTAGGGCAGCACGCCGTGCTCCTTGACGATCAGCGCGCGACGAAGGGGCACCATCATCAGCACGCCGAGAATGCCGCCGGCAAAGGCGAGCAGCAGGATCTGCGTGTAGTTGAAGTAGGCCGGGCCGTAGGGCAGCAGGAAGATCAGCGCGGGAATCGTGAAGACGACGCCTGAGGCCAGTGACTCGCCCGCAGATCCGATGGTCTGGACGATGTTGTTTTCCAGGATCGTGGAGCCGCCCAGCCGCTTGAGCACCGAGATTGCGAGCACCGCGATGGGAATCGACGCGCTGACGGTGAGACCGGCGCGCAGGCCGAGGTACACGGTGGAGGCGCCGAAGATCAGGCCAAACAGCGCGCCCAGGATGATGGCGCGGATGGTGAACTCGGCCACCGACATGCTCGCCGCGACATAGGGCTGGAAGGCGGCAGCGGGCGCGGCGGGCTTGCTGGGCGTGGAGTGGGCCATGGGGGCGGATTCTATGCAGATTGACGATGCGATGCGGATTAGCTGGACTGCGACTCAGACGCGGGTTACAATCGGCAGAGGTCTTGTGAAACCGTCGAACAAACCCCGCCCGCTGCCGGATCAGGTCTCGGAGCTGACCACCAACCGGCTGTCGATCTACCTGCGCTGCCTCGCCGAACTGGACGCCTCCGGCGTCGAGACGATCTCCTCGCAGGGGCTGGCCGAGCAGTTCAAACTCAACGCCGCGCAGATTCGGAAGGATCTGGCCTACTTCGGCGAGTTCGGCGTGCGCGGTGTGGGGTACTACGTCAAGGACCTGCGCCGCCACCTGCGCCAGATTCTGGGCCTGGATCGCAAGCTGCGCGTGGCGATCATGGGCGCGGGCAACCTCGGGATGGCCCTGGCCGACTACCCGGGGTTTCGGCAGGAAGGCTTCGAGATTGTCGCGCTGTTCGACGTGCTGAACGAGAAGGTCGGGCATCTGTCGCGCGGCGGCGTCAATATCTACGACGTCCGGCAACTGAAAAAAGTCGTCAAGACCGACCGCATCAGCATCGCCGTCATCGCCGTCCCTGTTTCGGCTGCCGAACACGTCGTCAAGCAGGTGGTCGCTGCCGGTGTGAAGGCCATTCTCAACTTCTCGCCCGGCCCGCTGACGGTGCCGCCCGGAGTGAAGCTCAAGAGCGTGGACCTGACCCAGTCGCTCGAGAGCCTCTCGTTCTTCCTCGCGCGCGAAGGCGACCGACGCCGTAGACATGGCGAAGACGTGCCGAAGCGCCGACTGCCCTGAGCCACGTCGACGCGTCAGGCGCCGTGAAGATGGTCGACGTCGGCGGCAAGCCGGTCGTCGAGCGCACGGCGGTGGCGGAAGGGCGCATCGTCGTCTCGGCCGCCGCCAGGCGCCTGGTTCGTCAGGGTGCGACGCAAGAAAGGCAACCCGCTCGAGATCGCCCGCATCGCCGGCATCCAGGCCGCCAAGCGCACAGCGGACCTCATCCCGCTCTGTCATCCGCTCGTCTTGTCCTTCATCGACGTCCAGGTGAAGGAGATCCGCACCGGCTATCGCGTTACGGCGACCGTACGCCTGGCGGGGAAGACCGGTGTCGAGATGGAAGCGCTGACCGCCGTCAGCGTCGCGGCGCTGACGATCTACGACATGCTCAAGGCCGCCGACAAGGCGATGGCCATCGACGGCATTCGGCTCGCATCAGCACGCAGCAGCCGGCACAGCGGCACGTAGCACCGCACTCGGCACCCAGCACCCACCAGTTCTGTATCATCGTCCATGCCTCCGTCGACCTCCTCGCCTTCGGCCCGCATCCTGACGACCTCGAGATCGGCATGGGCGCGACCATCGCGCATCATGTCGCCAGAGGGCTGCGTGTCGGGCTCTGCGATCTCACCCGCGGCGAGATGGGGAGCAACGGCACACCCGAGGAACGCGAACGCGAGGCCGAGGCCGCTCGCGTCGTGCTGGGCGCCGACTGGCGGGTGAACCTGGGATTACCGGACCGGCACCTGCGCGACGTGCCGGAGCAGGCGCGGCCGATCGTCGAGCTGATACGCGCCAGCCGCCCGTCGGTGATCGCCCTGCCGCACTGGGGCGACCGGCATCCCGACCACACTGCGGCGTGCACGCTGGTGACCTCCGCGGCCTTCAGCAGCGGCCTCCGCCGCTACGAGGCCGCAGGGGAGGCGTGGCGGGCCGACTGGCTCGTGCACTACTTCATCAACACGCCGGCCGAGCCGTCGTTTGTCGTGGACGTCTCGGAGTTCTACGAGGTGAAGCAGCGGGCGCTGGCGTGTCACGCCAGCCAGTTCGCGCCGCGCGGCGAGAGCGCGACCGCGACGCGGTTGACGTCGCCGCTGTTTGCGCAGCTGGTCGAAAGCCGCGACGCGCAGCTGGGCGCGCTCGCCGGCGTGCGCTGGGCCGAAGGGTTCGTCGTGCGCGAGCCCATCATCCGCCGCCATCTTCTCAAGCGCCGCCACGAGCCGCGAGGGCCTCGCGCGTGAGAATCGGCATCGTCTGCTACGCCTCGACGGGCGGCAGCGGCATCGTGGCGACGGAACTGGCCATCGCGCTGGCCGATCGCGGGCACGACCTGCACGTGCTGAGCACCGAGCCGCCGTTCCGGTTTCCATCGGACCAGCCCGAATCTGCGCTTCCACGAAGTCGCCACGCCCGCCTACCCGTTGTTTCGCGAGCCGCAGTACGCGCTGTCGCTGGCCACGGCGATCGTGCAGGTCTCGCGGCAGTACCACCTCGACGTCGTGCACGCGCACTACGCGGTGCCGCATGCGGCGGCCGCGTACCTGGCGCGGCAGATCATGATCGCGCACCCCACCGACCGCGTGCCGTGCGTCATGACCACCCTGCACGGCACCGACATCACGCTGGTCGGCAGCGACCCGTCCTACACCGAGACGGTCGCCTTCTGCATCGACCAGTCCGATGGCGTGACCGCCGTCTCCGAGAGCCTCAAGGCCGACACGTGTGAGCTGCTGGGCATCACGCGCGAGATCCGCGTGATCCCGAACTTCCTCGACGGCGGCGCGCTTTGCGCGGCGGAACGTTCCGCGTCCCCCGGGCGGGCGAACCCGCATCGTCCACATCTCCAACTTCAGGCCGGTGAAGCGCGTCGGCGCCGTCGTCGACGTGTTCGCGCGGGTGCGCGCGCAGATGCCGGCGACGCTGGTGCTGGTTGGCGATGGCCCGGAGCTCGAGCCGGCACGCCAGCGCTTGAATGGCCTGGGCCTCGGCGGCGACGTCGAGTACGCAGGCGAGCGGCACGACATCGTGGACGTGCTGTCGCAGGCCGATGTGTTCCTGCTGCCGTCGGCCACCGAGAGCTTCGGCCTGGCAGCGCTCGAAGCCATGGCCTGTGAGGTGCCGGTCGTGGCCTCGCGCGTCGGCGGCCTACCGGAGGTGATCGACAGCGGCGTCACCGGCTTCCTGCACGCGCCAGACGACATCGAGGGCATGGCCGCCAGCATCGTCAACCTGGTCGGCGATGAGGCGCTGCACGCGCGCATCGCACGCGCCGCGCGGCGAGTCGCCGTCGAGCGCTTCTCCGCCGCGCGCGTCGTGCCCATGTACGAGGCCGCGTATGCGGCGTTGCCCGGCTGCTCGATTAGCCACAGAGCCGCGAGAGTGGCCCAGAGGCACGAGAACCGTCGCCACAGACGTACCTGTGAACGGAACCAGTGGACTTGCCTCGAAGCCGCGCTGAGACCTCGTGAACTCTGTGACCTGTGAACCCATAGAACCTGTGAACCTGTGCCTCTGTGGCAAATCCCTCTGTGGCTCCGTGGCTACGCGAGGTTGCGGATCGTCGTCCGTGGCGGCGGTTCGAGGTGGATGATGGCGTCGCCGATCTGCGGGAAGGTGGCCATCAGCCGGTCCTTCACGTCGTGCGAGATCTCGTGGGCGGCATCGAGCCGGGTGTCGGCGGCCATCCAGATGTGGAGGTCGAGGAACACGAAGTCGCGCGAGCCGCGCGTGCGGATCGCGTGGCAGCCCATCACGTCGGGCACCGACATCACGACCGCGCGAACCTCGTCTTCGGGAATGACGATGTGGTCGCTCAGGACCTCTGAGGTCGAGCGGAAGATCTCCCACGCGGCGTGGCCGATGAACACCACGACAATCAGCGCGGCAATCGGATCGAGCAGCGGGTAGCCCAGCGCCGCGCCGGCCAGCGCGACGACGACCGTCAGCGACGTCCACACGTCGCTTTGCGTGTGCATCGCGTCGGCCAGCAGCACTTCGCTGTCCAGCCGCACGCCCGCACGCCGCTCGTACCACGTCACCACGAGGTTCACGGCGATGGTCGCGATCATCACCGCGAAGGCCATCGGCGACACCGCACAGGGCGGCGCGGGTGTTGAACCGATGCCAGGCGGCCTCGACGATCTCGATCATCACCACCATCAGGAAGCCGGCAATCGCCGCGGCGGCGATGGTCTCGTACTTCCGGTGGCCGTACGGGTGGTCGTGGTCCGGCGGCTTGCGCGCGACGCGCACGCCGACCAGCGCGCCGACGTTCGAGAAGCAGTCGGTGAGGGAGTGGAAGCCGTCGGAGACGATGCTGACGGCGCCGGTGAGGTAGCCAAGCACCAGCTTGGCCACCGCGACGACGAGATTGAGGAAGAAGACGCGGACGAGGACGGACGAGACCGCCCGGTAGCGCTCAGCCACGCCTGGCGGCTAGAAAATGCGCGCCGTGGGAACTGGCCACCACCGCACCTGCACCTTGCCGATGATGTACTTCTTCGGCACCATGCCCCAGTGGCGGCTGTCGGAGCTGTTGTTGCGATGGTCGCCCATCACGAAGTAGTACCCCTCGGGCACGACGGTCGGGCCGTAATCGTCGTGGCTCCTGAACTCGGGCGGCACGAAGTCGTCGAGCATCGGCGTGTCGTGGACGTACACCTTGCCGTCCACGATCCGCACGTCGTCGCCTGGTTCGGCGATCACGCGCTTGACGAACGACTTGTTCGGGTCGATCGGGTAGTAGAGCATCACGATGTCCCCGCGACGCGGGTCGGCGAGGAATCGATACGCGAACTTGTTGACGATGAGCCGGTCCTGATCGGCCAGCGTCGGCGCCATGCTCTGGCCCTCGACGCGCGCCACCTGGAAGCCGAAGGTCACAATCAGCGTGGCGTAGACGGCGGCAGACAGCAGCGTCTTGAGCCAGGCCACCAGCTCCTCGCGAACGTGTGACATGCGCACGGCCGCCGGCGGGGCGCCGGCGTAGGCGGCTGCCGGTACGAGCGGAGGCGGCACGGCCGCCGGACCTGCCGGAGCAGGCTCGGTGGCCGGGAGCGCGGCCGGGTCGGTGGGCTGCACGCTCAAAGCTTCAGGTACTCCCGGAGTCGGCGGGTCTGCGACCGGCTGACCGGGATCTCCGTGCCCTTCGCGTCCTTCATCCGAAGGATGAAATTCCTGCTGAACCAGGGGACTATCTCCTTGATTTTGTTGATGTTCACCAGGTGCGACCGGTGCACCCGCCAGAACACCGCCGGGTCGAGCCGCGCCTGAAGCTCATCGAGAGTCCGGAAGTTGCTCGCCCCGGACACCTGGCCCGTCACTATATTAATCGACTCGTCGGCCATCGAGGCATAGATGATGTCCTCGGCCTGCACCAGCAGAAACCGCTCCCCGACCCTGTACCGCGACCTGCTCGGGCCGGGGCCGCTTGGTTTCCATCAGTTGGACGATGCGCTCCAACTGGTCGTTCATCGGGGCAGCCGGCGCCACCCGGCGTCTGGCCCGCTGGACGGCCGTTTCGAGCCGCGCCGGCCTCGATCGGCTTCAGCAGGTAGTCCACGGCGTTGACCTCGAACGCCTCGATGGCGTGCTGGTCGAACGCCGTGACGAATATGACCGTGATCGGGCGGCTGACGGTCTGAGAGCCGGCGGGCGACCTCGAAACCGGTCAGCCCGGGCATCTGCACGTCGAGAAACACCAGGTCCGGGCTGGACCGGCCGATGGCCTCGAGCGCTTCGAGGCCGTTGCCGGCCTGGCCGACGACCTCGACGCCGCCCACCTCGTCGAGCAGGTAGCACAGCTCGTCACGCGCCAGCTGCTCGTCGTCGACGACGACCGCGCGCAGGTGGAGGTCGTCAGGCACTGGCACGCTCCTCGGACACACCGGCACGCTCCTCGGAGACGATGTCCGGGATCTCGAAGCGGACCGTCGTGCCGCGCCCGATGACGCTCGACAGCCGCAGTGTGCTGCGCGCGCCGTAGATCACGCGCAGGCGCTCGCTGACGTTGCTGAGGCCGATGCCGTCGTTGAACGCGGTTTCCAGCCGCTCTTCCGACATGCCCGAGCCCGTCGTCGACGACCTCGACGGCCGCGGCGTCGGCCAGGCGTTCCACGCGCAGCGTCACCGTGCCGCCGCCGACTTTGCGCGACAGCCCGTGCTTGATGCAGTTTTCGACCAGCGGCTGCAGGATCATGCTCGGCACCAGGACGTCCAGCGCGCGCTCGTCGATCTGTTTCTGCACGCGCAGCTGCGGGCCGAAGCGGATCTGCTCGATGTCGAGGTACTCGTCCACGGCGTCGAGCTCCTCGCGGAGGCTGACGAAGTGGTTCGGGTCGCGCAGCCGCCGGCGGAGCAGCGCCGACAGGCGATGGACGACCATCCGCGCCGTCTCGGGCTGCGAGCGGATCAGCGACGAGATCGAGGTCAGCGTGTTGAAGAGGAAGTGCGGGTTGATCTGGCTGGCGAGCGCGGCGATCTTGGCGGCCAGCAGCAGGTTCTCCTGCTCGTGCAGCCGGTGCTCGATGCGCGCGTTGTTCCAGATCTTGATGGGCGTGGCGACGCACAGCACCGTGGCGAGCAGCACCAGCGCGAACAGCCACGCCGAAGGCGCGTCGAGATAGAACAGCCGGTTCTCGTGGAACCGGGTGCCGACGGCCTGCCGCACCAGTTCCAGGGCGATGGGCGCCAGCACCAGCACGAACTGCCAGTCCACCTGGAACCGGCGGACCATGTTCCAGATGCGGCGGGGCAGCGCCGAGAAGACAAACGGCGAGAAGTGCCAGATGGCCTCCTTCGGGCACAGCTCGCGGAGGCCGCCGCCGGCAAAGCCGCAGCCGACGGCAAACGGCAGCGCGCCCCATTCCGACGCGATCATGGCGGGCACCGCGGTGAGGGCCCCGACCATGGCGCCGGCGTACGGCCCGGCGATCAGGCCGACGAGAAACGACCCTTCCAGCGACAGGTCCGCCGCGTCGTAGCGCAGCAGGATGCGGGCGGCGACGCCGGCGATGAGCGGAATGCCGAGCGAAAACGCGAGAATCCCGCGGTCGAGGATCCCCCGGCGCTCGAAGATCAGGATGTGGCGGAACCGGCGATACCGCACCAGCATCGTGGCCAGCAGCGCCATGATGGCGATCTTGAACACCAGGGTGGTGAGCAGGAACTGCTGGGCGGTCAGGAAACGAGGTTCCACTGGTCAATGCAATTGTAGATTGCAGATTGCAGATTGCAGGAGCCGGGCCTGATGGCGCAGGCCCGCAGCCGGCGCTGGTAGCCCGGAGCCCCGGGATGCTATGATTTCCCCATGATCAGCGAGATCCTCACGGGCTTTGCGACGACGTTCAAGCACATCTTCCGCAAGCCCGTCACCGTGAACTATCCGGACGAAAAGGTCCCGATGTTCCCGAAGTTCCGCGGCAAGCAGGTGCTGATGCGGGACGAAAACGGCCTGGAAAAGTGCGTGGCCTGCGGCCTGTGCGCCGTGGCGTGCCCGGCCGACGCCATCTACCTCGAAGCCGCCGAGAACGACGGCTCGGTGATGGCCGGCCCGCGCTACGCGAAGGTCTACCAGATCCACAAGACGCGCTGCATCTTCTGCGGCTACTGCGAAGAGGCCTGCCCGGTGTCGGCCATCTTCATGGGCAAGGACTACGAGACGGCGGTCTACAGCAACAAGGACTTCATCTGGGACAAGACCGACATGCTCGTCCCCGCGCCTGCCGGCGCGAGAGTTCCTGGCGAGCGATAGATGCTCGTCAACCGACCGAGACACGAAGACACGGAGACGCACAAGAACGTTTCTTGGGTACGCCAGACGAACCTCTGTACGTCGTGCGGACTTCGTGTCTCCGTGATTGGCAGGTGAACACCCTCGACAATGAAACGCTCCTTTCTCGATGCGCTCGACGAGCGTGTGCTCGTCTGCGACGGGGCGATGGGCACGATGCTCTACGCCCGGGGCGTCTTCATCAACCGGTCGTTCGACGCGCTGAACCTCGCGCAGCCCGACCTGGTCGGCGAAGTGCACCGGGAGTACCTGCGCGCCGGCGCCGACGTCATCGAGACGCAACACGTTTGGCGCCAACCGCGTGAAGCTCGCGGCCTTCGGCCTCAGCGACCGGCTGCACGAGATCAACGTCACCGGCGCGCGAGATCGCGCGCGGCGCGGCGCGCGAGCGCGGCGTGGGTGGCCGGCGCGATCGGCCCGCTGGGCATCCGCATCGAGCCGTTCGGGCGCACGGGCGTCGACGAGGCCGAGAGCTACTTCAAGGAACAGGCCGCGGCGCTGCTCGAAGGCGGCGTGGACCTGTTCATCCTCGAGACGTTTCGCGACGTCAACGAGATCGGCGCCGCGATTGCCGCCGTGCGGTCGCTGACCGACCTGCCCATCGTCGCGCAGATGACGACCGAGGAAGACGGCAACAGCCTGGACGGCACGCCGCCGGAAGAGTTCGGCCCCGCGCTCGACGCGCGCGGCGCGACCGTGATCGGCGTCAACTGCAGCGTCGGGCCGGCGCCGATGCTCGAGACCATCGAGCGGCTGGCGCGCGCGACGCCGCGAACGCTCTCGGCGCAGCCCAACGCGGGCCGGCCGCGCGACATCGAGGGGCGCAACATCTACCTCTGCTCGCCGGAGTACATGGCGTCGTACGCCCGGCGTTTCATTCAGCGCGGCGTGCGCCTGGTCGGGCGGCTGCTGCGGCACCACGCCCGAGCACATCCGGCAGATCCGGCTCGCGGTGAACGCGCAGGCGCCTGGCGCCGCGCGCGTGGCCGTCGTCGGGCACGTCTGCGCCGGCCGCTGAACCCGAGGCCGCGCCGGTCCCGCGCGCCGACAAGTCGCGCGCTGGCGCGTGTCGCTGGCCGAAGGCCGGCCCGTGGTCACCGTCGAGTTGGAGCCGCCCAGGGGCGTGGACGCCACCGACGTGCTGGCCGAGGCCGCGCCGCCTGGCCGGCGCTTGGCGTCGACGCCATCACCGTCTCGGAAGGCGCCAAGGGCAGCGCGCGGATGAGCGCGCTGTCGCTGGCCGTGCTGCTCAAGCAGGCGGGCCTCGAGCCCGTGCTTCAGTACCACTGCCGCGACCGCTACCTGCTCGGCATGCAGTCGGACCTGCTGGGCGCGCACGCCACCGGCATCCGCAACCTGCTGCTGGTCACCGGCGATCCGCGCAAGCGCGGCGACTACTCCGATGCGACGCTGGTCTTCGACGTGGACTCGATCGGCCTGGCCAATGCCGTCACGCGGCTCAATCGCGGCCGCGACGTCGGCGGCCAGGCCATCGGACGGCCCACGGCCTTCCACGTCGGCGTGGTCGGCAACCCCACGGCGCCGCGCCTGGACGACGAGGTGCGGCGGTTCGAGTACAAGGTCGAGGCGGGCGCGGAGTTCGCCGATCACCCTGCCGATTTTCGACCTCGACGCGCTCGACGCGTTCCTCGAGAAGACGGCACACGTGCGCGCTGCCGATCCTGGCGGCCGTGCGGCCGTTCGACAGCCTGCTGCACGCCGAGTTCCTGGCCAACGAGGTGCCGAACCTGCGCGTGCCCGAGGCGCTGCTGGCCAGGATGCGCCGTCGCCGACGCGCAGGGGCGCGCCGCCGAGGAAGGGCTTGCCATCGCCGTCGAGATTGCCGACGCGGTGCGCGGCCGTGTGCAGGGGTTGCAGGTGGGCGGACCGCCGGCGGCTGTGGCCGCCGTGTTGGCCCGACTGCCCGTCCGCGGCTGATGGCGCGGTGTAACAATTGTTTGTCGGGCACTGGCCCGCAAGGTATAGTCCCGAGAACGTTCTCACGTGACCCGCCGACCTGGCGGGCCGACGCGAGGCGAGGAGCAGCGACGCGCATGGCCTTGTTCGAGCGGAGCAGGCGCACGACAGACGAGGACTACCTCGCGGCCAACGACGCGGCCACCCGCGCGCTGTCGGTCACGGCGGTGGAAACCGACTTCGTGGCGGGCGTGTACGAGAAGCTCGCCTCGGTCTACGACATCGTCTTCGGGCCGACGCTGCACGCCGGGCGGCTCCAGGCGCTGCAGCGGATGGCCATCAGCCCGGGCGACCGCATCCTCGAAGTCGGCGTCGGCACCGGCATCAACCTCACGCTGTATCCGAAGGATTGCCAGATTACCGGCATCGACCTGTCTGACTCGATGCTCGAGAAGGCGCACGAGCGCGTCGCCAAGAACGACCTCGAGCACGTCAGCCTCTGGCAGATGGACGCCACCTCCATCGCCTTTCCCGACGACTCCTACGACATCGTCTACGCCCCGTACCTGATCTCGGTCGTGCCCGACCCGGTGGCCGTCGTGCGCGAGATGCGGCGGGTGTGCCGTCCCGGCGGCCGCATCATCGTCCTGAACCACTTCCGCAGCAACGGGACCATCCTGTCCGCCATCGAGCGCGCGATCTCGCCGTTCACCGTCCACATCGGCTTCAAGTCCGACCTCGACCTGCCGGCGTTTCTCGCGCAGGCGGAGCTGACGCCGGTGTCGATCGAGAAGGTGAACATCCCGCCGATCTGGTCGCTGGTGACCTGCATCAAGGACTAGCGTAGGGGCGCGCGTGCGCGCGTCCCCTACAGGTGATCGACGATGATTCTGCGCCGCTCGCTCCGCGCCGTCGACGTCGATCGACTCTCGGGCGGCGCCGGCTGCGCGAGCGTCTCGTCCAGCGCCTGCTGCCAGCGCCCGGCCAGCAGGTCGTCGTTCGAGATGAACCCGCAGCGCAGCCACCGGGGCATCTCGCGAACCAGCACGTCTGTACTCGACGAAATGGCCGCGCGAGGTGTAGACGATCGCCGTGTCGTTGGCCACGCATTCGGCGATGATGCCGTAGCCGGGCTTGGTGAGCACGACATCGACCGCCGCGACGAGATCCTCGTAGCGCAAGCCTCCGGCGTAGAGCGCCTGCTCGTCGACCAGCTTCACGTTGGACGGAAAGGCGCGAGCCGCCCGCGTCTGACGGGACCTCGTCGGCGCGACGGTTTGCGGTGACGTCGGCGGTCACGACGATCGTGTAGCCGGTCAGGCCGGCCGCCGCGCCAAGATCGATGCGCTGCAGCCCGTAGCCGCCGAACGACAGCAGCGCCAGCGGTCGATCGCGCGGCAGGCCGAGTTGCGCCCGCGTGTCGGCCGGATGCGCGCGTGGAACGGCGCGCGATGAACGGCAGATCGACGACCTCGCCGCATCGTCGCGAAGCCGCCGTGCATCGGCAGGCGCAGCGCCGTGTCGGCGAGGGCATACGCATCGCCGAGCTTCTCGATGAGATCGGATCCTGGCGGGAGCCACTCGCGGTAGCCCTCGTAGATCCAGTCCCAGGTGAAGTTGCCCAGCGCGATCGCCGGGCAGGCCGGCCGCGTGCGCGGCCGCGCACGCCAGCGGCGGGATGTCGCCGACCACCAGGCGCGCGCCGATCGAGCGGAGCCACCGCGCCTCGTCGGCCGCGAGCGCATCGAGCCGTTCGTGAAACGCCGACGCGCGGCGCAACGGTCGCGGCCTCGTCAAGGCTCAGGCTGTCGATCTGCACGATGCCGGTGTCGCACTCGCGCGGTGTGGAAGTCGACCGGCCGCGTGAGCGTCAGGTCGAACAGCCACCTCGGCGCCGACGTCCGCACGGCGACCGGCTCGTGCGGCGCCAGCCGCCCAAGCGCGTTGAGCACCTCGATGTCGCGCGAGGCGTGGCCGAAGCCGTGGCCGGAGATGTAGAAGGCGATCACGCGAACGGACGTGGTGAACCCGTGAACCTGTGAACCTGCTGAGAACCCGTGATTCTAGTCCGCGAGTTCCGTCGCAAGCGCCGGTTCGTTCGCCGGCAGCGCTTCCCGCAGCACGTCTTCGAGGGTCGCCGCCGGCACAAAGCGCATGTCCTTCTTCAGATCCGCGGGCAGCTCTTCGAGGTCGGCGGCGTTGCGGGCGGGCAGGACGAACGTCTTGATGCCCATGCGCCGTGCGGCCAGCGCCTTCTCGCGAATGCCGCCGACGGGCAGCACCAGCCCCGACAACGTGATCTCGCCGGTCATCGCCACGTCGGACCGGATCGGGATCCTGCGGATCGCCGACAGGATCGCCGTGGCCATGGTCACGCCCGCCGAAGGCCCGTCCTTGGGAATCGCGCCCGCCGGGACGTGGACGTGCAGGTCCTTGTGGTCGAAGAAGTCCGGCGCGATCCCCAGTTCGATGATGTTCGAGCGGATGTGGCTCACCGCCGCGCGCGCCGATTCCTGCATGACGCTGCCGAGTTGACCGGTCAGGATGATCTGCTGGCTGCCGCCCGGCATCAACGTCGCTTCGATGAAGAGCACGTCGCCGCCTGTCTCGGTCCACGCCACGCCGGTGGCGACGCCGGGGCGCGACGTGCGGAACGGCGACTCGGGCTGGAAGCGCGGCTGGCCGAGGTACTGCGGCACCTGCTCGGCGTCGACACGCGTGGTCGCGGGCGGGCCGGTCTCGTCGGCCGGCCGGCCGGCCAGACGCGCGGCGACTTTGCGGGCGATGGCGCCGATCATCCGCTCGAGGTTGCGGACGCCCGCTTCCCGCGTGTACTGCGTGATCACCACGCCAAGCGCGGCGTCGGTGATCTCGAGGACGCCGTCGGGCAGGCCGTGTTCCTGCAGCTGGCGCGGAATCAGGAACCGTCGCGCGATGTGACGCTTCTCGTCTTCGGTGTAGCCCGACAGCGACACGACCTCCATCCGGTCGAGCAGCGCCGGATGCAGCGTGCCCAGCTGGTTGGCGGTGGCGATGAACAGCACGCGCGACAGATCCAGCGGCACTTCGAGGTAGTGGTCGCGGAACGAGTGGTTCTGCGCCGGGTCGAGCACCTCGAGCAGCGCGGCGGCCGGGTCGCCCTGGAAGCCGGCGGCGAGCTTGTCCATCTCGTCGAGCATGAACACCGGGTTCATGGCGCCGGCCTGCTTCATCGCGTTGACGATGCGGCCGGGCAGCGCGCCGATGTAGGTGCGGCGGTGCCCGCGGATCTCGGCTTCGTCGCGCACGCCGCCGAGCGAGATGCGCACGAACTTGCGGTTCATGGCGCGCGCGATCGACTGGCCGAGCGATGTCTTGCCGACGCCGGGCGGGCCGACGAAGCAGAGGATCGGCCCCTTCATGTCGCCCTTGAGCTTCCGCACGGCGAGGTACTCGACGATGCGCTCCTTGATCTTGTCCAGGTCGTAGTGGTCTTCGTCGAGCACGCGGCGCGCCTCGATCGGGTCGAGGCGGTCTTCGGTCGTCACGCTCCAGGGGATCTCGAGCAGCCACTCCAGGTACGTGCGCGTCATCTGGTAGTCGGGCGAGGCCTGGTTCATGCGCGCCAGCCGGCCCAGCTCCCGATCGGCGGCCTGCTGCACCGTTTCCGGCAGCCCGGCCGCCGTGACCTTCTCGCGCAGCAGCTTGATCTCGTCGGCCTCGCCCTCGCCCAGCTCTTCCTGGATCGCCTTGAGCTGCTGGCGCAGGTAGTACTGCCGCTGCGCGTCGGACATCTCCTGCTGCGCCTGCGACTCGATCTTGCCCTTCACTTCGAGCAGGGCGATTTCGCGGTCCAGGGCGGCCGACACCGTCTCCAGCTTCGCCAGCAGCGTGTCGGCCTCGAGCAGCGTCTGCTTGTCGGCGACCGGCATGTCGAGCAGGCTGCCGAGCAGGTACGCCAGGCGCAGCGGGTCGTCGAGGTTGGCGACGACGCCGCGCAGTTCCTGCGCCAGGCCGCTGGTCAGCGACAGCGCCTTGTCCACCTGCTCCTGGATGCGCCGCACGTAGGCGTCGACTTCCAGGCTCCTGTCGGCGACCTCGGGCAGCAGGCCGATGGAAGCGGTCATCGTGTTGCCGGTCCGGTTGACCACGGTGCTCCGGGCCCGGCCGATGCCCTCGATGACCGCCTGGATGCCGGCGGGCGTCCGCGCCATCTGCCGGATGACGCCCACGGTGCCAATCGCGTGCAGGTCCGGCGGTTGCGGGTCTTCGGCCTTGGTCGACTGCAGCGCCAGAAACACCATGCGGTCGCCGGCCGCAAGCGCGCGATTGACGGCGTCGATGGAGACGGGGCGATTGACCGTCAGCGGCAGCACGCTGAGCGGGAAGGCGACCGCTTCTCGCAGCGGCAGCACGGGCAGCTCGGCGGGAATGACAGGCTGGGTCGAGTCGGCCATACGGACTAAGAGTAACCCGTAGGGAGCGCGCGTCGCGCGCGCCCGCGCAGGTTATGCTTCTCCCATGAGTTTGCAAGAACGTGATTTCTTCGTCGAGAAGCAGGAGATGCGCAACACGCGGCTGACGTGCACGCGGTGCCGCCGGACCAACGACTACCAGCTGCGGTGGATGCGACGCACCAAGAAGGACCGGATCCCCAACGGCGCCGACGAGCGGGACCGGGCGATGTATGCCAAGCTGCGCGACTACCTGCTGCGCCTTGACGACATGGTGACGTGCGCGAGCTGCCGCACGCGTTTTGAAGTGCCGTCCCACCAGTCGCTCGTCTATCTGCATGAGCTGGAAGGCCTGCCGAAGGATGTCGAGGACGAAGAATAGGGAAGTGCCGGGTGCCGGGTGCCGAGTGCTGGGTGCGGTGCTGAGTGCCGGGTGCTGACGTGCCAAGTGCGAGGGAGAGCGACTGCGGATGGATCGGGCGACACTGGCAACAGCGGTTGTGGCGGCGGCGCTTGGAGGCATCGCGCCATTGGCGCAATCGCGAGCGTTGTCTGCGGCCGACACCAGGGCCATCGACGCGGTGTTTGCCGACTACGACAAGCCGGCGTCGCCGGGCTGCATGCTCGGCGTCGTCTCCGACGGCGCCTTCCTGTACACCCGCGGCTACGGCCGCGCGAACATCGAGCACGACGTCGCCTTCACGCCGGAGACGGTCTTTGACATCGGCTCGACGTCGAAGCAGTTCCTCGCCACCGCCATCCTGCTGCTGGTCGAGGACGGCAAGTTGTCGCTCGACGACGACGTGCGGAAGTACCTGCCTGAAGTGCCGGACTACGGCCAGACAATCACGATCCGGCACCTGTTGACGCACACCAGCGGCCTGCGCGACTACATCACGCTGATGACGCTGGCCGGCTGGCAGATGGAGGACGTGACCTCGCCCGCGCTGGCGCTGGACCTGGTGAGCCGACAGAAGGCGCTCGATTTTCGACCCGGCGCCGAGTTTGCCTACAGCAACACCGGGTTCTTCCTCGCCTCGCTCATCGTCGAGCGCGCGTCGGGCAAGGGACTGGCGCGCGTTTGCGGCCGAGCGGATCTTTCGGCCAGCCGGGATGCACGCGACGCGATACATGGACGACCACGCGGCCGTCGTGCCGCGCCGCGCGACCGGGTACGAGCCGGCGGGCACGGGCTTTCGCGTCGCCTTGTCGAACTGGGAGCAACTGGGCGACGGCGCCGTGCAGACATCGATTGCCGATCTGCTGAAGTGGGACGCGAATTTCTACGCGCCGGCGTTGGCGGCGAGCGCCTCGTCGGTGCCTTGCAGAGCGAGGGACGCCTGGCGAGCGGAAGGCCCATCGGCTACGGGCTCGGGTTGTTCGTCGGCACCTACCGGGGACTGCCCACCGTCCGCCACGGTGGGTCGTGGGCGGGCTACCGCGCCGAGCTGTTGCGATTGCCGACCGTGAAGACGTCGGTGATGGTGCTGTGCAATCTCGCCACGGCCGATCCGGAGGAGCGTGCGAACCGCGTCGCCGACATCGTGCTGCGAGGGCGCCTGACCGAGCCGGCGCCGAGGCCGGCAGGGCCGGCCCCGATCCGGACACGCGCAGCCTCTCGCGGTTTGCCGGCACGTACTGGCAGGACGAGCGGATGCTGGTGGCGCGCTTTGCGCCACACGAGCGGGGTCTGGCGCTCGTGAGCGGCGGTCAGCCTCGTCCCCTCGAAGCCGTTGGCGACGGCATCTATCAGGTGCGCGACCTGTCGACGCGGTACCGTTTCGTCGAGGACATGCCGCGGCGGTTCGAGCGTGTGGCCGATGGCGGCGAGGCGATCGTGTTTGTCGCGCAGGAGCCCTGGTCGCCGTCCGCCGATGAACTGGATCGCTACGCGGGCACGTTCTTCAGCGACGAACTGCAGGCCGACTGGCAGATCGTGCGCGACGGGCAGACGCTGGTCCGTGCGCGACCTGCGCGCGCCCGCGCGTCTGCTGGCGCCGGCGTTCCGCGACGTGTTCACGTCGAGTGGCCTCGTCGTGAAGTTCGACTCGGGCGACGAACCGCCCAAAGGCTTTACGATCGGCGCCGGCCGCGCGCGCGGCATGCGGTTCGTGCGGCGGACCCCTTGAGGTAACCGCAGATTTCGCAGATTACGCATGACGCTCAGGTGTGACTGCGGCGGCCTGGAATAGCGCAACCCGAGCGACACCGGCCGCGAAGCGGCGGTCGGTGTGACAAGGACGGGCGCGAGGATGAAAGCCCTGGAGCAGATGGCTCTATCCTCGCGTCCGTCCTTGTCGCACTGCCGCGGCTTTGCCGCGGGTCGCTCGGGTTGCTTGCGCCCAGCAATCCCTGAAATCCCGTAATCTGCGGATACTTCTGCCGCCGCGCGGCTACCAGACGCCGGGGACCAACCGCCAGCGCACGGCGTGCTGGTACCGTCGATACTCATCGCCAAAGGTCTCGACGAGCGAGCGTTCCTCGAACGGGATCGCGGCGACGAGGTACGCCGAGCTGATCGCCGCAAACGCGAGACGGGTTGCGGTCATGTGAGGCACGCCAAAGACCAGCAGCAACCATCCGAGATAGATCGGGTGACGAACCCAGCGAAAGGGGCCAATCACGCGAAGGCGAGGGGGCGCCGAGGCGCCCTCTGCCTGTCGAATCCCGGCCAGGTCGAGCGGGTCGATCACCCCCGCCGAGCGCGCAGTGAGCCAGGCCCCCAGCGCGACGGCGATCCAGTGCGGAACGGCCGAGGGCTCCGCCGTGACGATAGACCTCGCCCGGCACATCCCGCCACCAGGCGCACACCGCGATGAAGAGCAGGCTGGCGACCCAGACATAGACGGAGCGCTCCAGTTGAGGCGGCACGCGGCGAGTGAGCCACCGCTTGACGCCGCTCCGCGCGAGCACGCTGTGGTGAAGGGCGAAGCCGCCAAACAGCGCGAGGTCGACCAGGAGCGGCGCGACGAGCGGGCCGTCGGGCTCGACGCGGCCGAGCCGCACGTAATACGTCCACGCGAAATAGGCGAGCGAGGCGACAAAGCAGGCGCCGCCGAGCCAGGCCAGCAGCGGCGCCCGCGGCGCGAGGGGCGTGCATCCGGTGGGTATTATAGTGACCAGATGACGACCCGACGGGTGGTGATCTCGGGCATCGGCGTGGTCTCCACCTTTGGCGTCGGCCGCGATGTGTTCTGGGATCACATCCACCGCGGCGCCAGCGGCACGCGCGCCATCACCGAGTTTGACGCCTCGTCGTATCCCTGCCAGGTGGCCGCGCCCGTCCCGCCAGTCACGATCGCCGATGCGCAGCGGCTCGACGGAGAAGACGACGACGGCCGCGAGTCGCGCGCCGATCCCAGGCGCTACTCGCGCGCCGCGCTGCTGGCGGTGATCGCCGCGCGCGAGGCGTGGAACGACGCGGGCCTTCGCGTCGACGAACCGGGCGGGGGCGTGATCATCGGCAGCGGCGGCGGGGGCATCGACGTCGGCGAGTCGCAGTACCGCGACTTTTTCACCAATGGCGGGCGCCACGTCACCCCCTACGCAATCGCCGTCGGCATTGTCGGGATGGTCTCGAGCGAGGTGTCGATTTCGCTCGGCCTGCGCGGCATCAGCCACGTGCTGTCCACCGGCTGCACGAGTTCGACCGACGCGCTGGGCTATGCGGCCAGGTTGATCCGATCCGGTGAAGCCGACGTGCTGCTGTCGGGCGGCGCCGATGGGTGCGTGACGCCGGGCATGATCTTCGGCTTCTCGCGCATGCGTGCCGTGTCCACGCGCTACAACGACAGGCCGGCCGAGGCGTCGCGCCCGTTCGACCGCGGCCGCGACGGCTTCGTGCTGGGCGAAGGCGCGTGGATGTACGTCGTCGAGGCCGAGGATCGCGCGCGGGCTCGCGGCGCGCCTGTCTACGCGACGGTCGAGGGGTACCACTCGACCTGTGACGCCTATCACCGCGTGCAGATGGATCCCGACGGCGCCGAGATCGTCGCCGCCATGCGCGGGGCGGTTGAGCGGTCGCATCGCGCGCTCGACGAGATCGGGTACGTCAACTACCACGGCACGTCCACACAGCTCAACGACGCCATCGAGTCGCAATGCACGCGTCGCGTGTTCGGCGCGCTGGCCGAGCGTGTGCCGGGTTCGTCGACCAAGTCGATGATCGGCCATCCGCAAGGCGCCAGCGGCGCGGCCGGCATCGTCGCGACCGCGCTTGCCCTGTCGCGCGGGTTCCTCCCGCCGACGGCGAACCTGATCGACCAGGACCCGGCGTGCGACATGGACTACCTTCCGCGGGAGGGCCGGAAGGCGCGTCCGGCCGCTGCGTTGTGCAACTGCCTGGGGTTCGGGTCGAAGAACAGTGCCGTCGTGCTGGGGGCGGTTGATGGATGCGCGAACCACAGGACGAGCCGACGTACGAGATGGGTCATGCGGTAGATGCGTACCGGATCCGTCGTGGTGCTTCGGTCTCGCCGACGGGTCATGACTGACGTCCTCATCGTCGGCGGCGGCCCGCCGGATCCATTGCGGCACTCGTGCTCGCGCGCGCCGGCGTGAGCGTCACGATTCTCGATCGCGCGTCGTTTCCACGCGAAAAGCTTTGCGGAGACTCGGTAAATCCCGGCGCCATGGCGCTGCTGGCGAGGCACGATCTGGCGGCGGCTGTGAATCAGCGCGGGCTGCCGATGTCGGGCATGCTGGTGACCGGGCCCGGCGGGGTCGCCGTGCACGCCAGTTACCCCGGCGGTGTCGTCGGACGATCGATTTGCCGACGCGACCTCGATGCGCTGTTGCTCGACGCGGCGGCTCGCGCCGGCGCGCGTGTCGAGCAGGGCGTCCGTGTCGCGGGACCGGTCGTAGAGGGCGCCGCGGGTGCCGCGCGCGTCGCCGGCGTGTCCACGCAGACGGGCAAGGGATCGACCAGCCGGCCTGCTCGTGTGGTCATTGCCGCAGATGGCCGGCGGTCGACCCTGGCCCTGGCGCTCGGGCTCGCACGCCACCCCCGTCGCCCGCGCCGCTGGGCCATTGGCGCCTATTTCGAAGGCGTCACGGGCTTTCTGGACGTCGGCGAGATGCACGTGCGCCGCGGACACTACATCGGCGTCGCGCCGGTCCCCGGCGGGCTGGCCAACGCGTGCCTGGTCGTGCCCGAGGCACGCGCGAGAGCCATCGGGTCTGCCTCGGCCGAGGCGTTGGAACGCGCGCTTCGGAATGACGAGCAGCTCGGACCGCGATTCCACGGCGCACGCCGCGCGACACCAGTGACGATGATGGGGCCGCTTGCGGTGGATGTCGCGAGCGCTGGCGTCGAAGGGTTGTTGCTCGCCGGAGACGCCGCCGGGTTCGTCGACCCGATGACCGGCGACGGGCTGCGCCTGGCGATGCGCGGGGGAGAGCTGGCTGCCGCGGCTGCGCTCGAATCACTTGAAGGGCAAGTCGGCGCGCACCTGCGACTGGCCAGCCGGCGCCGTCAGGAGCTCGGCGCCAAACTCCGCGTCAATCGCCTGCTTCGATCGCTCGTGGCCGAGCCGATGGGCGTCAGCACCGCCGCATCCGCCACGCGCGTGTGGCCGGGTTTGCTGACCAGGCTCATCGGCTACGCGGGCGACGTCAATCTGCGTCATCGCGCATTCGTGCAATCTGAATCTGCAATCACCAATTCAATTCCCCCCGCTTCCGCGGCAGCAGCCACCGAATCGCCCGCTCGAACCGGCCCGCCCAGGCCGCCTCGTTGTGGCCGGCGCCGCGATCTTCGACATAGCGCAATTGCAGCCGCGGATGCCGCGCCTTGCGTCGCAACAGCCGCGCCATCTCGCGCGTCTGGCGCACCTGCGCCCGGCCCTCGGCGGTCCCGGTGTCGAGGTAGAGGCGCCCGTCCCACGATGGCAGCTGCTGCACGTCGGTGAAGATGGCGCCGCGTCCAAACCACAGCGACGGGCTCATCACGCCGGCAAAGCCGAAGACGTCGGGCCGGCGCAGGAAACCGTAGAGGCTGATGAGCCCGCCCATCGACGACCCGGCCAGCCCGGTGTGCTCGGGCTCGCGCCTGGTGCGGAACTGATGTGTCGACCAGCGGCTTCAGCGTGTCGGTGAGAAACCGCAGGTACGCATCCCCGTGCCCGCCGCCCAGCCGGTCGTCGCGATAGGGGCTGTATTCGGACGTGCGGGCCGCGCCCATGTTGGGCACGCCGACGACGATCGCCTCTACGCCCTCGTGGGCGATGCGCTCCAGCGTCTCGTCCACGCCCCATTCGCCGGCAAACGACATCGCGTGGTCGAACAAGTTCTGGCCGTCGTGCATGTAGACGACGGGATAGTGCCGCCCGCTCTGGGTGTAGGACGGCGGCAGGTACACGTGAATGTCGCGGTGGTTGCCCAGTTCCGGGCTGTGCACTCGATCGAGCCGCCGGATGTTGCCGACGATGTTGCCGCGCAGGGCGTCTCCTGCGCCGTGGTCGTACATCTCGCCTTTCAAAGTATCATTTCCCAATGGCCCACCGGTTCACGATTGGCGTCGAGGAGGAGTTCCAGATCGTCGACCCCAACACCTGGGAGCTCCGCTCGCACGTCTCGCAACTGCTCGCCGCGGGCAGCCGGTCGCTGGGCGACCAGATGAAGCGCGAGATGCACCAGTCGATCGTGGAAGTCGGCACGAACATCTGCGAGGACGTCGGCCAGCTGCAGCACGAGATGCTGAAGATCCGATCGGAGCTGTGTGCCGCGGCCGATCGCGTCGGCCTGGCGGTGGCGGCGGCCGGCACGCACCCGTTCTCGTCGTGGATCGATCAGGTCATCTCGCCCGGCGAGCGCTACGAGAACATCGTCGAGGAACTGCAGCAGCTCGCGCGCTCGCTGCTCATCTTCGGGTTGCACGTCCACGTCGCCATGCCGGACAAGGCGGCGACCATCGACATCATGAACGCCGCGCGGTACTTCCTGCCGCACCTGCTGGCCCTGTCGACCAGCTCGCCGTTCTGGATGGGGCGCGACACCGGCCTCAAGTCGTATCGCACGACGATCTTCCGGCGGCTTCCCGCGGACCGGCGTGCCCGACCACTTCGGCTCGTGGAGCGAGTACGAGAGCTACGTCAACCTGCTGATCGACCTCCACTGCATCGACGACGGCAAGAGGATCTGGTGGGACATCCGGCCGCATCCGACGTTTGGCACGCTGGAGTTCCGCGTGTGCGACGTGCCCACGCGGGTCGAGGACACGATCGCCATCGCGGCAGTGGCGCAGGCCATCATCGTGAAGCTGTACAAGCTCTACACGAAGAACATGGGCTTCCGCCTCTATCGCCGCGCGCTGATCGAAGAGAACAAGTGGCGCGCCGCACGCTGGGGGATCGACGGCAACCTCATCGACTTCGGCAAGAAGTCCGAGGTGCCGATGCGCGACGCTGGCCCTCGAGCTGATCGAGTTCGTCGACGACGTGGTGGACGAACTGGGCAGCCGCGCGCACGTGGACCACGTGAAGAACATCCTGCGCGACGGCACCAGCGCCGATCGCCAGTTGAAGGTCTATCGCGAGACCGGCGACCTGAAGGCCGTCGTGCAGCACCTCGTGCGCGAGACGCGCCCGGCGGCGATGAGAGTCTGAGGGTCGCCAGGTGCGGCAGGTGGTCAGGTTGGGCGGATTGCGGTCAGGTCGGTGAGTCATGGCGAACATACCGAAAGTCGTCGGCCTGATGTGCGGGCGCGAGTTCTCGTTCCCGCCGGCGTTCATCAACGCGGTGAACGAGCTGGGCAAGCCGCACGGCATCACGGCCGAGATGGTGAAGCTGGGCGGGACCAGGATGGGCGAGGCCGCGCGCTACAGCGTCATCGTCGACCGCATCTCGCACGAGATCGAGTACTACCGCGGGTATCTGAAGCACGCGGTGCTCGAAGGCACCTACGTCATCAACAACCCGTTCTGGTGGACGGCCGACGACAAGTTCTTCAACTACGCCGTGGCCGTCGAAGCTCGGCGTGGCGATTCCCAAGACGGTGCTGCTGCCGCAGAAGGCGTATCCGGCCACGGTGGACCTGACGTCCGAGTCGCTCAAGAACCTCGAGTACCCGGTCGACTGGGAAGGGCTGCTCGACTACGTCGGCCGCCCGGCGATCCTCAAGCCGTACTCCGGCGGCGGCTGGAAGCACGTCTACAAGGTCCACGACGTCGAGCGAGCTGCTGGCGGCCTACGACGGCACGGCGCCGTATTGCATGACGCTGCAGGAGTTCGTCGACTTCGACCAGTACGTGCGCTGCTTCACCTTCGGCAAGACGGACATCGTTCCGGTCCACTACGACCCGCGCGAGCGGCGCTACATCGTCAACCACACCTACCTGTCGTCCGAGCTCGGCGACCGGGTCATCAAGGACGCGCAGACGATCAACCAGGCGCTGGGCTACGAGATGAACACCATCGAGTTCGCCGTGGCCGACGGCGTGCCGTACGCCATCGACTTCCTGAACCCGGCGCCGGACTTCGAGCGCGACCGCATCACGCAGCACTACTTCGACATGGTGCTCGACAAGATGTCGCGCCTGGTGATCGATCGCGACGCTCGAGCGGCGCCAGGACCAACCCGTGGCCGCGGTGGGAGCAGATGGTCGGCCTCGGCGGCGCCGCCGGCGTGATCGGGCAGCCGGCGCCCGCCGACGCGGCGCCCGTCGTGCTGCCGACTGGCGCGGGCGAGTCCGGCGCCCCGAAGGCCGCCAAGCCGCGCGCGCCGCGCACGCGCAAGTCGGAGGTGTAGCCTGTCGCTCGTCACCGACGCCATCGACCACTGGCACGGCCTGCTGCGTCCCGAGGTGGAGCTGACGCCGGCCTACGCCGAGGCGTTCACCGCGGAACTGCGGTCGCGGCACCTGCACTTCGGCGACCGCATCCACTGTCCGTTCCTGCGGCCGTTCTTTCTCGACGACGAGCAGGTGGCGCTGGTGACCCGCGTGTCGGAGACCATCGCGCGGATGGGCGAGACGCTGGTGGCCGCGTCCACCGCGCGGCCGGACCTGTTCGACGCGCTTGCGCTCACCGAGGCCGAGCGCGCGCTGGTGGCGATCGACCCCGGCTACCAGCGCGCAAGCACGGCATCGCGCCTGGATTCGTTCATCCTGCCAGGGTCGCTCCAGTTCGCGGAGTACAACGCCGAGTCGCCGGCCGGGCTTGGCTACACCGAGACGCTGGTCGGCGTGTTCGACACGCTGGCCGTCACCAGGCGCTTCCGCGAGCGGTACGACGCCACGGCGCCCAAGCTGATGGGGCCGATGCTCGACGCGCTGCTGGCCAGCTACCGCGAGTGGGGCGGGACGGCGAGCCCTCCCACGATCGCCATCGTGGACTTTCGCGGCGTGCCGACCTGGGCCGAGTTCGAGATGCTGCAGACGCGGTTCCTCGATCTGGGCGTGCCCACCGTCGTGTGCGACCCGCGCGACCTGGCGTTTGACGGCACGTCGCTGACCCTCGACGGCCGGCGCATCGACCTGGTCTATCGCCGGTGCCTCATCAACGACATCGTCGATCGGCCCGACGACTGCCGCGCGCTGGTGGACGCGTACGCCGCACGGGCCGTGTGCGTGGCCAACACGCTTGCGCTGCAAGCTGCCGCACAAGAAGGCGTTTTTCTCGGTGCTCACCGACGCGCGCTACGCCGACGTGTTCGACGCCGCCGACCGGGCGACCATCGCGCCCCACGTGCCGTGGACGCGGCTGGTGCGCGAAGGGACGACCGAGACGGCACGGCGAGACGATCGACCTGATCGCCTACGTCCGTGCGCATCGGGCCGACCTGGTGATGAAGCCCAACGACGACTTCGGCGGCCACGGCGTCACCCTGGGCTGGGAGGCCGACGAGGACGACGTGGGACGCCACCATCGCGCGCGCACTCGGCGGGCAGGACGACTCCTGGATCGTGCAGGAAAAGATTCACGTGCGCCGCGAGCTGTTCCCGCGCTTCAAGCCCGGCGAAGGCGCCGTCCTCGGCGACATGCTCGTCGACTGCGCGCCGTACCTGTATCGCGGCAAGCTCGCCGGCTTCCTGACGCGCCTCAGCGCCGGCGGCCTGGCCAACGTCACCTCGGGCGGCGGCCAGGTCCCGTCCTACATCGTCCGCGCGAAGGATGCCTGATGACGACCGTTAACCACAGAGACACGGAGAACACAGAGGACGCACAGAGAGCTTTTTGGGGCGTTTGGGATGCTCCCAGCATCGGGGTGCATCCCAGCGCTGCCAAAGTTGTTCTCTGTGGCGTCTCTGTGTTCTCCGTGTCTCTGTGGTTGACGTCCGTCATCAAGTGGAGATTGCGTGCCATTTGATTGCCAGCACCGGCTGACGCACGGGCAGGACGTCTGCGTCACGGCGTGCCCGACGACGGGCGCGGATCCGACGTTTGCGTTCGCACGGGTGGAGCGTGGCGGAGAACTGCCACCGGCCGACGAGGCGGCCATCGACCTCGCCCTGCTCGACATGCACCACGGGTGGCCGAATCTTGGCCACGACGCGATCGGCTACGGCATTCAGAACATCGTGTGCGACCTGACGCCGGCGCTGCGCGACGCCGGGCTGCGCGTGCGAGTGCTGTCCTACGACGTACGCCGGGGGCACCAGATTCCCGAGCGTCCGGGTCGGCGGCACCAGATCTACGTCGGCACCGGTGGGCCCGGCCATCTGGACCCGCGCCTCAACGACGGCGTGTCGCCGGGGTCGCAGGGCATCGCCGAAGACCCAGGCTGGGAAGCGCCGCTGTTCGAGTTGTTCGACGGCGATTCGCGCCGACGACGACGCGGCGTTGCTGGCCGTGTGCCACACCTTCGGCGTGATGTGCCGGTGGCTGGGCATTGCCGATGTCGTCCTTCGGGGGCCTGAAAAGGGCGGCAAGAGCTCGGGCGTCGTCGATAACGTGCTCACCGATGCCGCGCTCGAGCACCCCTGGTTCGGCCGCCTGGCGCACGAGCTGCCCGATCGGCGACGACTGAAGATCCTCGACAACCGCCTGTACGACCTCATTCCGCCGTCGGCGGGGCTGCCGTCAGACGTGGTCGGGTTGTCGTGTGAGGCGCTGGGCGTGTGCGGGCCTCCGGGCGATGCGCTGACGGCCATCGAGGTCGCCCGCGATCGGTCGGGCACCATGCCGCGGATCCTGGGGGTCAACCATCATCCCGAGATCGTCAACCGGTCGCGGCAGCTCACGATTCTCAAGAAGCGGATGGAGCGCGGCGCGGTGACGCCGGAGTGGTATGCCGAGCGCGCGAAGACGCTGACCGAGACGATCGCCGACGAACGCGGCGATCAGTGGCTGCACCTCACCTCGGCCTACATGTTCCTCGGGCCGCTGCGGTATCACCTGTACCGCCAGATCCGCCTTCGCGCCGAATCCCTGGGCCGCCACATCGACGTCGACGAGCATCGCACGCCGATCCTGCCGACGAACTCGATCGCGTAGCGAGGGCTCGTCGCGTTCGCCGACGAGGAGGCGCTCGCTGCGCTCGCGCGGGCCGCCTCGCGCTGTCGCGCTCGGCGTGGGGCGGCCTTCCGGCCGCGAGGGAAACTTCGACGCCGAGCCGCCCTCGTGACCAAAGGCCACGAGCCCCCGCAGGAGCGCAGCGAGTGCGCCAGCGATGCCCGCCCGGTTGCACGCTGATACCTGCTTATATACTATCTGTCTATGGCAGGTATGAACACGCGCGCGCTGGATCGCGAGCTGAAGAAGGGGTCCGCCGAGCTGCTCATCCTGTCGCTGCTCGAGGCGCGGCCCCGGCACGGCTACCAGCTGAGCAAGCTCATCCACACGCGGTCCGGCGGCGCGCTGACGTTCCACATCGACTCCCTGTACCCGCTCCTCTATCGCCTCGAGGAGCGCGGATGGATCAAGGGAACGTGGGTGGAGAAGCCCGACGAGCGGCGGCGCCGGTTCTACAAGGTCACGGCCGACGGGCGGCGTGTGCTGGCGCAGCAGCGGAAGACGTGGGCGGAGTTCGTGGAAGCCGTGCGGCGTGTCGCGGGAGGCGAACGTGTCTGACCCCTCCCGCGCCGGCCAGCCGGTCGACTGGGCGGCGTACGTGCGCCCACGGCTGGCGTCGTTGCGTCTGTCGCCGGCGCGCGAGGCCGAGATCGTCGACGAGCTGTCGCAGCACCTCGACGACAGGCGCCGGGAGCTGTTGACCGCCGGCGTCGCGCCAGACGAGGCGACGCGCCTGGCGCTCGCCGAGTTCACCGACGCCGACACCCTGGCCCGCTACATGGCGCCGCTGCGCCAGTCGCACCAGACGTCCCCGCTCGTGCCTGGCGTGCACACCGGCAACGCGTTTGCCGATCTCTGGCGAGACCTTCGCTACGCCGCGCGCACTGCTGCGCCGGCAGCCGGGGTTCGCCGCCACAACCGTCCTGACCCTCGCGCTGGCCATCGGCGCGACGACCGCGATCTTCACGGTCGTCGATGCGACGTTGCTGCGTCCGCTGCCGTTCCCTCAGCCGGATCGTCTCGTCCAGATCGGCCGCGCCTTCCAGGGTGACTTCAGCTCGAGCGTCTCACCCCCGAAGTTTCTGCACTGGCGGCGCGAGGGCCGCGCGGTCTTCGCCGACACTGCCGCGTGCAGTTCCCTGGGATCGGCGTTCAGCCTGATTGGTTCGGGGCCCCCCGAACGGGTGCCTGGGGCACTGGTCTCGGCGGCCTTTTTCGAGGTGATGGGCGTGCGGCCCCTGCTCGGACGCGCGTTCCGCGAGGAAGAGGACCTTCCAGGGGGGCCGCGGGTCGTCGTCTTGAGCCACGCGTTCTGGACAAACCGTTTCGGCGCGAGTCCCGAGATCGTCGGCCGGGCGATCACGCTCAACACCCTCCCGTATACCGTGATTGGCGTCATGCCGGAGGGGTTTCGCTACCCGGATGTCGCCGCGCTCTGGACGCTCTTCCAGTTCGACCCCGCCAGCCAGGACCGGGCGCACAACTTCGAGGTCGTGGCGCGGCTCAAGGGAGAGACGACGATGGCCCAGGCGCGTGCCGCCATGGAGGTGGCCGGAGCGGCGCTGAAGCGTGCCTCTCCCGGCCTCATGGGCGACGACGAGACCGTCACCGTCAGGCCGCTGCGGGATCGCCTGTACGGGGACATGCGTCAGGCGTTGCTCATCCTCCTCGTCTCGGCGGCGTTCGTGCTGCTGGTCGGGTGCGTCAACGTCGCCAACCTGCAGTTGGCGCAGGCGGCCGGCCGGCAGCACGAGATCGCGCTGCGCGTCGCGCTCGGCGCAAACACGTGGACCGTCGCACGCCAACTGCTGGTCGAGGGCGTCCTGCTGGCGGTCATCGGCGGCCTGGCGGGCGTCGCGATCGCCGCGGCCGGTGTGCCGGCGCTGCTGGCCCTGAGCCCGGTTCATGTGCCCTACGCCGAAGGCATCGCCGTCAACTGGCGGGTGTTCGCCTTTGCGCTTGCGCTGTCGCTCGTCACGGGCCTCGCCACGGGGCTTCTGCCCGCGATGTTGTCAGCCCGCCCGGACCTCGACCGCTTGCTCCGGGCTGGCGCTCACCGCACGATCGGCCAGACGGGCCGTTGGACGCGGCGCACCCTCGTGGCCGGCGAAGTGGCCTTCGCGCTCGTGCTGGTCATCTGCGCGTTCCTCCTGGTGAAGAGCCTGGCCGGACTCCTCGGCACCCATCCAGGCTTCGTCGCCGAACACGTCTTGACGTTGAAGGTCGCCCTGCCCGAGGCCAGGTACGGCAGCCGTCGCGCGATGGCCCAGTTCCAGGAGCAGGTGGAGCAGCGACTCGTCGCGGTGCCGGGCGTGCGGGCGGCCGCCGTGGCCCTGCTGCTGCCGCTGCAACTCGACACGGACATGGTGTTCGCGATCGAAGGGCGGTACGTCCCTGGCACGGAAACGGGCGTGGGCTGGGCGCAGTACCGCGCGGGCAGCCCCGGCTACTTCGACGCCCTGCAGATCCCGCTGCGCAGAGGTCGGGTATTCACCGCGCGCGACCGCCCGGATTCGCTGCCGGTCGTCGTGATCAACGAAGCCGCAGCGGCCCGGATCTGGCCCGGCGCCGACCCGCTCGGCCAGCGCATCACGCTCGGCCAGCCCTCGCTGCCGGATCTGGCCGACACGCTACCTCGTGAGATCGTCGGCATCGTCGGTGACGTCCGCGACGTCGGCATGAATGCCCCGCCTGTGCCGACCCTGTATGTGCCGCTGGCGCAGCAGAACGACCCGTTCACGGCGTTGGCGGTCCGGCTGCTCGCGTTTTCGGTGGTCGTTCGCGGGGACGGAAGGCCGGGAGAACTGGCACGGTCTGCCCAACAGGCCATCTGGTCGGTCGATCCGCAGCAGCCGGTTTCAGACGTCCGGCCGATGGAGGAGCTCGTCGCGCGGTCGCTCGGGCCACAGCGTTTCAACGCGACGCTGCTCGGCGCGCTGGCGGCCCTTGCGCTCGTGCTCGCAGCGATTGGGCTTTACGGCACGGTCGCGCACATCGTGAGCCAGCAGACGCGCGAGATCGGTGTCCGGATGGCGCTTGGCGCCACCAGGTCCAGCGTCGTCGGCCTGGTTCTGCGGCAGGCCTTGTCTCTCGTGGCCGCCGGTGTGGCCGTGGGCACAGTGGGGGCGTTGGGCGCGACGCGAGCGCTCCAGACGCTGCTGACGGATATCAGCACGAGCGACCCCTGGGTGTTCGTGCTGGCGCCCGCCCTGATGTTTGTCGTCGCGGTCGCGGCCGCGCTGCGTCCCGCCCTGCGTGCCGCAGGCGTCGATCCGGTGCGTGCGTTGCGCGCGGAGTGACCTCCCTCCGCCGAGCGCGAAGCGCGACGCCCCCGCACGAGCGTAGCGAGTGCGCCCCTCGGCGCCGAAGGCGCCCGAGCCCCCGGCACGAGCGACAGCGAGGCGCCGAACGGCGCCGAGGCAGGTCGACCGAGCCGCCCACGGTGCGACCGCCCGGCCACGATCAGAAGAGCGCCTTCACCGCGAACTGAATCTGCCGCGCCGAGCCGGAGTCGCCGGTCGGGAAGCGGGTGTTGGTGATCACGCCAAACGCCGTGCTGCCGACGGCGGCGATGCGCCCGGGTTGCCCGAAGTTGGCGCGATTGAACAGGTTGAACGCCTCGACGCGCAGCTGCAGCTGCGTGGGACCGACTCTCGTGTTCTTGATGAGGGACAAGTCGGTGTTGCTGAAGCCGGGGCCGAGGATCGCGTTGCGCCCGAGGTTGCCGAAGTGGAACGCGCCGGCCGGCGAGACCGGCAATGCGAACACGGAACCGGCACCGCATGAACCGGAGATGCGCGGATCGCACACCGAGTTCTCGAACCACTTGTCGGGCGTGCCGACGATCGCCGGGTCGCCGATGAGATCGGGCCGAAGCGTGTTGGCGACCCCCGTGAAGGTGTTGATGGCCGTCACGATGCTGATCGGATTGCCGCTCTGGGCCTGCACGATGAGGCCGACTTGCCACCCCTCCTTGAGCCAGTTGCCGGTGAACGGCAGCTCGTAAATCGCGTTGATGACGAAGCGGTGGCGCGCGTCGAAGTCCGACGGCCCTTCGCTGTCGGCCAGGTTGAAGCTGTCCTGCACGACCACGCCCTGCGAGCTCAGCGAGTTGAAGTCCGTGGACTTCGACAGCGTGTACGACGCGTTGAACTGCAGCCCGCGGGAGAGCCGCTGGTTCGCCGAGATCCAGAGCCCGTGATAGTGCGACTCGCCGAAGCTGCCGACTTCGGTGATGTTGCCGAGCGAGGCCCCCGGCAGGATCGGGCTGGTCGGCGAGAGCCGTGGATACGGCCGCACGCCGTTGACGAACTGGTTGATGTTGCGTGAGATGCGCAGGCGGTCGCCCTTCGAACCGAAGTAGCCGACCATGACGCCCATCGCCGAGCCAATCTGGCGCTCCACGTTCACGTTCCAGTTCTGCATCCGGCCGCCCTTGAAGTCCGGATTCACCGACGCCGGCGCAAGGCCCGAAGCCAGGGCTGTCGTGATGGCGCTGTCGAGCCGCACGGCGCCGCCGAACACCACCGGCACGGCCAGCGGGGGATTGGCGGTCGTCGGCGTCACGACGTTGGTCACGGGCTGGTCAATCGCGATGGCAAACGCGCCGCGGACCGAGGTCTTCCCGTCCTTGAACGGGTCCCAGACGACGCCGACGCGCGGGACCGACGTCGTGGCTGGACTGGTAGATCGAGTCGCGGCCGTTGGTGCCCACGCGAACCAGCGACGCGGTGGCTTCATCGAAGACCACGAACCGATCCTCGCTGTCGGTCGGGGCGAAGTTCGCGTCGTAGCGCACGCCCAGCTCGAGCAGCAGGTTGGATGTCAGGCGCACGCTGTCCTGGACGAACAGCCCGAGGGCCTGCTGCGTGATGTCGCTCGGGCGGTCGCCGAGCGTGATCCCGAACTGGCTGCCGCGTCCCGCCTGGAAGTCGGCGACGGTCGGGAAGGTGAACGTCCCCGTATCCGACGTGAAGTTCTCGTTGTTGAATCGCCGGAACTCGCCGCCCACCTTGATGGCGTGCCGTCCTCGCAGGTAGCTGGCCGTGTCGGAGAGCACGAAGGTCAGGTCCGTGCGGCCCTGCGGAAAGCCCCCGGGGCCTCCGAAGTTGAGGCCCAGGCTCGTGATGGTCATCTGCGGCAGGCCGAGCGGCGTGGTGATGCCGTTGTTGATGCCGTAGTCGGCCGGGTTCAGCGGCGTGTTGGGCATGAAGGTGATGTGGATCCGGTTGAACCCGAAGCGCGCCTCGTTCACCAGTTGCGTCCCGAACACGTGCGTGTGGTTCAGGGTTCCAATCTGCCGCGTCGATTCGCGCGTGTCGCCGAATCCCGGGATCGTGTTGCCCTGCAGCGTCGGCTCGCCGCGCGCGTCCTCCTGGAACGCGTAGTAGCCGTGGAGCGTGTCGTTCTCCCCGAAGACGTGAGTGATGTCGCCCGTGCCCTGGTCGATGTCGACCGGCGCCGTGGCCGACCCCACGAAACGGCCTTCGCCCCGGGACCCGATGCCGGTCGGCGTCGGGAATGAACGCCAGCAGATTGCGAGAGACCGTATCGGTGACCCCCGCGCGCTCGTCTTCGCGGAGCACGCCGCTGTTGACGTCGATGCCCTGCCGCTGCCGCAGCCCCTCGTAGCTGCCGAAGAAGAACGTCCGGTTCCTCACGATGGGACCGCCGACGCTGACGCCAAACTGGTTGCGCTTGAACGGCGACTGCCGCGCCGGCTCGACATTGAAGAAGTTGCGGGCGTCGAGCCCTTCGTTGCGGAAGAACTCGAACGCCTCGCCGTGCACCTCGTTGGTGCCGGAGCGCGTCGCGATGTTGACGATGGCGCCCGAGTTGCGGCCGTACTCGGCGCTGAACGTCGAGTTGTCGACCTTGAACTGCGAGACCGTGTTGATCGACGGCTGGAAGGTGATCTGGTTCTGGACCATGTCGTTCAGGTTCACGCCGTTCACCATGAAGTTCACGGTGTCTTCCCGGTTGCCCGCCGAGTTGAACGCAAACGACCCCTGTCCGCGCAGCGGAGCCGTGAGGAATCCGGCCTGTGGCGGCGTCACCGAATCCGGGAATGAGCAGCCCGAGATCCACGAAGTGCCGCCCGTTGAGCGGGATGTCCTGCACCGTGCGCTGGTTGATGACCTGGCCCGACCGAGATCGTCGACGCCTCGATGACCGGCGTCTCGGCCACGACCGTGACGGCCTCGGCGACCGTGCCGACGCCGAGTTGAAAGTCGACGGACACAGTCCGCGCGACCGCCAGCTCGACTTCCTTCGCCTGGGGCTTGAAGCCGCTCAGTTTGGCTTCGACCTGATACAAGCCGGGCGCGAGCGACGCCAGAAGGTACTGGCCCGCCGAGTCGGAGACCGCCGTGCGCTCGAGCCCCGGTCGCCTTCGATCGCGCGACGATCGAAACGCCCGGGCACGATGGCGCCCTGCTCGTCGGTGACGAGGCCTTGCAGCGTTGCCGTCGACTGGGCGGCCGCGGCGGATGCCAGCAGCCAAACGAAAAGCGTGCAGCCACCTGGGCGAGGACTCTCTATCCTCCACCTCCTGCTGTCGGGTGATCGGACAACTCAGCCGGCGTGGGGAGACGCCGTCGTGCGTGACGCAAAGCGCGAGGCCAAGCGGCGCTTGAGCTGGAAATACGCGAGAAACCGTGCGAGGCGGGAGGTCCGGGCTGGGAGCGAGGCGCGAGAGGGAACGGCGTGTTGGATCGCCGGCTAGATCCCCTTCAAGTATTCCCGCATCTGGTGTTTCCAGTACGGCCAGTCGTGGCCCCCGAGCGGGCCCCAGTCGTCGAGGTGGTGGGAGATGCCCTTGAAGCTCAGCGCGCGCGACAGATCGTAGGAGTGCGACGGGGTGTTCAAACGGCCCGGTGCCCGTTGCGATGTGCACGCGCGCGCTCGAGATCTGGCCGATCTGCCAGGGATCGGTCATGCCGCCGATGTAGTCGATGGGGTTGTTGAAATAGAAGTTGTCGTCGTAGAGCCCGTCCATGAAGCTGCGCAGGTCGTAGAGCCCGGACATGGCGAAGCAGACGCGCACGGCGTCGGGGTGCTTGAACAACGTGTTGGCGGCGTGATACGCGCCAAGCGAGGCGCCCATCGTGGCGATTGCGCGGCAGCCCGTTGCAGTGCGAGTGGATGAAGGGGATGACTTCCCAGCGGATGTACTCGTCCCACTGCCGCTGCATCCAGCTGCGATGAAACGGGTGCGCCCCCTTGTCGTAGAAGCTCTGGTCGCCGTTGGACCCGACACAAAACAGCTTGATCCGGCCGCCGTCGATGAACTCCTCCAGGGCCGCCACCATGCCCTGGCCCTCCATCTCCCATTCGTCGCCGCCGCTGGTGGGGAACGCCAGCAGCGGCATGCCCCAGTGCCCGTAGACCCGAAGGCCCATGGCGCGGCCGAGACGTTCGGTAAACCACTGGTGCGATTCGCGCTGCATAGCGCGTGGAATTGTATCTGCAAGTCCGCGCGTCGTTGGCCGATCCTCTGCCTGTAGCCTGAAGCCGCCGGCCTGCAGGATACTCGTCAAGTGCCGGACTCGCTGCCCCACCATCCTTTGCATCGCGACCTACGAAAAGGGCCAGGAGTTCATCCGTGAGTGCAAGCGGCAGGGGTGCCGCGTCCTGCTGCTCACGGTCGACACGCTGAAGGACGCCGACTGGCCCCGCGAGGCCATCGACGACACCTTCTACATCCCGCGGGAGATCCCGCGCGACGACCTGCTGAAGGGCGTCAGCCACCTGGCCCGGTCACGCGTGATCGACCGCATCGTCGCGCTCGACGATTTCGACGTCGAGACGGCCGCGCTGCTGCGCGAGCACCTGCGGGTCCCCGGCATGGGCGAGACCACCGCGCGGTACTTCCGCGACAAGCTCGCCATGCGCGTGAAGGCGCGCAACCAGGGCGTGCTGGTCCCCGAGTTCGTGCACACGGTCAACGACGATCAGGTCCGCCGGTTCGCCGAGGGCGTGCCGGGGCCGTGGATGCTCAAGCCACGCTCGAATGCGGCCGCCATCGGCATCTCCCGCATCGAGCGGGTCGACGACCTGTGGCCGGCGCTCGACGCGCTGGGCGATCGGCGGTCGTACTACCTGCTCGAGCGCTTCGTGAAAGGCGACGTCTTCCACGTGGACTCGCTCGTCTGGGAGCGCGACGTGATCTTCCACGCGGCGCACCAGTACGGCGCGCCGCCGTTCAGCGTCGCGCACCAGGGCGGCATCTTCACGACGCGCACGGTGGCCAGGGCCGCATCGGCGTGGAAGCCGCTGATGGCCATCAACCGCGAGGTCCTGTCGACGCTCGGACTGGTGCGTGGCGTGGCGCACACCGAGTTCATCCGCAGCGCCGAGGACGGCCGCTGGTACTTCCTCGAGACCTCCGCCCGCGTCGGCGGCGCCTACATCGTCGATGTGGTCCAGGCCGCCACCGGAATCAACCTCTGGGCCGAGTGGGCGAAGATCGAGATTGCCGGCGAAGACCAGCCCTACCACCTGCCAAACGTGAAGGACGGCTATGCCGGCCTGGCGCTGACGCTGTCAAAGCAGGAGCAGCCCGACACGTCGAGCTACACCGATGCGGAGATCGTCTACCGCGTGAAGAAGAAGCACCACGCGGGCCTGATCGTCGCCTCGCAGGATCCAAAGCGCGTGGACGCGCTGCTCGACGACTACACGGGGCGCTTCCTGCAGGACTTCTACGCGTACGCGCCGGCGCCCGACTCGCCGAGCGAGCGTAGCGAACAGAATCTGCTGGGTGCCTGTGCCGGTGCCGAGTGCGGTGCCGAGTGCTGCACGTGCCAGTGCACGCTGGCGCACCAGGCACCGGCACTGGCACCCGGCACGTAGCACCGCACGCACACAGGCACCGCACGAAGCACCTAGCACCAGGCACCTGGCACGAGCATGCTGTCCCCCCTCCCCGTCGCCGCCGCTCGTCACCGCCGCCGTCCTGCTCCTCATGCTGGTCGAGCTGCAACTTTCGCTGTTCAACGAGAAGGCGCTTCGCGCCAAAGGCGCCGTCGAGCCGCCCGACGACGTGATCGGGTGGATGCGAATCGCGTATCCGGCGGCGTTCGTGCTGATCGGGATTGAGGCGGCCGTCGGCGGGCCGTTGTCACGCAACTGGGTCGTCGGCGGGGCTGGTGCTGTTTGGCTGGGCGAAGGCCCTGAAGTTCTGGGCGATGGCCCACCTGGGCCCGCGGTGGACGTTCCGCGTGCTCGTCCTGCCGGGCGCGCCGCTGGTGCGGAGCGGACCGTATCGCCTCCTGCGTCATCCGAACTACGTCGCCGTCATCGGCGAGATCGTCGCGATTGCCGTCGCGCTGCAGGCGCCTGTGGCCGGCGTCGTCGCGACGCTGGGATTTGGCTGGCTCATCTGGCGCCGCATCGACGTCGAGGAACGCGCGCTCGCCGGTCATACCACCGCTCGTCCCTGACGCCAACCTGCCGCAACAGAACCGCGCGTGGCCGCGCGGCGTCCTAACGACACCGGCTATACTGGCCGTGTCGGTTCCTCCTGCATGCCTGCGCTCATCCCACCGGCGGCGGCCGTGCTGGCCGCGTTGGCGCTGGGTGTGGCGACGGCTCTCCCCGTGGCGGGACAGTCGCGTCCTCCCGACGAGGTGTCCTCGCCTGCCCGCGTGCGCTACGACGCGATGCGGGCCCTGCGCGAGGGCCGCTATGCAGAAGCGATAGAACTCACGCGCGCCCTGCCCGCCGATGCCGACGTCCAGTTGCTGCGCGGGCGCGCGCTCATCGCCATCGGAAAATACGACGAGGCGGCGACGGCGCTGGCCGCCAGCATCAAGCTCTCGCCGCTTGGCGACGCGCAGCTCGAACTCGGGCAACTGCACCTGCTGCGAGGACGCACGGCCGAGGCGCGGCGCCTGCTCGAGCCGGTGGTGGCTGCGGCCGCGCGTTCCGATGACGGCGAAGTGCTTGGCCGCGCCGCCCGCGCCGCATATCGGCTCGGCCGCTACGAGCAGGCCAACACGCTCTTCCGCGATGCGGCGGCGCTGATCGGCGACGATGCCGCGCTCCAGATCACGTGGGGCGAGCTGTTCCTCGACAAGCAGAATCGCTCCGAGGCGGTGCGGTCGTTCCGCGCCGCGCTGCAAAGCGATCGCCGCAACGCGGCCGCCTTTGCCGGCCTGGCGCGCGCCTTTGCGGACGAAAGCGGCGCGACCGCTCGCGAACTGGTGGCCCGCGCGCTGAGCCTCAACCCGTCGCTGGTGCCGGCCTATCTCGTGCTGGCCGACCTGGCGCTCGACGAGGACCATCGCGACCAGGCCCGCACGGCGGTCGAGCAGGCCCTGGCGTGAATCCGTCGAGCCTCGAGGCGCTGTCGCGCAAGGCGGCCATCGCGCTGCTCGACGACCGGACCGCGGACTTCGACGCGCTGGTCGGCGCGGTGCTGGCCATCAACCCGCGCTACGGCGACGTCTACCGGCTCGCCGGCGCGCAGGCCGCGCGGCACTACCGCTTCGATGCGGCGGCCAGCCTGGCGCGCAAGGCGCTCGAGATCGAACCCGGCAACGTCCGCGCGTCGGCCGACCTCGGCGTGCACCTGCTTCGCACCGGCGACGAGCCTGGCGCGCGCGTCGCGCTCGACACGGCGTTCCGTGCCGATCCGTACGACGTCGTGACCTACAACCTGCTCGGGCTGCTCGACAACCTCGAGCGGTTCGAGACCTCCGACGACGGCGTGGTGACGCTGCGGCTGCATCCCGACGAGGCGCCGGTCCTGCGCGAGCACGCGCTGCCGCTGGCGCGCAAGGCGCTCGACACGCTGGCCGCGCGGTACGGGCACACCGTCGACGGCCGCGTCCTGGTCGAGATCTTTCCCAAGCACGACGACTTCGCCGTGCGCAACGTCGGCCTGCCGGGCATGGTCGGAGCGCTCGGCGCCTGCTTCGGACGCGTGGTGACGCTCGACTCGCCGCGGGCGCGGCCGCCGGGCACCTTCAACTGGCAGGCCACGCTGTGGCACGAGATGGCGCACGTCATCACGCTGCAGATGTCGAACAACCGCATCCCGCGCTGGCTCACCGAGGGCATCTCGGTGTTCGAGGAGCAGCGCGCGCGTCCCGAGTGGGGTCGCGAGATGGAGCTGCGGTTTGCCGACGCGCTCGAGCGCGGCGAGGTCATCCCGCTGGCCGATCTCAATCGCGGCTTCATGTCGGGCGAGACCATCGCGCTGGCGTACTACGAGGCGTCGCTGCTGGTCGACCACCTGGTGATGACGCGCGGCGAGCCGGCGCTGCAGGCGCTGGTGCGCGCGTTTGCCGAGGGCGTGTCGGTCGACGAGGCGATGCGGCGGGCTGTCGGGCCGACGCTCGCCGAGATCGAGCCCGAGTTTGTCGCCTCCGTCACCGAGCGCTTCGCCGCCGTGCTGGCGGCCAGGCGCGGCCCGGAGGACATCCGGCTCACGGCGCGGACGCCGCGCGAGACGATCGAGGCGCTGGCGGCCGAGTACCCCGGCAACGTCGACCTGCAGACTGCGGCTGGGCGACGTGCACGCGGCCGCCGGCGAGGTGCCGGCCGCCTACGAGGCGTGGGAGCGCGCCGCCTACCTGCTGCCGTCGCTGGTGGGCAACGACAGCCCGCTCGGGCGCATCGCCAATCTGGCGGCCGAGCCGCGGCGACACCGCGCGCGCCATCGACGCGCTCGAGCGGCTGCTCGACACGCGACGACACCAACATCGAGGCGGCGCGCCGGCTGGCGTCGCTGGTCGATCCGTCGCGCGAGCCAGCGCGCGCGGCGCGGGCGTGGGCCCGTGTCGCCGAGCTCGACCCCTTCGACGCCACGGCGTCGGCGGCCCTGGGGCGCCATGCCCTCGACACCAGCGCGCCGGATGTGGCCGCGCGGTGGTTTCGCGCGGCGCTGGCGGCCGGCCCGGTCGACAAGGCCGCCGCGTATTGCGACCTCGCCGAAAGCTACCTCGCGGTAGGCGCCGCGCCGCAGGCCAAGCGCCAGGTCCTCGCCGCGCTCGAGGTCGCGCCGTCCTACGCGCGCGCGCAGGACCTGCTGCTCACGCTCGTGGATGGGGGCCGCTGATGCGGCGCCGCGCGCTCGATGCTGGCCGGCGCTGTTCTGGCCGCGCTGGCTGTGCGCCGTGCCCTCGGCGCCCGACGCGGTCGCCCAGAGCCAGCCCGGCGCGCACCTGGCCGGCCTGCAGTGGACCTTCGTGCGCATCAAGTACACCGCGCACTTCCGCCCCGGCAGCAACTACCGCTTCGACTACTGGGGCGAGCCCTGGGCCATCGACGCGCCCGGCCGCCGAGCAGAACCTGTCGCGGCGGCTCAAGTCGGTGACGGCCGTCGAAGTCGGCGACCCGGCCGTGCTCACGCTCGAGGACCCCACGCTGTGGCAGTACCCGTGGATCTACTTCGTGGAGCCCGGCAACCTGCGGCTCCAGGAGGCCGAAGTGCCGATCCTGCGCGAGTTCCTGCTGCGCGGCGGCACGGCCACCTTCGACGACTTCCACGGGCCCTATGAGTGGGAGAATCTGGTGCGGGAGCTGCAGCGCGTGTTTCCGGACCGGCGGATCGTGGACCTGCCGGTGTCGCACCCGATCTACACGTGCTTCTACAAGATCGACGCCTATCCGCAGATTCCGGGGCTGGGCTCGTTTCTGAGCGGCCGCACGTGGGAGAAGGGCGGGTTCGTGCCGCACCTGCGCGCCGTGCTCGACGACCGCGAGCGCCCGATGGTGCTCATCAACTGGAACACGGACATGGGCGACGGCTGGGAGTGGTCCAATGCCGAGGAGTATCCCGGCTACATCCGCAACACGCGCGAGGCGTATCGGATGGGCATCAACGAGATCGTGTACGCGTTGACGCACTGAGGGACGTAGAGGGAGGGGGAAGTGTGAGGCGTGGGCGAGGGTCGTGCGCCCTACGCGCCGAGGAACAGAGGGAGTCTGAATGTCGTCGTTCAGCGGCGGGGCAGTCAGCAACGGCATTGCCGAGAAGGTGGCCGACGCGCGCGCGAAGATCCTGACGGAGCTGCGCAAGGTCATCGTCGGGCAGGACGAGGTGGTCGATCAGGTCCTGGTGGCGCTCTTCACGGGCGGGCACTGCCTGATCACCGGCGTGCCGGGCCTGGCCAAGACGCTGCTGATCAAGACGCTGGCCGAGATTCTGGACCTGAGCTTCAAGCGCATCCAGTTCACGCCCGACCTGATGCCCTCCGACATCACGGGCACCGAGATCCTCGACGAGAGCAACGGCGTGCGCGGGCTGCGGTTCGTGCAGGGCCCGATCTTCGCGCAGATCATCCTCGCCGACGAGATCAACCGGACGCCGCCCAAGACGCAGGCCGCGCTGCTCGAAGCGATGCAGGAGTACCACGTCACGGCGGCCGGCCGCACCTACGAGCTCGAGCGGCCGTTCTTCGTGCTGGCCACGCAGAACCCGATCGAGCTCGAGGGCACGTATCCGCTGCCGGAGGCGCAGCTCGACCGCTTCATGTTCAACATCGTCATGAAGTACCTCAACGAGGACGAAGAGGTGCGGGTCGTCACCGAGACCACCGCGGCCGCGCGGCCCCATCCTTCGCGCGTGCTCGGCGGAAGCCGACATCCTGCAGATTCAGGAGCTGGTGCGGCAGGTGCTGGTGGCCGAAGACGTCGCGCGGTACGCCGTGCAGCTGGTGAACGCGTCGCGGCCGGGACGCGAAGGACGCGTCGGCAAGCTCGACTTCGTCGACACCTGGGTGCGGTGGGGCGCGGGCCTTCGCGCCAGCCAGGCCCTCATCCTCGGAGGCAAGGCCCGCGCGCTCATCGACGGCCGGTATCACGTCTCGGTCGCCGATATCCGCGCGCTGGCGCATCCGATCCTGCGGCACCGCATCATCACCAACTTCTACGCCGAGTCCGAGCGCGTGGACTCCGACGGCATCGTCACGCGGTTGCTCGAGGCCGTGCCCGTGCCCCGCAGCGCGCTGTAGGAACGCCCATGCGCGTCAGCCGCCCCGGCGAGCTTCGCTTCCTCGACCCGGCGATCATCGCCAGGCTGGGCTCGCTCGAACTGCGCGCCAAGACGATCGTCGAAGGGTTTCTGTCGGGCCTGCACCGCAGCCCGCTGCGGGGGTTCAGCGTCGAGTTCGCGGAGTACCGGCAGTACTTCCCCGGCGACGAGCTCTCGACGATCGACTGGAAGGTCTACGCGCGCACCGACCGCTACGTCGTCAAGAAGTTCGAGGAGGAGACCAACCTCAAGGGCTACCTGCTGCTCGACGTCAGCGGCTCGATGGCCTATGGATCCGGCAGCCTGACCAAGCTCGAATACGGGTCGGTGCTGGCGGCCTCGCTTGCCTACCTGATGCAGCAGCAGCGCGACGCGGCGGGGCTGGTGACCTTCGACGACACGCATCCGCACGTTCATTCCGCCGGGCCTGCGCCCGGGCCACCTGAACGCGATCCTGCACGCGCTCGACCGGCAGCTGGCCGAGCGGCGCACCGATGCCGCGCCGCCGATGAACCAGCTGGCCGAGGCGCTGACCAAGCGCGGGCTGGTCGTGCTCATCTCCGACCTGTTCGACGACCCGGCTCGCGTCGTGAAAGGGCTGAAGCACCTGCGCCATCGCGGATGCGACGTGCTCGTCTTCCACGTGCTCGACCACGCCGAGCTGACGTTTCCCTTCGATCGGCCGGTGCGGTTCAAGGATCTCGAGGACGCATCGGAGCTGCTGACGCATCCCGCCCGCGTGCGCGACGCGTACCTGGCGGCCGTCACCGAGTTCATCGCGACCTACCGCCGCGAGTTGGGCGCCGCCGGCATCGACTACCAGGTGCTCGACACCAGCCAGCCGCTCGATCAGGCCCTGCTGACGTACCTGGCCACGCGAGGCAAGCGCCGATGAGGACCCGTTGATGGGCGGCCTCAGCTTTCTGTCGCCGCTGTTCCTGATCGGGGCACTGGCCGTGGCGATCCCGGTCGTGCTGCACCTGTTCCGCCGCCGGAACGATCCCGGTGGTGCCGTTCAGCGCGATGCGCTTCCTGCATCAGGTGCCGATCGAGCAGGCTCGCCGGCGCCGGCTGCAGGACCTGCTGCTGCTCGCGCTGCGCGTGGCGGCGTTGCTGCTGCTGGCGATCGGCTTCGCGCGGCCGTACCTGCAGTCGCCGATGTCGGCGTCGGAGGCCGGCGTCACCGTGGTGGCCGTGGACGTCTCGGCGAGCATGGGCGACGCCGTCCGCTTCGCGCGCGCGAGGACGCTGGCGCAACAGGCCATCGACGACGCGCCGGCCGGCGACCAGGTGGCCGTCGTGCAGTTTGCCGGCCGGGCCGACGTCCTGGTCGAGCCCGGCCTCGATCGCGCGGCGGCGCGCGCGGCGATCGCGCGGCTGCAACCCTCGTTCGGGCCGACCCGCTACCACGCCGCGATCGCGCGCGGCCTCGACGTCGTCGGCACGCGAACGGGCCGGCTGGTGCTCGTGACCGACCTGCAGTCCAGCGGATGGACCTCCGCCGATGCCGTCGGCGTGCCGGCCCGCGTGTCGATCGAAGTCGCCGACGTCGGGCCCCTGCCGCCAAACGTCGCCATCGCGGCTCTCGATCGGACACCGCAGGGTCTTCGTGTCGGGCTCGACGAGCACCGGGCGCCTCGCGTGCCGTGGAGGTCGAGTTGTCGCTCGACGACAAGCAGCCTCGGCCGCCAGCGCGTGACGCTTCCCGCCGATGGCACCGGCGAGCTGATCTTTCGCGGCGTGACGGCGACCGCTGGCGCCGTGCGTGCCCGCCTGGTCGACGCCCGACGGAATTCCGGCCGACGACGAGCGATGGCTCGTGCTCGATCCGCGCCCCGGCGTCCGCGCGGCGATCATCACGTCGCCGGGTGCTGGACTCGGCGAGGCCGTGTACGTCCGCCGCGCGCTCGAGTCGGCGGAGGGCAGCGCCGCCTGGCGAGTCGAGGTGCGGCCGGCCGACCGAGTGCGGGAGGTGTCGGACCTTTCCGGCGTCGCCGTAGCGGTGCTGGTGGGCACGGCCGGCCTCGATCGACGCGGGGCCGAGGCGCTGGGCCGCTTCGTGGAAAACGGCGGCGGGTTGCTCGTGGCGGTGGGACCCGGCGTCAACGTGGAGCTGCTGGCCACGGGTCTTGGCTCGGCGTTTCCCCGATTGCGCGTGGGGCCGCCTGCCGAGACGCCGTTCAGCCTCGTCCCCACGGATGGGCGGCATCCGATCTTCCGCCTGTTCGATCCCGACGCCGGCGCGTTCGACCAGGCGCGTTTCACGCGCATCGCGACCATCGCGACGACGGCGCCGTCGTCGGTCATCGCGCGGTTCGACAACGGCGCGCCCGCGCTGGTCGATCAGGCCATGGGCAAGGGCCGCCTCGGCGTGTTTGCCTCGGACCTGTCGAATCGCTGGAACGACCTGGTGCTGCAGCCGGCCTTCGTGCCGTGGGTCGTCGAGACGGCGTCGTGGCTGGCGGCCAACCATGCGGCGCCCGCCGGGCTGGTGGCCGGCGACGGCGCGAGCGACGAGTCCAGCCGGCCCGGCGTGATGGCCTGGCGTCCCACGACCGCGGCCGGCGCGCGCCGACGACGTCGCTGGCGGTCAACGTCGCGGCGCAGGAAAGCGACCCGAGGCGAGTGAGCGCGGCCGCGTTTGTCGCGCAGGTGCCGCGCGACGCCGAGGATCGGGCCGGCGTGCCGGCGGCGGCCCGGCGGCAGGAAGCCGAGCAGGGCTGGTGGCGCTACGGGCTGGCCCTGATGTTGATTGGCCTGGTCGTCGAATCGGCAATCGGCCGGCGAGGGTGATCGGCATGAACCATCCTTCCACGACCTCCGACGGCGCGCGTCACATCGACGCCTTCATCGACGCGCTCGCCCGGCGTCACCGGCGCCTGGCGCGGTTGACGCTGCTGACGCGTGCGGCGCTGGTCGTCGCGCTCATCTGGGTCGCGGCGGTTGGCGCGTGGTTTCTCGTCGCGCGCGAGTCCACCTCGGCGCAGACGCTGCTTGTCGCCGCGGCGCTGGCGGCCTCGGTCGCCGCCGCGGTGCTGGCGTGGCGGCGGCAGGGCCCTCCGCCGACGCGGGCACGCCTGGCGCGCCTGGCCGAAGACCGCCTGTCGGGCCTCGACGATCGCCTCGCCACCGCCGTCGACGTGCTCGAGCGGAACGTCGCAGGCCGCCGATGGGCCCATCGCCCAGCTGCTGCTCGACGACACCGCGCGGCGCGTCAGCCGAGGACGACCTCGAGCTGGTGGTGCCGTCGGCCGCGCTGCGCGGCGCGACGTACCGGGCCGCCGCCGCGATCGGCGCGCTCGCCGTCCTCGCGTTTGTGGCCCGCGAGCCGGTGGGTCGCGCCGGGCCGCGCGGTCCGGCTGTGGGCGTTTCCGGAACGGCTGGCGCTCGAGGTGAGCCCCGGCGATGCGCGCGTGAAACCTGGCGTCGCCGTTTACCGTGCGCGCGACGACTTCTGAGGTCGCTCGCGGGCTGGTGCCCGACATCACCGTGCGCATGCAGGATGCGACGCGGACGGCGCGGATGAAGGCGCAGCCCGATGGCACGTTCGCGTTCGGCTTCGAAAGCGTGCCGCGCTCGTTTGCGTATCACGTGCAGGTCGCCGGTCATGCCTCGCGCGAGTTCCAGGTGACCCTGCTCGAGGCGCCGCGGATCGGCCGCATCGACCTGTCGTACACCTACCCGTCGTTTGCCAACATGGCGCCTCGCACGGAGTCCGACGGCGGCGACATCTACGCGCCCGAGGGCTCGCAGGTGACGTTCCGCGTGACGCCGAAGACGACGACCGCGCCGATCGCCAGCGCGGCCATCGTGTTGCGCGACGGCCAGGAAGTGCCGCTCGCCGCCGACGGCGCGCAGTTTGTCGGCACCTTCGTCGTCGCCGACGACACCGCGTATCGCATCCGCCTGCGCGACGCCGATGGCCTCGAAAACGCCGACGACCCCGAGTACTTCGTCCGCCGGCTCGACGACCGTCCGCCCGACGTGCGCATCATTCGTCCGGCCGGCGACAAGCGCGTCACGCCGCTCGAAGAGGTGACCATCGAGGCGCGCGCCGACGACGACCACGGGCTCGATCGGCTCGAGCTGGTCGTCGGCGTGCGCGGCAGCCGCGAGAAGGCCGTGCCGCTTGGCAGCGGCGGCGGGCTGTCGATCACCGGCCGGCACACCGTGTATCTCGAGGATCTCGACGTCAAGCCGGGCGACTTCGTCAGCTTCTACGCGCGGGCGCGCGACGTCGGGCGCGGCAAGCGGCCGACCGAGTCGCGCAGCGACATCTTCTTCCTCGAGGTGACGCCGTTTGTGGACGAGTTCGCGATGGCGCAAAGCCAGGCCATGGCGGGCGCCGGCGGCCAGCAGGTCGACGACCTGGTCCGCCAGCAGAAGGACATCATCGTCGGCACGTGGAAGCTTCAGCGGCGCGCCGCCGGCGCCAACGCCGGCGTCGTCGGCCGCCGACGTCAAGACGCTCGGCCGCGCGCAGTCGGCGCTGCGCCGGCGCGCGGAGACCGCGGGCCGGCAGGCGCAGATGCTGACGCGGGCGGCGTGGGCGGCCTGGCGCCGTCATTGGCGGCTCGGAGGACGAGCAGCCGGCGCTGCTGGCGGCGGCAAGAGCGATGGCGCGCGCCGAGCAGTCGCTCGACGCGGTGAAGCCCAACGAGGCGCTGCCCTCCGAGATGGAGGCGCTGAACCATCTGCTGCGCGCCGAAGCCGAGATTCAGCGCCGCGAGATCGCGCGCCAGCAGGCCAACAGCAACGGCGGCGGATCGAACCGCAACCAGCAGGATCTGTCGTCGCTGTTCGATCGCGAGCTGCAGCGGCAGCAGGAGACCAACTACGAGACGCCGCAGAGCGTGGAAGAGCGCAAGACCGACACACGCGACGAGCTGCTCGAGAAAGTGCGCGCGCTGGCGCGGCGGCAGGAAGCGCTGGCCCGTCAGCAGGACGACCTTGCGCGCGATCGCCAGCAGATGAACCAGGAGGAAGTGAAGCGGCGGCTCGAACGGCTCACGCGCGATCAGTCCGAGCTGCGGCGCCAGGCCGAACAGCTTGCCCAGCAGATGCAGCAGCAGGCGCAGCAGATGGCCAGGCAGGGCCAGTCGGGAAAGCAGGGCGAGCAGGGCGAGTCGGGCAAGCCCGGCGAGCCGTGGCAAGCAGGCGCAGGGGCAGTCGTCGGGACAAGGCGGCGCGCAGGCCGGCGCGCAGGCGTTGCGCGAGGCGTCCGAGGACATGCGCCAGGCGGCCAGCGATCTGCGGCGAGAGGCGCCGGATGCCGCAAGCCAGCGCAGCCAGCGCGCCCTGGATCGTCTGCAGTCGGTCGAGCGCGGCCTTCGCGAGGCGGGCCCCGACGAGCAGCGCCGCGCGGCAGGCGACGCGCAGCTCGAAGCCCGCCAGCTGGCCGACAGGCAGCGCCAGCTGGCCGATGAGACCGCCAAGTCCGGCGCCGCAGCGAGCGAGGATGCGCGGCGCCGCCTGGCGGGCGAGCAGCAGCGACTGGCAGAACGCGCCGACGCGCTCAACGAGCGCGTCCAGCGGCTGGCGCAGGGCGAGACCGGCAGACCGGCAGGCGCGCGAACGGCTGGCCGAGGCAGCTCGCGCAGCCGAGCGCGCACGCATCGGGGAACAGATGCGCGCGCTTGCCGACGGCGTGCGGCGCGGTGACGCGAAAGCCACCGAGGGCGAGCAGCAGCGATCCGTCGCGCGCGAGCTCGATCGGCTCGCCGACAAGGTGGGCGGCACGCAGTCCTCCGGCGCCGATCGCGAAGGCAAACAGCTGGCCGACGACCTGTCGAAGGCGCGCGAGCTTCGCGACCGCCTGGCGGACCTCCAGCGGCAGATCGAGACGGCCGGCAAGCAGGGCGAGCCGGGCAAGCAGGCGAGTCGGGCAAGCAGGGCGAATCGGGCAAGCAGGCCGAGTCGGGCAAGCCAGGCGAGTCGGGTGAGCAGAGCGGGCAGGGCAAGGCGGGCCCGCAGGGGCAGCGGCGGCTGGCCGAGCTCCAGCGCGAGTACCTGGAGCAGTTGCGCAATGCGGGCGAGCTCGGCGAACGACTCGAGCAGGCCTCGCCTGGCACCGGCCGCGCGATGAGCACGCCGATCGACCAGCAGATGGTGACCTCGGCGCCGGGCACCCAGGCCTTCAAGCAGGATTTCTCGAAGTGGGAGACCCTGCACAAGGACATCGCGCTGGGCCTCGAGCGGCTCGAGGCCGCGCTGTCGCAGCGCGTGGTCGAGCGCGCCGCACGCGAACGGCTGCGCACGGGCGCGACCGACCGCGTGCCCGACACCTATCGGTCCACGGTGGACCGCTACTACCGCGCGCTTGCGCAGGAGCCGCGTTAGCTCGTGCAACTTGCGACGCCGCTTCCGTCGTGGGCGATTGCGCTGGTCGCGCTGGCCGTCGTCGGCCTCGCGCTGATGGCGTATCGCCACGCGGCGGGGCTGCGTCCCGCTCAGCGGGGGCTTCTGATCGCCTGCGCGCCGCGGCGCTCGCGCTGGTGATCGTGTGTCTCCTGCGGCCGATGGTGCTCGTGCCGCCACCCGATCGGCAGGACGGCGTGGTCGCCGTGCTCGTCGACGGCTCGCGCAGCATGGGCCTGCGCGATGCCGACGGCCTCACGCGAATCGAGCGCGCCGGCGCGCTGCTGACACGCGACATCGTGCCGCGCGTTGTCGTCGCGCTTTCGCGTCGAGCCGTTCGTGTTCGGCGACAGGCTCGCGCCGGCCGGCGACGCCGCGCTGACAGCCACCGGCGACCGCACCGACCTGGCCGATGCCGTGCGCGGCGTCGTCGAACGGCATCGCGGACAGGGGCTCTCGGCCATCGTCGTGCTCTCCGACGGCAACGACACCAGCGGCGAGGACCTGGAGGCCGCTGGCCGGGCGGCTGGCGTGCCCATCGTCGCTGTTGGACTGGGCCGCGCCGACGGCGCCGACCGCGAGGTCGTGGCGCTGGCCACCGGGCAATCGAGCCTCGACGCCAGCCTCGTGGACTTGACGGCGACGCTGGCCGCCCGGCATCTGCCAGGCAGCTTCGACGTGCGCCTTCTGCAGAACGGACAGGTCGTCGAACGCCGATCGGTGACGCCGGCCTCCGATGGCGCGCCGATGCGGGTGGCGTTCACGGTGGCGCCCGACCGCAACGCGCCGACCGTGTACACCATCGATGTGCCAGCGGCCGAGGCCGAGCTGACCCCGGCCAACAACCAGGCTCGCGCGCTCGTGCCGCCGCCGGGTCGGCGCCGGCTGCTGTTGTCGCTCGAGGGCGCGCCCGGCTTCGAGCAGACGTTTCTCAAGCGCGCGTGGTCCGACGACCCGTCGCTCGAAGTGGACGCGGCGGTCCGCAAGGGGCGCAACGAGCAGGGCGCAGACACCTTCTTCGTCCAGGCCGGCGGCGCCCGCGCGTCGACGCTGGTCACCGGATTCCCGTCCACGCGCGAAGCGCTGTTTGCGTACGACGCGGTCGTGCTCGCCGACTACGACCTGCATCTGCTGTCGCGCGAGTCGCAGGAGTGGCTGCGGGCGTTTGTCTCCGAGCGCGGCGGCGGGTTGCTGTTTGCCGGCGCCAGGACGTTCGAGCCGCAGGGGCTCGCCGGCTCGCCTCTTGAAGAACTGCTGCCGCTGCGTCTTGGCGACGGCGGCGGAGTCGTGCGTGCCGCGTCGACCAGCGCCGAGGACCGGTACCGCGTGCGCCCGACCGCCGAAGGCACGCGCCACCCGATGATGCGCATCGCCGCCACCGACCAGGAGGCACGCAGCCGATGGGCGAACCTGCCGTCGCTGGCGGGCGTGGTGCAGCTCGGCGGCGCGCGGCCCGGCGCGTCGGTGCTGGCCGTGATGGACGAGCTGGGCAGCAATTCGCCGGTTGTGGCCGTGCAGCGTTTCGGCGCGGGGCGCACGGCGCTGTTTGCCGGGCAGGCCAGCTGGCGATGGAAGATGCTGCGCCCGGCATCCGATGGCAGCTACGACCGGTTCTGGCGACAGACGGCCCGGTGGCTCACCGCCGACGCGCTGGAGCCCGATCACGGCGACGCCGCCGGGCTCGGTGCTGCCCGGCGATCCCGTGGAGCTGCCCATCGTCGTGAGGACCGCGGCGTATGCGCCGTCGCCGCAGGACGAGCTGCGCGTCCGGGTGGAAGCGCCCGACGGCGAGACGCATCGACATCATTCCTTCGCTCACCGATCCGGCGCGGGGGCTGTTCACGGCGCGGGTGCCCGCGGCCGAGCGCGGCATCTACCGGGCCGAAGTCGTCCGCACCACGGGCTCGTCAGGATCGGCTCGGACGGAATTGCGATGGCTGGTCGGCGGGCTCGACCGCGAGCTGGCCGATCCGCGGCTCAACGAGGCTGGTCTGAGACGGCTGGCCGACGCGTCGGGCGGACGCTACGGGACCGCCGAGGAGGGCGCGGCGGTGGCGGGCTGGGCCATCCAGGCGGCCGCCGTCAGAAACCGGCCGCCGGAATGGCGCGACGCCTGGCACACGGGATGGATGTTCCTGTCGATCGTCCTGCTGGTCTCGACCGAGTGGGCGCTTCGGCGCCGTTGGGGGCTGCGATGAGCCGCCTCCGCGCCGTGGGCGTCCTCATCGGCCTGCTGTGGGCCACGCCGCTGCTGGCCGAGAACCGCTACGCGCTGATCATCACGGGCGCGCCCGGCGGCGAGGCGTTCGTCGCCACCTATTCGACATGGGCGCAGCAGTTGTCGTCGGCGTTCACCGACCACCTGGGTTTTCCCGCCGACCACGTGGTCGTGCTCTCGGGCACGTCAACCGACGAGGCTCAGCACAGCACGCAGCAGAACGTCCGCACGGCGATCGCGCGCCTGCGGCGTGAGGTGCAGAGAGATGACCTGCTGGTCATCCTCCTGGTCGGCCACGGAACCGTGGACGACGGGCAGGCGAAGTTCAACCTGGTGGGCCCCGACCTGACGTCGGACGAGTGGGGCGTGCTGCTGGCCGATCTGCCGGGCCGCGTCGTCGTGGTCAACACCTCCGGCGGCAGCTTTCCGTTTCTCCGCGATCTCGCCACGCGCGGCCGCATCGTCGTGACGGCGACCGAGTCGACGGCGCAGCGCTACGACACCGTCTTTCCCGAGCACCTGATTGCCGCCTTGCGCGATCCGGCGGCCGACCTGGACAAGAACGGCCGCGTGTCGGTGTGGGAGCTGTTCGTCCGCACGAGCAAGGGCGTCGTCGCGCACTTCGAGCGGCAGGGCCTGCTCGCCACCGAACGCGCGCTGCTCGACGACACGGGCGACGGCGCGGGCATCGAGGCCGTGGGCACGGGCGAGGACGGCGCGCTGGCCCGCGCGACCTATCTCGAGCGCGACGCGGCAGCCGTCGACGCCGATCCGGAGCTGACCGAGTTACTGGGACGCCGGCGATCGCTTGAAGAGCAGGCCGAGCGCCTCAAGCAGCGCAAGGCGACGATGCCGATCGAGACGTGGGAGCGCGAATTCGAGGCGCTGATGATCGACCTGGCGAGAGTCTCGCGGCGCATCCGATCGCGCTCGTAGCTCGTCAACATCACAGAGACTACGGGTTACAGAGCTACGGATTGAGTTTGGAGTCACCAGCGATGATGCAGTTTCGAGTACGACATTACGCGGAGTTCGAGCGCAGTGCGAGCCGACTCGTCGCTCGTAATCCACTCGTCACCCGAACATTCAGCTCGTCACCCGTAACTCCGTGCACTCTGTCGTTCGTCTCGTAGCCCGTGACTCGAACGTAACGGTTCAGTGCGGGTCGTACCAGTCGATGCGCGCGCGCTCGGGGCGCGCCATCAGCTTGACCAGCAGCGCGCCCACCACAAAGCCTCCGATGTGCGCCCAGAAGGCGATGCCGCCGACCGCTTCTCCGGTCGTGGCGGCCAGCTGCGAGCCGACGCCGCTCACCAGTTGCAGCAGGAACCACAGGCCGAGGAAGACCACCGCCGGCACCTCGACGATCTGGATGAAGATGAAGATCGGCAGCAGCGTGATGATGCGCGAATGCGGGTAGAGCACGAAGTAGCCGCCCATGACGCCGGCGATGGCGCCGCTGGCGCCGATGGTGGGCACCGGCGAGACGGGTCGGCCCAGACGTGGGCGAGCGCCGCCAGCGTGCCGCACAGCAGGTAGAACAGGACGAAACGGCCGTGGCCCAGCCGGTCCTCGACGTTGTCGCCGAAGATCCAGAGCGAGAGCATGTTGCCGATCAGGTGCATCCAGCCGCCGTGGAGGAACATCGAGGTCGACGACGTCGTTCCAGGCCAGGGCGGCCGGCACCATCCCGTGGGTCATCAGAAAGGCGTCGAGGCTCGCCGGTCCGAGCGAGGTCTCGTAGAGAAACGCCAGGACGTTGACGACCAGGATCGTGACGGTGACGACCGGGGTGGTCCGCGACGGGATGACGTCGCGCAAAGGGATCATGGCTGGATTGCAGATTGCGATGCAGATTGCGGATGGCGGCATCTGCCAGGCCTGCCGGACGCCCGTATAATTCCATCCCGATGGTCTGTCGACAGTGCGGCACCGAGATTGCCGACAAGGCGCTGATTTGTTTCCGCTGTGGCACGGCGACGAGCGAGCCGCGCGTCACGCCGCCGTCCGGCAGGCGGCCTCAGGCCTCGCGCGGGCCGGTGGTGCTGGCCCTGGTCGTGCTGGTCGTGAGCGCGCTGGTGATGGGCCAGGTGGTAACCGACCAGGTGCCCCGCGAGGTGGGCTATGCCCTTGCGGTGCTGGGCCTGGTGGCCATTGGCTGGCATCTGGCGCAGCGGCGGCGCTGACCTGCGCCGGGCCAGACCTACGTGTTATCATCCGACATCCCCCCTATGGCAGACGGTCGTCTCGAGGTCACTGACGCCCTGGGTCGACGTGTGATCCACATCGACAAACCGGTTTTCTCGGTCGGCCGCCGCAGCGGCAACGACCTGCAGCTGGTTGGCAGCGATGTCTCACGCGACCACGCGGAAATCGCCACGGAAAACGGCGCCTTCGTCCTGCGCGACCGTGGCAGCCGCTACGGGACGTATGTCAACGGCGAAGGCATCACCGAGCACACGCTGCAGCATGCCGACCTGATTCGCCTGGGGCGCAGCGGCGGCGCCGAGATGGTGTTCCTTCTGGAGGACGCCACGCAGATGGCCAGCGGCGCGTCGAGCGACCGGCACACCACCTCCGCGGTGGGCGACTTGCGCCAGGTCGCGGCGCTGCTGGAAGGGCTTCGGGCGCTCGGCTCCGGGCGCGTGCTCGACGAGGTGCTGGCCCTGGTCATGGATTCGGCGCTCGAGGTGACCGGCGCCGAGCGCGGCTTCATCATGCTGTCCAACGCCGGCAGCGAGCTCGAGTTCAAGATCGCGCGCGGCCGTGGCCGCCTGACGCTGTCGGGCAAGCAGTTCGAGACCAGCCGCAAGATTCCTGAAGAGGTGTTCTCCACCGGGCAGGAGAAGATCGTCGCCGACCTGCTCGACGGCGATCTGGCCAACGTCCACATGGGCACCGTGGCGCTGGGCATCAGGCACGTGCTGTGCACGCCGCTGCGGCTGGTGCGGTACCTGGATCGCGCCGATCAGCAGACCGAAGAAAAGCGCATCGGGGTGCTGTATCTGGACAGCCGCGAGAAAGGCGCGCTGCTGTCGCGCGCCGCCCGCACGGCGCTCGAGACGCTGGCCACCGAGGCCGCGGTCGCCATCGAGAATGCCCGGCTCTATCGCGAGACCCTCGAGAAGGGCAAGATGGAGCAGGAGATGCGGATCGCGGCCGAGATCCAGCAGGCGCTGCTGCCCGAGCCGAGCCGCAAGGGGCCATTCTTCGACGCTTTCGCCCAGTCGGTGGCGTGCCGTTCGATCGGCGGCGACTTCTTCGACTACGTGGACCTGCCAAGCGGCGCGTTCGGGTTTGCGGTCGGCGACGTCGCCGGCAAGGGCGCGCCGGCGGCGCTGCTGACGGCGGTCATCCAGGGCGTGTTCTCGTCGCAAGCGCAGACCGGCGCTCCGCCGTCGGTCACCCTGTCGGGCGTGAACCAGGCGCTGATCCGGCGCGCCATCGAATCGCGGTTCTGCACGGCGTTCTACGCCAGCGTGGCGCCCGACGGCGCCCTCACCTACTGCAATGCCGGCCACAATCCGCCGATGGTGTTCACGCCGAACGGCGTGACGCGCCTTGAAAAGGGCGGGCTCATTCTCGGGCTGTTCGAGCACGCGACCTTCGAAGAGGACACGATTCCGATGGCCGCCGGAGACCTGCTGGTGGCCTTCAGCGACGGGGTCACCGAGGCGATGAGCGCCAGCGGCGAGGAGTACGGCGAAGAACGGTTGATGGCCTGCGTGGACGCGAACCGCCAGCGCTCGACCCGCGAGGTGCTCGACGCGATCTTCGCCAGCGTGCGGGAGTTCTCGGTCGGCGCCGTGCAGAGCGACGACGTCACGGCGCTCGTGTTCAGGTACGCCGGCCCCCGCTGAGCCATGCGCGACCGGCGCATCCTGGCCGCCGCGCTCTGGTTCGTCCTCGCATTTCTCGTGTGGAACGTCCGATTCGACTTCGGCGTGCGCGCGAGCGCCAGGTCCTACATCAACCAGCGCGCCCTCTTCCTGCGAGGCGCCGGGCCCCGCATCGAGATGGCCTCTGCCATGCGCGCCGGCATCCACGACAGCGCAGCCGCGGGCGACGGTGCTCGGCTCGCGTTCGCCGTCGCGTTTGCCGCCGCGATCGCGCGCATGATCGACCCGCTCTCGGTGGCGGACGCGCAGAATGCGCGCCATCTCGTAATCCGCCGCAGGCGCGCCTCGATGCGCGGCAGCGCGTCGAGGAACACGTCGCCGACGGTCTGCAGACTCCTGGCGCTCACCTGGTCCAGGGTGTCGTCCCTGGTGTGCCAGGCGGCGTAGTCCATATCGATGAGGTCGACGGCGGGCACGCCCGCATCGAGGAACGGCCGGTGGTCGTCTTCGACCGCAAAGTCCTCGGCCAGGAAGGCCCGCTGCCCCAGTCGCGTGCGCCGAGGCCCAGATGATGTCGGTGAGCCATCGCGTGGAGCCGGTCTCGCGCTTGATCGTCAGGTCGCGGTCGCCGACCATGTCGAACAGCACCATCGCGCGCACCGAGCCGCAGCGACCCGTCCCGTTGGGCCGTCGCCACGTAGTGGCGGCTGCCGTAGGTGTGATCGTTGCCCGTCCACTCGATCACCGACTCCTCGCCGTCGAAGAACACAAGCTCGATCGTGAAGGCGTTCTTGCGCGCCTTCAGCACGCGCGCCAGCTCGAGCAGCATCGCGGTGCTCGACCCGCCGTCGTTGGCGCCCACGAAGCGAAAGTCGCGAAACAGCTTCGTGTCGTAGTGGCTGGCGAGGATCAGGCGCTCGGGCGCGCACCCCGGGATCCGCGCGATCACGTTCGCCATCGTGAGGGGGCCGACCGGCGTCTGCGCGACGAACTGCTGCTCGGTGGCCGTCAGGCCCGAGGCGGACAGCTGCGCGGTGATGTAGCGGCGGGCCTGGGCCGCGCCGGCCGAGCCGGCCGGCCGCGGACCGATGGCCACCAGCTGCCGCACGTGCTCGAAAGCGCGGCCCGAATCGAACGCCGGCGGGTCGGCGTGCAGGACGGCCGGTGCTGAGTGGCTGAGCAGGGCGACCGACAGAAGAGCGCCGGCCATCGAGCGCCAGCGCACCGCGTCGGCCGGCACGTCAGCGTCCCGTGACGGGGACGTAGTCGCGCTTTGCCGGCGCCGACGTAAATCTGGCGCGGCCGCACGATCTTGGTCTCCGGGTCGCGCAGCATCTCTTCCCACTGGGCCAGCCAGCCGGCCGTCCGCGGGATGGCGAACAGCACCGTGAACATGTCGGTGGGGAAGCCCATCGCTTCGTAGATCAGGCCGGAGTAGAAATCGACGTTCGGGTAGAGCTTTCGCGCGACGAAGTACTCGTCCTGCAGCGCGATTCGCTCGAGCTCCTGCGCGATTTCGAGCAGCGGGTTCTTGCCGGTGACCTCGAAGACCTCGTCGGCGACGCGCTTGATGATGCGCGCGCGGGGGTCGTACGACTTGTAGATGCGGTGGCCGAAGCCCATGAGCCGGCCGTCGCCGGCCTTGACGCTCTTGATGAAGGCCGGCACCTTGTCGAGCGATCCGATGCCGTGCAGCATCCGCAGGACGGCCTCGTTCGCCCCGCCGTGCAGCGGGCCGTACAGCGCCGCCGCCGCCGCGGCCACCGACGAATACGGATCGGTGTTCGAGCTGCCCACGCTGCGCATCGCGAAGGTCGAGCAGTTCTGCTCGTGATCCACGTGGAGGATGAACAGGATGTCGAGCGCACGCTCGAGCACCGGGTTGGGCGTGTAGGGCTGCCCCGGGACCGCCTGCAACATGTACAGGAAGTTGCCCGCGAAGCTCAGGCCTTCGGCCGGCGGCACCGGCGGCCTGGCCCTTGCGGGCCCGCGCGGCGTAGGCGGCCAGGGCCGGAGCCTGCGCGATGATGCGATGCACCTGCCGTCGCCGGACGGCCGGGTCCGAGATGTTGTGCGACTCGGGATAGAACGTGCCCAGTGCGCCAAACGACGCGATCAGCGCGCCCATCGGATGCGGATCTTCCGCCAGGCCGTCGAACAAGCCGGCCAGCCGCGCCGGCGGCACGCGGCTGTCGTGGATCGCCGTCGTGAACGCCTGCAGCTGCGACGCCGTCGGCAGCTCGCCTTCGATCACCAGCCACGCCGTCTCGAGAAACGAGCTCTGTTCGGCAAGCTGCTCGATCGGATAACCGCGATAGCGCAGGATGCCCTTGTCGCCGTCGATGAACGTGATGGTGCTTCGGCAGGCGGCCGTGTTCACCAGCGCCGGGTCGTAGGCCATCAGGCCGAAGTCGTCGGCGGCTTCGCGAACCTTGCGCAAGTCCGCCGCGCGGACGGTGTCGTCCTTGATGGCGAGCTCGTAGCTGTTGCCGGTACGGTTGTCTGTGATCGTCAGCGTGTCTGCCATGCGGGGGTCGGCGGGCAATCCAGGGGTCAACCGTTCAAGGCGCTGTCGGAGAAGGGTTCGTCGCCGCTGTCGGGGTCGACCGACACCGGCTCACCCGCGATTCGATAGCCGCCGTCCACCCACCGCGCCAGATCCTGCAGCTTGCAGCGCTCGCTGCAGAAGGGGCGCCAGTCGGGGGCGACCGGCGCCCTGTGGCACTCCACGCACAGGGGTTCGGATGCCAACGGCATCCGCTAATTGTATGAGGGGGAAGGGAAGGGGGCAAGTAGGGGAATTGCGATTGCAGATTGCGATTGACGAGATTACGCGATTCTGGCACGTGGTGCCGGACGTCGCGCGCCGACACCATGAAGATCACGTCCTCGGCGACGTTGGTCGCGTGGTCGCCGATGCGTTCCAGGTGACGCGAGACCAGGATCAGGTCCAGCGACGGCTCGATCGTGTGCATGTCCTGGAGCATGAAGGTCAGCAACTCCCGGAAGATCTGGGTCTTGAGCGCGTCGAGCTTGTCGTCCTCGTTCAGGACGTGCTGCGCCAGTGCGATGTCGCCCTTGACGTACGAGTCCAGGGCGTCGCGCAGCATCGCCTGCGCGATCTCGGCCATCCGCGGAATGTCGATGAGTTTCTTCACCGGCGGGTGCATCGCATAGCGCTTGGCGGCTTCCGCGATGTTCACCGCCAGGTCGCCCACCCGCTCGAGATCGGTGTTGATCTTGACCGCGGCCATGACGGCCCGGAGGTCCGCCGCCACCGGCTGGTGCAGCGCCAGCAGCTTCAACACGCGGTCGTCGATCTCGATGTGGAGCTGGTTGACCGGTTCGTCGCCGGCCAGGACCGCTTCGATGAGGCCGAAGTCGCGCTCGGCCAGGCCCTGGACGGCATGGCGCACGCGTTCCTCGGCCAGCCCGCCCATTTCGAGCAGGCGGGTCCTGAGCACTTCGAGTTCTTCCTGCAGATGTCGGACGAGGCGTTCCATGGGTCGCGTATCTCCTACCCGAAGCGGCCGGTGACGTAGTCCTCGGTCAGTTTCTCGGCCGGATTGGTGAAGATCTTTTCGGTCCGGTCGTACTCCACCAGGCGGCCCAGCCAGAAAAACGCCGTGTAGTCGGACACGCGCGCCGCCTGCTGCATGTTGTGCGTGACGATGACGATCGTGTAGTCCTTCTTGAGGTCGTAGATGAGCTCTTCGATGTGCTGCGTGGCAATGGGGTCGAGCGCCGACGCTGGCTCGTCCATCAGCAGTATCTTCGGCTTGACCGCCAGCGCGCGCGCGATGCACAGCCGCTGCTGCTGGCCGCCGGAGAGCGCCAGCGCGGAATCGTGCAGCCGGTCCTTGACTTCGTCCCAGAGCGCGGCCGCGCGCAGGCTCGACTCCACGCGCTCGTGCACATCGCTCTTGCTGGTCGGCCATGCCGTTGATGCGCAGGCCGTAGGCGACGTTTTCGAAGATGGTCTTCGGAAACGGGTTCGACTTCTGAAACACCATCCCGACGCGGCGCCGCAGCCCGACGACATCGATCTTGGGGTCGTAGATGTTGACGTTGTCGATGAGCACGGTGCCGTCGACGCGCGTGCCCGCGATGATGTCGTTCATCCGGTTGAGCGTGCGCAGGAACGTGCTCTTGCCGCACCCCGACGGCCCGATGAAGGCCGATACGACGTTGGCTCGCAGCTGGATGGAGATGTCGTGCAGGGCACGCTTCTCCCCGTAGTAGAAGTTCAACCCGTTGACGTCGATCTTGACCGGCCGATCCGCCACGCCGGTGCCACCAGGCGGGCGGGTGCGTGCGGCCAGCGAGGGGACGACCGGGGTTCCCGCACTCATGAGACCCTCCGCTTCTGGAAGCGGTCACGCAGCCAGATGGCCGTCGCATTCATCGTCAGCAGCAGCGCCAGCAGCACGATGATCGCACCAGCCGCGTTCTGCGCAAACTCCACCTGCGGCCGCGACACCCAGTTGAAAATCTGGATCGGCAGCACCGTGAACGGCGACCACACGCTGTCGGGCAGAAATGGCACGTAGGTGAGCGCGCCAATCGTGATGAGCGGAGCCGTCTCGCCGATCGCACGCGACAACGCCAGGATCAGCCCGGTCAGGATGCCGGGAAGCGCCACCGGCAGCACCTGATACCAGATCGTCTGCCACTTGGTCGCCCCAAGCGCGTACGATCCTTCCCGCAACGACATCGGCACGGTGCGCAGCGCCTCGCGCGTCGACATGATGACCACCGGCAGCACCAGCAGCGCCAGCGTCGAGGCGCCGGCCAGGATCGATCCGCCGAACCCCAGCGCGCGCACGAACAGCCCGAGCCCCAGCAGCCCGTAGATGATGGAGGGCACGGCTGCCAGGTTCGCGATGTTGAGCTCGATGAGCCGGGCCATCCGGCTGCGCGTCCCGTACTCCTCGAGGTAGATGGCGGCCGCCACGCCCACCGGCAGCGCGATGGCCGCGGTGAGCGCGATGATGAAGATGCTGCCCGCCAGGGCCGGGCGGATGCCCGACTGCGAGGCCCGGCGCGACGTGTAGTTGGTCAGGAACTCCCACGACAGCACGCCAACGCCGTCGTGCAGCACCGTGTAGACCAGCGCCGCCAGCGCCGCCAGCACCAGCAGCAGCACGGACAGCGCGACGGCCTGAAATGCCAGGTCGAGGATGCGGCGGCGGGCGATGCCGGCATCGACGTCGTGCGCCGCGATGGGGGCGGTCGAGGCGGATGCCATCAATACACCTCGCGATACCGCTCGCGCACCCACGTGCTGAGGAGGTTGAGGCCGAAGGTTCCCAGGAACAGCAGCATGCCGACGGCGAAGATCGTGCGGTACTCCAGCGTGCCGGCCGGCGTGTCGCCCATGCTCACCTGCACGATGTAGGCCGTCATCGTCTCGATCGGCACGCGCGGGTCCATCGTCGCGCGCGGCTGCTGGCCGGCGGCAATCGCGACGATCATCGTCTCGCCGACCGCCCGGCTCACGGCGAGAATGAACGCGGCCGTGATCCCCGAAAAGGCAGCCGGCACGACGACGGTGAGCGCCGTCTGCATGCGTGTCGCGCCCAGGGCGTAGGCGCCCTCCCGCAGGCCGTTGGGCACGCTTTGCATCGCGTCTTCCGACAGCGACGAGACCAGCGGCAGGATCATGATCCCCATCACGATGCCAGGGCTCAGGGCGTTGAAGCCGGAGAGCGAGGGCATCAACGACTGCAGGAGCGGGGTGACGAAGAGCAGGGCGAAGTACCCGTAGACCACCGTCGGCACCCCGGCCAGCACTTCGAGCACCGGCTTGAGTATTCGCCGCATGGGCGGTGGCGCGTACTCGCTGAGGTACACCGCGCTCAGCAGCCCGAGCGGCAGCGCGACGGCCATGGCGATACCCGACACCAGCAGCGTGCCCAGCACCAGCGGCCAGACGCCGAACTTCGGGTTCGCAAACAGCGGCGTCCACTCGGTGCCGGTGAGAAACTCGACGATCGGCACCTCGGCAAAGAACTCGACGGTCTCAAACAGCAGCACGGCGACGATGCCGACCGTCGTGGCGACAGACGCCAGCGCGCAGAGAAACAACCCGCGCTCGATGACGAACTCGAACCGCTTCATAATCCGTCAGCCGGCTACTGGCTGCGCTCGCGCGCCAGCAGTTGCTCGATTGTCACGCCGACCTGCGAGCCGCCAGCGCCGAAGATGGTGCCCGGCCACACGCTTGTCGAAATGCGCCTTGGCGAGCTCGATAGCCGTCTTCGGTGAGCGGCACGTAGCCGACTTCCTTCACCAGTGCCGCCCCGCTGGCGAAGTAGTAGTCGATGAAGCCTTTGACTTCCGGCCGGTCGGCGCTCTTGTGCGCGACGTAGATGAACAACGGGCGCGACAGCGGCTGATACGTGGCATTCTTCACCGTCTCGATTGTGGCGGCAATCGGACCCTTGCCGTTGTCGTCCTTCCCGTCATCAATCGGGACGGCCTTGAGCTTGGCCGCGTTCTGCTCGTAGTAGGCGATGCCGAAGAATCCCAGGGCCACTTCGTCGGTGGCCACACCCTGCACGAGCACGTTGTCGTCCTCGCTGGATGTGAAATCGCCGCGGCTGGCGCCCTCCTTGCCGTTGACGGCCTCGGTGAAGTAGTCGTAGGTGCCCGAGTCCACGCCGGCGCCAAACAGGTGGAGCTCCCGGTCGGGCCATCCCGCGCGGACCTGGCTCCACTTCAGGATCTTGCCCTGTGCCTCGGGCGCCCAAATCTTCTTGAGCTCGGCCACGGTGAGGTGGTCCACCCAGGTGTTCTTCGGGTTCACGACCAGCACCAGGCCGTCGTACGCGACCGGCAATTCGCTGAATGCGATGCCAGCCTTGCTGCACGCTTCGATCTCGGTGGGCTTGATGGGGCGGCTGGCGTTGCTGATGTCGGTTTCACCGCGGCAGAACTTCTGAAAGCCGCCGCCGGTGCCCGAGATGCGCACCGTGACCTTGGCAGTCGGCGTCGTCTTCTGGAATTCCTCTGCGACCGCCTCGGTGATGGGGAACACCGTGCTCGACCCATCGATACGGACGATGCCGCCGCCGGAGGCTGGCGTCGCCGGCCGAGGGCGCCTCCGACCCCTTTGAACACCCGGCCAGGCCAAGCCCAGCCGCCATCAGCCATACCCATCCCGATCGCGCGACGCGAGTAATCATGTGTGGAATGGTACTGCCGGGCCGATTTCGGCCCGATTTCTGTCGTGTAAATTCTGTGTAACGGATCTGCGACTTGGCGTCGACTGGGTGGTCATCGCGGCGCATCCGCGGCCGTCGCCGCGGCGGCCGGTGCCTTCCTCCCGCGGGCCGGCGCGACCTCGAAGCGGACGGTCTTGCCCACCAGATCCTCGAACGCCTCGGCGTGGCGGCTGGCGGACCACAACTCGAGCTCGGCGTCGCCTGAGGTGTGCAACTGCAGCACGTACTCGCGCCCGCGGTCGTGAAGGCTGACCGAGTCGAGCACCTGCGCGTGGCTGCGGTCGAGGCCCTCGGCCAGTCTCAGGCAGGCGGCCAGCACCTTGACGACCTTGCGAAGGGCTGGTGGCAAATCGCTGTAGCCGGGGTGGCCCTTCTTGGGCGTCGCGCGGCGGTGGTAGCGCGCGATGAGCGCCAAGACCTCTGTCTCCTGCGGATCGAAGCCTCGCAGGTCGCCGTGCTTGATCAGGTAGTAGGAGTGGCGGTGGTGTTTTTCGTAGCTGATGTGGACGCCGATATCGTGCAGCAGCGCGGCGTAGTCCAGCCACTGACGTTCGCGGTCGGTGAGACCGTGGACGCCGCGCGTCTGGTCGAACAGGGCCAGCGAGAGGCGTGAGACCTGGCTGGCGTGTTCGGGCCAATAGTGGCACCGTTCCGCCAGCTCGACCACGCTTCTGCGCCGCACGTCCGGATAGCGGTCGGCGCGAGCGATCTCCGTGCGATTGCGATGGACGTAGTCGAGCACCAGCCCTTCGCGCAGGGCCAGGTCGCAAAGCGTGATGTCCTCGGCGCCCAGCTGCCGGAGGATCGTGTCGAGCAGCACCGAGCCGGCCACGACCAGGTCGGCGCGGCGAGGTTCCAGGCCCGGCATGCGCAGCCGCTGGGCCAGAGGCAATGTGGTGGCTTTCTCCCGCACGCCGGCGGATGTGCTTGGCCGGAATCCGCAGATTGCGGATCTCGTCGGGTTCGTGGCCGAGCATCTCGTGGGCCGCCATCGTGCCCAGGCTCAGGATCGTGCCGGACGTGCCGATGACGCGGTCGTACCCGGCGCGCACGATCGCCTTGGTGTGCGCGCTGATTTCCCCGTGGATGTACTTGACCATCCGCCGGTCGTCGCGCTCGTTGAGCGGGTCGCTCTTGACGAACCGCTCGGTCAGCCTGATCACGCCGACCTTGAAGCTCCTGGCCAGTTGCGGCTTCTCCCCGCCGCACGTGATCTCGACACTGCCGCCGCCGATGTCGATGACCACGGCCTTGCCGCGCTTGACGTCCACGCCGTACACGGCGGCCAGATGCACCAGCCGGGCTTCCTCGGTGCCCGAGATGACACGCGGGCGGATACCGGTGGCCTCGGTGATGCTCGCGAGGAACTCCGCGCCGTTTTCGGCCTCTCGCGTCGCGCTGGTCGCGGCGGCGAGAATCTGGTCGACCTTGTGCGAGTCGGCCAGGCGCTTGAACTTCGACAGCGCCTGCAGCGCCGCGTCCATGGCCGTATCGGTGAGCTTGCGGCCGTCGAGCCCGCCGGCGCCAAGGCGGACCATCTCCTTCTCGCGGTCGATGACTTCGAACGAGAGGTCCGGGCGGACCCGCACCACGATCATGTGGACCGAGTTGGTGCCGATGTCGATGGCCGCAAGTCGCATGATGTGAAAAAAATCGCTGTGTTAGGATCGGCATCCTACCATGACGCCCCCAACGCCCCCGGACCCGTGGATCGCAGCCGCGCGCGGGTTGGCGGAGGCCTGGCCTGGCGTGGTCACCGGCGATGCGCCGGCCGTGCACCGTGCGCGTGTCGCCACGCGCCGCCTGCGGGAGGCGTTGCCGGTGCTCGACCGGGATCGTCGCGGCCTGCGGCGTCTGCGCAAGGACCTGCGGGCGCTTACGCAGGCGCTGGGCCCGGTGCGCGACCTCGACGTCACGCTTGGCCTGGTCGTGCGCCTCCTGCACGACGAGCCGTCGCTCGATACGGCGCTCGAGACCATTCGCGTGCGCCTGATGGAGCGCCGGCTGCGACGGCGTGCCCGGTTGCTGCGCGAGATTGACGGGCTCGACATCGCCGGCATCCTCGCGCGCGTCCGCGCGCTGTCCACGCACACCTCGTCCAAGAGCGCCGACCGCCAGCCACCGCTCGACCGTCCGGAAATCCGCCGCCGGATGGCCGCCAGGGCGATCCGCCTCGGGCGATCGGTGGACCGTGCCGGCGCGCTCTATGCCCCCGAGGCCCTGCACGACGTGCGGATCGCGGTCAAGAAGCTGCGCTACAGCCTGGAGCTCGGACGGGCGGCGCGGATCGTGGGCGCGGCGCGCGCCGCCACGCGGCTGCGCCGGTTTCAGGACCTGCTCGGCGAGTGGCACGACTGGCAGATGCTGTCCGCCCACGCCTCGCGCGTGCAGGGGGCGACGCCGCTCGACCACGAGCACCTGGCGGACTTCACGGCACTGGCCGCCAGGGTCGAAGACCGCTGCCGCGAGCTGCATGGCGAATTCATGAGCGCGCGGCCAACGCTGACGGCCCTTGTCGAGGAGATCGTGCTGCGAGCCAGTCCCATCAGCGCGACGACACGCCAAAAATGACAACCCTGCGCGACCTGGAGTTGTACCTGGTGCGGCACGCCGTGGCCGCCGAGCGCGGCTCCGAGTGGCCCGACGACTCGGTGCGGCCGCTCACGCCGGACGGCGCGGCAAAATTTCGCAAGTGCGTGGCCGGGCTGGCCGCCTTCGGGGTGGAGATCGACATCATCTTCACGAGCCCGCTGGTCCGTTGCCGGCAAACGGCGGATCTGCTCGCGGCCGGCCTGCCAGGCAAGCCGCGCGTGCAGGCCATCGACGCGTTGGCTCCGGGCGGCGGACACGCCGCGGTGATTGCCGAAGTCACGCGACTGGCCAGACGTCCACGCATGGCGCTGGTCGGCCACGAGCCCGACCTCGGCCACCTCGCGGCCAAACTCATCGGCCTCAAACGGCCGCTCGAGTTCCGCAAGGGCGCGGTATGCCGGATTGCCGTCGACGGGCTGCCGCCGGGCGGGTTGGGCCAGCTGATCTGGTTCGTGCCTCCCCGGATGCTGCGGCGCCTCGGCTGACGTGGCCCGGCACCTCCGCGTCGCGATCGTCATCAACCCGGTCGCTGGCGTGCGAGGGACGCTCGATCGTGCGCGCCGTCGCGCCGAACTGGCGATGGACCTGCTCGTAGCCGAGCAGGTCGACCCCGAGATCCTCATCACCGCGCATGCCGGTCACGCGGCCGAGCTGGCGCGAGGCGCCGTCGATCGCGGGCGCGCGCGTGGTGGTCGCCTGGGGTGGCGACGGCACCGTCAACGAGGTCGCCACGGCCCTTGTCGGGACGTCCGCGGCGCTCGCCGTGATTCCGGCCGGGTCGGGCAACGGCCTCGCGCGGATGCTCGGCATGCCCTCGAACGCCGTGCGGGCCATCGGCCGGATTCTCAACGGCACCGACCGGGCCATCGACGTGGGCGACATCGACGGGCACCCGTTCGTCAACGTGGCCGGCGTCGGCTTTGACGCGCACATCGCCGCGGCCTTTGCCGCCATCGGCCGCGCACGACGGGGCTTCCTGCGCTACGGCGCGATCGTCCTTCGCCAACTTCGAAGCTATGAGAGCCGCACCTACACAGTGGCATTCGATGCCCCCGACGACCGCGCGATGACGACGCACCGCGCGTTTCTGCTGAGCTTTGCCAACGGCCGGCAGTGGGGCAACGGCGCCATCATCGCGCCGTCTGCTGAGCTCGACGATGGGGCGCTCGAGGCGGTGGTCGTCGAGGATCGGGGGCGCGGGGCGGTATTGCGGTCGGTGCCCCGCCTGTTTGCCGGCACCATCGAGAGCGCTCCGGGCGTGTCGATTTGCCGAATCCAATCGGCAGTTGTCCGTAGTGACGGTCCCGTTCTCTACCACGCCGACGGCGAGCCCTATGTGGGCGGCTCGTCGATTCAGGTCTCTATCAGGCCCCGAGCCTTGCGATTACGGGCCTGATCGGGCAGATCCCCAGAATCGTTTACACCGTGTTTACAGGCGCGGGCGTGGGATCGATCAAAGATGCCCTTCTAGGGACACCTAACCAGCTAGACGTACGCGAGAGAGGGCAGCGATGTTCGAGCGAAATCTGCACTGCGACGGTCACACGCGGCGGTTTCTCATTGAAGCCAAGGGCGTCGACGGTTGGGAAGTGCGCGAGGAGCAGGACAGCGCAGTAGTGCGCGCCAAGCTTTACGACGACTGGCACCGCGTGGAGCGTGCGCGGCTGGTATTCCAGGAGGAAATCCTGTCGCTGACCGAACAGGGCTGGACGATCGAACCCGCCTGAGGCGGTCGGCAAGGCCTGCCCGCGCAATCGTTACTCGACGAAGCGATAGCCGAGGCCGACGACGGTCTCGATCTGGCGGCCGACGGGGCCGAGCTTGCCGCGCAGCCGTCCGACGTGGACGTCCACCGACCGCGTCTCGATCAGCCGGTCGTACCCCCACACGCGTTCCAGCAGCCGATCGCGCGACAGCACGCGGTTGCGATTTTCGACCAGGTACTTCAGCAACTCGAACTCGCGCCTGGTGAGCCGCACGGCCTGTCCTTCGACGCTCACGGCGACGGCCTCGAAGTCGGCCGTGAGGAACCTCCCGCGGTACACCGCCGCGCTCGGCGCGCCGTCCTCGGGCTTGCCCCGTCGAAGCACCGCCCGAACGCGGGCGGCCAGTTCACGCAGACTGAACGGCTTGGTGACGTAGTCGTCTGCGCCGACATCGAGACCGTTGACCCGATCGGACTCGCTCGTCTTGGCCGTGAGCATGATGATCGGCACGCGCGACGTGCCGGGGCGCGCGCGCAGGATCCGGCACACCTCGAGGCCGCCAATCACCGGCAGGTTGAGGTCCAGGATGATGAGGTCGGGCGGCTGGTCGAGGACGGCCTTCAGGGCCGCATCGCCCGACGACACGACATCGGCGCGGGTGTCGCCCCCGCGCTCGAGCGTGTGCTTGATCAAGCCGGCGATGTCCTGCTCGTCCTCGACAATCAACACCCGGGTTTTCTGCATCGGCACTGTGACGGTACCGGTTGCAGGTTTCGCGGGGGTGTCACGGGTGTTAAATGTGCGTTACGCAGGTAGAATCACTCGCGCGCCTGGACCTGTGGGCGCGGGGAAGGACCAAGGAGATGGCCAGAAGGCTGCTGATTCCGGGTGGCATACTCGTCGTGATCCTCGTGGCAGCGGTCCTGTACCTCGGTTCGAACCTCGACTCGATCGTGAAGAAGTCAATCACGAAACTTGGATCGGACATGACGGGCGTGTCTGTCACCGTGGACAAGGTGGGGATTGCGCTTGCCGACGGACGAGGCGAAATCGGCGGGCTCGTCGTCGACAATCCCAGGGGCTACCGGGGGCCGCACGCCTTCCAACTGGGATCGATTGTGCTCGCCCTGGGCTCGGCCGCGGAGAGCTCGGATCCGGTCGTCATCCGAGAGTTGACGATTGAGGCCCCCGACATCGTCTACGACAAGGGCGAGAACGGCAGCAACCTCGAAGCTATCCAGCGCAACGTCGAAGCCTATACAAAAGCCCACTTCAACGAAAGCTGATGGGGCCCGGGACAAGTCGAAGGACGGCGACGACGCGTCCGCCAAGCGCTTCATCGTCGAATCGCTGCAGATTCGCGGCGGCAGGATCCAGCTCATCGGGCGCGAGAAGGTGATTGACCTCCCAACGGTCCGTCTGCGCGATGTCGGGAAGAGCCGGGGCGGCATGACCGGCGGCGAGATCGCCGCGATCGTCCTGAATCAGATCACCGAGGCGACGGTGGCCTCGGCGGCTCGCGGGCTCGCCCAGGAAGGGGCGGAGCGGCTGAAAGACGACATCAAGGACCGTCGCCGGCCGAGCCGCTGAGCGAGGTGGACTTAGACCACGGTCCCGGGCCTGACGATTCCCCCCTTGGGCACCACGATGATGCCGCTTCGGATGTGCCAGCCGTCGCCGTCGGCTTCCTGCACGCCGGCCTCGTTGACCAGGCGGCACCCGTCGCCGATGCGCGCGTTCTTGTCGATGATCGCGCGGTCGATGACGACGTCGTTGCCGATGCCCAGACGCGGCTTCTGCCCCAGCCCGGCCGCGTCCTCGTCGGTCTCGTAGAAGTCGGCGCCGATGAGCACCGAGCGCGTGATGGTCGCGCGCTGGCCGACGACGGCGCGCACGCCGATCACCGAATCTCGGAAGTCGCCGCCCGACAGCGAGCAGCCGTCGCTGATGCACGCAGTGGTCGACCCGCCCGCCGAAGACGCGTGCCGGCGGCAGGTGGCGCGGCCTGGTGAAGATCGGCCGCTTCGGATCGTGGAAGCGGAAGGGCGCATCCGGACGCGTCAGCATGATGTTGGCGTCGTAGTAAGCCTCGATGGTTCCCACATCGGCCCAGTAGTCGCGGTGGAGGAAGGCGTTGACGCGATACTTGCCGAGCGCGGCAGGGATGATCTCCTTGCCGAAGTCGATGCCGTCTTGTTCGAGCACCTCGAGCAGCGCCTGGCGCGAGAAGACGTAGATGCCCATCGACGCGACAAACGGCTTGTCCTCCGGCGTCCGCAGGAACATCGCGCCTGGCGGCAGCGAGCTGCCGATCTGCGACAGGCGCTCGAGGTCGGGCTTCTCCTCGAAGCCGGCGATCTGACCGTCGTGGTCGAACCTGAAGATGCCCATCTGCGTGGCGTCGGCTTTGCCCACTGGCTGCGCCGCCAGCGTGATGTCGGCGTGGCGTTCGGTGTGCGACTCGATGAGCTCGGCGTAGTCCATCCTGTACAGGTGGTCGCCGGCGAGGATGAGGTAGTACTCGGCGTCGAGTGACTCGAAGTGACGACGCGCCTGCCGGACGGCGTCGGCGGTGCCCTGGAACCATCCGTGGTTGTCGGGTGTCTGCTCGGCCGCGATGATGTCCACGAACCCCTGTGAGAAGCCGTCGAGCCGGTAGGTCTGGCTGATGTGGCGGTTGAGCGAGGCCGAGTTGAATTGCGTCAGGACGTAGATGCGGCGGATCTCGGAATTGAGGCAGCTGCTGATGGGGATGTCGATGAGTCGGTATTTGCCCCCGATGGGCACGGCCGGCTTCGAGCGGGCATGGGTCAGCGGAAACAGGCGCGTGCCGCGCCCGCCTCCGAGGATGATCGCCAGAACGTCACGCATGCCCGGAGAATAAGTGGGAAGCGTGGTAAGGGGCAAGAGAAGTGCTGGGTGCCGCGTGCCGGGTGCCGAGTGCGGTGCTGAAGTGCCGGGTGCCGGGTGCCGAGTGCGGAGATTTTTGGATTCTGTCGCGCCCGTGTGATCTCCGCGTTACATCGACGGCCCTAGTCTGAAGGGGATGCAGCCAGAGCGCGAGGAGCACATCGGCGGGGCGCCGTGGCGCTGACGATCAGCGTGATCGTCTGCGCCTTCAACGAGGCCGGCTATATCGGCCCGTGCCTGCAGTCCTTGCTTCACCAGTCCCGCCCTCCCGACGAGATCCTCGTCGTCAACAACGCCAGCACCGACCGGACCGCGGCGATCGCTTTGGCGACCCGCGACGTGCGCGTGATCGACGAACCGCGGAAGGGGCTTGTGCGCGCGCGCGAGACCGGACGCGTGGCAGCGCGCGGCACGCTGCTCGTGTACATCGACGCCGACTGCCGTGCGCCGCGCACGTGGCTGGCCCGCATCGAGCATCGCTTCGAGCGCCGGCCGCGATCTGGTGGCCCTGTCAGGACCGTACCGATTCCATGACTGGGATTGGTGGGGCCGCACTCTCGTGCGTGCGTACGACATGACGCTGGCGCCGCTCACGCAGTTGGTGGTCTACCACCTGCTGGGCATGGGCACCCTGTTCTATGGCGGCAACTTCGCCGCGCGTCGCGAGGCGCTGCCCGGCCATTGGCGGCTTCGACACGGCCATCGAGTTCCACGGGGAAGACACCAACGTCGGGCGGCGACTGGTGGGTGTGGGTCCGGTCGCCATGGCGGGGGAGTGCTGGCTGCTCACCTCTGCGCGCCGGTATCGCGCGATGGGCAAGGGCCAGGTCTTCCGGCTGTACGTGCGCAACTTCTGGTCGGAGATCATCCACCATCGTCCCAAAGACGTGCAGCACCAGGACGTGAGGATCTGACGTGCCCGGGTACGAGCCGTTCCTGCTCTGCGATTTTCACGTGCACACGCGCTGGAGCGACGGCCGTCTCAGCCTGCGCGACACGATCGACCTCTATGGGCGCACGGGCAAGTTCGACGTGATCGCGATCACCGATCACATCCTGATGAAGAAGGACCTGCTCGCACGCGCCGGCCGCCTGGCCACGCTCGGCCAGCGGAGCTTCGGCATCCGCGAGGATCGGTTTGACGCCTACCTCGACGAGCTTCGGCGGGAGGCCGAGCGCGCCCGGCGCGAGTACGACCTGCTGGTGGTTCCTGGCGCGGAGATCACGCAGAACAAGCTGACCGGCCGCAAGAACGCGCACATCATCGCGCTCGACATCAAGAAGTACATCTCGGCCGACCAGTCAGCCGACGACATCCTGCGCGAGATCCGCCGGCAGGATGCGCTCAGCATCGCCTGCCACCCGCACCATCGCGCCGTGCGCCGGCTCGAGATCAGCACGTGCTACCTGTGGGACAACCGCAAGGCGCTGGCCGATCTGGTGGACGTGTGGGAAGCGGCCAACCGCGACGACCTCTTCTCGGTGACCTCGCTGAAGCACTTCCCGTACGTCGCCAGCAGCGACTTCCACAAGCCCAAGCACTTGTACTCCTGGAAGACACTGCTGCGCTGTGCCAAGCAGTGGCCGGCGATCCGCAAGGCGCTCTGCGACAACGTGGATGTCGCGCTCACGTTGTTCCGCAAGGAGAGTTGGTCGCCGGGGACCGCCACGGCGCCCGTCACAGGCACGCGGGGACGGCCTTCAGTGCCGCTCGGCCGGCCCGCCACGGCTTGACACTGAGTTGCGATCTGCTGAGGCTGTGCGCGCAGCCTGGCGTATTGGTCGCTCGGCGCTGCGAGCCTTCTGAGCCTGCGCTGCTGCAGCGCTCCTGGCCGTTCGACCGACAGATCCCACTTCGTCGGTGACCGGCGTCGTCCGCGACGCCTCGGGCGCGCCGGTTGCGCGGCGCGATCGTGCAGGACCGCAGGCGCGGATTGCCGCGCCGAAACCGGCGTCGACGGCGCGTTCTCGCTCGACTGCGCCAAGCCGGGCGACCGGCTGACCGTCGAGGCCGCCGGGCTGCGCGCCGCCCTCGTCGTCGCGTCCGAGGGACCCACCCGGGTGACCCTCGACACCGCGTCGTTTGCCGAGGCCATCGTCGTCACGGCCACTCGCGGCGATCGTCGAACCACCAGCCCGGCGGCGCCAGTGTCCATTCTCACCGCCAGCGATCTCGCGCTGGCGCCGCCCACCCCGCTCGACGACGTGCTCAAGGTCGTGCCGGGGTTCAGCCTGTTCCGCCGCACGACGTCGCGGAGCGCGAACCCGACGACACAGGGCGCGGGCCTGCGCGGCCTGTCGGCCTCGGGCGCCAGCCGTGCGCTGGTGCTGGCCGACGGCGAGGTGCTCAACGACCCGTTTGGCGGCTGGGTGTACTGGGACCGTGTGCCGGCCGCTGCGATCGATCGCGTGGAGGTCGTGCGAGGCGGCGCAAGCGATCTCTACGGCGCCGACGCGCTGGTCGGCGTCGCTGCAGGTCGTGACGCGCCGGCCGACCTCTCCGGCGCTGCGGGCGGAAGGCTCGGCGGCCACGCGCGACTCCGGCCGGCTGTCGCTGTTTGGAGGCGGCAGTCGCGGCGGATGGACGGCGTCGGCGGCGGGCGAGGCTCGCGACGACCGACGGCTACATCCTGGTTGGCGAGGACGACCGCGGCGCCGTCGACACCCCGGCCGGCGGCGAATACGGCGTGGTGCGGGCCGACATCGGCTATCGAGCCGGGCCCGGCGTTTGCCGCGCGCCTTGGCGGCGACCTGTTCGACGAGCGGCGCGAGAACGGCACGCCGCTGCAGACCAACAGCACCGACCTCGGCCAGCTTCGTGCCGCCATGGAAGGGCAGGTCGGCAGCACGAGCTGGCGCGTGACGGGCCAGGCCGGCGACCAGACGTACCGGCAGGTGTTCTCGTCGATCGCCGGAGATCGCATGAGCGAGACGCTGACGGTTCAGCAGCGCGTGCCGGCGTCGCAACACGGCGTGGGTGTTTCGGTGCAGTCGCGCGTCTCGGGCATCGACCTGCTGGCCGGCGCCGACACGCGCGAAGTCGCGGCGACCAACATCGAACGCGCGTACTTTCCTGACGGCCGTCTGCGCGCCACGACGTCCACGCCGGGCTACCAGCGGACCAGTGGCGTGCTCGTCCAGGGGACGTTCACGCCGGCCTCCAGCTGTCACCGTCAGCGTTGGCGCCGGGGCGACGTGCGGCAGACGGATCGGGACCAGGGGCTATTTCGACGGCGACAGCGCGCGTGTCGCCGCGAGCCGCGGTCACCTGGGCGCTGCAGCCCGCGCTGCATCGTGCGAGGTTCGCTCGGCTGGTCGTTCCGGGCGCCGACGCTGAACGAGCGATATCGCGGCTTTCGCGCGGGCAACGTCGTCACGCAACCCAATCCGCTTCTCACGCCGGAAGCACCTGCGTTCCATCGAAGGCGGCGTCGCGTGGCTGCCGTCGCAGGGGCGCGCTGCGCGTCACGGTGTTCCGCAACGACCTCGAAGACGCCGTCACCAACGTCACCATCGCGACGACGCCCGATCTCATCACGCGCCGCCGCCAGAACGTCGGCGGCATCGCCGCCTGGGGCAGCGAAGTGGAAGGGGAGTGGCGCTTGTCGCCCCGCGCCACCGTGACCGGCGCGCTGGCGCTGACGCGATCGCGCTTTGTCGACTATCCGCCGCTCGAGGGACTCACCGTGCCGCAGGTGCCGGCGTGGCAGGGCAACGTCGGTGTGCGCGGCGCCGGCCCGCTCGGGCTTGCGCTGTCGGCGCAGGTGCGCGCCTTCGGCGAACAGTTCGACGACGATCGCAACACGCTCGTCCTCGGCTCTGGCGCGGTCGTCGACGTGTCGGTTCTGCGCGCGGCAGGCCGGCGAACGACCTTCTTCTTCAATCTCGAAAACCTGTTCGACGACCAGTACGAGGTTGGCCGCTCGCCCGTGGCGACCTACGGCCAGCCGTTCACGCTGCACGCCGGCGTGCGGCTCGCGCTGCCCTAGCCTGCGTCAACTGACCCAACCCGCTGCAACCCGACCGACCTGATCCAACCCGAACCTGTTGCGGCAATGTGACGGCTCTGTAAACTCCGCCTCCGCCGGTCCACGTTTTCCGCTCCCGCAACCGACGCGTTACATTCCCGTCACGACCCCCTCCTAGGATTTCAGAGACTCGCGTCGGCACCCTGCTGCAAACGATTTCGTTCCGCCGGCGCCACTGGAGAGCATCGCTGTGAAACTGACCTCGCTTGTCCGCCTTGGGGGCCTGCTGGCCCTGCTGGCGTGCGGGTTGCCCGCACCCCTGGCCGCCCAGCAAACCGAATCGCGCATCGTCGGCCGACTGGTCGACGACAGCAAGGCCGCGCTGCCTGGCGTCACCGTCACGGTGACCTCGAAGCAGACCGGAGCCGTGCGCACGGTAGTGACCGACGCCGACGGCTCCTACGTCGTGACCAGCCTCTCACCCAGCGTCTACACCTTGCAGTTCGAGCTTACCAGCTTTGCGACGCAGGCACGGGAGGTCGTCCCTCGGAGTCGGCGACGTCAGGACCGTCGACGTCACGCTCGGCGTTGGGGGCGTGACCGAGCAGGTCACGGTGACCGCCGCCTCCACAGACGCTGGACATGTCGCTCCGCCAAGATCGGGGTGAACGTGTCGCCCGAGGAAGTGGAGAACCTGCCCGTCAACGGGCGCAACTTCGCGAACCTGATGACGCTCGCGCCGGGCGCCACCTCGGACGGCAACGGCGGCTGGGCGAGCGTGCGCTTCAACGGCAAGTCGAACCAGCAGAACTACCTGAACTACGACGGCGTCGACGGCACGTACGTGTGGGACGCGAGCCCTGGCTACCTGAACGCGACCGGCTCGCAGTTCCGGCTGCAGACGTCGATGGAATCGGTCGCCGAGTTCCGGGTGAACTCGGGTCTGGCCCCTGCCGAAAGCGGCCTCGGAGCGGGCGGCAACATCACCGTGGTCAGCAAGAGCGGCGGCAACAACCTCCGCGGTTCGGTGTTCGAGTACTTCCGCGACGACGCGCTCGACTCGGCCAGCAAGTACGACGACAAGAAGCAGGAGCTCAGCCTCAACCAGTTCGGCGGATCGATCGGCGGCCCGATCGTTCGCAACAGGACGTTCATCTTCGGCAGCTTCGAGGGCCTGCGCCAGACGACGGGCCTGAGCTTCACCGAAGCGGTGCCGAGCGACGCGGCGCGCGCGCGCGTGCTGGCCGGTCAGCCCATCGGCAGCGGCGCCGGCCAGAGCCCTGCGCGCACGCAGGCCGTGGCGCCGCTGCTGGCCGGCTTCCCGCTGGGCACCGTGGCCACCGCCAATCCGCTGCTGGCGCTCGCGAGCCAGACGACCGAGGCCACCCAGGAGGAGAACTCGGTGTCGCTGCGTGTCGACCACATGGTCAACAGCAGCAACACCCTCTACGTCCGCTATCTGTACAGCAAGGGCGAGGTCGACACACCGGATCGGACCGTCACGCCGCGCCGCGTGCTGGCCAAACAGCAGCCGCAGAACGTCGTCGCCAACTATCAGGCGTTGCTCGGTTCCACCATGGTGAACGAGTTCAAGGTCGGTCTCAATCTGCCGGAGACCAGCGCGATCGCATTCGGCACGGCTGGGCTACGACCCCACCGGGGTCTCGCTGTCGGGGACCGTCACGTCGCAGTCGATCGACGCCCGCGGCACCACCGGCATCGCGCGCAGCGGCCTGCTGATTCGCGCCACCAGCGCGTCGTCGACCATCGGCTCGATCTTCGACCCGCGCTCGCTGTCCTTCAGCAACAACCTCACCTGGTCCAAGGGCGCGCACACGGTGAAGTTCGGCGGCGAGTACCGCACGCTGCAGTCGGACTTCCAGTTCCTGGGCAGCAACGAGATCACCTACAACAGCATCACGGACTTCATCGACAACAGGCCCAACGCGGTCGCCGTGGCGCTGGACTCGCCCGTATTCAGGCCGCAGCAGGTACCTACCTGATTGGCTTCGCGCAGGACTCGTGGCGCCTGAACGACAAGCTGACGCTCGAACTGGGCCTGCGCTATGACTTCTACTCGGTCGTCAAGGAGCGCGACGGCCAGGCGAAGCCATTCTTCGTCGAGGACAACGACTTCTCGAGCGACGTGGACAACTTCTACGACGCCGACAAGAACAACTTCGCGCCGCGGTTGTCGGCGGCCTACCAGATCGACCCGAAGACGGTCGTGCGCGCGGGCTTCGGGCTCTTCTACGGCCCCGGGCAGTTCGAAGATCGGATCCAGCCGATCGAGAATGCGATCGAGCGCCGCCGGGTGGGCGCGGCCGACGTCCCCAACAACGGGCTCGCCTATCCCGTGCCGCCGTCGACCGCTGCGCAACACGCTCTCGATCCGCGGCTACACGCACCACCGGCCCGACGAGTACAACATGCAGTACGGCGCGAGCGTGTCGCGCGAGCTGCCCGGCGAGATCAACCTGAGCGTGGGCTACACCGGCAGCCGCGGCAAGGACATGTTCCTGCGTGGCGTCGGCAACATCCTGCTGCCGACCACGCGACGCGGCCGACGCCGAGCGTCGGGCAGGTGGACTACAAGACGTCCGGTTGCCTCGACGGGCTGGTCATCAACGGCTTCCCCATCAGCGGGTGCGGTCGAGCCAGCTACGACGCGCTGCAGGTCGGCCTGTCGCGCCGCTTCCGCGGCGGCTTCACCGGCGGCCTGCAGTACCAGTACTCGCGCAACAAGGGCACGACCCAGGGATCGAACGAAGCGGCGACGACGCAGAACACGTTCGACTACGAGACGGAGTACGGCACCAACCCGCAGGACATCCCGCACACCTTCAACGGGTCGCTGGTCTACCAGTTGCCCGGCGAGGGCTTCTGGACCGGTGGCTGGCGCGTGGGCGGCATCGTCAACGCCCGCAGCGGCGTGCCCATCAACGTCACCATCAATCGCCCGGACAACATCACGGTGACCGGCGCGACCGTGGTGAACATCCCCGGCGGCAACAGCCGCGGCACGCAGCGGCCCGACCTGGTGCCAGGCGTCGACCCCTACTTGAAGGACGGCGTGCGGTGGCTGAATCCGGCGGCGTTTGCGACGCCGCAGCCCGGGACCTTCGGCAACCTGCCGCGCAACTTCCTGCGCGGTCCACAGTTCTGGCAGGCCGACCTGATGTTCAGCAAGGACTTCCGGTTCATGCAGACGCAGGGCGTCCAGGTGCGCCTCGAGATGTTCAACATCGCCAACCGGCTGAACTACGAGAACCCGGCCGCCTCGCTTCCCAACGGCGTGCCCGGCGCGGCCTTCACCGACGCGCAGGCCGGCACCTTCGGCTACATGCTCGGACCGCTGAACCGGACCGTCGGGCAGGGCACCGCCCGGCAGACGCAGATTTCGATTCGGTATACGTTCTAGCGCGACGCTCGGACGGCGGGTCTTGGGAAGGGGCAGGCTTTCGGGTCTGCCCCTTTTCGTTTTACAGCGGCTCTGACGTTGCCGGCACGGGACGGAGGTAGGCGTTGAGCAGCGCCGCGCCGACCGCCACCACGACGGGCCCGAAGACGAGCCCGATCAAGCCGAAGGCCGACATCCCGCCGAGCAGCGCCACGAAGGTGACCAGTCCGTTCATCGAGGAGCGGCCGCTCAGGAGCAGCGGGCGCAGGATGTTGTCGGCCATCCCGACCAGCCCGCCGCCGATCCCGATGAGGACCAGGCCGCGCGTGATGTCGCCGGTCAGCAGGAACCACAGCGCCACCGGCGCCCACACGATCGACGCTCCGACGATCGGCACCAGCGACATGAACGCCATCACCGTGCCCCACACGGCGGGCGCGCGCACGCCGACGATCCAGAAGCCCAGGCCGCCCAGGAAGCCCTGCACCGCCGCCACGGCGAGTCCCGCGATGACGCTGGCGAACACGAGGTCCTCGACCTGCTTGACGACCTGGTCGCGCTGCTGATCGTGAAAGGGCAGGAAGCTGCGCAGCACGCCCACGATTGCCGGCGCGTCGCGCAGGAAGAAGAACAGCGCGAACAGCGCCAGCGCCAGGTCGAGCACCAGGACGGCGATGCCTCCCAGCAATCGACCCGACCCGCTGGCCAGCAGCGAACCCAGGCGTTGTGCCAGCGCGCCGACGGTTTCCGACAGTCGCTCGGGCGCCAGGAAGGGGACGTGCGTCTGCACCCATCCCCACAAGGCCACCATCCGCTCGGGCGGAGTCGCCGACACGGCGCCCTGCAGGGCCGTCGACCGCCTGCGCGCCTTCGCTGACCAGCGCGTCCACCAGCAGCCATACCGGCAGCACCAGCAGCAGCAAAACGATCAGCACGCAGACGCCGGCCGCGCGCGAGCGCCCGATTCGCGACGCCAGCTCACGAAACAGCGGCTGGACGCTGACCGCAAGCACCCCCGCCCAGCCCAGCGGCACCAGGAACGGCTGCACGACCTGGAAGACGAGATAGCCGATCAGGATGACCGCCGCCATAGAACAGCAGTTGGCCGAGGCGTTCGCGGTCCGACACGGGGCGGCGCATGGTGGGGACAGAGTAACCGAAAGCCTTCCGCGATTCGCCCTCTTCCTGCGGATCCGAGGCGAAAGTCATGACAACCGTGTAACGTCACGGGCAGTCAGGCGTCCATGAGTCTGATAAGATTCGAGGGTTTGTGCGCCGTCGCCGGACTGCCGTTGGCAGGACCGGCTTTCGCCCATGGCTGGCGAGGAACGCTCGAAAGGACCCTTGTGGCACGGTTTCGCCTGATCCCCCGGGAAGAGAAGTTCTACACCGATTTCCTCGCGCTGGCCGACCAGATCGTCGCCGCGGCCGACGTGCTCGACGGCATGCTGGCCACCGAGATGCCCGACTGGGAGGCGGCGCAGAAGATTCACGACATCGAGCACGAGTGCGACGGCATCGCGCACGCGATCATCCAGCGCCTGAACCGCACGTTCGTGACGCCGATCGACCGCGAAGACATCCATCAGCTGGCGCGCTCGCTCGACGACGTGATCGACGCCATCGACGCGGCGGCCACGGTGATCCGGCGGTACCGCGTCGCGCCCGTGCGCTACGGCGCGCGCGAGCTGGCGGAGATCATCATCGGGTCGACGCATCAGGTTCGCATGGCCGTCGACGCGCTCGAGCGCAAGAGCGGCGTCCACGAGCGCGCGGTCGAAGTGAACCGCCTGGAGAACGAAGCCGACCGGATGCACGACGAGGCGCTGCGCCGGCTGTTCGAGGAAGAGGCGCGACCCGATTGCGGTGATCAAGTGGAAGGAAGTGCTCGACTTCCTCGAAGAAGCGACCGATCGGTGCGAGGACGTGGCCAACGTCCTCGAAGGCGTCGTCGTCAAGCACGGCTAGCGAGCCTCCTCGATGGAATTTGCTGCCGTCTGCTTCCTCATCCTGGTCGCGCTGACCTTCGACTACATCAACGGCTTTCACGACGCGGCCAATTCGATCGCGACCGTCGTGTCGACGCGCGTGCTGTCGCCCGGCAAGGCCGTCATCTGGGCGGCCTTCTTCAACTTCGCCGCGGCGTTCGGCTTCGGCACGGCCGTGGCCAAGACGGTCGGCTCGGGCATGATCGATGTCCGCGAAGTCACCTTCCTGGTGATCTTCGCGGGCCTGTTTGCCGCGATCGTCTGGGATCTGATCACCTGGTACTACGGGTTGCCGACCAGCTCGTCGCACGCGCTCATCGGCGGCTACGCCGGCGGGGCGGTGGCCAAGGCGGGGTTTGGCGCCATCATCGCGTCGGGCTGGACCAAGACGCTCGATCTTCATCGTGCTGGCGCCGACCATCGGCCTGGTGCTCGGCTTCGGCATCATGGTCGGGATCTACTGGCTGTTCCAGGGCTTTGCGCCGTCGAAAGTCGACCGGTGGTTCCGGCGCCTGCAGCTGGTGTCGGCCGCGCTCTACAGCCTCGGGCACGGCGCCAACGACGCGCAGAAGACGATGGGCATCATCGCCGGCGTGCTGCTGGCGGGCGGATACCTGAAGGTTTTCGCGATCCCCTTCTGGGTCGTGCTCGCGGCGCACGGCGCCATCGCGCTGGGCACGTTGTCGGGCGGGTGGCGCATCATCCACACGATGGGCTCGAAGATCACCCGCCTGCAGCCGGTCGGCGGCTTTGCCGCCGAGACCGCCGGGGCCGTGTCGCTCTTCCTCGCCACGAGCCTCGGCGTTCCCGTCAGCACGACGCACACCATCACCGGCGCCATCGTCGGCGTCGGCGCGACCCGGCGGCTCTCGGCCGTGCGCTGGGGGATCGCCGGCCGGATCGTGTGGGCGTGGATCCTGACGATTCCCGCGTCGTTCATCATCGCGTCAGTGACGTACTGGACGCTGTCGATCGTGTTGTAGGTTCTGCCACAGAGCCACAGAGGCCACAGAGCGGAATTTGCCACAGAGGCACAGAGGACACAGAGACTGGCTTGGTAATTACGCGGATTGTCGGATTTCGCAGGTCTCTGAGCTCTCGATCTCGGTCCGGAACCCTTCTTGCTCGTCGTCTGCTTCATGGACGACGCTGATCAACGACCTCACCAAACGCATCATCGGCTGTGCGATCGAGGTGCATCGGGCGCTTGGCCCGGGCCTGCAGGAGCGCACGTACGAGAACGCCATGGCGATCGAGCTTCGCGCACCAGAGTCTTGCCGTTTGATCGGCAGGTGAGCGTTCCGGTGGCCTACAAGGGCGAATGGGTGGGCGACTACAGGCTGGATCTCATCGTCAGCGACACGGTCGTTGTCGAGATCAAGAGCGTCGAGCGGGGCGACCCGCTGTTCGAAGCGCAGGTGCTGGCCTATCTCAGGGCCAGCGGCAAGCACATCGGGTTGCTGATCAACTTCAACTCGCACCTGTTGAGCCAGGGTGTCAGGCGCTTCGTCGTCTGACGTTCGGACACTCGACGAGCCCGCGGCGAGCCGCGGGGCAGTGGCGACAGGCCACGCGGGTGCCTGCAGACGGATGGGCTCACTCCCGCGCGGCCTGCTCGCCACTGCTCGGCCGCTTCGCGGCCGGACTCGTCGAGTGCCTCTGTGCCTCTGTGTCTCTGTGGCAACCAAAAAATCTCTGTGCCTCTGTGCCTCTGTGGCTAACTCTCAGCGGCTCCGTGGCTACGAAGGCTGTGGCAGCGCACCGTAAACACCGCCCCGCCTTCGCGCGCGAGCCCGCGGTCACCGTCCCTCCGAGCAACTCGACCAGGTGCTTCACGATGGCCAGGCCGATGCCCGTTCCGCCCGGCGCGCGCGAGCGCGACTTGTCCACGCGGTAGAACCGCTCGAACACGCGCGTCAGGTCCGCAGGCGGAATGCCCGGCCCGTTGTCCAGCACGCGCAGCACCAGCGCGTGCGGCTCGCGCTCGGCCTCGACGACGACCAGTCCGCCCTCGGGGGCGTAGTTCACCGCGTTCTCGATCAGGTTCCGCAAGCACGTCGTGCAGCTTGGCCGGGTCCGACACGACCGTGCGCGCGTCCGGCGCCAGCCTCACCTCGACCTGCGACCGCCGCTGGTCGATCGGGCCCGACAGATCGGTGATCGACGCCCTGGAGCACCGACGCCAGGTCGCAGTCGACCATGTCGCTGCGTTTCCTGCCCGGCGTCGAGCCGCGCCAGCCGGAGCAGGTCCTTCACCAGCCGCTCCATGCGGGTCGATGTGGCGCGCGATGATCTCCAGGAATCGCCGGCTCTCTTCTGGCGGCGGCGGGTCGTCGAGCAGCGCTTCGACGTAGCCGCGAATCGCCGTCAGCGGCGTGCGGAGTTCGTGCGAGACGTTGGCGACGAAGTCGCGGCGCACGCGATCGGCGCGCCGCAGATCGCTGATGTCGTGCAGGACGAGAATCGCGCCGCCCTCGGGCTCGCCGGCCGGCGCCGCGCGCGACACGCACGTGCGCGACGGATCGCGCGCCAGCACGAACTCGACGCCGCCGGTCGCCTCGCCGTCGAGCGCCTGCGCGATCTGCGCGAACAGCTCGGGCTGCCGCATCCACTCCTGGTAGCGGCGTCCGGTCGCCGTCGTCGTCGAGCTTGAGCATGCCGCGGGCCGCGTCGTTGGCCATCACCAGCCGACCCTGCGGATCGAGCACGACGACGCCTTCCACCATCCCCGTGAGGATCGCGCGCAGATGGCGCCGGTCGTGCGCGAGGTCGTCGACGCGCCGGCCCAGCTCGTGGACTGCGCCGTCGAGCGCGCGCGCCACCTCGCCCAGCTCGTCGTCGCCGTAGCCGGCGGCCGGCCGCGTGAGGTCGCCGGTGGCGTAGCGGCGCGCCACCGCGGCGATGGCTTCGACGCGACGGCCGAGCGGCGCCGAGACGAGCCAGGCGCAAATCGCCGCCACCGGCAGCGACGCCGCGACGCCGGCGAGGACGAGCCAGCAGCACGGCCCGCTGCTGCTCGGCGACCTCCGTCAGCGGCAGCGACAGGCGCACAAACGCGATGGTCGGATGGGAGATGTGGACGACGGCATACAGCGTGTCGTAGTCCGTCGTCGTGCTGTAGCGCCGGATCAGCACCTCGCGCCGCGCGCGCGCGGCCTGAATCTCCGGGCGCTGCCCGTGGTTCTCCATGGCCGCCAGCGCCGCGCCGTCCTCGGCGGAATCGCCCAGCACCCGGCCGTCCGTCGGCGACCAGCGTCACGCGGATGCCCGCGAGCTGGCCCATCCGGTCGGCTTCTTCGTCGAGCTCGTCGGGCGAGCATGCCGGGATTGCGAGTCAGCAGCTCGGCGGCCAGCCGCGTCTCGGCCGACAGCGTCGCCTCGATGCGCTCCACGGTGAGCCGCCGGATCCACGCCTGCAGGACCAGCCCGGCCGTCATCGCCGAGATGGCCCCGACGATGAAGGCGGCCAGGAAGACCTTGCCGCGAAACCGCATGCGTCACGGCACCGGCTCGGTCAGCTTGTAGCCGAACTGCTTCACGGTGGTCGAGCGCCTCGGCCATCAGCGGCAGTTTCTCGCGCAGCCGCCGCACGTGCACGTCCACGGTGCGCGTGCCGCCCGTGTACGAGTAGCCCCACACGTCGGAGAGCAGCAGGTCCCGCGACAGCACGCGCCCCTGGTGCTCGAGCAGGTACTGGAGCAGCAGGAACTCCTTGGCGGTCAGCCGCACCTCGCTGCCGTCGACCGACACGGTGTGCCGCTCGACGTCGACGGTGAGCGGGCCGTATCGCAGCAGGCCCTGGCGGGCTGGCGCGATGCGCGCGGCGCAGCAGCGCGCGCACGCGCGCGACCACTTCGTTCGGGCTGAACGGCTTGGTGATGTAGTCGTCGGCGCCCAGCTCCAGCCCGACGATGCGGTCCGACTCTTCGGCGCGGGCGGTGAGCATGATGATCGGCACGGCGGCCGTGCGCGGGTCGCCGCGCAGCGTGCGGCAGACCTCGAGGCCGTCGAGGCCGGGCAGCATCAGGTCGAGCAGCACGAGATCCGGCAGCGACCGGCGCACCGCCGGCAGCACCTCGGCCCCGGAATGCAGCAGGTCCACGGCAAACCCGGCGCGGCCCAGGCTGTGGCTGAGCAGGTGCGCGATGTCGTGGTCGTCTTCGACCACGAGAAGACGCGGGGCGGGGGCGGCAGACTGACCGGACATGGGCGCGGGCAGCAGTATACGTTGCCGCTGTGACACGCCCGGCCGCATGTCGTTTTTACCGTCCTCTTCACGGCGCACCTCGAGTCGCCGCCAGAGGACACGTCTCCGGAGCGCGCGCGCGAAATGCCGCGTGTTTGCGGCGTTCATCGGCGCTGGCATCGATGTTGATCGAAGCGCTGGCAGACGCTCCCCGCGTCGTGGAGGTTGCCGTGAGAACGACTGTAGCTGCCATTGCAGGAGCCCTGCTGGCGACGTTGGGACTGGCCGTCGTGCAGACGCGGATGACCGCGCAGGCGCCATCGCCTGCCGCGACGTCGGCGGCGTGGACCGGCCTGCCGGGGCAGGCGCAGCCCGTGGGCCTGTCAACTTCGGGACTGGCGGCAGCCGCTGCCGGTGACCCCGACGGTGATGCGGTGCGCGCCTGGTCAGCAGGCCGTGCTGCAGCAGCCGTCGTCGACGGGCGCGTCGTCACCAGCGCCGACTGCGCGTGGGACACGTCGGCCGCGTACCGGACGCGTACGGCGCGGGCGCGCGGCCGCTGCCCGTCAGCGACATCGTCGAGTACCAGCCGCGCGCGCGGACCGTGCGCTACGTGCAGGACGAGCCGGTGCGACGGCGCGTCGTGCGCACGGCGCCGAAGCGCTCGTGGCAGAAGTCGGCGCTCGTGATCGGCGGATCGGCCGGCGCCGGCGCGGGCATCGGCGCGCTGGCCGGCGGCAAGAAGGGCGCGCTCATCGGCGCGGCCATCGGCGGCGGCGCGGGCTCGATCTTCGAGGCGTTCAAGAGACGGTAACGTAGGGGCGGGTTTCAAACCCGCCCGCCGGGGTTAACCGGCCCTTACACCGACACCCAATAGACGCCCAAGGCAATCGAGGCGACCGCCGTCACAGGCCGCGCCGCGGCCGACGGCGGCCGCCACCACCTGCGAGCCCAGCATGCGCGACAGGACGATGCCGAACAGCGACATCGACAGCAGGATGCCCACCGCGAAGACGCCCACCAGGTAGAGCAGCGTCACCAGCGACGCGGTCGCGCCGCCGGGCGACAACTCGGGGCCCAGCAGCGTCAGCGCGCGCAGGCCGCTGACCGCGAACACCGCGCCGAGCAGGCCCGCGCGGCTCGAGTGCGCGGGCGGCGCCGGATGGCGATCGCGCCGCCCGAAGTGCACGTGCCAGTTGAGCCACCCGGCGCGGTGCGTGTGGCCGTACAGGCGCTCGGCGGCGACGACCCACAGCGTGAAGGCGCCCATCAGAATCAGCAGCACGCCGCCGACGATCTCGCCCGTCCGCTCGACCAGTTCCGGGATCTGCCAGCCCAGCAGCAGCACGCCGCCAGCGCCGACCAGCAGCACCAGCGCGTGGCCGAGGGCGAAGCGCACCGCCACGCGAATCGGCTCGCGGCGCGCCGGCGCCTGGCGAGCCGTCCGTGCGGACCGCGAGCGTGGCGATGGCCATGAGGTGGTCGGCGCCCAGACCGTGGAGGAAGCCGAGGGAGAGCGCCGTGGCGGTGAGAATCACCGGACGATCGTAGCAGACCTAGCGCGGTCGACGCCGACCAGCGTCCACGCCGCGCCGGCGCGACGGAAGACACGACGGTCGGGGGGTGGCCCATCCGGGGTGCGTGGGTGGTCGCCGGTGAGCGTGGCCTGGACGAATTCGCCGCCCAGCGCCTCGCGCGGGGCCGTGGCCCGCGGCTCGGTGACGACCTGCGGCTCGCCGACCTTGCGTGGCCGTGCCGGTCGTGTTGTCGAAGCGCGCCCAGGCGATCGTGTAGCCGCGGCCCGGCACCGCCGTCTTGGACTCGACGCGCGATGTTGCGGAACGTGAACGCGCCGTCGGCCGTCAGGTCGAAGTCGTCCACGGGCAACACGACGTTCAGCCAGAGCTGGCCGATCTTGTCGCGGCGCGTGATCAGGGTCTGCGCCATGTACGCCGTGGCTTCCGGATCCGTGAAGTCGCGCCGTGCGGCTGACCTCGATGATCGCCTCGTCGGAAAACGCCATCACGCCGCGGGCGCCCCAGAACAGGTCCTCGGGCCGCGCGTTGTCGAACGCCGGGTTCGGGTACTCCGGCTTCCAGCGCTCGGGCCGGAAGTAGTTGGCCTCGAAGCGCCCGACGGCCGGCAGGTCCGGATAGTGCACCTTCAGCCACGGCCGCACGTAGAAGCCGAGCGTGACCATCGAGATCAGCGTCGGCCGCGCCTCCCAGATGTACTCGTTGCCGGCGCGCGTCCCCTGGGCGCGCGTGCTGCCGCTGCCCAGCGTCGAGCCGAAGTCGATCAGGTAGTGCCGGAGGATCTTCCGGCCGCCGGCGTCCTGCAGGAAGTCGCGCGTGTTGATGGCGCGGCTGTCGTCGTGGTTCAGCCAGGCGCCGAACACGCGCATCGCGCGCAGCTCGCGGCGATGTTCGTGCGGATGGATGTCGTTGGGATCGTCGGGCCGCGTGCCGTAGTACTTGAACGGGCCGACGTCCTTGCCGGTGATGCCCTTGCTGGCGACCACGCGATAGCTGCCGTCGGCGCTGCTGCGCCGCCTTCAGCAGCAGCGCGTCGACGTCGGCCTCGGTCATCGCCCGCGTGCGGCCGTGCTCGTCGTCGAGCATCGTGTCGGGCGCGATGCGCAGGTCGTCGCGGCGGAAGCGACGCGAGGTAGTTCTCCGGGACGTTGAAGCCGAGCGCCCAGAACAGCCGCGTCGCAGATCACCTCGGCGCCGGTCGCCATCTCGGGGTTCGACGGCGGATCGAACTTCACGAAGTACAGCGTGCCGGTGCTGTCCCGCATCGTCAGGCCCGGCGAGATGCCCTCGCTCTTGGCCGCCGACGATGGTCCAGGCGCCCGGCTGCGGCGACTGCGCCGTGATAGGGCCCGCGGATGACGTCCTGCACCGACAGCACTTCGGCCGTGCCCAGGCGCTGCGTGTACCAGCTCGAGTTGGGCACGTGATCGATCGTGTTGATGTTGACGGCGCGCTGATTGGTCTTGTCGCCGTGGTGCAGGAAGCTGTTCTCGACGAAGTCGTACTGGTCGCTGAGATCGATCTCCTTCACGCCCGACGCGTCCTGCGTTTCCGGATCCTCGTGCAGCGGGTCGTCGTCGAAGAAGCGCGGCGCGGCGCCGTCGAGCCCCGAGATGGCGGCCGTCAGCACCGCGGCCGCCAGGAGAATGCCGAAACGCCAGGGTCGAACAGCCACGTCAGAACGCTCCGCTGAAGGACGTGTTGAACCGGACGCCTTCCTGTCGTGCTGCGCGCGATGTCGAATCGCAGGAACACGCTCTTGAAGGTGTTGAAGCGGAAGCCGATGCCGTAGTCGTTCTTGAGGTGCTTGAAGTCGATGTCGTCCCAGCGTGGGCGCGACGTTGCCCCAGTCGCCGAACAGCGCCATGTCGAGGCCCGAGAACGCCTCCCATCGGTACTCGGCGTTGAGCAGGAACGCGTTGCGTGTCGCGGAAGCGGAACTCGCTGAACCCGCGCAGCGTCGTCGAGCCGCCCAGCGTCGGCATCGCGAAAAACGGCACCGTGTTGCCCGAGGGGCTGTCGAGGGATTGCGCGATCACCCGGGCGATGAACACGCGCTTCTTGTCGAAGATGGGAAACGCGTGCAGTCGCCTCGACGCGCAGTTCGTGGAAGCTGAAGCCGAAATCCTGCTGGTCGCGCCAGACGTCGTAGCTGACGCGGAAGTGGCCGCCGCTTTTCACGTTGGCCTTCTGGTCGCGATAGTCGACGTCGACGAACGCGCCCGACCACCAGTAGTCGGGCTGCTGCGTCAGGCCCGGGCGCCGTGGCCTCCGTGAAGCGTCTCGTCCATCGTCGGCAGGTTGGGATACTTGCCATCGTCGATCCGCTCGGTGCGAAACGCGGTCAACGCGCCAAGCCTGAACCAGCGCGTGGGCTTGTAGGCGGCGTCGCCGCGTACCTCCCAGCCTTCGCGGAGGAAGGTGGCCCTGTCGCCTTTCTCCACGTCCGGGCCCAGCCCGTAGTACCGCTCGCGCGGCCAGTAGCGCAGATAGCCGTGGCCGCCAAGCTCAACCTTACCGCCGGCGATCTTGGGAAAGGTCAGCTCGCTGGTCAGGAACCAGTAGTTCCGGAACGACCCGACGAACCAGGTGTGGAACAGCGCCTGCTCGCCGAAGATCCAGTTCTTGTAGCCGGGCCCCATGCCGAGGCCGCCGCCCTTGGTCAGGCCGCCAAAGTGGACATACCAACCCTCGTAGGGGTCGAACAGCCTCGTCATGAACTTCGAGTCCTCCATCCAGAGGAGGCCCGGATTCGAGCTTGCCGGGCGCGTACGGCGCCAGCGCCTTCGCCTTCTCGGCGCGCTGGGCTTCGAGCGCCTCGCGCCGCGAGGTCTGCGCCAGGCCCGGCGCGGCGGCCGAGGCTATCAGGATGAGGGCGATCGTCAGGCGCCGGAGGGCGGCGCTGGGGTCCGGCGACGGGCGAGCCATGCATGCGTGACTTGGGAAGGTACGTCCGCCGCCAGGCAATGTCAAACGTCATGCGTCGCCGGGCACGTCGCGGCGGACGAGAAACCAGAGCGCGACCGCCGGAGAGCAGCACGCCGTTGACGGCGATGGCGGCCGGCGCGCCGATGCGATCGATGGCCAGGCCGGTCACCAGGCTGCCAAGCGGCATCCCGCCGCGGAACGCCACCATGTAGATGCTCATCACGCGGCCGCGCATGTGGTTCGGCGCGATGAGCTGCACCAGCGACGTGAACAGCGAGAACACCACCATCAGCGCCGCGCCGCTGACGACCAGCAGCGCGTAGCTGACCCAGAGCGCGCGCGAGTAGGCGAAAGCGACGGTCAGCACGCCGAACAACACCTGCACGCACAACGCGGTCGCGCCCATGCGGCTGAATCGCCCCATCCAGGCCACCACCAGCGCGCCGGCGACCGCGCCGATGCCCGGACCACGCCATCATCTGGCTGTACTGCCCGACGCCTTCGTGAAAGACGTTGCGCGCGAACACCGGCAGGAACGTCAGCAGCGGCACGCCGAGAAACGTCGACGCCAGCGCCAGCACCGTCAGCGTGCGAATGGCCGGCTCGTCGCGCACGTATTCCAGCCCGGTCCGCAGCTCGTCGCAGCATGCGTCGCTGGCCGGCCGGCGCGACGTGCGGCGTGTGCAGCGACAGCAGCGCCGCGATCACCACCAGGAACGACAGCCCGTTGACCGTGAAGCACGACGCGCTGCCCAGCGAGTGCAGCGTCACGCCGGCCAGCAACGGGCCGATCACGCGCGCGATGTTGAACTGGATCGAGTTGAGCGCGACGGCGTTGGGCAGGTGGTCCTTGTGGACCAGCGACGGAATCAGCGACTGATACGCCGGCCCGCCAAACGCCTGGGCGCACCCGGACAGAAACGACAGCGCGAGCACGTGCCAGATCTGCACCCAGCCGCCGACCACGAGGATCGCCAGCGCGAAGGCCGACGACATCTGCACGACCTGCGAGGCCAGCAGCAGCGCGCGGCGATCGCGCCGGTCGGCGACCACGCCGCCAATCAGCGTGAACAGCAGGATGGGCAGCTCGCCGAGGAACGCGTCGAGGGCCAGATAGCTGGCCGAGTCGGTCAGGTCGAGGACCAGCCAGCTCTGCGCGACCTTCTGCATCCACGTGCCGATGCTCGACGTGCAGGCGCCGAGCCACAGCACGCGGAAATCGCGATACCCGAGCGCGGCCGCCAGCCGCTGCACGATCGGCCCGCCAATGGTCGCGCTGGCGGGCGGAGCAGGGCCGGTGACCGGTGCGGAATCCACGACGGGCGATCTTATTGCAGATTGCAGATTGCAGATTGCAGATTGACGATTGGCGATTACGATCGAAGGCGCTGATTCATGTCGCGCCGTATTCGTGTCGCTGGCCGTCCTGACTGCTGTGTTGGCTGTCGCTCTCGTGTCGGCGCAACCGCCCACGTCTGCGCCCGCTCGACCTCGGCCCCGCGGATCCAGCAGCCGGTCCTGTCCACGCTGCGGCCTGGCCATCCGCGCCTGCTCGTCCTCGACGCTGACCTGCCAGGCGTGCGGCGGCGGCTCGCCGAAGACGTCCACGTGCGCCGGTGGCACGATCGTCTGCGGCAGCAGGCCAGCCAGATGCTCGACGAGCCCGTCGTCGAGCGGACGCTCGTCGGGCCGCGGCTGCTGACCCAGAGCCGGGCGGCCCTCCACAGGATCTCGACGCTGGCCGGGCTGTTCCTGATCGACGGCGACCCGCGCGTGCTGGCGCGTGCCAAGGCCGAGATGCGTGCGGTCGCGGCGTTTTCCGACTGGAACCCCTCGCACTTTCTCGACGTCGCCGAGCTGACCGCCGCGATGGCCCTCGGCTACGACTGGCTGTACTCCGATCTGACCGCCGACGAGCGCGAGCTGTTTCGCGCGGCGATCATCACCAAGGGGCTCGAGCGCCGGGCGTCGACGCGATACGGACGCCGTCGTTCTGGGCGGCCCAGGGGCGCAACACCTGGAGCGAGGTGTGCTTCGGCGGGCTGACGCTCGGCGCTCTGGCTGTCGCCGAGCACGCGCCGGACCTGGCGGCCGCCGGTGCTGGGCGCGCTCGAGGCGCCGGCGTTTTCGGCGCACCTGCGGCGCTTCGCGCCCGACGGCGGCGATGTCGAAGGTCCCGGCTACTGGGGCTACTCGACGATGTACCTGACGTTCCTGCTGTCGGCGCTCGAGACGGCGCTCGGCAACGACCTTGGCCTCGGACAGACCGACGGCCTGGCCGTCGACGGGGCAGTTCCGGATGTACTCGATCGGCCCGAGCGGACGACAGTTGAACTACGCCGACGCCGATCGAGGAGCCCGCGCCAGCGCCGCAGATGTTCTGGATGGCCGGCCGGTACGATCGCCCGGAGTACGCCGCGCACGAGCACGCCTGGCTTGCGCGATCGCGAATCGCGCCCAGCGTCTTCCACGTGCTGTGGAGCGCGCGACCTCCGACGCGCGCCGCCTCGTTGCCTCCGACGTCCGCGCGTTCAGGAACATCGACGTCGCGGTGCTTCGCGGCGACTGGCGCGACGCGCCTCGGCTCATGGGTGGCGTTGAAGGGCGGCAGCAACGCCGCGACGCTCGGCCACCTCGACCTTGGCAGCTTCGTCATCGACGCGCTGGGCGAACGGTGGGCGGTCGATCCCGGGCCGGACTACTTCGATCTCCCGGACTACTTCGGCCCGCGCCGGTGGACCTACTTCCGGCTGGGCACCGAGAGCCACAACACGCTGCTCGTCGATGGGCGCAACCAGGACGCGAGCGCGACCGCGCCCATCGTCGCGTTCAGCGACGACTCGTATCGGGCCTTTGCCGTGACGGACCTCACCGCCGCGTATCGCCCGGCGCTCACGCGGGCACGGCGCGGCGTCGCCCTCATCGACGGGCGCGACGTGCTGATTCAGGACGAGATCGAAGGGGCTGGCACCGCCGGCGTCGTGTGGCAGATGGCGACGCGCGCGCAGGTGACCATCGTCGGACGCGTCGCCGTCCTGCGGCAGAACGGGCGGTCAGCGACGCTGCGGGTGGTCGAGCCGGCCGGCGCGAAGCTTCTGGCCGAGGCGGCGGTCATTCCGGCGCCACAGGCCCCGTCCGACGTGGTGATGGTCCGAGTGGTGTTGCCGGCCGGCGAGCCCGCCGTCCGCGCCGTCGTCTGGTTCACCACCGGCGACCGTCCGCCGCCGCCGGTGACGCCGCTCGAGGCGTGGCAGGGGAACCAGCCGCCGGCCGGTTCAGTGACAGCGAAGGGCCGTCGTCGCGCGACGCTGGCGTTGCGCTTCTTGAGCGACGACAGCGGCACGAAGCTCTGGGCCGCCGCCTTCCGCCGCCGGCGGCCGACGACGCGCCGCAGAAGAAATGCCACGGCGCCGCAGACGATGAGGGCCACCGCGAGGTCCTGCCAGCCCATGGCGTCACGCACCGAATCCCAGCGCCCGCCCACCTGGTACACCACCAGCGCACAGACGTAGGCCAGCACGGTCTGATACCCGAACATGAACAGCGGCCATCGCCACGAACCCGATTCGCGGCGCACCACGGCCACCGTGCTCATGCACTGACAGGCCAGGACGAAGAACACCATCAGCGCCACGCCCGAGGCCGGCGTGAACAGGCGCGTGCCGTCGGCCCTGGTGGCCGCGCCCAGCTTGTCGCGCAGCGGCTGGTTCGTCTCGTCGGCGTCGCTGATGTCGAAGACGATGCCGAGCGTCGAGACGAAGACCTCGCGCGCGCTGAAGGCGCCGAGGATGCCGATGCCGACGCGCCAGTCGAGCCCGAGCGGCTCGAGCGCCGGCTCCATCAGATGGCCCAGGCGCCCGGCCACGCTGGTCCGCACCTGCGCGCCGACATCGGCGCGCCGGGTCGGCGGGCTTCGGGTAGTTGAGCAGCGCCCACATCACGATCGTCAGCGCGAGGATGATCGTCCCGGCGTCGACGAGAAACGACCGCACCTGCCGCCACGTCGCGCGCGCCAGCACGCCCGCGACCGGCCAGCGGTAGGGCGGCAGCTCCAGCAGCAGCGTCGGCCGTCGGGCCCCGTGAGCACCGTCCGGCGCAGCACGGCGGCCGCGGTCAGCGCGGCGACCACCGACAGCGCGTACATCGCAAACAGCGCCACGGCGCCGGCGCTGACGACGCCGCCGATGCTGGCCGCCGGTCCGAACACCGTGGCGATGACCAGCACGTAGATGGGCAGCCGCGCGCTGCACGACATCAGCGGCAGCACCATCATCGTCAGCAGGCGATCGGTGCGGTTCTCGAGCGTGCGCGTGGCCATCACCGCCGGGACCGCGCACGAGAACCCGGAGAGCATCGGCACGAACGACTTGCCGTGCAGGCCGACGCTGCCCATCACGCGATCGATCACGAAGGCCACGCGCGCCAGGTAGCCTGCGTCCTCCATCACGCCGATGAAGAGGAAGAGCAGCGCGATCTGCGGCACGAAGACGATCACGTTGCCGACGCCGGCGATGACGCCGTCGACCAGCAGATCGCGCAGCGGGCCGGCAGGCAGCGCCGCGCTCACGCCGGCCTGCGCCAGCGCCACCAGGCGTTCGATGAAGCGCGATGGCCGGCTCCGACCAGCTGAAGAGCGCCTGGAACAGCGCCAGCATCACCAGGCGCGAACACGACGACGCCCGCGACCCGGTGCGTGAGCACCGCGTCGATGCGGTCGGTCCATCGAGGCGGCGGCAGAGCGGGCGGCCGCACGGCCTGGCCCACCATGCGGTCCACGCGCTCGTAGCGCGCGCCGATGATCTCGAGATCGAGGTTGCGCCCGTCGCGCGAGCGCCGCCCGCCGCAGCGTCGTGCGCCGCATCGCGGACGGCCGCGGGCACGCCGACCAGCTCGTCCGGCGGCGCGTCGTCGATCGACAGCAGCGCCCACGTGGTCCACGCGCGCGTGGCGTCGCCAAGCCCCGGCAGTTCGCGGCGCACCACGGCGGACAGCGACGTCGACGTCGCGCTCGGCCAGCGGCGGCAGCGTCACGGGAGTCGGCGACGTCGCGCGGGGTGCGTCAGCGCGTCGGCGAGCGTCCGGCGCAAGCTCGTCGAGCCCTTGCCGCGCGCGCGCGACGATGGGCACCACCGGCACGCCCAGGTCGGTGGCCAGGCGCGCCTCGTCGATGGCCAGGCGCTGCGTCCGCGCCTCGTCGACCATGTTGAGGGCGATCGACGGCGCGCGCGCCGGTGTCGATGATCTCGCCGGCCAGGTAGAGCGCGCGACCGAGCGCCGTGGCGTCGGCGACGATCAGCACGGCGTCGGGGCGGACGCCGGCGCGGCCCGAGCACGGCGTCGACGGCGACCTGTTCGTCCTGCGATCGCGCGCTGAGGCTGTAGGTCCCGGGCAGGTCGACCAGGTCGACCGGACCGATGCCCGTCGAGCTCGACCACGCTTGGTCGTGCGCGTGACGGTCACGCCGGGATAGTTGCCGACCTTGACGTCGGCGCCGGTGAGGGCGTTGAACAGCGTGGACTTGCCCGAGTTGGGATTGCCGGCGACCAGCACCACCGGCCGTGCGGCGGCCGGGACCGGCGCGCGCTCGGGCTCGGCCGGGGCGGCCGCGCCGAACGCGGGTGTCACGAAGCCGGCTCGTCGATCTCGATGGAGAGCGCGTCGGCGCGCCGGATCGACAAGGCGTAGTTGCGCACGTGCAGCTCGAGCGGGTCGCCAAGCGGGGCGACCCGGGTGACAAGCACCCGCGGTGCCAGGCACCAGGCCCAGTTCCATCAGGCGGCGCGCGATGGCGCGCGAGCCGTGGACCGCGCGCACGACGGCATCGACGCCCAGCGGCAGCGTGGCAAGCGAGCGTGGGGACACTGGCATCAGGAAAGATGAGACTTGATCTCAGGATAACTCCGACCGAATCGGTCGGTCAAGGAAACGGGCGGGCCTGCGCGTGCCCGGGATTCAGGCGTTCGGGGAACTGACCAGATCAGGTCGAGGATGGCCGGTCCGAAGGCGGCGGCCTTGCGCTCGCCGATGCCGGTGATGTCGTGCAACTCGTTGAGCTGTCGAGGTTTGACCCGGGCCAGCTCGCGCAACGTCTGGTCGTGGAAGATGACGTACGGGCGGCACGCCCCGGCCCCGCGCCAGCTCGAGGCGCAGCGCGCGCAGCTTCTCGAACAGCCCCTGATCGACGCCCGCCCACGAGGCGTCGGTCCGCGGGCCCTGGCGGCGTTGGCGGCCGTCCTCGACCGGCCGCGGCTGGCGGAACAGCACGCACTCGGCCTGCCCGCGCAGCAGGTCGGCGCCCGTCGGGCTGATCTGGAGCGTCGGGTACTGGTCGCCCGTGCGCGTGAGAAAGCCGCCCTGCGTGAGCTGGTCGATGTACCCGCGCAGTTCGGCCGCCGGCACCTCGCGCAGCAGGCCGAACACGCTGAGGGTGTGGTGGCCGCGCGCCGTGACCGTTTCGGTCGACTCGCCGCGGAGCACGGCGACGACGTGGCCGACGCCCCATCGTTGTCCGGTCCGCGCGACCGCCGACAGGACCTTCTGCGCCAGCACCTGCGGCTGGTCGGCGCGCTCGAGCTCGGCCAGGCACCAGTCGCACGCGCCGCAGGAGCCCGGCGCGAGATCCTGGCCGAAGTAGCCGACGAGCGCGCGATGCCGGCAACTGGTCGCCGCGGCATACCGCTCCATGTCGCGCAGCAGCGTCCGTGCGCTGTCGGTCCACTGGCCGTCGGATTCCAGCAGGCTGCGCCACCGCGCAAAGTCGGCAGGCGAGGTCACCAGGGCGCACTCGGCGGGCAGCCCGTCGCGGCCGGCGCGGCCAGCCTCCTGCTGATATTGCTCGAGCGACTGCGGGGCGCCGGCGTGGACGACAAAGCGCACGTCGGACCGATCGATGCCCATGCCGAAGGCGACGGTGGCCACCATCACGTCGACCTCCTCGTTGAGGAAGGCGTCCTGGTTCCTGTGGCGGGTCGCGTCGTCGAGCCCCGCGTGGTAGGGCAGCGCGCGGATGCCGTCGGCGGAAAGCGTCGCCGCCAGCTCGTCGACCTCGCGCCGCGACAGGCAGTAGATGATGCCCGCCTCGCCCTCGTGACGCCGGAGGATCGTCTGCAGCTGCTGTTTGAACTGGACGCGCGGCAGCACGCGATAGGTGAGGTTGGCGCGATCGAACGAGCCGATGTGCACGGCCGGCTGCACCAGCCGCAGCTGATCGCAGATGTCGCGCTGCACGCGCGGTGTGGCCGTGGCCGTGTAGGCATGCAGCGACGTGCCCGCAAACGCCTCGCGCAACCCGGCCAACTGCCGGTACTCCGGCCGGAAGTCGTGGCCCCACTGGCTGATGCAATGCGCTTCGTCGATGGCGACGTAGGCCACGCCGCGTGCGCCCATCAGCGCTCGGAACCCGTCGGCGGTTTCTCCCACGGCTCGCTCGGGCGCGACATAGAGCAGCCGGCAGGTGCCGGCACGCAGCAGGTCGAGGGCCGCCCGACGCTGCTCGGACGACTGCCCGCTGTGCAGGCACGCGGCCGCGACGCCCTGCGCGACGAGGCCATCGACCTGGTCCTTCATCAAGGCGATCAGCGGCGAAATGACCAGGCACTGAGTGCCGAGTGCTGGGTGCCGAGTGCCGGGTGCGTGCAGGTGCGAGTGCGGTGCCGGATGCGAGTCGACCAGCGCCGGCAGCTGGAAGCAGAGCGACTTGCCGCCGCCGGTCGGCAGCACGACCAGCGAGTCGCGCCGCGCCAGCACCGCCTCGATTGCTTCGCGCTGCAGCGGGCGAAACGCGGTGTAGCCCCAGTATTGGTGGAGGAGTTCGTCGATCGACGGCCGCGACCCGACGCAGACGCTCCATCAACCTCTCTGCACTCGTAATCGCAATCTGCATCGCATTCAGCGACGCGCTCAGGTCTCCACTGCAGCCCGAGCGCCAGGATGCGGTCGAGCAAGTCTTCGTATTTCATCCCGCTGTGCTCCGCCGACTCCGCGAAGTCTTCGCCATAGGCGATCTGGGGATTGGGGTTGGCCTCGAGCACGTAGGGCTTGCCGTCGCTGTCCATCCGCAGATCGATGCGCGCGTAGCCGGTGAGCTCCAGCGCGCGGTAGACGCGCTTGGCCATCTTGCCCACGGCCTGCTCGAACCCCTCGGGCAGCGCCTGCGCCTTGTCGGTGGCGATGCCGTGCTTCTCCTGGTACTTCGTGCTCCACTTGACGCGTTCGGTGGCGATGGGCCAGTTGTCGCCCTCCACCATCTTCTTGAAGTGCATCTCCCACACGGGAAAGACCTGCAGCCGCTCGTTGCCCAGCACGCCGACGTAGAGCTCGCGGCCGTCGATGTAGCGCTCGGCGATGGCGTGCGTGCCCACGCTTTCGTGGATGAACTCCACGCGCTTGCGCAGCTTCTCCTCGTCGCCGACGACCGAGGCCTGCGAGATGCCGATGGAAGCCTCCTGCGTCAGCGACTTCACGATCAGCGGAAACTTCAACCGTGGAGGCACGAGCACCTTGCGGCCGCGCCGGAAGACCGAGAAATCGGGCACCGGGATGCGGTGATAGGCCATCAACTTCTTCGACAGCGACTTGTCGCGCGACAGCAGCAGCCCCCGCGGGTTGCACCCGGTGTAGGGCACGCGCAGCAGCTCCAGGTAGCTCACGACGTTCTGGTCGAAGAGATTGACGTTGTCGAACGCCTCGAGCAGGTTGAAGACAATCGTCGGCTTCCACTCGTCGATCGCCAGCCGGATCGGGTTCAGCTCGTCCTGGATGCCCAGCGGCTTGACCTCGTGGCCGTTCTCGCGCAGCGTCGAGATGACGTCGAACTCCGTCTTCCACTCGGCGTGGACGACGTCGATGCCCGTGAGGTCGTCGGGCGGCACCAGGTGCTTGTGGACGAGCACGAGGACGCGCTGGCGTTTCATCATACCGGACGCCCCTAGAGCGCGACGCGGTGACCGCCGTCATGCAGGTAGTTCATGGTCTGCACGGTCAGCAGCACGGTGAACTCGAGCCGCGCCTGTTCCTCGGATCCGCGCAGGCGGAGGTTCAGCTGGCGGCTGCGCTCGATCATGTCCTCGAACACCTGGTCGATCGTGTACTGGTAGATGCCGGTCCAACTGCCGACCATCTTGCGGACGGATTTCCGGATCTTGATCAGGAACTGCGCCGCTGTCATGTTCTGTCCGCATTCCGGCGCGTCCGAGAACAGGCGGCGCAGGTCGCGGTCGTAGAAGCTCGGATAGCCCACCACGTAGTGGCGGCGTTTCTTCCGGTAGTGCTGTCGCAGCGTCCGTTTGATCGAGGCCAGCGGGTCGAGCGTCTCGCTCGTCGTCACCGGCGGTGTCCGGCCCGCCAGCGACCGCATCAACTGATCGACGTACTCCAGCTTCCGGAGCGCCGGCCAGCCCTGATATCGCTGTCGCCACTGCGCGTCCGGCGTCAGCCACAGCGCGAACGTCTCGGCGAAATCCTCGTCGGGATGGCTCTGCGCGTACCACGAGTCGAGGTGCAGCACGAAGTTCTTCGAGTACGGCTTGGGCGTGTAGTGCTCCGGATAGGGCAGCTTGTGATCGCCGAACAGCTCGCGCCGTTGCCGCTTGCGCCGCAGCTGAAACGCGTTGTCGATGGCGTGGCCGGCCTCGTGCCGCAGGATGCGCATGCACGAGTCGTGGTCGCCGCCCTCCACTTCGAGCATCTGCGAGAGCTCCAGCCTGGCCAGTCGCGGATGCGCGAGATAGAACGGGATGGCGACGCCGGGAATGCCGTCGGGCGTGAACCACTCGTCCGAGAGCCAGAAGTGCGGGCGGAACAGCAGGCCGCGGCTGGCCAGCTCGCCGTTCAACTGCTCGACTCGCAGCGCCAGGTCGGTGCCCTCGAGCTTCAGATCGAGCTCGCGGAACTGCACGTCGAGCAGTTCCTCGTCTCCGAGGTGTGCCAGGTCCTCGGGCCCCAGTTTCCGAAGCGGCGGGCGCGCCATGCGATAACGATAATCGATTACGCCGCGAGTCGCTTCGGCAGCAGCGCCACCGCGACGGCGCCCAGGGCCGCCAGCCCGATGAGCACCGCAAACCCGCTCGCGTAGCTGCCGGTGGCATCGCGGATGCTGGCCACCAGCATCGGCGCGGTCGCTTCCGCGACGCCGTCGGCGGTCAGCACGATCCCCATCAGGCGCCCCAGCATCCGCACGCCGAACAGCTCGGCGGCCATCAGCGGGATGATCATGTAGTCGCCGCCCAGCCCGATGCCAAACAGCAGCGCGAAGCCATACCGGGCCGCTGGCACGTCGGCAAGAAACAGCAGCGGGATGGCGCACGCGACGATGGAGTAGATCAGCAGCATCACGTATTTCTTGGTGAACCGATCGGCGAGATAACCCATCGTGATGCGGCCGATCAGGCTGCCGACGAGCACCAGCGAGGCGATCTGCGCGACCTCGCCCTGCGCAAGCTTGACGTCCAGGCTCAGGAACAGCTTCAGGTTCTGCATGGTGCCGCCCACCGCGGCGATGGAGCACATGGAGCCGACCATCAACAGGTAGAACGCGGGGGATTTCAGTACCGGCGCGAGTGACGGGAGGGCGCCGGATGGAATTGACGATTGACGATTGACGATTGACGATTGCTGGGGCGCTCCGGCCGGTGTTGACTCCTCAGGCTTCTCCCTGACGAACCACGCCATGGGAAACGCGATCACGAGCATCAGCACGCCCAGAATCTGCAGCGCGGCCTGCCAGCCAAACCGCTGGGTGAGCGCGTGTGCGAGCAACGGGACGATGGCGCCGCCGACGCCGATGCCGAGATACGCGAAGCCCATCGCCTTGCCGCGATTGCTGTCGAACCATCGCGACAGCAGCACCTGGTTGGGCAGCGGGCCGCCGCAGACGTAACCCAGCGCGTTGAACACGTAGAACAGGTAGAAGAAGCCAAGCGTCGAGACGGTGCCCAGCCCCACCAGCGCGCCGCTGGCCATCAGGATGCCCGCCAGCATGAGGCGCCGCGGACCGAACCGATCGACGAACCAGCCGGCCAGAAAGCCGAACAGCGGGCCGACGAGCAGCTTGCTGTAGGCGTTGCCCGAGGTCACCTGCTGACGCGTCCAGCCCAGATCCCGCACGAAGAAGTCGTAGAAAAACGGCAGGCCGTACAGCGCGAACCCGACGATGGAGAACAGCGACAGAAACGCGGTCGCCGCGACGTGGGCTTGGGGACGGGACATGTTCCAGGTTGGGTCGGGTTGGTCAGGTTGGGTCAGGTTGGGTCGGGTTGGGTCTGGTTGATTGGGTTGATGTCTGTCGTGTCACCGTGTCGACGTTACACCAGGCGCATGAGCCCAGGCAGCTGATCCAATTTCCGGTAACCGCACGGCGCGCCGAATGTTACGCCGAATGCGCGCGTGGAACCAATCTTGATCTCCATCGCCGCCGGAGGTCATTGATTCCTATGCATCGCATGGTCCCGCTCGTCGTGCTGGCTGCGGTCCTCGCCGTGCCCGTGGGCGCGTCCGCGCAAGCTCGTCAACCTGCGGAAGGCGCCATCGCTGTCGGCGGCGCCATCGGCGCGTTCCTGCCGACCGAAGACGCCTTGAACAACTCGCTCTACCTCGAAGGGCAGTTCCAGTTTCAGTTCAGCCCGCGTGTCGGCGTGCGCTTCGGCGTCGGATGGACCGACCCGGATTTCGACCGCGAAGACGAAGACTCGCTGCGAGCAGATCCGAATCGGGGCCGACCTGCTCTACAACTGGGAACATGGCGCCTGGCATCCGTACGTCGGCGGCGGGCTCGGCGCCCACCTGCTGCAGGAGAAAGACAACGGCCGCGACCTCGGCGACGGCGAGTCCAAGCTTGGCGGGTCGCTGCTTGGCGGCGTGGAGTATTTCTTCACCCGCGACACCGTGCTCTCCGGCGAGTTTCGCTACCAGGTGGTCCAGGAGGTTCGCGGACTGAGCCCGTCGGGTGTGCTGCTGGCCGCCGGGCTGAAGAAATACTTCTGAAGACGGTCGGCATGAGGGGAGCCCCGCTACGCCTTCACCTTCTTCTTCAGTTCCTTGAGGGCGATGGCGTGCGGGTGCTTCGCGTAAAACGGATCGAGCGGAAAGCAGCCCGACACCAGCCCGTTGCGTGGCGCGGTCGTGCAGTCGCTGAAGGTGCGGCACAGCAACTTGGTCTTGAGGCGGCGCGCCCGGCCAGCACGTCGGCCGGCAGGTCGGGGTAGCTGAGCACCATGCGGCCGAGGCCGACGGCATCGGCCATGCCGGCGCCCACCACGTGCTGCGCGACGTGGGGCGCCCACTCCTGCAGATAGCTGTACGCCGAGCCGACGATCACCATCTCGGGATGGCGTGCCTTGAGCCGCGCGGTCGCGTCGATCTGCCGGGCCACGCCGACCAGCGGATCTTCCGGCGGCAGGTAGCCATCCGAGGGCGGAAAGATCGCCGGCCGCTGGATGTGCGGGTTGTAGTACGGGCTGCCGGCCGTCACGCACACCCACCGGATGCCGAGCGACGCCATCGCCGTCAGCAGCGCGTCGGCATCGGTGATGTCGCCGGCGGCGGCGGTCCGCGTGAAGCCAAAGGCTGCCGCGGTATCCCTCGTCGGCGACTTCCGGTTCGCCGACCTCGTCGACGCCCTTGCGGAAGGGCACCATGTCGAAGGCCGACAGCCGGACGCCGATGCCAAGTCCCGGCGCCTCGGCGCGGATGCCGGCGACGACCTCTCGCAGGAAGCGCGTGCGCCCTTCGAGCGACCCGCCGTACTTGCCGGGACGCGTCATGCCGCTCAGCAGCTCGTGGCCCAGGTAGCCGTGGCAGTGCTTGATGTCGACAAACGCGAAGCCGGCCGCCTGGGCACGGCGCGCGGCGACGAGGAAGTCGCCGACCAGGCGATCGAGCTCGTCATCGGTGAACACGGCGCGGTCGTCGCGCACGCCGACGCGCGCATCGAGCACCGGATGGCGATAGGCGATGCGCGGCGCGGCGCCGCGCGTCGTCGGACGCGAGAAGCGACCGGAGTGCGTGAGCTGCAGGCCGACCAGCAGATCGTCGGTGCGCGCCGAAGCGCTCGCGGTGTGCGCGCGACAGCGTCTGGCGCAGCGCCGTCGAGGTCGCCGACGGTCTCGTCGCGGATGACCAGCTGGTTGGGATTGGCCCGGCCGTCCTCGCGGACGGCGACGGCCTCGCCTCCCCAGATGAGCTTTGCGCCGCTCAGGCCAAAGTGGCGCCAGCGCCGAGTGGTCAACTCGCTGGGCCGGCCGTCGAGCGTGCCGTCCCAGCCCTCCATCGGCAGGATGCACCAGCGATTGCCCGCGCGCAGACCGCCTGACTCGAGCGGCCGGGCAAGCGGCGAGGCCGGCGCCGACTGCAGCGTTTCGTCAAAAGGCAGCGCGATACCGAGGGCAGCCAGGCGGTCGCGGAAGGCCTGGGCGGTCTTCAGGCTGGCAATGCGGGGGAAGGCCACGGCGCCGGATTGTATATCGTATATGCCGCAAAGAGGTAAGACCTTCCGCCCCTGCGTTGCGACGCTATACTGCCGGTATGCGGAGGGTCGCCTGGATCGCGCTCGTGGGGCTGCTCCTGCAGCCCGTCGGCCGCGATGGTCTGCGAGACCCGCTGCTTTGCGGCACCGGCATCGGCGGTCCCCGCCGAATCCAGTTGTCACGAGGCGTCGACGCGCCCGCCGGCACCCTGACGCTTGCCGCCGCACATCCCGACTCGTGCGCCCACGCGGAGGCAACCGAGCCCACCTCGGCGCCGTTGCCACGCGCCAGCCTCGCGATTCTGCCGTCGCACGACTCACCCGCCACGCGCGTGGTGGTGCGGGCCAGGGTCGCCGCCGCCCGCCTGCTGAATCTGCCGCGGCATCGCGCGCCCGATGACTCATCGGGCACCCTTCGCGTCTAGCCTCGCCTTCGCGTCCTGCGGACCTTGAAGTCCGCCTCCACGACCGCGATGCGGCGGCTGGGCTTCAGCCCGCACCGGCATCCAGACCTGCGGACCCGACGGTCCGCCAATTCGCGTTTCACCCGTCCAGAGGGCTCGTCCATGCACCCCGCATCGTCGTCAATTCCTGCGCGGCCTGCTGACCGTCGCCGGCGCCGCCGGCGCGTCGAGCGCCGCCGCGCAACATCAACATCCTGCGCCTTCGCGCCCCGATGCGCCTGCCGCGCGCGCGCGCCGACGGCGGCGCAACCGCGCGTCGTGACGCCCGACGTCCCCCTGATGCCGTGGCGAATGGTCGACGGGGTGAAGGAGTTTCATCTCGTGGCCGAACCGGTGAAGACGGAGTTTCTGCCCGGTCGCCATGTCGATGCCTGGGGCTTCAACGGGCACATGCCGGGTCCCACCATCGAGATCACCGAAGGCGACCGTGTGCGCTTCCTCGTGCACAACAAGCTGCCCGAGCCGTTCTCGATGCACTGGCACGGCCTCGAGGTGCCCATCGAAATGGACGGCGGGCCGGGAATCTCGCAAGAGCCGATCGCGCCGGGCGGGATGTTCACCTACGAGTTCACCGTGCATCAGCACGGGACGTTCTTCTACCACTCGCACATGGCGATGCAGGAGCTGATGGGCATGGTCGGCTTCTTCATCGCGCACCCGCGCGTGCCGGAGGCCCCGCGCGTGGATCGCGACTTCGGCCTCATCTGGCAGGGATGGTCGCTCCTGCCGAACAACACGATCCCGAACACGATGGCGATGGAGTTCAACTGGCTGACGATGAACGGCAAGGCGGGGCCGGCGGCGACGCCGATGATCGTCAAGCTGGGCGAGCGCGTGCGCGTGCGCAACGTGAACCTGTCGATGGACCACCATCCGCTGCACCTGCACGGCAACACCTTCGTCGTCACCGGCAGCGAGGCCGGCCGCATCCCGCAGGAGGCAGTGGCAGCCGGGCAACACCGTGCTCGTCGGCGTCGCTCAGGCGCGCGACGTCGAGTTTGTCGCCGACGCACGAGGGCGACTGGATGCTGCACTGCCATCTGCCGCACCACATGACGAACCAGATGGTCTCGATGGTCGGCCCGTTGATGGCCGCGCATCGCCACGACGCCGGCGCCGCGCCGCAGCCATCCGGGCCGCGCGGGCTCGGCATGCCCGACAGCACGCTGGTGCCGGGCTTCCCGCAGGACATGGCCATGACGATGGACGAGGCGGTGGAGAAGCCGGAGACGTTCGGGCTCCGCAAGGGATGGACGGCGGGGATGATGGGCATGATGACGCTCATTCGTGTCGTCTCGCCGGCCTTGTTCGAGCAAATCGCCGAGCGCCGGCGCGCGCAGGCGGGGAGGACCGTATGAAGGGGCCGCTGACGCTTCTGCTGATGCTGGCGGCCGGCGCTGCCTCGGCGCAGACGCCGACCCAGTACACGCTGGCCGATCTCGAACGCCTGGCCCTCGAGTCGCATCCGGCGCTGCAAATGGCGGCCGCGGCCACGGCAGGCGCCACGGGCAACGCCGAGCAGGCCGGCGCGTGGATGAATCCCACCATCGGCTACACGGCCGATGAAGTCCGTCCCGGCGGCGTCATTCGGGGCGGGGAGCACGGCTTCTTCGTCGAGCAGGTGATCCCGCTCGGAGGCAAGTTGCGCCTGCAGCGCGAGGCGCTGCTTGGCGGCGTGCAGGTTGCCGAAGCCGACGCCACGGCCGCGCGCGCGCGCGTGCTCGCCGGCGTCGGTGCGGCCTATGCCGGCGTGCTGGCCGCCGACGAGCGGCTTGCCGCGCGCACGCGCCTGTCACGAGCTGCTGCGCGAGGGCGTGACGGTGTCGCAACAGCTGTACAACGTCGGCGCCGCCGATCGGCCCGACCTGCTCGAGGCCGAAGCCGAGGCGACGCGCATGACGCTGGCGATGACGCGTGCCGCGCTGGCGCGTGACGACGCGTGGATGGCGCTTGCCGTCGCGGTCGGCCGCCCGGACCTGCCGCGGCTGCCGGTTGGCGGATCGTTGCGCGAATTGCCGCGACTGGCCGAGCGCGCATCGGTCCGTCAGGCGATCGTCGAGGGCAATCCGGGCGTGCGGACGGCGCGCGCGCGCCTGGCCGAGACCGAGGCGCGGCTGACGAGCGCCCAGCGCGAGACGTCGCCGGATCTCGTCGTCCGCGGCGGGCTCCTCTACAACCGCGAGCTGTTCGAGCGCTCGCCCGGCGGCGAGCCGCGCGCAGTCGGCTGGGAGGGCAGCGCCGAGGTCGGACTCGCGCGTGCCTCTCTGGAATCGCAACCGTGGAGGCATCGCCGCGGCGCGCGCGGAAGTGGACCTCGCGCGAGGCGCGCTCCGCCTGGCCGAACAGCGGCTCGAGAGGCAGTTCAGCCAGGTGTGGACGGCGCGCGAGGAAGCCGCGGCGTCGGCGGCCGCCTATGCCCAGGAGGTGCTGCCCCGCGCCGAGGAGGCCTACCGGCTGTATCTGGCGCGCTACCGTGAGATGGCGGCGGCGTACCCGCAGGTGCTCCTGGCCAGGCGCAGCCTGCTCGACGCCACCGCGGAGTATGTGGACGCGCTCGAACGGGGGTGGCGCCAAACCGTGCAGTTGCAGGCGCTGTTGGTCGCCGAGGAGTAACCCGCTCAAGGGGCCGGCCGCCGCCGTCGATTGTAGGTGCGCACGGGACGCGTGTCGGCTGCCGACCCGCCTTGCAGGCGGTGCGAGGCAACGAGACCTCGACGATGGACACCTTCGCGCCCGTCACACGCAGACCCACGGTGTGCCAGTGCGCCGAGGCCACTAGCGATGCCGCGCGGCTGCCGCAACTGGATGCCGCATCGTCGCAACGCTCTTGGCGCACTCGTTGTCCTTGACCAGCGTCGGCGAGGGAAAGCCGACGAATAGCGCTCCAGAAGACACTGATGGCGGTATGTCGAGCGCTGTCGCCACTACGCGCGGCCGGGAGTGATGATCGTCGTCCAACCCCGATCAACCTGGATCAACCCGATCAACCGAACTAACCTGGAGTATGATCCGTCGCACTGGTCCGACCTCCTCGACCGGACGCGACGCGCATGCGCTTCACTCCACGCAGATTCCTCGCCACGCTTCTCGTCGTTCTGTCCGCGCTTGCGTCCGTTGAGGCGCAGGGACCGCGGCAGCCGTTCAGCCGCGTTTCCGTCACCGTCACGCCCGATCGCGCCGACTGGACGTACCGGCCTGGCGATCCGGTGAGCTTTCGCATCGACGTGCTGCGCGACGGACATCCGGTGCAGGGCGCGACGGTCAAGTACGGCGTCGGCCCCGAGATGCTGCCCCCCTCCACCGAGGCGACGGCGGTTGTCGGCGGCGCGCCGCTGAGCGGTCGCGGCCGGCACGATGACGACGCCGGGGTTCCTGCGGCTCGTCGCGACGGTCGAGATCGAGGGGCACACCTATCGTGGCGTCGGCACGGCGGGCTTTTCGCCCGAAGCGATTCAGCCGACGCAGACCAACCCGCCGGACTTCGACGCGTTCTGGGACGACGAGCGGCGACGGTTGGCGGCATTGCCCATCGACGCGCGGTGGACACCGTTGCCCGACTACGGCACTGCCGACGCCAGCTGTTGGCAGGTCAATCTCCAGAACGTCGGGGTCACCGAGGGCGCCAGCCGGCTGTACGGCATCCTCTGCATGCCCAGGGCGGCGGGGAAGTATCCGGCGCTCTTGAGCGTGCCGGGGGCGGGCGTGCGGCCGTATCGCGGATGGGCCGAGATGGCGGGCCGCGGCGTGATCACGCTGCAGATCGGCATCCACGGCATCCCGGTGATTCAGCCGCAAGAGGTGTACGACAGCCTCGGGCGCGGCGGCCTCAACGGCTATCCCACCTTCGGGCTCGACTCGCGCGAGCGCTACTACTATCGTCGCGTCTATGCGGGGACGCTGCGGGCCAACGACTTCCTGACCTCGCTGCCGCGAGTGGGACGGTCGCAACCTCGGGGTCACCGGCGGCAGCCAGGGCGGCGCGCTGGCCATCGTGACGGCCGGGTTGGATCGGCGCGTGACGCGACTGGCGGCGTACTATCCGGCGCTGTCCGATCTCACCGGCTACCTCAACGGCCGTGCCGGCGGGTGGCCGCACATGTTCCGGGCGACGGAGGGTCCGAACGTGCATCGCGACGAGGCCAAGATCGCGACCAGCCGTTACTATGACGTAGTCAACTTCGCCCGCCGCGTCACGGCGCCGGGGCTGTACTCGTGGGGCTACAACGACGAGACCTGCCCGCCGACGTCGATGTATGCGGCTTACAACGTCATCACCGCGTCCAAACGTCTGATGCTCGCCTACGACACCGGCCACCGCACGACACAGGAACAGGTGGACGAGGTCAGCGACTGGCTCGTCGGCGAGCTCACGCGCGCGACGGCCACCTCGAGCGCGCGGTAACGACGTAACGGGACGCCACAGTGGTCGCAGGGCGGGTTTGAAACCGGCCCCTACGACTGATGGGAACTCTCGATGCAAATCAAGCAGACACCAACGACGTATGACGTGTGTATCGTCGGCTCTGGCGCCGGCGGCGGCGCGGCCGCCTACGTGCTCACCAAGGCCGGCGCCAACGTCGTGATGCTCGAAGCGGGCCCCAAGTGGGACTCGGCGACCGACTCGGCGATGTTCAAGTGGCCCTACGACTCGCCGCGGCGAGGCGCGTCGACGCCCGAAAAAGGCTTTGGCGAGTTCGACGGCTGCATCGGCGACTGGAAGATCGACGGCGAGCCGTACACGACGGGCCAGGGAGAGCGGTTCGACTGGTATCGCGCGCGGATGCTGGGCGGCCGCACGAATCACTGGGGCCGGATCTCGCTTCGCATGGGCCCGGATGACTTCCGGCGCAAGACCATCGACGGGCTCGGCGAGGACTGGCCGATCACCTACGACGACATCAAGCCGTACTACGACCAGCTCGATCAGTTCGTGGGCCTGTTCGGATCCAACGAAGGCATCCCCAACGAGCCCGACGGCATCTTCCTGCCGCCGCCGGCGCCGCGCTGCTACGAGCGGCTGATCAAGCAGGCCTCCGACAAGCTGAACATCCCGTGCGTTCCGAACCGGCTGTCGATCATCACCAAGCCGCACAACGGGCGGCCGCAGTGCCACTACTGCGGCCAGTGCGGCCGCGGCTGCGCGACGCACTCGAACTTCTCGTCGACGTCGGTCGTTCCTGCCACCGGCGCTGGCCACCGGCAAGCTCAAGATCATCACCGGCGCCATGGCGCGCGAGGTGTTGACCGACACCAACGGCCTGGCAACCGGCGTGTCCTACGTGAACACGTCGGACGCGCGCGAGTACACGGTTCGGGCCAAGGCGGTGGTGCTGGCCGCCAGCGCCGGCGAATCGGCGCGGCTGCTGTTCAACTCGACCTCGCCGCGGCATCCCAACGGCCTGTCCAACAGCAGCGGCGTGCTGGGCAAGTACCTCACGGACTCGACGGGCCTGTGCGTCGGCGGCTTCATCCCGAAGATGCTCGACATGCCGGCGCACAACGAGGACGGCGCCGGCGGCGCGCACCTCTACATGCCGTGGTGGCTCGACGGCAAGAAGCTCGACTTCCCGCGCGGCTACCACATCGAGATCGGCGGCGGCCGCGACATGCCGGGCTACGGCTTCGGCGGCGGCATCGCCTACATGCCGGGCAGCAACGGCGGCGGCTACGGCAAGGCGCTCAAGGCGGACTACCGCAAGTACTACGGCGCGACGGTCGGCTTTGCCGGCCGCGGCGAGATGGTGTCGAGCGAGGACTGCTACTGCGAGATCGACCCGAACACGGTCGACAAGTGGGGCATCCCGGTTCTGCGGTTCCACTGGAAGTGGAGCGAGCACGAGCACAACCAGGCCAAGCACATGCAGCAGACCTTCCGGGAGATCATCCACACGATGGGTGGCGAGCCGCTCGGGTGCCATGCCTGGCAAGGATCGCGACTACGGGCTCGAGGCCGGCGGGCGCATCATCCACGAGGCCGGCTGCACGCGGATGGGCAAGGACCCGAAGTCGTCGGTCCTCAACGAATGGTGCCAGGCGCACGAGGCGAAAAACGTGGTCGTCGCCGACGCGGGCCCGTTCGTATCCAACGCCCACAAGAACTGCACGTGGACCATCATGGCGCTGTCCTGGCGGACCAGCGAGCACCTGGCGGATGAGATGAAGAAGGGGAATATCTAAGGGATGATCACAATCACCAAGGCGCGAAGGCGCGAAGGCGCGAAGGCGCGAAGGATGGCCGGGATCGGATCTTCATCGCGCGATCGCGTCTTCGCGATTGTGATGGACCGCTGGTGGTGACTCATATGGACATCACCCGACGTAACGCACTCAAGATCATCGGCGCCACGCCCGTGGCGGCTGGCATCGGCCTCACCGACGCATCGGCCGACGCCAGGCGCACCAGCACCCCACGACGGCCAAGCCAGCGGCGGCCGCGCGGAAGGGCGCGTACAAGCCGAAGTTCTTCACCGCGCACGAGTGGGCGACGGTGGCGCTGCTCGCCAACATCATCATCCCGAAAGACGAACGGTCCGGCAGCGCGACCGACGCCGGGTGCCCGAATTCATCGACTTCATGATGACCGACCGGCCGGAAGGCCAGGTGCCGATGCGTGGCGGCCTGCGATGGCTCGATGCCGAGTCCAACGCGCGTTTCGGCAAGACCTTCGTCGAGATCACCGACGAGCAGCGCACCGCGCTCGTCGACGACATCGCCTATCCGCGCAAGGCCAGGCCCGAGTTCAGCCACGGCGTCGCTTTTTTCTCGCGCTTCCGCGATGCCGTGGCGACGGGGTTCTTCACGAGCAAGATGGGCATCGCAGACCTGCAGTACATGGGCAACGTGCCAAACCCGATGTGGGACGGCTGCCCGGACAACTGCTACACGCACCTCGGGGTGACCAAGGCGTGATCGCGCAGATGGGGCGGGCCGCACTGCTCGCGTTTGTCTTCGGGGGCTGGCGGCCCCGCGTGCGCAGGGCCACTACACGCCGGCGCCCGAGAACCTGAAGGCGCGCGAGTGGTTCCAGGATGCCAAGTTCGGGCTCTTCGTCCACTGGGGCGTCTACAGCGTCCTCGGCGACGGCGAGTGGGTGATGAACAATCAGAAAATCCCGGTCGCCGACTACGAGAAGCTGCCGGCGTTTTTCAACCCCGAGCAGTTCGACGCGGCCGAGTGGGTGGCGATGGTGAAGGCCGCCGGGATGAAGTACATCACCATCACCTCGAAGCACCACGACGGCTTCGCGATGTTCGACTCCAAGATGTCCAACTGGGACATCGTCGACAGGACGCCGTACCGGAAGGACGTGCTCAAGGCGCTCGCCGAGGAATGCCGCAAGCAGGGCATCAAGCTGTTCTTCTACTACTCGCAGCTCGACTGGCACCACCCCGACTACTACCCGCGAGGGCGCACGGGCAACGACGCGGGCCGGCCCGACGCCGGCAACTGGGACAAGTACATCGACTACATGAACGCGCAGCTCACGGAGCTGCTCACCAACTACGGCGAGATCGGCGGCATCTGGTTCGACGGCTGGTGGGACCGGCCGGATGCCCGGTGGCGGCTGGAAGAGACCTACGCGCTCATCCATCGGCTCCAGCCCCAGGCGCTGGTCGGCGCCAACCATCACAAGAAGCCGTTTGACGGCGAAGACTTCCAGATGTTCGAGAAGGACCTGCCGGGACACAACACGGCCGGCTTCAACGAGGATTCCCAGATCGGCAGCCTGCCGCTCGAGATGTGCGACACCATCAACGGGGCCTGGGGGTTCAACCTGCAGGATCGGCGCCACAAGAGCACGCGGGATCTGATCCACCTGCTGGTCAAAGGCGCCGGCTACAACGCCAACTTCCTCCTCAACGTCGGGCCCATGCCCAACGGGAAGATCCAACCCGAGCACAGCGCACGACTGAAGGAAGTGGGCGAGTGGCTCGCCGTGCACGGCGAGTCGATCTACGGCTCGCGGGGCGGGCCGGTGACGCCGCGGCCGTGGGGCGTCACGACGAAGAAGGGCAGCACGGTGTACGTGCACGTGCTCAACTGGCAGGACCAGAGCCTGCTTGTGCCCTCGGTGGGCGGGCCGGTGAAAAGCGCGCGCTTCGTGAAGACCGGCGCGAAGGCCGACGTGCGAAACGTCGCCGAGGGCGCTATCCTCACGATTCCGCAGGCGGCCGTGGACCCGTACGACACGGTGATCGCGTTGGAGATGTAGCGCAGGGCTTCAGCCCTGCCAACGTGCAGGCCTGAAGCCTGCTCACGGAGACCGACGATGCTCTCACGACGAGATGCGCTCAAGACCGCCGGGGCCGTGGCCGCCGGCGCGGTGTTGGCCGGTTCGGAGACTTCTGCACAGGAGAAAGCCGTCAAGCTGGGCAAGTTGAAGCAGTCGGTGTGCCGCTGGTGCTACCAGCGCATCCCGCTCGAGGACTTCCTCAAGTCGGTCGCCGATCTCGGCCTGCCGGCCGTGGACCTGCTGCAGCCCGAGGAGTTCGCGATCGCCGCCAAGTACGGACTCACCGTGTCGACCGGCTACCCGGGCAAAGGCGGCGGCACGATCCCGGACGGCCTGAACAACCCGGCGCTGCACGACCAGATCTACGAGACCTTCAAGACGGGAATCCCGTTTGCCAAGGCGGCGAAGGTGCCGAACCTGATCACCTTCTTCGGCAACCGCAAGGGGATGCCCGACGATCAGGCGATCGCCAACTGCGCCGCGGTGCTGAACCGCATCAAGCCCATCGCCGAAGAGCACGGCGTCACGGTGGTCGTCGAGCTGCTCAACAGCAAGGTGAACCACAAGGACTACCAGGGCGACAAGACGCCGTTTGGCGTCGAAGTCATGAAGCGCGTGGCGTCGCCCAACGTGAAGCTGCTGTACGACATCTACCACATGCAGATCATGGAGGGCGACATCATCCGCACGATCAAGGACAACAAGGACTGGATCGCGCACTACCACACGGGCGGCGTGCCCGGACGCAACGAGCTCGATCCGACCCAGGAGCTGCAGTGGCCCGCCATCGTGAAGGCGATTCACGAGACCGGCTACACCGGCTACTTCGCGCACGAGTTCATCCCGCTGCGCGAGCCCATGGCGTCGCTGCGCGAAGCCGTCGTCCTCTGTGACGTGTAGCCGCTAATCGGCACTCCGGCAATCGTGCAATCTGCAATGACGAGTCCCCCTCCCACGTCACTCGGGGGACTCGTCCGCCACCTCGGCCCCGGCTTCATCATCACCGCCACGATCGTCGGATCCGGCGAGCTCATCGTCACGCCCAAGCTGGGCGCGTCGGTGGGCTTCAGCCTGCTGTGGTTCATCGTGCTCGGCTGCGTGCTGAAGGTGTTCGTGCAGATCCAGCTGGCGCGAACCGCGGTGGCCACCGGCCGGACCACGCTCGACGCGCTCAACGCGCTGCCGGGCCCGCGCTGGCGGGTGTCGTGGATCCTCTGGCTGTGGCTGGCGATGTACGTGTCGCTGATCTTCCAGGTCAGCGGCATCGTCGGCGGCATCGCCGGGGTCTTCGCCGAGCTGGGCATCGGCGGCGGGCCTCGAGCCTGGGCGCTGCCGGTCGGCGTGTCGTGCGCGCTGCTGCTGGCCAGCGGCCGCTACAGCGCGGTCGAGCGCGGCTCGACGTGGATGGTGGCGGCCTTCACGGTGTCGGCCGTGGTCTCGGTCGGCGTGCTGCAGTCCACGCCGTACCACATCACGGCGTCGCAATTGTGGAGCGGCCTGCAGTTCACGCTGCCCGACAGCTTCACCGTCGCCTTTGCCGCCTTCGGCGTCATCGGCGTCGGCGCGTCGGAGCTGATCTACTACCCCTACTGGTGCCTGGAGAAAGGCTACGCGCGTCACGTCGGGCCCGATGACGGCACGGCCGGCTGGGCTGCGCGCGCACGCGGCTGGATGCGGGTGATGCGGGTCGACGCGGGCGTCTCGCTCCTGCTCTACACGTCCATCACCGTCGCGTTCTACCTGCTGGGCGCGGCCGTCCTGCACGCGCGCGGCCTCGACGTGACCAACGCGGACATGATCCACGTCCTGTCGCAGATGTTCCGCCAGACGTTTGGCGAGTGGACGCTCGTGATCTTTCTGACGGGCGCCTTCTTCGTGCTCTACTCGACCTACTTCGGCGCGACCGCCGCCAACGCGCGGCTGGCGGCCGACGCCCTGGCGCTGTTCGGCGTCACGCGGTACCGCGACGAGGCGGCCCGGCTGCGCGCGGTGCGCTGGTTCTCCATCGGCATCTCGCTCCTCTGCGCGCTGGTCTACCTGGCCTGGTCGCAGCCGGTGACGCTGGTGCTCATCGGCGCCACCGGGCAGGCGCTGATGCTGCCGTTTCTCGGCGTGGCCGCCGTGCGCTTCAACCGCGACATCGACCCGCGCCTGCGCGGCCCGCTGTGGGAGTCGATCGGCCTGTGGCTCTCGGCCGCTGCCATGGTCGCTCGGCGTACTGTGGACGCTGCGCTAGCTACAGAAACAGAGACAGGAGCGACGCGTCGGCCGGCCGCGTAGCGCTGACGTAGCGGCGCACAGATGTGAGCGTCCGGGACGCTCACATCTGGGTGCGCTCCGCGACGCAGCTTCGCGCGGCCCCGGGCGATCCGTCGCGCTCGCCTCCGTGACCTCTGTGCCTCTGTGGCAGAAAATGAGGAATTCGCTATCATCCGCCGCATGCGTCCTTCGCCTGGCGTCCTCGTCATCGCGACCGTCTTGGCGCCGTCGGCGCGTCGGCTGAGGTGAAAGTGGAGCGGGTCACCTATTTCAATCAGCCCAACTGCATCCGACTGTCCAATGGCGCCGTCGAGGTGATCCTCACCACGGCCATCGGCCCGCGCGTGATTCGCTACGGCTTCATCGGCGGCGACAACCTGCTCGGCGAGGTGCCCGACGCCAGCGTGAAGACCGCGCTGGGCGAGTGGAAGCCGTGGGGCGGCCACCGCCTGTGGACCGCGCCCGAAGACATGCCGCGCAGCTACTCCCCGGACAACGGGCCGGTTGAAGCCACCGTCACCGGCGCCACCGTGCGGCTGGTGCAGCCGGTTGAACCGCAGACCGGCATCGTGAAGGAACTGACGGTGACCCTGGCCGAGACCGGCACCGGCGTCATCATCGGGCATCGCCTGACCAATCGGTCGCTCTGGAGCGTCGATGTCGCGCCGTGGGCGCTGACCATCATGAACGCCGGCGGGACCATCGTCATCCCGCAGGAGCCGTACGCGAGCCACGACGACGCGCTGTTGCCGGTGCGGTCGCTGACGATGTGGGCGTATACCGACTTGTCCGATCCGCGCTGGTCGCTCGGGCCGAAATACATCCGCTTGCGCACGGACACCGCGCGGGCAGGCTCACAGAAGATCGGCGTCGCCAACAAACGCGGCTGGGCCGGCTACGCCAGAAAGGGCGACCTGTTCATCAAGCGCTACGCCTGGCACGAGGGCAAGACCTACCCGGATCACGGCGTCAACACCGAGGCCTACACGGCCGGGGACTTCATCGAGCTGGAGACGCTGGGCCCCATGGCGACGCTGCCGCCGGGTGGTTCGGTGACCCACGAAGAGCGCTGGTCGTTGTTTCGTGACGTGAACGTCGGAGGCGACGACGCCGCGCTCGAACGAGCGCTGGCCCCGCACCTGGCGACTTTGGGCCTGAAGTAGGTGATTCCACGCGTCACCTGCGTATCTGCGGAATCTGCGGATGAGTCCGCCGTGGAATCGTGCGGATGGCTCCGCGCGGAATCCACTATAATCTGCGTAATTTCCCCCGGGTGAGGGCGTCCATGCGTCACCACGCCGCGTTGCTGCTTCGTCGTCGCGCTCACCACCGCGCTGAGCGCCCAGGACTATCGGGTCGAGGTACGCCTCGTCGAAGTCGAGGTGCGCGTCACCGATCGACAGGGTCGCCCGCTGTCGGATCTCGCGCGCGCCGAGTTCTCGCTCAAGGAAGACGGCGTGCCTCACGACGTCGCCGACGGCGCAGTACCTGCCCGTCGTCGACCTCGAGCCCTGCGCGTTGGGAGCAGCCCGACGGCACACCGGCCGAGCAGGTGGCCGACGGCCCGGTGGCGCCGACCTGGATCTACGTCGCCACAGAAGTCGCGCCCACCGACGCGCGACGTGCTGAAGATGCCATCCGCGGATTCCTGCTCGGCGGCCTGCAGCCCGGGTTCAAGGTCTCGCTCGGAGGCCGGCCATTCACCGATGATCGCGCACGGCTGCTGGCGACGCTCAACCAGCTTGCGCGCAACCCGTTCGGCGCCGACGGGCAGCCGGGCCTGGTCGACCAGGCGCGGCACGCTGGGCGATGATGCCGCGGAAGAACGCGCGCTTGCCGCGACGTTCAGCCGCCAGCGAGGATGGCCTCGCGCCGATGCCAGGCTTCATCACCGCGCACCGAGTCAGGTCGAGGGAGACGGGTCAGCTGCGCGCAGCCGATGCCTCACGGTGGGACGCGCCGACCGCAGCTTGCCCGTCTACGGCGACGTCGCGCTCAACCAGTACTTCGACCTGGTCGAGCGCCTGGCGGCGCTGCCGGGCAAGAAGGCCATCGTGCTGATGCGCCCTGGCCTGCGGCTCGAGCACGACAACGTCGGGACTGCTGCCGGACCTCGCCAGCTTTGCCGTACGTCGCGCGGGTCAGTTTCTACACCGTCGATTCGCGCGGACTCGACGCGTCGCCGCCGGTCGACGAGCGCATCATTCCGCTCCTGATCGACCGCCGCCGCCGGCCGCGCCGAGCCCGACCTGCATCGGGCAGCTCGAGATGCGCAGTCTCGGCGCGCGACGGGCCTGCAAAACCTCGCGCGTGAAACCGGCGGGCGTGCGCTCATCGGCACCAATCGGCTGGCCGACATCTTCAGACGCGTCGCCGAGGACGCCTCGGGCTACTACGTCGTCAGCTACTACCCGATCGACCTGCGACTCAGGCGGCCGCTACCGCACGCTGAAAGTCGGCTGTCAACCGGCCCGACGCGAGGTGCAGCAGACAACCCGCGGGCTACTACGAGACCCGTCCGCACGTCGCTCTTCAGCCAAAGACGATCGCGGGCTGGCGCTGCGTCAGGCGATGCAGCGTGCCGAAGGCGCCGGTCGATCTGCCGATGGCCGCCTCGGTCAGTCATGTTCGCCAGCGACGAAGGATTCCCGGTGCTGGTCCTGAGCGCCGGGGTGCCCGCGTCGGCACTTGCAGCCGCAGACGCGCGAAGAATGGCTACCAGCTCGCCGCCACGGCCATCGTGCGCGTCGTCGATGCGGCGCCACACGCGGCTGCCGATGTACTTCGAGCGCCGGCTCGACGCCGCCGCTCGACGTGCCGCGGAGCTGGATCGCGCGAAAGGCGACCGCACCGCATTTGTCGCCATGACCGATATGCTGCCGCTGCTGCCCGGCGAGTACGACTGGCGCATCGTGTTTCGCGACGAGCGCTCGGGCAAGATGGGCGGCGACCGGCGGACGGTTGCTGCTGAAGGACTTCCGCGGCGCCATCGACGGCGAGCATCGCTGCTGCTGACGCGCCAGGTCAGCCGGCGGCCCGACGCCGCGCCTGCCGGCCCGCCGACCGCCAGCCGCTCGACGCCGGCGCGCGTGCGCTTCGTGCCGCAGCCCTCGATGGTCTTCACCAGGGGCGAGACGGTGCATCTGCTCTACACGGTGTACAACGCGACGCCGGACGACCTCGAGGCCGTCAAGCAGGGCATGCAGCTCGCGCTGCTGCGCAACGGCCAGCCGGTTGGCGATGTGGAGGCCGCTGGCGAGCCGGTCGTGGACGCCAAGCGGGCCCAGATTCAGTTCACCGGCGCCATCCGCACGGCCTCGCTGGAGCCGGGCACCTACACCGTCGTCGGCATGCTGCCGAACTTCGAGACGCGCTCGACCAAGCAGGTCGAGCAGCGCTTCCTGTTGATCGCGACGACGGCCGGCTCGTAATCTGCAATCGTGCAATCTGCAATCTGCAATTCTGAAATATACTCCAGTGGTCTATCCACTCGGAGTGTCCATGAGCCAGCCATCCAGCAGACGCGACTTCATCAAGCAGGTCGGCGCCGGCGCGGCCGTCCTGGGCGCCGGCATCGCGGCGACGCCGCATGCCGACGCACGTCCTCACACCGTGGCCACGGGCCGCGTCCGGGGCGCCAACGACCGGCTCAACGTCGGCTTTGTCGGGTGCGGCGGACGCATGAACAGCCACATCCGCCATCTCGTCGCACGCAGCAAGGACAAGGGCGACGTGATGGCCGTGGCCGTCAACGACATCTGGGACAAGCGCAAGAAGGCAGCGCAGGAAGCCACCGGCGTTGACGCCAAGTCGGTCTATCACGACTACCGCGAGCTCTGCGAACGCCCGGACATCGACGTCGTCGTGATCTCGTCGCCGGACCACTGGCACCACGCGCACGCGCTCGCCGCGCTCAAGGCCGGCAAGGACGTCTACCTCGAAAAGCCGATGACCTACACGGTCGACGAGGCCAAGGACATCACCGAGGCGGTCAAGGCGGGCGGCCGCGTGTTGCAGGTCGGCAGCCAGTACGCGTCGATGGACCACTTCTGGAAGGCCAGGCAGGCCATTGCCGACGGGCTCATCGGCCAGGTGATGTGGGCGTCGGGCGGGTTCGGCCGCAACCGCAACAAGCGCGGCGAGTGGAACTACGCCATCGACGCCGAGGCCACCGAGAAGACGCTCGACTGGAAGGCCTTTCTCGGCAGCGCGCCGAAGCGTCCGTTTTCGCCGGAGCGCTACTTCCGCTGGCGCAAGTACTGGGACTACTCCGGCGGCATCGCGACCGACTTGTTTTACCACACGGTGTCGCCGCTGCTCGTGACGATCGGCCCGGAGTTCCCGCATCGCGTGACCGCCGGCGGCGGCATCTACGCCCAGCACGATCGCGAGGTGCCCGACACCTTCTTCATGAACGTCGACTACCCGAAGTGGACGATGCAGCTGGCCTGTTCGGTGGGCAGCGGCGTCGGCGCGCCGCTGGTGATCCACGGCTCGGAAGGCACGATCTTCGTGGCGCGCGACAGCGAGTCGCTCGACAACACGGAGATCGAGGTCGTGCCCGATCGCGAGTACAAGGACGACTTCGTCAAGAAGACCGGCAGCGAGACGGTCAAGATCGCGGTGCAGCCGTTTGTCCGCGGCACGCATCCGCACATGGACAACTTCCTCGACTGCGTGCGCAGCCGGAAATCGCCCAACCTGGACGCCGAGACCGGCTATCGGGCGATGGCGGCCATCGGCATGGGGGTCAGCGCGTATCGCCGCGGCGAAGTGCTGTTCTTCGATGCCAAGCGCGAACGGGTGACGGACACTCTCTAAACTCGGGTTCACGGGTTCACGGGTTCACGGGTTCACAGGTTCAGAGTTCACAGGTTCACGGGTTCACAGGTTCACAGGGTGCGATGACCAGACAGTTTCTCGCGGTGGGTGGAGCGGTCGTGGCGTTGGCCTCGGCGCTGGCGGCGCAGCAGCACCAGGTCAAGCCCGACGCGCTGCCCAAGCCGTTTGCGACGCCGGACGTTCGAAACCCGCCGTCGGTGGTGCCGCAGCCGGAGGGCGCCACGCTGACGGTGCCGAAGGGGTTCTCGGCGAAGGTGTTTGCCGAGGGCGGCTTCAAGCGCATGCGCTGGGTGGCCGTCGCGCCTGGCGGCGACGTGTTTGCGACCGACTCGGACCTGCACACGCTGACGGTCCTGCGCGACACCAACGGCGACGGGACCGCCGACGAGCGGCACGTGTTTGCCGAAGGCCTCGCGCGCCCGTTCGGCATCGCCTTTGGCGCCGGGCACATCTATGTCGCCAACGCCGGCAGCATCGTGCGGTGGCCGTACAAGAACGGGCAGCTCAAGGCAGAAGGCGCCGGCGAGAAGATCGTCGAGATGCCGGCCGAGCCCGGGCACTGGACGCGCAACATCGCCTTCAGCCCCGACGGCGCGCGGCTCTACGTCACGCTCGGGTCGAGCTCCGACGCAGGCGCGCCCGACGCCGACCGCGCGCTGGTGTTTTCGGTGAAGCCCGATGGCTCGGACCGGCGCGTGGTCGCGACCGGATTGCGCAACCCCATCGGGCTGGGATTCGAGCCGTCGACCGCCACGTTGTGGGCGGCGGTGCAGGAGCGCGACAAGCTCGGCGACGACCTGGTGCCCGACTACATCACCAGCCTGCGCGAAGGCGGCTTCTATGGATGGCCGTTTGCCTACGCCGGCCCCAACGAGGATCCGCGCCACGCCGGCGAACGGCCCGACCTGGTGAAGCAGACCGTCGTGCCCGATGTGCTGCTCGAGGCGCACTCGGCGGTGATGGGGTTGGTCTTCTACCAGGGGAAGAGCTTCCCGGCCAGCTATCGCGGCAGCGCCTTTGCGACGCTGCGCGGCTCGTCCAACCGCAGCGTCCGCACCGGCTACAAGGTCATCCGCATTCCGTTTGCGAACGGCAAGCCGTCGGGCGGCTACGAGGACTTCGCCACCGGGTGGATGCTCGGCGAGGACAAGAAGGAAGTCTGGGGCCGGCCGGTGGGCATTGCCGTGGCAGGCGACGGCGCGCTGCTGGTGGTCGACGACGCCAACCAGCGGATCTGGCGCATCGCGCACGCCTCGCGCTGAAACAGGGAGGTCCGACAATGCGTCCAGTCGCGGCGTGCTCTGTGGGTTGTTGTCGCGGCCGCCACGTTCGCCGGTGTCGTGGCCGCGCAGTCGCGTCCCACCGGCTCGGGCCCGCTCAAGTCGTATCACATCAAACCCGGGGACCTGCCGCCGCCGGCCACCGGCGTCGCCAACCCGCCGCAGGTCGTGCCACGGCCCGCCAACGCGACGCTGACGCTGCCGCCAGGTTTTGCCATCGACATCTTTGCCGAGGGCGGCTTCAAGACGCTCCGATGGGCGATGGAGGGGCCCGGCGGCGAGGTGTTCGTCACCGACACGACCGCCAACACGATCACGGCGCTGCGCGACACCGACAAGGACGGCAAGGCCGAGACCCGTGCCGTGTTCGCGCAGGGGCTGGACCGCCCGATGGGGATGGCCATCCACGGCGGCTGGTTCTATGTCGGCAACACCGACGCGATCGTGCGCTGGAAGTACGCCCCGGGCCAGGCCTCGCTCACCGGCACTCCCGAGGTCGTCGCGAAAGTGCCCGGCGGCGGCAACCACTGGACGCGCACGCTCACCTTCAGCCCCGACGGCCAGAAGCTCTACGTGACCGTCGGCTCCGCGTCCAACGTGGACGTCGAACCGTCGCCGCGCGCGACGATTCTCGAGATGAATCCCGACGGCAGCATGCTGCGGCCGTTCGCGACCGGCGTGCGCAACCCCGTCGGCCTGACGTTCCGTCCCGGCACCAACGAGCTGTGGGCCTCGGTCCACGAGCGCGACATGCTGGGCGACGACCTGGTGCCCGACTACGTGTCGCGCATTCAGGACGGCGGTTTCTATGGCTGGCCGTTCGCCTACACAGGGCCCAACGAGGATCCGCGGCGCAAGGGCGAGCGGCCCGATCTGGTGGCCAAGGCGATCGTGCCGGATGTGCTGCTGCAGTCGCACTCGGCGCCGCTTGGCCTGGCCTTCTATACGGGCACGCAGTTTCCGGCGGAGTATCGCGGCGACGCGTTTCTCGCGCTGCACGGGTCGTGGAACCGCAAGCAGCGCACCGGCTACAAAGTCGTGAGAATTCCAATCCGCGACGGCAAACCCACCGGCGCGTACGAGGACTTCATCGTCGGCTGGTCGCCTGCCGATGACCGGCCGGACGTCTGGGGACGTCCCGTCGCGATCCTTCCGCTGTCGGACGGATCGATGCTCGTCACTGACGACGCCCACAACGTCATCTGGCGCGTCACCTACAGGAATTGACGATTGCAGATTGCAGATTACGGGATTACGCAGATTGAATCGGACGCCGGGATTGTCGGGCATCACGCCGCGCGCGTGGTCAGCGTGGGTGCCGGTGGCGGCGCTGGGGGCGAGCATCGCCTCGCGGCAACGCTCGGTGCCCAGGTGCCACCCCCGCCTGAGGGCGCGCCGACCACGCCCGCGCTGCGGCGCCTGCTCGACGATGGCGGGCAGGTAGAACGGGTCGCGACCAATTTCCAGTTTGCCGACGGCCCCATCTGGATTGACGGCGCGCTGGTGTTCACCGATGCGCCGCGCGGGCAGTTGCTGCGCTGGCGCGTTGGCGAGGAGCCGGCGGTCATCGCCGAGGACACCGGGGGCGCGTCGGGGTTGGCCATCGACACTTCGCGACGCCTGATCGCCGCCGAGCACGATCGGAAGCGTGTGAGCCGCCGCGAGGACGGCGAGGTCGCATCGGTGGTGGAGCGGGTCGGCGACACGCCACTGAACGGACCGACCGATCTCGCCATCGCGCCCGATGGCACGCTGTACGTCGTCGATCCGCCGCCAGCCAGCGACCGCACCGGAACGGCAGGACGGGTCGTGCGCGTCTCGCCGGCTGGAGCGGCCGAGGTCGTCGTCGAAGGGCTCAACCGGCCGTCTGGCGTGGCCGTGGCCGGCGATGGCCGCGAGTTGTATGTCGCAGATGCGGGCCGACGCGATCTGCGCGCGTACCCTCTCGCCGCCGGGGCTCGACCCGGTGCCCCGCGCACGCTGGCGTCCATCGTGCCGTGGAAGCGCGGCGTTCAGGGCCGCGCCCGACGGCGTGCTGCTCGACCACGAGGGCCGCGTGTACCTGGCCGGGCCCGGGGGCATCTGGGTGCTCGACAGGAACGGCGGCCGCCTGGGGGTAATCGCGACGCCGGAGACCCCTTCGGCCTGCGCCTTCGGCGACGCCGACGGCCGCACCCTCTACATCACCGCCCAGACCAGCATCTACAAGGTCCGCCTGAGCGCCGCTGTCCGGTAGGCGGCATCCGGCGGACCGCACGGGCGCACGCAGTGCGCCCTACGCCTTGTGCTGCCGGCGTGCGTGCACCCTTTGAATTCCAGGAAGAACATGTTGCCGTCGTCGCCCATCTCCTCGCGCATCCCGACTTCGGATGTGTAGTAGCCGGTGATCGTCAGCGACTTGATCGCCTTGAAGAAGTCCACGCCGGGCTGCTCGGCGGCCGACGGGCGCCTTGTTCGTGCTGAGCGCGGTGAGCAGCGCCGTCTGGTGCGCCGCGCTCGCCTTGGCAAACGGGGCGCCGGCATCGCGCTGGGTCTGCGCGTCCATCCACGCAAGGCCGTCGACGAACTTCTGGCGATCTGCTGGCGAGGCCTCCGCGATGACGGCGTCGATGAACCGGTTCACGTTGGCCTTGGTGGCGCCGGCCGTGTCGGTCTGCGGGATGATCAGCTCCGCGAGCGCGATCACCGTCTCGTTCTGCGCCGGCGTCAGCGCCTTGGGCGCCCAGGCGGCCGCCTGCGCCGAGGCCGCCTGGTAGTGTGCCGCATGCTGTTCGGCGGCCGAGGCCAGCGTCTCGACCCACAACGGCGCGGTGGCCGCCGCCGCGCCACCGATGGCGATCTTCCGCAACGCGTCGCGACGACTTACCTCGGACATGATGTGCCTCGAGCGATGGTGCCCGAACTGAAGTTCGGGCACGTACGGATGCACTCTCGTCAGATCTGCGTCCAATCTGCAATCGTCAATTCGCATCTACGCCCAGTACGCCTTGCCGGCCGGCGCGCTGATGACGACGCTCTTCAGCACGCCGATCGCCTTCTTCAACCCCTCGTCGCCCGACATCAGCGAGTCCTCGTGCTCGATGCTGATGACGTGATCGTAGCCCACCATGCGCAGGTTGCTGACGATCTCGCGCCACACCGATTCGCTGTTGCCGTAGCCGACCGTGCGGAACACCCACGAGCGGTTGAGCTCGTCGGTGTATTTCTTCACGTCCAGCACGCCGTTCTTCGCGGTGTTGGCCGGGTCGATCTTGCAGTCCTTGGCGTGCACGTGGAAGATGCGGTCGCCCAGCGTGCGGATGGCTGTCGGCACGTCCACCTGCTGCCAGAACATGTGGCTGGGGTCGAAGTTACAGCCGATGGTGCCCTTGGCGACATCCGCCAGCCGCAGCATCGTCTCCGGGTTGTAGGCCACGAAGTTCGGGTGCATCTCGATGGCGACGCGGACACCGTTCTGCCTGGCAAACTTCGCCGTCTCCTTCCAGTAGGGCAGCACCCGCTCCTTCCACTGCCACTCGAGCATCTCCGGAAACTCGGGCGGCCACGACGACGTGATCCAGTTGGGCTGGGTCGCCTTCGGGTCGCCGCCAGGGCAGCCCGAGAAGGTGATCACCGCTTGCACGCCGAGCTTCGACGCCAGCTCCACCGTCTGCCGGAACACCGCGTCATGCGCCCTGGCGACCTTCTTGTCCGGGTGGATCGGGTTGCCATGGCACGACAGCGCGCTGATGACGAGCCCGCGGCGGGTGATGGCCTCCTTGAAGGCCTGCAGCTTCTTGTCGCTCTTCAGCAGCTCCGCCGGCTTGCAGTGCCCGTCGCCAGGATAGGCGCCCGTGCCGATCTCGACGGCCTCGAGGCCGAGCTCCTTCACGTAGTCGAGCGTTGCTTCAAATGGCTTGTCGCCGAAGAGCACGGTGAAGACGCCGATCTTCATTCGCGCATCTCCTGATGCGCAGATTCGTAATCGCAATTGCAATCGCTGCAATTGACGTGTCTACACCTTTACCCACCGCCTCGTCACCGCCGCCTTCTCCATCGCGTCGAGGACCTTCTGGTTCCGCACGCCATCTTCGAAGTTCGGCGTCGGCACCTTGTCCTTCGCGATCGCCTCGAGCAGGTCGTACACGGTGTGAATGAACGTGTGCTCGTAGCCGATGATGTGGCCCTCGGGCCACCAGTGCGAGAAATACGGGTGGCTCGCGCCGTTGGTCACCATGACGTTGTGGAACCCCTGCACGGCCGAATCGTCGCCGGTGAGGTACACGTCGAGCTCGTTCATGCGCTCCAGGTTGAACGCCACCGATCCCTTGCTGCCGTTGATCTCGAACCGGTTGTAGTTCTTCCGCCCGGTGGCAAACCGGCTGGCTTCGATCGTGCCCAGCGCGCCGTTGGCAAACCGCACGACCGACGCCGACGCGTCGTCGACGGTGACCTTGCCCTTCTTCTTCGGGTTGTCGGGCAGCGGACGCTCCTTCACGAAGGTCTCGAGCGCGCCGGTCACTTCCGCGATCTCGCCGACAAGGAAGCGAGCGAGGTCGAGCGAGTGGCTGGCGATGTCGCCGAGCGCGCCGGACCCGGCCGCCTCCTTGCGCAGGCGCCAGTACCAGCGGGACGCTCGGGTCGGCCACCCAGTCCTGAAGGTACGTGCCCCGGTAGTGGTAGAGCCTGCCGAGCTTGCCCTCCTCGATGAGCTGCCTGGCCAGCATCACCGCCGGAGCGCGGCGGTAGTTGTGGCAGATCATGTGGATGACGCCGGCCTTGTTCACGGCGGCCAGCATCTTCTCCGCTTCTTTCAGCGTGTTGGCCAGCGGCTTCTCGCAGAAGACGACCTTGCCGGCCCTGGCCGCCTCAATCGCGATCTCGGCGTGGCTGTCGCCCGGGGTCGCGATGTCGACGATGTCGATGTCCTTGCGCGTGACGACGTCGCGCCAGTCGGTTGCGGCCTCCTCCCAGCCAAGCTGCTCGGCCGCCGCGGTGACGCCCGCCGGCGTCCGCCCGCAGAGCACCTTCATGCGCGGGAGGTGTTTGGGAGTGAAGAAGCGCCCCACCTGGCGGTACGCGTTGCTGTGCGCGCGCCCCATGAAGGCGTAGCCAATCAACGCCACATTCAGATGTGCCATCGGTCTGACTCGTCTCCGAAGTAGACCGGAACTTCAGTTCCGGCGAAGTAGGCCGGAACTTCAGTTCCGGCGCTGTGACAGGGAGGATAAACGAAAAGGGCCGCACACGGTGCGGCCCTGCGGTGGGTGGCTAGCTGGTGCCGGTCTTTGGCGCGGCCTTGGCCTTGGGTGCCGGCTTGCCGGCCAGTTTCTTGTCGAACGCGCGCACGTACTTGACCAGCGCGAGGATCTCCTGATCCGACAGCCGATCCTTGAACGGCATCATCGCCGTCGCCGGCACGCCGTCGGTGACGACCTTCACCTGCTGCTTGATCGTCGTGCCGTGAATCCACTCGCCGTCGGCGAAGTTCATCTGCTTGATGGCCGCGTTGCCGTCCGGCATGTGGCACATCTGGCAGTTCTGCACGTAGAGCTCCTGGCGGGGCGGTTGGTCGTCGGCCGCGCCGTCTGCGCCGACGCCGCCGAGGCGAAGGCAAGGCACCCGACAAGGAGAAAGGCAATCCGTCGCACGATCGAGACGTCCTTGGACAAGAGTGATAAGGCCAGCGAACAGAACGACTTCGCTTGCAAAGGCTGATGATCGAGCGTAGCGGCGCTCCCTGAAGTTGTCAAGCCAATGCGCCCCGAAACACAGTATATTTCGCCCGCGCGGAGGCGCCTTCCCTGATGCAGCTTGCCTGGATCGACTACCTGCTCATCATCATCTACTTCACCTTCGTGCTCGGCATCGGGTTCGTGCTGAAGCGCCACGCGCGCACGAGCACCGACTTCTTCCTGTCGGGCCGGTCGATTCCGGCCTGGATCACGGGGCTGGCGTTCATCTCGGCCAACCTCGGCGCGCAGGAAGTGATCGGCATGGGCGCCAGCGGCGCGAAATACGGCATCGCGACCTCGCACTTCTACTGGGTTGGCGCGATTCCCGGCGATGATCTTCGTCGGCATCTTCATGATGCCGTTCTACTACGGCAGCCGGGCCCGCTCGGTCCCCGAGTACCTGAAGCTGAGGTTCGACGAGAAGACCCGCGGCCTCAACGCGATCTCGTTTGCCGCGATGACGGTCTTTTCCTCCGGCGTCTCGATGTACGCGATGGGCAAGCTCCTGCAGCTGCTGCTGGGCTGGGACTTCACGCTCTCGGTGCTCCTGTCGGCGGCCATCGTGCTGATCTACACCTACCTGGGCGGCCTCACCTCGGCGATCTACAACGAGGTCCTGCAGTTCTTCCTGATCGTCGCCGGCTTCGTGCCGCTGGTCGTCATTGGCCTCATCGACGTCGGCGGCTGGGACGGCCTGTCGGCGCGGCTGGCGATCGAGTCGGTGTCGCGCGGGTTCGACCCGGGTGCGATGACCGAGTCGTGGCAGCACATGGGCAGCCCGGCCAGCAACCCGATGGGCGTCGAGTGGTTCGGGCTGGTGATGGGTCTGGGCTTCGTGCTGTCGTTCGGGTACTGGTGCACGGACTTCCTGGTCGTGCAGCGGGCCATGGCCGCCGACTCGATGAACGCGGCGCGGCGCACGCCGCTCATCGCCGCGGTGCCGAAGATGCTGTTTCCCGGTGCTGGTGATCCTGCCGGGCATGATCGCCATCGCCGTCGCGCCACGCAGCGACATCGGCTATGCCGGCAGCGGCGCAGGGAGCCTAGGCGCGTCAGTACCGCGGCTGCGCGGCGCAGATGGCGGCGGCCAGCCCCCAACTCGCGGGCGTCAGACCCCAGGGGTTGATCCCACCGAAGCTCGACGAGGCCGGACAGCCCGTCGTCGGCACCGACGGCCGGGTCGCGCTCGACTACGACCTGGCCATCCCGATGATGCTGCAGCACTACTTCCCGGCGGGCATGCTGGGGCTGGGGCTGTGCGCGTTGATGGCGTCGTTCATGTCGGGCATGGCCGGCAACACGACCGCCTTCAACACCGTGTGGACGTACGACATCTACCAGAGCTACATCAAGCCCAACGCCAGCGACGCGCACTACCTGGCGATGGGGCGCGCGGCGACGGTCTTCGGCATCGCCATCTCGGTGGCGGCGGCCTTCGTCGCGCGGCAGTTCAACAACATCATGGACTTGCTGCAGCTGGTGTTTGCCTTCGTCAACGCGCCGCTGTTTGCGACGTTCATGCTCGGCATGTTCTGGAAGCGGGCCACCGGGCACGGCGCCTTCATCGGCCTGCTGTCCGGGACGCTGGCCGCGGCGCTCCATCACGGCCTGACGCTGCCGGTCGGCGCCGCCGTCGGGTTCAAGGGCGGCTTCATCGGATCGGTGGTGCACACCTATCCGAGCGAGATGGCGCAGAATTTCTGGACGGCCATCTTCGCCTGGACGACGTGCCTGCTCGTGACGATCTTCGTGTCGTTGTTCACCGAGCCGAGGCGCGACGCGGAACTGACGGGGCTGGTCTACTCGCTCACGCCCGTGCCACAGGATCGCGGCCTGCCGTGGCACAAGCGCCCAGGTCCGCTGGCGATCGGCGTGGGCGCGGCCACGATCGTCTTGAACCTGATCTTCTGGTAAGTGAACCGTGAACCGTGAACCTGTGAACCTACGAACGGACCGTGAACCCGTGAACCTGTGAACCTGTGAACTTGTTCGACGGATCACGGTGACGAATGGATATCAGATTGCCGCTCGGCATGCTTTTCTCGATCGTCGGCGCGCTGCTGGCGGGGTTTGGTCTGGCGACCGCGTCGAGCCAGATGTACCGCCAGCACTCGCTCGGCATCAACGTCAACCTCTGGTCGGGCCTGGGGATGCTGGCCTTCGGCGTGACGCTGCTGTGGCTCGCGAAGCGCAAGACGGTTTGATGACGGACGTTAACCACAGAGACACGGAGAACACAGAGGACGCACAGAGAACGAATTTGGCAACGTCCGGATGCACCCGTGCGTCTGGAGATCACCCCGGCGCTGCCAAATCCGCACTCTGTGCGTTCTCCGTGTCTCCGTGTCTCTGTGGTTAACGTCCGTCATCCGTTGACGTCCGTCATCGAGCTTGAAGCAATCCATCCACGTAGAACTTCATGAACGCGTCCCGTTTCGGTTCCAGGCACACCGAGACGGGCTTGCCCGCGCCCGGGTCCACGCGGGTGAAGCCCTTGTCGTCCACGCGGATCGGCATCGACGTGCAGCGGCCGAAGAACGCGCCAGGCTGCAGCGCTTCGGCGACGGCCATCTGGTCGTGCAGTGTCATCTGCTGCGTCGGGTCGCCGATCCACAGCCGATAGAGCGCTTCAAGCGCACGCGTCACGGCGGCGGGGTGCTTCTCGAGCCGCGCCCGCTCGTCGGTCCGGAGCTTCACGTAGCTGGTCGAATCGAGCGGCACGATTGTCAGAGGCACGCTCGAGTAGACCAGCTGCGCATCGGTGGTCGCGCGCACGACGTTCCACTCGGCAATCGGCGTTGGCGACCACACGTTGCCGCCAATGGATCCGCTCATCAACACGATTCGCTTGGCGAGCGTGCCCAGATTCGGCTCCTTCCGCAGTGCGTCGGCGATGTTCTGCAACGGCCCCACGGCCAGCAGCGTGATCTCGCCCGGATGCCGCCGCAGCGTCTCGACGATGAAGTCGGCCGCGGATTGCGCGACGGGCCGAACGGTCGTGAAGTCCTCGGCCCACGTGAACTGGTAGTCCACCGAGTCGGGCAGCGCGGTGGCGCGCCCGACGGCGACGGGCACGTCGCCGCGGCCTCCGGCGTGCAGCAACTTGGCGGCGACCTTCGCGCGTGCCGCGGTGTCGCCGTCGCTGATCGTGACGCCCACCAGCTCCACCTGCGGCGACACCATCAGCAGCCCCAGCGCCCACGCATCGTCGATGTCGGTGCCGATGTCCGTGTCGAGCAGTACCTTCATGCGCGGGGTCGAAGCGGCCGCGACGGGCTTGTCCAGTGCGGCGCCCGCCAGCGCGGCGGCCGGCACGCCGAGCGCGCGCAGGATGGTCCACGCGACCAGCTGATTGCCGGCGGCGTTGAGGTGCACGCCGTCGGTCGTGACCACGTTCACGCGGGGCCCCGCCTCCCGCTGGAGCGCCGCGATCGCGCGCGTCATCGCGGCGTTGAGATCGACGACCGTGCACTGGTGCCTGGCTGCCAGGGCGGTCATCGCGCTTCACGTACGACGCCAGGCGCGCGTTTTCCGGCGACGCCGGGTTTTCGTGAATCGGAGTCGGCGTCAGCAGCACGACGCGGATGCCGGCCGCCTTGGCCGCGACGACCATGGCCTCGAGCTTCTCGACGTAGAGCGGCAGGGGCACCCCGTTGGGCAAGCTGCCATCGGGGTAGTCGCGCCGCTGCTTGAAGTCGCGAAACGAGTGCCACACGTCGTTGACGCCGACGCTGATCGTCACCAGCTGCGGCTTGGCTGCCAGCACGTCACGTTCGAAGCGCGCCTGCATGTCGGTGGCCTTGTGGCCCGAGATGCCGGCGTTGACGACGGTGATGGGCGTGGCGGGGTAGAGGGCATTGAGGTAGCGGTCGAGCAGCCACACGTAGCCGCCGGGCTGCCCGCCGCCCTGCGTGATGCTGTCGCCGAGCGTGACGATGCGGGTGACGCCGTCGAGCAGCGGCGGCACCGGGTGCTTGCGCCGCCGCCGGGTCGCAAGCGCCATCACGAGCAGGAGTGAGAGGACGAGACGCTGGAGCCGCTGGGCACATGACCGGGGATGATACCCGGCCTTGAGAATCAGGCTACAGGCTTCAGGTCCGGAGTCTTGAATCCGAAGCCTGAAGCCCGCGTGGTTGGCTGGGGAGCCAGGAATCGTGCAATTGCAGACCGTCCCAGCGTCTCCCCCTATACCGGCCGGCTGGGTTTTTTTTCAGCTCAAGGCCAGAGGCACTGGGACGGTCCGGCACCACGCAGGGGCAATGCAGGTGCCGCCCGGCCGCCATCCCGGCGCGGGCTGCCGCTAACTCTTCAGTCCGCAGCAGCTTGGCGATCGTGCAACGCGGTGCGACGGCCGATCGGGCGAGGGCAGATTTCTGCCCCCGCCAGGATGAATGCCCGCGGATGATGAGACCGCGCTTAGTTCTTCGCGTGCGAGTTGGATACAGAAAAGGCGTGAGGCCGGGCTCAGTCCGCGCGAAGGCTGTGCCCTCGAGCCGCCATGGCTTTGGGTATCTCGATATTTGCGACGAGGAGATCCTCAGTCAGCCGCTTCGCCGACTGGAGGACCGTTCCCTGCGGGTCGACGATCGCGGACGACCCGTAGGACACCAGGTCCCCGGCACGGCCCGCGACGTCAGCACGGATGACCCACACGCCGTTGTCGCGTGCGAGCGCGATGTCGGCATTCCTCGCATCCCCGACCACATCGGCCTTCTGCACGGGCAGCGCGCAGTTGGTCGGCACGAAGATCGCCGTGGCGCCCTGCGCGGCCATGGCCCGCGCTGGCTCGGAGTAGTTGGAGTCGTTGCAGATGATGATTCCGAATGTCAGGCCGCCCACCGTGAAGACCGGCCGCCGATCGCCGGCGCCGTAGATCGACTTCCTGATTGCCGGATGCAGCTTGCGATAGATGCCGACGACGGCTCCCTTGTGAAAGACCGCTGCCGAGTTGTAGAGCTGACCCGACCCGGAGGTCTCGGTGAAGCCCACAATCGTCGTCACCGTGTCGCTGGCAAGTGGCGCGAGCGCAGCGTCGAGCTGACCGCGTTCCACGTCGATTGCGAAATCGGCCGGACGTTCCGCGTTGTCCGCCAGGCCTCCAAGCACCGCCTCCGGGCAACAGAGGATGTCCACTCTCTCCGACTCACACCAGGCAACGCGCGTGCGAATGAGCTCGATCGCCTCCATGGAGCCGCATGGAAGAAGAGGCGCCTGGTACGCGGCAACTCGCACAAATACCTCTCGTCAGAAACCTGGAACGGTCGTCGCCGTGTGACGGCTACTTGTGGAAGTCCCCGCATGGTTCGACAACGCGGAAGAACCCGAGATGCAGCTCGTACCAATTGCACCACCGCAACGATCGTCCGTCCATGTGATCGAACGAATATACGGGCAACAGCGCGAGAATCAACCAGAGCCGCGATGAGGAGTCCCCTCGAGCGCGCGCCGCAGGCTGGAATCGTTCCGAGGACAGCCGACGAGAGAGGAAGCCGGCCAGCCAGTAAAGGCACGCCCCGTTGACGACGATATACACCACGACAACCAGGGCGCCCAGGAGTGCGAAAGGGTTCCTGACCCCTGCCACGACCAAACTCACAAATGGAAGGGCCAGGGCGCTGACAGGCAGGAGGCCGAAACCGAGCAGGACGATGATTGGGCACGGAAAGGTGAGGAGCATGGCCACGAACAACGAGCGCCGGTCCTGCGTCAGCGTCACAGGGTTCATCATCGACTAACCTCGCCGGCTCGCCCAGAATGAACTGCGTCACATTCCGGAAGTATCGGGGGCCGTCCCCGCCCGGGTACATCGCGGCCAAACCGCCTCCTGGCGGCGGATTGTAATTCCGGCGCGAGATGCGCGGTCGTCACTCGCGCCAGGACGTCCCAGGCCGCTGCAAAGCTGTCGACGTCGAAGCCCAGGGCTTCCGTCTCGACGCGCGCCTCGATACCTGCCGTCGCGAGCTGTTGAAGAAAGGGCGCGGATCGGCCAGCGCGCCAGGACCTACTCCGGGGCAGGCGGTGGCCCCGCGAAGCTGCCGGCGGTTTGCTGAAACCGGACGATGTCGCAGTCTTCGGGCCCGGCCCACACGGCAGCCACGATGCGGCCATCGGGACGCAGCACGCGAGCCATCTCGCGCGCCGCCGCGTCCCGATCGATCGCGTACATCAGGCTCAGAGAAGCCAGGACGACATCGAAGCTGTTGTCGTCAGCCGGTATCGCCTCGGCCCAGCCTTCGCGCATCGTCACTTGCGCCAACCCGCGTGCAGCCACACGTGCTCGAGCACAGGGCGAGCATCTGCGGGCTGATGTCCACGCCAACCACGTGGCCGCCGGGACCGACGACCTCCGCCGCCCGCTCCGCGACGGCGCCGGTGCCGGTTCCGAGGTCGAGCACTCGCTCGCCGGAGGTAAGCGCCGGCACGTGTCATGACGGCGTCGACCACTGGCGCGAAGCGGCGGTCGATTTCGCGGAGGTAGATCTCCGAGATGCCGTTCCACACGCCGACCTGCCATGCGAGCGCCTTCTGATCCATGGGTCGCAAATCGAGATTCTGATGGTTTCGGCGTCACCACTCCTCGACCTGGGCGTCGTCGGTTTCAGGCAGCAGCATCGCCCGCGCCGCCACAGGACCAGGGTCTTCGCCATGAGATCGTGGAGCCCCTGCTTGCGAGGGGTGAACGCGATCGGGTCGAAGCGGCCAGGAAGGCAGGCACAAGAACAGCTTCGCCCAGTATCGCCCCTTGGCGCGGCAAAGCCGATGCGATGGCCGCGAGCCGTGACCTGGAGCCGAAGAGCCGCTTGCTCAACGTGCCTTGCATCTTCGAGCGTCGAGAATCGTGAAGCAGGGCCAGGCCGGGAACAGCCAGAACGAGATGGCCAGCAGCGGGCGAGTCCTTCCCCGAGGTCCCCTTCCGTGATCGGCAGCAGGCCGATTTGCCACGCGCCACCCACGAGGGCGACCTCGGAGAGCCACAGGAACGCGACATCCAGGATCGCGGCGATGAGACGAACCCAGAAACCTGCGTATCGGGAGCATCGGGGGTGAGGCTCCTTTATATGCCCAGGGCACGAGGGATTTGTCCGGGGGTCCAGAAAAGACTTGAAGCGAATAAAAAGCGAAAGTAGAATATGGCCATGGCTCCTGCCGCTGCCCGTGCCGAACTGGAATCGCTGCTGCGTGCCCGGAAGCTCGATCGCACGCTCACCGTCGCACATCCGCTGCCGGTTGCGCCTCCCGCCGAACGGCTGATCACCACCGGCGTGCCCGCGCTCGACACCGCGCTTGGCGGCGGCGTGCCGCGCGGCCAGATTTCAGAACTGGTCGGCGTCGTCTCTTCGGGCCGCACGGCGGTGCTGCATCGGCTGCTGGCGCAGGCCACCGGCCAGGGAGAGCTGGCGGCGGTGGTGGACGTGGGCGACGCGTTTGACCCGGCCGCGGCCGCCGCACAGGGCGTCAGGCTCGATCAACTGCTCTGGGTGCGCGGCGAGGCCGAATCCGCCGTGACGCGCGGCATCAAGGCGCTCAACCTGGTGGTGTCGGCAGGAGGGTTCGGGCTGGTGGTCTTCGATGCCGGCGGCGTGCCCGCGCGCGCGTTGCGGCAACTGCCGTTCACGACCTGGCTGCGCGTGCAGCGCGTGCTCGAAGGCAGCGACACGGCCTGCGTGCTGCTGGCCGACGCGCCGTTGGCGCGCAGCACCGGAGGCGCTTCCGTGCGCCTGGGCATCGGCCGGCACTCCGAGATCGCCGAACGCACGGCCGTGCCGGACTTTCACGCGCGGGTGCGGGCCAACCGGTTCATCGGGACCGGCCCTCACGCGCGCCGGTTCAAGGGCCTGTCGTCAAGCGCTGACGTGCAGTACGCGTTGCGCAGCGCGTCGTGCGTG
>CAWFRL010000004.1:0-254185 GCA_963818215.1 Vicinamibacteria bacterium | reverse complement strand
GTCTCACCGACCGGCCGCTCTGCGGCCGGTGTCGATCGGGTTCTTCAGCGTCCGGCAATCCCGAAAATCCCCAAATCGGCGGTTCCTTCGCCGCCGCTCAGCTGCGGAAGGAATCTCCCGATACAGTTCAAGTTGTGTCAGCGCGGCAGTCAGCGCGCGATCGTGGCTCGACCCCCCGCCGTCAACCGGCCCGTGGACCCGGCGGCAGCGGCACCGCTGACGGCGGATCGCCCGGATAGACCACGCGCGCGAGAAACAAGCCCCGAGGCCGGCGCGGTCAACTGCGCCGGCAGTCCGCTGGGCGAGGCCAGCAGCCGCGCGACGTCGCGCGGCTCGAGCCCGCCGCGCCCCACTTCGACGAGCACGCCCGTCATCCGGCGCACCATCTTCCACAGGAAGTGCGACCCTTCGACGACGAGCAGCAGGGCATCGGCGTCCTCGATCAGCTCGACGAGGCCACCTCGACCAGCGTCGACTTCTCCTCGGGGTCGTCGTCGGTGAAGCCGCGAAAGTCCTGGCGGCCCGTGAAGGACGCGCGCCGACTCCCGCATCGCGCCCACCCGCAGGTCGTCTTTGACCCACCACACGAAGGGCTTGGCGAAGGCCGTGCGGCGCCGGGCGATCTGGTAGACGTAGGTGCGCGACAGCGCGTCGTGGCGGGCGTGGAACCGGTGGGGCACCTTTGTGGCGCCGAGCACGTGGATGTCGGCCGGCAGCAGGTCGTTGATGCGGCCGGCCAGCGTGTCCGGCGGCAGCGACGTGCGGACGTCGAGATGGGCGACCTGGCCCAGGGCGTGGACGCCGGCGTCGGTGCGGCCCGCCCCGTACAGCTCGAACGCGCGCTCGCCGGTGACCTCGCGCGACGGCCCGGTCGATCTCGCCCTGCACCGTGCGGGCATTTTTCTGGATCTGCCAGCCGCTGTACCGGGTCCCGGCGTACTCGATGCGGAGCTTGAAACGGGGCATGCCAGAGGATAACCGGCCGGCGGCGCGTCATGAACTTGACAACCTCGGCCGCTTGCCGTCATGATCTTTGGGCGCGGCGATTTCAACGACTTGATGGGCCGCGCGTAGCCGGTGGATCCTCCCCGGGTACAGCCATCTAAGTCGCGCTTTACAAGGGCTCGCGACGACAAGTCGGCGGGCCTTTGTCATTTGTACGCGAGAGGAAATGAGTCACCAAAGATGAGCGAACAGACGTACACGTTCACGTCGGAATCGGTTTCCGAAGGGCACCCGGACAAGGTCTGCGACTACATCGCGGACTCGATTCTCGACGCGTGTCTGGCGCAGGACCCCAACAGCCACGTGGCGTGCGAGGTGCTGTGCAAGGACAACCACGTCGTGCTGGCCGGCGAGATCACCACCAACGCCGCAGTGGACTACGAGGCCATCGCGCGCCAGGCCATTCGCGAGATCGGCTACACCGACCCGACCGAGCCGTTCAACGCCGACGGCGTGAAGGTGAAGGTGCTCATCTCCCAGCAGTCCGGCGAGATCAACGCGGGCGTCGTGAAGGCGACCGACGATCAGAAGGAGCAGGGGGCCGGCGACCAGGGCATCATGTTCGGCTACGCGACCTCCGAGAGCGCCGAGCTGATGCCGCTCACGCTGGTGCTGGCGCACCGGCTCACCAAGGGCCTCGCCGACGACCGGCACAGCGGCAAGTACCGGTGGCTGCGGCCCGGATGCCAAGTCCCAGGTCTCGGTGGTCTACACCGGCAACACCCCGGTTCGCGTCTCGAGCGTGCTGGTCTCCACGCAGCACTCCAAGGACGTCTCCCAGGCCGAGATCCGCGACTACGTCGTCAACGTGCTGGCGCCCCGCGCGCTGGGCGAGTGGTTCACGCCGGACGCCGAGTTCATCGTCAATCCCAGCGGCAGCTTCGCCCTGGGCGGCCCGTCGGCCGACTGCGGCGTCACCGGCCGCAAGATCATCGTCGACAGCTACGGCGGCGCGGGCCGGCACGGCGGCGGCGCGTTCAGCGGCAAGGACCCGTCCAAGGTCGACCGCAGCGGCGCCTACTACTGCCGCTACGTCGCCCGGCGCATCGTGCAGGCGGGCCTGGCCCAGCGCGCCGAGGTCCAGGTGTCGTACGCGATCGGCCGCGCCAAGCCGATGTCGGTGAAGGTGGATACCTTCGGCACCGGCGACGCCGGCCAAGGCCGAGCAGTTCGTGTCGGACAACTTCGACTTCCGGCCCGGCCAACATCGTCGCGGAACTGGACCTGCTCAAGCCGCTCTACAAGGGCACGACCAACTACGGGCACTTCGGCAAGGCCGGCCTGCCCTGGGAAAAGCCGGTCCCGGTGGCCGTCTGAGTTCGTCGATAGTGCCCACGGGTGCACACACACCCGGCGGTCCTTCGGGGCCGCCGGGTTTTTTTCTGCCTGCGGGCGTCGCGCGCTGACCGTCCCTGCACGCTGTCTGAGGCCGCTGGTCACGGAAACGTGTGACCAATCGCAGTTTTTCAGGGACAATCCGTCGCTTCGTCGTTACAATCCGCGCGTTCCCCCCGGGACGAGCTAGCCCACGACCAACGATGGAGGAGATCCAATGCACGCGTTTCTCCGTCTCGGACGGACGGCGCAGGCGCTGGTTATTGCGACGATAATCGCCTCGGAAGCCTACGCGCAGTCCACCACGGGCACGATTCAGGGTTCGATTCGCGACGAGCAGGGCGCCGTCATCCCCGGCGCGACCGTCACCATCCGCAACATCGACACGAACTTTGCCCGCAGCGTCGTCAGCGGCAGCGACGGCGCGTTCCGGTTCCCGAATCTCCCGCTCGGCAACTACACGCTCGTCGCCGACCTGGCCGGCTTCGGCCGGTTCACCCAGGAAGGCATCCGCCTGCTCCTGAACCAGGATGCGGTGGCGGAAGTCACGCTCAGGCCGGCTGCCGTCGCTGAGACCGTGACCGGTGCCGCGCCGACACGCCGCTGCTCAACACGACCAACGCCGAGGTCGGGCGTGCGCTTCGACAGCCGCCGCATCTCGGAGCTGCCGCTGGGCAACAGCCGCGACGTCTTCAGCCTGGCGCTGTCGGCGGCCGGCGTCAGCCAGCTGGGATCGGGGCAGACCGGCTTCTCCAACGGCGTCAACTTCGCGGTCAACGGCGCGCGGCTGCGGTCCAACAACATCATGCTCGACGGCCAGGACAGCAACGACCCGAGCGTCACCGGCCGCCAGCAGCCGATCAACAACACCGACATCGTGCAGGAAGTGCGGCTCATCACGAACCAGTTCTCGGCCGAGTACGGCCGCGCGGCCGGGTCGGTGATGAACGTCATCACCAAGAGCGGCACCAACCAGTTCCGCGGGTCGGCGTTCTGGTTCCACAACGACAACAGCCTCAACGCCCGGACGAACCTCGACAAGAACGCCGGGCGCACCAAGGCGCCGTCGTTCAACGAGAACCAGATCGGGTTCACGCTCGGCGGTCCCGTGCTTCGAGGACCGCACGTTCTTCTTCGGGTCGTACCAGAACTGGCAGCAGAAGTTCCTCGGATCGGGGTTCACGCTCAACGGCGCGCCCACCGAGGCCGGGCCGGACGGTGCTCGCAGTCGGCCGTCGGCAGCCGGCCGCAGATCGCGGCGCTGCTGAAGTTCCTGCCCGCCGCGCAGAGCGCCGATCGGCAAGAACGCGACCTTCACCGCCAACGGCCAGACCTACGTCGTGCCGCTGGGCTCGCTCACCGGGTCGTCGTCGGGCGCAGTTCGACAACGACCAGTCTCGGCGCGGATCGATCAGCAGTTCGGCGGCGCGAACAACCAGCTCGGTGGCCGCTACATGTACGACGACCGGCTCAGCTCGGGCACGGGGCAGGTGACGCCCGCCGGGCTGACGACCGTTCAGCCCGGCGACGCACGCACGCCTTCACCGGCTGGTTCACGCGCGTCTTCACGCAGCAACCTGATCAACGAGGTCCGCTTCGGCTATCAGTTCCTCGACACGACGACCAGCGCCGCCGACGCCTCGTCGGAGGAGATTCCGTCGATCGAGATCAACGAGCTGGGGCTGCGCGGGGTTCAATGCCGCCAACAGCCGCACGGCCATCGGTCTGGCGGTGAACCTGCCGCAGTACCGCATCAACAGCACCTACCAGTTCATCAACACGCTGTCGTATCTGAAGGGCCGCCACGCGTTCAAGGGCGGCGTCGACGTCCGGCTGCATCGACGTCGAGAGCTTCTTCGTGCCGACGATCCGCGGACGGCTGGTCTATCCGACCCTCCAGCGCTACGTGGACGACTTCGCCGAGACGGCCAGCATCAACAAGCCGCTGCCGGGCGGCCAGGAGATCCAGTTCTACGACTGGAGCGACTTCTACATGTTCGTGCAGGACGAGTGGCGGGTCAAAGACAACCTCACGCTCAGCCTCGGCCTCCGCTACGAGACGCCCGGCAACTCGATTGCCAGCCTGTATCCGGTCAACGACGCCATCGTGGCGGCGGCCGGCGGCGACGAGCGCTACCGGTTCGATGCCACGTCCGGAACGCGACACCGACAACTGGCAGCCGCGCGTCGGCTTCAACTGGAACCCGCGGCCGAGGGCGGCGGCATCCTCGGGCGCGCTCACCGGTGGTGACAAGCTGGTGGTCCGCGGCGGCTATGCCCGCACGAACGACTACGCGTTCATCAACATCAACCTGAACATCGCCAGCGCCTCGCCGTTTGTGGCGGCCATCAACAGCCCGAACCTCAACAACGCCTTCGCGGTCCTGCCCGGGCTGGTCTTCCCGGGCGGCAACCCGAACCACGCTGGCGCGGACCATCGTCTCGGGAGACTTCGGGTCGCCGTACGACGACCAGTTCAGCTTCGAGATGCAGCGCGAGCTCGCGCGCGACGTCGTGCTGGCGCGTCGGCTACGTCGGCACGCAGGGCGCCAACCTGTTCCAGACGCTCGACGGCAACCCCCGTCAGCCGTATCTCGACCGTGCGCGTGAATCCCGAACATCGGCGTCATCCGCGAGCGGTCCAACACCGCCGAGTCGAGCTATCACTCGCTCCAGACCAGCCTCGACAAGCGGCTCTCGCGCGGGTTCAGCGCGGGCGTCCACTACACCTGGAGCAAGTTCATCGACACGGCGTCGGAGATCTTCAACCCGTCGAGCGGCGAAGTGGCCGTCTCGCAGGACTCCTTCGACATCGCGACGCCGATCGCGCCGTCTCCACCTACGATCGGCCGCACCGGCTGACCGGCAACTTCGTCTACGAGCTGCCGTTCTACCAGGACCAGGCCACGCTGATCGGGCAAGCTGCTCGGCGGCTGGCAGATGAGCGCGGCAGTTCACGTTCCAGAGCGGCGCGCCGTTCACGGTGCTGAACGGCTCGGATCCGACCGGCGCCCTGGCTGGCATCGACGGCCTGGTCGGCAGCGCCATCCGGCCGAACATCAACACGGACCTCGATCTGTCGAACATGAAGATCCCGGACATCATCGAGGCGGGCGGGCCAGTCGCTCTTCAAGCACGCTCTGCGGCAACCCGACGGCGACCTGTCCGGGCGAGCGCGTCGGCAACGTCGGCCGCAACACGCTGCGCGCCGACGGCATCGGCAACGTCGACCTCAGCTTCATCAAGAACACGCGCTTCGGACGGCAGAACGTGCAGCTCCGGATCGAGCTGTTCAACGCGACCAACACCCGCAACTTCGGCATTCCGGACGGCCGCGTGAACTCGGCCAACTTCCTGAACCAGTGGGGCACCAACGGCGGCGCCCGCACGATCTGGATCGCGGGGAGGTATTCGTTCTAGGGAGGGGCGTAGGGGTCGTAGGGTTGTAGGGGTGTGGGGGTGTGGGACGTGGGATCTCCGCTCCACACCCCTACAACCCGCAACCTTCGGGAGGCGCCCCGTGCCCACATCAGACGACGTCATGCAGTTGGCCGGCGAGTGCGCGGCGCGGGTGAACCTGCCGCGGCGCCGGCGCCGGTATCCGAACTTCGCCGAAGTCGAAGAGCAGTGTCCGGAGGAGTACGAGGAGCTGCTCGCCTTGCTGCACGAAGACGAGATCTTCGCGCCGGCCGATCTCGATCGGCAGGAAGAAGTGGTGCGCATCGTCCAGGTCGCCTTGCCCGAGCACCTGCAACGGCTCGTCGACGAGCTCGTCGACAACCAGGCGGCGCAGGTCTGGCTGCAGCAGGAAGGCGCCTTCCACCTTGGCGTCGCCGTCGGCCTTCGCTCGCGAAGCTGGCGCCGCCCACGCCGGACGAGGACGACGAGGACGAGAGTTACCTCGACGAGTGACGGTGCCAGGTCTGCAGGCGGACCTGTCAGGCCTGGCGGACTGGCCAGCGGCTAATACCCGCGTAACTTGCGCACGGCGCGGCGCTGCTGCTTGTCGGGACGTCCGGCCGCCACCTGGGCGGCGCGGAACACGCGCTCGGCGCGGCGCGCCGCAATCTCGTCGGGCGAGGGCCGTGGCGTGCGGTCGTCGTAGAGCCGCCGCGCGTCGGCCTTGGGAATCGAGCGCTCGGCCAGGCCGACGATCACCACCGATTGCTGCGCACCGAACGGGCGCGAGATCCCGATATGGTCGCCGACGCGCACCATGCGGTGAGGTTTGCCCGCCTGGCCGTTCACGTCGACCTTGCCGCCTTTGCACGCCCGCTGCGCTTCAGAGCGTGTCTTGAACAGGCACGAGACATCCAGCCACACATCGAGGCGCACCGCCATCGAGCGGCGCGCCTTCGACCGCGGGATCGCCTGCCGCCATGGCCCGCGGTCAGATGAAGATCTGGACCTTGCCCTTGGACTTGAGCTGCTCGACCAGCGCCTTGCTCTTTTCCTGGCGCTGCTCCTGCTCGAGGAACTGCTGAATCTGTCCGGCGGCTTCGACAAACGGCACGACGCGCGCCGGGCGCTTCTCGGTCGCCTTGATGATGTGGAACCCGAACTGCGTCTCCACCAGATCGCTCACCTGGCCAGGCGCCAGCGCGAAGGCGGCCTGGTCGAAGGCCGGGACCATCTGGCCCTTGGGGAAGAACCCAAGGTCGCCGCCCCGCTGCGCGCTCGAGTCCTGCGAGGTACTGACGCGCGAGCTTGGCGAAGTCCTGACCTGCCTTGGCGGCCTTGAGGGCCGCTTCGGCGCGGCCGCGCAGCGCGGTCCGCGCCTGCACGTTGGCGTCGGCCGGCACCAGCACCAGGATGTGGCTCGCGCGCATCGTCTCGCCCTGCTGGAAGCGATCGGGGTTCTTCTCGTAGAACGTCGCGATATCGGTGGGCTTGACGAGGATCTTCTGGTTCACTTCCTGGTCGAGCAGCTTGCTGACGAGCAGATCGGTGCGCGCGTCTTCGCGCAGCTTGGCCTCGGTGATCTGCTGGGCCTGCAGCGCCGCCTTGAAGTTGGCCTCGGTGCCCATCTGCTGCTTGACGGCGGCGATGCGCGCGTCCACGTCCGCATCGGTCACGGTCATGGTGCGCTGCTTGACCTCCTGCTTCAGCAGGCGGTACGCCACCAGGTCGTCGAGCACGCCTCGATACACCTCGTCGCGCTTCTCGGTGGGAATCGGGCCGCCAGCCCGCTGTTCGACGCTGCGCACGGCGCCTTCGAACTCGGCCTTGGGGATCTTGTCGCCGTTGCAGTCGGCGATGACCTCGGGCAGCACCGCGGGAATCGGCTTGGCCGGAGGCGTCGCCGGCTTGGCGGCGGCTGCCGCCGGCGCCGCGGAAGTGGCTGGCGTCGCCGCCGGTTTCTGACACGCGACGGCTAAGGCCGCCAGAACGAGCGGACAGACAAGCTTACGCACAGTAGATGTAGTCCTGCGTTGAGAGATACGGTGGCTATTCCTCGTCCGGAGCGTCCGGAGCGTCCGGTACGTCCGGCGCGTCCGGCGCGTCCGGTCCGCGGCTGGTGGCGAAGTCGTCGAACTCGCCCGGCATGTCCGCGGCGGTGTCTTTGTCTTCGTCGTCGCCGAAGGCGCTGTAGATGCGGTTGTCCGTCTTCGTGCGAATCGGCCCGCGGGGCCCCTGCTGGTCCTTGCGATTGAACGTCGGCTTGCGCTTGCCCTTGGGCGGCGCGTCGGGGCCGAAATTGCGCTCGCGTGACGACGGCGCTCCTCCGGGCCCCCCGGAGCTGAACCCGCCCTCGCGCGGCGGACCGCCGTAGGACCGCGGCGGACCGCCCGGGCCGGCCCCATAGGGCGGCCGAGGGGCACCGGCACCGGGCCCGCCAAACGGACGCGGTCCAGCGCCAGGCGGCCGGCTCTCGCGCGGCTGCGCTTCCTTCACTGCCAGGGGACGGCCCCGGAACGGCCTGGTTGTTCAGCCGATCGATGGCCTGATTCGCATGCGAGTCGTCGGCGTACTCGACGAACGCGAAGCCGCGCATGCGTCCGGTTTCACGGTCCGTGGGCAGGTAGCAGTAGGTGACCGGACCGACGGTCCCGAAGTGTTCTCTAAGCTCGGCCTCGGTGGCCTCGTACGACAGATTCCCTACGAACAAACGAACTGGCATGGTTTCTCGGTGACTCTCCGTCCCCTGATGGTAACACCGTTTCGGGCCGGTGGGGAGCAGGCCCACCCCCCGGCACGTCCGGGGCGTTACAGGTTCGACGCGCGGCGCGATTCGTCGCGTTCGAACACCAGAACGTTGGCCTTTTCGAGCACCGACACGACGTCGGTGCGCTCTTCGGGCACGGGCACCGCAGACGACCAGGCGGCCACGAAGGCCTCCACGACTTCAGCGTCGAATTGCGACCCGGCGTAGCGCCAGAGCTCGGCAATCGCGTGGGTCGGCGTCTGGGCCGGGCGGTACGCCCGGGCGGTGGTCATCGCGTCGAAGGCATCGGCGACGTGGACGATGCGCGCCAGCACCGGCGTGGCATGACCCAGCAGCCCGTGCGGATAGCCCCGGCCATCGGGTCGCTCGTGATGCAGCTCGACGATGGGGATGTGCGGAGTGAGAAACGAGATCTGCCGCAGGATGTGCGCGCCGAGCGCGGGATGTGCCTTGATGATCTCGAACTCTTCCTGCGTGAGCGGGCCGTTTTTCTGGAGCACGCGATCGGCGACGCCGATCTTGCCGATGTCGTGGAGCAGGGCGCCCAGTCGAAGCACGTCCAGTTGCGCGTGGTCGAGGCCCAGCTGCCGGCCAATCATCACCGACAGCGCGCTGACGCGTTCGGAGTGGCCCGCGGTGTAGGTGTCGCGCGCGTCGAGCGCGGCCGCCAGCGCCTTGATGGCGCCCACATACGCCAGCTCGGTCTGCGCCTCCGCGGCCTGCAGCGAGGTCACCATCTGGTTGAACGTGTCGGTGAACGCGTCGAGCTCGAGGCTCGTGCCCGTGCGCGGGATCTTCTGCGAGAAATCGCGAGAGTCGGCAATCTGGCGCAGGCGCTGGGACAGCTGGTCGATGGGCGTGGCCAGGGCGCGCGCCAGCCAGAGGCTGGCCAGCCCGCCCAGCAACATGGCGCCGATGGCGACAAACGCGAGCATCTGAAACGTGTTGCGAGCCGCGCGGTGTGCGCCAACCGACTCGGCCGCGTAGTAGGCCAGCGGGCCGCCGGTGTTGAGGCGGCGCAGGGCGTACGGCTCGTCCGCCAGGTCGATCAGCCCGTCGGCGGGCAGCCCGGCGGCGTGGCGGATGAAGGCGCTGCGCACGCCCGGGCGTGTGCGTGCTGCCGACGATGTCGCCGCCGGCGCTGATGGTGACCTGCGTCCGGAGCATCGTCGACAACTCGGCCGCGTAGCCGTCGTCGATGGCGCGCGTGAGATAGACGTAGCCGAGCGCGGGGTTGACGGCGCTGACATCGACGCCCGAGGCCCTGAAGAGCGCCGAGGGGCGTCGCACGACCTCGTCGAGGCGCCGGCGAGCCGGCATTTCCAGCTCCGAGTGGACCGTGGTGTCTGGCAGCCAGGCCGCGCGGCGGGGGCCGGCGCTGGCAAGAATGTGATCGTCTTTGTCCGCGATCACCAGGGCTTCGGCGGCCAGCTGGCTGGCCAGCCGGTCGAGCTCGCGCTGCAGGAGGTTGGTCGCGGCCGCGTCGCCGCGATAGCTGGCCACTGCGGCCGTGAGCCCGGGGTTTTCAGCGAGCGCGTTGAGCTTGAGCAGGACGTCCTGCTGGCGCTGTTGCTCGAGCTCGCCGAAGACGCGTTGGGCCGAATCCAGGGTGTCAAACGCCGATTCGGTGATGCGGCGCTGGGCGTCCATCGACAACACCACGAACACCGCCACCAGCACGAGACCAATGGCGACCGATGTCGCCACCAGCGTGCGGACGGCCAGGCGCGGCGGGTTCCGAGGGCCCTGGGTGAGCTTCACGTGATGCCTGTTGCTGCGGGCAGAGCCGTGGCGGTCCTCCCGCGGCGGCTCCCTCTTCTATCGGTTCGAGTTCGGCCGTCGATGAGTGCAAGAACCGCTGCGCGTAGCAGGGATACCACGGCGTGCAGTTCCGGGCAAGCGCGAACGCCGGTGCCCTCGCCGGGCCAGAACTCTGGGCGGGAGGAAGGGCGTCGCTGCTCCAGCACATCATGAAAGCTGAACCTGGAGCGCGCGCACACACGAAGGGCCGCCTCGCGGCGGCCCTTGTTCGCCTTGATCCCGTTCGCCTACTTCTTCTGCTTTGCGGCCACGTAGGTCTTGATTGTGCGATGCAGTTCCGATGCGTCTGCGACGTTTTCCAACTCCTTGGGCAGGTCGATCACGTGAATCGACTGGTCCGGGCCGGCCAGGGGACCACCCACCCCCGCTTCGGGCTTGTCCGTGTCCCCCTCACGCGCGGTGCCGACGATCGTCCCGTCCTTGCCGGTGATGACGGTCAATTTCATGGTCATCTCTCCTAGCCGTGGTTGATAGGCAGGTCACTGAACAGGATGATTCTCGAGCACGAACGGCACGTCGACGGTGCTCTCGTTCCTGATCTTGAACTCGTAGAACATCTCCGGGGCGTTTTGGTCGCCCGGACCGCCACGACTCTTGGCGAAGTCGTAAATCGACCAACTTGTTCTTCGCCGTGTTGTTTCCGCCGTGCTTGACCTTTTGGGGAAGCTCGAAAGATGACGGGGCCTTTGTTCGGACCTTCGCCGAACCAGTTCCACGACCAGTACCTGAGTGGAGTTAGCGCCGATGGTGAATCCGCGGTCGATCTGCCGAACGAATTGGCATTGTTCCTCCTCCGTGTGGCTGGGGAGACGCTCAGGGATACGCCCGGATTGCGACAAGTCAACGCGGAATAAAAGAGTAAGTCGCCACGGCCCTGGGTCGCACCCGATTGTCGCGAGACTTACGCTGACGCCTGGCCCGGAGCTCGAAAGGATGGCAACCAGCCGAGACAGTCCTCGCCCGGTATAATGCCGCCGATTAACGTGGCTCTACAGCCGGGTTCGACGCTCGGGCCGTACGAGGTCCTCGCTCTCATCGGCGCTGGGGGGATGGGCGAGGTGTATCGTGCCCGCGATCCACGCCTGAACCGCGAGGTAGCCATCAAGGTGCTACCCGCAGACCGCGTAGGCGACGAGAGTCGCCGCCGCCGCTTTGTGCAGGAAGCCCACGCCGCCTCGGCCCTCAATCACCCGCACATCATCACGATTCACGAAATCGAGTCGGCCAACGGCATCGACTTCATCGTGATGGAGTACGTCCGCGGCAAGAGCCTCGATGCGCTCATTCCGCGGCACGGGATGCGGCTCGAGCGAGGTGCTGCGGATTGCCATTCGCTGTCGCCGACGCCCTGGCCGCGGCGCACGCGCGCGGCATCATCCATCGCGATCTGAAACCGGCCAACGTCATGGTCGGCACGGATGGCGCCGTGAAGGTGCTCGACTTCGGCCTGGCCAAGCTGAGTGGAAGCTGACGACGCGGAGGAAGACGGCGCCGACGCACACAGCGGATGTGGCGCTGAGCGCGCCGGGGACGATTGCCGGCACCGCCGCCTACATGGCGCCGGAGCAGGCCACCGGCGGGACGGTGGATGCACGGAGCGACATCTTCAGCTTCGGCGCGATGCTCTACGAGATGGTGACAGGAGTCGCGCGCGTTTCCTGGGCGCGTCCACCGCCGACACGCTCAGTGCCGTGATCCGCGCGCAACCCAAGCCGCCGACAGCGCCGTCGTCGCGGCGATCCCGAGCGACCTCGAGAAAGTGATTCTGCGGTGCCTCCGGAAAGATCCGCAGCGGCGCTTCCAGCACATCGACGACGTGAAGGTGGCGCTGCAGGACATCAAGGAGGAGTCGGAGTCGGGCGTGACGGCGCCTGCCTCGGTCGCGCGCACCCATCGTCGCGGAGCGATCGCGGCGCTGGTTGCGGCTGCGCTCGTGATCGTGGGCGCAGCGGCATGGCTGCTGCTGCCGTTGTTGCACCGCGGCCCGCAGGCCCCGGCACCGATGCGTCCTGTGGCGCTCACGTCGTTGACGGGTTGGGAGTTCTATCCCACCTTCTCGCCTGATGGCGAGCAGGTGGCGTTCTCATGGAACGGGACGAAGCAGGACAACTGGGACGTGTACGTCACGCTCGTGGGGTCCTCGGACGTGCGTCGGCTCACGAGCGATCCGGGCGAAGATGCCAGGCCGACGTGGTCGCCCGACGGGCGCCAGATCGCGTTCGTTCGGCAACGAGCCGACGATTCCACCATTCACCTGGTCTCGCCGCTCGGCGGTGCGGAGAGACGATTGGGCGACTTCAGAGGCGCCGATTCACTGGACTGGTCACCGGATGGTAAGTGGCTGGCGGCCGGGAACTCCGGACACCTGAACTTCGGCTTCTGTCCTGTTCCCGCGCCCCGGTGGCAAGGGACCGCGAGGCATTTACCTGGTTTCCGTCGAAGGCGGCGCCGCGCGGCCGCTGATTGTCTCGAAGTCGAATCGTGTCGATTCGAAGCCAGCCTTTTCGCCCGACGGCCGGCGCCTCGCGTACGTCTCCTGCGACTCTTCCCACGTGGGCATGACAGGGATGCGGGATTGCGATGTGGCTCTGGTCGAACTCGATATGTCGCGCGCCACGGCGCAGCCTCCCCGCCGGCTGACGACGCAGCGGTCCAGGTACATCTACTCCCTGGCATGGACGCGAGACGGCAGCGCCATCATCTACGATGCCGTCGAGCAGACCTCGCTCTCCAGCTTGTGGCGCGTGACTATCGATGGCAATCGTGCGCCCGAGCGCATCGAGGCGGCCGGCGAATCCGCCACCGCGCCAGCCCTCGCCCGGTCGCGCGATCGGCTCGCGTTCACACGCATGTCGCTCGACGAGCGACATCTATCGATTCGAAGCAGACGGTCCTGTGCAGCTGGTGACAGGGTCGAGCTTTGTGGATACCGATGCACGCTTATCGCCTGACGGCCGCCGGCTCGCGTTTGCCTCCGCGCGGGCGGGCGGCGAGATTCCGGATATCTGGATTGCCGAGGCTGACGGATCGAACCCGCAGCAACTCACCCATGGTCCTGGAGTCTATCAGGGCTCGCCGTCCTGGTCGCCCGACGGGCGGCGGATTGCCTTTGACTCACTGGGGGAGGACTCCCATATACACCTGTGGATGATTGATGCGGACGGCGGAGCCCCGCGTCGGCTCACGGCCGAAGCGGGCGACCAGGTCGTGCCGACGTGGTCGCAGGATGGGCGATGGATCTACTACTCCTGGTGGCAGGCGGACACACGCGACATCTGGCGAATGCCCGCCGATGGCGGCGCCCCCGAGCGGCTGACCCACGGGGCGGCCGGCGCATTCGCGTGCGAGTCGGCGGACGGCAAGAGCCTGTTGTTCCAACCGAAGGACGCCGATTCGCCGTTGATGACCATGGCGCTGGCGGGCGGTCACGCGCGGCAACTGATAGCGTGCGTGAAGAACAGCGCGTTTGGCGTCGGCTCTCGGGGCGTGTACTACGTGCCCTGCGATCCGAACCCCGACCCACCGCTGTATGTGCTCGATCCGAAGACTGGTCGAAACGCGCGCCTCGGCAGATTGGACGGACTCGGCGAGCGCCCACTGGGGCTCAGTGTGTCGCCCGACGGCAACACAATCATCTACCCCAGGCAGGTGCTCTCACGCGCCGACCTGATGCTGATCGAGAACTTCAGGTGAGCCGTCGATTGTTCGACACTCGCCACCGAGATGGCCGCATCCGACCGTCAACCTGCAGATTTTTTGGAAGTGATGGTGCCGAGGGGCAGAATTGAACTGCCGACACCACGATTTTCAGTCGTGTGCTCTACCAACTGAGCTACCTCGGCACGAGGTGGGACGCCGCTGACGAACCCCCAATATACCATGCACGTCCGCCAGTGACCAAAACGCCAAGCGCGACGCCGAACAGCGCGCCGACTGCGACATCGAGCGGGTAGTGCACGCCGATGTAGACCCGTGAAATCGCGATCGCCGTGGCCAGCGCCCATGTGATCGCCGCGCGGCGCCGCGTGACGGCAAACGCCAGCACCGTGGCTGCCGCAAACGACGTCGCCGTGTGCCCGGACGGAAACGAATAGGTCTCCGGGTGATAGCCGACGACGCGCGCGCGCGTGTCGGCGACGAACGGCCGCGGCCGCGCGATGATCGGCTTGACCGTCCAGTCCACGATCGCCCTGCGCGAGGAGCACGGCCAGCACCACCTGCCACGCCGGCGCGCGCAGCCGTGGCACCCACGACGCCATCACGGCGGCGATCGCAATCCAGATGGACCCGCCGACGCCAGCGGCCGACAGCAGCCACATCACCTGATCGAGCCACGGCGTGTGATGCGTGACCAGCCACGCGCGCAGCGCGGCGTCAGCGGTCAGCAGACGATCGAGCATCGACGAACCCGTGAACCCGTGAACCCGTGAACCTGGAACTGAACCCGTGAACCCGTGACCATGACCCGTGACCCGTACAGAGGAAGGGCGGCCACCCGGCTGCGATTCGGGTGGCCGCCCCGGCGAAGAAGCTGCGGACAGCTGACTAGACCGCCGCAACCTCAACCTCCCGAAGGAGGCCGAGCTCTCTCCGGACCTTCTCCTCGATGGCGCGCGCCACCTGAGGGTTGTCCTTGAGGAACTGCTTCGAGTTCTCGCGGCCCTGGCCGAGACGGTCGCCGCGCAAACGCGAACCACGCGCCGCTCTTGTCCACGATCTTGTGCTCGACGGCCAGGTCGAGCAGGTCGCCTTCGCGCGACACGCCTTCGCCGTACATCACGTCGAACTCGGCTTCGCGGAACGGCGGCGCCAGCTTGTTCTTGACGATCTTCACCCGCGTGCGGCCGCCGACGACGTTCTCGCCGTCCTTGATGCTGGCGATGCGCCGGATGTCCACGCGCACCGACGAGTAGAACTTCAGCGCGCGGCCGCCGGTGGTCGTTTCGGGGCTGCCGAACATCACGCCGATCTTCTCGCGCAACTGGTTGATGAAGATCAGGCACGTCTTGGACTTGGACACCGCGCCGGTGAGCTTGCGCAGCGCCTGCGACATCAGCCGCGCCTGCAGGCCCATCTGCGATTCGCCCATCTCGCCTTCGATTTCGGCCCGCGGCACCAGCGCGGCCACCGAGTCGACGACGACGACGTCCACGCTGTTGGAGCGGACCAGCACCTCGACGATTTCGAGCGCCTGCTCGCCGTTGTCGGGCTGCGAGACCAGCAGACCTTCGAGGTCGACGCCCAGCTTCTGCGCGTAGGCGGCGTCGAGCGCGTGCTCGGCGTCCACGAACGCCGCCAGGCCCCCGGTTTTCTGCGCCTGCGCGATCACCTGCAGCGCCAGCGTCGTCTTGCCCGACGACTCCGGCCCGTAGATCTCGACGACGCGGCCGCGCGGCATGCCGCCGACGCCCAGCGCGTAGTCGATGCTGATCGCGCCGGTCGAGATGGTCTCGATCGGCGCGATGCCGCCCTTCTGGCCCAGGCGCATGATCGAGCCTTTGCCGAACTGCTTTTCGATCTGGCCGACGGCCAGATCCAGGGCCTTCAGGCGGTCTTTGATGTCGTCGCGTTCAGGCGGCATGGCGCTCCTAACGAATTCTATGAGAGGGGCTGACCGGCATGGCCAGCGAAATCGACCTATTCTAGGAACGTGCCGGGAGAAAGTCAAGCGAAAGTGAGCCGAGGCTGAGGCTTGTAACATATTGACTTGTATGTAGATACAAAATGGTGGATTCTGTGGGTGTCGGTCGAGGTGGCAGGACCTGCCACATGTCCGACTGCCTGGGATTGCAGAAATTGACACAGCCCCAATCACGAAGGCGCGATGGCGCGAAGGCGCGAAGCGCCAACCGGGTACGAGGTGGAATGCCGAGCCCGCTAGGGCATGCGCTCGGCGGCGATGGCGGTCGGCTGGGCGATCGCGCCTCGGTGGGGCAGCGGCGTCGCCGTCGCGGGCGTGACCTACGCCGCCATTGGCGTCGCGCCCGATCTCGATCTGCTCGTCGGGTCGCACAGCACGTACACCCACAGCGTCGGCGCCGTCGGACTGGTCTTTCTCGTCGCCCTTGGCGGTGACGCGGCGGCCGCGAGTCGCCTCGGCCATCGCGGCCGCGTGGGCGAGCCATCTCCTGCTCGACTGGCTCGGCAGCGACACGTCGGCCGCCGATCGGGATCATGGCGCTCTGGCCGTTCAGCCGCGAGCACTACCAGTCGAGCTTCTACGTCTTCGATGCGATCTCGCGCCGCTACTGGCTGCCCGAGCAGTTCGTGTGGTTGAACCTGAAAGCGGCGGTCGAGAGAGGTGCTGATCCTGGGCCCGATCGCGGGCGTCAGTTACTGGATCGCGAACGCGCCGGAACTGAAGCCGCACGGCCTGACGCACGATGCCGGACTGAGGCCCGAGCTACTCACGGCGTAGCGTGTAGACGCCCTGGCCCGACTTCCGGCCGAGGTGCCCCGCATCCACCATCCGGCGGAGCAGGGGACACGGCCGGTACTTCGGGTCGCCCAGCCCGTGATGCAGCACCTCGAGGATCGCCAGGCACACGTCCAGCCCGATGAAGTCGGCCAGCGTCAGCGGGCCCATCGGGTGGTTCATGCCCAGCTTCATCACCGTGTCGATCGCCTCGCGCGTGCCGACGCCTTCCATCAGCGCGTAGAACGCCTCGTTGATCATCGGCATCAGGATGCGGTTGGCGATGAACCCGGGATAGTCGTTGGCCTCGACCGGCACCTTGCCCAGCGCCGTCGTCAGATCCGTGGCGACCTTCATCGACGCGTCGCTGGTCGCCTGCCCGCGGATCAACTCCACCAGCGTCATCAGCGGCACCGGGTTCATGAAGTGCATGCCGAGCACCTTGTCGGGGCGCCCGGTCGCCGCGCCGATGAGCGTGATCGAAATCGACGACGTGTTGGTCGCCAGAATCACGTCGGGTCGGGCGATCGCGTCGAGCCGCTGGAACAGCGCGCGCTTGGCGTCCACCGACTCGACGATCGCTTCGACGACGTAGTCGGCCGCGGCAAGGTCGTCGATGGCGGAGCTGACCCCGAGCCTGCCGAGGGCGGCATCGCGGTCGTCGGCGCTCAGCTTGCCCTTCTCGACGAACTTGCCCAGCGACTTCTCGATGCCGCGGCGCGCGCGGTCGAGCGCGGCTTGCTGAACGTCGTGCAGCAGCACGGCGTAGCCCGGCCTGCGCGAAGACCTGCGCGATGCCGGAGCCCATGGTGCCCGAACCGATGACGGCGATGGTCTGCATGGTGGCGTAGACGATATCAGGGCTGTAGCGTGGCCGTTGACGTGGTCACGACCGCGTGGACGGTCGCGCCGTCGGTCACCGTGACACGCGTCGCCCGGCGCGCGATCTCGCGGGCGTTGCCGACCAGGACGTCTGGCGTCGGACAACGGTCGCCGTCCAGCGCCGCCAGGAAATAGTCGCCCGGGGGCATGTTGGTGAAGTAGAAGCGCCCCCGCCCGCTCGCTTCCATGCTGCCGACGGCGGTGGACCATCCGCGCTGAAGCTCCGGATCTTCGGGCAGCATCGCCACGCAACCGGAAGCCGGCAACCCGGCGATGTCCTCGACGCGGCCGACAATCGACGGACGCGCGTTGCCGGAAGACGACGACAAGATCGCCGGCGGGCTCACGCGAAAAGTCCACGGGCACATTCGTGATGTCCTGCCCGTCGAGCAGGATCGGTCCTGGAATCCAGTAGCTGCGACGGTCGGCCAGCTGCCACCCGAACCTGAAAACGCGCGGCCCGCGGACGTCGTGCAGCTCGAACGTGCCGTCCTCCGACACGTTGGCCGACTCGCTGGGACCCTGCCACTCGGTGACGGCCAGCGCCGCCTGCACGACGATCAGCGGCGGCTGCATCGAACCCGGCCGCGACTCCTCGAAACGAACGCGGCCGCGGACGGTCACGCCCGGCGCCGTTGGTATGACGACGCCGCCGACGTCGGCGTCCTTGATGTTCACGACGGCAAAGCCACGTTCGTAGCCCGGCGCGCGATCGTCAGGCCCCTCCAGTAACGGCGTCGCCTCGAGCAGGTAGGTGCCGGGACCGAGCCCTCGCGCCGTGAACTGGCCATCCGGCGTCCTCTCGCAGCTTTCCCCGTTGTTGCCATCCGGCGTCGGGGTGTTGATCATCACGGTCAACTTGGCGGGGACCGGACCGTTGGAATGGACGACCTTGCCCGTGATCGTGAAGGTCCGTTCAGGCGGCGCCGTCGGTTGGCCCGTGCCCGACGCCAGCAGGATCGCCAGCGACGAGGCGCCGATCAGGCCGGCCATGTCTCCACCGCCATGGCGACGCCGTTGCCGCCGCCCAGACAAAGCGTCGCGATGCCGCGCCTTCCGCCAGTGCGGCGCAGCGTGTAGAGCAGCGTCGTGAGCACGCGCGCGCCGCTGGCGCCGATGGGATGCCCCAGCGCCACGGCGCCGCCCTGGACGTTGACGCGAAGCGGATCCAGATCCAGCTCGCGCGTGACGGCCACTGCCTGCGCGGCAAACGCCTCGTTGAGTTCGACGAGATCGACGTCGGCGACGGTCCAGCCCGTCCTGGCCAGGACCTTTCGCACCGCCTCGACCGGCGTCATCAGGACGTACTTCGGGGCGCGCCCGCTGGTGGCATACGCGACGATGCGGGCCATCGGCGTGACTCCCAGCGCTTTGGCCCGTGCCTCTGACGTCACCACGAGCGCCGCGGCGCCGTCGTTGACCCCGGGCGCGTTGCCGGCGGTGACGGTGCCGCCGGCCTTGAACGCCGGCTTCAACTTCGCGAGCGCGTCGACGGTCGTGTCCGGCCGGATCGGCTCGTCGTGCCCCACGATGAGCGACTCGCCCTTTTTCTGGGGCAGCGTGATCGGGACGATCTCTTCGCGGAACCACCCCGCGTCGGTCGCCGCGGCGGCCCGCCGATGGCTTTCGGCGGCCCAGGCGTCCTGCTCGGCGCGCGACACGTGATACTCGTCGGCCACGACCTCGCCTGACAAACCCATGTGGCAGCCTTCAAACGCGCACCACAGGCCGTCGTGGATCATCAGGTCCTGGACCTCGCTGTTGCCCATGCGGAGGCCTTCGCGCAGGCGGGGCAGCGCGTACGGCGTGTTGCTCATGGACTCCATGCCGCCGGCAACGACGACTTCCGCATCGCCCAGGCGCACGGCCTGCGCGGCCAGCATCACGGCCTTGAGCCCGGAGCCGCAGACCTTGTTGATCGTGAGCGCGCCGACCTGGTCGGACAGGCCTGCCTTGAGCGCCGCCTGGCGCGCGGGCGCCTGGCCGAGGCCGGCCGACACGACGTTGCCCATGATGCACTCGTCGACGTCGGAGGGTTCGACGCCCGCGCGCGCGATGGCTTCGCGAACGGCGATCGCCCCCAGTTCGGGAGCGGTCAGCGACTTGAGGACGCCCAGGAACTTGCCGGTGGGCGTGCGCGCTGCGCTGAGGATGACGGCGTCGTGCATGGCATCGAGTGCCACGCCGTGGCGGCGGGGCTTCAGCCCGCGTCGGCGTCGATCGTGGCGGACTTCGTCCGGCATTCAGGTGCTCGACGACAATCGACCTCACCAGCGTGGACCCGAGCAGTTGCTGCACGCGCGAAAGGATCAGCGCGCGCGAGCGTTCCACTTCGCGCGCCCACGCGGGGTCGGTCGTGCGGACGGTCAGGACCGTGTCGGCAAGGGCCGCCGTCGTCGCGCGCGCGATGGCCGAACCGACCGCCAGCCCCCAGACGAAGGTGACTTTTTCAGGTGTGAGCGGCGCGCGCGCCAGCAGTGCCGGCAGCACCAGCGCGGGCAGTGTGCCGATGCCCTGCATGTCGTCAAAGTGTATCATCGGGCGCGATGCCGATCGTGCTCGCCTCGGCCTCGCCGCGCCGGGCCGAACTGCTTCGCGCCGCAGGCTTTTCCTTCGTCGTCGAACCGGCCGACGTCGACGAGTCGGTGCTGCCGGGCGAAGCGCCCGAGGCTCACGTGCGGCGCCTCGCGCGCGCCAAGGCACAGGCTGGCGCCAGCCGGCATCCGCGCGAGGCCGTTGCTCGGCGCGGACACGGTCGTGGTCGTGGACGGCCGCATCCTCGGCAAGCCGCGCGACGCCGCGGACGCCACCGCGATGCTCACCGCGCTCAGCGGGCGCGTCCATCACGTTTACACGGCGGTGGCCGTGGCCGAAGGCGGCGCGGTGCGCGATGAAGTGGACGTCTCCGCGGTGACCTTCGCGCCCATGTCGCCCGGCGAGATCGCCGCCTACGTCGCCTCTGGCGAGCCGCACGACAAGGCCGGCGCGTACGCGATCCAGGGATGGGCCGCGCGGTTCATCGAGCGCCTCGAAGGCTCCTACAGTGGCGTGATGGGGCTGCCGGTTGCGGTCGTGCACCGGCTGTTGAAAACCTGAAGGCCAGCAGGGGCCGTCAACCCCGCAGTCGGCCCTTGAGATCGCTGGCGCTGAAGGGACCCGGCTCCGCGATCAGTGCCCGAGCGGCATCGACCTGGCCCCAGGTGTTCCAGAGCAGCACGCCGCGTACGCGTCCCTCGGAGAGGTAATAGACCACTCCTTCACGAAACGCATCCTTCCAGTCGGCCACGGTTCGCCTTGCGGGTCCATGGCGCCGACGGCTTCGTAGCCGAGGTCGAACAGGTCGGAGTAGAACGACGGCAGGTGTGTGTACGGCGTCCGGTCGCCTGCCATGGCGCGTCCCGCCGCGTGGCCCATGGTGAGCGCGTTGTCCTCGTGCTCGACACGGATGCGCGTGCCGAGGGCGGGCGCCTCGAAGCGCGCGACGTCGCCCGCGGCGAAGATGTCGGTGACTGCGAGGTCTGCAGGTGCTCGTTCACCACGATGCCGTCGTCGACCAGCAGGCCGGCCGCCTCAGCGAGCTCCGTGTTGGGAACGATGCCGATGCCTGCCACCACGGCATCGACCGTCAGTGAGCGCCGCTTCCGGTCTTGACGACGACGCGCGATCCGTCCCGGCTCGACGTGTGTCACCTGTCCCGATCGGACGTCCACGCCCTTCTCGCGATAGTAGTCGACCAGGAAGGCCGCCAGGTCCGGCGGGAAAAGACGCGCGCCAATCCCTTCCCCGGGAGCGATCAGTGTGACCTTGCAGCCCTGCAGCGCTCAGCGCCGCGGCGATTTCCGAGCCGATGAAGCCGCCGCCGACCACTGCGAAGGTCTTGCCCTGCTCGGCGAGCGCCCGGAGTTTCCGGTAGTCGTCGAGCGTTCGGAAATAGATCACGTCGTTGCCACCAGAGGGCAGCCGTCGCGGGGTTCCTCCGGTGGCGAGGAGCAGCTTGTCGAACGTGTGGCTGACGCCGCGATCGTCGACGACAGTCTTTCGGTGGGCGTCCACGCTGGTTGCGCGACGGCCGAGGTGGAGGTCCACGCCTGCGACTTCGCTGGTCTTCCGCCAGACGCTCTCCACCGGTTCGCCCTTCCACAGCGCCTTGGAGAGGGGAGGGCGTGCGTAGGGCGGATCGGCTTCGGCGCCGATGAGCCCGATCTCACCTTGCGAGTCGAGCTCGCGGATGCCGCGGACCGCGGCATCCGCGGTCATGCCGCCGCCGACGACAAGATAGGGGTAGTGAGACACGGCCACACCCTTCTTCAAAGCGACTTCAGGAACTCGACCAGGTCGGCCTTCTCTGCCGCCGTGAGGTTCAGGCCGAACAACTCATTGTAGTGATCTACCACGGCCGGCAGGTCGGCTGCGCTGCCGTCGTGGAAGTACGGCGGATGCTGCCACAGGGACCGCAGCGGCGTTGTCCGGTACTTTCCCGTGGCACTGCGCGACGCGTAGACGGGCTCGGTGCCGACCTCTGACGGATCGTGGAGGAACGGCACGCCCGGATCCGGGCCGCTCAGCACATCGGTGTACGTCGGCGCCTGATGGCACGATGCGCAGCCCGCCTCGTTGCGGAACAGATGCTTGCCCCGGTTCGCAGCGGCCCGATCGAAGCTGCCTTTCGGAGGCTTCGGCGCCTTCAGGCCCATCTGGTACGCGCTGAGCGCGGCCAGCTTCGGCGTGATCAGGTCTGGCGCCTGCGCGATCTCGAGGTCGATGCGCGGATCGGTGAAGTTGCCCTGGCCGCCCATCTGCGACACGCCGACGTAGGCATTCCAGTAGGCAATCGGGCCGTCGCCGGTGTAGGTCTCGTAGCCGGTGCCCTTCAGCCCGTAGGCCGGCGGGATCACGACCGGCAACGACGGGCTGTGGCGCACGACGATGTCGGTGCCGTCAAACACATGGTGACGCGGGTCGTACTTGCCTGGACCCCACAGGCGAAACTCGGCCTTGGTGGCCTCGTCGACCGCAGGCGACAACGAGACGATCTGTCCGACGTTCAGGTCGACGTTCGGCCACCCGTCGAGCCGCCTGCCGATCCCGGCCGCAAAAGAGTCGTCGACGGTCGAGTGGCACAGCGCGCAGGTGATGCCGACACTGGTGAGCTCGCCGGATTCGTTGACCCGCCCCATCACGCCGACGACCGCGTTGAGCTTCAGGAGCGCGAGGGTCACGGCCGGGTCCGTCAAATCGACGTCATCGGCCTCGAGTGCCGCGACGAGCTCAGGCGGCAAGGCCTCGACGTCCACCTTGAGTCCGACTCCAAGAGCCGTCGCCGGATCGACCGACGGGATGACCTCGTGCATCCGGAGCACATCGGTCCAGCAGTTGCTCGTCGCCGAAGGTGTCGAACCTGAAAATCGCCCTTCCATCAAGTTGCCTGGCGGTCGGCGCGGGGCCCGAGCCCGGAACGACGAAGTGCCAGCGCGAGAAGCACGACAGTTGACGCGGCGCTGATGAGTCGCATGACGGCTGCTCCCTCGGGGACGTGGCCGGGGGAAGGCAGTCCCTCCCTAAAGGAGTGCCGGACATCCAAAAGGTGACGCCGCCTCGGCACGCGTCATCAGCGGTTGACCCAAGGTTTTTCGGGGGACTATGCTGATCAGGTTGGAACACCCATGAACAGCAAAGCTCTGAAGATCGGCCTGACCACCGCGGCGCTCGTGCTGGCGTTCGGCGGTCTGCTCTGGTCGACCCTGCGCGACGGCACCGAATACTACAAGCACGTCGAAGAGGTGATGGTGCAGCCCGACGCCTGGTACGGCAAGCGGCTGCAGTTGCACGGGCACATCGTGCCGGCGTCGATCCTGCGCCGGAAGGACTCGCTCGACTACCGGTTCCAGGTGCACAGCAAGGGCCACGTCGTTCCGGCCACCTACACCGGCATCGTCCCCGACACGTTCAAGGACGAGGCCGAAGTCGTTCTGAGGGGCACGTTGTCAAAGGACGGCTTTCACGTGGAGCCCAACGGCGTCATGGCCAAGTGCCCGTCGAAGTACGAACCCAAGGCCGGCGGCGCAACGCCGCGTCCTGGCGTCTGACACTGGCCTCCCATGGCAACCCTTGGCGCGTTCATTCTGCTGGCGACCTTCGTCGTCTGCATCTACGCGGCCGCGACGTCAGTCGCCGGCGCGCGCCGCGGCTCGACCCGGATGATCGAGTCGGGGGTCGGCGCCCTGTATCTGACCACGGCGTTGATGACGGTCGCCTCCGGCATCATCGTCCACGCGTTCGTGGTTGGCGACTACTCGATCAAGTACGTCCAGCGTTATTCCGATCTCGAGCAGCCGCTCTTCTACAAGATCACGTCGTACTGGGGAGGCCTGGACGGCTCGATCCTCTTCTGGGTGTTCCTGCTGTCGACCTTCGGCGCGCTGGCCGTCGCCACCAACCGCGAGCGGCACCGCGAGCTGATCCCGTACGTCGTCGCCATCATCGCGGTCGTCGAGGCGTTCTTCCTGTTCCTGATGATCATTCACAGGAACCCGTTCGACACGTTCCTCACCGCGACGCCGGCTGAAGGGCGGGGGCTCAACCCGCTGCTTCAGAACCCGTACATGGTCATTCACCCGCCGTCGCTCTACATCGGCTTTGTGGGGATGACGATCCCGTACGCCTTCGGCATGGCGGCGCTCATCACCGGCTATCTCGACGACGCCTGGCTGCGAGCCGTGCGGCGCTGGACGATGGTCAGCTGGCTGTTCCTGACCTTCGGCCTCACGCTCGGCATGATCTGGGCGTACCGAGGAGCTGGGCTGGGGCGGCTACTGGGGCTGGGATCCGGTGGAGAACGCGGGCCTGCTGCCGTGGTTCACCGCCACGGCGTTCCTGCACTCGGTCATCGTGCAGGAACGGCGCAGCATGCTGCGCGTGTGGAACGTCACGCTGGTCATCGTGACGTTCCTGCTCACGATCTTCGGCACCTTCATGACGCGCTCGGGCATCGTGCAGTCCGTGCACGCCTTTGGCGAGGACCGCGAGCTGGCGTGGATGTTCACGGCGTTCATGGCCGCCATCCTGGCGTTCAGCTTCGGCTGGGTGATCCATCGCCTGCCGCTGCTGCGGTCGCGCCACGAGCTGGACTCGTGGCTCTCGCGGGAAGCCGCGTTCCTGGCGAACAACTGGATACTGCTGTTCTGCGCCGTGTTCGTGTTGTTTGCCACGATGTTCCCGACGCTGAGCGAGGCCATCACCGGTGAACGGCTGACAGTGGGTCCGCCGTTCTTCAACAAGTGGATGGCGCCCATCGGTCTTGATCCTGCTGTTCCTGACGGGCACGGCGCCGCTGCTCGCCTGGCGCAAGGCCACGGCGGCCAACCTGCGCGAGCAGTTCCTGTGGCCGGTCGTGTCGGCCGTCATCGTGTCGGGAGCGCTCGTCGCGCTGGGCGTCCGCGTCTGGTCTTCGGGAATCTGCTTTGCGCTGTGCGGCTACGTGATCGCGACGCTCGTCCAGGAGGTCTGGCGCGGCGCGCGCGTGCGGCAGGAGGGCACGGGCACCGACATCTTCACGGCCGTTGTCGGTCTGGTCGGCCGCAACAAGCGCCGGTACGGCGGCTACGTCGTCCACCTCGGCGTCGTGCTGATCTTCTTCGGGTTTGCCGGCGACGGGTTCAAGCAGGAAGAGCAGGTGCTGCTCAAGCCAGGGCAGCAGGTCACCGTGGGGCACTACACCGTGCGCCACGACTCGATCCAGGTGACCGACGACGGGCAGAAGCAGATGATCACGGCGCACCTGACCGTGTTCGAAGACGGCTCGGAAATCGGCAAGATGTACCCGGCCAAGTGGTTCTTCCGGAAACGGGAGGAAGAGCCGACCACGGAAGTGGCCATTCGGCGCGCGCTCGCCGAGGACGTGTACATCGTGCTGCCGGCCTTCGACCTCAAGGACCAGTCGGCCAGCCTCCACGTCGTCGTCAACCCGCTGGTGAACTGGATCTGGCTGGGATTCGGCATCATGGCGCTGGGAACGGGCATCGCGCTGCTGCCCGAGCGCGCCTACAGCTTTGCGGTGGCTCGCGCGCCGGAGGCCACGGCGACATCCACGGTGGCGCTCCTGCTGGTGGCGCTGGTGGGGTTGCCGTTTGCGGCGCCGGTCTACGCGCAGCACGCCGACACTCCGCAGGGCTCCATCGTCGTGCGCACGCCACAGGAGCGGAAGATCGCGGGCAAGCTGGCATGCTGGTGCGGCGGCTGCGCGCGGCTGCCCGTGGGGACGTGCCTCTGTCCGCACTGCGAGAAGGTGCGCGACCGGGTCAGCAGCCTGCTGAAGACCGGCATGAGCGAGGAGCAGATCCTCCAGACGTTCGTGAAGGACGTCGGCGGCATTCACGTGCTGAGCGAGCCGCCCGACAAAGGCTTCAACCGGCTCGCCTGGGCCATCCCCTACGCCATGGGGCTTGGCAGCTTCGCGGCGATCGGGCTGGTTGCCTTACGGTGGTCACGACGCCGCACGCCGGATGAGCCCGCGGCTGCGCAAGGCGAGGGCCGAAGCGCGCTCGAGGCGCGCCTCGACGAGGAGCTGCGTGACCTCGACTAGCGCACGCCGGCAACCAGCTCCCGCGAGCGACCGCGGTCCTCAGGGGGTGCACGTCGGTCCGTTCTTCGTGACAGTCGCCCTGTCAGTCTCGATCGTCGCGTTTCTCCTGCTTCGAGGCCAGCCGCTGGCGGCGTTGACGCTGGTCGCCATCACGCTGGTGGGCGCCGGTCTGACAGCGGCAGCGATGTATCGCACCGTTGCGCCCCTGGGCAGCGAGCTGGCCGACGACACGTCGCTTGTCGGCGGACGGACGCGTGCCGCGCTCGAACGCGACAAGGCGCTCACGCTGCGCGCCATCAAGGAGCTGGAGTTCGATCGCGCGATGGGGAAGGTGTCCGAATCGGACTTCACGGAGATGCGCGACCGTCTGCGTGCACGCGCCGTCCGGCTGATGACGCAACTGGATGGGGCGGCGATGTATCGCGCGCAGATCGAGCGCGACCTGCTCGATGTGAGTGGGTCGACCGGCGGGTGCTCCGCGTGCGGCACGGCCAACGATGCGGACGCCAGGTTCTGCAAGCAGTGCGGGACGGCGCTGGTGACGGGGTGAGGGGCAGGAGAAGTGCCGGGTGCCGGGTGCCGGGTGCCGGGTGCGGTGCCGGGTGCCTCGTGCGTGCTGGTGCGGTGCTGGGTGCCTTGTGCATGGTGCTGGGCGCGACCGCTCCCGCCCTCGCGCAGATGCCCGATCCGCGGCTGATGCACGGGCAGGCCATCCCGGCAGGCGAGCTGCCGGACGGCAGCGTCACGGTCCGCGTGGTCCGCGAATCGGTGGGGAACAACCTGGCAGGCGTGGCGGTGGAGCTCCACGGCGCGGGCGACGTCCGTCGCGGCGACAACCGGCGCGGATGGCCGCGCGCAGTTTGCGTCGGTGCCGCCGGGGGCTCGCGTGCACGCCAGGGCACGTCGTCGACGGCGAGCAACTCGAGTCCACGACCTTCGACGTGCCAGCGGCTGGCGGCGTGCGAACGATTCTGGTCGCTGGCCTCGGGCTGGGCACGGGCGGCGGCGCGCCGGGCGCGGCGCCAGGAGCGTCGAGCAATGCCGGCGGCGCGTTGTCGTTCGGCAACAACACCAGGTTTGCGATCGAGTTCCAGGACGACACCATCGCGGTGTTCTACCTGCTCGAGATCGTGAACCAGTCGGGCGCGCCGGTTGCGCCGGCCTCGCCCCTGGTCATCACGTTGCCGGCCGAGGCCGTCGGTGCGGCGCTGCTCGAGGGCGCGTCGCCGCTGGCCAGCGTGAACGGGCGGCGCGTGTCGATCGCCGGGCCGTTTCCGATTGGCGTGACCTCGGTGCCCGTTGCTTTTCGCGTGGAATCGTGGGGCGCGCGTCACGAGTTCACGCAGGCCTTCCCGCTGCCACTCGATCAGGTCGCCGCAGGCGTTCAGCGGCTGAGCGGCCTCACCGTCGAGAGCGCGCAGGCGTCGAATGTCCGGGAAGCGTCGCTCAGCGGCCAGGCGTTTCTCATCGCCAGCGGGCCCGGCCTGCCTGCCGGCACGCCGCTGCGATTGACGCTGGTGGGATTGCCGCACAAGAGCCCGCTGCCGCTCTACACGGCGCTCGCACTGGCGGCGACGGTGGCCGGTATCGGCGTCTGGCTGGCGATGAAGCCAGGCGGTGGGAGCGACGGCGGCCGTCGGCGGCTCGAGGCGCGACGAGCGCGCGGACTGGCGGCGCTGGCGGCGCTCGATGCCGACTACCGCGCCGGACGCCTCCTCGCGCCAGCCTACGAAGAGCGTCGAGCCCGGCTGCTGGCCGACCTCGAACGCGTCTACGGCGCGCTCGACGGCGGCGGCGTGCCGCCCGGTGGTGGCCAGGGGCTGGCCGCGTGAACGTCGATTTCGACGAAGTGCGAGTGTCGGGAGTCAGCCGGCACTTCGGACGTCGTCGAGCGCTCAGCCAGATCACCTTTTCCTGCCGCGCCGGCGAGGTGCTGGGGCTGCTTGGGCCCAACGGCGCCGGCAAGTCCACGCTTCTGGCGATCGTGTCCACGCTGCTGCGACCCAGCACCGGACACCTGCTCTATGGCGCGCACGACCCGTCACGCGCCGGCGCGCCGCTGCGTCAGCGCCTTGGGTGGCTCGGACACGACCTTCAGCTCTACCCCGAGCTCACGGCGCGCGAGAACCTCACGTTCTTCGCCCGGCTCCAGGGAGTGGCGGCGGTCGATGCGCGGGTCGCCCAGGCGCTGGCCGATGCGCGCCTCGAGTCGCGGGCCGACGATCTCGTCTCGGGCTTCTCGCGCGGGATGCGGCAGCGGCTCGCCCTCGAGCGCGCGCTGCTGCACGACCCCCGCCTGCTGCTGCTCGACGAGCCGTTCACGGGCCTGGACGGCCCGTCGACGGCGGCTCTGGCCATTCGGCTCGCGCGCCTGGCCGGAGAAGGCCGGCTCGTGATGCTCGCCACGCACGAGGTCGACCTGGCCGACGACGTGCTGACGCGCGCCATCATCCTGCGCGACGGCAGGCTCATTGACGACATCAGCGGGAGCGGCTGGCGGCACGCCTATCGCTCGGCGCTCTCGCGCGAGTCCTGAGCTGATGTTTGCGCGGACGGCCTGGACGGTGTTTCGCAAGGACCTCACAATCGAAGTCCGCAGTCGCGAGACGGTGGCGACGACGCTCTTCTTTGCGTTGTCGGCGGTCATCGTCTTTGCGGTCGCGCTCGTCAAGGAAGGACGGGTCGTCGCCGACGCGGCGGTGGGCATCTTGTGGGTGGCGATTGCGTTTGCCGGCACTCTCACACTGGGCCGCACGTTCGAGCGCGAGCGCTACACCGACACGCTGCGCGCGCTGCTGCTGGCGCCGGCGCCGCGAGCCGCGATCTACGTCGGCAAGCTGCTGGCCGTGCTCGCGATTCTCCTGCTGGTCGAACTGATGCTGGTGCCGCTGGTGGCGCTGCTGTTCGACGCGGCGCTGCTGCAGCGCCCGGCGCTGCTGCTGGCGCTGCTGGTGACGGGCACGATCGGGTTCGCCTCGGTCGGGACCCTGTTTGCCGCGATGCTGGTGCGCGCACGCAGCCGCGACGTCCTGCTGCCGGTGCTGTTGTATCCGATGACGATTCCCGTCATCATTGCGGGAGTGCGCGGCACGGCCGCCCTGGCGCAGCAGATGCCAGACGAGCCGATGGCGACGTTCTGGGTGATGCTGCTTGCCGCATTCGACACCGTGTTCCTGACGGTCGCGCTCTGGACGTTCGACCCCCTGATGACGGACTGACGAGTTCTGACGTGCTTCAACGAAGCGTTCCGCTCCTGCTCGTGACGACCATCGCCGCCTTTGCCGTGGCGCCGTTCCTGATCCACAACGCGCCCTACGAGTCGACGATGGGGCTGGCGCAGAAGATCTTCTATTTTCACGCGCCGGCGGGCATCGTGATGTTCCTGGGCGCGTTCGTCTGCGGCATCAGCAGCGCGATCTTCCTGTTTCGCCGGCGACCTCGGCGCGGACCGCATCGCCGCTCGCCTCGGCTGAACTGACCGTGCTGCTGGGGACCATCGTCATGGCTACCGGCCCGCTCTGGGCGCGCAAGTCGTGGGGCGTCTGGTGGCAATGGGACGCGCGTCTCACCTCGGCGCTGCTGCTGTGGATGATGTTCGCCGCGTACCTGCTGGTGCGCCGTTACGGCGGGCCGGGCTCGGACAAGCTCGCCGCGGCGGTCGGCATCTTCGGCATGTGCAACGTGCCGTTCGTGTATGTGTCGGTGAACGTGTGGCGGACGCTGCATCCCAAGACGACGGTCGTGCCCAGCCTGGGGCCGGGGATGCGCGAGCCCTTCTGGTTCTGCATCCTGGCGTTCCTGTCGCTGTTCCTGTTGCTGCTGGCGCTGCGTGTGCGGCTGGCCGAGCAGCAGGCGGCGCTCGATGCACGGTATCTCGAGCTCGACGATCGCGCGTCGGCATGAGCCTTCTGGAGATCTGCGTGGTGTTGAAACGTGTCTTGTGTGTTGCAAGCCTCGCGGTCGCGCTGACCGCGGCAGTCGGGATCCGGGCATCCGTCGGCTCAGCCGGGTGCTCCACCGGCGGCCACGCCGCCGGCCGCGACTGACGGCTTCGTGCCGGTGACCGACCTGCCACCGGCAGAGCAACTGCCGGCCGCGCCGCTCGTCCTGAGCGCCTACGCCATCATGTGGGTGGCCGTGCTGATCTACGTCGCGATGCTCTGGCGCCGCCTGGCGGCGGTGCAGAAAGACCTCGACGCGCTCAAGCAGCTGCCGCCGCGCTGACGGCCATGACCGCCGGGCACTTCATCTTCATCCCCGCCGTCCTGCTGGTGGGCATCGTGATCGGCTGGATCCTGGGCAGCAGGGCCGCACGCGACGCGTATGCGGCGGAGTTGAAGAAGCGGGAGAGGCCTCGCACCTGACAGGGACGAAGGACGCCGCTTCAATCGCGGCACGCATCTCCGGCTGCTTGTGCACCGCCAAGTTGTCGAGCACGACGACCGCTCTATCGTGGTGACAGCAGATGCTCGGCGTGGCGCGCTGCGAGCGCGCCGCGGAGGCGCTCGAACTGCGGTCCGCGCACCACGGCACAAAGCGGCGCGCCGTCGGCCGTAGTCACGCGCCAAAGGACGTCATCCCGCAGCGAGAACGCGCGCAAAGCTGCGCGGCGGCCGCGCATCAGGTAGACCTCGAGCTCATGAGCGCCTCGCCCCGGCGGCACGACCGCGACGCTTCTGACGCGCGACGAGTTCAGCCGCAGCAGCCGTTCCTGCCGGCCGGAGATGACGACGGGTTGTCCCGCGGCCTTGGCCAGCCTGCCCGCGTCACGCACGACCTGGTACAGGCAGTTGCCCCAGTAGTCCAGCTCGAATCTGGTCCAGGCGGCCGCGGGCCCGCCGACCAGCGGCTGAAAGTAAACGACTTGGTTCGGGTGATTCCGAAGCTGGAAGATCACAGGCTCGGCCAGTCCGATCGCCACGACGACGGCCACTGCCGTCCGACCCCGGCCGCCCACCGCACGCAGCAGGCCGTCGCATCCGACCGCCGCCAGCGCAACCAATGGCGGCGTGATGAACAGAAGGTGTCGAATGCCGTCGTACAGCGTCGAGTTACGGGCGATCACGTAGGCGACCGGGAACACCAGCGCGAACCAGAGCCCGACAACGGCACGGCGGCGCCAGCCTTGCGCTCTGACAAGCTCTCGAAGCGAGAGAGGCCGCGCAAACCAGCACCACAGGCGGCGTCGTCCAGAGGAGCCAGACCGGCGCGTACATCCACGGCACACGATCGGCGGGCACATCGTGTCCCATGAACAAGACGGTGCCGGACCACTCGAACTTCGAGACGCCGGCGACCGCTTCGAGCAGACCGATCACGGGCCGCTCCCACAGGAACGGCCAGACTGGCATCGGCGTCACGACCGACACAGCAGCCACGACGACCATAGCAAGGGCCACCCACGCGACGCGTCCGCGGCGCGCGCTGCTCCCCATTGGCGGCGAGCGCGGCGGCGAGCCACAGCCCCTGCGTACCCGAGAAAGAGCAGCCCGCCGGGCCTGACGGCGAGTGCCGCGCCAATGGCCGCGCCCAACGTCACGGCCTGGCGCCAACCGTATCTACGGCCAGGGGTATGACCCCTCTCATCTCCGTCCTCGTCGCGCCCGGTTAGCGCGGCTACGCAGCGCCGCCGCGAGCTTGATACGCGGAGCGCGTCTGAATCTGTCGTAATGACGACGCTACCAGTACGAACGCTACCCCACTCAGCGTCGCTCCGTCGCCCATAGGTGTCGGCCTGCTGTCGCCATCCTCGTTCCACCGCGTCCATCGCGTGACGAGTGTGTTCAGCCATTCCGAGCAGACAAATCATCGACATCCGCACATGCGCGGGTCCTTCCCGGGACAGGTGCATCGCCGGTCAGCGCGTGACGCGTGTGGGACGCCCAGCCCTACACCCCGCACCCGTGCACCACCCCCACTCGGAATTGAGGAAGCGCGAGCGGCGCTAGCGTCCCAGCGACAGTCGCTTGGCCAGCACTTCGGGCAGGCCCGCCAGACGGATCTTCCGCTGCGCTTCTTCGATGGGATAGGGAATCCGGAACAGCTCCATCCGCCGTGCGGTGACGTCGACGATGGCCGCGCCGGCGCGCGGGTCGCCGTCGCGCGGCTGGCCGATCGAGCCGGCGTTGATCAGGTACTTCGCGCCGGGCGCGAACTCCAGCACCAGCCCCGCCGTGTCGCCCGGTCCGGCGACGATCTCCAGCGCGCTATCGGCATAGCGGAACCCCACGGCCACGTGCGTGTGCCCGAACAGGCACACCGGACGGCTCGCCGCCTCGAACGCGCGCAAGGCATCGAGGTCGTCGAACAGGTACGCGTCCTCATCAAACGGCGTGCCGTGACAGATCTCCAGGAGGTCGTCGACAGCTTGCGGTCCAGCGGGCAACTGGGCGAGGTACTCGCGGTTGGCTGGCGTGAGGGCCTCGTAGGTCCAGAGCACGGCGCTGCGCGCGACCGAATTGAAGCTCTCGCCGTCGTCCAGGCCTGCGGCGACCTTGTCGTGGTTACCCCTGATCACGCTGTGAGGCTCGAGCCCGCGCACGCGATCGATGACCGCGTTGGGGTCGGCCCCGTAACCCACCAGGTCGCCAAGCACCAGCACCTTGTCGTACCGTCCCTCGACGACGGTGAGGACCGTATCGAGCGCTTCGAGGTTGCCGTGAATGTCGCTGATCACCAGGTAGCGCACGGGTCATTTCTCCAGACGGTCGAGCAGTTGCTCGACCAGCGCGTCGACGGCGCGGTCGCCGGCGTCGAGGTGTACGTGGGCGTGCTGATAGGCGGTGCGTCGCGCGTCGTAGAGGCGCTCGAACTGCGCCCGGTCGGCAGCCAGGGGGCGGCGGCCGTCGGCGGGGACGCGGTCGACGATGCCGGCGAGCGGCACGTCGAGCCATACCGACAGGCCGTCGCGATTGATCAGCGCGCGGTTGTCGGCGTCGGCGAACGTCCCGCCGCCGGTGGCGACGACCACGTGGCGCAGCGGCAACAGGTCCAGGAGCACGCGCCGCTCCACCTGGCGAAAGTAGGGCTCGCCCTGGCTGGCGAAGATCGCGGAGACGCTGCGGCCTTCGCGCGCTTCGATGCGCTCGTCGATGTCCTCGACGCGCCAGTCGAGGCGCGCCCCGAGACGGCGCGCGAGAGTCGACTTGCCGGCGCCCATGAAGCCGACCAGATAGACCTTGTCAGTTGGCACGCGTGAGCGTCGCCAGGATGTCGAAGAAACCCGGATACGAGACGTCGACCACATCGGCGCCGCTCACCGTCGTCGGGCCGGAGGCGGCCAGGCCGGCGATCGCAAAGGCCATGGCGAGGCGGTGATCGTGCGCGGCGTCGGCGTGCCCGCCAGTGAGGCGCCGGGCGCCGCGGATGTGGAAGCCATCGGGAAACTCGTCGACGTCTGCCCCCAGCGCGCGCAGGCCCGTGGCGAGCGCCGTGATGCGGTCGCTTTCCTTCACGCGCAGTTCGCCGGCGCCGGTAACGTGCAACTCGCCGCCGGCGGTGGCCATGGCGGCCAGGGCCGGCAGCTCGTCGATGAGCGCGGGCACCTCGCCGGGTGTGAGGACCAGCGGGCGCAGTTCCGCGTGGCGAATGCGGACGCTGCCGCGCGGTTCGCCCTGGCGGCTCTGGTCGATGACGCGATCCACCTGCGCCCCGGCGCGGGCCAGCACGTCAAACAGCGCCGTCCGCGATGGATTCAGCCCCAAATCCTCGATCGTGACGTCCGATCCGGGGAGGGCCGCCGCCGCCACGGCCCAGAAGGTGGCCGACGACACATCGCCTGGGACCTGGGCGTCCACCGGTTGCAGCGGCCGGCCGCCGTGCACGTGGATGGTGTTTCCGGCAGATTCGACGTGCCCGCCAAACGCCGCGACCGCCAATTCCGTATGATCTCGTGTCGGCGCCGGTTCGTGGACGGTGGTTCGTCCCGGCAGGTGCAGACCCGCCAGCAGCACGGCGCTCTTGATTTGGGCGCTGGGCACCGGCGTCGTGTACTCGATCGGATGGAGCCCGCCGCCGGTGATGGTGAGCGGCGCGCAGCCGTTGACGGCCTCGATGCGGGCGCCCATGCGGGTGAGCGGATCGATGACCCGCTTCATCGGCCGCCGCGCACAGCGAGGCATCGCCGGTGATGGTGGCGGTGAAGGGATGGGCCGCGAGAATGCCCGCCAGCAGCCGCGTCGTCGTGCCCGAGTTCTGCGCGTTGAGCGTCGCCGAGGGCGCCGCCAGCCGACCCAGGCCTCGGCCGTGCACGACGATGGTGGACTGGCGGCCGGTGACCGGATCGGCTTCGCGCTGGAATGTCACGCCGAGCGCGCGCAGGCAGTCGAGTGTGGCCGCGCAATCGGCGCCGGGCGAATAGTTCGTGATCCGGCTCGTGCCATCGGCAAGCGCCGACAGCAACGCGTAGCGATGCGAGATGGACTTGTCGCCGGGGACGCGAAGACGGCCCGACAGGCGCCGCGCAGGGACAATATGCGCTTCCAGTGCAGAAGGCATCCGGCCACTATACCATGCAGGTCGCCGCGTCTGGTGCGCGCGCGCGACTGGCCCCGCAGAGGCGCGCGCCGAGGTGGCGCAACTGGCTTGACCATCGTGAGGGCCTGTGCTATCCGTTGCAGTCACTTGACCGAGCAGACGCACCTGGTGCCCGCCGCATGAGCAGCCCGCAGCCCGACATCGTTCGTCTCGAGTTCTGCAGCGCGTTCGACATGCTCGACTTCGTGCAGGTCGTCAGCGATCACCTGTGCCGGCGCGTGGGCTTTGACGAAGACTCGATGCACTGGGTGAGCGTCGCGATTCGCGAGTGCGTCATCAACGCGATCAAGCACGGGAACCAGAACGACCAGCGCAAGCTGGTACGCGTCGAGTTCATCTCCTCGTCGGATCCGGAGACCGGCGGGCTCACCGTCGCCGTGCGGGATGAAGGCGAGGGTTTCGAGCCCGAGGAAGTCGCAGACCCGCTCGCGCCGGAAAACATGCTCAAGAGCAGCGGTCGTGGAATCTTCCTGATCCGCAATTTCATGGACGACATCCAGCTGCGCCGCATCCCGGAAGGCGGGATGGAAGTGCGCATGGTCAAGAAGCTCGCCAAGGCCGCGCTGTGAGCGGCGATTCGCTTCCATCACCATTCCTGGCCACCGCGATCGATGCCGTCAAGCGTGCCGGCGCGATCCAGCTTGCCGCGCTGGGCGGCTCGTTCCAGATTCGCAAGAAGGGCACGATCGACCTGGTCACGGAGGTGGACCTGGCCGTCGAGACGCATGATTCGCGCGCTCATCGCCGAGCGGCACCCCGACCACGACGTCCTGGCCGAGGAGATGGGCGGGCCGACCGGCGAGACGCGCTCGCGGTTCTGCTGGATCGTCGACCCGCTCGACGGCACGACGAACTTCGCGCACGGGCTGCCGCTGTTCTGCTGCACGGTGGCGCTCGAAGTGGATGGACGGCTCGAAGTCGGCGCGGTGTACGACCCCACGCGCGACGAGTTGTTCACCGCCGAGCGCGGCAAAGGCGCGTTCCTCAACGGCACGCGACTCCATGTGTCGCAGACCCAGACGCTCATCGACGCGCTGCTGGTGACCGGCTTCCCGTACGCCGTCCAGGACAAGATGACCGAGCTTGTCGGCTTGTTCGCCGCGTTTCTCGGAGAGGCGCGCGCCGTGCGCCGCCTCGGGTCGGCCGCGCTCGACATCTGTTACGTCGCGTGCGGACGGATGGACGGCTTCTGGGAGCAGGGCCTCAACGCGTGGGACATCGCCGCCGGCGTGCTGCTGGTCGAAGAGGCCGGCGGCCGCGTCACCTCGCTCGACGGTGGTCCCTTCGTGCTGCGCACCGGCCGCATCGTCGCCACCAACGGCCCGATTCACGACGAGATGCTGCGGGTCGTGAGCCGGTTCTACTCGTCCCAGCCGTCCGGCTAGCCCTCCCGCCATTTCGCGATCCGCGAGTGCCTGCGTGCCTGATGACGGCCGTGAATGAGGCTATCGCGGCTGTGCACAAAAGGGGACGATCGGCCGGAGGTCGAACCGCGCTGGCACCGCGCAATCCCTGCAATCACGCGTGAATCTCGCCCGTTCCCGCGTTGGCATCGCTCATGCTCTGTAGGCTCCAAAGCGCGTGGCATCTCATCGGCACGTGGCTTCGGAGGACCTCATATGTGGCGAGTCATCTCGACCGGAATGGTGCTGTTGGGGCTGCTGGCGGCTGCGGCGCCGGCGCAGGCACAGGACCAGGGTTTCAGCGTCTCGCTGGGCTACTTCGCGCCGCGCGGGGAGGACAGCCGTGTCAGCGGCGACGTGCTGAACGCCAACCGCTGCATCGACACGGAATTTCTCTGCGAGCCGCTGCTGTTCGACGTGGGTGATTTCGGTGGACTTGACCATCGGCGGCGAGTACCTGGTCGGCATCGGGAAGTACGTGGAGGCGGGCGTCGGCACGGGCTTCTATCAGCAAACCGTGTCGAGCATCTACGAGTTTGTCACGCGACCCGATGACACCGAGATCGAACAGGACCTCAAGCTGCGCATCGTGCCGCTGACGGCGACGTTGAAGTTCGTGCCAACCGGACGCGACGCGTCGTTCCAGCCTTACATCGGCGCAGGCATCGCGGCGTTGTTCTGGAGTTACAGCGAGACCGGTGAGTTCGTCGACCCCGTGACCAGCGAGATCTTCCGCGACAGTTTCAAAGCGGACGGCACCGAGGTCGCGCCCGGTGATCTTCGGCGGCCTGCGCGCGCCGGTCGGCGCCAGCATGATGCTCGGCGGGGAAGTGCGCTACCAGAAGGCCGAGGCCGAGCTGCCGGCGGACGACTTCCTCGGCGATCGCCTCGACCTGGGCGGGCTGACGTTACCAGGCGACCCTGACGTGGAGATTCTGACGCGCTAGGGAGCGCGGAACAGCACGCACTCCGCCGCCTTCGCACACGCGCGTGAAGCCGGCAAGAAATGCCGGCTCACGCCGTGCGCGTTCGGCCAGCATGTCGCCGCCCTCGGCGACCTCCTCCATCAGGATCCACCGCACGTGATCGCGCGGACGGTCGAGCGCGGCGAGCCAGAGGTCGCCGTTGCCTTCGTGCAGGAAGTCGCGTAGCGCGAAGCCGTCGTGCGACAGCTCCTGCATGTAGTGTGCGAGCGAGCCCATGCTCGCCATCACGATCTCGGTCGCCGCCCGGGGCGGGCAGGCAGCCGGTGACGGCGCGGCGCGCCACGCTCTTTGGCCGATCCCACTGCGCTTCGAGCACCATCGCGGCCCTCGCGTCGAACGGCCGCGTGGTCCACCAGATACCGCAGAGCAGCAAAGCCGCCACGGCGGCGCGCCAGCGGGGGAGCCGACCGACGGCCAGGCCCACCAGCACTGCGCTGGCGACCACCAGCGGCACCATGTAGCGGATCCGGAGCGGGTGGCCCTGGAAGAAGGCGTACCAGGGCAGCGCCGCGACGCCGAGCCATGCCAGTGCGACCACGGCGCTCGGCGCCAGGCCTCTTCGCCACCACCAGTACGCGAGCAGCGGGACGGCCAGCGCCGCCGCGCGCGCCAGCACCTCCGAACCCAGCGCGCGCAGCCCCCACCACACGGCGCCGGACACGGCGACCGCGTGATGCTGGTAGATCGGGTCGGGGACATAGAAGCCGCCGGTCACGAACCAGGCGCCGACGGTTGCCTTGCTGTGGACGACAAACCAGAGGAGGGCTGCCGCGGGAAGACTTGCCAGCCGTGCCGCGTCGGCGAGCCCGCGCCGGACGCCCGCTCCCTCGTGCCATCGGGCCACGACCGTCGCGGCCAGCAGCGCGCCAGCGACCGGCCACGCCTCGTACCGGGTCATCAGCGCCAGCGCGAGCGCGCCTGACGCACGCAGCCACCGGAGGCGCGATCCGTCGTCGAGCGCCTCGATCGTCCACCACAGGGCCAGGCCGATCAGGCCGAGCAGCAGCGGCTCGGTCATCGGGGTCGACTGCAGGTACAGCAGGTTGGGGTTCGAGAGGATGACCAGCACCGCCAGCACCGCGCCGGCGCGCGAGCCGGTGAGCCGGAGGATCAGTTGCGCGGTGCAGTGGACCAGCAGCGCCATGCTCGCAATCGAGATCGCGATTCCCGAGGCGCCCGTGCGGTACCACGCGTCCACCTGCACCGGCAGCAGATTGAGCAGATGGGGCAGGGGCAGCCAGACGGCCCCCAGCTGCAGCCATCCGGGCGTCAGGCTGTCGAGCACGCGGCGGGCGACGACCAGGTGCCCCTTGGCGTCGTAGTGGCTCAGCGTCAGTCCCTGCTGCCAGTAGACCGATCGCCGCCACCAGGCCCCACCCGAGCGCGAGCCCCGCGAGCCAGAGTGGCAGGCGCGCGCGTGGAGGGCCGGCGGTTCGGTCGGCTATACTTTTCTCAGACGGGTCGCTCATGAGGCGTTACTGGCGTGACTGCGGGGCGGGACGGTCGGAAGCGGGCTGATGAAAACCTTCGTTGCGTGGATTCAGGCCTTTGCCGCCACCATTGGCGGGCCTGGCCTCTTCATTATCGCTTTTCTTGATTCCTCGTTCGTCTCGCTGCCCCAGATCAACGATCTGCTGGTCGATCACGATGGTCATCCAGCACCCGTACTGGATGCCGTACTACGCCGCGATGGCCACGGCCGGATCGGTGGCCGGGTGCCTGGTCCTCTACGGCATCGCGCGCAAGGGCGGCGACGCGCTGATTCGGCGCCGGTTCCACGGACGCACCCTCGACCGGGCCACGCGTCTGATTCAGAAATACGGCGTCCTGACGCTGGTGATTCCCGCGATTCTCCCGCCGCCGGCGCCCTTCAAGCTGTTCGTGCTGCTGGCCGGTGTCTCCGGCGTCAGGCCCGTGCCGTTTGCCCTGTCGATTGCGGCCGGCCGGGGCGTGCGCTACTTCGGGATCGGCCTCCTGTCGGTCTGGTACGGCCAGCAGGCGGTGACGTTTCTCCAGACGCACGGCAAGTCGGTCGCCATCGCCATCGCCGTGCTGACGGCGGTGGGAGTCGCCGGCTGGATGGCCCGTCGCCACTACCGCCGGCGTGAGCCGGCTTTGACCTCGGCCAGTTAGCCCCGATATCATGCCGCCGCAGGTGGCGCCGCCGGCGCCAGTTGTTGTCCGATGATCCCCGACCTGTCCGTCGTCATTCCGATTCGCAACGAGTCGCCCAACGTACGCAAGCTCTATGAAGAGTTCGTGAGCGTGCTGGGCGCGTGGGGACGACCCTTCGAGCTGGTGATCGTCGATGACGGCAGCACCGACGACAGCTTCGCCATCCTCTCGCGAGCTGCAGGCGCGCGACCCGCGGCTGCGCGTGATCCGGTTCCGCCGCAACTTCGGCCAGACGGCCGCCTTCTCGGCGGGCTTCCGCTTCGCGCGCGGCCGGCTGATTGCCACCGCCGACGGCGACCTTCAGAACGACCCGCGCGATCTGCCTCGGATGGTCGATCTCATCGACTCAGGGGCACGACATCGTGTGCGGGTGGCGCAAGGACCGCAAGGACACGCTTCGCTGACGCGCCGTGCTGCCGTCGATGTTCGCCAATCGGCTGATCTCGTGGGCGACCGGCGTGCAGGCTGCACGACTACGGCTGCTCGCTGAAGGTGTTCCGTGCCGAGGTCGTCAAGCCGCTGAAGCTGTACGGCGAGATGCACCGGTTCCTGCCGGCGATTGCCAGCGAGATCGGCGTCAGCATCACCGAAGTCGTGGTGAACCACCGCGCGCGCGAGCACGGCGTGTCGAAGTACGGCCTGTCGCGGACGATTCGGGTGATCCTCGACCTGATCACGGTGAAGTTCCTTCTCAGCTACTCGACCCGGCCGCTGCAGATCTTCGGCCTCATCGGCGGCGTGATGCTGTTCGGCGGTCTCGTTGTCTCCTCGTACCTGGCGTACCAGCGGCTCATGGGCTACCAGGCCCTGGCCAACAGGCCGTTGCTGCTCTTCGGTGTGCTGCTGATTTTCACCGGCGTGCAGCTGGTGACGATCGGCCTGCTGGCCGAACTGCAGGCGCGCACCTACCACGAATCGCAGGACAAGCCGGTCTACGTGATTCGTGAAGTCCGCGAGACCAACGCCGGAACTGAAGTTCCGGCCTACGTACCGTAGGGGCCGCCCGTGCCACGCGGTGGCATCGGATTCAGCCGTGCACGGCACGGATCGTCGGCTCAACGCTTCAATTATACCGAAGGCCGGTGACATAATTGGCCGTGGCCCATGCTGCCTCCGACGCCGCGCCGCTGCGAGTCGTGCTGTTTTCCGGCGGCCGCGGGTCCGGTGCGCTCACCACGACGCTGGTACAGACGCCCGGCGTCTCCCTCACCGTCGCCATCAACGGCTACGACGACGGGGCGTCGACCGGCGAGGTGCGGCGCTTCCTGCAGCGATGCGCTAGGGCCCGTCGGACTTCCGCAAGAACGCCTCGCGGCTCGCCGATGAACTCGCGACGGCTGCACCCGGCGCTGGTGCGCGTGCTCGACCGTCGCCTGCCGGTGGACGGGGCTCGTGCCGCGCTCGATGCGCTGGTGACGGACCTGTCAGCGGCCAGTCCGCGCGATGCAGATGTGGCCGCGATGCCGGAGCCGGTCCGGGCCCTGTTGCGCGCGCGGCTCGCTGCCTTTGCCGAGGAGCTCAGCCGCCGGGACTTCACCTTCGACGATTGCAGCGTCGGCAACCTGGTGTTTGCCGGCAGCTACCTGCTTGTCGGGCCGTCGATTCAACGACGCGGTCGACGACTACGCGGCCGTGGTTGGTCTGCCGGTCGGGCTGATCGACAACGTCACCGACGGCACCAACGCCCATCTGGTGGCCCTCGACCTCGACGGCCACGTGCTGGGGCGCGAAGCCGACATCGTCGATGCCAACCGGCAGAACCGGATTCGCGAAATCTTCCTGCTGCCGGCCGCGCTCGACGCCGCCGCGTGCGCTGCGCTGGCACGCGAGGGCGCCGACCAGGCTGCCGCCGCGCTCGCCGCGCGCAGCCTCCAGCCGCCGATGAATCCGCGGCTGGCGGCCCGACTGGCCGATGCCGACCTGATCGTCTACGCGCCGGGCACGCAGCATTCGAGCCTGTTTCCGTCGTACCTCACGGCGGGCTTGAGCGATGCGATTGCGGCCAATACCCGCGCCGTGAAGCTCCTGATCACCAACATCCAGGCCGACGCCGAGATTGCCGGCAGCAGCGCCGTCGACATCATCGAGCGGGCGGTGTTCTACCTGAAGGACAAGGGCCGGCGGCTGACGCCGACGCCGGCGCTGGTGACCCACTACCTGCTCAACGCGCCGCAGAGCGGCGACGCCGGCGACACCTACGTGCCGCTGGGCCGCCTCGACGCGTTGCAGGACCCGCGCCTGGTCCGCGTGGGGCAGTACGAACAGCCCGGATCGGGCAGGCACGACGCGGCGAAGGTGCTGGGGCCGTATGTCGCGTCGCTGCTCGCGCGGCGGCGCCAGCGGCGGCGCGTGGCGATCCTCCTGCACGACGCCGGCTCGATCGACAAGCTCGCTCAGACGCTGCTCGAGATGGTTCGCGGCGGGCTGGCCGATCAGCCCGTGGACGTCACGGTCTTCTGCGAGACGGCCGAGCCGCTCGACCGCGGGTTCGTCTCGGGCCTGCCGTGTGCCGTCACCGAGGTCGCCTCGCTCGACGATCCGGCCGAAGATCGACGGCTGCGCGCGGCGCTGGTCGAAGGCGGCTTCGAGCATCTCGATGCTCTTCGAGTCGTCGGGGATGTACAACGGCGAAGACGTGCCCTGGCTGATCTCGCACCTGCTGGGCGGCCGGCTGGACGCCGTGTGGGGGAGCCGCCGGCTGTCGGTCCGCGACATCGAGGAGTCGTACCGCCTGAAGTACCGGCAGCACGCCGTGATGGGCTCGGTGAGCCGGCTCGGCAGCCACGTGCTGAGCCTGGCCTATCTGTTGCTGTACGGGCGCTACGTCTCCGACACCTTGTCCGGTGCGCGGGTCGTGCGCGCTGGCCGATGCCTTGCGGGTGCCGGTGGCCCTGGTCCACAAGCAGGCCAATCAGTACCTGCTGTCGGGCCTTCTGCGCCGCAAGGCCGAGATGTTCGAAGTGCCGGTTCACTTCTATTCGCTCTCGCCGGAGCAGGTCCGCCGCACGACGTTTGCCGACGGGGTGACGGCCGTCGGCACGATCGTGTGGCGGCGATTCGGTCCCGCGCCGGTCGACGCGCCGGCGGCCAGGCACGAGCCCGCCGATTCGGCGCCGCCGGTAGCGTAGCGTGCAGCCTCCGCCGTCGTCGCGTGCTGGTCGTCCCCGCCGCGGGACGCGGTTCGCGGCTTGGGCGGCTCGGTGCCCAAGCCGCTGGTCGAGGTCGCGGGCCGGCCGATGCTGGCCTGGCTCCTCACGCTCTACCGCCCGTGGATCTCCGCGCTCGTCGTCGTCGCGCATCCGTCCACGCGAGAGGCGATCCAGGAGGTCGTCGACGGCGGCCGACGTGCCGTCGGCGGTGGTCGTCCAGGCCGAGCCGACGGGCATGCTCGACGCGGTGCTGATCGGGTGCGCGGCGGCCGCGCGCTGGTCGCCCGATCGGATCTGGGTGACCTGGTGCGACCAGATTGCGGTGCACCCGCAGACCCTGACGCGACTTGCGGAGAGTCCGAGGGCGACGTCATCGGTGGCGCTGCCGCTCGTCACCCGTGACGCGCCGTACATTCATTTCGACCGCGACGCCGCCGGGCGCATCGTCGGCGTGCAGGCAGCGCCGCGAAGGGCACGTCATGCCGGCGCGCGGCGACAGCGACATGGGCCTGTTCTCGGTGTCGGCTCACGCGGCGAGCGTGGACCTGCCGGCCTTCGCCGGCACGGCGACCGTGCCGATGCCGGGACCGGCGAGCGCAACTTCCTGCCGTTCATCCCGTACGCGGCCGCGCACGGGACCGTCGTCACCATCGCGGCGACCGAAGACATCGAGGCCGTCGGCGTGAACACGCCCGAAGAGCTCGCGCGTGGTCGAAGCCCACCTGACGTCTCGCTGACACCCGATGCCCACGTTGTCGATCGTCATTCCGGCGTACAACGAAGAGCGCTTCATCGGCACGCTGCTGCGAGCAGGTGCGGCCGTGCCCCTGCACACGATCGGCGTCGACACCGAGATCATCGTCGTCGACGACTGCTCGACGGATCGCACCAGCGAGATCGTCGCGCGGCGTCGACGGCGTGCGCCTCTTCCGGCTGGCGCGCAACAGCGGCAAGGGCGCCGCCGTCCGCGAGGGCATCGCGCAGGCGACGGGCGACTATCTCATCATCCAGGACGCCGACCTCGAGTACGACCCGCAGGACTACCTGCCGATGATGCAGGCCATCCTCGACCGGCGCGCCGATGTCGTCTACGGCAGCCGGTATCTTGGCAGGGGCCGGCATGCCGGACAGTCGCTGGCGGCCTACCTGGGCGGACGCAGCCTCAGCCTCGTCATGCTGGCGACGACCGGGAGCGTATCTGACCGACACGGTCACGGCGCTGAAGCTGTTTCCACGACGCTGCTGCCGGCACTGGAGCTCGAGACCAGCGGCTTCGAGACCGATCACGAGATCACCGCCAAGGTGCTGGCGCGCGGCCTGCGCATCGTGGAAGTGCCGGTGACCTACAAGCCGCGCAGCAAGGAGGAAGGCAAGAAGATCGGCCTGCGCGACTGGTTCATCGGAGCGAGGACGTTCTGGAGGTACCGGAACGGGTAGGGCGATCAATTGACGATTGCAGATTGACGATTGCGATTAGAATTACACGGATTGCGGCTTACCGCACTCGGTACACCTGTACCTCGCCGTTGTCGAATACCGGCGTGAAGTAGCCCGGTGACGCGGCCAGGATCGTCGGTGCCAGCGCGGGTACGTCCGGCGCTCGATGTCGTCCACCCAGAGGTAGTCGATGCCCAGTCGGCGCGCGTTCAGATGCGCCTTGTCCCGGCATCGCGGCTGTCGAAGATCGCGCGCACCTGTTGTGACGCCCGCTGGTACTCCGGGCGCGGCAGCAAGGAGATGGGCAGTCCTGCAGCCATGCGCCGGCCCGCGAAGGTCGGGATGAAGCTCCAGTGGCCGCGGCCGCGCGCCAGGGCGTCCATCTGGACGACGGCCGTCGGCGGCGTGTGCTGCTTCACCCAGGCGAGCGCGGCCTGCTGGCCTGGCGTCACCGTCAGCGTCCACGGAAACCCGGGCCCCTGAGCCAGGTTCGCGATGTCCGATGCGTTGTAGGTATCGGCGACGACCGTCGGCGCCCCGATGGCGAGGATGCCGGCGACCAGCGCCGCGGCCGCGCCGCGCTGAGATGGCTGTCGTGGACCAGTCGCCGAGCGTCGCCAGCAGCCGCGCGAGCGGGATCGTGATGAGCGCCAGCAGAATCTGGCCCGCACGGAACCCCACCCACGACGCCTCCGACAGCACGACGAAGTAGAGCAGCCAGAGGCCGACCAGCAGGCCGCTCACGGCGACGCATGACCGGCGGCGTCGGCAGGCGACGCGTCGGCACGCAGGCCCGGCCAGCGCCGGGACCAGCACCGGTCCGAGCGACATCAGCAGCGTCACGACGGGCGCGTGGCGCGCGTGGCCCGCCCAGCCGAGGTCACGGCGTCGCCGGCGCCTTCGCCCATTGCGTTGAGCGTGCCCCACAGAGGCCGCCAGCGCCGGCGGCGCCGCGGCGACGGCGTGCCGGCAGGACCTGCGCGACCGACGTGCGCGTTCGTCACCGCCTCGGCGAGGATCGCCAGCCCGTAGATCAGCGAGAAGGCCGCGCCCAGAAACGGGTTGACCGTGGTCGCCAACCCCAGCAGCAGGCCGCTGGCCGCGATCGATCCGAGCCGGCCCGACGCGCCCGCCAAGCGCCACCGGCACCAGAGCCAGCAGTCCCAGGGCGCACGACAACCCGTGCTGCGGCGTGTAGAACATCGTGCGGTGCACGCCGTCGATGCGCAGCCCGCCGTACTTCCACGCGGTGATGGCGTCGACGTTGATGTCGCGCAGCTCCGACAGCGGCGCGCCCGTTCTGCAGCAGGTCCTTGATGGCGATCGCGCCTTCGGCGCTGGCGGCGAGCGACCACCAGCATCACCGCCAGGGCAGTGGCAACCGCGCCGGCGCCGGCGGACCAGGCGAGCAGGAAGAACGCCGCGATGCAGCACCGTCGCCGTCGCGATCGCGTTGACCTTGAGCGTCGGCTTCGACGTCGCGCACCGCCGGCGGGCCGGCCGAGGACACCGCCGCCGGCACGAGGAAGTAGGTCCAGTAGTAGTGCAGCGGCTCGCGCGCCATGTACGGGTTGCGCGGCGGCATCTGGAAACGGCCGAGTTCGGCGGTGAGCGCCGCGTGCCAGACGAAGTCGGCCGTGAAGTACGCGCGGTAGTGCTTCGTGCCCTCCGCGTTGGCCCCGCCGAGATTGCGATACGGCGCCGCCATCAGCAGCGGCACGAGCAGGAGCGTGGCAGCCAGCGCCGCGCGGTCGCGAGGCGTCCACGGCGGCAGGTCGATGAGCCGGGCGCGCCATCCGGCGCGACGCCAGCCAGAACAGCGCCGGCCTCGACGGCCCATGCGCCGGCCAGCGTCGCGCTCGAGACAGCGCCCGGGGCGATGAGCGCCCAGACCGACGAGGCACGAAGTCGTGTAGCCGATGGCCAGGCCCGCCACCCAGCCGAACGGATGCCGGCCGGCCAACGCCAGCGCCCGAGCGGCACGCCCGGCGCGGCGGCCAGCAGCCAGAACGGCGCGTACGCCAGCCCGCTCGAGGCCCGCGACCCACGGGATCAGGGCCGCAAACGGCGGCGGTCGCACCCAGGCAGCCAGCGCGCGTCGATCATGCGCGGGCGGCGTCCGCCCATGGCGTAGAGGACGCCGCCGGGCAGATTGCCCAGGATGCCGAGGGCGATGAACAGGATCGAGAGCGCCAGCGCGTCGGGCCTGGCCACGCCCGCCGGCGCCGAACGTCCACAGGAACGCGGCCTGGCCGGTGCCGAGGCCGTTGATGGTGATCGGCAGCAGCATGATCAGCACGCACGACCGGAATGGCGACGAAGTAGACGGCCAGGCCGGCCTCGATGCCCAGCGCACGGCCCAGACACCACGCCTGCAGCACCCGCAAGGCCTGCACCGCAAGCGAGGCGGCCAGCACGCCCGCCAGCGCGGCGTGATGATGTCGGTAGGCGCGCACGGCCTCGAGCAGCGCTGGCTCCGACGTGGCGAACGCGCGCGCCCGGCACCCGGACCGCCAGCCGGCCGACCAGCGTCGCCCACCGGGTCGACGAAGATGACGGCGGCCACGCCGAGGCTCGCGGCGCCGCCGACCGCCAGCAGCACGCGTAGACGCCCAGCGGGACCGGCACGGTTGAGCGCGATGAGCGACACTCACGAACCCGAGCAGCAGCACCGCGACGACGCCCAAGCGCCCGATCCATGACGACCGAGGCCACGGCGGCGCCGCCGGGGACGTCGTGATCGCGCAGGCCGTACGCGCGCACCGCGTCGCCGCCGACGCTGGCGGGGAGGAACGTCCCGACGAACGAGCTGACGAAGAACACGCGCATCACCGCGCCCACCGGCGGCGGCGTGGCTCATCACCGGACCGCAGCAGCGCAAGCCAGCGCCACGCCATCAACGCACGGTCGAACAGCACCAGCGCGCAGGCCACCAGCAGCCACTGCGCGGTCGGCGCCGGCGGCGGCGCGCGGATTGCGCCCGGGTCGTTCGTCCAGAGGAGGTAGCCGGTGAGCGCCGACGGCGATGGCCAGCCGCACGGCGCGGCTGCCGAGCAGGCGAGTCACCGGGTCGCGGGCAGGGTCTCCAAGTGCTGCTCCGGGTTGTGCTTGACCCGGTAGGCGCGCACGAGGAACTTCGCATACGGCACGAACTGCTTCATCGCGCCGACGTTGACCTGGCAGGGGCTCAGGCAGTTCTTGCAGATGCCGTCTTCGAAGCCGGCGCGGTGCGCGAGGTTCTCGGCCTTGAAGTAGATGTCGTCGGCCGACTGGTCGAGCACGTTGCCGAGCAGGTCGGAGTTCTCGCAGTAGAACAGGTCGCCGTTGGGGTTGAGCAGCAGTCCCTGGCTCCGGAACGGGCACGGCATCGTCCGCTTGTAGCCGTTGGCGATCATGTCCGCGTAGTGCAGGTACATGAACGCCTGGCCCGAGAGCACCGACTCCTCCTGGACGCGCTCGAGGAAGAACTGGCGCATGAAGGCTTCTTCCTTCTCGTGGAAGCCGACCTTCTCCTCGAGGTCGCGGTTGCCGAGCATGTTGTCGGTGAACCGCAGCATGTTGAAGACGATGTCGAGCTTCCTGGCGCGCGCCCACGTGAGGATGTTCTGCGCGTCCTCGAGGTTGGTCGCGAAGATCGTCGAGGCGATGCCGAACGAGAAGTTCGGAGTGCTTCGCGGCCAGCGCCTGCATGGCCTCGATGGTCTGGCAGGCCTTGTCGAACCCGCGCTTGACGTCGCGCACCTGGTTGTGGACGTCGCCGATGCCGTCGAGCGACACGCGAATGCTGATCAGCAGGCCCTTGGCCGCGCAGAACTCCACGATGCGGGTGAGCATCGGGATCGCGCGCTTCGGCGTCAGGCCCGTGGTGTTGATGCCGATCTTGCGCAAGCGGGGCAGCCGCTTGTGGAACATCTCCACCAGATCCGGCAGGTCGTTGCGCGTGGTCGGCTCGCCGCCCGAGATGTTGAGGTTTTCGACCGCGCCCCAGAACTCGTGATCGAAGGCGCCGTCGACCTGGGCCAGCGTCATGTCCTCCTTGCGGTTCCCACGCTTCCAGTTGTTGCACATCTGGCAGCGCGCGTCGCAGACGAAGGTGCAGTTGTAGATGAGGACGGTCGGGCGAATCGGCTTCAGCTTCGAGACGACCAGCGTGTTCGCCAGGTCGCGCGGCACGCCGGCCGCGGTCTTGGCGAGGTAGCTGAGACGAAAGCTGTCGGTAGCCATGACCCTCAAGTATACCACCCGGGTCCGTGGCGGCGGCCCGCGCCCTCACGCCGGCTCGAGGGGCCTCTATGGCCGATATGTCTCGGTCTATGGGCTCGTTTTCCCCAGATGGTCCCCGAGTCGCAGCGCAAGCGCGGCCAGCGTCAGCGTCGGGTTCGCGCTCGACGCTGAAGGGAAGACCGAGGTCGAGAGCACGAAGAGGTTCTCGAGGTCGTGGTATCGGAGGTCTGGGTCGACGCACCCGTCCCGCGCGCTGTCGGCCATGCGCGTCGACCCGAGCCAGTGGAACGAGGTCGGAATCGAGCCGACGTGCTTCGCCGTGCCCTGTCGGAGCTTCGATGCGGACGAATGAGAGGGCGTGGTCGACGCAGGCGGCGAAGTACGGTGGGATATCGCAGCGCAATCCGCGGCACGCACTGCCCGGTCGGCTCGATTCGGTCGATGCCCACGGTCTGGCTCGCCATGGGCTGCGGCTCGACGAGAAACCAGAGATCCAGCGTCGAGCGCCAGGCGTCGGTGAAGCGGCGCCGAAGCGTGCCCTCGGCCGCGCCCGGACACGGCCTCGGCCAGCAGATCGCGCGTCAGCAGATTTCGCATCAGCTCGCCCGAGGGTTGCGAGAGCGAGCCCGAGCGGACTTCGGCCAGCATCGAGACAGGCAGCGCGTCGGAGGTGCGCTCGAAAAACGGCACGAACATGCCGGTCTGCGCGCTGTCGCCGTAGCCGGGCCGCGCGTCGACACCCGATCCGTAGATCGCGATCTGAATGATCGGGTGATCCATGAAGTAGCGCCCCAGGCTCGGCAGCGCCGGGACGTCGGGCGACCGTTGCAGCAGCAGGCACGAGTCCACGCCGTTGCACGCGAGGACGAACTGCCTGGCGTGGATGCGGCGCGTCCGGCCCTTGGCGTCGACGGCCGTGACCGCGTCCACACGCCCTCCGGCGCAGTGAATCGTCGTGGCCAGCCATCCCGTTTCGAGCGTCACGCGGTCGCGGATCGCCGGCAAGACGGTGTTGAGGGCCGTGCCCTTGGAATCGATCGGACAGAGGTTGCACTGGTTGCTGCCGCAGCACGCCGGTCTGCCGCCGACGGCTCGCGAGGGCCTGACGTTTGGCACTTCGATGACCGAGTCTTCGCCAAACAACGTCTGGCACGCGCGGTCGGACGGGCAGAGCCTGTGCGGCGGCAGGGGATAGTCGAACCGCCCCTTGAACGGCGTGCGCGCGGCGCTGCCGGCGACCTCGAGGCGACGCTCGGCCTCGAGGTAGTACGCCTCGAGGTCGGCGTAGGTGAGCGGCCACTTCCGGGCGATGCCTCCGGCAAAGGCGGGCGCGTCGAAATGCGCCGGGTGAAACCGCGGCATGTTGCCGAAGAAATGGTTCGTGCAGCCGCCCAGGTTGTACACCGGCCAGTACGGGTAGTCCCGGTCCCATCGAATGCGCGGACCGACCGGCGGGCGCTCGTGCGGCAGGCGATGCGGGCTGCGGTTGAAGGGCAGCGGGTCGTCGTGCGAGCGCTGGCGCAGGCGCTGCTGGGCGGTCAGCGGCGTCCCGCGCTCGACAAGGAGCACCCGCCGGCCCAGCGACAACGCGCGCTCGGCCACCAGCATGCCCGCGATGCCGCCGCCGAGCACGCAGAGGTCGGCGTCACTCTCGAATGAGTCCATCACACGCGGTCAGGCGGTTCGGCAGCGGACGGTAGCCGACGTACTGAAAGAGCCGCTCACGCCGGCCGATCACTTTGTAGAGCAGATCGATGGCCTTCGGCGACGGCGTGGCGCCCGAGGTGAGCGAGGCGAGCAGCGTGCGCTGCTCCAGCGCTGTCAGATCGTCGAGCCAGGCGACCTCCGCGGCTTCCAGCCCCAGCACCCGCGAGAGTCGGTCGCGCGGCGCCTGGGCACCATCGGCCGGCCGCGCGACCGCACCAAGCGTTGCCAGCGCCAACCCGAGCGATTGGCAGAATCCACGTCGGTCCATTGGAAGCCGTCCACGAATCGGTCTCATCATCGCAGCACGCACCCCGGCGGCACAAGGCATCTGTCGCACGGCGCGAGCGCTCATTTCTTCGCGACGCGCCACGCGTACAGCCCGTCCCACCGCGACACGTGCGCGGTCGGGGTCCAGTCAGGCTGCCACGATGGCCGTGGCGGCTCGGACGCGCCGAGGACGAGGACCACGCCTTCAGGCGGAGCCACGGCCGCAAACGTCCGGGCCTGCGGGCTCAGGGGCTCGAGGCGTGCGACCGGCGCACCCGGTGCGCCGACGGGGACGGGGGTGAGCGCCGCCTCAGGTGACGCCAGTGTCGCGCCAGCGATCAAGGCCTCGGCACACCGCTGCTGAACCGGCCCGGGCACGCGGGCGAGGAGGCAATCCTCGCAATGAAAGGTCGTGCCGACGTCGAAGATGCGGGCGAGCAGGCCCTGTGCGAAAAACGCCCCCGGCTCGTTGTCACGCGTCGACGGTTCCGGCAATTCGGCCGCTCCGATGGGCTCGCTGTCGACGACGAACTTGCCGGTGCGCCGCGAGACCTCGCCCAGCTCCTGCACGCGACTCACACGATCCCAGCGATCGCCAGCGCCGGGCGACATGCGCGACGACGTACGTGCCACCGGCCATGTCGTCCGATCTGAAATCCCGAGCGGCGCCCCACGCCACGGGCAGGTTCTCGAGGCACGTCGCCTTGCAGCCGGCGCATGCGCACGGCGTCGTCGAGCGCAGCCTGCGTGGCGTGGTACGGCTCGTTGGCCAGCTCGAGCACGCAGTTGTCGGCCTGCGCGCACGCCTGCGCGACGGCGCCGCACCTGCTCGTGCAGGAACGCGTCGCTGCTGAACTCCGGCGCGCCGGTCCCCGCCAGCGCGACGACCTGCACGTAGAGCCCGTGCGCGCGCGCCATTGCCAGCGTGCGGGGCAGCGCCTGACGGCCATCGGCGGGGGAGAGGTCCATCCATCCGCGATTCATGGCCAGCACCCTGACGACGGTGAACCCCGTGCGAGCGGCCCATGCCATGAAGGCCTGCGCCTCCGCCTCGCGCTTGTCGGCGACGAGGTCGACCAGGCCGAACGCCGTAACGCCCCGCCAGCGGAATCGCGAACCGTCCGGCGCACACAGCGCGCGGCCACAGACGTCCAACCGGCCCGGGGCCGGAGCCGTGGCGGGATCGAGACGGCCGACCGACAAAGACGCCAGCAGCATGCTTCCGATGAGCAGGCGGTGCATATCTCATTGTGACGCACGCCGCATCGCAGAAGTCTCGAGCACGCTGCGCCAGACTCTGCCATTCGAACGTTTCGATATAATCGCGGCACGTGCGGGCCTTCAGGTTGTCCGGGATCGTTCACCCATCACAGCGCCATATTCCGATCCTGCTCATCATGGGGGTGGCCGTCGCCTTGCGGCTGCTCTACATCACGGCGCCGCTGCTCGACGCCCATCGATGGCGCCAGGTCGACACCGCGTCGATCGCGCGGACGTTCTACGAAGAACGGTTCAACCCCCTCAGGCCGGAGGCGAACTGGGGTGGAGCCAGCGGGGCCGTCGAAAGCGAGTTTCCGCTGCTGCCGATGCTGGCCGCGCTGCTGTACCCGGTGTTCGGCCCCAACGAGATGTGGGGGCGCCTCATCGTCGTGGTGTTTTCGGTCGGCTCGGTCTGGCTGACCTACGTCCTCGGAAAACAACTCCTCGACGACGCCGGCGGCCTGGCCGCCGCGACTCTGGTGGCCGTGTCTCCGGCCGCGGTGTTCTACGGGCGGGCCTTCATGCCCGACTCCCTCATGATCTGCTTCTCGCTGGCGGCGCTGGTCGGCTTCCTTCGCCACGCGACGACGGGCGCAACGCGGCCGCTGGTCGTCGGCAGCATCGCGCTGGGGCTGACGATTCTGGTCAAGCTGCCAGGGATTCTCGTCCTCGCGCCCGTCGCGGCCGTCCTGTGGCACGTCAAAGGCTGGCAGGCGCTTCGCGATCGCAAACTGTGGGTCGCCGTGGGCGTGCCCGTGGCGGTGGCGGCGGCCTGGTACTGGCACGCCTACCAGATCTACCTCGAGACCGGTCTGACCTTCGGCGTCATCGGGACGACCAAGACGTACCCGGTTTTCGTGGCGACCAGCGAATGGACCACCGCCTTCTCGAAATGGAGTTCGGTGGAACTGCTCACGACCACTCCGTTGTACGACCTGATGCTCTCGCGGCTGTACTTCCTGCACCTGACCCCGCCGGGCTTCGCGCTGGCGTTTGTGGGCGTCGTGCTCTGGCGCGCAAAGAAGTGGCGGCTGGTCGTCGACGCCTGGCTCGCTGCCATGGTGACGTTCATCCTCGTGGCCGGCGCGGGCCACATGGGACACGACTACTACCAGCTTCCGCTGGTGCCCATCTTCGCGCTGTACTTTGCCGCCGCCGCGCGGCCGGTGTTCGATGCCGGCTGGATTGCGGCGAAAGTGGGACCGGGGCTCGCGCCCCGCGCCGGTATTGCGCTGGTCGTGGCGGTCGTAGCCGCCATGAGTTTCTGGCACAGCGGCGTCATCGCGCGTCACTTCCGGCCGGCCGCGCCGGATGTGCGGATCCTGCGAGCCGGAGAAGCCATTCAGCGAGGTCTCGCTGAGCCGGGGTTGATTGTGGCGGTGGACGACTACGGCGTGAACTCGCCGATGCTGCTCTACTTCGCGCACGCGAAAGGCTGGAGCTTCGACGCCGACACGGTGACGGCCTCGGTCGTGCGTACGCTCGAGGCCCAGGGCGCCCGCTACTTCGCGTCCACGAAGTGGTCTGCCGTGCGCCGCAGGCAGCCGGACCTGGCGGCCTACCTGCAGACGCGCCACGAGTCGGTGCTCGTGGACGCGCCTGCAGATACCGTGTTGTTCGACCTGCGCCGGCCCAGGTAGGGCCGCGCGGCCGCCTCAGTTGCAGCTCGGTCGCGGGCTGTACGCCTTGAAGTGCGAGCCTGGGCCGTCTTCGCCCCAGTACAGCTGCAGCTCGTTGCGGAAGTTGTCGTAGTCGCGCGCGATGTCGTAGCCGTAGGTCGCTCGCCGCGCTGCTCGGCGATGAAGTCGATGCTCAGCTCCGGTCCGCCGCGCTTGAGGTTCCAGCCCAGATCGAGCCCGCCGCAGATGCCGGCTTCGATGATGCGGTTGCGCAGGAACTTCATGTTCGCCTGGCGCTGACTCGAGGTTGCCGCACGGGCGCGTCGATACGAGGCGTACTTCGTCGGCGATGCAGTCGACGATGAACTCGCCGTTTGACGACGCGCAATTGCCCGGGTTGCCGCCGCCACCGCCGCCTTCGCCGCCACCGCCGCCACCGCCGCCGCCGCCACCGCCGCCGGAGCGGCCGGGGTCTTGAAGAACTGCGTGCCGACCACGGCCCGGTGATCGCGCCGTCCGAGGCCGCGAACGCGCCAATAGAGGGTCGCGCTCGCGGGCAGATTCGGAAGCCGGCGCGACGGTCGTCTCGCCATCGGCGCCGCCCTGTTCGCCGCCGGTCCAGATCGCCACGTCGGAGGTGAACGAGTCGTTGCGGGCGATGTCGACGATGTAGGTGACCTGCCGACGCGGCCCGACGCGCGCGGCGTTCTTGAACCGGAACGACGGAGCTGAGGTCGTCCACGGTCTCGCCGTCGACCGGCGAGCGGGGCGAGGGCGCCTGCAGCGCGGCCGGCGTGAAGATCGAGAACCGGACCGGCGGCGACCACGGCCCGGTGATTGGCGCCGTCCTGCGCCCTTGGCGCGCCAGAAATACGTGCGGTCGCTGGCGAGCTTCGACGGGCAGTTGCAGATTGAGTGCGCCCGTTCGGGCCCGGCGTCGACGCCCGCCTTGGTGAAGACCTTGGTCGCGAAGCCCTCGTCGGAGGCGACCTCGATCTCGAGGGTCACCGGCCGCTGACCGTTGCTGCCCGGGTTCTCGATGAGCAGCGCCAGCGGCTGCTTGTCGTTCGAGACCTCCCAGTTGGCGCCCGGTTCGAGCGGCTTGGGCGCGGAGATTTCCACGCCCGGGATGGGCCCGGCGACTGAAGGACTCAGCGGGTTGGCGCTCTTGTTGGACTCGCAGGCCGCGGCGAGCACCAGCAGAGCGAGCAGCCCCCCGACACGCGTAGATGCAACCGTCATCGCGAACTCCCGAATAGAGAGACATGCCGGGGAGATAGACCTTCCCCGTGCAGTTATGTGTATCGACCGAACCGACCGAAAGGTTTAGAGGCGGCTGGGAGGCCACCCGGGCGCGCTGGGGAGCGGGCAGGATACCACGAGAGCTCGGCGATTGCTGATTGCAGATTACGGAGGAAGGCCCCCGCAATCTGCAATCTGGCAGGCTCAGACTATCTGTTCGCGAAGTCCGGCCGCGGCCGGTGCGACAGCCACACCTGCTTGGCGATCATGCCGGGAACCGTCGCATCGTTGGCGCCGCCGCGGCCGACCGGTGCGCCGACATACGCCATGTGCGGGTTGGGATCGTAGGCGCCCGCGTAGCTCTTGCCGAAGTTGTAGATGACCGTGCCGCCGGCGCCGTCTTCACGAATCGTCAGGTTGAACCGGCCGCCGCCCCAGCGCGCGGTCCACAGATACCACTTGTCGGCAGCGAAGTCCACGCTCGATGCGCTCGGCGCCCACCGTGTCGATCTGGTCGTCGCTGCGTGATCATGCGCCAGGCGACCGTCCCCGGCAGGGTCGCCGCGCTTCTCGATCGTGAAGCGCCGGTCGTTGGTCGTGATGTCGCGACCGCCCTTCGCGCATCGCCATGATCTTCGTCTTGCCGCCCTCGGTATTGGTCGCGACGTTGGTGACCAGCATCGAGAACTCGCCGTCGGTCGACGGTCTGCGCCAGCGTGTACTCGATGTTGCTGCACGTAGCCGTACCATCTTGGCGCCGGTGTTCGGGAATGAACTCGACCGGCGCCGTTGACGTTGCCGACGGTCTTGCCGGTCCACAGCGGGTCGTAGACTTCGCCGCCGGCGATGTAGCCCTCCGGGATGTCTGGCGTCTTGAACGTCCACGTCGCCGACCATGGGCCGAACATCTGTCCCTGCTCGGCGCGAGCGCGCCAGCCGTAGGTGAGGTTGACGTCCAGGCCGGTCACGTGCCACTCGGTGAAGGACGAGGTGCGGAACTCGCGCACGACCTGTCCGTTGAGCAGCAGCTGGAACTTGTACGCGAACTGCGTCACGTGCGTGCGCGAAGCTGCGCGGCGACGGCGTTGACCTTCAGCGTCGTCTCGAACTGGTCGAGCGCGCTGCCGTTGGCCGGCGACGCCTGCGTCGGCGCCGGGACCTTCAGCGTCGACCCGTCAGCGGCGGCGCCCGCGTCGTCGACAGCCGCGGGCGCGTGGACGGGCGCGGCGGGGCTGGGCGACTTGTCGCTGCAGGCCACCGCCGTGGCCAGCAGCCGCGACGGCGGCGACAAGGTAATACCTTCTTGCTCATGCGTCTCTCCTTGCAATCAACACGAAACGATGGCGCGGCGCCGTCAGAAACGCACCCGCAGACCACCGGCAAATTGAAACCCACCGACATCGAGACTGACCGACGACCCGCTGGGGGTGGCCGAAATCCGCCGAGCCGGCCGCGTAGCGGAGCAGCACGCCGGCGCCGATGCGTCTTGGTGACCATGTAGGTCGCGTCGGCGCCGAAGTTGACGCCGACCGGCGAATCGCTGAGCCTCGACGACCACGGGCGAGATGGTCGGGCGTGGGCTCGGTCACGTCGACGGTCGTCGATCAAGCTCCTGCTTGACCGAGAAGAACGTCGGGCCGATGCCCGACCGAGATATCCAGCTTGGGCGACGCCGCAAAGCGATAGAACACCTGCAGGTGGACCGCGTTTTCGGTGTGCTCCAGGCCGTCGACCGATGCCGAGGCGCCGCGGGGCCGGTCGAAGACACAGCGGATGCGGGAATCTGCGCGGCGATGGCCGCGACGCCGTCGCCGGACGTGTGCGAGTAGCTGAGGCCGACGCCGATGTTGCCAAACAGCGTCACGCCGCCGCCGATGTCAAACAGCGCGCCGTTCTCGTAGTTCTGAGCGATGTCGATCGACGCCGGCTCGTCGTAGATGAGTCGGCGTCAGGTGCTGGGTGAAATCTCCCGAGCTGCCCTGCGCGCCGAAATTGATGCTGGCCGACACACGGCCGCCTTGCGCCGAGGCCGGACTGGCCGCCAGCACGCCAGCCACGACAGCCAGGTACGCTACACACGAACGAAAAGAGGTCATCAACCTTCCTCTGGGAATAACCGAATGCCAACGTGCACACCGCCGTGGCAACCCGATCGTCCAGAGACCGATCAGGTTCCGGTGTCTCTGCCGACGCGCTGGGACGCGACGGAAATAAAACGATGATGCTGGCGGGAAGGGGCGGGTCTACGAGCCACGGACCACGTAAACGACCGCTCCGGTTAGGGAGAATAGCATGACCAGCCCCGCGCCAAGCAAAGAAATTACCAACGCCGCCTCGATGGGCAACCCCAGTCGGGCGAAGTAGAACGAGAAGGTCGCCTCCCGAAGTCCGAACCCGTTGACCGACAGCGGCAGCATCTGCACCAGGAACGACACCGGGCACCAGGACGGCCATGTGCCAGGGCGAGACGGCGATGCCGATCGCGTGCGCGATGGCCGCGTAGAACCCACCAGGATCGCCTGGACCAGCACCGCGCCGGCAAAACACCCCGCCAGGGCCACCGGCGCCTGCCGGAAATTGTCCAGGACCCCGGCGAGCCGATCCAGCCGCGCGCCGACCCATTCCGGGTTCAGACGCCGCAGCGGCCCCAATAGTCGAATGACCCAGGCGGGGCCAGCAAGCGCCGGCGCCGCGGCCAGGGTCGCGCCGACAAAGCCCGCCCAGAGCACGTGCGCGGGGCACGGGGCTGGCGCCGGCGTCGCCGACCACCGAGCCGGCCACGGCGGCCAGCAGCACCAGGCCGAGCAGGCCGATGCCGCGATCGACCAGCACCACCGTCGTCGCCAGCGTCTTGGAGCCGGCAGGACGGGCCGTGTCGGCGATGCGAATGACGTCGCCGCCGATGTTGCTCGGCAGGAAGTTGTTGAAGAAGGTCGCGACGAGAAACGACCCGGTGAGCGTGCGCGCCGGCACCGGCACGCCCTGCGCGCCGAGCAGCAGTCCCCATCGCCACGCGCTGGCGAGCACCATCAGCAGATACAGTCCCAGCGCCGACGCCAGCCACGCGAGCGACGCGGTCCGCACGTACGCCCAGAGCCGCGGCGCGTCGCTGCGCGAGATCAGCAGGACCAGCAGGCCGACGCTGACGACCGCTTTCACGACAGAACAGGAGCGCGTTCGCGCCGACGACGGCTGCGGCGCGGCCGCGTCCGGCGGAGTCGCCGTGGCACGGCAGCGGGAGGGAGTGGATTGGGGCAACCCCTGAGGATACTATGCGCCTTGCGAGCGCTGTCCACGGCCGGCCGGCGGCGACGTTGACGCCGCCGCGATGGCTCTCTAGACTTGAGGTTTGGGCCTGCACATCCTCATGATCGCCCCGGAGCCGTTTTTCGAGCCCCGGGGCACCCCGTTCAGCGAATACCACCGCATCCGCGCGCTCATCGAGCTCGGGCACACGGTCGATCTGGTGACCTACCCGTTCGGCCACGACGTGACGATGCCGGGCCTGCGGGTCTTCCGCTGCCTGCGGCCGCCGTTTGTCTCGACTGTCCGCATCGGGCCGTCGCTGGCCAAGGTGCCGCTCGACGTGTCGCTGGCGGCCTCGGCGCTGCGCCGCGCGCTCGGCGACGCGCTACGACGCGGTGCATTCGCACGAGGAGGGCGCGGCCATCGGGCTGGTCCTGGCGGCGATGCTCGGGGTGCCGCATCTCTACGACATGCACTCGAGCCTGCCGCAGCAGCTGGCGAACTTCAAGTTCAGCCGATCGCGCGTGCTGCGCTGGGGCTTCGAGGTCTTCGAGCGGCTCGCCGTTCGGCGCTCGCGCGTCGTGATCGTGATCTGCGCGGAGCTCGAGCGGCAGGTGCGCGAGATCGCGCCGCAGGCCGCCGCCGGTGCTGATCGAGAACGCCCCCGGCGCCGGCGACGTGCAGCCGCGACGGCGGGCGCGACGCGGTGCGCGCGGAGTTCGGGCTCGGGCCGACGACGCCGCTGGTGCTCTACACCGGGCACCTTCGAGGCGTACCAGGGGCTCGACCTGCTGTTTGACGCGGCGCAGGACGGTGCAGGCGGCACGATCCGGACGCGCGGTTCCTGCTGGCCGGCGGGCGCCCCGACCAGATCGCCGAGGCGACGCGCGAGGTGGCCGCGCGCGGGCCTGGCCGACGTCGTGATCTTCGCCGGCGAGCGGCCGGCCGACCAGATCCCGCACTTCCTCGAGGCCGCCGACGTGCTGGTCTCGCCACGCAGCCGCGGCACGAACACGCCGCTGAAGATCTACCAATACCTGCGGGCGGGCCGGGTCGATCGTCGCCACGCGGCTGCTCACGCACACGCAGGTGCTGACCGACGAGGTCGCGATCCTCACCGAGCCGACGCCCGAGGCGTTTGGCGCCGGCATCCTCGCGGCGCTGGCCGACCCCGCGCGCGCTGCCGCGCATCGGCCGCGCGCGCCGGCGAACTGGCCGAGACGCAAGTACAGCTACGAGGCGTATCTGACCGCACGCGCGAGGCGGTCGTCGCGCCTGACCGCGCCCGTCGCGACGCAGCCGGTCACCGGAGGCGTGGTTTGAGTCAGGCCCCCGGCCCCCGGCCCCGGACTCCGTCCCGGACCGCCGGACCACTACAGCTACACCGTCTACGCCGACCCGGCCATGGCCGATCAGTTCGATCGCGCGCGCTTCAGCGGGCCGATCGGCGAGCTGCTGGCCGCGACGCAGGCCGACGTGCTGCGCGACTACGCCGGCGCCGGCGGCGGCGGCGACGGTGCTCGACGTCGGCACGGGCACCGGCCGGGCGGCGCTGGTGCTGGCCGAGGCCGGGCGCCCGGGTGACGGCGGTCGACGCGTCCGGCCGAGATGCTGCGCGTGGCCGAAGCGCGGGCCGACGCGCGCGCGGGTCCGGCCATCGCGTTCGGGATTGGCGACGCGCATCACCTGGCGTTCGACGACCGGGTCGTTTGACACGGTGGTGAGCCTGCGCGTGCTGATGCACACGCCGGATTGGCGGCAGTGCGTCGCCGAGGCGTGCCGCGTCGCGCGCCGGCCGGGTGATCGTCGACTACCCGGCGGCCGGACCAGCGTCGCGGCGCTCCAAGCGGCCGCGCGGCACCTGGCGCACCGTCTGGGCGCCCGCACCGAGCCGTATCGCGTGTTCACCGATCGCGCAGATCCGCGACGAGTTCGCGCGCCACGGCTTCCGCATCACCCGCGAGCATCGCCAGTTCGTGCTGCCGATCGCCGTTCACAAGCGGTCTGAACTCGCGCGCCGTCACCACGGGCGATCGAGCGCGCGCTCGCGTCGGTCGGGCTGCTGAAGCTGGCCGGCTCGCCGGTCACGGTCCTGGCGGAGCGGTGAAGGTCCTCGTCACCGGCGCGACCGGCTTCACCGGCGGGCACCTGGCCCGCGCACCTGCGTGCGCGGGGCGACGAGGTCCGCGCGCTCGTGCGCGAACCCGCACGCGCCGCCGACCTGGCGCGCAGCCGGCGTCGAGGTCGTCGCCGGCGATCTTGCACGCCGCGACACGCTTGCCGGCCGCCGTGGCCGGCGTCGACGTCGTCTACAACATCGCGGCCCTGTATCGGCAGGCGGGCCTGCCCGAGGCGACGTACCGGACGGTGAACGCGCGAGGCCGTGGGCTGGCTCGTCGAGGCGGCGGCCAGGCAGGCGTCGAGACGCGTCGTCCACTGCAGCACCGTGGGCGTGCACGGCGACATCGAGCATCCCGCCGGCCAACGAGGATGCGCCGCTCGGCCCGGGCGACATCTACCAGGTCACCAAGCTCGAAGGCGAGCGCCTGGCGCGCGAGGCCGCCGCCGCGTCGGCATCGAGCTGGTCATCGTGCGGCCCTCCGGCATCTACGGGCCGGGCGACCGGCGGCTGCTCAAGCTGTTCCGCGGCGTCGCCCGACGGCGATTCGTCATCCTCGGCGACGGCAAGATCTTCTACCATCTGACGCACATCGACGATCTGGTCGAAGGGTTCCGTCTGGCCGGCGACCGTGCCGGCCGCGGCCGGCCGCACCTATATCCTCGCAGGGGGCGAGGTGACGACGCTGAACGAGCTGGTGGCGATCATCGCGAGCGAAGCGGGCGTCCGGTCCGCTGGACGTGCATCTGCCGGTGTGGCCGTTCTGGGTGGCGGGCGCGGCGTGCGAAGCGGTCTGCGCGCCGCTCGGCCTCGAGCCGCCGCTCTACCGGCGACGGGTGGACTTCTTCACCAAGAGCCGCGCGTTCGACATCACGCCGCGCGCGCCGCGGAGCTGGGCTTTGCGCCCGCAGGTCGACCTGCGCGCGGGCACGCGGCGCACGCTGGCGTGGTATCGCGAACAGGAGTGGCTGTAGACGTGGCGACCGGGATTCCACGCGCGCAGGACGAGCTGTCTGCGCCAGGCATGTCGGCGCGCCAGAAGTACGCGCGCGCTGGTCGTGGGCCGCGACGGGCTGGAGCGCGCTGCTGATCTACGAGTTCGTGCAGCTGGCGTCGCAGTGGGTGCCGGGCGCGCTCGGGCTGTGCCTTGCGCAAGATGCTGTATCCGATGGCTCCTCGGGCACTGCGGCCGCAACGTCGTGTTCGGGCAGCACGTCGTGCTGCGGCACCCGCACAAGATCCGCATCGGCGACGACGTGGTCGATCGACGACAACTGCCTGCTCGACGCCAAGGGCGACACCAACGCCGGCATCGCCATCGGCGCCGGCACGTTCATCGGCCGCAACACGATCCTGTCGTGCAAGAACGGCGACATCGTGCTCGGCGACGGCGCCAACATCGGCTTCAACTGCGAGATTTTCTCGGCCGCGCGCGTCGAACTGGGCGCGCGCACGCTGCTGGCCGCCTACTGCTACGTCATCGGCGGCGACCACGACTGGAAGGACGCCGGCCGGCCGGTCCTCGAGCAGGGGCGTCGGGCCGCCGGCGTGACGGTGGGCGCCGGGGCGTGGCTCGGCGCGGGCGCGAAGGTGCTCGACGGCACCACCATCGGCGCCGACGCCATCGTCGGCGCCGGGGCCGTGGTGACCGCCGACGTGCCGGCGCCGGCCATCGCCGTGGGCGTGCCGGCCAGAGTCGTCGGATCGCGCGTGCAGCAGGCTCAGGCATGAGCCGGAAATTGAACGTCCTGCAGGTGTGCGATCACCTCGGGTGGGAAGGGTCGCGCATGCACGGCGTCAAGCGCCTGTTCGCGTGGATGATCCCGCGCTTCGACCGCGACCCGCTTCAACGTCTCGCTCGTCAGCCTGCGAAAGAAGGATCTGTCCGAGGAGACGCTCGACAGCCTCGGCGTCGACATCGAGTACCTGCACCGATCGAAGTTCGATCCCGCGACGCTGCCGGCCCTGCTGAAGATCATCGACCGCAAGCAGATCGACATCCTGCACCTGCACGGGTATGGCGCGACGACGTTCGGCCGGCTGGCCGGCGCCGATGCGGAAGCTGCCGACGATTCTGCACGAGCACGCCAACCTCACCGACACGCCCTGGTTCCAGAAGGTCGCCGACCGGCTGCTCGAGCCGTCCACCGACCTGGCCATCGCGGTCTCGAAGAGCACGGCGGAGTTCGTGGAGCACGCGCGGCTGGTGCGGCCCGAGAAGATCAAGGTCGTCTACCTCGGCGCGCCGCTCGAGGAGTTCGGGCGCGCCGCGAAGCGCCGGACGAGCTCGGCGCGGCGCGCGCCGCCATCGGCGCTTCGCCCGACGACTTCGCCATCGGCACCATCACGCGGCTGCACGACTCGAAGGGCAACGAGTACCTCGTCGAGGCGGCCGCGAAGGTCGTCGCCGCGCACCCGCGGGCGCGGTTCTACCTGGCGGGGGAGGGCCCGTTGCGCGAGCCGCTGGAGGCCCAGGCGAAGCGCGCTGGGGCTCGGCGATCGGTTCGTGTTCCTCGGCTTCCAGAAGGACGTGGCGCAGACGCTGTCGGCATTCGACCTGAGCGTCTTCCCGTCGCTGTGGGAGGGCACGCCCCTGACCGCGTTCGAGACGCTGGCGATGGGCAAGGCCATCGTGGCGACCGACGCCGATGGCCTGCTCGACATCCTCGAGCGCGACGTGACCGCGTGGATCGTCCCGCGTCGCGATGCGACGGCGCTGGCCGGCGCCATCGGCCATGCGCTCGAGCATCCTGACGAGCGCGCCGCGATGGCGGCCCGTGCGCGGCAGGCCGGGCGCGCAGTACGACATCGCGGCGTTCGTGCGCAAGATGGAGCGGCTCTACACGCTGCTCCACGACAGTCTCGCGCCCGACGGGCCGGCGGGGCATCCTGAAGGAAGACCTGTCGTTCCTGACGACCGGGAGTCGGCGTGTGACGGCGACGCCCGCGTCCTCCCACGCCTCGCCGCGGCCGGCTCGATGTCACGCCGGGCCTGATCGTCGCGGCGCTGGTCCTGGCCGTCTACGGCGGCCTGGCGTTGTCGGTCGACTTCCCTCGCGCCGCCGGCGGCTTCAAGAGCGACGAGGCGACGTACTACATGATGGCGCACAGCCTGGCGCGACGACGGCGACCTGCGTACACGCCGCCAGGACCTCGCGCGCGTGTGGCACGAGTTCCCGGCGGGGCCGACCGGCGTGTTCCTCAAGAAGGGCCGCGAGGTGCGCGTGCGTCGTCAACGGGCAGTTCCCGTTCGTGCACCTGCGGTATCAGCCGGATCCCGACACGCGACCCGCCTGTACTACGGCAAGTCCTACATGTATCCGCTCGTCGCGGCGCCGTTCGTCGTGGCTGTGGGGCACCAACGGGTTCGTTGTGCTGCACGCCGTCCTGCTGGCTGCGCTGGTCGTTTGCGGCGTACCTGTTCCTCGCGCGCGCGCTCGCCGACCACGGTCGCGCTCTGCTCGTCGGCGCGGGCTATTTCCTGGCCACGGTCACGCCCGGCTATGTCGTCTGGATGACGCCGGAGCTGTTCAACCTGGCGATGGTGACGCTGGCGTATTTCTGCTGGCTCTACAAGGAAGTCGCGCCAGCGGCGTTGCCGCGTGGGCTGCGGATGGCTGCGCACGCACTGGTCCGATGTGGCCGCGGTGGTGCTGCTGGCGATGGCGTCGTTCTCCAAGCCGCCCAACGCCGCGCTGATCGGGCCCATGGTGCTGCTGGCCTGGTCGCGCCGCCGCTGGTCGTGGGGACTGCTGCTCGGCGCTCGTGCTTCACGCTGCTGCTGGCGGGCCTGTTCATCGGCAACCTCGCCGATCACCGGCGATCTGGAATTTTCAAGGGGGCGAGCGGCGCACGTACTACACCGGGTTTCCGTTCATGGACCCGACGATGGGGTTCGAGGTCGGGCATGGGCCGGGCGACCAACGAAGTCCTCACCGACATCCTGTTCGACCCGGACGTGTTCTGGTCTCGCCTGGGCTGGAACATCGTCTACTTCTTCGTCGGGCGGCACTCGGGCATGCTGCCGTATTTCTTTCCGGGACTGTTCGCGCTGGTGGTGTTCCTGTGGCCGCGGCGCGGCGACTGGGCTGGCAGTGGCTGGTGTTTGCGGCGGTGGTGGGCGAGACGCTGCTGCAGCTGGTGTGGCTGCCGTACACCTACTACGGCGGTCCGGGCGTGCTCGGCAGCCGCTACTACATGAACATCTACGGGCTGCAGCTGTTCCTCCTGCCCGCGCTGTCGTCGGTGGGCGTGGCGCTGGTGCCGTGGGTCGTCGGCGGCCTGTTCACCGCGAAGATCACGCTGAACCCGTTCTATTCGTCGTTCCATCCCCACGAGCACGCCAAGGCCGGCCCGCTGCGCTGGCTGCCGATCGAGCTGACGCTCGTCAACGACCTGCCGATCAACGTGCGCGTCGGACCGCGTGCGGCAGCTCTTCGGCCAGGGCCCGCGATTCCAGATCTACTTCCTCGACGACAACGCGTATCCGCGCGACGGCGAGTCGTTCTGGATTCGTGGCCGCTCCCGCGCCGACCTGCTGTTCAAGACGCCGGAGCCCGTGCAGCCAGCTGAGGCTGACGGTGGAAAACGGGCCCGTGCCGACCGACGGTGCGCGTGCACCGTGGACGGCCGCATCGTGGAGGCCACGCTCGGCACGAAACGAGTCGACGGTCGTGCAGGTGCCCGTCGGGCCCGGGCTCGGCCGTACTCAGGGCACGCGGGTCTGGGTGGTGACCATCGCCGTCGACAGCGGGTACGTGCCGCTGTTTGACGTCGGCGGCGAGGATGTCCGCTATCTCGGCGTGAAGGTCACGCCGCAGCTGCTGCCGTGAGCACGCTGGCCGTCGTCACGTCGAGCCCGCCGTTTGTCGAGGGCGGCCACCTGGTGATCGCGCGGTCGCTGGTCGCGGCGCTGCGCGACGGCGGGCCACCAGGCCGACCTGGTGGTGACGCCGCAGAACCGGTTCGGGCGGCAGGCGGCGGCCTATCTGGCGACGTGGCTGACCGACGTCGGCCGGACGCACGACGATCGGCCCATCGACCAGGTCATCTCGCTGCGCTATCCCAGCTACGCCGTGCGGCATCCGCGGCACGTGTGCTGGCTGCTGCATCCGATGCGCGAGTACCTACGACCAGTGGGACGCGTTCAGCGCGCCCGCTGTCGTGGAAGGGCCGGCTCAAGGAGAACGCGCGGCGGCGGCTGGTGTGGGCCGCCGATCGCTATCTGCTGGCGCACAACGTCTCGAAGCTCTTCGTGATCTCGGCGACCGTGCAGCGGCGTCTCGAGACGTTCGGCGGCATCCGGTCCGAGGTACTGTACCCGCCGGCGCCCCAGCGCGCGTATCGCGTGGACGACTACGAGCCGTACCTGTTTGCCGTCTCGCGCTTCACGCCGCTGAAGCGGATGTCCGCTGATTGTCGAGGCGCTGGCGCAGCCGGAGGCCGCCGGGATTCGCGCCGTCCTGGCAGGAGAAGGCGAGGCGTTCGACGACGTGTCAGCGCCTGGTGCGCGGAGCGCGGCCTCGGCGAGCGGGTGTCGCCTGCCCGGGCGGCTGCGACGAGGCCGCAGCTGGTCGATCACCTGGCGCGCTGCCGCGCGGTCGTGTTTCCGCCGTTCGACGAGGACTACGGGTTCGTGACCGTCGAGGCGTTCGCGTCCGCCAAGCCCGTGATCACCTGCACCGACAGCGGCGGGCCGACCGAACTGGTGCAGGACGGCGTCTGCGGGCCTGGTCGTGCGAGCCCACGCCGGCGGCACTGGCGCGAGCGTTTCGACGTGTCATCGGCTCCCGCGATCTGGCCGAGCATCTGGGTGGGCCGGAAAGTCCGTTTCCGCCCGCCTGACCTGGCCGGCGACGGTGGCGCGGCTGCTGCTTCCGGTAAACTGATCGCGCATGGGCGCCGCCCCACGGCACTCGCGCGCGTTGCCGTGAGCACAATCGCCGTCGTCACCTCGAGCCCGCCGCTTGTCGAAGGCGGCCACCTCGTCATCGCGCGGTCGCTCGTCGCGGCGCTGGTCGCCGAGGGCCACAGGCGATCTCGTCGTGACGCCCCAGAACCGCTTCGGCCGGCAGGCGGCGGCCTATCTGGCGACGTGGCTGACCGACGTCGGCCGGACGCACGACGATCGGCCCATCGACCAGGTCATCTCGCTGCGCTTTCCAAGCTCGACGAGGACTACGGCTTTGTCACCGTCGAAGCCTTCAGCGCGGCGCGGCCGGTCGTGACGTGCGCCGACAGCGGCGGGCCTGCCGAACTGGTCGTCGACGGGACGTCCGGATTCGTGGTCGAGCCGACGCCGGCGGCGCTTGCCGCCGCATTTCGCCGGCTCATGGACGACCGCGACCTGGCGGCACGTCTCGGGCAGGCTGGCCTCGCCGTCGCCTCGCGCCTCACGTGGCCCGAAACCGTCCGCAAGCTGGTCATTGTGTAAACTTGGATCGAAGCATGGCATACCGCACTCCGCTCGAAGCCCGCGTCGCCAAGAAGACGACAAAGGCGATCCTCGACTACCAGATGATCGAGGACGGCGACCGCGTCATGGTCGGCCTGTCGGGCGGCAAGGACAGCTGGGCGCTGATCCAGATCCTCGACGTGCTGCGCGAGCGCGCGCCCATCGACTTCACGCTCGTGGCCGTCAACGTCGACTCGGGCTACGAGGGCTACCAGCACGACCTGCTCACACGCACGTGCGCCGAGCGCGGCTGGGAATTCCACCACATCGCCACGACCATCGGCGCGACCATCGACGACAAGCTCGACGCCGACGCCACGCCGTGTTCGCTGTGCGCACGGCTGCGCCGCGGCGTGCTGTACCGCCTGGCGACCGACGTCGGGCGCCACGAAGATCGCGCTGGGACATCACGCCGACGACTTCATCGAGACGCTCCTGCTGAACGTGTTCTTCGCCGGCGCCCTGAAGGCGATGCCCGCCAAGCTGGTGTCCGACGACGGCCGGCACACGGTGATCCGGCCGTTGGCCTACGTGCTCGAGGAAGAGGCGCGCGCGTACGCGAAGGCGTCGGCGCTGCCCATCATCGGCTGCTGCTGCCCGGCCTGCGGCGACCTGTCGCTGCAGCGCCAGCGCATCAAGCGGATGCTGATGGAGCTCGAACGCGAGCACCCGGGCGTGAAGGCCTCGCTGCTCAAGGCGCTGGCCAACGTCGCGCCGCGCCATCTGCTCGACCGGCGGCTCAACCCGCCCGACGCGCCGCTCCGGCGCGAGATCGCGCCGGTCGACGGGCGACGGGCCGATCGACCTGGCCTCGCGCATCATCCCGCTGCTCCAGCGCCCCTCCTGATCGCGTGCGCGCCGTCCTGCAACGCGTGTTGTCGGCGGAGGTCACGGTCGACGGCCGCCGCGTCGGCGCCATCGGCGCCGGCCTGCTCGTGCTGCTTGGAGTCGAGACCGGCGACGGCCCGGTCGACGTGGCCTACACCGCGGACAAGATCGCCGACCTGCGCTGCTTTGCCGACGAGGCCGACCGCATGAACCGCTCGGTGGTCGAGGTCGGAGGCGGCGTGCTCGTCGTCTCGCAGTTCACGCTGTGCGGCGACACGCGAAAGGGCCGCCGGCCCTCGTTTGACGCGGCCGCGCCGCCGGCCGAGGCGCGGCTGCTCTATGAGGACGTCGTGCGGCACCTGCGCGCGCGCGGGCTGGTCGTCGAGACCGGCGAGTTTCAGGCGATGATGGCGGTCCAGCCTGGTCAACGACGGTCCGGTCACCTTCCTGGTCGACAGCCGAAAGCGACTCTGATGCGGCTGGCCGGCGTCTGGCGGGTCGTGGCGTGCGCCATCGCGATGGCCCTCGGCGCCGGCGTGCGCGCGGAGGCGCAACAGCGGCCGCTGGTCACGCAGGATCCCGAAGTCATCGGCGACGGCCGCCTGCTGGTCGAATCCGGCATCGAGACCGGCACCAACGTCTGGTATCCGGTGTCCGGCCTCACGGGCGACCGGCTTGCCGTCCCAGTCGGCGTCAGCCTCGGGCTTGGCAGCGTGACCGAGCTGCAGATCGACAGCGGCTACCAGCGGCTGGCGATCGATCGGCGCGACTTCGCGCCGCTCGATTTCCGCGTCGATCCCGGCGATCACACCTCGGATGTGATCGACGTCACGCTCGGCGATGAAGGTGCGCGTGCTGGCCGAAGGCGCGCGCCGTCCCGGCCTCGGCCTGCGCTTTGCGACCGAGCTCCCCAATGCCAGCAACGAGAGCGGGCTGGGGCTCGACACGCTGAACTTCGTCGGGACGATCCTCGTCGGCAAGACGGTCGGCGCCTTCCGCCTGGTCGGCAACGCCGGCGTCGCGCTGCTCAGCGACGTCCTGCAGGGCAGCCTGCAGCACGACGCCTTCGTCGGGAGCGTCTCGATGGCCTATGCGCTGCGGCCGTCGGTCGATCGTGGTCGGCGAACTGGCCGGGCCGGCAGGTGCTCTTTGCCGACCAGCCGCCGATTGGCGCCGAGCCGCGTGGCCAGGTGCGTGGCCGCGGCGCGCTACACGCGCGGCGCGGTGGCGTGCCGATGCCGGGCGTCCTCATCGGCACGACGCGCCAGGACCCCGACTTTGGCCTGTCGTTGGCCTGACCTGGATCGGCTCGGTGCGCTGAGCGATCGCTCGCACGTCGTCAACGTCCACTTTCTTCCCGTCCGTGCCCCACGGCCGTAATCCAGGCATGACACCCGCGATCATCTTCGCTCTCGCGATCCTCGCGGCGGCCGCCGCCCCGTCGTCGTTCGCGCAGGATCCCGATCCGCAGTCGGCCATCCAACTCGACCTGCGCATCGGCAGCACGCCCTACGTGGTATCGGCGCGCGGCACGTGCCTGGCACAGCCGCACGGCACGCTGTACGACGTGCCGGCCGCGCAGTGGAATGCGCGGCATCGCGACGCCCAGCGCTACGCGAACCTGGCCTTCTGGCGCGTGCGCAACAGCGGCGACATGTTCAATCTCGGCGTGTTGCTCGGGTCGACCATGCATCGCATCAGCACGGTCAAGGTGCAGGGGCACGGCGATACCCACGGCACGGGTCGCGTGACCTTCACGCCCAACGGCGGCGGCGGCACCTTCGCCATCGACGCGACGGCCGACACCGGCGCGCGCATCACCGGCACGATCACGTGCGGCGCCTTCGCGAAGCCGGTCGAGGACAACGGGTAGGAGTGAATCGGTGGATGCGATTGCAGATTGCGCACCCGCACGTGGACGGCAGGTAGAACTCCTTGAGGCCCTGAATCTCCTCCTGTACCCGCGACGAGCTCCAGCCGAGCTCCTCGCGCGCGATGCCGTTCCACCTTCAGAATCGCCTCGTCGCCCGGGTAGCCGGCCGAGCCCAGTCCCGGTGCGGCGCAGCACGATGTCTTCGAGCGTCAGCGCCATCTCGTTGCGGGCGGCTTCGACGATCTGCGCGCCGACGATGGGCAGGCGGTCGACGATGCGCTCGCCCAGGGAGGGTGAGGCCTGCACCAGCGAGGCGACGCGCGTGGCCTGGTCGCCGTAGACGCGTTCCAGGTGATCCCAGGCGCCCTGGTCGAGTCCCATCACCGGCGGGGGAGTGCCCGTCGGCTCATGGCCGGGAAGCTGCGCTCTGGCGGTCGTCGACGGCGCGTGTCGACCCAGCTGCGCCGTCACCAGCGTCACGGCCTGCTCGGCCAACGCGCGCGCGGTCGTGTACTTCACGCCCATCAGCGAGATGGCGCCGTCGACGCCGTCGTGTCGATGCTCGCGCAGCAGCGGGCGGTCGGCCAGCGTCACGTGGCTGCCGAGGCCGACGGCCGGCACGACACCGCGCTGCACCAGCGTGACGTCGTCGGCGGTGAGCTGCGAGCGCCGGGAAGGCCTGGTTGACGCCGGCCAGGAACGCGTCGAATTCCTGCGGGCGTCACCATCGCGGCGTCGGCGCCGCAGGGCGTCGGCGCCGTGCCAGGTGCCGATGGCCAGCCGTCCCTGCCACGGCAGCGCAAACAGCAGGCGGCCGTCAGCCGTGGGGGCGCCGCACGCCACGGCGGGCGCCGGGCGTCGCGTGACCAGGTTCATGGCCTTGACCAGCCGCGGCGACTGTCGCACGCCGAAGCCGCCCATCAGCCGGCCGGCGCTCGCGCCGGTGGCGTTGAGCAGCACGCGGGCGCTGATGGTCAGCATCGGCGCCGTCGACGTGGTCGCGCGCGATCACGCCGGCAATCGTCCGGCCTTGCCGAATCGGCTCGATGGCATCCACGTAGTTGGCCAGGACCGCGCCGGCGCGCACGGCGGCGATGGCCACGGCAAACGTGAGACGTTCGGCGTGCGTCGTGCAGTAGTCGTGCCACACGCCGACGGGCCCGTCGCCGAGCAGCGTCGCCGGTGTCGAGCTCGGCCCGCTCCGCGCCGTCGACGATGCGGCCTGCGGGCAGGTGCAGGCGATCGCGGCACACCGGCGTTGCGGCCGGGCGTGAGCGCGGCGTCGAGGGCGAAACCCGGCGCGGAGCAGGCACGCCGGCTTGCCGTGCGGTGCCGCCGGCCTGCACGGCAAACGCCTGGCGCTCGATCAAGTGCGGGGCCATGCGCGCCCACGTGCGCCGCTCGCGCGCCGACTGCCGCAGCCGCGGCAGGTTCGACCGACTGCAGGTAGCGCAGGCCGCCGTGCAGCGTGCGATGGTGATGAAACGACGTCGCGCCGCCGAAGTCGTGCCGCTCGATCAGCGCGACGTGCAGGCCTCGGGTCGAGGCGTCCCACGCCGCCATCAAGCCATGAATGCCGCCACCGACGACCAGCAGGTCGAAGGTGTGCGAGGTGAGGGCGTCGAGGTCGCGGAACATGGGTGGGGAGCGGCTGAACCAGCTGCATTATAGTTATGGCCCGTGTCTGAATCACGCGCACTTCAGGAAGCCGGCGCCCGGCCGCCTGATCGCGTCAACCGCCGGGTCCGCAGTTACTGGAACGAGCACATCCACGATCTGGCGATCTCGCATCATCCAGCCGGGTTCGGCCGGGTTCTTCGACGACCTCGACGAGTATCACTTCGACAAGCTCCATCACCTGCTGCGGCTGGTGCCTTTTGACGGGCTGGCGGGCAAGGCCGTGCTCGACGTCGGCTGCGGCACCGGCGTGGACCTGGTGCGCTTTGCACGCGGCGGCGCGCGCGTGACCGGCGTCGACATCGCCGACTCGGCCATCGCGCTGGCGCGCCAGAACATCGCCCATCGTGGCCTTGACGCCGACCTGCTGGTCGCCGACGGCGAGGCGCTGCCGTTTCCCGACGGGCACTTCGACTACGTGTTCGCGCACGGCGTGGCGCAGTACACCGGCAACGGACGAGGCCTGGTGGAGCAGGTGCACCGCGTGCTGAAGCCGGGCGGCGAGGCGGTGTTTCAGGGCTACAACCGCATTTCGTGGCTCAACGCGCTGTCGAAGTTGATGAAGGTCGATCTCGAGCACGAGGGCGCGCCGGTGCTGCACAAGTATTCGCCCGCCGAGTTTCGGGCGCTGGTCGACGTCTTTCCGCGCGTCGACGTCGTCTACGAGCGGTTTCCGGTGAAGAGCCGGCTGCACGGCGGTTGGAAGGGGCTGGCCTTCAACACGCTCTTTGTCGGCACCTTCAACGCCTTGCCGCGCGGACTGGTCCAGCCGCTACGGCTGGCACCTGCTGGCCTTCTGCCGCAAGTCGTCGACATGATCGCCTTCACCAAGGCGCACGCCTACGGCAACGACTTCCTGTACGTGCCCGCCGCCGCTCTGGCGGGTGCGCGATCCGGCGGCGTGGGCGCGGCCGGCTCTGCGACCGCCATCGCGGCGTCGGCGCCGACGGGCTGATTCTCTACACGCTCGACCGGCGCGCGGCGCGACGATGACGCTGCTCAATGCCGACGGCAGCCCATCGGAGCTGTCCGGCAACGGGCTGAGAGGCCTGGCGGCGATCGTCGCGCGCGACTGGCGGACTGCCGGGCGCGAAGGATGCGCGAGATCGTCGTCGAGACGACGGCGGGGTCCAAGCGGCTGCGTGCTCGAAGAGGTCTCGGGCGCGTCGTACCTGTTTGCGGCCGAGATGGGGCACCCCACCGGCATCGTCGAGCGCCGTCTCGACGTGCTGGGCGAGACCGTGACGGCGACCGTGCTGGCCGTCGGCAACCCGCAGTGCGTCGTGCTGGGCCCGCTGCCCGACGACGCGCGGTTCGCGCAGGCTGGGGCCGGCGCTCGAACACCATCCGGCGTTTCCCAATCGCACCAACGTCGAGTTCGCCGTGGTCGAGTCGCCGGGCCGGGTGCGGATTCGCATCTGGGAGCGCGGCGTCGGTCCCACCGAGTCGTCGGGCACCGGGTCGTGCGCGGCGGCGGTTGCCGCCGCCAGCCACGGCGGCGCCTCGCGCGATGTCGAGGTGATCGCGCCTGGCGGCACGCAGCGTGTCGCCTGGACCGACGCGGGCATCACGCTGACCGGGTGGGCCGAGATTCTGGCCGACGGGACCTTTTGTGCGCAGCTTTAATCAGGCGATCGCAGCGGCCGAGGTGTACTCGCCGGCCGAGGAACGCTTCAACCGGCGGCGCCGGACGGTCGGCCTGTTTCTGGCGCCGGCGGTGATGGCGGCGATCTGGCTGGCGCCGCTGCCGCTGGAAAGCCCGGCGCACCGCATGGCCGCCATCATGGGCCTGGTCGTCGTGCTCTGGGTCTCCGAGGCGCTGCCCATGGCGGCGACGGCGGTGCTGGGCCCGGTCCTGGCCGTCGTGCTGCGCGTCGCCGACGCGCGCGTCGCGCTGGCGCCGTTTGCCGACCCGATCATCTTCCTGTTCATCGGCAGCTTCATCCTGGCCGAGGCGATGTTCGTCCACGGCGTGGACCGGCGCATCGCCTACACCGCGTTGTCGTGGAAGTTCGTCGGACACAGCGCGCCGCGCATCCTGTTTGTCTACAGCGGCCGTGGCGACCGGGCATCTCGATGTGGATCAGCAACACCGCGACCACGGCGATGATGTTTCCCATCGGCCTGGCGCTGGTCAGCCACCTGATGAAGAGCGGGCCGAAGGACGAAGCCAGCCGGACCGCGGTTCGGCGCTTCGCGCTGGGCCTGATGCTGATGACGTCGTTTGGCGCGTCGGTGGGCGGCATGGCCACGCCCGTCGGCACGCCGCCGAACCTGATCGGGATCGGGATGCTGGAACGGATCACCGGCACCCGCATCTCGTTTTTCACGTGGATGGCGATCGGCGTGCCGCTGGTGCTGGTGCTGTTTGCCGCCCTGGTGACGCTGTTCACGGTGACGACGGCGCGGGGCGTGCGGATGGTCGAAGGCGGCGCGGACCTGGTGCGCGCCGAGCTCCAGCAAGCTCGGCGCGCTGTCGACCGGCCGAGCGCAACGTCCTCGGCGCGTTTGGCGCGACGGTGCTGTTGTGGACGCTTCCGGGATTTCTCGCGCTGGCGGGTCTCGATGACTCCGGCGTTCTCGCGGGAGTATCAGAAGGCGGTGCCCGAAGGCGTCGCGGCGATGATCGGCGCGCTGCTGCTGTTCGTGCTGCCCGTCGACTGGCGCACGCGGCGCTTTACGCTGACGTGGGACGAGGCCGTCCGCATCGACTGGGGCATCGTCCTGTTGTACGGCGGCGGGCTGGCGCTGGGCGCGCTGGCGTTTCAGACGGGCCTGGCCGAGGCGATGGGCAGGGGCATCACGGCGTGGCTGCCGTCGAAGACCTCGCTGGCGCTGACGGTGATCTTCACCGCGTCGGCCATCCTGCTGTCGGAGGCCACGTCGAACACGGCGTCGGCCAACATGATCGTGCCGGTCGCGATTGCCGTCGCCCAGGCCGCCGGGGTGCGCGCGGTCGAGCCCGCACTCGGCGCGACGCTGGGCGCGAGCATGGGCTTCATGATGCCGATCTCCACGGCGCCCAACGCCATCGTCTACAGCTCCGGCTTCATCCCCATCACGGCGATGATGCGCTACGGCATCGTGCTCGACGTCGTGGCCTTTGTCGCGATCGTGACCGTGGTGATGCTGCTGGGTCCCGTCCTGATTCCGCTAACCGCCTGCGTCCGCCGACACGCCGGAGTCCGCGAAAGCTGCGTACTCGGTCCGTGGTCGTCGATCGCAAAAGTTGCGATGTCGGTCAGCGTCCGCGCCGTGCGGGACGTGTGGGCGGCTGCGGCCGGAAGTGCCTTCTGGGCCGCGACTAGCGTGTCGCGGACGCCTTGCAGACGCCGGCGCGCTTCGAGGTAGTCCTCGGTGGCAAGCGCCTTGCCTGCATCGTCAAGGGCGGCGCGCGCGTTCTGGACGGCGGACTGCAGCGCGACGACGGCCGGCGACGGGTTGCGCGAGGTCTCGGCCGCCAGGCGGGCGCTGGCCACGGCCACCGCCGACGTGACTTCGGCCAGCAGTCGTTCGGCCGTCGCTGCGGACTGCGGCCTTCTGGCTGGCGGCGAGCTTGGCGGCGTTCTGCGCGCGCTCCCGGCTGTCGAGCGCCTGGCTGAGCGCCAGCCGATAGTCGCGTTGACCCACCGCCGCTTCGGCGCGGGCCAGCGCATCGACGGCGGCCGTGAACTCCTCGGTGGCGTAGCTGTCGGCGCCGGCGGCGCGCGCGGCGTCGATGGCCCCCTGGGCCTGATGGAGTTCCTTGTTGGGCGGATCGGCGCAGCCGACGGCAGTGGCGGCCACACAGGCAAGCAGACACGAGACGACAAGGCGCGGCATCGCGCCTGAGTATACGCAAGGGCACTCGCTTTGGCAGCATCCGTCATCTCGCTCGAGCCCGAGGATCGGCCGCGCGAGAAGTTCATTCGCGTGGGCGCCAGTGGCCTGGGCGACAACGAACTGCTCGCGCTGGTGCTCGGACACGGCACGCCCGGCGATGAGCGCACTCGAGCTGGCGACGGCGCTGCTGGCGCGCGGCGGCGGAGCGCGCGGCCTGCTGCGGCTGACCGAAGTGGAGTTGTGCCAGGTGCGCGGCGTCGGGCCTGCGCGGGCCGCGCAGGTGCTGGCGGCGCTCGAACTGGGGCGCCGGACCGTGATGCCCGACGTCGACGAGCGGCGGCAGTTCACGACGCCGCGCGATCTGGCGCTGTGGCTGGTGCCGAAGTTCGGCGCCCACCCCGTCGAGCAGTTCGGCATCGTGCTGCTCGACACGAAGTACCGGTGCCTGGCCACGCGGATCATCTCGAGCGGCGCGCTCGACCGCAGCCCCGCGCCGCCCAGAGACGTGTTTCGCGAGGCCGTCGCCGTCCGCGCCGCCTTCGTCGTCGTGTTCCACAACCACCCCTCCGGCGACGCCTCGCCCAGCGAGGAGGACGCGGCGCTCACGATCCACCTGACCGAGGCCGCCGAGTTGCTGGGCATCGGGCTGCTGGACCATCTGATCCTCACGGCGACGGGGTACTTCAGCTTCAAGGAGCGGTCCGACGAGGGCCATCGGTCCGTGCTGCGGCTCGCAGCGACAACGCCCGGCCAGCCGGCCCCGCGCGGTGACTGGGCTACAATTGGCGTTTCGGACCATGAGAATTCTCTATTTCGACTGCTTCAACGGCGCCTCCGGCGACATGATTCTCGGCGCGCTGCTCGACGCAGGGGTCCCGCTCGACGGGCTGCGCGCGGCGCTGGGCAGCCTGGCCATCGACGGCTACGACGTCGCGGCCGACCGCGTGCTGCGAGCCGGCGTGTCGGCGACGAAGTTTCGGGTGATCGAAGGCGTGGCCGCCAAGGCCTCGCACACCCACGCACCACCACCACGATCACCACCACCACGGGCACGACCACTCGCACGAGCATTCGCACGAGCACGCGGCGAAGCCGAAGCCGCCGAAGCACCATCACCCTCACCGCAGCCTGCCGGAGATCGCCGCGCTCATCGACCGCTCTGCATTGGCCCCGGCGGGGAAGGACCGCGCAAAGGCGCTCTTCGAGCGGCTCGCGGTCGCTGAAGCCGCGATTCATCAGATGCCGGTCGAGAAGGTGCACCTGCACGAGGTCGGCGCGCTCGACTCGATCATCGACATCGTCGGCGCCGTGTACGCCCTCGACAGCCTGGGCGTGGATCGCGTGGTCGTGTCGCCGATCAACGTCGGACGCGGCATGGTGCAGTCGGCGCACGGCGTGTTCCCCGTGCCGGCGCCCGCGACGGTGCGCCTGCTGGCCGATGCGCCGGTGTTCTCGCGCGGGCCTGAAGCCGAGCTGCTGACGCCCACCGGAGCGCTGCTGCTGACGGCGTACGCCGCACGCGTTTGGCCCCATCCCGGCGATGCGCGTGGCGGCGACCGGCTATGGCGCCGGCGATCACGAGTTCGCCGACACGCCCAATGTGTTGCGCGTCCTGGTGGGCGAGGCTGCCGACGGTCATGCCCACGGCGATCGCGTGCTCGTCGTCGAAAGCGAGATCGACGACATGAACCCCCAGTTGTTCGGGCTCGGTGATGGACCAGCTCTACGCCGCCGGCGCGCTCGAGGTGTTCTTCGTCCCGGTGCAGATGAAGAAGAGCCGCCCGGGCACGCTGGTGTCGGTGCTGGTGGCGCCGTCGGGCAAGGACGCGATTGTCGACGTGCTCTTCCGCGAGACGACCACCATCGGCGTGCGCTTTGCCGAGTGGCAGCGCGAGTGCCTGGCGCGCGAAATCGTGTCGGTGGCGACGCCCTATGGCGACGTGCGCATCAAAGTCGCGCGGCGCCGGGGCGCGGTGATGAACGGCCAGCCCGAGTTTGACGACTGCGCCGCCCGTGCGAGAGAGCACGGCGTGGCGACCAAGGACGTGCATGCCGCGGCCATGAAGGCCTGGCTCGAGCACCGCCCGTAATCGTCAATCGTCAATCTGCAATCGTCAATTCTCAATGTCCTTCTACCTCACGACAGCCATCGACTACGTCAACAGCCGCCCGCATCTCGGCACCGCGTACGAGAAGGTCGCCTCCGACGTCATCGCGCGCTACAAGCGGCTCACCGGCGTGCCCACGCGGTTCGTGATGGGCAACGACGAGCACTCGCAGAACGTGTTCCGGAAGGCGCGCGAGCTCGGGCTCGATCCGCACGTGTACTGCGATCAGATGGAGCGGGCGTTTCGCGAGGTCTGGGCGAAGCTGTCGATCTCGTTCGACGACTTCATCCGCACGACCGAGCCGCGGCACCGGGCCGCCGTGCAGCGGATGGCGCAGGCGTGCTACGAGCGCGGCGACGTCTACGAAGGGCACTACGAGGGCTGGTACTGCGTCTCCTGCGAGGCGTTCAAGCAGGAGAAGGATCTGGTCGACGGCAAGTGCCCGATCCACCTGACGAAGCCGGACTGGATCCGGGAGAAGAACTACTTCTTCAGGCTGTCGAAGTATCAGCAGCCGCTGCTCGAGCACTATCGCGCGCACCCCGAGTTCGTCCAGCCCGAGATCCGCCGCAACGAGATTCTGCGGCTGGTGGAAAGCGGGCTCGAAGACATCTCCATCTCGCGGGCCGGGCAGAGCTGGGGCATCCCGCTGCCGTTTGACCCGTCGAGCGTCGTCTACGTCTGGTTCGACGCCCTGATCAACTACGCCGCGGCTGTCGGCTACGGCACCGACGACGAGCAGTTCGCCCAATGGTGGCCGGCCAGCCTGCACGTCGTCGGCAAGGACATCACGCGGTTCCACTGTGTCGTGTGGCCGGCGATGCTGATGAGCGCGGGGCTGCCGCTGCCGACGTCGGTCTTCGGGCACGGGTGGGTGCACTTCAAGGGCCAGAAGATGAGCAAGTCGCTCGGCACCGTCATCGACCCGCTCGAAGCCGCCGACCGCCTCGGCCCCGATCCGCTGCGGCTGTACCTGGTGAAGGAGATCCCGTTCGGCGGCGACGGCGACTTCTCGTGGGAGCGGTTCGAGGAGCGCTACAACGTCGACCTGGCCAACAACCTGGGCAACCTGGTGAGCCGGGTCACGGCCATGGTGGAGAAGTACCGCGGCCTGTCGCTGCCGGCGGCCCCGCTCGAGCCCGGTCGGCTGCGCGAGGTGGCCGAGCAGGCGGTCGAGACGTATCGCGACGCGATGGAGCGCTTCGCCATCCACGAGGCGGCGTTTGCGGCCTTCTCGATCGTCGATGCAACCAACGCGTTCATCGCGGCATCTGAACCCTGGACGCTGGCGAAAGACCCCGCCAGGGCCGAGACGCTGACGCAGGTGCTGTGCGACGCCGCAGAGGCGTTGAGGATTGCGGCGGTGCTCCTGTTGCCGGTGATGCCGACGACGGCCGCCGAGATTTTGCGCCGAGCCGGCGAGCCGACGGCAGTCGACGCGATTACGTTCGATCGTGACACCGCGTGGAAGGCGACGCCTGGCGCGAACGCTTGTGAAGGGCCCCGCCATCTGGCCTCGGCTCGATGGCAGTACCGCCGCGGCACCCGCGGCAGGAGTGGTGACCGTGACCGACCCAACAGCACCGCCGGCCACGCCGCCGGCAACGACGCCAGAGGCCGTCGCACCTCCGGCGCCGTCGGCGCAAGCCGATGGCGCGGCGACCGCAGCGCCGGCCGACTCGCGCATCGGCATCGACCAGTTCATGAGCGTCGAGCTGCGCGTCGCCAAGGTCCTCTCCGCCGAGCGCGTGCCGAAGTCGAAGAAGCTGATGCAGTTGCGCATCGACGTGGGCACCGAGGAGCGCACCATCGTGGCCGGCATCGCCGAGGCCTACGAGCCCGACGCGCTGGTCGGGCGCCTGATCGTCGTCGTCGCCAATCTCAAGCCCGCCAAGCTCATGGGCATCGAGAGCAACGGCATGGTGCTGGCGTCGAGCAGCGAAGGCGGAAAACCGATCCTCGTTGCGCCGGGCGAAGGCGCGGTGCCCGGTGACCGCGTACCGATGATCGACACCCATTGTCATCTCGCCGACGAAGTCTTCGAGGCGGATCTCGACGCCGTCATCGCTCGCGCGCGCGGGGCGGGTCTGACCAGTGCGATCTGCATCCTCGCCGCAGGTGACCAGGCCGAGGCGCGCGCGCGCCGAGCGGCGTGCGGAGCCTGTGGCCCGAAGCGGCCTTTGCCGTCGGCGTGCATCCCCATCAGGCGCACCAGTGCGCGGGTCGGCCGGGGCAGGCCGAATCGTGGATTCGCGAGGGCGCGGCTCGAGGGCGCGTGTGTGCCGTCGGGGAAATCGGCCTGGACTACCACTACGACTTCTCGCCACGCGACGTCCAGCACGCGGTGTTTGCCGAGCAGCTTCATTGCGCCCGCGCGATGAACCTGCCTGTCGTCATTCACACGCGCGAGGCCGACGAGGACACGTTTTCGCTGCTGGCGGCCGAAGGCGCGGGCGTCAGGGGCGTGTTCCACTGCTTCACCGGGGGCGTCGACCGCGCGCGGCGAGCGCTGGACCTGGGCTTCCACCTGTCGCTGGCAGGGATCGTGACGTTTCCGAAGGCCACCGATCTGCACGACGTCGCGGCGTTCGTGCCCGAGGATCGGCTGCTGATCGAGACCGACAGCCCGTTTCTGGCCCCGGTGCCGTTCCGCGGGAAGCGGAACGAGCCGGCCTGGGTGGCCCACGTCGCCGACCGGCTGGCGACGCTGCGGCGCATCTCGCGCGCGGCGGTGGTCGAACAGACGACCCGGAACGCCCTGCAACTCTTCGGCGCACAAGCTCTTGCGCGCGTTGACACCCCGCGCGCAAGTATGTTGTGATGGACGAGCTTTGAACCGTTCAGTCGACAGCCCGCCGCCAGACCTGCTGCGCCTGTTCGAGCCTATCCGCGCGGATCTCCAGAAGGTCGAAGACGCGTACGCCGAGCATCTGCAGTCGCGCGTCGATGTGATCCCCCGCATCGGCCGCTACATCCAGAGTTCCGGCGGCAAGCGCGTGCGGCCCGCGGTGCTGCTGATGGCCTCGCGGCTGTGCGGCTACGCGGGCGATCGCGCGATTCTCCATGCGGCCGTGGTCGAGTTCATCCACACCGCGACGCTGGTCCACGACGACATCATCGACGATGCGGAAGTGCGAAGGGGACGTCTGGCGGCGCACTCGCAGTGGGGCAACGACGTCACGGTCCTGCTGGGCGACTTCCTCTACATCAAGTCGATGTCGCTGGCGCTCACCGAGAACTCGCTCGACCTGGTTCGGCTGCTGTGCGACGTCACGCTGCGGATGATTGAAGGCGAGCTGTACCAGCTCACCAAGAACGGCGACATCGACATCACCGAGGACGAGCACTTCGACATCATCCGGCGCAAGACGGCGCACCTGTTTGCCGGATGCGCCGAGATTGGCGGCCGCCTGGGCACGTCGACACCGGACCAGTGGCAGGCGCTCCGCGAGTACGGGTTCAACCTCGGCATCGCGTTTCAGTTGATGGACGACCTGCTCGACTTCACCGGCGACGCCGAGGCGCTCGGAAAGCCCGTGGGCGGCGACCTGCGCGAGGGCAAGGTGACCCTGCCGCTCATCCGGCTGCTGGCGAGCGATCCGACCGCGCGCCCGCTCATCGCGCGCATCGCCGACGATCGGACCGCCACGCGCGAGCAATGGGCCGAGGTGACGCGGCTGCTTCGGCACACCGGCGCGCTCGAGTACGCCCAGACGCGGGCCCGCGACCACGCCATGGCCGCGCGGCGCCAGCTGGCGCATCTTTCCGCCCAGTCCCGAGCGCGAGGCCCTCGAGGCGCTCGCCGACTACGTGCTGCACCGGGACAGATAGTGCCTCGGGCCGTCGGACCTCCGGCCTCAGGCGCCCGCGTGACTCCCGCCGACCGCATCGCCGCCCTCCGCGATCAGATCCGCCATCACGAATCCCTGTACTACGATCGGGACGCGCCCGAGATCTCCGACGCCGAGTTCGACGCGCTCATGCGCGAGCTGCGCGCGCTCGAAGAGGCGCACCCCGACCTGCTGACGCCCGACTCGCCAACCCAGCGCGTTGGCGGGCAGCCGGTGGAGGGCTTTGCGACCGTCGCGCACCGGGCGCCGATGCTCAGCCTCGACAACGCGTACAACGTCGACGAGCTGCGCGCGTTCGACGAGCGAGTCAGGAAGGGCCTGGGCGTCGCCGATGGCGCCGATCGACTACGTCGCCGAGCTCAAGATCGACGGCCTCAGCATCGCGCTGACCTACGAGGACGGCCTGCTCGTCCGTGGGCGCAACGCGCGGCGACGGCGAGCGCGGCGAAGAGGTGACCGCCAGCGTCCGGACGATCCGCGCCATCCCGCTCGCGTCTGCAGCAGGCGCCACCGGGGCGCTTCGAAGTCCGCGGCGAGGTCTACCTTCCTCGGGCCGTGTTCGAGCGCGTCAACCAGGAACGCGAGGAGGCCGGCGAGCCGCCCTTCGCCAACCCTCGCAACGCCGCGGCTGGCGCCGTGCGACAGCTCGATCCGCGGCAGGTCGCCGAGCGGCGGCTGAGCGCGTGGATCGTATCAGGTCGTCGGCCTGGACGTCGGACCGACGCACGCCGGGCATGCTCGACGCGCTCGAGACATGGGGGCTGCCGGTCGAGCCGCACCGGGAACGGCTTGCCGGCATCGAGGCGCTGGTCGCGTACTGTGCGCGCTGGCAGGACCAGCGGCACGGTCTCGATTACGAAACCGACGGCGTGGTGATCAAGGTCAACACGATCGCCGACCGCGAGCGCCTGGGGACGACCTCGAAGTTTCCACGGTGGGCGATCGCCTTCAAGTTTCCCGCGCAGCAGGTCGACGACCCGTCTCAACGACATCGTGCTGCAGGTGGGCCGCACCGGAGCGGTGACGCCGGTGGCCGTGCTCGAGCCGGTGTTGCTGGCCGGGTCCACCATCGGCATGGCGACCCTGCACAACGCCGACGAGGTCGCGCGCAAGGACGTCCGGGTCGGCGACCGGGTCGTCATCGAGAAAGGCGGCGACGTCATCCCGAAGGTCGTCGCGGGTCGGAGAACCCGGATCGCGCCGATCGCGCCGAGCCCTGGCAGATGCCGTCTGACCTGCCCGTCGTGCGGCAGCGAGCTGGTGCGCGGGGACGGCGAGGTCGTCTGGCGATGCGAGACGCGAGCAGCTGCCCGGCCCGCCTGCGCCGCAGCCTCGAACACTTCGCGTCCCGCCACGCGATGAACATCGAAGGGCTGGGCGAGGCCATCGTCGACCAGCTCGTGGAACTGGGCCTGGTCAACGACGTCGCCGACCTTTACACGCTGACCCGCGAGACGCTGGAAGATCTGGTCGTCGCGCCGCGCGATCCGAAGTCCGATCGCGCGCGACCGCGAAAGCTCGGCAAGGTCGGCAGCAACCTCGTCGCCGAGATCGAGCGCAGCCGCCGGAACGAGCTGTGGCGGTTGATTCACGGCCTGGGCATCCGCCACGTCGGCGAGCGCGCCGCCGAACTGCTCGCCCGCGGGTTCGGCAGCCTGGAGGCGCTGGCCGCCGCCGACGTCGACGGGCTGCAGCGGGTGCCCGAGATTGGCCCGGTGGTGGCGGCCTCGGTGCGGAAGTGGTTCGACGACGAACGAAACCGGGCGCTCGTCGAGCCGGCTGGCGACGCCAGGGCGTGCAGCACCGAAGCGACCGAGGCCGAGCGTGCCGCTCCCGCCGGCGGGCCGCTGGCTGGGCAAGACGTTCGTCCTCACGGGCACGCTCGACGGCCTGACGCGCGAGGAGGCGACCGCGGCGATCGAGCGGCTGGGCGGCAAGGTCACCGGGTCGGTGAGCCGCAAGACCAGCTACGTCGTCGTGGGCGCCGATCCCGGCAGCAAAGCCGAGAAAGCCCGCCAGCTCGGCGTGGAAACCCTGGATGAGGCCGCGTTGCGGCGTCTTATAATGACGTCATGAGCCGCCGTTTTGCGCTGGTGACCGTCGTCCTGGTGGCGACCGCTGCGTTTCTGGTCGGCTTGATTGTCGCCGGGTCGATGACGCCTGCGCCCGCCGACTCGCGAACGACCGCGGCCCACGCGAACGGCCAGCGCCGTGCGCACCGCGTCGCTGCTCGCCGGCCCTGGTGAACTTCGCCGACGTCGCCGAGCAGATCAACCCGGCCGTGGTCAACATCGACGCGACCTCGCGCGGGGCGCGCGACCAGTCGCGCGACGAGCGCGTCGAGCCCGCCCTGGGAGTCCGATCGCAGCGACAGCTCGCCCAGGCGCGGCACCGGCAGCGGCGTCATCATCGAGGCCGACGGCCACATCCTCACCAACCACCACGTCATCGAGCGCGCCGAGCGCATCCTGGTGAAGCTGGCCGACGGGCGGACGCTGCGGGCCGAGGTCGTCGGCAGCGATCCGGACACCGACATCGCGCTCATCAAGGTGAGCTCGCCGCAGCCGTTTCCCGTGGCGCCGCTCGGCGATTCCGACGGGCTGCGCGTGGGCGAGTGGGTGTGCGCCATCGGCAACCCGCTGGCGTACGAACACACCGTGACGGTCGGCGTGGTGAGCTACATCGGCCGCAAGCTGTTCGACAGCAGCCTCGACAACTACATCCAGACCGACGCCGCGATCAATTTCGGCAACAGCGGAGGCCCGCTGATCAACGCGCGCGGCGAGGTGATCGGCATCAACGCCGCCATCAGCTCGCGCGCCAGCAACATCGGGTTTGCCGTCCCGGTGAACCAGGCGCGCGCGGTGCTGCCGCAGTTGAAGCTGCGCGGCCGCGTGGCGCGGGGCTATATCGGCGTGGCCCTCAAGGACGTCGATCCCGACCTGCAGCGGTCGCTCGGGCTGGGCAGCACGCGCGGCGCGCTCGTGCAGGACGTCACGGAGAACTCGCCGGGCGAGCGCGCCGGGTTGCGGCCCTACGATCTCATCACGGCCGTCGACGGCCAGCCCGTGACGTCCAACGACGAGCTGATCCGCCGCATTGCGGCCACCGAACCGGGCACCGCCGTCAACGTCGACCTGGTGCGGGACGCCCGCCCGATGCGGCTGGTGGTGAAGCTCGCCGAACGGCCCGGCCGTGCGGCCGAGCCCGGCGAGTCGGGTCACGACGGCCAGCCGTCGGTCCGCCCCACCAGCGGGGGATCGCCCCTGGGGCTTGCCGTGCGCGATCTCGATCGCGAAGACGTCGCGCGCCTGCAGCTGCCGTCCGACGTGCGCGGCGTGCTCATCGCCCGCGTGGATCCGATCGGGCCCGCCTTCGACGCCGATCTCGAGCGCGGGCAGGTGATCCTCGAGGTCAATCGCCGCCCCGTCGCCTCGGCGCGCGAGTTCCAGCGTCTGACCGCCGCGGTGCGGCCGGGCGATGTGCTCGCGCTGTACCTGTATCTGCCCGATGAGGACCAGCGCGCGTTGCGCACCGTCCGCATCGACCAGCCCTGATCGCCCGGCCCAACGATGAAACCACGGATTCTGGTGATCGACGACGAGTCGGCCATCCGCGACTCGCTCAAGATGATTCTCGAGTACGAGGGCTTCGACGTGCAGGGCGCGGCCACGGGGCAGGATGGCCTGACGCTGGCCGACCGCGAGCCGGCCGACCTGGTGCTGCTCGACATCAAGATGGCCGGCATGGACGGCCTCGACGTGCTGCAGCGGCTGCGCGCGACGCACGAGACCCTGCCCGTCATCATGATCTCCGGGCACGCCACGGTGAGCACGGCCGTCGAAGCGACCAAGCTGGGCGCGTTCGACTTCATCGAGAAGCCGCTGTCGACCGAGCGCGTGCTGGTGAGCGTGCGCAACGCGCTCGACCAGCAGAAGCTCACGCAGGAGGTCGTCGCGTTTCGCCGCACCGAGACGCTCAAGCACCAGCTCGTCGGCGAAAGCGCCGCGGTTCGGGGCGTGCTCGAAGCCGTCAAGCGCGCGGCGCCGACCTCGGCCACCGTGCTCATCACCGGCGAGAGCGGCGTGGGCAAGGAACTGGTGGCGCGCGCCATTCATCGCAACAGCCTGCGCGCGCGCGAGCGCTTCATCCAGGTGAACTGCGCCGCCATTCCCGACGACCTGATCGAGTCCGAGCTGTTCGGACACGAGAAGGGCTCGTTCACCGGCGCGACCGAGAAGCAGATCGGCAAGTTCGAGCAGGCCGATCGCGGCACGATCTTCCTCGACGAAGTCGGCGACATGAGCCTCAAGACGCAGGCCAAGGTGCTGCGCGTGCTGCAGGAAGGCGAGGTCGAGCGGCTCGGCTCGGCGCGCACCATCAAGGTCGACGTGCGCGTGATTGCCGCGACCAACAAGCGGCTCGAGGAAGAAGTCGAGAAGGGCCTGTTCCGCGAGGACCTCTATTTCCGGCTGAACGTCATTCCGATTCACGTGCCGCCGCTGCGCGAGCGGCCGGGCGACATCGGACTGCTGGTGAAGCACTTCCTCGAAAGCGCCACGCGCGAGAACAACCTGCGTCCGAAGCGCATCACGGACGCGGCGATGGCCGTGCTCGAGCGCCACCGCTGGCGCGGCAACATCCGCGAGCTGCGGAACACCATCGAGCGGCTGGTGATCATGACGCCGGGCGACGCCATCGACGTCGCGCACCTGCCCGACGGCGATGCGCGTTGACGCTGGCGGGCGGGCACCCGATAATGAAGTGCTTGCGGGCCGGCACGCTGCGCGAGCACAAGGAAGTGGCCGAACGGGCCTTCCTGGTGCAGAAGCTGCGCGAGACCGGGTGGAACATCTCGAAGACCGCCGAGGTCATCGACACGCCCCGCAGCAATCTGTACAAGAAGCTCGAGCAGTATCGGATTTCTCAGGAGAACGTGACGGGTAAGAACGGAGGAGCCGCAGCCAGGCCAGACGATCGCTGTCGGCGGGAACCACGCGCGCGGTCATTCGCGCGTGTGTAGTGCCGCCGGGAGAGGAAAGTCCGAACTCCATAGGGCAGTGCGCCGGGTAACGCCCGGGCAGGGTAACCTGACGGACCAGTGGCACAGAAAATATACCGCCCGACTTCGCGCTCGCGCTTCGCGGGCAGGCCGCAGAGCTTGCCCGCCGAAGCTCGCTCCGAAGGTGGCGAGCGGAGGTGGGTAAGGGTGAAAAGGTGCGGTAAGAGCGCACCGCGCCGGCCGTAAGGTCGGTGGCAGGCAAAACCCCGCACGGAGCAAGACCAAATAGGGAGGCGCTCGAGGACGGCCCGTCCGAAGCCTCCGGGTAGGTCGCTGGACCCTGCCAGTGATGGCAGGGCAAGAGGAATGGTCGTCTCGCCGAAGTCCGCCGTCGCCCGGCAAAGGGCATGAAGCGACGGCGGACAGAATTCGGCTTATCGGCGTGGCTGCGGCTTTGTTATCGCACATCCGACTCGGAACCCCGTCTCCGCGCGCCGAGGCGCCTGCTCGGGCTGACGCTCGCCCTGGCGGGCCTGGTCACCGGCGCTGCCAGCGCGCAGGATCTCGGCATCCGCCAGTACAAGCCGAAGTCCACGCTCGTGGTGGCCGAACACCCGGTGCCGCGCGCCAAGTACCCCGTCATCGACATCCACAGCCACCACGGGCGCCTGACGCCGGAACGCTGGGCCGAGGTCGTCAAGGAGATGGACGGGCAGCACCTGCAGGTGCTGGTGAACCTCAGCGGGGGCACCGGCGCGCGCCTGGAAGCGGGCCTCAAGATCGTCGCCGACAGTCCCGCGCCCGATCGCATGGTGTTCTTCGCGAACCTCGACTTCTCCGATCTCGACCAGCCCGGCTACGGCGCTCGCGCCGCGGCCCGACTCGAGGCCGACCTCAAGGCCGGCGCACGGGGCCTGAAGATCTTCAAGAACTTCGGGATTGTCGGTGAAGCGCGCCGCGGGCGGTCGCGTGCCGGTGGACGATCCCGAGTTCGACCCGGTGTGGCAGACCTGCGCGCGACACCGCGTGCCGGTGCTGATCCACACGGCCGAGCCCGAGCCGTTTTTCGAGCCGGTCACCGAGACCAACGAGCGATGGCTCGAACTGCAGGTCCACCCCGAACGCCGGCGCCCGGCAGGCGAGTTCCCCGGCGTTCGAGACGCTGATGGCCGAGCGCAACCGCCTGTTCGCGCGGCACCCGAAGACCACGTTCATCGCCGCGCACTTCGCGTATCACGCCAACGACCTGGCGCGGCTGGGCCGGCTCCTCGACGAGCACCCGAACGTCGTGACCGAAACCGGCGCGATCCTTGCCGAACTGGGACGGCAGCCGCGCGCGGCGCGAGCGTTCTTCGTGAAGTACCAGGACCGGATCCTGTTTGGCAAGGACTCGTACGTCGCCCAGCGAGTACCCGTTCTTCTGGCGGACGTTCGAGACGGCGGACGAGTATTTCGACTACTACCGGGACTATCACGCGTTCTGGAAACTCTACGGGCTGGAGCTGCCCGACGTGGTGCTGCAGAAAGCTCTACTACGGCAACGCGCTGCGGCTGATCCCGGGCCTGCGCTCGGCGACGTTTCCTCCCGTCGCCGAGCCGTCGCCCAGCGGAGCGCGATGATCGATGGCGCGCTGGCTCGTCACAGGCGGCGCCGGGTTCATCGGCTCGCACCTGGCCCAGGCGCTGCTCGACCGCGGCGAGACGGTGCGCGTCGCCGACGACCTCAGCACCGGCAAGCCGTCCAACCTCGCCGTCCTCGACGGCCGCGCCGAAGTGCTGATCGGCGACCTGGCCGACGCCGCCTTCGCTCGCGAGGCAGTCGACGGCATCGACCTGGTCCTCCATCAGGCGGCCATTCCTTCGGTGCCGCGGTCGGTCGCCGACCCGCTGACCTCGCATCGCGCCAATGTCGACGCGACCGCTGGCCGCTGCTGGTGGCCGCAAAAGACGCCGGCGTCGGCCGGCTCGTCTACGCAGGCTCATCGTCGGCGTACGGCGACACGCGCGGAGCTTGCCGAAGCGCGAGGACATGCCGCCCAACCCGCTGTCGCCGTACGCGCTGCAGAAGCTGGTTGGCGAGCAGTACCTGCAGATGTTCACGAGGCTCTACGGTCTCGACACGGTGACCACGCGCTACTTCAACGTGTTCGGCCCGCGGCAGGACCCCTCCTCGCCGTACTCCGGAGTCATCGCGCTGTTCACGTCGCGGCTGCTGGCGGGCCTGCCCGCCGGTCATCACCGGCGACGGCGAGCAGACGCGCGACTTCACCTACATCGACAACGTCGTCGACGGCGTCCTGAAGGCGGCCACGACCCCCGACGCCGCCGGGCGTGTGATCAACGTCGCCACCGGCCGGCAGATTTCCATCAACCAGCTCGCGCAGGCGATTCAGCGCCTGGTGGGCTCGAACCTCGCGCCCCAATACGCCGAGCCGCGCGCAGGCGACGTGCGCGACTCGCTCGCGGACATCGGGCTGGCCAGGCGGGTGCTGGGGTACGAGCCGCTGGTGTCCGTTCGAAGAAGGCCTCCGGCGCACGGTCGACTGGTATCGCGTCGACCTGACCTCGGCAACCGGGGTTGACCGCCGACTCGCTCCGGCGCAGGCGGCAAGTCCGCAACCGGCGGTGTCATCAGGCGCGGTCGCTTCGCGCCGCTCCTGCGCACCTGACGTCGCACGCGTCGCCGCGCTCTAGTCTCATCGACTCAACACCTTCCACGCACATCGGCATCGCAGGCCGCTGCCGGGCATCGCCGTTGCCCTGTGGCATGGCGTCCGCGTGACGGCATCCTCGAGAGCCCGACCTCCTCTCCGGCACGTCGTTCGCGGATCTGTCGGCGGGCCGGGCCGGGATGCGTGCCGCATCCCGGCCGCCGCCACGTACAAGGAGGCGTGCCATGGTCCGCAGATTCGCCGTTTGGAGTGTCGTTCTCACGCTTGGCGGCCGCGCCGGCCGCGCCCGCCCTGGCCCAGCAGAGCCCGAACGCCGCGCCGAAGCCCTCGTCGAAAGCCGAGGCCAAGGCCGACGCGGTCGTCAACCTCAACACGGCCAGCGCCGCCGACCTCGAGTCGTTGCCCGGCATCGGCAAGAGCACCGCCCAGCGCATCGTCGAGTACCGGCAGAAGAGCGGCGGCTTCAAGAAGATCGAGGAGCTGATGAACGTGAAGGGCATCGGCGAGAAGAGCTTCCTGAAGATCAAGAGCCGGCTGACGGTGGCGGCGCCAAAGGCCTGAACGCTTCAGCGTTCCGGTGTCGTTCCCGCCTCGCGGCGGGAACGGCGCCGGGCGTGCCAGCGACTGCACTGCGAAGAGAGCCTGAGCTATGAGAGGGTTCACGCTGGTAGAAGTCCTGACCACGCTGGCCCTGGTGCTGGTGGTTTCGGCCATCGCGCTGCCGATCACCGATCGCATGCGCCAGGAAGGGCAGGTACGCGGCGCCGCCTTTGCGCTGGCCGCCAGGTGCGGCCGCGTGCGGTTCTCCGCGGTGCATCGAGCGGCCCGCGTCGGGTTGCGGTTCAGCGCCAGCGGCGACACATGGGTCGCGCAGTCGTTCGTGGACGGCGACTGGGACGGCGTGCGCGCGGCCGACATCGCCAGTGGCCGCGACCCTGCGATCGACGAGCCGCTGCCCGTGCAGGCCTTGTTTCCGGGCGCCCACTTCGGCTTCGTCGCCGGGTGCCCGCTCATCGACGGCACGGCAGTGCCGATGGCGCCAACCCCGTGCGAATCGGCACGGCCCGGACGCTCGTGTTCACGCCCGATGGCGCGTCGAGCGGCGGCACGTTGTACCTGCGTGGCGGCGCGCTCGCGAGCGGCTATGCGGTCGTCGTTCTTGCCGCCACCGGACGGACGCGTCTGCTCCGGTGCATGCCGGGGACTGGCGCCTGGAGCAGCGATGCGAGATGAGCGGAGGCGGTGGCCGCGCCAGACGTACGCCGATGGGCGGCTGCCGCCAAGCGCGCGCGTCCGTCCCGGCGACATCGTGACGCTGGTCAACCTGTCGAGCGGCGGCGCGCTGGTTGAAAGCGGCTTGCGACTTCGCTGGGGCACGCGATGCGACTTCGAATGGACGATCGGCGATGGGGTCATCAGCGTCGCCGCGCGAGTAATCCGCTGTTTCGTCGCGCGCCTCGAGGCCTCGGCCGTCCGCTACCGCACGGCGCTTCGGTTTGACGCGCTGGTGGCGCAGCCGGCTGAGCAGGATCTACTCGCCGAGTATCAGGTTCCCGCCGGCTTCGCGAGGATTTCAGCCGACGGGGTAGTCACTGCCCGAGTGGCAGACCGGACACGTCCGCCGATCGCTGCAAGGCCCCGGAACGTGGCCCGGGCGAAGGACTCGACATGGCACCGACCTTGAAGACCGCCGCCAGGCGTGGGTGTTCGTCCCCGACAGACCGGAAGCGAGGCCGTGGCGGAGGCGTCGTGGACGCCGGCGGACGAGCGCGTGCTCGCCGCTCGCCGTCGCGGTGATAGACGACGGGGTCTGGCGGTGGTGTGCCAGGCGCTGGCGGCCAGCCTGATGCGAGAGGAGGGCGATGCCACGCGCGCTCGCTTCCTCGATGGCGTGCGCCGGGTCCTGCCGGCCGCGGCAAGTGTCAGCCTGCGCGACTGGCGCGTCGGCGAGACGCCGGTCGCGGCGCCGGCAGAAACGACGGTTGCTGAGCGTCGATGTGCCGACGGCGGACCCTCGCATCGTGGCTGCGCTCGACGCCGTGCCGCTTGATACACGTCGGTTCGACGAATGGGATCTGCAAGTGCTGACGCTGGCCGGACGGCTGGCGGGCGTCCTGCTGGAAGTTGAAGCCCTCCGCCGCACGCAGCGCGCAAGCGCCTTTCGAGTCTTCCCGGGCCGGCCCGACGGGGCCGCGCCGCTCATCGGCTCGACGCCGGTGATGCGTGCGTTGCGGGATCGCATCGAGCGGCTGGCCGCGACCGACTTCACCGTGTTGATCGAGGGCGAGTCGGGCACCGGCAAAGAGCTGGTCGCGCGGCAGATTCACGAGTTGAGCCCGCGGCGCGCGGGCCCATTTGTGGCGATCAACTGCGCGGCGCTGGTCGAGTCGCTGCTCGAGGCCGAGCTGTTCGGGATCGAGGAGCGGACGGCGACCGGTGTCCGCGGGCGGCGCGGCAAGTTCGAGCACGCCGACACGGGCACGCTGTTTCTCGACGAGGTCTCGGACCTGTCGTTGTCTGCGCAGGCCAAGCTGCTTCGGGCCATTCAGGAACTCGCCGTCGAACGTGTTGGTGGCCAGGGGGCGCAGCGGGTCGACATCCGGATCGTGGCGGCGACCAATCGCAGCCTGCGGTCGCTTGTCGCCGACGGGGCGTTCAGGGCCGACCTCTTCTACCGGCTCGGCGGCGTCGAACTCCACGTGCCGCCCCTCCGCCATCGCCAGGCCGATATCGTCGAGCTCTCACAGTATTTCCTGGAGCGGCATCGAGAGACACGGCGGCTGACGCTGTCGCCGGAGGTGGTCGACGGGCTGTTGACGCACGACTGGCCCGGCAACGTGCGCGAGCTGCAGCGTGTCATCGAGAGCGTCATCTGTGTGGCCCGCGGCGATCGCGCCGAGTTGAGCGATCTGCCGCCGGCGTTGCGGGGCGATGCGGAGACCGTGCTCTGGCCGTCCCTGAAACGCGGCGACACGCTGCGGGAATGGGCCAGCCGCTATGTGCGGCTGGTGTGGCAGCGGCACGCGCAGAACAAGCGCCAGGCGTGCGTCGCGCTGGGCATCAGCTATCACACGCTGCAATCACATCTGCGCTACGGCAATCGCATGCTGTGGGCCAGGGAGCCCCGGTCGGCGTCAGCGGCGCCGCGGGCGCGGGCAGATTGAGACGCAGGGCGGCACGATGGGTGCCGCAGCGGGGCCGGGCGCGCTGCCGGCGGGAACTTGCAGACGTCACGCAGGTGGTGAGCCACCGCGAGGTCGCGCGTCTGCCACTGAGCGGCCTTCGGGCCGGTAGTGGGGGACGTATGGCGCGAATGTGGTGTCTGGGAGTCGGAGTGCTGGGCCTGGTTCTGGCTGCCGCGGGTGCTGCGGTTGCGGCGCCAGTCGAAAAGACGTTGCGGCCGGTGCGGCTCCTGCAGGATCTGCCCGAGCTCGGCCTTTCTGCGGGCGTGAGGATGGAGGCGGATGGCGCGTTGGCGGTGAGCGCGACGGCCGGTGAGCTGACGGTCCGCAAGCAGGTCTACGCCGATGGCAGGTTCGTCGTGCGCGTGGCCACGCAGGGAGACGATCGGTTGCTCATCAGCGGCACGGCCAACGGGCTGCAAGTCGCGTACGGTCGTGAGGCGGCCCTCGACCTTCGCGCCGATCGCGACAGCGACTACGACGGCAAGGCCCGGCGGGTGCGGGGGTGGCTGGCGCGCTCCGATGCTGTCCAGCGGTTTCGGCAGATCAACGAGGCGTTGGAGCAGCAGGACGCGATGTCACCCGAGGCGCTGAGTTTGCGGGTGACCGGCGCGCTGCTGGCCGAACTGCTCGGCGACCCTGGCGCCGCGCAGCGCGTGAGCCGGTCGATCACCGCGAGACTGGCGCACCGGCTCCGCAAGGCGCAGGCCGGACACACGCCGACGTGCTGGGACACCTACGAGCGGCTCGTGGTAGCGGCCGCCAACTCGCTGCAAAGCTGCCTCAATAGCTTTGCCGTCTACAACCCGATGCGCAACGTCTGCGCGTTCGTGTGGACGCTGCAAGTGGAGTCGGCGTGGTTCCAGTTCCTCAGTTGCTCGTCGTTCCCGATGAAGTGAGCGAGTTCGAGGGGGCGCGCACGGTGCGCGCCCCTTCGCCGTGACTGTGACAAGGAGGCCCAATGTCGATGAAAGTGCCAGGCATACTGGCTGACCTCGTGATTGGACTGCTGGTGGCGGGGGTGATCGTCGGCGCCCTGGTGCCCGCGCTGGGGGCCGCCATCGGACCGGCGGCTGCCGTTGGCGTTGCCGCGGCGTCGGTCGCGGGTGCGCTGGTCGTGGGGCGTGCGCTGCGGCGATCCAGGAGCAGGGGGGCCGGCTGAGCCCTCCGGTGCGGCCGTCGCCGCCTTGACCTGCTCCAACGCGCATAGTACCGTTAAGTGTTTCGTCCCTCACGCACACGCGTTTCATGGCCCAGGTCGAGTCGTCTGCCCTCCGTCGCACGCCGCTGTACGCCCGCCACGTCGCGATGGGCGCCCGCATGGTCCCGTTCGGGGGCTGGGAGATGCCGGTCGAGTACAGCGGCATCACCGACGAGCATCTGGCCGTGCGGACGCGCGCCGGGCTGTTCGACGTCAGCCACATGGGCCAGATTGAGGTGGCCGGACGCGACGCACTGGCCGGCATCCAGCGCATCACGAGCAACGACGCGGCGAAACTGGCCATTGGCCAGGCGCAGTATGCCGCCTTGACGACCGAGCGCGGCACCTTCGTCGACGACCTGCTGGTCTACCGTCTCGCCCCCGACCACTTCCTGCTCGTCGTCAATGCCTCGAACATCGAGAAGGACTTTGCCTGGATCGCCCAGGGCGTGGCCGTTGCCGGCGATGCGGTCGCGGTCAACACCAGCGCGCGGTACGCCCTGATTGCCGCTGCAGGGCCCGGCCTCTCGCGAGGTGTTGCAGCCCCTGACGGGCGCCGATCTGGGGATGAAGTACTACTGGTTTGCCACCGGCGAGGTCGCCGGGGTGCGGGCCACGATCTCGCGCACCGGGTACACCGGCGAAGATGGCTACGAGGTGTTCGTGGCGCCGCAATACGCCGCGCGCGTGTGGGACGCGCTGGTCGACGCGGGCCGGCCGGTCGACCTGCGCCCGGCGGGCCTGGGAGCGCGCGACACGCTGCGGCTCGAGGCGGCGATGCGGCTCTACGGCAACGACATCGACGACACCACCAGCGTGCTCGAGGCCGATCTCGAGTGGATCGTGTCCTGGACCAAAGGCGACTTCATCGGCCGCGACGCCCTGGCCGCGCAGAAGGCCGCCGGAGTCCCGCGCCGGCTGGTCGGCTTCGAGGTGCTCGACCGCGCCATCGCCCGGCACGGCTATCCCGTCCTCGATCGACGGCGAACCGGTGGGCGTGGTCACCAGCGGCACGCAGACGCCGTTTCTCAAGAAGGCGATTGGCATGGCGTACGTGCCGGCCTCGACGGCCGACGACGCCGAGATCGCCATCGACATCCGCAACCGGCGCGTGCCTGCGCGCCTTGTGCCGCTGCCGTTCTACAAGCGGCCGAGAAAGTAACGCATGTATCCCGAGACCCTCAAGTACACGAAGGACCACGAGTGGATTGCGATCGACGATGGGGTCGGGCGGGTCGGGATCACGGACTTCGCACAGAAGCAGCTGGGCGATGTCGTCTACGTCGAGCTGCCTGACGTGGGCACCGTGGTGACGCAGGGACAGGCCTTCGGCACGATCGAATCGGTCAAGGCCGTCTCGGAGCTCTTTGCGCCGGTGTCTGGCGAGGTCGTCGCGGTCAACGACGGGCTGAAGGACAAGCCCGAGCAAGTCAACACCGACCCGCACGGCGCCTGGATGGTCGCTATCCGATTGGCGTCGCCCGGACAGGCCGACGAGTTGCTCTCCGCTGCCGCCTACATCGACCTGGTCAAATAGCTGCCGCCCGTCTGTCACCGATGAGCTTCGAACATCCCGATCGTTTCGAGCACCGCCACCTCGGGCCCGGCCCCGCCGAGGTTGCAGAGATGTTGGCTGTCGTCAAGGCGCCGTCACTCGATGCGCTTGATCGACGAGGTCGTGCCGCCGGCTATCCGGCTCGACCGGCCGCTGTCGCTGCCGCCGGCGCTGACCGAGTACGACTACCTCCGGCAGTTGCGAGCGACGGCGGCGCGCAATCGTGTCTGCCGATCGCTGATCGGGCTGGGCTACGCCGACACGATCACCCCGCCGGTCATCCTGCGCAACGTCTTCGAGAACCCTGGCTGGTACACCCCCTACACGCCCTACCAGGCCGAAATCGCTCAGGGCCGGCTGGAGTCGCTGCTCAACTTCCAGACCATGGTGAGGGACCTCACGGGCATGGACGTGGCCAATGCGTCGCTGCTCGACGAGCCGACCGCCGCGGCCGAAGCGATGACGCTGGTGCACCGGATGCAGCCGAAGCGCGCGGCGGTTCGCAACACCTTCCTGGTGTCCTCGCGCACGTGGCCACAGACACGGGCGGTGCTGCAGTCACGCGCCGAGCCGCTCGGCCTGACGGTGCGCGAGGTGGATCCGGCGGCGGTGACCTTTGGCGAGGACGTGTTCGGGCTGCTGGTTCAGTACCCGGACGAGTGCGGGCGGGTCGACGAGCTGTCCGGTCTCATCGCGCGGGCGCACGAGGCCGGCGTGCTCGTGGCGGTGGCAACCGATCTGCTGTCCTTGACGCTGCTGACGCCTCCCGGCGAGCTCGGCGCCGACGTCGTCGTCGGCAATTCGCAGCGGTTTCGGCGTGCCGCTGGGATATGGCGGACCGCACGCGGCGTTTTTTGCGACCAGGGACGCGTACGTGCGGCAGGTGCCGGGCCGCATCATCGGCGTATCGGTGGACAGCAGCGGCCGGCCGGCGTACCGGATGGCGCTGCAGACCCGCGAGCAGCACATCCGACGCGAGAAGGCGACATCGAACATCTGCACCGCGCAGGCGCTGCTCGCCAACATGGCGGCGATGTACGCGGTCTACCACGGCCCCGACGGGCTGCGCGCCATTGCCACCCGTGTCAGGGCGCTGGCGTACGCGCTCGGCACCGCGCTCGAGACGCTGGGATACCGTCAGCGCAACGCGACAGTTCTTCGACACGCTCCATGTCGCGACCCCCGGTCGCGCCGCGGCGATTGCGGCGGCGGCGACGGAGGCCGGCATCAACCTTCGCAGTGATGGACGCCGACAACCTCGTCATCGCGCTCGACGAGACGGTCAGCGCCGAGGACTCGTCGACGCTGGTCGGGGTGTTCGCGGCCGCTGCTGGTGTCGCGCCGGTGGCGCTGGTAGACGCCGACGCGCCGGCCTATCCGCCGGCGCTGGCCCGCCGGACGCCGTACCTCACGCACCCGGTCTTCAACGCGCATCACTCGGAGACCGAGATGATGCGCTACATCCGCAGCCTCGAGCGGAAGGACATCGGGCTGGGCGAGTCGATGATCCCGCTGGGCTCCTGCACGATGAAGCTCAACGCGGCTGCCGAGATGCTGCCGGTGAGCTGGCCCGAGTTCTCGCGGCTGCATCCGTTTGCGCCGGCCGACCAGGCGGCCGGCTACGCGCAGATCTTTGCCGAGCTCGAGCGTGCGTTGTGCGAGGCCACGGGATTTGCCGCCGTGTCGCTGCAGCCCAATTCAGGCGCGCAGGGCGAGCTGGCCGGCTTGCTGGTCATTCGGGCCTGGCATCAGAGTCGTGGCGAGGCGCACCGCACGGTGGTGCTCATCCCCAGTTCGGCGCACGGCACCAATCCGGCCAGCGCCGTGATGGCCGGGATGCACGTGGTCGTCGTCGCCACCGACCCGCGCGGGTACGTGGACGTCGCGGATCTGCGAGCCAAGGCCGAAGCCCATCGCGACGACCTGGCGGCGCTGATGGTGACGTATCCGTCGACGCACGGCGTCTACGAAGAGACGATCCGCGAGATCTGCGCCATCGTGCACGAGCACGGCGGACAGGTCTACATGGACGGCGCGAACATGAACGCCCAGGTCGGGCTGACCAGCCCCGCTTCGATCGGCGCCGACGTCTGCCACCTCAACCTGCACAAGACGTTCGCGATTCCGCACGGCGGCGGCGGCCCCGGCATGGGGCCCATCGGTGTGGCGGCCCACCTGGCGGCGTTTCTGCCAGGCCACCCGCTGGCCAGCGTCGGAGGCGCGCACGCCATTGCGCCGGTTGCCGCCGCGCCCTGGGGCAGCGCGAGCATCCTGCTCATCTCCTACGGCTACATCCGGATGCTGGGCGCCGAGGGCATGACCAACTCCACGCGTGTGGCGATCCTCAACGCCAACTACATCAAGTCGCGCCTCGAGGGACACTACGACGTGCTGTACACCAACGCGCGCGGGCGCGTCGCGCACGAGATGATCTTCGATCTGCGGGCCTACAAGGCCGGCCGGTGTCGAGGAGATCGACGTGGCCAAGCGGCTGATGGACTACGGCTTCCACGCGCCGACCGTCTCGTTTCCGGTGCCGGGCACGCTGATGATCGAGCCGACCGAGAGCGAGCCGAAGGCTGAGCTCGACCGCTTCTGCGACGCGATGATCGCGATCCGTGGCGAGATCGCCGACGTGGTGAGCGGCAAGGCCGACCGGAAGGACAACGTCCTCAAGAACGCGCCGCACACCGCCGCCGCGGTGACCGACGACGAGTGGAGCCACCCGTACTCGCGTCGCCAGGCGGCGTTCCCGCTGCCGTGGGTGCAGGCCAACAAGGTCTGGCCCGCCGTTGGCCGGATCGACAACCCCTACGGCGACCGCAACCTGTTCTGCGTGTGCCCGCCGGTCGAGGAGTACTCGACGACCGGATAGCCCTACCGGCCCACGAGCACTTTCACGGCCACCGAGAACCCGCCGAGGTCCGACTCGTCGAACTCGGCGGCGATGCCCGGCGCGCCAAGCGCGTCGGGGACCGCCGCGTATCGCACTTCACCCGACACGAACAGCCAGCGCGTGGCGGCGTACTCGACGCCGCCCACGGCGTGATAGCTCGTGAAACGCTCGCTGACGTTCTCGTCCGGATCGGCGAAGTCCGATGTCTCCTCGAACTCCAGCGAGCCGACCCCGCCGCCGAGGTAGGGCACGCTGCGGGCGCTGGCTGGGAACCGGTAGCCGGCGGTGACGACCAGCGGCGTCATCGTGATGCGGTCGGGAATGCCGACGCGAACGACGTCGCCCTCGAAGACGAACGCGCGCTCGCCGGTCTTCTTGAAGCGGGACACGCCGACGTCGACGTAAATCGGGCCGAAGTAGCACCTGCGCGCCGCCGCCGTAGAAGAAGCCGCCCGACGGTGTCGAAGATGGCCTTGAAGCTGTCGGCCGCCGTGAACCACTGGTAGGCGCCCTCGCCGTACCCGCGGATGCCGAATCGTGGCGGCGGCGGACGGCTGCGGCGCGGCGGCCGTCGGCCTCCGCCGCGGGCGCGACGATCGGGCAGCGCCGACAGCGGCGGGCCGCTGACGAATGCGACGTGGCCCTCGAAGACGAAGCCGCGCTGCGTCTCCCGGGCCGCCGAACGTCTCCGGCAGCCGGACTTCAATCCACTGCGCGTCGCGCGCGACAGCGCGTCGAGCGCAACGCCCTCGGGCAAGGTGGCCATGACGCGGCTCGGGTTGCGCGCCCAGACCAGCACGCTGTCGCGCGTGGTGCGCACGACGGTCGTGGCGGCGGCTTGTGCGGCCGTTACCGAGGGCTGGTCAGGCGTCTGCGCTGCGACGCGCGACGGGCAGGCGAGCACGCCGCCAAGCACGATCGGCGCCTGCGACAGGACGCGATGACCGGCGTCCGGCGGATCATCGCGCAAGCCCCAGTCCGCGCAGCGTCGCGCGGGGATTGATGAGGCCGTAGCCGTACTCGTTGTCGCGGCCCGGAGGTCCCAGGTCGGTCGCGAACCGCTTGAGCGCGGCCTCCACGGCCTTCGGATCGGTGATGCCCTGGTCGATCAGCAGGGCGGCCATCGCGGCGACATGCGGCGAGGCCATCGACGTCCCGTTGAGAAAGAAGTAGCCGAACTCGTTGAACCGGCCCTCCGCGACGGCCTCGAAGTCGAGCGTCTGCTGCAGCACGCCGTCGCCAAAGCCGTCGCCGTTGAGGTCGGCGTCCACGTTGCCGCCGGGCGCCGCAATCTCGACGTAGTCGTTCACGTTGGAGTACGGGGCCCTGCGTTGGGCGAAGTCCACCGCGCCGACGGCGATCGCTCCTTCGATGTCCTTGGCATACTGGGCCGGGTACGAGGGCCGGTTGCCCTCCTCGCCGTCATTGCCCGCCGCCGCGACCACGACCGCGCCCTTGTCGACGGCGTAGACCACGGCATCGCGCTCCGCGGTGCTGGTGTCGAAGCCGCCGACGCTCAGGTTGATCACCTTCGCGCCGTGGTCCGCCGCAAACCGGATGGCCTGCGCGACGGTGGCCGACGTGCCGACGTTCGGAGACCCGAGAATGTCGTCCCACTCGCCGCTGATCGCCTTGATGGGCATGATGCTGACGTTGAAGGCGAAGCCGGCCGTGCCCGTGGCGTTGTTGGTCGTCTGCGCGATCGTGCCGGTGACGTGCGTCCCGTGTCCGTCGAGGTCGACCGGTGTGTCATCGTCCCAGATGAAGTCGTAGCCCGGCACGAACCGCGTTCCGGCAAGGTCTGGAGCCTGGGCGAAGGCGCCCTGATTGAGGTACGCGACCCCGCTGTCGATGACCGCGACGACGACGGCGTTGCTGGCCCCCGTGTTGATGTCCCAGGCACGCTCGAGATCGAGCTGCTGCAGGTTCCATTGGAACTCGTACAAGGGATCGTTCGGGCGGTAGCTCGCATAACGGCGCACCAGCGGCTCCGCGTAGACCACGCCGGATTCGGCGGCCGCGCGCGCCGCCGCCTCCGCGACATCGATGCCGTCGGCGAGCGTGACGACGGCGAAGTCAGCGTAGGGGAGGGTTCGACCGCTGATGCCACCTGCCGTCGAGATCGTGCGCGCCACCTGTCGCTCCGACAGGCCCTCCGCAAACTTGACGACGAGCACGCCTGGGACGATGTCGGGCCGTGAAGCGTCTGTGGTTCCGCCGCGCCTGGTCTGACGACTCTGCAGGCGATCGGCGACCAGTGCGATGGACGTTGCGCCGCTGAGCAGCGAGCGCTTCAGTTCGGCATTGGCGGCCTCTCGGGCCCTGCCGGCGGGCTGGCCGGCGCGAGATGAGAAGCGCTATCGCCGTGGACGCACCCAGCAAAGCGCGCTGAAAGTTCCGGTGTGACATCACCCGCCCCTTGTGAAGCCTGATCGCGCCGACAGGGTGACAGCAGCCGCCGGCCGGGTCAAGGGACCTGTATCGACTTGCGTCACACAGCCGTGGCAACGCGTTGGCGAAAGGCCTCGAGGAGCCGTCGGGTGACCGGCCCAGGACGTCCACTGCCGATGTCGCGGCCGTCGACGCCGACGATCGGCACGATCTCGCGCGTGGTGCTGGTGAGGAAGGACTCGTCGGCATCCAGCAGATCGGTCTCGTCGAGAACGCGACTGCTCCGACGCGATGCCCAGGTCGCGCACAGCTCCAGCACGAACGCGCGCGTGATGCCCGGCAGCAGGCCCTGGCCAACCGGCGGCGTGCGGACGACACCGCGCGCTGACCACAAAGAGGTTCGATTGGCTGCACTCGGCCAGGTGGCCCTCGTGGTTGCGCATCACGGCCTCGAACGCGCCGCGCGCCAATGCCTGCTGCATCGCCAGGGCGTTGTTCAGCAGGTTGTTCGACTTGATCTGCGGATTCAGTGCTTCGCGCCGATTGCGCTCGACGTCGACGAGCGCGACCTGCACGCCGGTGTCGTACACGTGCGGCGGCGGCGGGTTGTGCGGGCGCGCGATGATGACCAGCGACGGCGTCGGGCAGCGCGCGCGGATCGTAACTGAGCTCGCCGACCCCGCGCGTGAGCAGCAGGCGCACGTAGGCGTCCGGCACGCCGTCGCGCCACGGCGTCAGCGCCGCGGCCGCGAGCGTCTCGTCGATCCGGGCGCCCAGCGCCGCGTCGTCAAATGGCACGGACAGCGCGATGAGGGCGGCCGAGGCGCGCAGCCGCGAGAGGTGCCGCGCGAGCAGCCGCACGCGGCCGCGGTACGTCCGGCAGACCTCATAGACCCCTTCGCCGTAGAGAAACCCGTGATCGAAGACGGGCACGACCGCGTCGGCTTCGCCCGAAAGACGTCCGTTGACATAGACCGCACCTGGCATGGTGCCTCGATCCTAGCGTATGCGGCGGGGCACGGGCGAGCCCGCGAGGCGGCGGGACTAGTGCTAGACTCGCGCCGAAGGCGAGATTCAACGACTGCATGCGCATTCTCAACAGTGCCCAGATGCGCGAGGCCGACCGCCGCTGCACCGGCGACATCGGCATCGCGTCCATCGTCCTCATGGAGAACGCCGGCCGGCAGGTGGTGGCGGCGATGGAGGCGATGTTCTCCGACCTCGCGTCTGCGCAAGATCGTGGTGCTCTGCGGCCGCGGAAACAACGGCGGCGATGGGTTCGTCGTCGCGCGGACGCTGGCGCAGCGCGGCGTCGACGTGTCGGTCTTTCTCGTCGGCGCCACCGACGAGGTGAAGGGCGACGCCAGGGCCAATCTCGACGTCCTGGTGCGGCTTGGCCACACGGTGATCGAGATCACCGATGCCGCCGTCTGGGAGCTCCAGTTCCCCGACATCCGCAGTGGCGACCTGCTGGTGGACGCGCTGTTCGGCACGGGACTCCGCACGCCGCTCACCGGGCTCTACGAGACGATCGTCGCCGACATCAACGCCAGCGACCTGCCGGTGGTGTCGGTGGACCTGCCGTCGGGCCTGTCCGCCGATACGCCGGATCCCATCGGCCCGTGCATCGACGCCACCCTCACCGTGACGCTCGGCGCGCCGAAGCTGCCGCTGGTGCTGCCGCCAGGCGAGGCGCACTGCGGCGACGTCGTCATCGCCGACATCGGGATTCCCGAAGCGGCCATCGAGGCCGTCGAGGGCCCGCACATCGAGCTGCTGACGCGCGAGCCGATGCGCGCGCTCATCGAACCGCGCCCGGCCGACTCGCACAAGGGCGACTACGGGCACGTGCTGATCGTCGCCGGCTCGCCGGGCAAGACCGGCGCGGCCCATCTGGCGTCGATGGGCGCGCTCAAGTCGGGTGCGGGGCTGGTCACCATCGCCACGCCGCGCTGCGTGCCAGCCGGTGCTCGCGGCGATGGCGCCGGAATACATGACCGTCGGCGCTCGACGAGAGCCCCGACGGCATCGCGCTCGATGCGCTCGAGCACGTGCTGGCGCACCCGGCCGACGTGATTGCGGCCGGCCCGGGATTGGGCACCGGACGCGGGACCGTCGCGTTCGTGCACGGGCTGCTCGATCGAGCCGGTGTGCCGCTGGTGCTCGATGCCGATGCGCTCAACGCGTTTGTCGGTGAGCCGGACCAGCTGGTCGGGCCCGAGGGGCGCGACGTCATCATCACGCCGCACCCGGGCGAGCTGGCGCGGCTGATGGGCATCACCAGCGCCGACGTGCAGGCCAATCGCGTGGAGCTCGCGCAGAACTTCGCCGAGTCGCACCAGCTCTACGTCGTGCTGAAGGGCCATCGCTCGGTGGTCGCCACGCCCGAGGGCCACGTCTTCGTGAACCCGACGGGCAATCCCGGCATGGCGACCGGCGGCATGGGCGACGTGCTCACGGGCATGATCGCGGCCTGGCTGGCGCCAGCTGCTCGATGCCGAGGCAGCGTGCCGGCTGGCGGTGTACCTGCACGGCATGGCCGGCGATCTGGCCGAGTCAGCCGAGGGCGAAGTCGCACTGATGCCAAGCGACCTGGTCGCGCACATCGGGGACGCGATTCTCGAACTGACAGCCAAGCGGAAGTGGAACGCCCCTGTAGGCAGATAGCGGCCTGGGGTTCACTGGCGTTCATCGCATTCGCGCGTCAGCCGTCGATGGTGATGTCGACGGCCAGCGGGTTGATGCGCCAGGGCGACGCGAATCGCCGGCTGCGGCGGCTCGCGCGGCAGCCGCTCGGCCCACTCGATCGCCATGATCGTCGTCTCGTCGAGGAGATCGTCGAGCGCGAGGTCGCGCACTTCGGCGGGCGAGAGACGATAGAGGTCCACGTGCTGCAGCGTGAGCCGCGGCCCGCGGTATTCCTGGACGATCGTGAAGGTGGGGGAGCTGACCTCGGCCGGGTCGATGCCGAGGCCTTCGGCAAGACCCCGCACGAAGGCGGTCTTGCCCGCGCCGAGATCGCCGTAGAGCAGCACGGTTGTCCCCGGCGCAAGGCGTGCCGCCAGGGCGCGTCCGGCGGCGATGGTCTCGTGCTTCGCTCGCCGCGACCGTCGTCTGTGCGGTCATCTGGGAACAGCGCGAACCTGTGAACCCGTGAACCTGTGAACCCGTGAACCCGGTTCTATTCCGATCGATAGTTCGGCGCTTCCTTCGTGATCGTCACGTCGTGGACGTGGCTCTCGCGAGCGCCCGCCGGCGTGATGCGCACCAGTCGCGCGCCGCGCTGCAGGGCAGGGATGGTCGCCGCGCCGCAGTAGCCCATGCCGGCACGAAGGCCGCCCACCAGCTGATGGACCATCGCCGCGACCGAGCCCTTGTGCTGCACGCGGCCCTCGATGCCTTCGGGCACCAGCTTGTCGACGCCGCCGGCGCTGAGATCGAACTCGTCCTGGAAGTAGCGGTCGCGGCTGCCACGGCGCATCGCGCCGATGGATCCCATGCCGCGGTACTCTTTGAACTGCCGGCCCTGGTAGATGATCATCTCGCCCGGGCTCTCGTCGGTGCCGGCAAACAGGTTGCCGATCATCGTGGTCGCCGCGCCCACCGCGATGGCCTTGGTGATGTCGCCGGAAAAGCGGATGCCGCCATCCGCGATGACCGGCACGCCGTGGCGGGCCGCCGCCTGCGCGCACTCCATGATGGCGGTGATCATCGGCACGCCGACGCCGGCGATGATCCGCGTCGTGCAGATCGAGCCGGCGCCGATGCCGACTTTCACCGCGTCCACGCCCAGGCCGATCAGCGCCTCGGTCGCTTCGGCGGTCGCGACGTTGCCGGCCACCACGTCCACGTCCTTGAACTGGCGCCGGATGCGCTTGACCATGTCGAGCACGTTCTGCGAATGGCCGTGCGCGGTGTCGATGACGAGCGCATCGACGTGCGCGGCCACCAGCGCTTCAGCCCGCTCCATCGCGTCCTTGCCCACGCCGACCGCGGCCGCGCAGCGCAGGCGGCCCAGCGCGTCTTTTGACGCAGCCGGGTACTTCACCATCTTCTGGATGTCCTTGACGGTGATGAGCCCCTTCAGGCGGAAGTCCTGATCGACGACGAGGAGCTTCTCGACCTTGTGCTGGTGCAGGATCTCGCGGGCGTCCTCGAGCGTGGTGCCCACCGGCACGGTGAACAGCGGGTCCTTCGTCATCACCTCCGAGATCGGCCGGGTGACGTTGACCTCGAAGCGCAGGTCGCGATTGGTGAGGATGCCGAGCAGCCGGCCTTCCTTGCGGCCGCCCTCGGTGATCGGCACGCCGGAGATCCGGTACTTCTTCATCAGCTCCTGGGCTTCGAAGATCCGGTTCTCGGGCGCCAGCGTGATCGGGTTGACGATCATCCCGCTCTCGGAGCGTTTCACGCGGTCCACTTCGGTGGCCTGTTCCTCGACCGACAGGTTCTTGTGGATGACGCCGATGCCGCCATGCTGCGCCATCGCGATGGCCAGCAGCGACTCGGTCACCGTGTCCATGGCCGCGCTGGCCAGCGGGACGTTCAGCGGGATGTTCCGCGTGAACTTCGTCGTGACGTCCACCTGGGTCGGCACGACCTGCGAATGCTGCGGAACCAGCAGCACGTCGTCGAAGGTCAGCGCGGTGACGATGGCGGTGCCGAGGTCGAGGGCGGAGGGCGCGGTCTTCAGGTCCATAGCGGGTGTCCGTCGTGGCATCAGTATGACAAAGGCCGACACGGGTCGGCCTTGACGGGGAACAACGATGGAGACGGCATGCAGCCGCGCGACCTGCCGGTCACGCGCCGACTCCATGGCATTTCTTGTACTTCTTCCCGCTCCCGCAGGGACACGGGTCGTTGCGGCCGACCTTGGGCTCGTCGCGGCGCTGGGTCTTGACGACCGCGTCGTCGCCGCCGACGCGCGCCGGCTTCGGCGCAAACGGGTTGGCCGGCTCGGCCACCGCCGCCGGGGCACCGCCGCCGAACATCGACGGCGATCGCGCTGGGGTCGTTGAGGATGAGCGGCGGGCCGCGGCGTGGCGCGGGACGCCGGACCGGCGCCGGCGGCGGCGCCGTCCTCGCTGCGGCATCGCGCGCAGGTGCCAGAGGTGCCGGACGATGTCGTCCTCGATCCGGGCCTTCATGTCCTGGAAGAGCGCGAAGCTCTCGCGCTTGTATTCGACCAGCGGATCGCGCTGGCCGTAGCCGCGCAGGCCGATGCCTTCCTTCAGGTGATCGAGGCTGTAGAGGTGGTCCTTCCACTGCTGGTCCACGATCTGCAGCATGATGTCGCGCTCGACGCGGCGCATGAACTCGCGCGCCGAGCAGCGCTTCCTTGTCCGCGTGCGCCTTCTCGATGCGCGCCCAGAGCGCGTCGCGAATCTCGTCGGTGCTCAGCTTGTCGAACTCGATGCCGACGAGGTCCTCGGCCTCGAAGCCGTAAACCCGGACGACCTCCTGCTGCAGCGCCGGCAGGTCCCACTCCTCGACGTCCATGCCGGCGCCGGCGAAGCGCTCGACGATGTCGTCCAGCACGTCGCCGGCGAGCGCCATCAGGTAGCCGTGCGCGTCGGCGGTCTCCTCGGTCCTCGTCGAGGCGAATCTTGTCTTCGAGCAGCGAGCGGCGCAGCGTGTAGATGTTCTCGCGCTGCTTGTTCATGACGTCGTCGTACTCGAGCAGGTGCTTGCGGACGGAGAAGTTCTGCGCCTCCACCTGCTTTTGCGCGCGCTCGATGGCGCGCGTCACCATGCCGTGCTCGATCGGGCACGCCCTCTTCCATCCCCAGGCGCTGCATCAGGCCCGGCGATGCGGTCGGACCCGAAGATGCGCATCAGGTCGTCTTCGAGCGACAGGTAGAAGCGCGACGAGCCCGGGTCGCCCTGACGGCCGGCGCGGCCGCGCAGCTGGTTGTCGATGCGCCGCGCCTCGTGCCGCTCGGTGGCGATGATGTGCAGGCCGCCCAGCCGGACGACCTCGTTGTGGTCCTCGTCGCACTGCTGCTTGAAGTGGCCGAAGATGCGGTCCCAGTCGGGGCGCGGCACGCGGTAGAAGCTGTCGAGGTGGAAGAAATAGACGAACTCCTCGTCGTCGACGAACCGCGCCTGCTCCTTCGAGCAGCCGCTCGGCGACTTCCTCGGAGAGCGCCTGCTGGCGCGCCATGAACTCGGCGTTGCCGCCGAGCAGGATGTCGGTGCCGCGGCCCGCCATGTTGGTGGCGATGGTCACGGTCTCGCGCCGGCCGGCCTGCGCGACGATCTCGGCTTCCTGCGCGTGGTACTTCGCGTTGAGCACGACGTGCTTGACGCCGCGCTTCTTGAGCAGCGACGACAGCCGCTCCGACTTCTCGATCGAGACCGTGCCGACCAGCGTCGGCCGGCCGCCGGCCTGCTTCTCGATGATGTCGGTGACGATCGCGTCGTACTTCTCGCGCTCGGTGCGGTAGACCGTGTCGGGCTCCTCGACGCGGAGCAGCTCGCGGTTGGTCGGGATGACCATCACGTCGAGCTTGTAGATCTTGGCGAACTCTTCGGCCTCGGTGTCGGCCGTGCCGGTCATGCCGGACAGCTTCTTGTACTTGCGGAAGTAGTTCTGGAAGGTGATGGTCGCGAGCGTCTGGTTCTCGCGCTCGATCTTGACCTTCTCTTTCGCCTCGACCGCCTGGTGCAGCCCGTCGCTCCACCGCCGCCCCGGCATCAGGCGGCCCGTGAACTCGTCGACGATGACGACCTGGCCGTCCTTGATCATGTAATCCACGTCGAGGCGGTAGAGCGTGTGCGCGCGCAGCGCCTGATTGACGTGGTGGAGCAGCGGCATGTTGGCCGGGTCGTACAGCCCGCCCGGCTGCAGCCGGTGCGCCAGCATCTCCTCGGCCCTGGCCATCCCGCTTTCGGTGAGCGTGACGGTCTTGTGCTTCTCGTCCTTGATGAAGTCGCCGGTGGCTTCGAGCCGGTCGCGATCCTCGCCCTTGGTGTCGCCGCGCGTCACCGCGCCCGGCTTGAGCTTCGGGATGATGCGGTCGACCTCGTAGTACAGGTCGGTGGATTCCTCGGCCGGTCCCGAGATGATGAGCGGCGTCCGGGCCTCGTCGATGAGGATGCTGTCGACCTCGTCCACGATCGCGAAATGGTGCCCGCGCTGGACGAAGTGCGCGAGGTCGAACTTCATGTTGTCGCGCAGGTAGTCGAAGCCGAACTCGTTGTTGGTCCCGTACGTGATGTCGCAGCCGTAGGCGACCTGGCGTTCCTGGTCGTTGAGATCGTGCTGGATGACGCCGACCGTCATGCCGAGGAAGCGGAAGATCTTGCCCATCCACTCCGAGTCGCGCCGCGCCAGGTAGTCGTTGACCGTGACGACGTGAACGCCCTGGCCGGCCAGCGCGTTGAGGTAGGCCGGCAGCGTCGCGACCAGCGTCTTGCCTTCGCCCGTCTTCATCTCGGCGATGCGCCCGGTGTGCAGCACGTAGCCGCCGATGAGCTGCACGTCGAAGTGCCGCATGTTGAGCACGCGGCGGCCGGCCTCGCGCACGACGGCGAAGGCCTCGGGCAGCAGGTCGTCGAGCGTGGCGCCGCCGGCAAGCCGCTGACGGAACTCGGCGGTCTTCTCCCGGAGCTGGCTGTCGGTGAGGCTCGAAACCGACGGCTCGAGCGGCGTTGATGGCCTCGACAATCGGACGGATCTTCTTCAGCTCACGCTCGTTCTGCGTGCCGAAGACCTTGGCTAAGAGAGTACCGAGCATGGACAGATGAAAAGGACCGTAACTACGCGGGTATCCAACGATTGTACCCGCCGCTGGGAGGAGCGGTCAAACCGAGGGCGCGCCGGCCACGGCGCTCCGGCTCACGGCCGCGCGCGGTTCAGCAGGAACTGCAGGGGGTTGAGGTGTCGCCCGTAGACGAGGACTTCGTAGTGCAGGTGGCTGCCGGTCGAGCGTCCGGTCGAGCCCGCGTAGCCGACGACGTCGCCCCGGCGAACGGCGTCGCCCGACTTGACGCGGAAGCTGTCGAGGTGCGCGTAGCGGGTGGAAATGCCGAACCCGTGGTCGATCACGATCATGTTGCCGTAGGCGCCCGACCGCTGGGCGCTGCTGACGGTGCCGTTGGCCGTCGCGACGACCGGGTCGCCGCGATCGGCCGAGATGTCGAGCCCGGGATGATAGTCGGCGCTGCCGTTGAACGGGTCGCGCCGGCTGCCGTAGCCGTCGTTCATCCAGCCGCGCGCGGGCCAGATCGACGGGGTCGCGGCGGCCAGCGCCTGGCGCCGCTCCAGGCCGGGCTGCACGATCTGCAGGCGGTTCTCGAGCGTGTAGAGCAGGTCGCGCAGCACGCCGAAGGTGTCTTCCGGCGACCCGCCGACGCGCGGCGAGAACAACGAGCGCGACGACGGCAGGCTCACAATCGGGCCACCGGCCGCGCGCGACTTCACGATGGCCGGCAGCCGGTCCATGGCGCGCGCGGTGTCGCTGTCGACCGACGCCTTGGCGCCCAGCTCGCCGACGACGGCCTGCAGGGACTGGAGCTGGGTCGCCAGCTCGCCGGTGGCCGCGCGGAAGTTCCGATTCTCGAGGTCCAGCCGCTGCGCCGTCGACTGCAGCGACGCTGATCTCGGCGCGCGCGCTCCACTTCAGCCCCATGCCGACCAGCACCGGCAGCAGGAACAGCAGGGCCACCGCGGCAAGTGCGGGAACCGGCCGCACGCCGAACCGGCGGTACGCGCCGGTGCGACGGTCGGCGATCACGATTGTAAAGCGACGGGAACGTGTCACGCGGAGCTCCGACTCTACCACACAGGATCTGTCGACCGGAACTCGCCCGGGACGGTAGGGAGCGAAGATAAGACGAAGACTGTAGCACGGTTCACGACGGCGACCTCGCTCCTGAACTGGAGGGCCTCGGCGACGTGGCGGCACGTCGACGGCTGGGCTCGCCGGCCAGGTCCGCGATGGTCCGCGCGACGCGCAGCACGCGGTAGTACGCCCGGGCCGAAAGGCCCAGGCGTTCGACGGCCTGCAGCAGCGTCGTGCGGGCGTCTGGCGCGGACGCGGCCCGTCGCGCAGCAGGTGCCGGCCGTCCAGTTGGGCGTTGAGGCGGCGTGCCGTCGCGAGCCAGTCTGCAGGGCCCTGGCCGCGAGCACCCGGGCCCGGACCTGCGCGGAACTCTCGCCCGGCTCGGCCGCATGGAGCGTCGCCGCCGGCAGCGCCGACAGCGGCACGACGAGGTCGATCCGGTCGCGCAACGGCCCCGACAGTCGCCCGGCATAGCGCTGCACCTGTGGCGGCGTGCAGGTGCAGGCCCGTGCGAGGGTCGCCGAAGAACCCGCACGGGCACGGATTCATGGCCGCGACCAGCGCGAACCGCGCCGGGAAGACCGCCGTCCGCGCCGCGCGCGCGACGACGATGGTGCCGTGCTCGAGCGGTTGGCGCAGCACCTCGAGCGCGCGGCGGTTGAATTCCGGCGCCTCGTCGAGGAAGAGCACGCCGTGATGCGCGAGGCTGATCTCTCCAGGCCGAGGCAGGCTGCCGCCGCCGACCAGGGCCGTGTCGGAGATGGTGTGATGCGGCGCCCGGAAGGGCCGGTGCGTCATCAGCCCGCCGTTGGCCGGGAGCAACCCGGCCACCGAATGCACCGTCGTCACTTCGAGCGCCTCGTCGAACGCCAGCGGCGGCAGCAGGCCCGGCAGGCGCCGCGCCAGCATCGTCTTGCCCGCGCCGGGCGGGCCGACCATCAGCAGGTTGTGGCCGCCGGCCGCGGCGATCTCGAGCGCCCGTCGCGCCAGGTGCTGGCCGTGGACCTCGCACAGGTCGGGTTCCTCCGGGGCGGCCGGCGGCGGCGCCTGCGGCGCTCGCGGCCGCGCGCGCGTGGGGTCGTTCAGCACCTCCACGGCTTCGCTCAGCGAGTCGGCGGGCAGCAGCGTGAGGCCGGCGACCATTTCGGCCTCGGCCGCGTTGGCCGCCGGCAGCACCAGGCGCGTGAAGCCTCGATGCCGCGCAAGCGCCGCGACCGACAGCGCGCCGCGCGTGGGCAGCATCGAGCCATCGAGCGACAGCTCGCCGACGATGAGCGTGTCGGCGATCGTCGGCGTCGTCACGACGCCGGTCGCGGCCAGGACGCCGAGCGCGATCGGGAGGTCGAACGCCGTGCCGGCCTTGCGGACGTCGGCGGGCGCGAGGTTGACCGTGACGCGCTTGCAGCGGGAACTCGAAACCCGAATTCCGGATTGCCGACCGCACGCGGTCCCGGCTCTCGCGGACGCTGGCGTCGGGCAGGCCGACGAGCACGAGCGCGGGCAGCCCGAACGTCACGTCGACCTCGACGTCGACGGGTATCGCGTCGAGGCCGAACAGCGCCGCCGATCGCAAAGAGGCCAGCATGGCTGGAGTGCCTGGCCTGCAAGCCTCGGGACACCGGGGACGGGGAAGGGTTTCCGGGCGGATTTGGCGCGACGGGCCGTTGGAGGCCGACTCCGCGCGCAGAAACTGCGACGCGCGTGACGACCGGGAGTGCAGAAACTGCGACGAGGACTATCGTTCGGCGGCGGTGTAGACGGTGAGCCGCTGACCGGGGTTGATGCGGTTCGACCGCAGCCGGTTCCATTGCTTGATCGCCGAGACGCTGGTCTCGAACAGGCGCGCGATCGACGACAGCGTGTCGCCGCGCTTGACGCGATACACCTGGCGGCTGCGGCTCGACGATTCCGCGCGGGGCGTTTCCTTGACCATCGTGGCGCGTTCCACATCCGGACGGGCCTCGGCCACGGGCGTCGGGCGATCGGGCTGCGCCGCCATCAGCACGGCGGGCGCACGCGGGATGACGAGCTTCTGGCCCGGCGCGAACGCGCGAGCGCACCGAAATGTAATTCGCCTCGGCGAGATCCGCGCGGTTGACGCGCAGTTTGCGGGCGATTGTCGCGATGCTCTCGCCTGGCCGCACGGTGTGCCAGTTGAGGGCGCCGCGTTCGGCTGCGTCGGTCTCTTCCAGCCGCGCGCGCAGCGCATCGGCGCTGCCCGGCGGCACCTTCAGCTCGTAGGCCTGCGCCGCGCACCGGCGTCGTCCACCGGCGCAGTTCGGGATTGAGCTGCTGGATGACGTCAACCGGCGTGGAGGTCCACTCCGCCACCCGACGCAGGTCGACAGGGCCTGACACGGTGACCTTCTCGGCGGCCGCCGACGGCGTCGGCTCGGGAAGCGTGAAGCCGTATTGCGCGGGATTCCGCGCGATGATGACCGCGGCCAGAATCATCGGCACGTACTCGCGGGTCTCGCGCGGCAGCCAGCGAGGATTGGCCGACAGCGTCCAGAAGTCGTCGCGGCCGTAGCGCTTCATGGCACGTTGCACGCGGCCCGGGCCCGCCGTTGTACGAGGCCAGCGCCAGGTGCCAGTCGCCGTCGAACATGCGGCCGAGGGTCTTGAGGTACTTGGCCGCGGCACGCGTGGCCTTGTGCGGATCCGACCGCTCGTCGACATACCAGTCGTGCTTCAGGCCGTTTTCGATGGCCGTCGGGCGCATGAACTGCCAGACGCCTTTCGCGCTGCGCGCGCGACAGCGCGTTTGTCTTGAACGCGCTTTCGATCAGCGGCACGAACGCCAGATCGAGCGGCAGCCCCTCGGCACGGAAGACGCTCTGAATCATCGGCAGGTAGTCGCTGCCGCGGTCGAGCCCTTCCTGAATGAAACCGCGGAGCCGGCCCTGAAAGAGCTCGACGTAGCTGAGCACGCGGGCGTTGAGCGGAATGGGGATGTCGTGCGAGGTCAGCGCGAGGTCGGTTTCGACGGCGGCGGTGAGCGCGGCCGTCGGCGATTCCTCGACTGCCGGGGCCAGATCGAACAGCGCGTCGATGGACGCCGGCTCGCTCGGCTTCTCCGAGAAGCCATCGCCTTCGGCAAGCGTCGCGACTTCGAGGGCGCTGATGCGATCGACCAGCCGATCGAACTGCTCGCGCAGTCGCGGCTCGGTGCGCGCGCCGCCCGGCGCGGTCAACAGCACGTCGATGGCGCGGTCGAACTCGACGCGGGCGCGATCGAGGTGGCCGACCTCCAGCTCACGCTGGCCTGAAAGATAGTGTTTCTGCGACTCGTCGATGAGGGCCTGAACGGGGTCTGGCGCCGGGGCGGGCTGCGGCGGCGGCGGCCTGGGCAACCGGAGGGGCGGCGGCGTCACGCGGGGACGGTTCTCCCGCGCAGCCGACCCGCAGCCGGTGGCCACCAGAGCGAGACTTGCGACCGCCAGCGTCGGCAGCCAGGAAAACTTCAGCATCAGGCGCTCCGCGAAAGTGTCCGCAAGAACCAGGCCAGAATCGCCGACCGCTACGCTCGCGCCTCGGGCGCGGGCCCCGCGTGGGGCCCCGCAACTCTGAACTGGCTCAACCCGAAGATGTATCGGCACTTCGGGCGCTGGCCAATGTCCGACAGGGGTCGCCTGGGCGACCGCCGCCGGCGCTGTCGTGAATCGCCCCAGCAGGGGCTCGCGGTCTGACAAAGCCCGGAACTTCGTCTGCCCGACCCGCTGGGAACGACTGGTCGAGCTCGAGCTACCCTAGCATGCGACTTCAAACCCAGTCAAGTCTGTAAGTCCAGTAGCATCAGCAAGAAGCAGACGTGACTACCGGGTGGGCCCGGTCGTGCCCACCGTGACGGAAAACCCGCTGCGCCTCGCCCAGATCGCGGGCCGCAGGCGTGACGATGGTCTTGTCAGAAATCGTCAGCGTCTGACCCGCTCGAATCGCCTGCCGCACGTCGTCTTCGCACACGAAGGCGACCGGCTTTTCGACAGGGGGCGTCGGCGGGCTCGATGAGTTGGACGCTGCCGGCTGAGCCGTGGTCGGGGCAGGGGCCGGCGGCCGGGCCGGCGCAAACCCCCGTGGCCTTCAGATAGTGGTCGATGCGCGCCCCCAGCGCGGCGCTGCTGATGCCGGACGTCGCCGCCGGCCGCGGCCGTCGCTGCAGGGGATGCGGCGGGCGACGAGCTGACCGTGGCCGGGCGGAGCTCGTACGCCAGTCGCTTGATGTTCAGCAGGTGGCGGCGGCGAGATGTTGTCCGACGTGATGTTGCCGCCAAACCCCCCGCACCCCAGCGTCATCGCCGGGTCGAGCCCGGTCGTCAACCCGATCGATCCGTGCGTCGTCGGCGTGTTCACGCAGATCCGGTAGGCGGGCTTGTGCAGTCCGAACTCGAGAATCACGGCGTCGTTGCGCGAGTGGATGGACATCGTGTGGCCCATTCCGCCGTAGCGCAGGATCTGCTTGCAGCGCTCGCAGCCTTCGCGCCAGTCCTTGACGACGTAATAGGAGAGCACCGGGCAGAGTTTCTCGATCGAGAGCGGATGGTCGCGGCCCACGCCCTGGAGGCGCGCGATCAGCACACGGGTGCCTGACGGGACGCGCAAGCCGACTTTCTCCGCGATGACGATCGCGGACTTGCCGACCAGGGCAGGATTGGGCAGGCGCTGCGGCGTGACCAGTGCCTTGGCGAGCACGTCGGCTTCATCCGTCGAGAGGAAGTGCCCGCCGTGCGCCTGGAATTGCCGTGCGACCTCCTCGGCGACCGACTGGTCGACGACCACCGAATTGGGTGACGAGCACAACACGCCGTTGTCGAAGCTCTTGCCCAGGAGGATGTCCTGCGGCGGCCTTCGACGAGATCGGCGGAGGCCTCGATGTAGCACGGGGCGTTGCCGGGTCCGACGCCATAGGCGGGCTTACCCGCGCTGTAGGCGGCGCGCACGAGCCCCATGCCGCCGGTGGCGAGGATCACGGAGACCTCGCGCTGCTTCATCAGTTCCTGGGTGCCTTCGAGGGTCACCGTGGTCAGCCAGCCGATGGCGCCTTCGGGCGCGCCAGCCCGCGTGGCCGCCTCGGCCATGATCTCGGCCACGCGCGTGATGCATCGCGCGGCGGACGGGTGCGGGCTGATGACGATCGCGCAACGAGCCTTCAACGCGATCAGAATCTTGTAGATCGCCGTCGAGGTCGGGTTGGTCGAGGGCACGATCGCGGCCACGACGCCAAACGGCTCGGCGATCTCGATGACGCGCTTGTCTTCGAACCGCGCGACGACGCCGACCGTCTTCATCGGCTTGATGAAGGCGTGCACCCGGTCGCTCGAGAAGAGGTTCTTCTGGACCTTGTCGGCGACCACGCCAAAGCCGGTCTCTTCGACCGCCAGCCGCGCGAGGGCCTCGGCGTGCGGTCGCACGGCGGCGGCCATCTGGTCCACGATGGCGTCGATCTGGGTCTGTGAGAGTTCTCCCAGCACGGCCTGCGCGGCCTTTGCGCGGCGGGCGAGCGCGCGCGCCTCGGCTACGGAGGCGAGATCGCGATCGGAGGCTGGGTTGGGCGCAGTCGAGACGGCCATGGACGCGGGGCGCGGCGCGCTCGGTGGCGGCCGGCGCGATTGAGCCCGGACTGTACCATATTGCCCCGGGGCCGACAACGGCGGTATCATGCCGTCCGACCGCACTTTGCAGGCGATTCCCCACACGCAGTGATATTCCACACGATGTCCCGACTGACAACACGTCTCTTGTTTGCGCTGGTCCTGAGCGCGCTGGTGTCGGCGTGCGGCCGAGGCGAGGACCCGGGCCCGCCAGTGGCCACTGCCATCGGTGACCTTCGCGAAGTCCCGCGCCGCGCTCGGCAGCCCCATCCAGGTCACCTACAAGTTCCAGGTCGCCGCCAACGCCCCGGCCTTCGACCAGGACTACCGGGTGTTCGTCCACTTCCTCGACGCGCGACGAAGAGCGGATGTGGACCGACGATCACGATCCGTCAGTGCCGACCAGCCAGTGGAAGCCCGGGCAGGTCGATCGAGTACACGCGCACGATGTTCATCCCGGTGGTCGCCGTACATCGGCGATGCGCAGGTGCGGCTGGGCCTGTACTCGACGCGCGACCAGCGCCGCCTGACGCTGGCGGGCGAGGACGCCGGGCCAGCAGTCGTACAAGGTCGCGACGCTGTCGCTGCTGCCGCATTCGGAGAACGTGTTCCTGCTGTTCAAGGACGGCTGGCATCCGGCCGAGGTCGCGCCCGACAACACGACCGTCGAATGGCAGTGGTCGAAGAAGGTCGCGACGTTGTCGTTCCGGAATCCGAAGAAAGACGTCGTGTTCTACCTTCACGCCGACAATCCCGCCTCCTACGCCGAGCCGCAAAGCGTGGCGGTCAAGGTCAACGGCGCCCAGGTCGACAACATCGCGGTCACGCCGCGCCAGGAGTTCCTGCACAAGACCCGCATCACGACGGCGCAACTCGGCACGACCGACATGGTGGACGTCACTCTCGAGGTCGACAAGACCTGGGTGCCGGCGCTGGTGCCCGGCGCCAACAACCGCGATCCGCGGGAACTCGGCGTCCGCGTCTTCCACGCCTTTGTCGAACCGGTGTCCTGAGGCAGCCATGACGCGACGCGTGGCCCGATGCGTCGTGCTGGGGCTGATGGCCGCGGCCTTTCCGGCCGCGGCGCGGGCTGAGATCGTCCACCTGTCAACCGGCAGGACGCTGTCGGTCAAGAGCCACCGCCTGGAAGGCGAGTGGGCGACGCTGGTGCTGCGCGCCGGCGGCGAGATCACCTGCCCGGCGAATCTGATCGTCAAGGTCGTGCCCGACGAGGTGGCGCCGCTCGAGCCGCTGCCAGACCCCCTCCCTGTCGCCTCGTCCGCCCAGCCCGTGGCGCCGCACGCCGTCACGGCCGGCCCGTACGCGGCGTTGATCGCAAGCGCGGCGCGGCGTCACGACGTTGATCCGCTGCTGGTGCAGGCGGTGATTCGGGCCGAGTCGAACTTCCAGCCGCGCGCCCGGTCGCGCCGGGGCGCCCGGGGCCTGATGCAGTTGATGCCGGCGACGCTCCGGCAGTTCGCGGTCGACAATCCCTACGACCCGGCCGCCAACATCGACGCCGGCACGCGCCACCTCCGGGGCCTGCTGGACCGCTTCGACGCTGAGGGAGGCGCTGGCGGCGTACAACGCCGGAAAGGGCGCCGTCCTCCGGCATGGCGGCGTGCCGCCGTTTGCCGAGACGGAGGCCTACGTCGCGCGGGTCCTTCGCGAGCTGCCCGGTCCCGCCCGCCGCCGGCCCTGCGACGTCCAATCCCTGAGGCGGCGTCGCTCGCGGTGCGGCGCCGGGCACGGCCGACCGGCCGGCCGCCCCGGCAAGCCTGCTATAATCCGCCCAGTTTGTGACCGCCGAACCGTGCCGCCAATGTCTTGCGTGACAAGCGCTTGCGATGGAATTCCGCTGTAAGCTCGGCACGCCGGGGGGCCAGATCGTCGAGGCCGTCTATGCCGCCGAGAGCGAGGCGCACCTGCGCCGCGATCTCGAGGACAAGGGGCTGCTCGTCCTGTCGCTGCGCCCAAGCGGGCTGCTCGGCGGCATCGCGCCGTCGTTCGGGCGGCGACGCAAGATTCGCCAGCGCGACTTTCTCGAGTTCAACCAGGAACTGGCCACGTTGATCAAGGCGGGCATGCCGCTGGTTCAGTCGCTCGACCTGCTGCGAGGCAGCCTGGTCGATCCCGTGTTCAAGCCCGTCGTCGATACCGTCTACGACCGGGTCAAGGCCGGCGCGCAGATGTCGGACGCCTTTGACGAGTTCGGCGACGCTGGTGCCTCGCGTCTACGTGGCGTCGCTGATGGCCGGGGAGCGCAGCGGCAATCTCGAGACGGTCCTGCGCCGTTATGTCGCATATGCGAAGCTGGTCGCCAGCGTTCGCCGCAAGACGATCTCTGCGTTGATGTACCCGTTGATCCTGGTGACGCTGGCGGTCGTCGTGGTGGGCATCATCGTCTTCCGGCTGGTCCCGGCCTTCTCGGAGTTTCTACGCGAGTTTCGGCTCCGAGCTGCCGACGCTGACGCTGGCGATTCTGTCGGTGTCGAACTTCGCGCGCACCTACTGGCTGGGCCTGCTGCTCGGCGGCGTCGGCCTCGGTCTGGGCCGTCGCGACCTGGTTCAGCCGCCCCGGGCAGCGCGTGCGCATCGACCGTGCGATGCTCTCGCTGCCGTGGGTTGGCGCCGATCGCCCGCAAGTTCGCGACCTCGCAGATGGCGCGCACGCTGGCGACGCTGCTCGGCGGCGGCATCCCGCTGGTGCAGGCGCTCGACGTGGCGGCGCGGTCGGTGAGCAACCGCTTCATCGCGCGCGAGCTCGAGACGGTGGGCCAGGCGGTGCGCGAAGGGCAGAGCCTGGCGGGCACGATGCGCGGGCGCGGCGTGTTTCCCGACGTCGCCGTGAAGATGACCGAAGTGGGCGAGGCCACCGGATCGCTGCAGGACATGCTGAACAGCGTCGCCGATTTCTATGACGAGGAGCTCGAGACCAACCTCGAGCGCTTCGTGACGCTGGTCGAGCCGGTCCTGCTCATCGTGCTCGGCATCGTCATCGCCGGCCTGTTGCTGGCGTTGTACCTGCCGCTCTTCCAGCTCTCGTCGGTGGTGCATTGATGGAAAGTCGATCGGAAGCCGAGCGCGCCGCTCAGGCGCTGGTCCAGGAGACCTCGACCGGCCCCGTGGACCACGCCGCGGAAGCGGCCGAGGCCCGCCGCCTGGCAGAGCGCTATCGGCTCGAGTTCGTCGACATGGACCAGTTCCACATCGACGGCGAGCTCTTCCGCGCGATCCCGGCCGACCTGATGCTGCGCTACGGCTTCGTGCCGTGGCGGCGCGACGGCAAGTCGCTGGTCATCGTCGTCTCCGATCCGCGCGACCTGCCGATGATCGACGAGCTGGCGGCGCTGCTCGGGACGCCGGTGCAGGGTCACCGTCGGCACGCCGTCGGCGATCCGGGCGATGCTGAAGAAGAGCGAGAGCTCGCAGCGCGTGCTCGACGAGGCGACCGAGGGCTTCGAGCTGCAGCTGCTGAAAGACGACGAAAACGGCGAGGACAGCCTCACCGTCGAGCGGCTCACCAGCGACATCTCGCCGATCATCCGTCTGGTGGACTCGACCATCTACACGTCGCTGCAGCGCCGCGCCAGCGACATCCACATCGAGACGCAGGACGACGGCGTGCACGTGAAGTACCGCGTCGACGGCGTGCTGCAGCCCGCGATGCGGCCGCTGGCCAAGCAGTTCCACTCGCCGATCATCTCGCGCATCAAGGTCATGGCCGAGCTCGACATCGCCGAGAAGCGCGTGCCGCAGGACGGCCGCTTCAAGCTGCGCGTGCCGGGCAAGACCATCGACTTCCGCGTGTCGATCATGCCGAGCGTGCATGGCGAAGACGCCGTGATCCGCATCCTCGACAAGGAGTCGATCAGCGAGCAGTTCACCGAGCTGCGGCTCGACATTCTGGGGTTTCCCGATCTGGAGCTGCGGCGCTTCCGCAAGTACATCACCGAGCCGTACGGCATGGTGCTGGTCACCGGCCCCACCGGCAGCGGCAAGACCACGACGCTCTATGCGGCGCTGTCGGAGATCAAGACGATCGAGGACAAGATCGTCACCATCGAGGACCCGGTCGAGTATCAGCTGCGCGGCATCACGCAGATCCCGATCAACGAGAAGAAGGGGCTGACCTTCGCGCGCGGCCTGCGATCGATCCTCCGGCACGACCCCGACAAGATCATGGTCGGCGAGATTCGCGATCCCGAGACCGCGCAGATCGCGATCCAGTCCGCGCTCACGGGCCACCTGGTCTTCACGACGGTGCACGCCAACAACGTCGTCGACGTGCTGGGGCGCTTCCTCAACATGGGCGTCGAGCCCTACCAGTTCATCTCGGCGCTCAACTGCGTGCTGGCGCAGCGGCTGGTGCGGCTGATCTGCACGCACTGCAAGCGCCCGGCGACGGTCACCGCCGAGATGCTGGAGGAGTCGGGGATGGATCCGTCGCTGGCCGCGACGGCGCGCTTCTACGAGGGCGCCGGGTGCATCGAGTGCGGCGGCACGGGCTACAAGGGACGAACCGCGATCTGCGAGCTGCTCGACCTGTCCGATCACATCCGCGACCTGATTCTGGACCGTCGCCCGACCTCGGAGATCAAGAAGGCGGCGCGCGAGGAGGGCATGCGCTTCCTGCGCGACTCGGCCGTCGAGCAGGTGCTGATCGGGCGAACCACGCTGCGCGAGATCAACAAGGTGACCTTCGTCGAATGAGTGTCATCAGCCGCCTGTTCATGCCGCCCCGGCCGACCGTGGCGCTCGAGATCGCCGCCCGGCACGTCTCGGCGCTGCGCCTGCGGCGCGGGGACGCCGCCGTCCATCGAGCGCGCACGCCGTCGAGCCGCTGGCCGAAGGCGCGGTCGCGCCTGCGCTGGCGTCGTCGAACATCCTCGATCCCGCGGCGGTGTCGGCGGCGCTGGGTCGCGTGCTGGCGCGAGTGGGCGGCGCACGCCACGTCGCGCTGGTCGTGCCCGATGCGGTCGCCAAGGTGACGCTGGTGCGGTTCGACCAGGTGCCGGCCAGGCCCGCCGACCTCGACGCGATGCTGCGGTGGAACGTCCGCAAGAGCCTCCCCTTCAAAGTCGACGACGCGCAGGTGACCTACGGCGAAGGCGTGCCGGTCGAGGGAGGCGGACGAGAGTTCGTCGTCGCCGCCGCCAGACGCGGATCTGATTGCCGAGTACGAAGGCGTCTGCACTGCCGCGGGCGTGCACGCGGGCGTCGTCGACCTGGCGACGTTCAACCTCGTGAACCTCCAGCTGGCCTCGTCGGCTGGCGGCGGCGACTGGCTGCTCGTGCACCTGGCCGTCGACTACATCACGATCGCGATCGTGCGCGACGGCGCGCTCATCTTCTACCGGCACCGCGGCGCCGACGGCGACGAGAGCCTGGCCGACCTGGTGCACCAGACGGCGATGTACTACGAGGACCGGCTCTCGGGCCGCGGCTTCGGACGTGTCCTGGTCGCCGGGGCCAGCAACGGGCCCGAAGGCGCCGCCGGCGCCGAGGGCCTGCGCCGCTCGCTCGAACAGCGGTTGGGCGCACGCGTCGAAGCCGTGGACCCGCGTGCGGTCGCCACGCTCACCGATCGCATCGGCGCCTCGCCAGAACTGCTGGACCACCTGGCGCCGCTTGTCGGGATTCTCGTGCGGGAGCCGGCGGCATGAGCTTGCGGACGAATCTTTCGACGCGGCCGTTCTACAACGAGCGCGCCGTGCAGGCTGTCATCCTCGCGCTGGCCGTGCTGGTCGTCGCGGCGACGGTCTTCAACGTCTGGCAGCTGGCCGTCGCTCACGACGCCGGGATCGCGCGCTCGGCGCCGAGTCCGGCGCCGCAGACGCGCGCGCGCAGACGCTGCGCCAGCAAGTCGCGCAGGCGCGGTCGGGCCTGGACGGCGAGCGCCTGGTGGCGGTGGCCGCGGCCGTGCGCGAGGCCAACGCCGCCATCGACGGCCGGACGTTCTCGTGGACGGCCGTGTTGAACTGGCTCGAGACCAGGCTGCCGCCCGATGTGCGCATCTCCGTCGATCACGCCGCGGGTCGACGTCGACCGGCCGCTTCCTGCTCGCGTTCAAGGTCGAAGGCGAGAGCGTCGACGCGATCGACAGCTTCCTGAGTGCGCTCGAGGGAACAGGCCGATTCGACGAGTCTGCTCGTTCGGCAGGAACGGGAGACCGAGGAAGGCACGATCGAAGCCACGGTCGAAGGCTTCTACCGCGCGCCCGCGGCGCCGGCCGTGGCGGCGGCAGGAGCGTCCCGATGACCGCGCGCAGCTTGTTCGCCCGTGTTCTCGTCGAGCGGCGGCGCGTCCTGCTTCCCCTGGGCATCGCCGCCCTGGTGAACCTCGGCGTGTACGTGCTGGTCGTCTATCCGTTGTCGCTGAAGGTCGCCTCGTCCGAGCGCCGCGCCACGGCCTCGCGGATGCAGCTGGCGGCGGCGGAGCGCGACGAGAAGACGACGCGCGCCTCGATGAGCCGCGCCAAACAGGCCGACGCCGACCTGCAGCGCTTCTATCGCCAGACCCTGCCGACCAGCATCGAAGGGGCGCGCCGCATGAGCTATGCGAAGCTGGCGAGCCTCGCCGATCATCACGGCCTGGTCGTCGAGCGGCGGAGCTACGATCGCGACTCGGGCTATCGAGGCCGCCTGCACAAGCTGAAGATCAACATGGCGCTCAGCGGCGAGTACCGGGACATCCGCGCGTTCCTCCACGCGCTCGAGACCTCGCCCGAGTTCATCGTCATCGAACAGTTGTCACTCAACCAGGGCGCGAGCCCCGGGGCGCCGCTGTCGCTGGGCGTCGAGTTGGCGACGTACTACGCTGGAGCCGCTGGATGGCGCGTAACTCGCGCCGGCAGCTCGGGATCCTGGCGGGCCTGCTGGCCATCCTGCTGGTGGTGCTCGTCTACAACCGGGAGAGCGACCCGGTCGATTGCCACGACGGGAGGCGCCGTCCGACCGGGCGGCCCGATTCGGGCGACGCCAGGCCGTCGATGTGGAGGTGGTGCGCCTCGACGCCTTGACGCGCGAGCGGCCGGAGACGCAGGCCGGCAGCCGCAACCCGTTTCGTTTCCGGCCGCAGCGGCAGCGCCGCCGCCAGGCAACTCGCCGGCCGGGCCGCCCGACGCCGGCGGCGTGAGCCCGGCGACTGCCGGCGGGCCCGCCAGTGCCGTCCGGGCCCGCCACCGCCGCCGCCGATTGCCCTCAAGTTCATCGGCGTCGTCGAGCAGGCGCCCTCGAGCCTCAAGCTGGCCGTCCTCAGCGACGGCCGGAACGTCTTCTATGGCAAGGAAGGCGAAGTCATCGAAGGTCGCTACCGGATCGAGCGCATCGGAGTAGAGTCCATCGAGATGGTGTATGTCGACGGCCGTGGGCGCCAGACGTTGCGTCTGTCCGGGTCGTAACGGAGACTGATACTCGTGATCACACGGTTGTCCAAGCTGGTCGCCCTGGCGCTGGTGGCCGCGACCCTCAGCGGCTGCGCCGCGGCGATGGCCTATCGGAAGGGCTTCGAGGCCGGGCAACGCCGCGACTGGGACGCCGCCGTCGCGCACTATCGGCAGGCGGTGCAGGAGGATCCGGACAAGCCTGAATACCGCATCGCGCTCGAACGAGCGAGTATGGAGGCGGCACTGATCCATGCCTTTGCCGGCAAGGAGTTCGAAGCCAAGGGCGAGCTCGACGCCGCCTTGCGCGAGTTCAAGCGCGCCAGCGAATACGAACCTTCCAACCGCCAGCTCGCCGCCAAGGTCGCCGAGCTCGATCGCGTGATCCGCGAGAAGATCGAGGCGTCCCGGCCGCGCTCGCGCATCGCCGAGATGCGCGACAAGGCGCGGCGCATGTCGCCCGAGCCGATTCTCAACCCGGCGTCGCGCGAGCCGATCAACTGGAAGTTCGGCCCGTCGGCAAGCGTCCGCGACATCCTGAATTTCATCGGCGCCGCCTCCGGCATCAACGTCACCTTCACCGGCGACTATCGCGAACCGCCCGGGTACACGGTGCAGCTCGACGGCGTCACGGTCGAGCAGGCGCTTCAGCAGGTGCTGTCGGCCAACGCCCTCTTCTACAAGGTGCTCAACGAGCGGACGATCCTGGTCATCCCCGACAACGTGCAGAACCGCGCGAAGTACGAGGAGCAGGTCATCCGCACCTTCTACCTCTCGCACGCCGACGCGCAGGAGATGGTGCAGCTGCTCAACGTGATCGGGCGCGTCCAGGGGTCGCCCATCGTGCCGGCCTTCGTCGCCAACAAGAACCAGAACTCCGTCACAGTGCGCGCCACGGCGCCGCTGGTCGCGATCATGGAGCGGATCATCGAGTCCAACGATCGGCCGCGGGCCGAAGTGATCGTGGACGTGCAGATCCTCGAGGTGAACCGCTCGCGCGCCAAGCAGTTCGGGCTCGAGCTGAGCAACTACTCGGTCACCGGCATCTTCTCGCCCGAGAAGGGCTCCGGCCGCCGACGACGACGGCAACGCGTCGGCGCAGCAGCCGCCCTTCAACCTCAACACGATCACGGCCGGCATCAGCGCGGCCGATTTCTATCTCGCCGTGCCGACCGCCGTCGTCCGCTTCCTGGAGACCGACTCGCAGACCAAGCTGGTCGCCAAGCCCCAGCTGCGCGGTCGGGAAGGCGAAGAGATCAAACTGAACCTCGGCGATCGGTTCCCCGTGCCGTCGACGACGTTTGGATCGCTCGGCGGCGCCGGCAGTGTCGCGACGCAGCCGATCTCGTCGTTCAACTACGAGCCGGTCGGCATCATCGTCAACATGACGCCGAGGGTGACCTTCGACGGCGACATCGTGCTGAAGCTCGTGGTCGAGAGCAGCACGCTCGGTCAGGACGTGAACATCGCCGGCCAGAACCTGCCGTCGTTCGGCTCGCGCAAGGTCGAGACGACGCTGCGGCTGCGCGACGGCGAGTCGACGCTGCTGGCCGGTCTGCTGCGCGAGGACGAGCGCCGGACGCTCACGGGCTTTCCGGGCCTGATGCGCCTGCCCGTGTTCCGGCAGCTCTTCACCAACAACGACCTCGCGTCGGGGCAGACCGACATCGTCATGCTGCTCACGCCGCGCATCGTGCGGTCGCACGAGCTGACCCAGGACGACGTGAACCCGGTGTACATCGGGTCGCAGCAGCAACTGGGCCTGACCGGGCCGCCGCCGCTCATCGCGGCGCCTCCCGCAGCCGAGGAGCCGGCTGCGCCGGCGCCGCCGGGCGCTGTCGGGCAGCCTTCGCCGATGCCACGCGAGGGCACGCTGCCACAGCCAGGCATTTTGCCCGAGCGCCCCGCTCCCTCGCCGACACCGCCGCCGCCCCCGGCCCCGCCCCCGCCGGGCGACGCGCCGCTGCTGCAGCCCGAGCCGGCGCCGACACCGCCGCGCCGCCGGTCGATCCGGCGGCGGCCAACGCCGTGCGGCTGGTCGTGACGCCGCCAGGCCCTGAGCTGGTGATGGGCGGCGGGCCCTACACGGTCCCGGTCTCGGTGAGCAACGTGCCGCGCGTGTCCACGCTTTCGGTGACGATCACCTACAACCCGGCGCTGGTCCGCGTGCGGTCCGTGCAGGAAGGCAGCTTCATGCGCCAGGGCGGCGTGACGGCGAGTTTCAGCCAGCAGATCGATCCCGTCGCCGGCCGTGTGGACATCACGGTCGTCCGAAGTCAAGACGTCGTCGGCGCTTCGGGCACGGGGCTGGTGGCGGCGCTGGTGGTTGAGCCGGTCGCGCCCGGCAGCACGAGTTTTGGCACGGCCGGGACGGCCTCCGCGCCCGGCGGCGCGCCCATCGCCGTGACCTCCACCCCTGTGGCGGTTACGGTCAAGTAGGGCGAGGTCGAAAGCCAGGCGTCCGATGGACGCGAGCAGCAACGTGAGGTTGACGAGAAACCGTTGGCAGGCGCTGCGGCACGTCGAGCGTGGCTTCACGTTCGTCGAGATGCTCGTCGTCGTCGCGCTCGTGGCGGTCCTTGCCTCGGCGGTGATGCCGCTGGCGAGGGTCACGATGCAGCGTCAGCGCGAGGGCGAGCTGCGCCGCGCGCTGAGGGAGATGCGCACGGCGATCGACCGGTACAAGGACGCCGTCGACCAGGGCGCGATTCCGGCCACGCGCATCCGGCCGGGCAGCGAAGGCTATCCGCCGGATCTGGAAACGCTGGTCGTCGGCGTGGAGGCGGCGGGGCAGGGGACCACCGAGCGCAAGCTCAAGTTCCTGCGCCGTGTTCCAATCGACCCGATGACGCGTGAACCCGTCTGGGGCTTGCGATCGTACGAAGACAAGCCGGACTCCAAGTCGTGGGGCAGGCGGAACGTCTACGACGTGTACAGCAAGAGCGACGGCACCGCGCTTGACGGCACCAAGTACGCCGACTGGTAGCAGCGATGATGAGCCGCCTGATGACCCGGTTGCGATCGGCGCGTGGCTTCACGTTGATGGAGCTGCTGATCGTGATGTCGCTGATCGTGTTGCTCAGCTCCATCGGGATGATCGGCTACCAGACCAGCGTGAAGCGAGGGCGCGAGGCCGTGCTGCTGGAGGACCTGTACCGGATGCGCGATGCGATCGACCAGTTCTACGTCGACAAGGGCAAGTACCCGGTCGACCTGACCGAGCTGGTGAGCGGCGGCTATCTGCGGGCGGTGCCCGTCGACCCGATGACCAAGTCGATCGATTCCTGGCAGATGATTCCCGCCGAACCCGACCCGAACAACCCCTCCGCCGACATCGGCATCTACAACGTGAAGTCGGGCTCCGAAGAACAGGCGATTGACGGATCGAAGTACGCCGACTGGTAAGCCGCCGGTTCAGCTCACGGTCACGACGAGCTGGGCGAGCCTTCCGACCGTCCGACGCGATCACTCTCACCTTCACAGCTTCTGTCCCGCCGAGCTGTAGCTGTGCGAAATCGTGTTGGCCGTCGTGCTCTGCGTCGAGCCGTCGCCGAGAGTCCACTCGTACGCTGATGGCACGCCGGCCGGCGTCGCCGTCGCCGTGAACGCACGATCTGCCCGTGGCGGGCGTCGCGTCGACGCCGCGAGCTGACGGCGACCCGGCGCGACCGCGATCACCAGTTGCTGCGTCTGGACGTTGTTGGCGGTGTCGGTGACACGTCACCGTGACCGTGTAGGTGCCGTCGTCATCGTATGTGTGCGCGACGGTGGTCTGACCGCCGGTGGAGGCGACCGACAGCGTCCGCGACTCGCCGTCCCCGAAATCGATCCGCAGTCTCTGCACGGGATTGGCGCCGGTCGGGCACGGTGACGATGATGGTGAACGTCGCCGGCAGTTCTACGACAGGTCGGATCGGGCGAGACCGTGACTGATAGTCCGAGCGCGCCGTCGACGGTCACGGTTGTCTGGCCTGACTTGGCGCCCACCGTCGCGGTGACGATCGTTTCGCGCGCCGGTGGTCAGCGTGGACCGAGCCTCGCCGTTGGCATCGGTCTGCGCGACGCCTGCCGACATCGTGCCCGCGCTCGCGGAGAAGGCGACCGACGCGCCGGAGAGTGGATTGCCGGCCAGGTCGCGGACGAGGGCGACGATCTGGCGTCGAGCCGCCGCCCGGTCCGAGCCGTGCCGGCTCAGCGCGCACGGTCACGGTTTCCGCGGCCGCGGATCCGACCGGCAGCGCGAGCTTCTCCTCGTCGGTCGTGCCACTGACCGCGCCGCCGGAGAACGCCGTGATCAGTGCGACGTCCCGATCGGCCGTCGGCGGTGAACTTGACGGTGACCTTGCCGTTCCGGGTGCGCGCTTCAGAAGGCTCGATGCGGCCCAGCGTCGTCGTAAAGGAGACGACGGTGCCGTTCTGCACGGCGGTGCCAGCGGACTCGATCACGGTGGCGATGATGTCGGTCGAACCGGTGGACGACACCGACGTCGCCGTCGCAAACAGCGTGATCGTCGATTCGCTGGGCGCGGTCAGCGGCACCTTGTCGCACGCCGTGGCCGAGAGCGCCACGGCGACAAGCGCGAAGAGCGCGCGCGACAGGGTCGGCCGGAGCCTCCGTGCTATCATCGCGAAAAGCATAATGAAGCCATGCAGTTAGCGCAAGCGACGCGATCGAGGGAACGCGGCTTTGCGATGGCGGGCCTGCTGGTGGCCATCGCGCTGCTCAGCCTCGGCTTGTCGGTGGCCATGCCGACCTGGAAGACGATGGCCCAGCGCGAGAAGGAAGAAGAGCTCATCTGGCGGGGCCAGCAGTACGACCGGGCCATTCAGCTGTACCGCAAGAAGAACGCCGCACCGGGCGCGCCCAGCGTCGACAAGCTGGTGGAGGGGCGGTTTCTTCGGAAGAAATACAAGGATCCCATCACCAACGGCGACTTCGAGATCGTCGGCGTCAGCCAGGCCGGCAACGCGCCGGGCGTGCAGCAGCCCGCGCGCGGGTTCGGACAACTGGTGGGTGGCGTGCGCAGCAAGAGCAAGGCGAAGTCCCTTCGCGTTCTCAACGGCCGGACGGTCTACAGCGAGTGGCAGTTCACCTACGTGCCATGGAAGCCCGGCGGGCAGCCCACGGCGCCTGGAGCGCAGCACGCCCGGTCCGGCAGGCAGCCTGGCCAGCCCACGGAACCAGCCAGGCAGGCAGGCCCGGGGCGTCAGCACGGCTCGGGCGGTCGGCGACGTCGCGCCGCCACCGGCAAGTCCATTCCAATAGACGTCGGCGCCTGGCAGGGCGGCCGGCCTCAACCGGCAAGCGCCGTCACGACCGCGTCGTGCACCTGTGGCCGCAGCCGCCGCAGCGCGTCGTCGCGATCGGCCGGACGCGCGGGGTGGACGCGGTTGGTCAGCAGCACCACATAGAGATCGCGCAGCGGGTCGATCCACAGCGACGTGCCCGTGAAGCCGGTGTGCCCGAACGCCGACCGGGACAGGCGCGTGCCGCACGACGAGGTCGGCCGCATGGTGTCCCACGCGAGGGCGCGCGAGCTGCGCGGCACGTGGCTCGTGCGCAGGAATCGCTTCAAGAGCCAGGGCGCGCCCCAGATCGAGTGGGGCGGCGCAAGCGTCTCCAGGACGAGCCGCGCATAGGCGCCCACGGCCGGCGCGGACCCGAACAGCCCGGCGTGGCCCGCGACGCCGCCAAGCGCGGCGGCGTTCTCGTCGTGCACCTCTCCGACCAGCAGCCGCCCGCGCCACGTCGATGTCATCTTCGGTGGGCGCGATCTGCCGCACGTCGATCGGCCGGTGGCCGGAACAGCATGCCCGTGTCGCCCAGCAGCGTCTCGAACTGCTCGTCGAGCGGCCGCCCGCCGCGCTCGGCGATGATGAACCCCAGCAGCAGGAAGCCGAGGTCGCTGTAGATCGATCGCGTGCGCGGCCGGTACTCGAGCGGCAACTCGCCGATCTCGTGGGCGAACTCGCGTCGCGCTGTGGTTTCGCTTGTAGAGGTCCCACCACGCCGTGAGCCCCGCGCAGTGCTCCAGCAGATCGGTGATGGTCACGTCGTGCCGGTCCTGGCCGCGCCAGGCCGGAACGAGGGTGCGGACGGGCGTCGACAGACAGCAGCGCGCCGCTGTCGCGACCAGCTGCATCAGCAGGGGAGCCGTCGCGATGACCTTGGTCAACGAGGCGAGGTCGAAGATGGTGTCGGTCGTGGCCGGCGCCGCGTCGGCGTCGTAGGTGAGGCGGCCCGTCGCGTGCTGCCAGATCGCACCGCGACACCGGCCCACCTCGATGGTCGCGGCGGGAAACGCCCGCGCCGCCGCGCGCCTGCTCGAGGAGCCGTACGACGCCGGAAAAGTCAGGACGCACGGTCGTCGAGCACGCGGCTGGCCAACGCGCCGGCCGTGAACGTCGTCAGCGATCCGATCAGCACGTACCACTGCCAGTTGATCGGCGTCAGCAGCTTCACCGCCAGCATCACGGCGGCGCCGGTGGCCATGCCTACGAAGGCGCCACGGCGCTGGACGGCGGTCGTGAAGGTGCCCAGCAGAAACACTCCGAGGATCACGCCGTTGGTGAACGAGGCGATGCCGAGGACTTCGTCCACGACGCGGCGCGAGAGCGAGATGGCAGCCAGTGCGACGGCGATCTGCAGCAGCCCGAAGACGACGGTCGCGGCGCGCGACACGTTCAGGTAGTGCCGCTCGGACCTGCGCTGGCTGGTGAGCGGCATGTAGAAGTCGGCGACGGCGGCCGCGGCCGAGGCGTTGAGCGAGGAAGACATCGCTGCGGCGAGGATCGCCGCCGACACGAGGCCGGCCAGCCCCGTCGGCAGATGGCTGACGATGAACTGCGGCAGCACGCGGTCGGTCTGCACGCGCCCGCCGACGGTGATGGCCCCAAGCTCCGCCGCGGCGTGTCCCGTGTAGAACACATAGAGCAGCAAGCCGATGACCAGGAAGATGAAGAACTGCGCCAGCACGAACACGCCGCTGACCAGCAGCGCCTTTCGCGCGTCGCCCGGCGAGCGGCTGCACAGGTAGCGTTGCACCATGAACTGGTCGGTGCCGTGTGTCGCCGTGGTCAGGAACGCGCCGCCGATGACGCCGGACCAGAAGGTGTATCCGCGCGTGACGTCGAAGGCGAAGTCGAAGACGTTGCAGCTTCCCCTGCGCCGACGCGACGCTCATGACCTCGGCGACCCCGCCCGGGATGTTCTGCAGCAGCACGACGATGGCCGCGCCGGCGCCGATCAGATAGATGCCGAGCTGAATGACGTCGGTCCAGATGAGCGCGGTCATCCCGCCGAGAAACGTGTAGACGATCATCGCGACGCCCAGCACCACGACCGAGGCCACGAGCAGCCCCATCGCCGGATCGGCGCCTGGCAGCCAGCGCGCGCGCCACGTCGTCGGAGCCGGGCAGCGCGAGGAACAGCGCGCCCAGCACGAGGCTCGTGGCAAACAGGCGGAAGCCGTCCGAGAGCGTGCGCGTGACCAGAAAGAGCCCCGACGCCAGTTGCTTGACCGCGCCGCCGAACCGGTCGCCCAGCAATTGGTAGACCGTCAGCACCTCGCCGCGGAAGTAGGCGGGCACGAAGAGCAGGCTGACCAGGAACCGGCCCACCACGTAGCCCAGCGGAAGTTGGAGAAAGGTGAAGTCGGTGCTGAAGGCGTAGCCGGGGACGCTGATGAAGGTGACGGCGCTGGTCTCCGTCGAGACGATCGACGCCATCACGACCCACCAGGGCAGGTTGCGATCGCTGACGAAGTAGTACTTGAGGTCGCGTTGCCGGCGCGTGAACCACGCGCCAAACAGCACCGTGCCGGCCAGGTAGGCGGCGATGATCGTGAGGTCGAGATACGACATCAGGTCAGGGCGTGAACGCGGCGCGCCCGATGCTGGCCAGCGTGTCCAGCCCGCGCGGGGGCTGGACCAGGCTGTCGTAGGAGAAGAGGATCACGCCGCTGGCGCCCAGGCGCCGCGCGGTCTCGATGTTCTCCACCGTCCGCGCCGCGCGTCAGCCGGTAGGCGCCGATGCCCGCCCACACCGGCCTGGCGCCGGCGACCTGGCGCGCCGACGCGATCTGCGCGTCGAACACGCTCGCGTCCTGCGTGTAGGCCATCGGGCAGACCACGTCGAGCCATCGGTTCTCCACCCAGAAGCGCCAGTCCTGAAAGCGCCGCGCGGCCGCTTCGGTGGCGTCCGGGAAGACGGCCGCACTGAGCACGACGCCGGGCCGGCGCTGCTTCACCGCCGTGCGGATCCGAATCACCAGCGCGTTGAGGCGCGAGCGGCGGAATCCCGCCCAGCGTTCCGGATAGAGATCGGTCAGCGCGATGAGGTCGCCGACGCTGCGAGGGTCGAACCGGCGGCGCTCCGCTTCCGGCAGCCGCGGCTCGAGATCCGCGCGGAACTCGCGCAGCACGCCGAGGTTGTAGTCGAATTCCGGACCCGGATAGCGCAGGTAGTCGAGGTGCACGCCGTCGACGGGGTAGCGCGCGACGAGGTCGTCGATGACCGCGACGGTGTGAGCGGCGGCGTCGGGCAGGCCCGGCGAGGCAAACAGCCCTTCGACCTCGTCGGTCGCACGCGTCCAGCGCGCCAGGCGCCCGAGAAACTCCGGGCTGCGCGATCCGGCGCGCGCCAGTTCCACGGCCAGCGACTTGGGCACCATCAGCCACTCGGGATGCCGATAGACGATGTGCCCGCGGCCGGCGGGAAGTTCGGCTGCCGAGGCGACCAGGTTGACGTTCACCCACGCGTGCACGCGAAGGCCTTCGGCGCGGGCGCGGGTGATGACGGTCTGCAGCGGGTCGAAGTCCGCACGCTGGGCCGCCAGGCCGTCGGCGCGCGGCTCGAGCCCGTCGGCGAAATAGGCGTCGCCTCGCCCTCGGACCTGCACGAGAAGCGTGTTGAAGCCGCTGGCGCGCGCCGAGCGCACCAGCGCGCGATGGACTCGGGCGAGGTGAGGCTGACGCGGGTGACCCACAACGCCCGGACTTCCGGCGAGGGTTGGGCCCGGAACGACCGCCGAGGCAGCCAGCAGCAGCGCCGCCAAGGCCACGATGTGAACCCGGAACAGGCGTGAACGGCGTCGACGGGGGAGCAGGAGGTGACTGGCGTGACTGACGACATCGCGAATGGTTGACTGTACCGGGCCGATCCGCACGTGTCAACGAAAGTCGCGCACTCGCGAGGCGCAAGTTGACAGTAGGTCGACCGCCTTTCTATGCTGCCAATGGCCTGCGCGCTTCGATCCTGCCGCCGCCGCAGCACTCCCGACCATGTTCGTACTCGGCATCGACGCTGGAGGAACCAAGACCGTCTGCCTGCTGGCCGACGGCGACGGACGGGTACGCGCGTCGGCCCGCGGACCTGGCGCGAACCTGCAGTCGCTGGGCGAGCTGGAAGTCGAGAAGGTGCTCCACGAGGTGATGGACAGCGTGCTGGCCGACGAGCGCGCGGCGCCGGCCGCGATCTGCCTCGGCATCGCCGGCGTCGACCGGCCGCACGACAACGCGATCATCCGCGGCATCATGCGCCGCATCGGTCACAAGGCGCCCGTGCTGGTCGTCAACGACGCGTTGGCGGCGCTGGTGGCCGGGCGCCGGCGACGAGGGCCCGGGCATCGTGCTGATCGCCGGCACCGGGTCGATCTGCTACGGCCGCAACGAGGACGGCCGCGCCGCGCGGGCCGGCGGATGGGGCTACATCCTGGGCGACGAGGGCAGCGGCTGGTGGATTGGCCGCCAGGCGCTGTCGGCGGTGATGCGGGCCGGCGACGGGCGCGGGCCGGCCACGCTTCTGACCGCCGGCGTGCTCGCGCACTTTGCCTTCGAGCAGGTCAGCGACCTGGTGCACGAGATCTACTACCGCGACACCGCGGCGCCGCGCCGTCGCCGGCCTGTCGCGCGTCGTGCAGGCGGCCGCCGACGACGGCGATGTGGTCGCGCGGCAGATTCTGGCCGACGCCGCCGACGAGCTCGTGCTGGCGGTGCGGTCCGTGGCGACGCGGCTCGAGATGCGGGGCCTGCAGTTCCCGCTGGTGCTGTCCGGCAGCCTGTTCCGCGTCCTCCCGACGCTGCTGTCCGACGTGCTGGTGCGGCTGGCCGAGGTCGCGCCGCGCAGTCAACCGAAGGTGCTCGACGTCGAGCCCGCGATGGGCGCCGTCCGCCTGGCGCTGGCCGAAGCGCGCGGTGGCGCGCGCATACCGCAATATCTCTGACCGGATCCAACCGCTGAAGGCGGGCCCTCGGGCCTGCACAAGGAGCCCGCTGCCGTGAAAGTGCGTATTCTCAAGGACGAGAAGGCCGTGGCCCGCGCTGTCGCGGCCCGCGTGATCGCGACCCTCGCCGCCAAGCCCGCCGCGGTGCTGGGGCTGCCGACCGGGCGCACCCCGGTGCAGCTCTACGCGCGCCTGCGGGCGGCCTACGCCGCCGGACGCGTGGACTTCGCGCAGGCGACCACGTTCAATCTCGACGAGTTCCTCGGGCTGTCCGGCGACCACCCGGCCAGCTACCGGGCGTTCATGGAGACGCACCTGTTCGACCACGTGAACCTCTCGCCGCCGGCGGATTCATTTCCTCAACGGCGTGGCGCCGGACCCGGTGGCCGAATGCGCGCGGTACGAAGCGGCCATCAGGCGCGCGGGCGGCATCGACCTGCAGATCCTCGGCATCGGCTCCAACGGGCACATCGGCTTCAACGAGCCGGCGGCGGGACTGATCGGCGATTCGCCACCCGGCGCGCCTGGCGCCGGGCACGCGACGATCGAACGCGGATCTGTTCGACGGACGCGTGCGGGACGTGCCGCGCAACGCGTTGTCGATGGGGGTCGGCACCATCCTGCGAAGCCGCGCGATCGTCCTGGTGGCCACGGGCAGCGGGAAAGGCGGAGGCCATCAAGGCCACGCGTGCAGGGACTGGTCACGACGCGGGTGCCCGCGTCGCTGCTGCAGCTGCACGGTGACGTCGAGGTGTTTCTGGACCCGGCGGCGGCGTCGATGCTGGGACTGACCGGTCAGTCAGCCCTCGAGGCCGCAGGTCCCAGCAGCTCGCGCAGGTGGGCCTCGATGTCCTCGCCAAGCGCCTCGCGCAGCTGCCCGTTGGCCTTGCGGACGCGGGTCACGGCCTTTTCGAGCGGCAGCCCGGTCTTCTGCATCACGACGGCGGCCTTCACGTTCCACTTCGCCTTCCTGAGCAGCGCGTCGGCGGCGTCGTAGTCGAGGCCGGTGATGATGTTCACCATGCGGCGCGCGCGATCCTTGAGTTTCTCCGAGCCGCTGCGCACGTCCACCATCAGGTTGCCGTAGGTCTTGCCGGTGCGCACCATGGCCGCTGTGGTGAGCATGTTGAGCACCAGCTTGGTGGCGGTGCCCGCCTTGAGGCGCGTCGAACCGGCGATCACCTCGGGGCCGACCGCCGGCGCGATCGTCAGGTCGACGAAGGTCTGCAGCTCGGTCTTCGGATCGCAGGTCACAAACAGGATCGTCGCGCCGGCCTTGCGCGCGCGCGTCAAGCGCGCCGCGCACGAACTGCGTCATGCCGCTGGCCGAGACGCCGATGACGACGTCCTTCTTCGTGGGCTGCAGCCGGCTGACCGCGCGCGCCCCTTCCTCGTAGTTGTCCTCGACGCCCTCCTTGGCCTTGATGGTCGCGCCGCGGCCGCCGGCCATGACGGCCAGCACCAGCGACGGATCGGTGCCGAAGGTCGGCGGCATCTCGGCCGATTCGAGCACGCCAAGCCGGCCGCTGGTGCCAGCGCCCACGAAGACGATTCGCCCGCCGCGCTGCAGGCTGGCCGCGATCATCTCCGCGCCGAGCGCGATGCGATCCTTCTCGCGCTGCACGGCGGCGATGACCTTCCGGTCCTCGGCGCACATGAGCTCGACGATGTCGGCGGCGGAGAGTTTGTCGAGGGCGAGCGTGGAGGGGTTGATGGCTTCGGTGGGCAGCGACTCCCACTTCGAACGGATTGGCATACGGCCTCGCGCCGATTGTAGATCACCTCTGATGACGCTGATGGCCCGCGGCGACGCTGGTATATGCTGACCGCGGGTGGTAACTGGCCCTCCAAGGAGCAGACGAGTGACACGACTTTCACGACGGCGTTTCTTCGGCGCGACCGGCGCCGCGGGCCTTGCAGGCCTGATGAGCGGCACGCGCGTGGCGGGCCAGGCGGCCGCCGCCGCGCCAGGCGTCAAGCCGCTGATGATCTCGAGCGCCAACGGCCTCGCGGCGCTGAAGACCGGCATGGCGATTCTCCGAAAGGGCGGTCCGACGGCGCGGCTGGATGCGATCGTCGAGACCGTCGCCATCGTCGAGGCCGACCCGAATGACGACAGCGTCGGCTACGGCGGGTTGCCCAACGCCGATGGAGAGGTCGAGCTCGACTGCTCGATCATGGACGGCCCGACGTACGGCGCAGGCGCGGTCGGCGCGCTGAAGTTCATCAAGCACCCCTCGCGCGTCGCGCGCCTGGTGATGGAGCGCACCGGGCCGCGTGCTGATCGTCGGCGACGGCGCGCTGCGCTTCGCCGTCGCGCACGGGTTCAAGAAAGAGGATCTGCTCACCGAGGCGTCGCGCGAGAAGTGGCTGCGCTGGCGCGAGCAGATGAGCGACATCGACGACTGGGGCCCGCCCAAGCGCGGGACCGTGCCGGCCTACGACGCGCCGCCCAAGACGCCGCAGGCCGCGCTCGATCCCGACCTGAACCCCCTGACGTGGCCCGAGAAGCGCTGGGGCACCATCAATTGCCTGGCCCTCGACGAGGCCGGCGACCTGTCGGGCATCACGACGACCAGCGGGCTCGCGTTCAAGATTCCCGGCCGGATCGGCGACTCGCCGCTGGTCGGCTGCGGGCTGTACGTCGACAACGCCGTGGGCGCCGCCGGCTCCACCGGCGTCGGCGAAGAGTGCATCAAGATCGTCGGCGCGCATACCGTCGTCGAGCTGCATGCGCCAGGGCCTGCATCCGCGGGAGGCGGCCACGGCGGCGATCAAGCGCGTGCTGTCGAAGCACGGGCCGGACATCACGTGGAACCTGAATTTCTACGCGATGAACAAGGCCGGGCAGCACGGCGGCGCGGCCATTCAGAGCGGCAGCAACTACGCGGTGCACGACGCCGATGGCGCGCGGCTGGTGGAGTCTGCGTGGGTCCTCGAACGCAAGCGCGGCTGATCGCGCGCGGAGCCATCGGATCGTGAAGGCGGGCGAGCGCCGATCCGGCCGACGCACCGCTGGCGCCGGCGCCGCTGGTCGACGCCTGGCTCGATCACCTGCGCATCGAGCGGCGGCGATCGCCGAATACCCTCGACAGCTACGCGCGCGACCTCGAGCACCTGCGCCGCTTTGCCGCCGGCCGCTCGACGCGCGCTCGAGGCGCTGGATCGCCAGGCGCTCGAGGCGTTCGTGCGCGAGCTGATGGGGCGCGGGCCTGTCGCCGCGCTCGGTGGCCCGCGTCGTGTCGTCAGCGCGCGGGTTCTATCGCTACCTCGTCGTCCATCGTCACGTGCACGACAACCCGGCCGAAGATCTGCAGCCGCCGAGGGCGTGGGCGGCGTTGCCGAAGTACCTCTCCGTCGAGGAGGTCGATCGGCTGCTGGCGCTGCCCGACGTCGCCACGCCGAGAGGCCTGCGGGACCGCGCGTTCATCGAGCTGCTGTACGCGACGGGGCTGCGCGTCACCGAGCTGGTGTCGCTCGGCGCCGCCAACCTGAATCTCGAGGGCGGCTACCTGACGACGAAGGGCAAGGGCTCGAAGGAACGGCTGGTGCCGATTGGCGACGAGGCCGTCGCCTGGGTGTCGCGGTATCATGCGTGACGGCCGGCCGCAACTGCTCCGCGGACGCACGGCGACGTCGCCTGTTCGTGAACGCGCGCGGCGGCACGGCGCTGAGCCGCCTCGGCGTGTGGAAGATCCTGAAGGCGTACGGCACGCGGGCCGGCATGGGACGGCGCTTGAGCCCGCACGTGCTGCGGCACTCGTTTGCGACGCACCTGCTCGAGCGCGGCGCCGACCTGCGCGCGATCCAGATGATGCTCGGCCACTCCGATCTGTCGACCACGCAGATCTACACCCACGTGCTCGAGGCGCGCCTCCGCGCCATTCACGAGCGCTTCCATCCGCGGCCGTAGTCGAGCATGCGCCGAGCCCTGCTGTTCCTGATCTCGCTGGCGCTCGTGCTCATCGCAGTCGTGGCGGCGCTTGCGCCTCGCGCGAGCACGCGCCTGTCCGTCGAGGCCGATCCGCGGGTCGCGCGCGGCGCGATCCACGTCCACACCACCGTCTCGGACGGCGCGGGCACGCCCGATGAAGTGGCGGCGGCGGCCTCGCGCGCACGGCCTGGATTTCGTCGTGCTCACGGATCACGGCGATGCCACGCGGACGCCGGACGCCCCCGCGGTACGTCGACGGCGTGCTGCTCATCGACGCGGTCGAGATCAGCACGACGGGCGGGCACTACATCGCCCTCGGCCTCGGACGGTCGCCTTATCGGCTGGCCGGTGAGCCTCGCGACGTCATCGAGGACGTCACGCGCCTCGGCGGTTTCGGCATCGCCGCGCACCCGGATTCGCCCAAGGGCGAGTTGGCGTGGCGCGAATGGCAGGCGCCGTTTGAAGGACTCGAATGGCTCAACGCCGACAGCGCGTGGCGCGACGAACGGCGGCCTGCGCTGGCTCGCGCACTGGTCGGATACTGGCTGCGGGGGCCCGAAGTCATCGCGTCGCTGCTCGACCGTCCGGCAACGACGCTGGCGCGATGGGACGCGCTGACCAGAAGACGTGCCGTCGTCGGCGCTGGCCGGACACGATGCGCACGCGCGCGTGGGCGCGCGAGGCGATTGGGAACCGGCCGACGGCGGCTACAGCCTGCGCCTGCCGTCGTACGAAGCGGCGTTCCGCGCGTTTTCCCTCTCGGTCGGCCTCGCGACGCCGCTCACTCGACGTGACGCCGACCGGGACGCGCCGCGACGTGGTCGCGGCCGTCAGGGCGGGCCGCGTGACCACCGTCATCGACGCCATGGCCGGACCGGCACGCCTGGTCTTCGCAGCGTCGCATGCTGGCGGCGAGACGGCGATGGGCGGGGAAGTCGGACCCGGAGTCGACGCCTCGCTGACCGCGGCGTTGGTTCCCCCGACGACGGGCGCGGAACTCCGCCTGCTGAAGGACGGGGTCGTCGTCGAGCGGTCACGTGAGCGGCGCAATCGCGTTGGCGCACGCGGCGAGTTCAATGCCCGCCGTCTACCGGGTCGAGGGCGTGTGGCCCGATGCGCCCGGCACACCGCCGGTGCCGTGGATCGTCGGCAACCCGATCCGCGTGGGCTTTGCGCCGCCGCGCGCGCGGATGCCGCTGCTGCCGCCGGCCAGGTGGGCGAGGCCGGTCCCCGTCCAGGGATGGCGGGTGGAGCAGCATCCGGCCTCGGTGACCGCAGTTGACGCCGACCATCCTGACACCGACCAACACCGCGCTGGACGCTGACGTGGCGGCTGGGCGGCGGAAGACCGGCAGGTCAATACGCGGCGATGGCCGTCCCGGCGCCGCCGGGCCTGCTGGCCGCGTGCCGATCGTCTGTCGTTCACGATGCGAAGCGGCGCGCCGATGCGCGTCTCCGTGCAGCTTCGCCTCTCGGCGAGCAACGCGCGATGGCAGCGATCGGTCTATGTGTCGCCGTCGCCGGCGGAGTACAGCGTCGCGGTGCGCGAGATGACGCCAGTCGACGTGCCGGCCGGTAAGCCGCTGGACCTGACGAAGGTCGGCGATATTCTCCTCGTGGTCGATACGGTCAACACCGCTCCGGGATCGGCGGGTGAGGTGTGGATATCGGAACTGCGTGTCGAAGGGGTGGAGAATTGACGATTGCAGATCGACGAATGCGCAGTAGCGGAACTGCGTCCGGCGTTGCTCAGGTCCGGACGGTCAGCAGCAGGTACGCCGCGCCGGCGCCGAAGATCAGGTTCGGCGCCCACGCGGCCAGCATCGCCGGCATCATCCCCGCCGTACCCACGGCGCTGAACGCGCTGCTCGTGATCCAGTACACCACCGCCAGCACGATGCCGACGCCGATGCCGTAGAGCGCGCCCCGCTTGCCGGTGGTGACCGCAAACGGCACGGCGATGAGCGTCATGATCAGCGTCACGAACGGGAACGAGACCTTGCGGTACAGCGCCACCGTCTGCGGGCACGACGTTGACGCCGCTGGCCGACAGATCCGCGATGTAGTGCTTGAGCTGCCCGTACGTCATCCGGTCGGGCTCCTCCGCTTCGGTCGCGAAGTACTCGGGCGCCTCGAGTGCGAGGTCGCGCGCCGGGAACGTCACGAACGTCTTCAGGTCCGTGCCCTTGGTGAACTCGCGCACCCAGCCGTTGGCCGACTTCCACTTCTGGCCCGATGACGGCACGAAGCGCGCCCGCCCGACGTAGATGCGCCGTCTCGAGGTCTCCGTGCGTCTTGTCGAAGTCGTAGATCGACAGGCCGTTGAGCTCGTGCCGCCGCTGATCGTAGTACGTGTAGTTGTAGATGCTGCCGTCGCGCGCCATCAGCCACTTTCGATTGATGACGTCGAAGGTCCGGGGCGTGCCGCCGCGGATCACGTGGCGAAGCGCCTGCGCGCGCCGGTTCGAGAAGGGCAGGACGCGATCCTGCAGCAGGAACATCGATCCGCTGGCGACGATGGCCAGCATCACCATCGGCACCGCCACGCGGTACAGGCTGATGCCGCAGGCCTGCATGACGACCAGCTCGCTGTTCTTCGTCAGGATGCCGATGGTCACCATCACCCCGATGAGCACCGTGAGCGGGATGATGAAGAAGATGAACTCGGGCGTCTTGTAGTAGAAGAACTCCGCGAGCATCGCGGCGGTCGTCTGGCCCTTGAAGAGCTTGTCGGACAGGTCGATGAACGTCGAGATGTAGAAGATGCCGAGCAGGCCGACGAAGGTGAGGGCCGCGACCTTCAACGCGAGCTTGCACACGTAGGTGTCGAGCAGCCGCAGGACCGGCAGCTGCCAGGCGGGCAGCCGGAGCACGACCACCGTGCGCGACTTGGAGTCGGCACTGACCTGCGCCGGTCGCGGCGCCGCGCCGGCCCAGGCCCTTCCACCGCGCCGGTAATGAGAGCCGGATCGGCCTGTCGGCCCAGCGCGCGCGCCACAACAGCAGCGCGGCGCCGCCAATTCCCAGCACGATGTTGGGGAGCCAGACGGCGAGCCAGCCCGGCACCAGCTGCCCCTTGGCCATCTGCCGCCCGCCGTATTCGATCACGTAGTAGACGAACACCACGATGATGCCGGGCACGAAGGCCGCCAGCTTGCCTCCGCGCCCGTGCTGCACGCCGAGCCCCAGGCCGATCACCGCCAGCACGAAGCACGCAAACGGCAGCGCGAATTTGCGGTGCAGCGCCATCATCGGGCCGTGCACCGACAGTCCCTGCGCGCGCAACTCGACGGCCCGCGCTTCGAGCTCGGGGATCGTCATCTCGTTGTCGCCCTTCAGGACGTCGGTTGCGCGGAACACCGTGTTGGGGTCCAGGCCCAGGATCAACTCGGCGAAGCGCGCGACCTCGTACTTCGCCGGGTCGGATAGCGTCGCCGCGTGGCGCGCGCCCCTGGTGAGGACCATGTCCACCGTGCGCTTGTCGCGGTCGATTGCCAGCCGGCAGGTCTCGGAGGTGAACACGGTTGGCTGGTCGGGCTTGGAGGTGTCGGCCAGGAAGCACTCGCGCCACCCGCCGCCGGCCGGGGCATCGCCCACGTAGAGGACGCGATTGGGAAAGTCCTCGAAGAAGACGCGAGGCTTGATTTCGTTTTCCGCGCGGGCGGAGATGACGCCGAAGACGATCTCGCGAAACGTCTGATTGGCCGACGGGACGGCCTCGATCATGATGTACGACGTCACCGCCCAGGTGAGGATCGCCAGCAACAGGACGGGCCGCAGGAGCCGATAGATACTGATGCCGCACGCCTGCATTGCCACGGTCTCGCGGTCGGCCGACAGGCGTCCGAGCCCGATGAGCAGGCCGATCAGCAGCGCCATCGGGATGGTGACGGCCAGCGCCTGCGGCACCAGCGTGCCCAGCACGCGCACGACGATGCCCCACGAGACGCCTTTGGCGATCAGCTGTTCGCTGTAATCGCCGAGCGGCTGGATCATCAGCAGGAAGGTGAAGACGACCAGCCCGAGGAGGAAGGGCAGGATGAGTTCGCGGGTAATATATCGGTCGAGAATTCCGAACATCTTGTCGACGGGGATCCCGCCCCGAAGCCTATCACACGCATTTTCGGGCGTTCCCGGCCGCTACGCTTCATGACCAAGGTCGCGCTGCTCTGGCACATGCACCAGCCCTTCTACCAGGATCTGGTGACGGGCGAACACATCCTGCCGTGGGTGCGGCTGCATGGCTTGAAGGACTACTACGGCATGGTGGCGCTGCTGCGGGAGTTTCCCGACGTCAAGCTCACCTTCACGCTGGTGCCTTCGTTGCTGGTGCAGCTGGAAGCGTTTGCCGCCAACGACGCGCGCGACCGCACGCTGGCGCTGAGCCTCAAGCCGGCCGCCCAGCTCACCGACGAGGACAAGCGGTTCATCCTCGCCAACTTCTTCCACGCGCCGCGCGGCGCGGATGATCGAGCCCTATCCGCGGTACGCCGAGCTGCTGCGGCGCGCGCGAGCAGGCCGGCGGCAACGGCGGCGCGGCCAAGGCGCTGTCGGAGGCGGATTTTCGCGACCTGCAGGTGTGGCACAAGCTGGCGTGGGTCGACCCGTTCTGGATGGACAGCGATGCGCGCGTCAAGGGCCTGCTGGCGCAGGGCCGCGGCTTCAGCGAGGAGGACAAGCTGGTCCTGCGCGAGGTCGAGCTCGAAATCCTCGGCCGCGTCGTCCCCGAGTACGCCGCCGCGTCGGCCCGCGGCCAGATCGAGATTGCGGCCTCGCCGTTCTACCACCCGATCCTGCCCCTGGTGTGCGACACCGACATCTATCTCAGAACGCATCCCCATTCGCGGATGCCGCGGCAGCGGTTCCGGCATCCGGAGGACGCGCTGGCGCAGCTCGAGCGCGCCGCGGTCTACCACGAGCAGCGGTTCGGCCGCCGGCCCGTCGGGTTGTGGCCCTCGGAGGGTTCGGTGTCCGACGCGATTGTGCCGCTGGCGACGCAGGCCGGCTTCACATGGATCGCGACCGACGAGGCCATCCTCGCGCGCACGTTGAACACCGGCCTGACCCGCGACGGGTACGGCCACCTCGAGCAGCCCGAGGTGCTGTACCGGCCGTACACGATTCGCACCGGCGGCGGGGAAGTCGCCTGCCTGTTCCGCGACCACGTCCTTTCGGACCTGATCGGCTTCACCTACGCCAGCTGGAATCCGGCCGCCGCCGCCGCCGATTTCGTGGCGCGCCTGGTCGAGGCGGGCCGCCGCTTCTCGGCCCGGACCGGCGGCGCCGAGGCGGTGGTGCCCATCATCCTGGACGGCGAGAACGCGTGGGAGCACTACGAAGGTCAGGGGCGCCCGTTCCTGCGCGCGTTGTACGGCGCGCTGTCGGCGCACCCCGAGCTGAAGACCGTGACCATGAGCGAGGCGGTCCAGGCGCCGTCCTCACCGCTGAGCGGCATCTTTCCCGGGTCGTGGATCAACGCCGACTTCTACGTCTGGATTGGTCACGCCGACGACCACCGGGCCTGGGGCCAGCTGGCCGACGCCCGGCAGGCGCTCGAGGCGCCGGGTCCCTCGGCCACGCGCGAGGGCATCGTCCGCGCCCGCGAGGAGCTCTACATCGCCGAGGGCTCCGACTGGTTCTGGTGGTACGGCGACGACCATTCCTCGGACCACGACCTCGAGTTCGACGACCTGTTCCGGCGGCACCTGCGCAACGTCTACAAGAGCCTCGACAAGCCGGTGCCCGAGGAGCTCTTCCTCACCAACATCACGACCGAGCCACCCCGGATGACCGCGCACCCGCCCAGCGGGTTCCTGACGCCGACGCTGGACGGCGAGGTCACCAGCTACTTCGAGTGGGTCGGCGCGGGGCAGCTCGAGCTCGAGTCGTCCGGCGGCTCGATGCACCGGGTCGCGCCGACGCGGCAGTCGGTCGTCACCGGCCTCCAGTTCGGGTTCGATGCGACTCAGCTGTATTTCCGGGTCGACTTCAGCTCGCCGGGCCCAGGACGTGCTGGCCGACAAGGGAGAGGTCGAGCTGACCTTCCTGACGCCGCCGGACCGGCGGGTCCGGGTGCTGGCCGACGGAGCCGCGACGGTCGCCAGGTTCGAGCGGCGACTATCCCCGGGTGCCTGGACCCCGATGCCCGAGGCCGACGCATCGGCCGCGGCGGGTCAGATCCTGGAAGTGTCGCTGGCCTGGGGGGCGCTGGGCGTGGCCGCCGGCGGACGCCTGACATGCTTCATCGCCGTGCTGCAGGACGGGCACGAGCTCGAGCGCCATCCAGCCCACCAGCCGCTGGAACTGACGGCGCCCGGCGCCGACTTCAGCGCCCGCCATTGGTCCGTCTGAGCACGACTTTTGCAGCTCCTCGGGTTCCGACTCCTGAGCTTCGACGCCCGATAGGGCATCCAGTCGAAATCAAGCCCCGCAAACCTTCCACAGGGGCATGTTCCTCGGGTTTTGTTGATGAGTCCGATAACATATATTATGTTTACCAACACGGCTGTGACGGGTAGCTTCGGGCCCTCATTGGTCTTCGACGGTCAGGTCCTCGCCTCCCCAGGGGCCTGGCTCGCGAACACACTGCGCAACGCTGCCCGCCAGGTCCAAACGTCTCGCAGCACCAGAAGGCTACGCTGACGTGCCCGGGTCCTGAAGAACCGCTGACGGCGTTGCTCAGTTTCCGCTACGGAGGTCGTCGAGGATTGCCTCGAGCGCAGCGATGATCTCGCCGCGCTCGGCCTTGCCCTTGCGGAAGCTGAGGCGCAGGTTGAAGGCCTTCGTGGGCGGCCGGTAGCTGAACGTGAAGGCGCGCGGACGGCCCACCTTGGGCTTGGCGGCCTGTTTGCGGACTTCTTCGCGAGTGGCGCCGCCCTGGCTCGTGATGCGCTCGACGAGGGCGATCATTTTCTGGGGGTCGCCTTGCCTAACTATCTGTAATAGCAATGACTTAGAGGTAATGTCTGCCAGCCGACAAAGGTTCTTGACCTCGTCGGGCATCGCGTTGAGCGACAGGGACTCGGTGACGGCGACGCGCGACTTCCCCAGCTTCTTCGCCAGCATCTCGTGGGTGTAGGCGCACCGCTGCGAGAGGGCCTGCATGGCCTCCGACTCTTCAAACGCCGTCAGGTCCTTCCGCTGAAGGTTCTCGACCAGGGCGACCTCCAGGACCTCGTTGTCGTCGGCGTCGCGGATGACCCCGGGCAGTTCGCGAAGGCCGACCTGAACGGCCGCCTGGTAGCGACGCTCGCCGGCGATGATCTGGTAGCGCTCGCCACGCTGCCGAAGCACCAGCGGCTCGATGATCCCCTTCTCGGCGATCGACGCCATGAGCTCGGAGAGGTCGCCCATGACCTGGCGCGGCTGGTTGGGGTTGGGGTCGATGAGATCGATGGCGACCATCCGGCCCACGGGCACGCCGCCGGGCGCGGTCAGCGCTTCGACGTAGTGGGCGTCGTGACGCATCCTGACGGTTTCAGGCAAGCCTCGCTTCGGCACGGTCCATTACCTCTTCACAAAGCATGTAGTACTCGCTCGCCCCGGTCGAGTCGGGCGCGAACGTGAAGATCGATTCCTTGTAGGCCGGGCTCTCTTCCAGCCGGACGCTCTTGGAGATCGTCGTGCGGAACACTTTGCTGCCGAACACCTGCTGGATCTGCTCGCGGATGTCCCGCGCCAGCGAGGTGCGGCGGTCGTGCATCGTGATGACGACGCCCAGAATCTGCAGGCCGGGATTGGCCCGGCTGCGGACCTTTTCGATCGTCTCGAGAAGGTCGTCGGTGCCCTCGAGCGCGAAGTACGACGACTGGATCGGGATCAGGAGGTGCGTGGCGGCCACCAGGGCGTTCACGGTCAACAGGCCGAGCGCCGGCGGGCAGTCGATGACGATCTCGGTGAACCGCGACCGCAGCGGCTCGAGCCGGTCCTTCAGCTTGAAGTGCGCGTCGAGCTCCCCCACCAGCCGCGCCTCCAGCTTCGCCAGGGCGATGCGCGCCGGAGCGACGTGACAGGTTCGGGATGTTGCCGGGCACGATGATGTCCTCGAGCTTGCCGTCGGGCTCGGCGATGACGTCGAACATGCTGCGGGGACCGACGTTCCGCATGTCGAGAAACGACATCGTGCTGTTGGCCTGGGGATCGAGATCGATGAGCAGCGTCTGGCGCCCGCGAAGGGCGAGGGCGGCGGCGAGGTTGATGGCCGTCGTGGTCTTCCCCACTCCGCCTTTCTGATTCGCGATGGCAACAATCATGAGTGTGCGGCTGCGGTCCCGGGAGGCAGGGGCATATTAGCACCCCGGATTGCAGATTGACGATTGCAGATTGCAGACTGCGAAATTGCGCGGATTTGCGCACGGATTACGCGGTTTCACATCTTGTATTTGCCGAGGTCGTCGCTGTCGAGGCTCTCGAGCCACTTCTGCAGCCGCTCGCTGTCGGTCCGCTCCGGCGTGCCGTCGAGCGCCTTGGCGTTGTCGATGACGTCCTCCTCGACGTAGATCGGGGCCTTGGTCCGCAGCGCCAGCGCGATGGCATCGCTCGGGCGCGCGTCGATGAGCACCGGCCTCGCCGCGGACCGCCAGGTGGATGACCGCGAAGAACGTGTTCTCCTTGAGCTCGGACACGACGACCTTCTGGACGGTGCCGTCGAGGTCCTGGATCACGTTGCGAAGCAGGTCGTGAGTCATCGGCCGGGGCGTCGCGACGTTTTCGATCTGCAGCGCGATCGCGTTGGCTTCGAAGATCCCGACCCAGATCGGCAGCACCCGATCGCCGGCCTCATCGCGGAGGATGATGATCGGCATGTTGGTGACCGGATCGACCATCAGTCCTTTGATCGTCATTTCAATCTGCATGGGGACGCTCCACCTCACCCCAGAGGCTGTACGGTCCTGCGCGACGAATGACGACCGGCACCAGCGTGCCGATGCGTGAGACCTCGCCAGGGAAATTCACCACCGTGTTACCTGTCGTCCGGCCCGACAGCTCCGTGTCGCGCCGGCGGCTGCCTGCATCGGCCAGGACCTCCAGCGTCTGGCCGACCAGCGCCGCATGCAGCTCCAGCTGGACGTCACGCTGCAGCGCCTGCAGCGCGACGATCCGCTGCGTCTTCTCCGTCCGCCGGGACGTCGTCGGCGTGTCGCTTCGACGCCAGAGTGTTCGGGCGTTCCGAGTACTTGAACGAGAACATGCTGTGAAAGCGGACGCGGGCGGTGAGCGACAGCGTGTCGTCGAAGTCCGCTGGCCGTCTCGCCGGGAAAGCCGACGATCATGTCCGTGCTGAGCGCGATCCCGGGCACCTCGGCGCGCAGCTGGTCGACCAGCGCCAGGTAGGCCTCCCGCGTGTAGCGGCGGCGCATCTGCTTGAGCACCCGCGACGAGCCCGATTGGACGGGCAGGTGGAGGTGCTTGCAGACCTTCGGGAGGTCGCGAATCGCCGCGATCAGCCGGGGCGTCACGTGCCGCGGGTGCGGGCTGGCAAACCGGATCCGCTCGATGCCCTCCACCTGCGTGGACCTCTTCCAGCAGCGCCGCGAAGTCGCAGGCGGGATCGTCGGGCGCCTGGTAGTGATTGACGATTTGCCCCAGGAGCTGGACTTCCCGCAGGCCCCGGGCGGCGGCGTCGCGCACCTCGGCCAGGATCTCTGCCTTCGGCCGCATCCGCTCGTGGCCGCGCGTGTACGGGCACCACGCAGAAGCTGCAGTACTCGTTGCAGCCCTCGATGATCGTCACCCACGCGCGCACCGGGTCGTCACGCCGCGTGACGCCAAACGGGAACGCGACGTTGTCGTGGGCGCCGAGGTCGACCTGGGCGACGTGCGTGCGGGCGGCCTGCTCCACCAGCATCGGCAGCATCCGCAGGCGCCGCGTGCCGACGACGACATCGACCATCGCGGAGCGCTCTGAGCAGCGACTCCCCTTCCTGCTGCGCCACGCATCCGGTCACGACCACCATCGGGTCGCGGCCGGTGTCGCTGCGCCTGCACGCGCAGCTCGCCGAGGCGGGTATACAGCTTGTCCTCCGCGTGCTCCCGCACGCTGCACGTGTTGATGACGACGACGTCGGCGTCGCCGTCGTCGGACGTGCGGTCGTATCCGGCGGCGTCCAGCAACCCGGCCATCTGCTCCGAGTCGTGGTAGTTCATCTGGCAGCCGTAGGTTTCGATGAAGTACTTGCGGCTCACGTGCGTCCCTTCGCCTTGCGACTTTCGCTTTCGCCTTTCGGCTTTGATTCGCCTTTCGCCCTCCGGCGCTCCTCGAGCATCTCGCCTGCGCTGGCCAGGACACGGTCGGTCACGGACTGCCCCGCAATCATCCGGGCCAGCTCCTGCGCGCCGGCCGTCGGCGTCCAGGCGTTCGACCTCGGTGACCGTGCGCTGACCGCGCACGGTCTTGGTGATCCGGTAGTGGTGATCGGCGGCCGCGGCGATCTGGGGCAGGTGCGTGATGCAAAGGACCTGGGCGTCGGCGGCGAGGCCCTGCAGCCGGCGTCCGACGACGTCGGCGGTGTGACCGCCGATGCCGGCGTCGACCTCGTCGAAGATGAGCGTGGCGCCCTTCCCCGTTCGGCTTGTCAGGGTCTTGATCGCCAGCATCAGACGCGAGAGCTCGCCGCCGGAGACGACGCGGGTGAGGGGGCGCAGATCCTCGCCGGGGTTTGGCGATACAAAGAACTCTACCTGGTCAAGTCCTCTGGGGCCCCAGGCCTCGGGCGCCAGGCGCTCGAAACGGACCTCGAACCGCGTGCGGCCCATCGCCAGGTCCCCGAGGCGCCGACACCAGTTCCCTGGCGAACCGCGCTCCTGCCGCACGTCGCGCGTCGGACAGCTGCTCTGCATGGCGCTGGTAGTCGCCTTCGGCGGCGTGCAGCAGGGCGGCGACCTCCGCCGCGCGCTCGTCGGACGACTGCAGCGCCGTCCAACCCGGCGCGGCACGACTCGGCGTGCGCGATCACCTCGGAGAGCGCCGGCCCGTACTTCCGCTTGAGCCGGTCGAGGAGGCCGACGCGATCGTCGACCTCCTGCAAGCGCCTGGGCGAGGCGTCGATGTGCGCGGCGTAGTCGCGCAGGAAGAAGGCGAGGTCCTCCAGCTGCGAGGCGACGACCGCGCGGCCGTCGAGGTACGGCTGCGCCCGTGGGTCGACGGCCGCCAGGTCGGCGACGCGTTTCCACACGGTGTTGAGGGCGCTCAGCACGGCCTCGTCGCGCTCGTACAGCAGCTCGTAGGCCTCGGCGCTCAGCCGCTGGAGCTTCTCGGCGTTGGCGAGCACCTGCCGTTCGGCCTCGAGCGCTTCGTCCTCGCCCGCGCGCAGTCCCGCCTTCTCGATCTCGTCGCGCTGGAACGTCAGCAGGTCCAGGCGCGCCAGCTTCTGTCGCTCGTCGAGCCGCAGCGTGTCGCGCTCGGCGCGCAACGCGGTCACGCGCTGGTGCAGCGCCGCCACCTCGTCGCGCGCCTGCTCGAGCCCGGCGTAGCCGTCGAGCAGATCGAGGTGGCTGTCGGCGACGAGCAGCCCCTGATGTTCGTGCTGCCCGTGCATCTCCAGGAGGCGCCCGGCCAGGTCGCGCAGGGCGCCGGATGTCGCCAGCGCGCCGTTGACGAAGGCGCGGCTGCGGCCCTGCGCGGTGATTTCGCGGCGCACGATCACTTCCTCGCGCGCCGTGTCGAAGATCGCCTGGATCGTCGCCACCTGCTCGCCGGTCCGCACGAGATCGCTTGACGCGCGCGCGCCGAGCAACAGACCCACGGCTTCAACCAGGATGGACTTGCCAGCGCCGGTCTCTCCGGTCAACACGGTGAACCCCGCGTCGAACTCGATCTCGAGCCGTTCGATGACGGCCAGGTGCTGAATGCTCAGATACCGCAGCATGGCGGGAGCCCGAAAGACTGCGGTCGTTTGGTGCCGCGCGTTTGAGGAAACGCCGCAAGTCTCACTGTAGCATACCCTTGAAAGCGTTCACGGTCAGGTGTTACCCTAGCGCATCCGCGCTGTCCCAGCGGCGCACAACTTCGATTCGCGGAGGTCTTGTTGCGCACGCTAGGTCTGTACGCCTTGTCCCTTCAGGTGCAAGGCGCGACGGCCGCCGATCCGGCGGTCAACCACGACATCCTTTCGCTGGTCGCACGATCGAGCCCGCTGTCAAAGTTTGTCCTGCTGATCCTCGTTCTCTTCTCGGTGATCTCCTGGGGAGTCATCCTGTACAAGCTCTGGTCGCTGGGCCGCGCCGAGCGCCAGTCCGCGGCGTTTCTCGACGTCTTCCGGAAGAGCAGCAAGTTCTCCGAGGTGCAGGCCGTCTGCAAGAACCTCAACGACAGCCCGCTGGTCGGCGTATTTCAGGCCGGCTACGCGGAGCTCAACACGCAGCTGCGCCAGTCAACAGCAGGCGCGCCGGCCGGGGCCGCCGGCGCGGTCGACGCTCAAGAGCCTCCCGGCGCTCGACCGCGCGCTGCTGCGCGCGGCGACGGTCGAGGTGAACCGGCTCGAAGAGCGGGTCTCGTTTCTCGCGACCACGGCCAGCATCACGCCCTACATCGGCCTGTTCGGCACGGTGTGGGGCATCATGTCGGCCTTCCAGGGCATCGGCGCCACCGGCTCCACCAATCTCGGCGTGGTCGCGCCCGGCATCGCGGAAGCGCTGATTGCGACGGCCGCGGGACTGTTTGCGGCCATCCCGGCCGTGTATTTCTACAACCACCTGTCCGGCGCGCGTGAAGCTGCTCGCTCGGAGATGGACGACTTCTCGCTCGAGTTCCTCAACATCTCCGAACGGAACTTCAGCTAAGGACGGGCGGCGCGATGGCCAAAGTCGAATCGCTCGAAACCCAGCAGGGGCCGCGTCGTGGACGCGGCCGCCGGGTGACGACCCAGCTGGCGGAAATCAACGTCGTGCCGCTGGTGGACGTCATGCTCGTGCTGCTGATCATCTTCATGGTGGCCACGCCCATGATGCAGCGCGGCATCGACATCAACGTCCCGGTGGCGAGCCGGGCGGCGCCGCTCGTCAGCGAGCGGCTCTTCGTCACCGTGCCCCTCAGCTATCGGAAGACCCGCATCGTCTATATCGACGACGACCCGATTCGCGTGGACATCCTCGAGGAGCGGGTGCGCCAGGCGCTGCTCAACAAGACCGGCAAGGAAGTCTTCCTGCGCGGCGACGGCGGCGTGCAGTTGCAGGACCTGCTCGAGGTGATGGACCGGCTGAAGAACGGCGGCGTCGAGAAGGTCGGCATCGTCGCGAAGCTTCCCGGAGAGCGGTGACGGACGGATGACGTGGACGCGGTCACTCCCATCCTCGTCGAGCGCGCGCAGGGCGCGAGGCGGCCTCTGGTCGCGGATGGGCTTGTCTGCCCTGCTGCACGCCGTCGTGCTGCCGGTCGTGCTGATCTTGATGGTGGCCGGCCCTCCGGAGTCATGAGGCGCCGAGAGCCGTGATGACCGTCAGCCTTGGCGGCCCGCCGGGACCGCGCAGCGGCGGCATGACGCCGATGAGCGCACGGGCGGCCGAGGCCGCGCCGCCGACACCCAAGCCGCCACCGCCTCAGCCGCCGGCGGCCAAGGCGCCGGAGATGGCGCTGCCGAAGGTCGATGCGCGCAAGACGCCGCCGCGCGAGGCGCCGCGGAAGGCGCCCGACGACGCCAAGGGGCGAACGACGCCGACGGCGCCGAGGCGAGGCAAGGCTCGGCCGTTGCGGAGACCGGCGCGACAGACCGGCGCGGCCTTCGCCGGACTCACGACCGGCGGCGGCGGCACCAGCGGCTACCTCGACGTCGCCAACTTCTGCTGTCCCGATTATCTGGCCACGATGATCCAGTTGATCCAGCGCAACTGGACTGCCAAGCAGCAAGTCGCCGGCGACACGCTGGTGAAGTACACGATTCAGCGGGATGGACGGCTGACCAACGTGGAGATCGAGCGATCGAGCGGCTATTTCGCGCTCGACCAGACGGCGCAGCGAGCCTTGCTCGTCACGCGGCAGTTGCCGCCGCTGCCGCCGCAGTTCACTGAAAGCACCCTGACAGTCCACCTCATTTTCCGATACGAGCGCTGATGCTGCGACGACACTCTCTCTCTGCTGATCCTGCCGGTGGCCCTGAGCGCGACGCTGCTGGCGACCCAGAACCCGCCGGCGCAGCCGCCGGCCGCGCCGCCCGCCCAACAAAGCGAGGTGCAGCTGGTCATCAGCAGCGGCACGGGAGCGCCGCCGAAGTACGCGGTGCCCGATTTCCTCGCGCTGTCGGGTGACAACGAGACCAAGGCGGCGGCCGCGACCATCGCCCAGGTGCTGTGGGACGACCTGGACTTCGAGCGGGAGTTCTACATGATCCCGCGCGACACCTACGGCGCCATTCCCGCGGCGCGCTCGGTGACCGACGTGCCCTTCGATCGCTGGCGCGAGCTGGGCGCCGACGGCCTGCTGATCGGCACGGTGCAGAAGGAAGGCTCGGGCCTGAAGATCCAGGTCCGCCTGTTCAACGTCGTCAGCCGGCAGGCGGTCTTCTCGCGTGAATACACCGGGTCGGCGGGCAACCCGCGCGCCTACGCCCACACGACAGCCGACGAGATCCACCAGCAGCAGCGCGCGCTTGCGCGGCATCGCGCGCACGAAGCTGACGTTCTCCTCCGACCGCGATCGCGAGAAGGTCACCAACACCGTCGAGAACCGCGACGTCAAGGAGATCTACATCGCCGACTACGACGGCGCGAACCAGCGGCGCATCACCGTGAACCGCGCGCTCAACATCACGCCGACCTGGGCGCCCGACGGCCGCTCCATCGCGTACACGTCGTACGCGCGTGGCTTCCCCACGCTCTTCATCTCGTTCATCTACGAGGGACGCCGTGACGAGCCGACCAGGGGCAGCACGCAGAACTGGCTGCCGGCCTGGTCGCCCGACGGGACCAAGATCGCCTTCACGCTCGAACCGCGACGGCAACCCGGAGCTGTACGTGATGAATCGCGACGGCGGCGGCATGCGCCGGCTCACGAACCACCCGGCCATCGACACGACGCCGACCTGGTCGCCGACCGGCGTCCAGATCGCCTTCACCTCCGATCGCTCGGGATCCCCCGCCGATCTACCTGGTCGGCAGCGACGGACTGAACCTGCGCCGCATCTCGCGGGTGCAGGACGGCTACTGCGACCGGCCGACCTGGTCGCCGGCGCCGTTCAACGAACTGGCGTTCGTCTGCCGCACCGGACCGGGCTACGATATCAAGATCTTCGATTTCGCCACCGACGAGACGCGGCAGATCACGTTTGGCGAAGGCAGCAACGAGAGCCCGGCGTATTCTGCCAATGGCCGGCATCTTGCGTTCACCTCGACGCGGGCGGGCCGCGTGCAGGTGTTCACCGTGGGTCGGGACGGCAAGAATGTTCGACAGGTGACCAAGGTGGGCAGCAATTTCACACCGGACTGGTCGCACTGATTCAGGTTGATCGGGTTGATTGGGTTGATCATGGTTGGGTTGGTCGGTTGTTTGAAAGGGAGTGCGAGACGATGACTGTTTGCATGGCTGCCCGGCGAGTGGTCCTGGCGGTGCTGGTAACCGTGGCGATTGGCGCAGGTGCCTGCGCGAAGAAAGAACCGCCGGTGGCCCGGCCGATGCCGCCGCCGCCCCCGCCGACCGAGTCCCCGCGACCGCCGGCGCCGCCCCCGCCGGTATCCGAGCCGGCGCCCGTGCCGCCGGTGCCCGTGACCGACGATGCCATCGGCAGCAAGTCGCTCGACGACATCAACCGCGACTCGCCGCTCAAGCCGCTGTTCTACGGGCTCGACCAGTCGGAGGTCGACGCGGCCGGCCAGCAGGTGCTGCAGGGCAACGCCGACGTGCTCAAGAAGTACGGGTCGTGGCAGATCACGGTCGAAGGCCACTGCGACGAACGCGGCACGGCCGAGTACAACCTGGCGCTCGGCGAGCGGCGCGCCGTGGCGGCGCGCAATTACCTGGTGTCGCTCGGCATCGCCGCCGATCGCATCAAGACGGTCAGCTACGGCAAGGAGTTTCCGTTCGACGCCGCGCACACGGAGGCGGCGTGGGCGAAGAACCGGCGCGCGCACTTCGTCGTGACAGCCAAGTAGCTCACGACCCTAGCGGAGAACCACGACTATGCGACGAATCACGTTGTCGCTTGTGGCGCTCGCCCTGCTGGCGGCTACCGCGCCGGCCGGAGCGGCCAACCGCGAGCACGATCAGATCCTGGCCGATATCCGCATGCTCCAGGAGCAGAACCAGCGCCTGCAGCTGGCGCTGGTGACGCTGGCCGAGGCGCTCAAGACCGTCAGCGCGAAGATCGACGAGTCCAATGCGGCCACCCGCAAGGGCTTCGCCGATCAGAAGCTGTTCACCGATGGCGTCGGCGGCGACCTGCGCGTGCTGCGCGAGAAGCTCGACGAGACCAACGTGCGGCTCACCTCGCTGTCACAGGACGTCGACGGCCTGCGCGAGATCATCCCGCAGGCCGGCTCCGCCGCGGCCGGGCCGCTGGCACCGGTCGACCCCAACGCGCCGCAGACGCCCGGGGCCACGACGCCGTCTGCCGGCGCGACCGTGCCGGCGCCGGTGGCGGCCATGCCGGCAGGCACGGGAACGACGCCCAAGCGCCTGTACGACACCGCCTACGCCGACTACACCGCCGGACAGTGGTCGCTGGCGGTGCAGGGATTCGAGACGTATCTGAAGACGCTACCCGAAGTCCGACCTGGCCGACGACGCGCAGTACTACGTCGGCGAGTCGTACAGCGGCGACTCGAAGTTTCGCGAGGCCGTGGCCGCCTACGAGCGCATGATCCGCGACTACCCGCAGAGCGACATCCTGCCCGAGGCGTGGTACAAGGTGGGGATCACCTACGAGCGGCTGGCGCAGCCGGACAAGGCGCGCGCCGCGTACGAGTTCGCGGTGAAGACGTTTCCGGAGTCCAACGACGCCGTGCGGCTCTCCAAGCAGAGGCTCGATGGCCTCAACCGGCGACAGCGCTAAGCGTGACGACCGCCGCCACCGCCCGCGGAGGACGCGGGCGCGAAAGGATCCAGGACGAACATGGGCAGTGTGAACAAGGTGATTCTGGTCGGCAACCTCGGGCGCGACGCCGAGTTGCGCTACACCCCGGGCGGCGCCGCCGTGGCGACGCTGAACCTGGCGACCACCGAGACCTGGAACGACAAGGAAGGCCAGCGGCAGGAAAAGACCGAGTGGCACCGGGTCATTCTCTGGGGCAAGCAGGCCGAGACGCTGAATCAGTACCTGCAGAAGGGCAAGCAGATCTACGTCGAAGGCCGCCTGCAGACCCGTCAGTGGGACGACAAGGACGGCAACAAGCGCTACACGACGGAAGTGCGCGGCGATCGCGTCGTGCTGCTGAGCAGCGGCAGCGGCGGCGGCGCAGCGCGGCGGCGGCATGCGCAGCGAGATGCCGCACGGCGAGCCCTCCGACGTCGCGCCGGAGCTGTCCGAGGACGACATCCCCTTCTACAGCTACGAGTCAATCACAGAGGCACAAGGACACAGAGACGCACGAAGTAACTTCTTGGGTACGTCCCAGAAATACCTCCGTGCGTCTTCGTGCCTCCGTGCCTCTCGTGATTGACGATCGACCGTCACTTCTTCCCTTCCCGCCCGTACCGGTCTTCCAAGCCGCACCACATCGTCGAGCTCCGGCGTCGAGACCTCGACGACGTCGCAGTCCTCGATGGCGGTCATGCGATGCACGGTGCCCGGCGTCACGTGAAAGCGCTGCAGCGGCGCGACCTCGTGCTGCACCAGCTTCCCGTGCTCCTGGATCTCGAACAGGAGCTTGCCCGACAGCAGCATGATCGTCTCGTCCTTCTTGTTGTGGTACTGAAGGCTGAGGGCGTGCCCCTTGTCGATGTGGATGATCTTGCCGACGTACCGGTCGGTCTTCGCCCAGTGCAGCTCGTAGCCCCAGGGTTTGTCGACGCGCGGGATCTCTGACACGGATGGTCTCCTATGGTTTGGCCACTGGCTCGGACGGCGCAGCCGCCTGCACCAGGGCGTGTTCGACGTGATGTTCGAGTTCGGCGAGCAGGCCCGTGCGCGCCGCCCGGCGCGCCATGCGCCTCAGCGCGGCCAGATCGCTCAGCTCGACGACGCGCCGGGCCGTGCCGAGCGCCGTCGGCGTCATGCTGAACTCCCGCACGCCCAGCCCCATCAACAGCGCGAGCATCGTCGGCTGCGAGGCGAGCTCGCCGCAGACCGAAACCGGCACCCCATGGCGCGCGGCCAGGCGCGGCAGGAGGCGCAGGAGGCGCAGCAGCGCTGGATGGACGCCGCTGACGAGCGCGGCCAGGCGCTGGTCCGTGCGGTCGGCGGCCAGCAGGTACTGCACGAGATCGTTGGTCCCGACGGCCAGGAAGTCCGACACCTCGGCCAGGCGGTCGGCGGCCATGGCGGCCGCGGGTACCTCGATCATCGCGCCGAGCGTCACACGCGGCGGCCGCAGGCCCTCGGCGGCAAGCCCCTGCCGCGCCAGCTCGAGGCGCGCGGCGACGTACTCCATCTCGAACGGCGCCGTCACAAACGGCACCAGGATCCGCACCGAGCCGCCGGTCGACGCCGCCCGCAGGATCGCGCGCAATTGCGTGTCGAGCAGTGCCGGCTGGCTCATGCCGAGCCGGACGCCGCGAAGGCCGAGCACGCGATGACGGTCCATCTCCGGTCCGGCGTCGACCGAAGCGCGTCCGCTGGTGGCCTGGCCCTCGTCGAGATCGAACGTGCGGATCGTCACGGGCCGCGGCGCCATCTCGAGGATCGCGCGGCGGTAGACATCGGCCTGCGCGCGCTCGCTCTCCGGCCCGGTCAGACCGGGCAGGCCCTCGCCGTTGAGGAGCAGTTCCGAGCGGAAGAGGCCAATCCCATCGGCGTGCTCACGCCGGGCGACCGCGACGTCTTCGACGCGGTCCACGTTGGCATCGAGCCGGATTCTGACGCCGTCGCGCGTCAGCGCCGGTCCGCGCGGCGCCGGCGCGGGCAGCGGCGCCGCCGCCTGCCGGTCGGCGCGGGCGCGAAGCTCCTCGGCAATCGCCGCCGACGGTTCGACGATGAGCTCTCCGACCGTGCCGTCGACGACGACGGGCATCCCGGGCCTGACGTGCAGGGTCGCCTCGCCCAGGCCGACCACGGTAGGGATGCCGAGCGACCGGGCGAGGATCGCGGTGTGCGAGGTGCGGCTGCCAGCGTCGATCGCCAGCCCGGTGACGCGCGACCAGTCCACCTGCGCGGCCACCGAGGGCGGCGGGTCGTCGGCGACGAGGACGAACGGCCCGTCGCCCCTGTCGAGCACGTCCTGCCAGCCGCGCGTGCCGTCGCGCAGGTTCATGCGAACGCGCCCGGCGACGTCGGCGACGTCGCCGCGCCGATCGCGCAGGTACGGGTCGTCGATGTCGTCAAAGAGCGCCGCGACCTCGTCGAAGGCACGCTGCACCGCCCACTCGGCGTTGACCTTCTCCTCGCCGATCAGCGCGCGCGCCCTCCCGACGAGCAACGGGTCGTCGAGCATCAGCAGCTGCGCATCAAACAGCGGCGCCAGTTCGGCGCCCGGCCCCGTGCTGAGCCGCGCCCGGATGGCCGCGATCTGCTGCCGCGATCGTTCCCTGGCGCGTTCGAGCCGCGAGACCTCGTCGCCGATTCTGGCGTCGGCCACCGGCACGCGAAGGGCGCGCCCGCGGCGCACCAGCAACACGGCCTGACCCGAGGCAATCCCGGCGACTACGCCCGCCCCTGACAGGCGACGCATCACACACCCTCCCCGAATCCGGAAGCCACCAGCGCGGCCAGCGCGTCGAGCGCGGCTTCGGCGTCGGGGCCTTCGGCGTCAATCAGCAATGTCGATCCCTGGGACGCCGCCAGCAGCAGCACGCCCATCAGGCTCTTGCCGTCCACGGTCCGTCCGCCGCGGCTGACGCGGATCTGCGCGGCAAATCGCGCGGCCGTCTGCACGAACCGCGCGGCTGCGCGCGCGTGCAAGCCCAGAGCGTTGGGGACCACTACCTCTCGCGTCATCGCTCAGCCACGGAGCCACGGAGAAAGGATCAGCCACAGAGGCACAGAGAACACAGAGGTTCTTCTTGGAGTACGTGACTCCGCAGTTGTCACATGGTCAGCGTCTCGTCGGCTGACCAGCATCACATGACCGCCGTCCGGTCAAGAATGAAGTCACGGCGCGTCCGCGCGACCGCTGTGACAACCCAAAAACGTCTCTGAGCGCTCTGTGCCTCTGTGGCAAAGCATCTCTGCGGCTCGTGGCTACTTCTTCTGCAGCAGCTCGGAGGCCACCCACACGGCGCCCTGCCCGTGCTCGCGCACGAGCCGTGCGACCTCGTGCAGCGTGTCCGCCCGCCGCAACGTCGCCAGCTTCAGCAGCATCGGCAGGTTGACCCCGGTGACGACCTCCACCCGATCGGGCACGAGGAAGGTCACCGCCAGGTTGGACGGCGTGCCGCCGAACATGTCCGTCAGCACGAGCGTGCCTGCCGGCGTGGCCACGCGCGCGATGGCCTGGCCGATCTCCTGGCGCGCATGCTCCACGTCGTCGTGCCAGCCAATGGAGACGGCCTGCACGTGCGCCATGTCCCCGACGATGGCTTCGGCCGCGTTCACCAACTCGACCGCCAGCTGGCCGTGCGTCACGACGACCACGCCGACCGAGCAACTGCACCGCGCTCATCGCTCACTCCACATCGCGGTGGCGCACCTGGACGCGTACCCCGGGCACCTTGCTCAGCGCCGGCTTGAGCGCCTCGGCCACCATCACCGAGCGATGCCGCCCGCCGGTGCACCCAATCGCGATCGTCAGGTAGCTCTTGCCTTCGTGCACGTACTGCGGCACCAGGAACAGCAGCAGGTCGCGCAACCTCTCCAGAAACTGCCCGGTCAACGGCTGACGCTCGAGGAATTTGACGACGGCGGGATCGCGCCCGGTCTTCGGGCGCAGCCGATCGACGAAGTGCGGATTCGGCAGGAACCGCACGTCGAAGACCAGGTCGGCGTCCACGGGCAAGCCGTGCTTGAACCCGAAACTGAGCAGCGTCACCACCAGCTTCTGGCGCGGGCTTCGCGCTTCGGAGAAGCCCAGGAACCGCTCGCGGAGCTGGTGCACCGTCAGGTGCGTGGTGTCGACGATCTCGTCGGCCAGCTCGCGGATCTTCTGCATCTGCCGCCGCTCGGATCGCAGCCCCTCGACGACCGACCGGCCGTGAGCCAGCGGATGCGGCCGCCTGGTCTCGCTGAAGCGCCGCACCAGCGTGTCGTGACTGGCCTCGAGGAATATCAGCAGCGGGTCGAGCCCCGGTGTGGCCTTGAGCCGCTTCCACACGCGCGGAAAGTCGCGCAGGAAGCTGCCCTCCCGGACGTCGATCACCAGCGCGACCTTCGGCAGGTCGGCGCTCCCCCGCTTCGACAGATTGGCCAGCGTGGGGATGAGCTGCGTCGGCAGGTTGTCGACGCAGAAGTACCCCAGGTCCTCGAGGGCGCGGATGGCCTGCGACTTGCCCGCTCCCGACAGACCCGTCACGACGATGAAGCGTCCGCGCGGGTACCTCGCGCCGGCGCCGGCGTGCGGCCGTCAACCTTCCGGCTCCGTGCTGGCCGTCGCCGCACGTTGCTGCCCGGCCAGCCGATCGGTCAACTCGCGCGCCGGATGATAGCCGCGGGTCTTGAGCAGCTCGTTGCGGGCGGCAACCTCCACCAGCGTCGCGATGCTGCGCCCCGGGGCAACGGGCATGCGGACCAGCGGGACGCGCACCGCCAGCAGCTCGTGCCGGTGATCGTCGAGGCCCAGCCGCTCGTATTCCCGAGTCGAGTCCCAGCGTTCGAGCTGCACCACCAGGCCGATCTGTTTGGTCGTGCACGTGGCCGACACGCCGTACAGCGCCTGGACGTCGATGAGGCCGACGCCGCGCACCTCCATGAAGAAGCGCGCGGTCTCGGGCGCCGACCCGTCGAGAAATGACTCTGCCGCGTCGCCGAACGTCCACGACGTCGTCGGCGACCAGCCTGTGGCCGCGCGCGATCAGGTCCAGCGCGCATTCGCTCTTGCCGATGCCGCTTTCGCCGAGGATCAGCACGCCCAGCCCCAGCAGGTCCACCAGCGTCCCGTGCACGGTCGTCCGATCGGCGAGGTAGTCCTCGAGCCGCGCGGTGATTTTGGAAATGGCCGTGCCCGTCGACGTGGGGGTCACCAGCAGCGGCACGCCGGCGGCGTCGCAGGCGGCCACCAGCTCGGGAACCGGCTGCAGGCCGGCGGTGGACAGGATGCAGGGGATGTCGTGCTCGAGGAGCCGGGCCGTCAGCGCCCGACGCTGGTCGGGCGTGCGGCTTTCGAGGAATCGCACCTCGCTCTCGCCAAACACCAGCACGCGGCCCGGACGGATGTACTCGTGGAAGCCGGCCAGCGCCAGGCCGGTCTTCTGGACGTGCGGGCTGCGAATCACGCGGTTCAGCCCCGGGCGGCCCGCCAGGACCTCCACGCTCAATTCCGGGCGAATCCGGCCGCGGTTCGAGCAGGATGCCGACGGCGACCTCGAGGGGCAACGACATGAGGACGTCAGGCCTGCCCGGTCAGCGGTTCGATTCGAGCAGGCCGAACTCGCCGCCGCGGCGGCGCAGCAGCACGTTGAGGGCGTCGGTTTCCGCGTTGCGGAAGACGAGGAACGGTTCTCCCGTGGCCGACAGCTCGAGCGCCGCGTTCTCCACGGTCATCGGCTTGAGCTGCGCGCGCGTGACGCGAACCACGCGCGGACTCGCGGACGCCGGGTGTCCGTCGATCGGCACGGCGCCGGGCTCGCCCGAGCGCCGGGTCGGCGTGACGCGGCGCTTGCGCTCCTTCCACTTCCCCTTGACCTTCACGCCCTGCCGCTCGATCTTGTCCACCACGGTCGTGAGCGCCGAGCTCCACGTGGCGCCGGTGGCGCGGCTCGCCAGGATGTGGTCGCCGCGCATGTGCACCGTGACATCGGCCTCGAGGCGGTCCTTTTCGCGGACGCACACCACCTGCGCCGACACGATGGAGTTGCCGAGCAGTCGCTCGAGGCGCACCAGCTTGCGGTCGACGAGAGTGCGCAATCCCTGGGAGATGTCGAGATGCCGGCCGGTGAGTACCGAGTCGCATGGAGGCCTCGCCCGGGCTTGGGCGCGTTGACGCCGCGCCCCTAGTAGAGGACTTTCCGCTGATTCGACGTCGGGATCTTCAGCTCTTCGCGATACTTGGCGATCGTGCGCCGCGCCAGCACGAGGCCCTCACGCTGCAGGATGCTGACGATCTTCGAGTCCGACAGCGGCTTCTTCGCGTCTTCCGATTCGATGATCTTCTTGATGCGCTGCTTGATCGTCACCGACGACACGCTCTCGCCGTAGGACGAGCTGATGCCGCTGTGGAAGAAGTACTTCATCTCGAACACGCCCTGGGGCGTGTGCATGTACTTGTTGGTGACCACGCGGCTCACGGTCGATTCGTGCATGCCGATGTCGTTGGCGACATCGCGCAGCACGAGCGGGCGCAGGTGCTCGATCCCCTGGTCGAGAAACTCCCGCTGGAAGTTCACGATGCTGCGGGCGACCTTGTAGATCGTGTTCTGCCGCTGCTGCACCGACTTGATCAGCCAGCGCGCGGCGTTGAACTTGTCGCGCACGTAGGCGCGCGTCTCCTCGCCGTGGTTGCCGTCCTTGTCGAGCAGCCGGCGGTAGGTCGGGCTGATGCGCATCTGCGGCAGCCCGTCCTCGTTGAGGAACACGATGTACTCGTCGTCGATCTTCTCGACGAAGACATCGGGCGTGACGTACTGCGACGGCGTCGGGTTGAAGCGCAGCCCGGGCTTGGGGTCCAGGTGCCGGATCACCTCGACGTGTTCCTTGAGCTCTTCGATCGACATCCCGAGCTTGCGCGAGATCTCGGGGATCTGGTGGTTCTGCAGCGCGCGCAGGTGCTCGGTGACGATGCGCTCGGCCGGCGTGCCCTCGAGGCCGAGGTGCCGCAACTGCAGCATCATGCATTCCTGCAGGTCCCGCGCCGCGACACCTACCGGATCGAATCCCTGCAGCATCCGCAAGGCGTGCTCGACCTGATCGAGCGGCCACGGGCCCATGGCCGCCAGTTCGTCGAGCGAGGCCACCAGGTAGCCGTCGTCGTTGAGGTTGCCGATGATGGCTTCGCCGATCTCGCGCAGCGTCGCGTCGTCGGTTTGCAGCGAGAGCTGCCACAGCAGGTGATCGGCCAGCGAGCTGGTGGTCGACAGCGTGTTCTCGATCGGCGGCAGCTCGCGGACTTCCTGCGGCGCCTTGGGGCGGTAGCCGTCGTCGAGGTACTCGCCGAAGAAGTACTGGTAGTCGGCGTCGTCCCACGAGTCGGTCTTCTGCGCCTCGGGCTTGGCTTCCGGCTTCTCCTCGGTCGTCTGCTGCCTCGGCGGCCTGCGTGTCCTCGACCGGAACCTCCTCGAGCATGGGGTTTTCGACCATCTCCTGGGTCAGCAGATCACGCAGCTCGAGCGTCGACATCGGCAGCAGCTTGATCGCCTGCTGGAGCGACGGCGTCAGAATCAGCTTCTGAACGAGCTTCGTGTGAAGTTTCTGCGAAATCGCCATGGAATCGAGGGCCGCGGCCCTGAGGGGATCTTAATCCAATCGGAAGTCGGCCCCCAGATAAATCCGCCGCACCTCATCGTCGCCGGCCAGGGCGGCCGGCGTCCCGCTGCGGAAGATCGAGCCGTCGGTGACGATGTAGGCCCGGTCCGTGATCCGCAGCGTCTCGCGCACGTTGTGATCGGTGATGAGGACGCCGATGCCGCGCTCCTTGAGGTGGAAGATGATCTTCTGGATGTCGGTGACGGCGATGGGGTCGATGCCCGCGAAGGGCTCGTCGAGCAGGATGAACTTCGGCGACATCACCAGCGCGCGCGTGATTTCGGCGCGGCGGCGCTCGCCCCCGGACAGCGTATAGGCCGGCGAGCGCGCGACCGTGTTGAGCCCCAGCTCGGTCAGCAGCTCGCGCGCGCGGTGGCGGCGATCGGCGGCGCTGAGGTCGAGCGTCTCGAGAATCGCCAGGATGTTCTGCTCGACCGTGAGGCCGCGGAAGATGGAGGGTTCCTGCGGCAGGTAGCCCAGGCCCTTGCGGGCCCTGCACGTACATCGGATCCTCGGTCACGTCCTGCCCGTCGAGGGTCACGCGACCCGCGTCAGGCGCCGTGAGGCCGACCGTCATGTAGAAGGTCGTGGTCTTGCCGGCGCCGTTGGGCCCGAGCAGCCCGACGACTTCTCCCGACGCGACGTCGAGACTGACGCCCCGAACGACCGTCCGCCCTCCGTACGACTTGGTGAGTTCGTGCGTGTTGAGCGTCGCCATTCACTTGGGGGCGGCCTGCCCGCACGCGCCACCGTCGAGCGTTTGCGTTCGACGTTCCTCGATGCCGTCGACGAGCACTCTATCAACCGATCTGTAGAAAGTCAAAGTTTTGCCAGTAGTTTCGCGGCATTCCTCGATGATGCTCACCGGCGATCCGGTCATCAGGTAGCGCTCCTCGGCGGCGAAGTACGTCATGCGCTGTCCCTTGGCCGTGCGCGCATCCGCCTTGAGCGACACCTGGTCGTACGCCTCGGCCTTCTCGAGCGAGCCGCCGCCTTCGACCAGATACAGCTCGATCTTGACGGCGCGCAGATCGCCTTGCGGGCCGTTGACATGCGCATCGGTCGTGTACGTCGCCCGGCGCAGCTCGTCCTCGTAGTGCATGTCCTTGGCCGACGCGATGGAGGTGACCTTCTTCTTCTCGTTGGTCTTCGAGTCGACCTGCTCGAGCGGCAGCGTCGAGCGGACCTGGTTCGCGTCGCGCGCGAACAGGTCGCCGGTCTTCTCGTCGATGGTGATCGTGTCGGCGGCAATCGCGGTGTCCTTCTGCCAGAGCCGCGCGCCGCCGGTGTAGATGGCCTTGTCGAGCGCGCCGTCGTAGTCGAGCGCGGCCGCCGTGACGTTGGCGGGCTGGTCGTCCTTCAGCATGCCCGGCACGTGCGTCTCGCTCTTGGCGAGTCGCCCTTCTTGGCCGGCTGGCTGACGCTCTGCACGTTGCCCTTGGCGATCATCTTCGGGCCGTCGAAGGTCAGGTCGATGGTCGTGGCCTCGACCGTGATGCGGTCGTCGCTCACCGTCGGCGGCTGGGTCTTGATCTCGCCCGACAGCAGCAGCTGCCCTCGTGCCACCAGATACCTGGCCTCGAGCGCATCGGCCCTGCGTGACGCCGTCCTCGAACGTCGTGCCGCCCGCAAAGTGCGCCTCGTCGACGCCGCCGTCGGCGCCGAGCACCACCGACAGGGTCCGCGGACCGCGCGACCCGCGGCGCCGCGCCCTCGCGCTCCTCGCGGAACTCCACGTCGCGGTTGAACTGCGCGCCGGTGAGCCCCTTGCCGGGCTCGCCGACGCCGTTCATGTTCGCGGCGCGAATCACGCGCGCCGGGCGCGTCCTTGGTCGCGGGCAACGAAAACTCGACCTTGTCGCGCGCGACGAGCGATGTGACCGCGCCGCCGGGGTCCACGCGTGACGTCGATGACTTCGCCGGCGATACGCCGCCCCGGCTGGCCGCTGGCGCCGGCCAGCTGCATCACGCCCTCGCCGGCCAGCACGGCGTGTTCGAGCGTCTCGCCGTCGTCGCCGTACTCGAGGTTGATGTCGCGCGCGTCCATCGACTGCAGCCCGCCCTCGATGGCGCCGCTCATCACGATGCGCGAGTGCCCGCGCAGCTCGAGCGACCGCAACCGCTCCTCGTCGTCGGTCAGGTACGCCATCGCGGAGTCCGCCGAGAGCATGCGGCCCTCGCGCGTGGCCGTGAAGCCGCGCTCGAAGCGGAAGTACTTCTCGCGCCGCGCCATGCCGGCCGTGCCGGCGACGATGCTGCAGGCCGGGGTCTTTGCCCTTGTCGGGCGCCACGGTGATCTGCGCCTGGTCGAGCAGCCACATCACCTCGCGTGACTGGTCGTAGGTCATGCCGATGCCGGAGCCGCGTCAGCCGGCCGCGTGGAGAACGCGATCTTGCGCGGCACGCGGACCATGGCCTCGCCGCTGCTGTAGGTGGCCTCGTCGGTTCTTTGCCTGCAAGCCGTCGCTCGCCGTGAGCACGACGTCGCCGTTGACGGTGACGTTGGTCTGGTCGGGACCGATCGTGCCGTCCTTGGCCTCGAGCAGAAATTCCCGGCCGGCACGGGTCGTCGTGAGCCTGGGCTCGACGAACCGCAGCGTGCCGTCCTCGTAGGAGAAGCTGCGCGTGAAGTCGATGAAGCCGGGGATGCGCATGCCGTCGGCCTGCGTCATGCGCCCGTGCGAGCTCTCCGCCACCGCTTTCCGGTCGGCACGCGCGACCGTGGCTGCCGCCGGCGGCGCCTGACGCTTTCGCATCGTGACGACCACGCCGGCGATCGTCGCAAGGGCCACGCCGACCATGACCAGCCGCGCCGCCTTCTGCCACTTCATGACGCCGGCTCCATCGCGACCGAGATGCGCGGCACTCTGCGCTTGCCGGGCTCGACGGCCGGACATCGGCAACCACCAGCTCGAGATAGGTCTCGCCGTTGAACTCGTTCTGCTCGAGCGAGTACGCCAGGTCGATGGGCGCGCGATGGCCTTCGAGAAAGCCGTAGCGCTCGACGCCGCGCCAGGCGATCGCGCGCAGGACGCGACCGTCCTGCCGCACGCGCCATCTTCAGATGACGCTCCTTCAAGCCGGCGCGGGCCGTCGGCGATCTCGACGCCCGTGGCGGCAAAGACCGGCTTGGGATTGCCGGCGCCAAACGGGGCCAGCGCCACGATCTGCGCGGCCACCGGCCCGGTCAGCTCGCGGAAGCCGAGGAAGTCGTCGATGCGCTGCCGGGGACGCAGGTCGTCGGGACCGAGCAGCGCGTCGGCGCAGTCGTTGACCGCGCCGCGGAACTCGCGAATGCGGCGCGCTGGACAGCGCCAGGCCGGCGGCGACCTTGTGGCCTCCGAAGCGATCCAGCAGCGGCGCGCACGACTCGAGCGCCGCCAGCATGTCGAACGACGGGATGCTGCGGCACGATCCCTGCGCGAGCGTCGCCCTCGATCGACAGCACCACCGCGGGCCGGTGATACGCGTCCACGAGCTTGCTGGCGACGATGCCGATCACGCCGCGATGCCAGCCCTCGCCCGCCACGACCAGCACGGTCCGGGCGCCGATCTCGGGATCGCTCTCGACGATCTTGCGGGCCTCGGCGACGATGGCCGCCTCCTCCTGCTGCCGGCGGACGTTCTCCTCGTTGAGCTGCTCGGCCAGTCCCCGCGCCTCCTCGGCCAGCGCCTCGTCGGAGGCCAGCAGCAGACGGGTCGCGATGTCGGGCGTCGCCATGCGTCCAGCGGCATTGATGCGCGGCGCCAGGACGAAGCCGACGTCGTAGCCGCTGATGCGCTTGCCCGACAGGCCCGACACCTCCAGCAGCGCGCGGAGGCCGACCTTGTGCGGGCCCTTCGAAAGCAGGTCGAGCCCGACCTTGGCGATGACGCGGTTCTCTCCCACCAGAGGTACGACGTCGGCCAGCGTCCCAAGGGCGGCGATCTTCACGAACGCCGGCAGCCAGGCGGCCTTGCCGGCACGGCTGCAGAGCGCCTGCACCAGCTTCAGCGCGACGCCGACGCCGGCGAGGTGCTTGTCGGGGTACGCGCAGTCGTGGCGCTTGGGGTTGATGACGGCAAGCGCGACCGGCAGGTCGGCCCCGGGCTCGTGGTGGTCCGTGATGATGAGATCGAGCCCGAGCTCGCGCGCGCGCACGGCCGCTTCGTGCCCCCGGATACCGCAGTCCACCGAGACGACCACCGAGGCGCCTTCCGCGTGCAGCCGATCGATCGTGGACGGCTGCAGCCCGTAGCCGTCCTTCAGCCGGTCCGGAATGAAGTGCCCGACGTTGCCGCCCAGCATCTCCATCGCCCGCCGCAGAATCACCGTCGACGAGATGCCGTCGACGTCGTAGTCGCCATGGACGACGATTCGCTCGCCGGCGGCAAACGCCCGCTCGAGCCGCGTGACGGCCGCGTCCGAGGCCCGCCAGCCGACTGGGATCGTGAAGATGGTCGAGCGATGGCCGAAGGAAGCGGCTGGCCTCGTCGGGATCGGCCAGTCCCCGCTGGACCAGCAGGCGCGCGATGACCGGCTCCAGGCCAAGCGCGCGCGACAGCCGTTCGGACGCCGCCTGGTCGGTTGCGGCTGGCTGCCAGATCGGCGCGATCATTCCCCGACTGCTGCCGCGTCGGTGAACGCGTCGCCGAGCCGGCCCATCTGGCGGAATTTCTGATAGCGCCGCTCGAGCCGGTCGGCGGTGTCGAGCGCGCCGATGTCGGCGAGGGCCCGACTCAGGAAGCCGTCGAGCATCGTCGCCGCCGCCGACGGGTTGTTGTGCGCGCCGCCCACCGGCTCGGGGACGATCTCGTCGATGATCGCCATGGGCCAGCAGGTCGGGCGCGGTGAGCTTCAACGCCTCGGCCGCCTGGACCTTCCGTCCGGAATCGCGCCACAGGATCGCCGCGCAGCCTTCCGGGGGAATCACGGAGTAGACGGCGAACTCGTGCATGAGAATGCGGTCGCCGATCGCCAGCCCGAGCGCGCCGCCGCTGCCGCCCTCGCCGCACACGTTGACGATGATCGGCACTTCGATCATCGCCATCTCGCGCAGGTTGAGCGCGATGGCCTCGGCGATGCCGCGCTCCTCGGATTCGATGCCCGGGTACGCCGCCGGCGTGTCGACGAAGACCACCACGGGCCGCTTGAACTTCTCGGCCATGCGCATGGCGCGCAGCGCCTTGCGATAGCCCTCGGGTCTGGCGTAGCCGAAGTTGCGGAAGATGCGCTGCTTGGTGTCGCTGCCGCCCTTGTGGTGTCCGACCACCAGCACGGGCTCGCCCTTGTAGCGCGCCATGCCGGTCGACGATGGCGTGGTCGTCGCCGAAGTGCCGGTCGCCGTGGATCTCGGTGAACTCGGTGAACAACATGTTCACGTACTCGAGCACGCTGGGCCGCTCGGAATGCCGGGCCACGAGCACCCGCTGCCAGGGCGTCAGGCGCTTGTACAACTCGCCCCGGATCGACTCGCCGCGCCGTCGGAGGCTTTCGATCTCGGCCTCGCGCTCCACGGTCACCGGCAGCATCGACAGCGCCTCGATCTCCCGCTGGAGGACGCCGATGGGTTCTTCGAATTCGAGCAGTTCAGGCATATGCTTCGCTGTTCAGCCACAGAGCCGCAGAGCTTATGTTGCCACAGAGGCACAGAGCGCACGGAGGCCAATCTTGTTGCCACAGAGGCACGAGTCCACGGAGCAAGACCAAAAGATCCCAAAGACCTCTGTGTGCTCTGTGCCTCTGTGGCATCCTCGGTGGCTCCGTGGCTAACGCAGCGCCACGGCGCCGGCGCCGCAGATCTTCTCCACTTCCTGCACGAGGGCGGAGGTCGGCTTCACGCGGATTTGCGCCGATACCTGGGCGCGCACGCGGAGCTGCCGCCCCTGGTCCTTGACGAGCAGTTGAAACGTCACGGGCTTGTCGCCGCGATGATGGGCGAACAGGTCGGCCAGCGCTTCAAACGTCTCGCGCCCGTGGGGCGGCACGGCGACGGTGATGGCCATCTCCCGCGCCAGCCGCTCGCGGACCGTGCCCATCCCCACCATCTCGGTGGCCAGCACGCGCACGGTCTCGTCGTCGCGCTCGAGCTTGCCGCGGACCACGACCATGGCGCCGTTCTCGACCAGCGGCCGCGCGGTCTTGAACGTCTCGGGAAACACGACGACCTCGACGCCGCCATGCCGGTCCTCGAGCGTGCAGACGGCCATCGGGTCGCCCTTGCGGGTCTTCAGCAGGCGCGTGGCCGAGATGATCCCGCCGACCGAGATCTCCTCGCCGCTCCGGGCCGGCGGCCGGCGCCGGGGCCTGGTCGCACGTCGGGCTCGGCCGGCGGCTCATCGGCGGCCAGCAGGTCGGCGATCGTGCGCGCGCCGAACTCCTTGAGGTCGGCGGCGTGCGCGTCGATGGGGTGGCCGGTCCAGAACAGGCCGAGGGCTTCCTTCTCGGCCGTCAGCAGCTCGGTCTCCGTCCAGGGCGTCGCCTCGGGAAGCGGCACCGCGGCTGCCCCGACGGACTCGTCTTCGGCGGTGACCCCGAACAGGTCGGCCTGGCCCAGGTCGCGGTCGCGCTGCACTCGCGCGCCGTGCTCGACCGCCGAGTCGATGGCGGCCATCAGGCGCGCGCGCGTCACGCGCAAGCGGCGCCGGCTCGGTGCCGGCAGCGGGCGGAGGCACCAGCGAATCCAGCGCGCCAGCCTTGACCAGCGCCTCGAAGACGCGCTTGTTGACGAGGCGCAGATCGAGCGCCTCGCACAACTGGTGCAGCGACCGGATCGTCCCGCCCAGCTCCTTGCGCACGGCGAGAATCGACTCGATGGCGCCCTCGCCGACGTTCTTGATCGCCGTCAGGCCGAAGCGCACGCCGGCGGGCGTCACGGTGAAGCGCAGTTCGCTCTCGTTGATGTCGGGCGGCAGCACCGGCACGCCGCGATCGCGGCACTCGCCAAGGTAGATCGCGACCTTGTCGGTGTTCTGCGCTTCGATCGTGAGCAGCGCCGCCTGGAAGTGCCACGGGTAGTTGGCCTTCAGATACGCCGGTCTGGTACGCGAGAAACGCGTAGGTCGTCGAGTGCGACTTGTTGAAGCCGTACCCGGCGAAGTGCTCCATCAGGTCGAAGATCTTGCCGGCCTTCTTCTCGTTGAGGCCGTTGCCGACGGCGCCCTTCACGAACTTCTCGCGCTGCGCCTGCATGACCGCGGGGTTCTTCTTCCCCATCGCCTTGCGCAGGACGTCGGACTGGCCCAGCGAGAAGCTGGCCAGCGTCGCCGCGATGCGCATGACCTGTTCCTGGTACGCGATGACGCCGTAGGTGTCGCTCAGGATGGGCTCGAGCTGCGGCAGCTCGTACTTGATCTCGGTCTTGCCGCCCTTGCGCGCGATGAAGTCGTCGACCATGCCGCTGCGCAGCGGGCCGGGCCGGTAGAGCGCGTTGAGCGCGATGAGGTCGTCGAGCCGCTGCGGCCTGGCCTTGCGCAGGATGTCGCGCATGCCCGAGCTCTCGAACTGGAACACGCCGTAGGTCAGGCCCTCGCCAAACAGCTCGTACGTCTTGCTTGTCGTCGAGCGGCACGTGGTCGATGTCCAGCTCGGTGCCGGTCGTGCGCTTGATCTCGGCCAGCGCGTCCTGAATCAGCGTCAGCGTGCTGAGGCCGAGGAAGTCCATCTTCAGGAGGCCGACGCGCTCGATCTCCTTCATCGCCCACTGCGTGACGATTTCGTCGCGGCCGCCCTTGTAGAGCGGCGCGTAGTCGGTGATCGGGCCCGGCGCGATGACGACGCCGGCGGCGTGCGTCGAGGCATGCCGCGCCATGCCTTCGAGGCGGCGCGCGACGTCGAGCAGCTCCTTGACCTTCGGGTCGCTGTCCTCCAGCTCCTTGAGGGCCGGCGTCTCCTGCACGGCCTTCTCGAGCGTCATGTCGAGCGCCGCCGGAATCAGCTTGGCGACCTTGTTGGCATCGGCCAGCGGGATGTCGAGCGCGCGCGCGACGTCGCGCACGGCAGCCTTGGCCTTCATCGTCCCGAAGGTGATGATCTGCGCGACGTTCTCGCGGCCGTAGCGCCGCGTCACGTACTCGATGACCTCGCCGCGGCGCCGCTCGCAGAAGTCGATGTCGATATCGGGCAGCGACACGCGCTCGGGATTCAGGAAGCGCTCGAAGATGAGGTCGTACTCGAGCGGGTCGACGTCGGTGATGCGAAGGCAGTACGCGACCAGGCTTCCGGCGGCCGACCCGCGGCCAGGGCCCACCGGAATCCCCTGCTCGCGGGCGTACCGGATGAAGTCCCAGACGATCAGGAAGTACCCGGGTACCGCATCCGCCGGATCATCTCGACCTCGTACGAGAGCCGCTGCTCGTACTCCTCGATGGTGTGGCGGAGCGATCCCGCGGAGGCCAGCGTGCGGAGGCGTTCGAGCCGCTCGGCAAACCCCTCGCGCACGATGTGCTCGAAGTAGCCGTCGAGCGTGAAGCCGTCGGGCACGTCGAAGTTCGGCAGGTGGTTCTCGGTCCCGCTCAGGTCGACGTTGCACCGCTCGGCGATACGCACGGTGTTGCTGATGGCCTCGGGGAACTCGCCCCCGAAGGTCTTCACCATCTCGTCGCCCGTCTTCAGGTAGAACTGGTCGCCGTGATAGCGCAGGCGGTCGCGGTCGTTGACGTTGCGCGCCGTCCCGATGCAGAGCAGGATGTCGTGCGGCACGTGATCGCCGTGACGCAGGTAGTGCACGTCGTTGGTGGCGACCAGCGGCAGGCCAAGGTCCTTCGCGAGCGGCGCCAGGCCGCGGTTGACGACCTTCTGGTCCTCGATGCCGTGCCACTGCATCTCGAGGAAGAAGTTGTCCTTGCCCAGCAGGTCGCGGAACGTCCCCGCCGAAGCCAGCGCCCTGGCCGTCTGGTCCGTCGTGAGCGCCTGCGGGATCTCGCCCTTGAGGCAACTGCTGAGGCCGATGAGGCCCTTGGCGTGCCTGGCCAGCAGCTCCTTGTCGATGCGCGGCTTGCGGTAGAACCCTTCCGTGTAGCCCGCCGAGACCAGCTTGATCAGGTTGTGCCAGCCCTCGCGCGTCTCGGCCAGCAGGACCAGGTGGTTGTAGTTCTCGCTGACCGGGCCGCCGCGGTCGTGCCGGCTGTTGGGCGCGACGTACACCTCGCAGCCGAGGATCGGATTGACGCCGCGCTCACGCGCATGGTCGTGGAACGTGATTGCCGAGAACATGTTGCCGTGCTCGGTCACCGCGACGCCCGGCATCCCCAGGCTCTTCACCTGATCCAGCAGCTCGTCGATGCGGCACGCGCCGTCGAGCAGCGAGAACTCGGTGTGCAGGTGGAGATGGACGAACTCAGTCATTGACTGCAGTCGATTCATTCCCACTCAATCGTCGACGGCGGCTTCGACGAGATGTCGTAGACCACGCGGTTGACGCCTTTGACCTCGTTGACGATGCGCGAGGAGATGGTCGCGAGCAGTTCGTGCGGCAGGCGCGCCCAGTCGGCGGTCATCCCGTCGCGGCTCTCGACCGCCCGAATGGCGATGGTCGACTCGTAGGTTCGCGCGTCGCCCATCACGCCGACGCTTTGCACGGGCAGCAGCACCGCGAAGCTCTGCCAAAGCGTCGTGTAGAACCCCGCGCGCCGGATCTCGTCGGTGACGATCGCGTCGGCGCTTGCGCAGCAGGTCCAGCCGCGGCCGTGTGACTTCGCCCAGCAGCCGGACGGCGAGGCCCGGGCCCGGGAAACGGCTGGCGCACGACGAACTCTTCCTCGAGCCCCAGATCGCGGCCCAGGCGCCGCACCTCGTCCTTGAACAGCTCGCGCAACGGCTCGACGAGCTTGAACTTCATCTTCTCGGGCAGCCCGCCGACGTTGTGGTGGCTCTTGATGGCCGCCGAGGGGCCCACCACCGACACCGACTCGATGACGTCAGGATAGAGCGTGCCTTGCGCGAGGAAGTCGAACGTGCCGAGGCTGCTCGCCTTCTCCTCGAAGACCTCGATGAAGGTCTGCCCGATGATCTTGCGCTTGCGCTCGGGGTCGGTGACGCCGGCGAGCTTGTCGATGAAGAGGTCCGCGGCGTCCACGAACTCGAGCGGCAGCTTCAGCTTCTCGGCGAAGCGGTGCCGGATCTGCGTCGCCTCGTTGAGGCGCAGCACGCCGTTGTCGACGAACACGCACGTGAGCCGATCGCCGATGGCGCGGTGGATGATCACCGCCGCGACCGTGGAGTCCACGCCTCCGCTGAGCGCGCAGATGACCCGGCCGTTCCCCACCTGCGCGCGAATCCGTGCCGTCGCCTCGTCGATGAACGAGGCCATCGTCCAGTCGCCGGTGCAGCCGCAGACGCCAAACGCGAAGTTCCGCAGGATCTCGAGGCCGCGGTCGGTGTGCGCGACTTCCGGATGAAACAGCAGGCCGTAGAGGCGGCGCGAGCCGTCCTGCATGGCCGCGACCGGCGCGTTCGCGCTGGTGGCGACGACGGCAAACCCGTCCGGCGCCGCTTCGACGTAGTCGCCGTGGCTGGCCCACACGCGCAGCTCGTCGGGCAGCGAGTCGAACAGCGCCGCCTCCGGCGAGGTCACGTGGACCATCGCATGGCCGAACTCGCGATGCGCGGCCGGCGCGACGCGGCCGCCGAGCGAGTCGGTCATCAGCTGCATCCCGTAGCAGATGCCGAGCACGGGCGCGCCGATGGCGAACAGCGCGGCGTCGCACTTCGGCGCTCCGTCCTCCGAGACGCTCTTGGGCCCGCCCGACAGGATGATGCCGACCGGCGCGCGCGCGGCGATGGTGGCGGCCGGCGTGTGGAACGGGAGAATCTCGCAGTAGACGGAGAGCTCCCGCAGCCGGCGCGCGATCAACTGCGTGAACTGCGAGCCGAAATCAAGAATCAGAATGGTCTGATGGGACAATGTGTCGATCCGTTGGAGGGCACGCTCACGCGTCGACGGACGCGAATGGAAGTATTATAGCGGTAACCTCATGTGGCTACGCATCTTCCGCGCGCGCCACCTGGGTTCGAGTCCTGCTGCGTGCGAATCCGCCTTCCCCTGCTGGCCTGTGGCCTGCTGATCACGTCCCCACTCGCCTCTCACGCGCAGCCGCCGCCGGGTGCGCGTCCGCGCGCGCCGGCGCGCGCGCAATGCGACGACGGCCGTCGAGACTGAGCTCTGCAGCCGACGCTCGAGGTCGCGCTCGACGCGCAGCCGGCCGCGCCTGCCGCCTTCGACGCGGCCACCGCGTACCTGCCGCTCAAGGGCGGGCGTCTGGTCGCCATCGACTTGCAGCACGGGCCGAGTGCGCTGGACCAGCGAGCTGGCGACGCCGTGGGCGCCCAGCGTCGATGTCGGCCTGGTCGTCGTGGCCGGTGACGAGCTGCTGACCGCCCTCGATCCCGCGACGGGCCGCACCCTGTGGCGGGTCCCCGTGGCCGGCGGGTTCTCGGCGCCGCCGATTGCCGCCGGCGGATGGGTCATCGGAGCCTCGGCCGGCGGCGACGTCATCTCCATTCGCGCCACCGACGGCCAGGTGCTGTGGACACGCAGCCTCGGCTCGCCGGTACGCGTGCGCCCAGCCTTGAGCGCGACCGGCGTCTACGTCTCGCTCGACGACGGCCGCGTGGTGTCGCTTGACCTGACCTCAGGCGCGCCGCGATGGGAACGCGCGCTGGGCGGCAAGCCCGGCGAATTGCTGGTGCTCGACGACCGGTTGTTTGTCGGCGCCGACGACAAGTTCTTCTACTCGCTCAAGACCGGCAATGGCGGCGAGCGCTGGAAACGGCGCATCGGCGGCCGCCCGGCCGGCCCGGCCGCCGTGGACGCCAAGCGCGTCTACTACGTCGCGCTCGACAACATCCTGTATGCGCTCGACGTCAACAACGGCGGCCTGAAATGGCACGCAGCAGTTGCCCATGCGCCCCTCTGGCGGTCCGCTCGTGGTCGGCGACCTCGTCGTCGTCGCCGGCGTCGCCGCCGAGGTTCATGTCTACCGTGTGCTGACCGGTGATGCGGCGGGCAAGTCCGAGTCACAGGCCGATCTGGCCTCCGCGCCGCAGCTCGTGCCTGGCGACGTGCCGGCGTTGACCGCGGTCGCGCTGGTGACGCGCGGAGGCGTCTTCATGATGATGACGCGCCGTGTCGAGCCGGCGGCCACGGCACTGCCCTATCCCCTGGGCACCGATGTCCCGTTGTCGCGGCTCGGCGCCGACTGAGCGTCGCAGCTCGCCGCGAATCGCGCCGGCCAGGCGCGCGACCCCTTCCTGGATCCGCTCGTGTGTCGGCTGGGAGAACGACAGGCGCAGCGTGTTGCCGCCGCTGCCATCCACGAAGAACGCGCCGCCGGCGACGTAGGTGACCGCGGCGGCCAACGCGCGCGGCAGCAGCGCGTCGGCATCGACTGACGGTGGCAGGGTCGCCCAGAGGAAGAACCCGCCCCGCGCGGGCGCGCAGGTCACCGTCCCGCCCATCTCGTGCTCGATCGCCACTTGCATCGCGGTCCGCTTGGCCTGGTAGTGCGCGCGCAGCTGCGGCGCCAGTTCCGCGAGCACCCCTTGCACGATCGCCTGATGCACCACGCGCTGATCGAGCGCGCCGGTGCACAAGTCGGCCGCCTGCTTGGCGATGTCGAACTTGGCGGCGATGGCTTCCGGGGCGACGATCCAGGCCGTGCGGAATCCGGGCGCCAGCGTCTTGGAAAAACTCGAGAGATAGACCACCCGGCCCGCGTGATCGTCGGCCTTGATGGGCCGCGTTTCTTCCGCCGTCGCCGAGTCGGGAAAGTACAGGTCGCCGTACGGGTCGTCCTCGATGATGAGGATGTCGGCGCGCTCGGCCCACTCGAGCAGCGCGCGGCGCTTGTCGAGCCCGATGAGCAGCCCCGTGGGGTTCTGGAAGTTCGGCACCAGGTAGAGCAGGCGCACGCGCCGCCCTTCCGCCCGCAGACGCCTCACCGTGTGATCGAGCGCGGTCAGGTCTACGCCGTCGTCCTCCTGCGGCACTCCGACCAGGTCCGCCAGCGCGTTCCTGAATGCCGAAATCGCGCCGGTGTAGGTCGGCAGCTCCACGATCACGGTGTCGCCTGGATCGATCAGCACCTTGGCGACCAGGTCGAGCCCTTGTTGCGACCCGCTGGTGATCACGCGCTGCTCGAACGCCGACGCGATGCCGCGCGGCACCAGGATGCTCTCGAGCGCTTCGACCAGCGGTCGAAACCCGCGCGTGGGTCCGTACTGGAGCGCGGAGCCATCGGCCCCGCTGAGCAGCGACGCGGCGATCGCCCGGAATCGCTCCCACGGAAATGTGGCGGGGTCGGGATAGCCCGGCGCAAACGAGATCAAGTCCGGAATCCGCGCGCCCAGCGTGCCCATCTTGCGGATCGCCGACTCGCGCATCTGCCCGGCGGCGTGAGAGAAGAATCGTTCGTACATTGGGGCCAGGCCCTGTTAAGAACGTTAAGAGGATACTGAAAACGAAGTACTTCCGGGCCCCTTGACATTCTTAACAGGGCCTGGCCCCCGTACCACGCCGGCATAGGCGCCAAGGGCCGCCAGGCCGAGGAACTGGAACAACAGCCCGCGTGCGAGCCAGGCCAGCAGCTGCAGCGGCAGCACGGCAAGGCCGACGATCGGGACAAAGCCGATGAAGCCCAGCGCGGCGGTGGCCAGCACCGAAGCGACCGTCGCAAGCAGCACCAGCACCAGCATCACCAGGAAGAGTCCGCCAATCAGCCGCCGCTCGCGCACGAGCAGCGGCGGCAGCGCGCGTGCCGCGGTCCGCACCCCCCAGTCGTTGGCCACCACCAGCACCTGCGCCAGCAGGTACACGAGATTGACGACGGTGAGCCAGGCGCCGAAGAGCAGCGAGGCGGCCGCCGCGGTTATCGAGCCCACCAGCGTCCACATCGGATCGGTCGTCCACCGATAGGCGGCCATGACCGCGATCAGGTACGCCGCCCCGCTCAGTCCGTACACGAACAGGAGCGACAGGCCAAGCCGCAGGAAGCGCCGCGAGAACCGATCGCAGCCCTCGCCAAACCGATCGAGGGAAAAGCGGGCGGCCTGACGCACGCGCGCCAGCGTGAGCGGTGGCTGCTCGATAGCCGGCGCGTCGCGCTCGGCGTCGACCAGGACGCGCAACGGTGCCGCCCTTGATCCGGAACATCAGCACGGACCCGCCGATGACGACGACCAGCAGGCCCGTCAGGTAGGCGACAAGGGCGCCCGGGTGCACGCGCAGTCTCGTGATCGCGATCCCCAGCGCGTCCTGCACGCCGCCGTCGAGCAGGTCGAGCACGCCGCCGCCGACCAGCAGCGCGAGCAGAAACGCCGCGCCGACGACGGGGACCGTCAGCAGAGCCTTGAAGGCCGACTCGGCGACGAACTGAATGACGACGACCTCCCAGTTGGCGGCGGTGACCAGGGCGCCGCGCTTCAGGGAGGACTTGATGGCGGCGTGGAGCATGCTGGGAGGGGATCAGTATAGCTGCAACCCCTCGCCACTTCGGCACTTCGGGTATTCTGCCAACGTGACGCGTCCTGCCGGCCTGCACGTGATGCAACCGCCACAGGGCGACATTCGTCGTCGGCTGCTGGCGCGTGGCCGGTTGGGGTGCGATTGCGACCCTGCTGGTCTTCGGCGTCGGGCTGGCGCTGGAGCGGTTGTGGCTGGGGCCCACCGACCAGACGGCCCTGGCGCACGTCGCCGACAGACGTCCAGGATGAGTTCGCCGGCCTCACGCGCAGCCTGGCGACCACCGCGCAGCAACTGGCGCGCCAGCCGGACCTCACCGGCGGCGGCCCGACCGATGTCGCTCGCACGCGCGCCTTGTTCGACCTGGCCGCGCGGCTGCTGACCGCGTCTCGCCCCTCGCTCGACGCCGTGTCGGTCTACGACAGCGCTGGCCGGCCCGTCGCGTGGGCCGGCAGGCCGTCGACACCGCCTGCCGATCGACTGTCCGGCCGGTCCGCAGTGTTTGTCGCGCCGCGGCCCTGGTGCTCCGCGTCGTGCACGTCGAACCGGTCGTCGCCGGCGGCGACGCACCCCGGCGCGTCGGCGCCGTCGTCACCGAAGCGATCCTCCCGCGCGATGGCCGCGTGCGCGATCCGGGCGCGTCTCCGATCTTCGAGTCGGCCCTGGCCCCGCTGACGCTTCGCGAGGTCTATGCGGGCGCCGACGAGACGCTGTCGCCGTTTGGCTTCAGGTTGACGACGACCAGCGGCACGCCGCTGCTGACGGCGACGGTGCCGCCACGCGGCCTCTCCGACCTGAGAACGGCCTGGCGTGGACGAACCATCGGCCTCGCGCTGCTGGTGATGGCCGTCACCCTGGTCCTGGTGGCGCTGGTCCTTCGCGACGCGCAGGAGCGCGAGCTCGACGCGGGCCGCTTCGCGGCACAACTGCTGGCGATCGTGGCCCTGCTGCTGTCGGCACGCGCGCTGATTGCCTGGGCGATTCCAGCCGGATGGCACTGGTCTCCACCGCCACCGGCGCTGGACTCCACGTGGTTGCGGTCGCCGGTGGATTGGCTCGCCACTGCCCTGCTGGCGCTCACGCTGGTCGCGCTCCTGTTCGATCTGGTGGCGCGCGGCCGTCTCGCGCGACGCGACCGCGCGAGGCATGCCGAGCAACAGCCGGTGTGGTTCTGGCCGGCGCAGGCGGCGGCTGGCGCGCTGGTGGGCGTCGTGCTGGTCGCGCACGCCAGGCTGTTGAGCGGTGTGGTCCGCGCGTCCGACAGCCACGGCCTGAGCTTTGGCGTGTATCCCTTCGACGCCAGGCGGCTCGTGCTGGTCGATCGGCCTGCTGTGCGCCAATGCCGCCGCGCTCTGGCTCGCGGTGGCGGTGCTGCGGCTTGCGGCCTCCTGGTGGCGCGTGCGACGTGGAGGCTACGGGCGGCGCCTTGCGATGGGAGCCGTCTTTGTCGGCGCGGCCCTGTACGTGGCGGGCCGGATGGGCTCCGGACCGCTGGCGCCGCGTCTGATCGCGTTGCTGCCGCCGCTGGCGCTGGTCCTGGCCGCCACCGGCGCGTCGCGCTGGATCATTCCCCGCTATCGACATGCCTCGCAGGCCGCGCGCCTCACGGTGGCCTACCTGGCGCTCGTGCTGCCGACCGTCGCGCTGTATCCCGCGCTGGTCAGCGACGAGCAGGCGGCGCTCGAGCACACCATCGCCGCCGAGTACGCGCCGGAGGTCCTGAATCATCGCGACGAGCTGCGCGCGCGGCTCAGCCGCTCGCGTGAGCAGCTGGACGCCGTGCCCGTCGTCGCCGCTCAGTTCGTCGCCGACGTCGCACAACCCGGCGCGCCTCCCGACGCCAACCGCGCCTTCTTCCTCTGGTCGCAGACCGAGTTGGGGCGGCAGCGCCTGACCTCGTCGGTCGAGCTGTACGATGCCAGCGGCGGGCTGGTCAGCCGCTTCGCGCTGAACCTGCCGGCCGAGTTTCTGGCGACCGAGCGGCCCGTGGAAGCCGAATGCGCCTGGGACGTCTTCGGCGAAGCGCAGGCGTCGACCGACGATCAGGTGCTGCTGCATGCCGGCCGGGCCGTCTGTCTGCCCGACGGCACGAAGGTCGGCGCGATTCTCGTGCATGTCGTGCTCGACTACGCGACGCTGCCCTTTGTCGCCGACCGCGATCCGTCCGCCGCCCTCACGCGCAGCGGCGCGGTCCACGACCACGCGACGCACGGCCGGCCCATCGCGTTTGCCGTGTACGGCTGGGGCCGCACGCCGGTCTATCCCACGGCGGGCACCGCGTGGCCGATCAGCACCGAATTGCTCCTGAGAATCTATCGTGCGGATCGGCGCTCGTTCTGGGAGGTGCTCTCGCGTGGCGACCGGCGGTACCGCGTGCTGCTCAACAACGATCGCGCCGGCATCTACGCGATCGGCTACGCGTTGCCCCGGCCGATCGACCATGCCGTCACGATGGCCGAGATCGCGACGCTCGCGGGTCTGACCTTCGTGGCGTTGCTGGCGGTGGCCGGCGGCCTCAGCCGGCTGGCGGGCCGGCATCCCGTGACGGGCCGCGAGCTGCTCCGCGAGATTCGCCGCAGCTTCTATCGCAAGCTCTTTCTGCTTGTTCGTCGCGGCTTCCGTGGTTCCCGTGCTGGCGCTGGCGCTGGTCACCAGGAACTACGTCGCCGGCCAGCTGCGCGAGGGCCTCGAGACCGGTGCGGTGAGCACGGCCTCGGCCGCGCGCCGCGTGATCGAGACCGTCGTCAGCCAGCAGCGGCGCGATCGCAACGACCCGGTCACCGCGGTCACCGACGAGATCATGGTGTCGGTGAGCCGCATCATCGACCAGGACGTCAACGTCTTCGTGCGCGACGTCCTGGTTGCCACCAGCCAGCGCGACCTGTTCGCCTCGGGGCTGCTGCCCACGCGCATGCCGGCCGAAGTCGCCCGGGCCATCGGCCTCGAGCGGCAAAGCAGCTACGTCGGCGACGAGCGGCTCGGCAGGCTGGAATACACCGTGGCCGCAGTGCCCGTGCGCGACGGCGAGTCCGGGGCCATTCTCACGGTGCCGCTGACGCTCCGCCAGCAGGAGATCGAAGGCGAAGTGGCCGCACTCGATCGCAGGGTGGTCCTGGCGGCGGTGCTCTTCATCCTGCTGGGCGCCGCCATCGGGTACGTCACGGCCGAGCGGCTGGGCGACCCGATCCAGCGGCTCACGCGCGCGACCGGCAGGATCGCCCGCGGCGACCTCAGCGCCCGCATCCTCACCGCCCCGGCTGACGAACTGGGCCGCCTGGTCGAGGCCTTCAACCAGATGGCCGAAGACCTCCAGCGTCAGCGCGCCGAGCTCGAGCGGACCAATCGCCTGGCGGCGTGGGCCGACATGGCGCGACAGGTCGCGCACGACATCAAGAACCCGCTGACGCCGATTCAGCTGCAGGCCGAGTTCCTCAAACGCGTGCATGCCGACAGCGGCGCGCCGCTTGGCGCCGTCGTCGACACCTGCGTCGCCGCGATTCTGTCGCAGGTCAGCCTGCTGCGTTCGATCGCCAGCGAGTTTTCGAGTTTCGCCTCGTCGCCTGTCGCGCGTTTTGCGCCGACCCAGCTCGACGAGGTCATCCACGAAGTGCTCGCGCCGTACCAGACGGGCTTGCCCGACAGGGTCGCGTTGCAGGTGAAGCCCACGCCTGGCGTGCCGATGCTGTGGCTGGATCGGGGTCTGCTGGGCCGCGCCCTGGTGAACGTGATCGAGAACGCGCTTCACGCGATGCGCGGCGGCGGCACGCTCACGGTCATCAGCCGCCCGTTCGACGGCGGCGCGCAGATCGTCGTGCGCGACACCGGGGTGGGGATGGAGGCCGACGCGCTCGAACGGCTGTTCGAGCCCTACTTCTCGACGAAGGCGACTGGAACGGGACTCGGCCTGACCATCGCCAAGCGCAATGTCGAGCTCAACGGCGGGACCATCGGCGTCACCAGCGTCAAGGGACAGGGAACCGAGGTGACGATTACTCTGCCGGCTCCGCGCCGGGCCGGCGAAGACGCGCCACCAGCCCGCCGATGAGGGGAGACGCCAGGTACGTGTAGGCCACCACGACCAGGACTTCCTGCGGCCGCGTGACCAGCGCGGCGATGAACAGCGCAAAGAAGATCAGGAGCCGGAACGGGTGGCCCGAGTTCGTGTCGATGCTCTTGAAGCTGCGGAAGCGAATGGTGCTGACCATCAGCGCCGCCGGCACCACCACCAGCAGCACGAGCGGCGCCGCAAAGTGCAGCTCGGAAAACCCGGCCGGGTAGGCGTAGACGGTCGCCGCGATGACGCCGGCAGCGGCGGGGCTCGGCATGCCGATGAAATACCGCTTGTCGGTGCTGCCCGCCTGAACGTTGAACCGCGCGAGCCGCAATGCGGCCGCCGCGACGAAAAGAAACGCCGCGGTCCAGCCCAGCCGGCCAAGCGAGCTGAGGCCCCACCCGAAGGCCAGGATCGCCGGCGCCATGCCGAACGAGACGATGTCGGCCATCGAGTCGAACTGCACGCCGAATTCGGTGGCGGTGCCCGTCATCCGCGCGATGCGGCCGTCGAGCATGTCGAGCACGACCGCGATGCCGATGAGCGGCGCGGCGGTCTCGAACTCGCCGCGCATGGCGTACACCACGCAGGCGTAGCCGCAGAACAGGTTCGCCAGGGTGAACAGGCTCGGCAGCACGGACACACCCCGCCGCGGACGCCGAAGCGCGGCAGGTGCTGTCGGCTCCGGAATCGGCGGCGCCGGCGCGATTCTCACCGCGCGTGGACCCGTGCTCGGTTCCATCACCCTTGCTCCTTGTGCGGGGCCGGCGGCAGGATCGCCAGCACCGTCTCGCCGCTGCGCACCCGCTCGCCGGGCTTGACGCGCAAGGTCGTCCCCGGTGGCAGATACAGGTCCACCCGCGATCCGAACTTCATCACGCCAAACCGCTGGCCGGCCGAGACCCGCGCGCCGCGGCCAACGCGGCACACGATGCGCCGCGCGAGGATGCCCACCACCTGCCGGGTGACGACCAGCTGGCCGCCGCGGTCGATCCACACCTCGTTGCGCTCGTTGTCGCGCGCCGCGTCGTGGTGGTACGCCGGCAGAAACTTGCCGGGGTGGTACTCGACCCGAGTCACCTCGCCGGTGACCGGGATGCGGTTGACGTGGACGTCGAGCGGAGACAGGAAGATGCTGATCTGGCGCCACGCGCCCGGAGGCGGCACGCCCGGCTCGGGCTCGCCGGCCACCATCACCTTGCCGTCGGCCGGCGACACCACGTCGTCGGCGCCCAGGACCGCGGACCGATCCGGATCGCGAAAGAAGAACAGGAAAAACGCGACGAACACGAGCGGGACGATGGCCCACAGGCGATGGCCGAACACGGCCAGACCCAGGGCGACCAGGGCCGCGACGCCGATAAAAGGGTAGCCTGCCGGGTCGATTCGCATGCCTCCGGCTATTGTACGCCGGCCGCCGTCGCGAGCCGCTCGCTGGCACGCTAGCCGCGCGCGAGCCGACCTGCCTCGCCGAAGCTGGCAGAGCCTGCGACGGCGGGTCAGGCGTAGAGGTGCTGTCGGACGATGTCTTCCATCTTGTCCTTCAGCCTGAGCTTCTGTTTCTTGATTTGTGCTTCTTCGAGCTGTTCAGGCTCGGTGAGGAAGTGGCGGGTCGAAAGTTCGTGCAGCCGTTCGTCGAGTTCGTGATGCCTGGTGGCAAGGTCACGATATTCGTGATCCGATTGCAGCAGGCGCTCTTTCAATTCGTGCGTATCGACAGCCATATGCCGCCTCCTTGCAGGGGTATGCGAAGGACCTATACGCCGCAAGATCGAATCCGGGCATCCGACCTCTCGGGCCCACCCTACTACAAGGCCAGCCCCCCATCAACCGTTTTGTCCCGGCTGACGACGAGTCGGCCGGGTCGCGCCACAGAATCAGGGCATCTTCCACCGGATCCGGGTAGTAGTCGTGCCGGACGCCTGCCAGCCGGAAGCCCATCCCTTCGTACAGCTGACGCGCGGCGTCGTTGGAGCGTCTGCACTTCGAGCGTGGCCCGCTGGCACCCGGCGCCCGCGGCGGCCTCGAGCACCGACGCCAGCAGCACGCTGGCCAGTCGTTGCCGCCGGGCGGCCGGCCGGATCGCCAGGTTGTTGATGTGCAGTTCGCCTGGCAGAAACCACGTGGCGCAATACCCGGCCACGTGCTCGCCGGTGCGGACCAGGAAGATCCGCGTGACCGAGGGATTGCGAAGCTCGGCTTCGTACATCTCGCGGGTCCAGGGACGCAGGAACGACTCGGCGTCGACCTCGAGGATGGCGTCGAGATCGGCGGCCGACTCGAGCAGCGTCACCGTCGGCGTCATCGCGGCTTGCGGTACATCGGCGCCATCCGAGGCGAGGTGCCGACCTGAATCTCTCCCATGATCTCGAAGCCGTGCCGCAGGTACAGCGAGATGTTCCGGGGATTGGACGACTCCAGATAGGCCGGCACGCCGTCGCGGTCGCTTCGTTCGAGCGCGTGGCGCATCAGCGCCGCGCCATGTCCCTGCCCCTGGCATGCGGGATCGACGCCGATGAGCGGCAAGTACCAGTGCGGCTCGTGGGGATGGAACTCCCCCATCTTCTCGAACACCTTCATCAGGTCCGGCAGGACGTCGGCCGGCGCGTGTTGATGAAACAGCGATACCAGCCGTTCGGAGTCGGGCTCGGCTCCCGGGGCCAGCCAGAGCGCGGCGCCGCGAAAGCCGTCGACGCAGTACGCGCTCTGCGAGTCGAAGGCCCGCTCGCCGAACGCGCGGACCACCGAGGGCATCACCTCGAGGTACGCGCGCGGATTCGGGCAGCGACCAGCGCGCCATGGGATCCGCGCTGAAGGCCAACGTGATGACGCCGACGATGGCGTCTGCTTCCTGAGGTGTGCCTGGACGGACCGGTGTGGACATCATCGGCCTCGAGAAACGCGGGAGCAGGAGAATATCACCTGGCGTCGCCCGGTGAAGACGTCCCGCTTCCACGGGTCCACGCGGCTTGTCGCCGAAAACCCGGCGCCCTGAAGCCAGTCGAACCACGCGGCGCGGGCAAACAGGCCGTTGCGATGCAGGTCGCGCTCGACGTGGGTCGTCCCGTCCGGCTCGCGCAGGGCGAAGACGTAGAGCGTGTCGAACGTGTCGTCGGACGGCTCCGGATCCCAGCTCCATTCCATGTAGCGCATCGCACGTCCGTCGTTGCCGTCTTCGCCGCCGTGATCGGTGTCCGGTTCGAAGGTCTCCTTCACGCAGTCAGGGCAAAGGACCGTCGCGCCACCGGTTCGGCAGTGTCTGGCCGCGGTTGCCAGCGCCGCCTGAACCGACGCCGGATCGGTGGCGTACATGATGGCGTCGTGAATCAGCACGAGATCGAACTGGCGTCCGAGGTCGAGCGTGCGCATGTCGCCCAGCACGTGCTCGCACTCGGGATTGGCCGCGCGATTCACTTCGAGCATCTGCGGCGATCGATCGGTCAGCGTGAGGCGGAAATGACTCTTCAGGTGATAGGCGAGGCTGCCGCCGCCCGAACCGAGTTCGAGCAGCGTCCGCGGAGGCGCGTCGGGAGCCGCGAGCAGCGTCGGCAGCAGGTCCGCAGCCTCCTCGACGTAGTGGCTCGGCGGCGACATCAGCGGCCACCAGGTGGCGAGATCGCTGTACAGGCGGAGCGGCGGCTCGGTCATCGTCGATGGCAGATTACTGCAGGCCTCCTGCGCGCGCAGCCACGTGCGGACCTCGTGCAGCAGCGTGCGCGGCCGTGGGCAGCCCTCCCCCGGCGCGTCAGCGCCGAGCTTCTCGTTCCCGCGCCAGTTCGGCGTCTGACGGCCTGACGTAGATGGGACGCAGCGCGTGCGGAGCGCCGGCCTGGCCTGCCCTGGCGGCCAGCGTGCCGAGTCGCGCGACCAGCGGCCCGAGCAGCGGCGTCTCCTCGACGACCTCGCCGAAACCGATCTGGTCGCGATAGCGCAGCACGCCCTCGCCTATCCAGTCGAGACACCGTCGCGTCGCCTTCGGCCCATTCCGCGGCGACCTCGGCCGGTGGCGCCGAGACAGGCTCGCCAATCGACCGCACCCCGAGCACCGCGTCGGGCGCCAGGACGTATCGCGCCGCAAAGACTTCGCTGCGAGCCGCGTCCATCCAGACGCCCGCCACGGCCGATGCCTCGCGGCCATCCAGCGCGGCAACGCCAAGCGCGTCGAGCGCCGAGATGCCGACGATGGGCCGGCCGGTGGCGAAGGCGAGCCCCTGCGCAGCCGCGATGCCGACGCGCAGGCCCGTAAATGCTCCAGGTCCCAGGCAGACGGCGAAGACGTCGACGTCGCGCAGGGTCAGTCCGGCAGGCGCCAGCAGGGCCAGCGCGTCTGCCGGGCAACCGGGTCGCGTGCGGGCGGCTGCCGTCGCCTCGGGCCGAGGCGATGCACGCCGCCGTCGCGTGCCAGCGCGACGCTGCCGTCGCGTGTCGCGGTCTCGAGGGCAAGGACGATCATCCGGGGTGATGTAAGGATATACTGCCGATATCCCGCACGCCTGCGTCGCGCACCCTTGATGGCCGTTCCGCCCCACGACACTGCTGACGCGCCTCGTCCGGCTCCGCTGACGCCGGCGATGAAGCAGTATCACGACGCCAAGCGGCAGTACCGCGACGCCATCCTCTTCTTCCGGATGGGCGACTTCTACGAGATGTTCTTCGAGGACGCGCTCGTCACGGCGCGTGCGCTCGAGCTGACGCTCACCTCGCGGTCGAAAGACAGCGCCGGCGGCGCAATCCCGATGTGCGGTGTGCCCTACCATGCGCTCGACGGGTACCTCGCCCGCCTCGTCCGCAAGGGCTACCGCGTCGCGATCTGCGAGCAGGTCGAGGATCCCAGGAAGGCCAAAGGCGTCGTCAAGCGCGAGGTCGTCCGCGTCGTCTCGCCCGGCACGCTGCTCGACGCCAACTACCTCGAGGCGCGCGAGCCGGCGTTTCTCATGAGCATCACGCCGGATCGCGGCGACCAGCTCGGCGTCGCGCTGATCGACCTGACGACGGGCGAGTTCAGCACGACCGAGTACTCGGGCGCCGGACGCTGGCAGGCGCTCGAAGACGAGGTGCGCGTGCTTCGGCCGCGCGAGCTGGTCGTCGCCGAAGGCGCCGACCTGGCGGCCCTGCCCGAGGCCGGCGCGCATCGGCGTGCCGCTGACGCGGGTCGAGCCCTGGCAGTTCGATCGCGACGGCGCCCGCCGCGCGCTGGTCGAGCAGTTCAGGACGCGCGGCCTCGAAGGCTTCGGCCTTGACGGCCACGACGCCGGCGATCGCCGCGGCCGGTGCGCTGGTCGCGTACCTGCGGAACAGCCAGAAGGCGGACCTTGCGCACGTCCGCTCGATCAGCTTCCGCCAGCAGGCCGGGCACCTGCTGGTCGACCCGGTCACGCTGAAGCACCTCGAGATCCTCGAAGGCAGCGACGGCGGGCGCATCGGGTCGCTGCTCGACGAGATCGACCAGACCATCACGCCGATGGGCGGCCGGCTGCTCCGCTCGTGGCTGGTTCGCCCGCTGGTCGCGCTCGAAGCGATCCGCGATCGTCTCGACGCGGTCGAGGAACTGGCCTTTCGCGGCGTGGAGCGCGCGAAGCTGCGCGACGCGCTCAAGTCCGTGCACGACCTCGAACGGCTCGTGGCGCGGGCCGCGCTGGGCGTGGCCGGGCCGCGCGACCTTGTCGGGCTGAAGCAGTCGCTTGGCGCGGTCCCGCGCGTGCGCATGGTGCTCGACGGCCTGCAGGCGCCGCTGGTGGCGAGCCTGGTGGCGTCGCTCGACGATGTGCCGGCGCTGCGGACGGCCATCGAGCAGCACGCTGGTCGACGAGCCGGGCGCGCTGGCCCGCGACGGCGGCATGATTCGCGACGGCGTCGACCCGGAGCTCGACGACCTGCGGCACATCAGCCGATCGGGCAAGCAGGTGATCGCCGAGATGGAAGAGCGCGAGCGCGCGCGCACCGGCATCAACTCGCTGAAGGTCCGCTTCAACCGCGTGTTCGGCTACTACATCGAGATCTCCAAGGCGAACCTGCACAACGTCCCGCCGGACTATCACCGCAAGCAGACCGTGGCCGGCGGCGAGCGCTTCATCACGCCGGCGCTGAAGGAGTACGAGGAGAAGGTGCTGGGCGCCGACGAGCGAATCCTCGAGCGCGAGCTCGAGATCTTCGAGGCGCTGCGCGCGACGGTGGCCGCCGAGGCGCCGCGCGTCCAGGACACCGCCCGGGGCCTGGCCGTGCTCGACGTGCTCGGCGCGCTGGCCGAGACCGCCGCGGTCCGCAACTACACCAAGCCCCACATTCACGACGGCGACGAGATGGTCGTCGTCGACGGCCGCCACCCGGTTGTCGAACGTCACGCCGAGTCGGCGTTCGTGCCCAACGACATCACGCTCAACGGCACCACGCATCAGCTCGTCGTGCTGACCGGCCCGAACATGGGCGGCAAGTCCACCTATCTGCGCCAGACGGCGCTGCTGTGCCTGATGGCGCAGATCGGATCGTTCGTGCCGGCGCGCGAGGCAAAGCTGGCCCTGGTGGACCGCATCTTCGCCAGGGTCGGCGCGTCAGACAACATCGCCCGCGGGCAATCCACCTTCATGGTGGAGATGCAGGAGACGGCGAGCATCCTGCACCTGGCGACGTCGCGCAGCCTCGTCGTGCTCGACGAGATCGGCCGCGGCACGGCGACCTTCGACGGGCTGAGCATCGCCTGGGCTGTCGCCGAGCACCTGGCGTCGAACGCGCGCGCGCGGCCGAAGACGCTCTTTGCGACGCACTATCACGAGCTGACCGACCTGGCCGATGCCCTGCCTGGCGTCGTGAACTACCACGTGACGGCGCGCGAGTACCACGACCAGATCGTGTTCCTGCGCAAGATCGTGCCCGGCCGATCGGATCGGAGTTACGGCATCCAGGTCGCGCGCCTGGCGGGACTGCCGGCCGGCGTGGTCGCGCGCGCACGCGAGATTCTCGATGGCCTCGAGCAGGACGAGCTGGCGCGTGGCGGACGGCCGACGGTGACCGGAGCGGGGCGCGAACCGGTGCAGCAGCTGGGCCTGTTTGCGCCCACCTCGGCGGCCGAGGACCGGCTCTCCGCGCGGCTGAAGGAGCTGGACGTGAACCGCCTCACGCCGCTCGACGCCCTGACGCTGCTGGCCGACCTCAAACGCGACGCCGAGAGCTGATGCGGATCCAGGCGCTTGCTGCCGTGCTGCTGGCCCTGCCACTCGCCGCGGCGTGTGGCGGAAGCCGCGACACGCCGCTCGACGTCATCACGCTGGCCGTTCCCAGCTCGCCCAACAACCTCGACCCGCGCGTCGGCACCGACGAGGTGTCCCAGAAGATTCAGCAGCTGGTCTACAGCACGCTGTTCGCGCTCAACGAGCGCCTCGAGGTCGTCGGCCTGCTCGCCGAGCGCTGGGAGTCGCCCACCCCCACGACCTACGTCGTCTCCCTGCGCAAGGGTGTGCGGTTTCACGACGGCCACGAGCTGACGTCCGACGACGTCGTCTACACGTTTACGAGCCTGCTCGACCCGAACTTCATTTCGCCTCGCAAGGGCGCCTACCGCATGCTCGACCGCGTGCGGGCGGTGGATCCGTACACGGTCGAGTTCACGCTGAAGGAGCCGTTTGGCTCGTTTCCGATCAACCTCGTGATCCCGATCGTGCCCAAGGGCGCGGGCGCCGGCCTTCGCAGCGCGCCCATCGGAACCGGGCCGTACCGCTTCGTGTCGTTTGCCGTCGACGACCGCGTGGTGCTGGCGCCGTTCGAGGGCTACATGGACGGCGCGCCGCAGCAACGGCGGCGTCGTGATCAAGGTCGTCCCGGACGACACGATGCGCGGGCTCGAGCTGCGGAAAGGCGGCGTGGATCTCGTCGTCAACGACCTCGCGCCCGACATCGTGCACCAGCTGCGCGCGCGATCCGACCCTGCAGGTCGTCGAAGCGCCGGGCACCGACTACGCGTACGTGGGCTCAACCTGCGCGACCCGGTCCTGCAAGGACGTGCGCGTGCGGCAGGCGCTGGCGTATGCCGTGGACCGCGACGCCATCGTCACGCACCTGCGCCGCGGGCTGGCGCGGCCGGCCGTGGGCATCCTGCCGCCGATGTCGTGGGCGTTCACCGCCGGATGTGCCGGACTACCGCTTCGATCCGGCACAGGCCGGCGCGCTGCTCGACGAGGCGGGGTATCGCGATCCGGACGGCCCTGGACCCGCCGCCACGGCTGCACTTGACGCTGAAGGTCTCGAGCACCGAGTTCAACCGCCTGCAGTCGTCGGTGCTGCAGCAGGACTTCGCGCGCGTCGGCGTGGCGCTCGACGTCCGGACGTACGAGTTCGCGACGCTGTACGCGGACGTCCTGAAGGGCAACTTCCAGCTCTTCACGCTGCAGTGGGTCGGCGTGTCCGACCCCGACATGCTGCGCCGCGTCTTCCACAGCAAGCAGATGCCGCCGAGCGGCTTCAACCGCGGGTTCTTCAGCAACGCGGCGGTGGATGCGCTGATCGACGAGGCGACGGTCTCCAACGACGACACGCGAGCGGCGCGCGCTGTTTGCCGAGGCGCAACGGCTCATCAGCCAGGAAGTGCCGTACCTCAGCCTCTGGTACAAGACCAACGTCGCCGTCGCGCGGCGCGACCTGGCCGGCCTGCGGTTGTCGCCGGCGGCAGACTTCCTGTTCCTGCGTGGTGTGACGCGCGTGTCGCCGCAGCCCGACGCCCCATGAGCGCGGCCGGCTGGACGCTGGTCGCCGTGCTGGTGCTCGGCAGCCCCGTGCTGGCAGGGCCCTACGACCCTGCCCTGCGGTTTCTCACCCATCGCACGCCGCATTTCCAGATCCACTACCACCGGGGCGAAGACGCGCTGGCGGCGCGGCTGGCGTCGATTGCCGAGACCACGCACGTGCGGCTGTCGTCGGCGTGGGCCTTGCCGGACGCGCGCATGACCCACGTGGTCCTGGTCGATCAGGCCGATCTGTCCAACGGATCGGCCACCGTCGTCCCGTGGAACGCCATCGTCATCTACCCGGTGCCGCCCGAGCGGCGCGTCCACCATCGGCAACACCGACGACTGGCTCGAGTACGTCTTCACCCACGAGTACGCGCACATCCTGCACCTCGATCGATCGCGCGGCTGGGCACGGCTGGCGCGCGGGCTGTTCGGCCGCAGCGCGATCGCGTTCCCCAATCTCACGCTGCCGTTGTGGCAGATCGAAGGTCTGGCCACGCTGACCGAAAGCGAGGACGGCGCGGGACGGCTGCACGCGGGCGACTTCCGCGAGGTCGTGGACACGGCTGCGCGTGCCGGCCGGCTCGAGCCGCTCGACCGCGTCAATGGGGGCCTGGTCGACTGGCCATCGGGCCAGGGCTGGTACGCCTACGGCGCGCGGTTTCACCAATACCTGCTCGTCCACCTACGGCCCCGACAAGCTCCGCGAGCTGTCCGATCGAACCGCGGGCCGGCTGCCCTTTCTCACCTCCGGGGCCTTTCGACAGCGTCTACGGCGCCTCGCTGGGCCAGTTGTGGCATCGAGTTTCAGTCCGCCGCCAAGGCGGAGACTGCGCTCCGCGCCGGATCAGGCGCGCGACGCCGATCACGCGCCTCGGATTCCTGATCGATGGCCCGCGCGAGGCGCCGGATGGCGCGATCTATTTCACGGCGACCGACGCCGCATCGCTTCCCCGGCATCTACCGCATGAAGCCGGGCGCGGCGGGCCCCGAGCGCGTGGTCTCGCGCTACGGCGGCGACCATCTGTCGGTGACCGCGCGCGACATCCTCTTCGACCAGCTCGAAGTCGTGCGGGGTGCCGCGCTTCTCAGCGACCTCTATCTGCACGAGTTCTGCGACCGGCCGCACGCGTCGGCTGACGCGCGGCGCGCGCCTGTCCGAGGCCGACCGGTCGCCTGACGGCACGCGGATCGCGGCGGTGCAGGTGACCGCCGGCGCACGCCAGCTCGTCGTCCTGGATGCGACGGCGCTGCTCGCCGCGTCGCGCCCGATCGCGGCGCAGGCCCTGCCGGTGATTTCCCGCGACGCGCGCGGCGACGTCGTCTACGCGACGCCGCGCTGGTCGCCGGACGGCCGCACGATCGCCGCAGAGCGGCGTCTGCGCGGCGGCGTGTCGACGGTGGTGCTCCTCGATGGCGACGACGCTGCGCGAGATCGCATCGATCGCGGCGTCGCGCGGAGGCCGCATCGTCAATCCCGTCGTTCACACCTGACGGCTCGACGATCGTCTTCGCCGCAAGTGAGGGCGACGAGCCGTTTCAGCTGAAGGCCGTGGATCTCGGTCCGGGTGGGCGTGTGACCGCTCCGCGAGCCGTGCTGGCCGTTGCCGGGGGCGCGCGGGCGCCGCTTCCAATGCGCGACGGCCGTATGGTCTTTGTCGGCTACACCGGGACCGGCTACGACCTGTTCGAGATCCCGCAAGGCGAGTTGGCAGCGAGACGCCGAACCGGCAGAACCCAGAGAACCCGCAGAACCCGAAGAACCTGTAGAACCAGAAGAACCTGACGAACCCGTAGAACCCGGGCTCCTTACAGCCCGTTTCCGACGTTCGTTCCCCGCGGCTGGCAGCCCGTGGTCGAGTCGCGCGACGAGCGGTTGCGCGTCGGCGGCGCCGTGGTGGGCGTCGACGTGCTCGCGCGCCACGTCGCATCGGCGAGCGCGACCTGGGCCGTCACCACCGGCGAGGTTGCGGCCGACCTCGCGCCAAAGGCGCGTCCCGACTGGGACGCCTCCTACACGTATCAACGGTGGCAGCCGGCGTATCTACGTCGCCGCGCAGGATCGCACGTCGCTGTTTGACGCGGTGACGTCGAGCCGGCGCTCGTGTCCCGGTTGCTCAGCGCGAGCAGATCCTCGACGTCGGCGTGTGGCGGCCCGTTTCGCCGGGTGCGGTGGGTGCACACCGCGCTGGCGGCCTATCACGTCGAGCGGCTGACGACCGACACGCCCACCGACCACTGACACGCTCACGCGTGCCGGTGTCCGCACCGCGTGGACATTCACCTCGGCGCGGCGCTACGGCTACTCGATCAGTCAGGAAGACGGCGTGACGCTCGCCGGTCACAGGCGAGTTCGTCCGCCCGGGCCTTGGCGCCGACGCGACGCGCGAACGCCGTCACCGCCGACGTGCGCGCGTTCCTGCCGCTCGGGTGGCCGCATGCGGTGCTCGCCGCGCGCGCGGCGCTGGCTGCGTCCACGGGCAGTGACGACGTGCAGCGCCGGTTCCGTCTTGGCGGCTCCGACGGCAACCCGTCGGCCGGTGCGTTCGGCAGCGACGCCATCAGCCTGCTGCGCGGGTTTCAAGACGATGTGTTTGTCGGCGAGCGGGTCGGCGCTGGTGAACATCGAGGCGAGGATGCCGCTGCTCTCGGTGCAGCGCGGCTGGGGGACGTGGCCGCTGTTCCTGCGCACGATCCATGCGGCCGCGTTCGCCGACATCGGCCACGCCTGGACGGGCACGGCCCGCTGGTCCGACCGGAAGATCGGCTACGGCGTGGAACTGTCGACCGACGTCGTCGCGGGATTCGGACTGCCGCTGACGTGGACGGCCGGGATTGGCTGGGGCCACGACGGCGCCGGGACGATCCCCGACACGCGGGAGGTCTACTTCAGGGTCGGGCGATCGTTCTGATGACGTACGTCAACCACAGAGACACAGAGAACACGGAGAACACACAGAGATGTCTCTTGGGGAGCTCCCCTAAAAGCAAATCTCTGTGCGTCCTTCGTGTTCTCTGTGTCTCTGTGGTTAACGTACGTGTACGTCATCAAGCCCCGGGCTTGATCGTCTCGAGCAGCTTCTTGGCGTCGGCGGCGTAGGGCGACGTCGCAAACTCCGTCGTCACGCGCGACAGCGCCTGCTGCGCCTCCGTCTTCTTGCCTGCAGCGACGTAGGTCTGCGCCAGGTGGACCAGGATCGCGTCGACCGGCAGGTCGCCGCGCGCGTCGAGCGAGAGCTCCCGCAGCGTGGCGATGGCCGGGTCGAACTTGCCGGCCTTGACGTCCAGTTCGGCGACGCCAAGCCGCGCCATCCGGCCGTAGAGGCCCGCGCCCGTCGGCCGCGATGACCGCCTCGTACTGCGTGCGCGCCTCGGCCGGCTTGCCCTGGGCCATCAGCGCGGCGGCCGCCTGATAGCGGGCAGAGATGCCGGCCTGCGTGCTCGGGTACGCGTCGGCGGCTGCCAGGTACTTGGGCACGGTCGCGGCCAGCTTCGCGGCCTCCGACGGATACGTTCCGGCTGCGGCTGGCGGCGCGGTCTGGCCGGGCGCCGGTGCGATCGGCGGCACCACCTGGGCCTCCGCAACGACAAGGGCCTGCGCCAGCAGCGCGCCCGCCTTGGCTTCCTTCTGGGCGGTGAAGTACCAGTAGCCGCCCCAGATGGCGGCCACGGCCAGCACCACGCCGGCAACCGTCAGGATGGTCTTCCGATTCCGATCGAGCTGGAGGTAAGCCTCCTGCAGCGTATCGGCGACTTCGTTGTGTTTCAGTTCGTGACGTTCAGTAGTTTTCATAAGGGCAACCCCGAATGTTAGCACGGCTGCTCGAGTGGCGCCGCGCTCGAATCGGCGCGCGGGCGACTGCGGAGCCGCTCGGCGCGCGCAGCGGAGCGGCATCGCTGCGCTCGGGGGACAGCCGCTGTCGATCGCCCTGGACGCCGCTGAATACGATCGACCGGCCGTTCGGGTGACCACGCCATCGCCGTGCCGCCGGGACGTCCTTCCGTGAAGGCGGGATGCGCGGGCAGTGCCTGCTCGCCGCCACAGATCCACCCGATTCTGTCCCGCCCGATTTAGAAGGGTGATCTTTGCTCCCGCGCAACGACGCCATCCACGCTCCCTCGTATTCTCGAACCGAACTCGCCGAAAACCGCTTGCAGGGCGCTTTCCAGCGTCCGGCGGCACGGCGAGCTCACCTGTGGCTGGCACCAGTGTCCGCTGGGGTGGATCTGCTTTCATGAGAAGAGGTCATTCGCAATGAAGAATCCGCACTTCGTACTGCGCACAGCCTGGCTTTGTGCTGCCTTGCTGGCAGCGACAGTTTCGGTGGCAGGGGCCTCGCCAGTTACCGTCCAGTTCTACACACAGGGTGTCTTCTACCTCGGAGGCAATCCGGCCACGGGCACTAGTTCCATCGCGAATCCTAACGGCGGTGTGCAGATTGCGTTTGCCGGGGTCGGCACGTCGGAAGACCCGATATCCGTGACGAGCGAGGATTCTCCCTTTCTTCAGAACCTCGGCACCTTTACCGTCACGCGGGGAAACAACAACAGCGGTTTGACTTTTCTGCGTACTCGTTCCAGCTGGCGATCTTCCAGAGCGGTCCCTCCGTTGGGACTGGCACACTCCTCGGGCTTTTGGATGGAACAGATCAAGAAGACAGAACGGCGAGATCGACTTCAGCGGCGGTCTCAGTACGACAATCGGCGGCGTGACCTACACCTTGACGAATCTGGACCCGGGGAACGTAATCTTCCTTGACGACCTGGACAAGGATCCGATTTACAGCGAAGCCCTCGATAGCAACATCCTCCACACGCACCCTGAAACAACAGGCGGCGACGCGGCGGCGGTTCCGGAGCCTGCTTCCCTCACCTTGCTCGGCCTCGGTCTCGCGGGCATTGCCGGCCGCCGATGGCGCCGGCGCAGTCGGTCGTAGCCAGCATCGCGCGAATCGCAGGTCGAGGGCCGTCGCGAGACGGCCCTCGCTGCGTTACGATCCCGATCGCGCTCAGGCGGCCTCTTCTTTTGTGAAGTGGCGCGCGTGCCCGGACTTGAACCGGGGACCTTCCGCTTAGGAGGCGGATGCTCTATCCAACTGAGCTACACGCGCACGGGCCCATTCTAGCAAGGCCGCGCCTTCGGCGCCGGAAGGGCGCTCGGCTCCCGCCTCGCGGGAGGCGCCCTCTCAATCCGCGTAGCGGACGACCGTGTGGATCGACTCCCCTGCCAGCTTCTCGCGGCCGTTCAGGAATTCCAGCTCCACGAGGAACGCGAGCGCATGCACCGTGCCTCCGAGCTTGCGGACCAGCGACGCGGTCGCCTTGGCCGTTCCACCGGTGGCAATGACGTCGTCGACGATGAGCACGCGTTGGCCGGGCACGACCGCGTCTTCGTGAATCTCGAGCGCGTCGGTGCCGTACTCGAGCGCGTAGCTCTCCTTCACGGCTTTGCCCGGCAGTTTCCCGGGCTTGCGGACCGGAACAAACCCCGCGCCCAGCGCGTCGGCGACGGCGCCGCCCAGGATGAAGCCGCGACTCTCGATGCCCACGACCAGATCGATCGCCTGACCCTTGAACGGCGCCGCCAGGGCGGCGATGACCTCCCGAAAGCCCTCGGGATCCCGCAACAGCGTCGTGATGTCGTAGAAGAGGATTCCGGGCTTCGGGAAATCGGGGATGTTGCGGATCTTGGCTTTCAGCTGGTCCATGGTGGTGGCTGGGTCTGCGCTTACAGGTTGACGGTTGACGGTCGGCGAGCGGTGACTACGGCAGAATTCGGAAGTCGGGCACGCCCGCACCCGGCGGGCCGGGTTCGACGTGCACGTCCTGGACGCGCGCACCTGCGGGGCCCTGACGCAAGGCGATCTCGAACCGGGTCATCGCCTCGGCCTCACCGCAGGCGACCACTTCCACCCGGCCATCGTCGAGGTTCTGCACGGTGCCGGCGATGCCCTCGCGCAGGGCCGCGTCGCGCGCGAAGTAGCGAAATCCGACGCCCTGCACACGGCCGGCCACAAGGAATCGTTTTCCAACGAGCATGAACCCTTGATTATAGACGCGCTCGTGGAGAAAATCGCCGAACACGCAAGGCTTCCCCGGAAGGATCGCTGATGAGCGCCCAGAACGACTCCAAGGTTCCTCGACGCCAATTCCTCCAGACCGCAGCGGCCGCCACGGCCGGCTTCACCATCGTCCCGCGCCACGTCCTGGCTGGCAGCGGCCAGGCTGCGCCGAGCGACCGCTTCAACGTCGCCGGTGTCGGCATCGGGGGTATGGGCCGCGCCAACTTGATCAACCTGGCCAGCCAGAACATCGTCGCGCTCTGCGACGCGGACTGGGGCTATGCGGGCGCGGCCTTCGACAAACTCGGCGCCGACGCCGCGCAGATGGAACAGCGGCTCTCCGCTCCGCCGGCGACGGCGGCCGCCGGTGGCGACCCCGCCGTCGCGGCACGGCAGGCCCAGATGCGGCAGCGCAGCATCGAGCAGGTGGCCAACATGAAGCGGCTCTCGGAGGCCTACGGCAAGGCCGCGAAGTATTCCGACTACCGCGAGATGCTCGAGAAGCAGAAGGACATCGATGGCGTCGTGGTCGCTACGCCCGATCACCTGCATGCTGTCATCGCGCTGGCCTCGATGGATCTCGGCAAGCATGTCTACGTGCAGAAGCCCCTCTCATGGTCCGTCGACGAGGCGCGCCGGCTCGCAAAGAAGGCAGCCGACACGAAGCTGACCACGCAGATGGGCAACCAGGGCCATTCCTCAGACGATGCGCAGCTGGTGAACGAGCACATCTGGGCCGGCACCATCGGGGAAGTGCGTGAAGTGCACGTCTGGACGAACCGCCCGCTCGCGTACTGGCCGCAGGGTATCCCGAGGCCCGAGGTCGGCAAGACGGCGGCGTCAGACCTGCGCTGGAACATGACCGGCGTGATGGAGCGGCTTGGCACGGCGATGGCCGGCACTTTCCCTGTTCCAGACAAACTGAACTGGGATTTGTTCCTTGGGCCCGCGCCGTTTGTGCCGTACCACCCGGTGTATCACCCGTTCAACTGGCGAGGCTGGGTGGATTGGGGCTGCGGCGCCATCGGCGACATGGGCGCGCATCTGATCGACCACCCGTTCTGGGCGCTGGACCTCGGCTTGCCCACCAGCGTCGAGACCGTGTCGACGCCGTTCAACAAGGCCACGTACCCGATGGCCACGACGACCTACTATCAGTTCGACGCGCGAGGCGACAAGCCGGCGGTGAAATTGACCTGGTACGACGGCGCGCTGTTTCCGCCACGACCGGAGGAAATGGGAGAGACGCGGCTCAATCCCACCGGCGGCGTCATCTACTACGGCAGCAAGGGCAAGTTGATGCACGACACCTACGGCTACAACCCCAGGTTGCTGCCGCAGGCGCTGGCCGACTCGGCGCCGACGCCTCCGCAGAAGCTGCAGCGCATCAAGACGAGCCACGAGATGAACTGGGTCGACGCGGCCAAGAGCAAGACCGAAGCCTCGTGCCCGTTCTCGTATGCCGCGCGGCTAACCGAGACAATGCTGCTTGGCGTTGTGGCGCTGCGCGCGGGCACGAAGATCCACTACGACGGCGCGAACATGCGCGTCACCAACAACGCCGCGGCCAACGACTTCCTCAAGCGGGATTACCGCCAGGGCTGGTCGCTGACCTGAGCGCTCCACCGGCGGGCGTGGCAGATGCCGCGCCCGCCGCACCGCCCTGCCCTCCGCTTTCGATCGCGTAACTTCGACTCTCGCGTCCCCGACCTGACACGGTTCAATCGACCTCGAGCGTAAGAATCCGCACGGGCAAGGCGGGCGAGCGCCGGCTCATGAGCGGCAGCGACACGTTGTAGACCGGCGTCGTGCCCGCACACGCCTTCCGCGGTTCCGCCATGGGCGTGGCCATGGAAGACCGCCGTCACGGGATAGCGTGCCAGTGGTTCGGCAAGGCGGCTGCAGCCGAGGTACGGAAAGATCTCAGGCGGCTCCCCGGCGACGGTTTCGACCACGGGCGAGTAGTGCATCACCGCGATCTTGTGCGGCGTGCGCAGTCGCGCGAGTGCGCTTTCAAGCTTCAACGCCTCGGCAATGGCCTCCTGGACGAACTGTTTGATCACTGGTTCGCCCCAGGGGCCAAGCGCCCCGCGCCCGAAGCCGCCGGCAAAACCCTTGATGCCGGCAAACCCGATCCCGAGGACTTCGCAGGTGTCGCCGTCCAGCATGTGAACGCCGACGTCACGCCAGCGCCGCGGCGACTTCGCTCGACTGGTCCGACTCGAAATCGTGGTTGCCGAGCACAGCGACGATGGGGATCGACAGCGACGTGGTGAGCTCGCGCGCCAGCTCACGCGCTTCCTCCACGCGGCCGTAGTCGGTCAGGTCGCCGCACAACAAGAGCACATCGGCGGCGTCGGCAATCAAGCCCATCCACGAGATACCTGCCTGCCCACCGCGCTTGTAATGAAGGTCGCCCACGGCTGCCAGGCGCACCTGTCCGTTGGTCGGCATATTTCTCCAGCGCAGCAATCGCCGTACCGGGTCGTGGCATGTGGCTTGCTCGGTTGGCCATATGGCGCACACCGCGGTCGAGCCCGTTCCGGCGGTCACTTCGCTGCCGCGCCGCGGGTTCTATCAGCGCGTCCTCCGCGCGCTCTCGCGGCACGACGTCCCGTGCCTGATCGGCGGCACCTACGCCCTCGAGGCGTACACCGGCATCCGTCGCGCCACGAAGGATCTCGACCTTTTCATCCTCCGGGAAGACTGGTCCGGGGTGACGGAGGCACTGGCCTCCGACGGCATCGCCACCGAGCTGACCTTTCCGCACTGGCTCGGCAAAGCGGGACAGGGGCGGCACTGCGTCGATCTGCTTTTCGGCAGTGGCAACGGAGTGTGCCCTGTTGACAGCGAGTGGTTCGCGCACGCGCGGCAGGTGCGCATGTGGCGGGTGCCGGCGCACCTGTGTCCACCCGAGGAGATGATCTGGTCCAAGTCGTTCGTGCAGGAGCGCGAGCGCTTTGACGGCGCCGACGTGCTTCACCTGCTGCGCGCGCAGGCCCCGGCGCTCGACTGGCCGCGTCTGCTCGATCGCTTCGGTCCGCATTGGGAGGTCCTGCTCAGCCACTTGGTACTGTTCGGGTTCGTCTTCCCCGACGAGCGCAACCGTGTGCCAACGGCGGTGATGAGTCTCCTGCTGGATCGGTTACAGGGGCCGCGTCCAGACGGTCCGAGGGCGTTGTGCCGCGGGACGCTGCTCTCCCGAGAGCAGTACCTCGTGGACATCGAGCACCGCGGGGATCGCGACGCCCGGGTCCATCCGTACGGCACGCTGTCGCCCGCGGATTTGCTGCCATGGTCGGCACAGATCCCCGCGGCCCGGCGGGCGGGCCTCACGCGCGGACGCTTCATCCCGGACCCGCCTGACGGAAGCTGACCGGTGGGTTTGCGCCTACAATGCCGCCACGCCTCTACTCGAAGGAGACTTGCTGGTGGCCGCACCGATCGTCCTCGTCACCCTGCTCATGGCAGGCCTTGCCGCGCAACAGCCACCGGCCACGCCGCCGTCGTCCAAGCCCGAGCCCGCACAGTCGAAACCCGAGCCGGCGCCATCGACCGCGGCCTTCGACGGCCCCGAAACTCCAGTCGTCACTCATCACGAACTGCGTGCCGGCGGCAAGACGCTGCGATACACCGCGACAACGGGATTTCTGCCCATCCGCGGCGCACAAGGCGAGATTGAGGCGCGAGTCTTCTTCATCGCGTACACGCTGGATGGCGTCGCCGATCCGTCCATGCGTCCGCTCACCATCTCGTTCAACGGCGGTCCCGGCTCGTCATCGGTCTGGCTGCACCTGGGTGCGCTCGGCCCCAGGCGCGTCGCGATGAACGATGACGGCAGCATGCCGGCGCCGCCGTACCGCCTGGTGGACAACGAGGCGACCTGGCTGGACCAGACCGACCTGGTGTTTGTCGATCCGGTCGGGACCGGCTATAGCCGGGCCACCAAGACCGAACTGGGCAGCAAGTTCTGGGGCGTCCAGGGGGACATCCAGTCGGTCGGCGAGTTCATCAGGCTGTACGTGACGCGATACGGGCGCTGGCGTTCGCCGCTGTTCATGGTCGGCGAAAGCTACGGCACGACCCGCGCGGCGGGGCTGGCTGGCCATCTCATCGACCGCGGCCTCGCGTTCAACGGCATCCTCCTCGTCTCGTCGATCCTCAACTTTCAGACCGCGCGCTTCACCACGGGCAACGACCTGCCCTACGTGCTGTTTCTGCCGACTTACACGGCGACCGCGTTCTACCACAAGCGCCTGTCGGCGGACCTGCAGCGCGATCTGTCGGCGACGCTGCGGGAAGCGGAGTCCTGGGCGGCAGGCGACTACACGGTCGCGCTCGCAAAAGGTGATTCGCTGACGGCGGCGGAACGCGCCGCGGTTGTCGAGAAGCTGGCCCGCTACACAGGGCTTTCACGCGAGTACGTGGGGCGGGCGAACCTGCGCGTCGAGATCCAGCGCTTCTGCAAGGAGCTTCTGCGCGATCAGGATCGAACTGTCGGCCGGCTCGACAGCCGATTCGTCGGCTTCGACAGGAGCGGCGTGGCCGAGCAACCCGACTTCGATCCGAGCCTGACGGCGATCCGGCCGCCGTTCACTGCCGCGCTCAACGACCTCGTGCGCCGCACGCTGGGCTTCGAATCCGACGCGCCGTATCACATCCTCGGCGGGGGCATCGGCCAATGGGATTGGGGGTCTTCGGGAAGCGGGTTTGCCGATACTGGCGACGCGCTGCGCGATGCCTTCGCGAAGAATCCGCACATGCGCGTCTTCGTCGGCTCCGGCTACTTCGATCTGGCGACGCCGTTCTTCGCCACCCAGTACACGCTCGCCCATCTGGGGCTGCCGCCCAACCTGGCGGCGCGGATCACGAGACGTTACTACCAGGCTGGACACATGATGTACATCGATGTCGACGAACTGGCCGCCCTGCGACGCGATGTCGCCGCGTTCATCGCGGACGCGTTGAAGTAGAACATCAACCCGTCATCAGATTCCGCTCGTCGGATCGCAGGCACTCGAGGCGGTGGAGCTCGAAATGCTCGTACCGCGCATCGATGCCACCCACCAGGTTCCAGTACCCATCGCCTCGCCTGCGGCGTGCGAGATCAGCAGCACCGGCAGGAGCACCCACGCGGCAGCCGGCACCACCAGGTCCGCGGTGCCGGACAACGTGCGCCACGTCCGCCAGAGGCGCACGGCTGGCACCAGCGGCGCCAGCGCGGTCCGGGCGGCCTTCTCGAGGACACCCATGGCGCGCGAGCGGTACGTGCCAAACAGGACCCCGCCAAGAAATGCGTGACCCACGGCCTGGCGGGGCACCGAGATATTGAGGTGAGCCTGCCGCGCATGCGGCTCGTGCAGGATCACGTGGCCGTCTTCCCGCAGCCGGTAGTGGAAAACGCGCTCGCTCTGATAGAGCGTGAGCAACTCGTCGCGGTACTGCCGCAGGACGGCGGCCTTGTAGCTCGTGTTGTGTCCCGGGCCGCTGTCGACGGGCCCGGCGGGTCGCTCGGCGATCGCGTCCGAGAACGACGCGACGAAGTTCGCCCAGCTGATCGCGGTGGCCGGATTCGCATTGGCCAGACGCGGCGCCACGGCCGCGGAGGGCCGACGGTGCGCTGCCAGGACCGCGGCCGCCCACCCGGGATCCAGCAGAACGTGATCCTCGACCAGCGCGATGACGTCGCCGGTGGCGGCGTCAAGCGCCGCGACGAATCCGAATGCGACGGTTGGAATGCCGTCGACCGGCACCGCGACGAACCTGCGGAATCTCGTGAAGGCGCCGCGGTCGATGTCGGCGGCGTGCGCGGGCGTGTGAACCAGGACGACCTCGATGGCGTCGCGGCGGGTCTGCGCCTGCAGGTGGCGGAGGGCTTCGGCCATCTCGGCGAAGCCCCGGGGCATGATGAGGACGGCGGTTAGTGTGTCGACGGCCATGCAGCCGATCATTGTTGCGCGGGGACGCGCGGCTGCGCAACAACGCGTCCCCACGCCGGCCTGCGGCCGGGCGATCGGCAGCGCCGATCGCGGCGGTCCTTACATCGCAGTCCTGGCTTTCGCTGGCGCGGTGTCCGCGTCGATGTCGATCGTCACCATGAAGCCGTTGGTTCCCTTGTACTGGTACGCCTTCGGCCCGAGACGATAGGCTTCCACTTCGTTGGGCATCATCACGAAGCCGTCGTTTCTGGGCGCGCCGAAATACCGGAGGTTCTTGATCACCACGGGCTCGTCGGTGTTTCCCTGCAAGCGCTTCAGGACGACCTCTGCGGCCTTGCCGCCGTCGAGTTTCGCCACGGCGCGATCACGGCCGCCGCTCCACTCGATGGGCGCGTCCTTGCCGACCTCGAACGACTTCCACCGCACCGGGAACAGGTGTCCGAGCACGTCGACGATCCCGTCGCGCTGAGCCTTCGAGACGTCGGGCGCATAATGGATCACCGCCCAGTCGAACTCCCCGTCGGAGAAATCCGCCCCGAGGTCGCCGGCAACCCAGAATATCGCGCCGTCCAGTTTGGTCGCGCCGTGATGGCCCCGGTTCACTTTGTAGACGTTGTTGAACTTGCAGAAGTGACCCTTGCCATGCCCCGCGTGCTCGGCGGCATCGGTATGCTCTGTCGGCCGCGGGTTGAAGTAGCACTGGCAGAACATCGTGCACGAGCAGGCTTCGATGACCGAGGCGTTCATGGCCCAGGCTGGTGCCGCGGGGTGGCCGGCGGCGGTGAGGGAGTGAAGACTTACGAGTCCGGTGACGACTGCGACGCCAAGCAGGGCATGTTTCATGGCCCCTCCTTTCGAGTGTGCCTGGGCCCGCTTCGATCCGTGAGACGGCCGGATTCTACTCCTACTTGTCCCGAAGTGTTATCTCACCTGCCGTGAGGCGTGCGCGCAGCTCGTACGACCCGGTGCCGCTCCAGAGAAACGACCGGAAGACGCCGCCCTTCGACCCGTTGAAGGGCGCCGCCTGAATCTCGCCAGCCAGCACCGATGCGTCGACGGCCCGATAATTGGCGGCCGGGCCTACCCCGATCGTCAACTCACCGGCCCAGGCCGACACGTCCTTGTGCCCCTCGATGCCGCGAATGGTCAGTTCGCCCGCGCTCAGGCGTATCAACAAGTCGGATTTGGTCGGCACGGCGATGGAGACGACAAACCCGTTGGAAGGGCCGTCGGTGTGAATGGTCGCCGCGGTGCCGTCGACATCCACGCGCGCCTGTACCCGGCGGGCCGCGCTCGGCCTCGCGCGTCTCCCACGCCAGTCGAATGCGCTCGTCCGGCGAGTTCTCGATGGTGTATTCCCCCGCTGAAAGCCGCATCGTCACCTTGCCGCCCTGCCCGAAGGGGCGTTCGATGACAGGCGGCGTGATGGCCGAGTCCCCCTGGTCGGGACGGCCGCAGGCAGCGGCGAGCGTTCCGAAACCGACGACGAGGACCCGAATCGCAGCACGGTGAAGCTTGGAAGGCATGCGCGTGTCTACGGATATCTCTGAGCGCGGGTTTCGGCGATCTGTAGCGTCGCTGACGCTGCCCGTGACAAAGCGTGTGTTTTCTTCACTGTCGCCGTGTGGACGGTCTTCCCAGCGAGAGCTCGTCGCCGACCCCAGGACTGACCGTAACTCCCAGAAATGACAGGGATTCGATGCGTTTCGCGCGGCACCTCGGCGGCAGGCACGCTTCGGCATGGCGCTTGCGCTGGGAGGGTGCCGATAACTCGGACGTCCGCGCCGTGTCGGGAGGCCTGCGGGCCTGGCCGGACGTTCGTCAGCACTGACACTCAGGGAGTGAGAGGCACGAACATGCAGTCGTGGGGTCGGACTCTGGGATACGCGCTTGCCGGCGCAGTTGCCATCAGTGTGGTGGCGACGCCGGCCGTCGGAAACTCAAACGGCGGCCGGCAATTACAAGATCCTCAAGCGACTCGGTGGACGCACCAGCAGCATCTGTGCGCCGCTCCGGGGACGTGAAGATCTCAAACGCATGGGCGAACACGTACAGGTCCAGCAGGATCTGCGCCTCGTGCTGACCGACGCCGGGATGGCGGATGTGGCCGACGAGGTGATCGCCGTGCTGAAAAGCGGCGACCAGTCGGTCGTGCGCGAGGTGGACTTCCCCATCGGCGGGCGCCTCGAATGGATGGCCTATCGCCGTCGAGGCAAGGCCACCGTGCTGCGCATGGTGCAGTGGGGCGGCACGGCCCCCATCAAGTCGTTCGAGTTCGAGGTGGAGGGGGACAAGCGCGTCTACACGTTCCTCGTGCCGCGGCCCTGCGGCAACCTGTCGCTGGTGAGTTCGCGGGCGTTGCCGCCGCCGCCCCCGCCGCCGACGCCGGCCGTCGTGGCGCCGCCGCCACCCCCGCCCCCGCCGCCAGCGCCGCCACCGCCGCCACCACCCGCTCCCGTCGCGGCGCCAGAGCCGCCGCCGCCGGCCCCGATCGACACGGTCCATCCGTTCATCGCGGGCTACTACGGCAAGGAGCGTCGCGTGCGCGAGGAGTTCCTGGGCGGCCGGTGCGCGCCGCTGTTTGGCATCAAGGGCGGCGTGTTGTGGGACGTCGGCAGTTGGGCCATTGGCCCCGCCGTCGGCGTGGCCGTCAACCTGCGCGACGAAGACAACACGAGCCTGTTTGCCGAGGTCGAGGCCAACTATGTGACCGCCAACAAGGCGTACATCGGCACGGGCCTGGGCATCTGGGACATCACCGACGGCGACACGGTCGCGCCGACGGCGCTGCTCAACTTCGGCGTGCCGATTTGGAAGAGCTCGACCAACGGAGGGGCGCCTCTTCCTGACCGGCGAGACGCGGCTGTTCCTCGACGATCTCGACGAGATCGACAACAACTACATGTTCTGGGGCGGCCTGCGGTATCAGTGGCCCTAGGGGTAGACTAAGCGTCTCGACGCGCGACGGCGGCACCGATACCGCCGTCGCGCTGCTTCTTCCCTTCCAAGGAGCCCCTGGTGACCTGGCGTCCTCTCCTCAGTACTCTTGCGCTTGCCCTGCTCTGCTCCGCTCCCGCCCGCGCTGACGTCCTCATCGTGCCCTACATCGGACAGTCCTGGAGCGGCGTCATCAACGACGCCAACGCCGGCTATCCCATCACCTACGGCGCCCGGCTCGAGTGGTTTGGCAACAGCATCATCGGCGTGGGTGTAGACGTCGCGAGGACCGAGGACTTTCTCGCCGACGCGCAGGGCCGGGTGCGCGACAGCGCCGTCTCGACGGCCATGGCCAACGTGATCGTCGGTGGGCCCCTTCCCGAGGGACGCGGGTTTCGGCCGTACCTCGCCGGCGGCGTGGGCGTGCTGCGCTACGACGTGACACGCACCAGCGGTCTGGAGGCTTCGAAGACCGACTTCGGCTTCAACATCGGCGCTGGCGCCAGCGTCCTCTTCAGCCGCCACGTCGGAGCCGAGATTGACTTCCGCTACTTCCGCAATACCGAGGACTTCACGCTTGGCGGCCTGGATTTCCCTGAGAACATCCTCGAATACGCCCGCTGGTCTGCTGGCGTGGTGGTCCGCTTCTGATTTGCACGGACAGGCACGCCCTCACCTATTGGTGTAGAGAATTTACACGCCTTGAGGTAATCTGCTTCGGCAAGACGCGAGGGGTACGGGCCTGCAGATGAGCTGGCTCGCGCCTCGTGTCAAATAGCGGACTTCGGTTCCAAAGAACTGACGTTCGCTAGATGACTAACCCATGGGAGTGAGAGGCACGAACATGCAGTCGTGGGGTCGGACTCTGGGATACGCGCTTGCCGGCGCAGTTGCCATCAGTGTGGTGGCGACGCCGGCCGCCGGTCAAACGGCGGCCGGCAATTACAAGATCCTCAAGCGACTCGGTGGACGCACCAGCAGCATCTGTGCGCCGCTCCGGGGACGTGAAGATCTCAAACGCATGGGCGAACACGTACAGGTCCAGCAGGATCTGCGCCTCGTGCTGACCGACGCCGGGATGGCGGATGTGGCCGACGAGGTGATCGCCGTGCTGAAAAGCGGCGACCAGTCGGTCGTGCGCGAGGTGGACTTCCCCATCGGCGGGCGCCTCGAATGGATGGCCTATCGCCGTCGAGGCAAGGCCACCGTGCTGCGCATGGTGCAGTGGGGCGGCACGGCCCCCATCAAGTCGTTCGAGTTCGAGGTGGAGGGGGACAAGCGCGTCTACACGTTCCTCGTGCCGCGGCCCTGCGGCAACCTGTCGCTGGTGAGTTCGCGGGCGTTGCCGCCGCCGCCCCCGCCGCCGACGCCGGCCGTCGTGGCGCCGCCGCCACCCCCGCCCCCGCCGCCAGCGCCGCCACCGCCGCCACCACCCGCTCCCGTCGCGGCGCCAGAGCCGCCGCCGCCGGCCCCGATCGACACGGTCCATCCGTTCATCGCGGGCTACTACGGCAAGGAGCGTCGCGTGCGCGAGGAGTTCCTGGGCGGCCGGTGCGCGCCGCTGTTTGGCATCAAGGGCGGCGTGTTGTGGGACGTCGGCAGTTGGGCCATTGGCCCCGCCGTCGGCGTGGCCGTCAACCTGCGCGACGAAGACAACACGAGCCTGTTTGCCGAGGTCGAGGCCAACTATGTGACCGCCAACAAGGCGTACATCGGCACGGGCCTGGGCATCTGGGACATCACCGACGGCGACACGGTCGCGCCGACGGCGCTGCTCAACTTCGGCGTGCCGATTTGGAAGAGCTCGACCAACGGAGGGGCGCCTCTTCCTGACCGGCGAGACGCGGCTGTTCCTCGACGATCTCGACGAGATCGACAACAACTACATGTTCTGGGGCGGCCTGCGGTATCAGTGGCCCTAGGGCAGTGCCCGAACTGAAGTTCGGGCCTGACGTACCTACCGGGTGGGCGGCGCGCGCGCCGCTCACCCGGATCGCTAGCGGTGCTTTGCGACCCATTCGGCGACGGTGCCTACCGGCGCCACCCATATTCCCCGCTCAGGCGTCTTCAGATACTCGGCGAGCGCTCGCAGAAAAGTAACGCGCGTCGTGTAAGGCTCCGACTGCGTGCCGATGTCGTGGCCGCCGAGCACGAGCCATCTCCCCTGTTCCACCGCGCCGTCCAGCATCGGCTTGAGTTGCGACAGCTCCTTGTCGTCCATCGGCACGGCGTGGACCTGACTCAGATCGACGAATGACGGGTCGTTGGCCAGTTCGCCCATCCAGAGGCGCCCCACGAGGAATCGCTTGCTGATGAGCGGGACGTAGCTGGTGGTGGTCGGTCCCCGGCCGACAAAGGTCTGCCCGCAGGGATAGGCGAACGTCGTGGGCAGAACGCCCGTGAGCCGCTTGATCTCGACGCCGGCCTGTTCGAGCTCCGCATCCAGGCGCGCGAGCGTGTAGTCCTCGAGCGCCTTCTGCCGCGACCACGCGAAGTTGCCGGTGCAGGCATGCATCAGCGAGTGGTTGCCGATTTCGTGCCCGGCCTGTGCCGCCGCCCGCCACGCCGTCTGGCGCTTCTCGATGGCGCCAGGCACGACATAGAACGTGACTTTCAGCCCGAGCTCGCCCAGCACGGGCAGGCCCGCGTCCATCTGGGTCGGACGCCCGTCATCGAAGCTCAGGCTGACCGCGGCGCGCCTGCCGTCTGGCCAGGGAAACGATGGCCGGGGTATCTGGGTGCGGGGCGCCGGGGCGGCCCACAGCGCCACGAGCGCAATCAGCGGAAGCAGTCGCATCCGCGGATTCTACGCCAGCGTCGCCGCGTACTCCTCGTAGTTGCCCTTGAAATCGCGAATCGTGCCGTGCTCGAGATGCCACACGCGGGTGCCGACTTCTTCCATGACGTCCTGGTCGTGGGTCACGAGCAGCACCGTGCCCTCGTACTTCTGCAGCGCGATGTTGAGCGCATTGATGGACTCGAGATCGAGGTGGTTGGTCGGTTCGTCGAGCACGAGGACGTTGGGTTTCTGCAGCATGATGCGGCAGAAGAGGAGCCGCGCCGTCTCGCCGCCCGAGAGCGCGTCGGTGGGCTTGCTGCCCTCTTCGCCGCTGAACAGCATCTGCCCCAGCAGCCCGTGGATATCCTGCCGCGCGGCGTCGGGGTCGAACTGGTGCAGCCATTCCACTGCCGTCATGCCCTTGCGGATGACGCCGTTGTGGTCCTGGGGAAAGTAGCCGACCGAGGCCTCGTGGCCCCACCGCACCGATCCGGTGTCGACGTCGCCAGGCGACGGCGGCAGCCCCGGCGCATCGGCCAGCAGCGCCTTGAGCAGCGTCGTCTTGCCGACGCCGTTGCGGCCCACGAGGACGATCTTCTCGCCGCGGTTCACGATCGCGCTGAACTCGGGGACGACCGTCGTCCCGTCGAACCCCTTGCTGACGTCCTTGAATTCGAGCGCCATGCGGCCCGAGGGCCGCGCCATCTGGAAGCGGATGTACGGACGCTGGATGTTGGAGCGCGCGAGGTCGCCGGTCTGCAGCCGTTCGACTTCCTTGCGCCTCGACTGCACCTGGCTCGAGCGCGTGCCCGCCGAGAAGCGCGCGATGAAGTCGTTGAGCTGCGCGATCTTTTTCTCGCGCTGCGCGTTGTCGGCCTCCAGGCGCGAGCGGATCTGCGTCTTGGCCAGCACCATGTCGTCGTATCCGCCGGTGTAGGTGATGATCGTCTGGTAGTCGATGTCCGCGATGTGCGTGCACACTTCGTTGAGAAAGTGCCGGTCGTGCGAGATCACGATCAGCGTCCCGTCGGTACTCGACGAGAAACTTGCGCAGCCAGTGGATCGAGTCGAGGTCGAGGTGGTTGGTTGGCTCGTCGAGCAGCAGCGCCTGTGGATGTCCGAAGAGCGCCTGTGCCAGCAGCACGCGCACTTTCTGACCGCCCTGGATCTCCGACATCTTCCGCGTGTGCAGGTCGTCCGGGATGTCGAGCCCCTGCAGCAGAATCGCGGCGTCGCTTTCCGCCGAGTACCCGTCTTCCTCGCCGACGATGCCTTCGAGCTCGCCGAGGCGCATGCCGTCGGCCTCGGTCATCTCGGCCTTGGCGTAGAGGAACTCCCGTTCTTCGAGCGCGCCCCACAGGCGCTTGTTCCCCATGATGACCGTGTCGATCACGCGGAACTGATCGAAGGCGAACTGGTCCTGGCTGAGGACGCCAAGCTTGTTGGGCCGCGCGACCGTGCCCTTCTGCGGGGGCAACTCACCCGTCAGCAGCTTCATGAACGTCGACTTGCCGGAGCCGTTGGGGCCCGTCAGGCCGTAGCGCCGGCCGGCGGTGAAGGTGGTCGTGACGTCCTCGAAGAGCACCTTCGAGCCGTAGCGCATGGAGACATTGCTGACAGAGATCATCGTGGGTACGCCAATCGGTGCCGGCCGTCTGGTGGCCGGGAACCCTCGATTTTAGCGCGATCATGCCTCGAACCTCAACGATTGTGGGGTATTCTGAACCGCCCAGCTTGCAGAGTCGCAACCGCGTCGTTGAAAGTGCGTCGGAGTGATCGTTCAAAGCTTCTGGACCGCTGAACTGAGACATCCTCGTCGACTCGCCCCGCCATTGCTGGTGACCGGCCTCTTCACGCTGCTGGCATGCGCCTGCTCGTACCCGCTCGTCCTGACGCTCGACTCGGCGATTGGTGTGCACGGCGACTCGTTCTTCTCCGTCTGGCGGCTGGCCTGGGTCGCCCACCAGATTCGCAACGATCCGAGCCGGCTGTTCGACGCGAACATCTTCTTTCCGGAGTCCGCGACGCTCGCCTATTCCGACGCGATGCTCGCTCCGGCCCTCGCCGTCGCGCCGCTCCACTGGCTGGGCGTCAGCCCCCTGCTCGTCTACAACCTCACGCTGCTTGCCGCGTTCGTGACAAGCGGCGTCGCGGCATATGCGCTGGTGCGTTATCTCACCGGAAGCACGGCCGCCGCGGTGCTCGGGGGGCTGGTGTTCGCGTTTGCGCCGTACCGGATGCAGCACTTCGACCACCTCGAGTTGCAGTTCGCTTTCTGGATTCCGCTGGCTGTCCTGGCCTGGCACAAGGCCGCAGATCGTGCCGGCCTGACGGACCATCTCAAAGTGGGGGCGCTGGCGGCCGGGCAAGCCCTGAGCAGCATCTACTACGGCATCTTCCTGGCCACCTGGCTTTGCTTCATCACCGCCCTCTGGCACATCCGCGCGCCGCGACGCGCCGTCAGAGCAATCGTCTGGAGCATGGCGCTCCCCCTGGCCGTGATGGCGATCTACTCGGTGCCCTACCAGAAGAGTCACGAGGCCGTGGGCGACCGCAGGCGCTCGGAGGTCGCGGAGTACAGCGCGCGTCCGTCGGACTTCCTCAGCGCTCCCGCGGGCAACCGGCTTTACGGCGGAACCGCTCAGTGGGGTGCCAACGAGCGTCACCTGTTTCCTGGCGCCGTGGCGCTGGTGCTCTCGGTGTTGGGCCTCTGGTGCGCCGCCTCCGACCCCCGCCTCCGGATCCACGCCGCAGGGCTCGCCTTTTCGCTGGTGCTCACGCTGGGCTTCAATGCAGGACTCTACTCGCTGCTTTACGACTGGGTGCCGCCCTTTCGAGGGCTGCGAGTGCCGGCGCGAGCCGGTATTCTCGTCCTGCTCGGAATCGCCGTTCTCGCTGGCGCCGGGTTCGCGCGTGTCCTGGGCCGTGCGCGCTCGCGCACCCTCAGAAGCGTCGCCGCCATCGTGGTTATCGGCGCGTGCGCGGCGGAGTATCGCACGTCGCCGGGACTGGTCGCGGTCGATCCGCGGCCGACGGCCTTGTATGCGACGTTGCGCGACATGCCCGATGCCGTTGTCTTCGAGTGGCCGGTCACCGTGCCGTCGCGCCTCGACGTCATGCACGACGTGCACTACATGTATCGCTCCACGGAGCACTGGCGGCCGTTGCTGAACGGCTACAGCGGCAACTATCCCAGGTCGTATCTCGAGCTGTTGAACGAAATGCGATCGTTTCCCCGTACGCCGGCGCTCAGGTACCTGCGCCACCGCGGCGCGACGGTGCTGGTGGTGCACGAACGCCGGGACAGCCGACCGCCCTACGGCGAGGTGCTCTTCCGGCTGCTCGGCGATCCGAATGTCGAGCCCATCGTCGAGAGCCGCGTATGCCGGTTCACGCGTGGCCTTCTTTCGGCTCCGGAGGCGCACCGCCAGTCAGTCCGTGATCGGACCAACCCCCACAACAGCGGTCATGCGGTGGTGCGAGCCCGGCTCGAGACTGCACGGCCGCGTCGCGCACATTCGCGGTCTCGATGCACAACATCGACGGCCACTCGTCGTCGCCGAAATCAGGCATCGCGCGCGCCTTGTCGATCCAGGGATTCCAGACGATCGTCGATTGCGAGCCGGTCTTGGCGATCTCGATCCGTCGGCGAAGCCCCGGGTCGTGGATCGTGCAGGTGCTCTCGGTCTCGAGGTAGACACGGTCGGTTTCGCCGGCGAAGCGGATTGGCGCGTCGCCCTCGCGCTTGCGTCCGAAGGAGGCGACCTTGTCGAGGTACTCCGTGCCCGAGAGACCCGTCACGCCGACCTGTCGAATGTCCTTCACCGCGAAGTAACTGTGAAGCGCCGCCTCGAAGGTCAGGGCGGCGTCGCCGGTGTTGGTGACGTCGAGCGCCATCGCCAGTCGATCACCGACGGTGATCCGATAGTCGGCCGTGAACCGGTGCGGCCACGCCGAGCGTCTCGACGTGTCGTCGTCGGTCAGCCGGAACGTCACCTGGACTTCGCCGTCGCGATCCTCGGCGCCGCTCAGCGTCCAGTCGCGCAAGCGCGCGAAGCCGTGCATCGGCGCGGAGGCATCGGTGGCGTGGGCGGAAAACCAGGGGAAGCAAATCGGGACGCCGCCACGAATCGGCTTGTCGGGGTGGAACTGGCTGTCGGCGCTGACCCAGATCACCGGGTCAGCGCCTCCGGGCTGCCAGGCCGTCACGTGCGCGCCGTGCAGGTACACCTCGGCGGTGGCGCGGCGGGTGGCAATCGCCAGACGCATCATGCCGTTCCGGCCCGGCCCCAGCCGGACGGATGCAGGAAGGGCGGGGGTCAATCCAGTAGCCTCTTCGCTTTCTTGGGGTTGTCGCACACGACCGCGAGCTCGACCAGATTCCCGGACGCGCCGGTCACATAGATGCCAAGCAGGTTTACGCCGGCTTCCGACAGGCGGCTGCTCAACGAGGCCAGCTCGCCGGCGCGGTTTTCGAGCAGGACGGTGATGACTTCGCCCTCTTCGTACCGGATGTTGCTCCCCTCGAGCGCCGCGCGGGCGGCCTCGACATCGTCGGCGATCACGCGGATCATCACGTGGCCGTCCACGGCCAGGCCTGCCAGCGAGCGGATGTTGACGCCGTGGCGTGACAGCGCAGTCGCCACGCGCGCCAGCTCGCCTGGCCGATTTGTCAGGTGAATCGCAAAATCCCGCATGTCTTCCCCCCTCGACCGCATGCTACGCCGAGTGTCTGCCGATCGCGACAAACATGGCGCGGCGGCCGGCCGGTCTCACAGGAAGCGCTGGAGGAAGGCGATGACCTCACGGCGGCCTTCGGCGGTTTCCTGGTGCCCGACATCGTAGCGCAGCAATTGCCATCGTTCCGGGTGCCCCTGCTCGGCATAGACCTTTTTCAGCTCACGGTCGATGAGGTCGAGACCTTCGACAGGAGTCAACTTGTCCTGCAGGCCGGCCAGCCCGAGATGCGCGCGTGGCGCGATGAGCGCGTTGATCTGCGCTGTCGTGAAGTGCTTCAGCAGGCGCGGCACGTAGTAGTAGACGCCGTGTGCTGAAAGGTTCTTCTTGGCGAGCAGCGTCTGGAAGTCCGTGAGGCAACAGATGTCGACCGTGACCTTGATGCGATCGTCGAGGGCCGCCAGCCACCATGCCATCGTGCTGCCCATCGAGATGCCGAGCGTCGCGAGGCGCTGGCTGTCGACGTCGGCGCGGCCCACGAGCCAGTCCACCGCGCGCAGGCTGTCGTAGACCATCATGCCCCAGAGCACCTGGCCCTGCCACAGCATGGCCTTGAACATGTCGCCCTCGGAGGTGTGGCTGCGCTCGCCGAAGACCCAGTGGTCGATGGCCAGGGCGACGTAGCCGAGGTCGGTCAGGGCCTTTGCGTACGGCATCGGCTGCAGGTAACTGCGGCCGTCGGTGAACTCCTTCTTGCCGATCGTGTAGCCGCCGCCGTGCGAGTGATTGAAGATGACGGCGGGAGCCCGGCCGGTGAGGGTGCGCGGCCGCGCGACATACGCAGGCACGGCCTCGATGCCGTTGAGATCCAGTTCCCACGTCTCGAGGATGTAGCCGTCGCGTTCGTCCTCTCGCAGCTTCCGTCCGCCGATCGGCCGGTGACGGTCCGGGCAAATCGCCCATCAGGTTGTAGAGCTCGGCCCGCCGGCTGGCCGGAGCCGCCGTCGCGGCTCGCCTGCTCGGCCCGGCCGACCTGCCCCAGAAGCGCGCTCATCCCACCAAGTGCCAGCACGTCGCGGCGTCCCACATTGCCCATGATGGGCCGAGGATACGCCAGAAGAGCCGGCTGGTGGAACCCGCCGCTGATGCGTGCCCGGCAAAGTTCGATGTGTTATTTAAATAGCAGTTGTGTTATAAAGGTCGCATGCCGGCCACAGCCATGCACGCCGTCCTCACGAAGCGCGAACGCCAGATCATGGACCGCCTCTATCGGCTCGGCCGCGCCACGGCGAGCGAGATCCTCGAGGGCCTGCCGGGCGCGCCCAGCTACTCCACCGTGCGCACGCAACTGCGCGTGCTCGAAGCCAAGGGGCACGTGCGGCACGAGGCGCAGGGCCTGCGCTACATCTACATGCCCACCGTCCCTCGGCACTCGGCCCGTCGGTCTGCCCTCAAACACCTGGTCGAGACCTTCTATGACGGCTCGAACGCAAAGGTCGTGGCGGCGCTGCTCGGCGGCGAGGCCAGCAAGGTCACCGACGAGGACCTGGACCGGATCCTCGAGCTGGTTCGCAGCGCGCGCGGAGAGTCACGATGACTGTCATGCTCGACATCATGCTGAGGTCCTCCGCCATTCTGGGCGCAGGGCTTCTCGCCCTTCCCCTCCTTCGCCGTCGCTCCGCGGCGCTTCGTCACAGCGTGCTCGCCGGAGCCGTGGCGGCTTCGGGCATCGTGTTGCCGCTGTCCTGGGCTCTGCCTGCCTGGACGGTCCAGGTGCCAGAGGCGGTGGCCGTGCCGCTGCCGGTTTCCGGCGAGGCCCCGACGGTGGCCCCGCAGCGGACGCCGTCGTTGCTGCGGCGCTTCCTGAACCGGCGACTCTGATGGTCATCGTGTGGGCCATCGGCGTTGGCGCCGGTGCCGTAGGGCTGGCGCTGGCGTTCGGACGGTTGCGGCGCGTTGTCTTGCGCGCCGTGCCGGTCATCGATGGGCCCTGGTGCCGCGGCGCTGCAGACGTGTCGGCCCTGGTCGGGCTTCGGCGGCCCATCACGCTGCTGCAAACCGATACCCCCGACATCCTGGCGACCTGGGGCCTGGTCCGTCCACGCATCCTGCTTCCCTCGCACGCGCACGAGTGGAGCGATGCGCGCATTCACGCCGTGCTCGGCCACGAGGTCGCTCACATTCAGCGCCACGACTGGCTGGTGCAAATCGCCGCCGAAGTGATCCGCGCGTTCTACTGGTTCAATCCCCTGTTCTGGCTGGCCTGTCGTCGGCTGCGGCGCGAAAGCGAGCAGGCGTGCGACGACGCCGTGTTGCGCCTGGGTGTGCCGCCACGCGATTACGCCATGCACCTGCTGGACGTTGCACGGAGCTGCCGCTCGTCATCGCTGCCGGTGGCCGCGGTCATGCCGATGGCTCGTCCTTCAACCCTCGAGAGGAGAATCGCCGCCATGTTGAATCCAGCTCTTGGTCGCCGCGCGTTGTCGCGCTGGGCGGTCGCCGTCACGGTTGTCGGGCTGCTCGGCCTCGCGCTGCCCATCGCTGCCGTTCGCGTCGCCCAGAGCGGCCCGCTCGCGCTGTCGGGGGTCATCTACGACCCGTCCGGAGGCGTGCTGCCCGAAGCGGCGTTGACTCTTGAAGACGAGCGGCAGAACAAGTGGCAGGCGACCAGCGACTCGACCGGCCGATTCGAGTTCCCTCCGGTCGGCGCGGGCAAGTACGTCCTGGAAGTCGTCGCTGGCCGGATTCCGTCCGCTGCGCCAGGATCTCGAGTTGACCGTGGCGCGCGACTGGACGCGTGCCGTCACGTTGCAGGTCGGCAATGTGCGGGAAAGCATCACAGTTCGTGAGAAGCGCGCCAAGACGCCGCGCCGGGAGCCCGCTGTTCCGTTGCCGGTCCGTGTGGGCGGCAACATCCGTCCGCCCACCAAGACCAAGGACGTAAAGCCCGTCTACCCGGCGTCGATGCGTGACGCGGGCCGCGAAGGCAGCGTGCCCCTCGAGGCGATCATCGGGCGCGACGGGACGGTCCTGTCGGTCCGCGTCGCGACCGCGCAGGTGCATCCGGACTTCGCGCAGGCCGCGATTGATGCCGTGCAGCAGTGGCTCTTCACCCCGACCATGCTCAACGGCAAGCCCGTGGAGGTCGTGATGACCGTCACCGTGGACTTCGAATTGGAGGACTAGCGATGCCCGCCGAGGGGTAGTCCGGCCTTGACGCTGTAGACCGGACCTCGTTGGGTGAGGACGCTCTCCACGATCTGAATCAGCGACACACGGTCGGCCCGGCGCTCTGCGCGCTCGAGGGTTTGGGCCACCTGGTCGCCATCGTGTCGCGTCGCCTCTCTTCGAAAGCGCGCGAGCGTGACGTGCGGAGCCCGGGAGGGTCGGACGCCGGGCGCGATCGGCTGCAGGGCCGAGGACAGTTCGGCCGTCAGCACGCGCACTTCGTCAGCGCCCTGGCCGATGCTCGGCACAAACCAGGCGTGGCCGCGCACCCGCCCGCAACACCGCCGGCGTCGGCGAGTTCGATGTCAAAGGCGTGGTGGCGCTCGGCGACAGCCGAAGTCAGCGCTGCCAGCCGATCGAGGGCCTCGTCGGCAAACTCGCCAACGAACGCATAGGTCACGTGTGCCGTTCCCGGCGGAATCGCCCTGAGGCTGGTTCGATGGCGCGTGACGAGTTGCTGCACGAACCGATCGTAGAAGGCCTGATTCGCCACGTTCAGGAACGTACCGAGGAAGATACGCATTGATAGAGCGCGCCTCCTCAGTAGCGCTTGGCCTCGAGATCCTTGTAGACCTTCTCGATATTCGCGCCGACCGACCCGGCGAAGCGTCCGTCCATGCCGGCCTCGTACTTCGGCGCCAGCGCCGCCGCGACCGCCTTGGTCGCCTGCTCGAGCGAGTCGCCACGCTCGCGGGCACGACGGACCTCGGCGATCGAGGTCGGCGAGATAGTTGCGGAAGAATCGCAGGTGGGCCTTCGGCTTCACGCCGCCGTGACCGCCGATGATGTGGTCGAAGTCGAGCTTGTCGAGCGCGTCGAGCGTCGCGACCCATTCCGGCGGATAGGAGTCGCCCATGAAGGGCATCCACCCGTGCAGCAGGTCGCCGGTGGCCACCACGCGTTGCTTCGGCAGGTACGCCACGACGTCGCCGCTGGTGTGCCCCCGCCCAAGGAACAGGAGCACGACGTCGCGGTCGGTGCGATGCAGGATCAGCGACTTGTCGAAGGTGAGGTCCGGCAGCGTCAACTCCAGGCTTCGGACCTCGGCGAGGTACTCCTCCTGCTGGCGCAACTCCTCCTTGAGCGCCGCCTGCGCGGCTGCATCCTGCGCGGCCGCGAGCCGGCGCTTCACGTCTTCGATCAGCCGCGGCCCGTTGTCTATCTGGTCCTTGACGCGTTGCATCCCCAGGTTCTTCAGGTTTTCACGCGTCGCTTCCGACGCCACGATCGCGACCTGCTTCGGGAACGCCACCGGGTAGGCGTGGTTGCCCTGCGCGTGGTCCCAATGGAAGTGCGAGTTCACGGCGTAGCGCACGGGCTTGTCGGTGACGCTCTTGATCTGCTGGATGAGCGCGCGTGCGCTCGACGGGCGCGAGTGGGTGTCCACGACGAGGACACCTTCGTCGTAGACGATGACCGCCGCGTTGCAGTTGATCGGCGTGCGCGGCCGCGCGAGGGCGGCATAGACGCCATCGGCCACCTTCTGGAGATCGAAGAGCTTGCGCCCGCGACCCCCGCGCCGGCACGAGGCCGCGCACACCAACGCCGCACACGTCGCCTTTGTCACGCGGCCTCCCCGATCATCGAGCGGCTTGATCCGGATGTTCTTGAAGTACACGGTGCTGTGCGGGTCGTGCGCCTGGAGCGCGACGTGCCGCCGGCGCCCGTGATGCCCGCCCGGGCCCTCGCGTCCGCCGTTCCAGTCGGCCGGCTGCGTCCAGTCGACGGTCTGCTTGTCGTTCACCTTGACGACGATGGTCTCGTCCTTGACGACGATGTGGATCGTGAACCACTCGTCGTCTTTTGCCGTGGCTCGTTGATGTCGCTCACGTTACAGGCTGCCGGTCTTGATCGGATCGCGGTACGTGTTGTTGACCTGGATCTCGAATCCCTTCGACGGGAAATCCCTGACGCGCGGACGTTGCCGCCCCTCTTCGAACTCGGTCAGGACATAGACGCCGCCGTTCGAGTTCGGGCGCGTCATCACGTCCACCTTCAGTTCGAAGTTCTTGAAGTTGTGGTTCCGGAACGGCCCGTCGTAGTAGGCGTGCGACGCCGCCCGTTGGCGACGATGGCGCCGTTCTCAATCTTGAAGGACTCGGGCTTGCTGATCTTCCAGCCCGTGAAGTCTTCCCGTTGAAGAGGCTCGTCCAGCCCGCCTCGGTTGGCGGCTGCTGGAGCACGCCAGGAGCAGGAGCGCGCAGAGCCACGCAGGATTCAGCATTCCGCGCAGTCTAGCAAGGCAGCCGGCTGAACGGAACAGGGGACGCGAGGCCGCTCAACGGTACGCCGCGGCCTGGATGCCGTAGAGATCCGCATACTGGCCGCGCTTGGCCATCAGCGCGTCGTGCGTGCCGACCTCGACGACGCGAGCGCCGTCGAGCACCACAATCAAATCGGCCATCCGCACCGTCGAGAAGCGGTGTGACACGAGGATCGTGATGCGGCCATCCTGGCCTTCGCCGCGCAGCTGCGCCGGCATAGCGTTCGAACAGCGCGTGCTCGGTCTCGGCGTCGAGGGCCGCAGTCGGCTCGTCCAGCACCAGCACCAGCGGTTGATCGCGCATGAAGCCGCGCGCGAGCGCAAGCTTCTGCCACTGCCCGAAGCTCACCTCCACGCCGTTGGGCCACGTGGGCCCAAGCTGTGTATCGAGCCCGGCTGTCAACCGCATGACGACATCGTCCGCCCCGGCGCGGCCAACGGCCCTCACGACCGCAGGCTCGTCGTCGAGACGCGGCACGTCGCCCACGCCCACGGTATGACGCGCGATGAACTCGAAGCGGAAGAAGTCCTGGAACGCCCCGGCCAGGCGGGCGCGCCAGGCGTCCGCCGGAATGCGGGCCAGCTCCGTGCGATCGATGAGAATGCGGCCCGCCGTCGGTTCGTACAGCTTGGCCAGCAGCTTCACGAGCGTGGTCTTTCCCGCACCGTTCTCGCCCACGATGGCGACCACGGTGCCCGCCGGCACATCGAGGTTCACGTCGTCGAGCACCAGGCGCTCGGTTCCGGGGTAGGCAAACGAGACGTGCTCGAAGCGAATGCCTTCCGACAGTCGCGCCGGCACCGGCTGGTCGGCGCTGGACGCGAGCGATGCGGCGTAGTCTTCGAGCCAGGCCAGACGTCTCGAGCTGTCCATCCAGACGCCGCGCAGGAAGCCAATCTCCCCTACCGTGCCGCCGATGTATGCAGAGAGCCTCGCCCCCGCCGCGAGCGCGAGCAGAACGTCGCCGGCAGGCGCATCGAGCCCTGATGAGACAAAGACGATGGCGCCCGCGTAGGCCGCGCCGAATACGGACCAGGCGAGCGTATGCCACGCCGCCGAACGCCAGCGCGCACGAGCGATCGGCCGGTGCCAGAACTCCCAGGCGAGACGGCGCTCCGTGATCAGACGATCGCCGATGCCGGTGACGCGGACCTCCTTGCCCGGCGTCGCGGTCGTCGCGATATCGAACAAGTGGCGAGCCAGCCGATTCGCCTGCGCTCCGCGTTCGTAGGCGCTGCGTTCAACCCCCGGCCGCCACGTCGACGTCAGGACCGTCGGCACGGCGAAGACCGCCAGCAGCGCGAGCGCCGGGTGGATGGACATCAGCAGCGCGACGGTCACGCCCAGCCGCAGAATCCACCCGCACGTGGAAAACAGCGACATGTACATGTGGTCGAGCATGAACACCTGATTGCGCAGCACCGCGAGCCGATCGAGGTACTCGGGCCGCTCCTGGTGCGCAATCGTCGCGATGGACGCCAGGAGCCGGGCCACATGCGATTCGAGCGCGATCGTGACCTTGTCGCGGAAGCGGCGCTGCACGCGCGTGCTGACCGTGCGCGAGGAACCACGTGGCCGTGGCCGACACGCCCAGCGCCACGGCCGCGATCCGGACGAGGCTCCAGTCGCCCTGGAGCACGCCATCGCCGAGCAGCTTGAACCAGAGCGCGAGCAGCGCGTCCGGCAGCGCCGAGAGCAGCGAGAGGGTGAAGGCCGCGAGCAGCAGACCTGGTTCGTGGCTGTACCCGAGCTTGCACAGCCGCCACATCGAGGAGAGCGCGGGCGGCAGACCGGCGGGCCTCCCCGCGCGTGGCTTAGACGAGGACGTCATAGCTCTTCCCTTCTTCGTCCTCGGCACCAAAGCGCTGCGCCTGCAGATCGAACATCGTGCGGTAGCGGCCTCCTCTGGCCATCAGCTCGTCGTGCGTGCCGAGCTCGATCACTCTGCCGTGCTCGAGCACGCAGATCCGATCGGCCTGGCGGACGGTCGAGAAGCGATGTGAAATCAGGATCGTCGTGCAGTGGCGCGTCGCGGCGAGGACGCGCTCGAAGATCGCCGCTTCCCCGCGGACGTCGAGCTGCGCCGTCGGCTCGTCGAGCAGCACCACGCCCGCCCCGAGCTTCACGGCGCAGAGCGCGCGCGCCAACACCACACGCTGCCATTGCCCGCCCGACAGATCCGTGCCGTCGTCGTAGCCGCGCGCGAGAATCGTGTCGAGTCGCGCGAGCTTGGACGGCGCCGGCGGCCTCCAGCGCTTCGAGCACGACGTGATCCGGTGCGCCCCCAGGTGCGACGTTGTCGCGCAGCGGCAGCTCGAAGCGAATGAAATCCTGAAACACCGCGGTCAGGCGCGAGCGCCACGACGACAGGTCGAGCTCGCGCATGTCCACGCCATCGATCTCGATTGCGCCGGCCTGCGGGTCGTACAGCCGGCACAGCAGTTTGGCGAGCGTCGTCTTTCCCGCGCCGTTCTGTCCGACGATGGCGAGGGATGAGCCGGCAGGTATGGTGAGGTCGAAGCCTTCGAGGACGGGCGCACCGCCCGGGTACGCGAAGGTCACGTCACGGAACCGAATCTCGCGCGCGGGCAGGCCGTGCTGCGGGACGACGTCCGGACGACAACGCGCCGGCGGGCGCCATCGCGGGCTCGAGGCGAAGCACCGCGGCAACCGGCGCCGCCGCGCCGTCCATCGCCCAGTTCAGGCCGCCAAACGCGATGAGCGAGGTGCCGACCGCGCACTGCGCGTACACGACGAGCCCGCCGAGGTCGAGGCTGCCTGCTGCGCGCGGCGCTCGCCAGAGACCAGAAGACGACGACGTTGGCGCCAGTGACCAGCAGCAGGCTCCAGAGCAGCGGACGCTCGCGTAGACGGGTCGCGTGGTACTGGAGTTGATGAAGCTTCGTGCGGCGCGCGATGAAGCGATCGATCGTCCAGCCGACCAGACCGAACAGTCGCAGCTCCTTGCTGCCCGGTGGATCCACGGCCAGCCGATACGCGTAGTCGGCGTCGCGTTGCGCGCTGCGGACTTCGTCGGTGTTGCGGTCGTGCCAGATGGCGCTCTCGCGCAGGAGCCAGTGCGTGGCGAGCCAGGCGCCGGCGAGCACGACCGGCGCCCACCACGCGTAGCCGAAGAGCACGGCGGCCGCAGCGAGACCCCCGATCATCTCCACCAGTCCGCCGGCGATGAAGTCCAGCCCGTAGGACAGCGGCGGCCCGGTCATGCCGAGGTCGAAGTCGCGCGCGACGGTGAGGTCGGCCGTCAAGCGTGGAGTCCTCGAGGTGACCCATACCGGGAGGCCGCACGCACGCGCGGGTCAGGCGGTCGTAGAGCCAGGCCGCGGTACGGTCGCCGAGATTGTGGCTGACGGCTGTCTGGATCGGGGCCAGCACCTGCAGGAGGACGAAAACGACACCGGTGAGCGCGAGCGGGCCGATCAGGCTGTCGCCGCGCTGCACGGCCGCGACGAGCACGCCCATGGCAATTGCGAAGACCGCGGGCAGGACGCCGCGAAGCAGGAGGACGACCCACCACGCGACTGCGAGGCGGCCGTCCGCCTTCGGCAGCACCGCGAAGAACTTCCACTCGTTGCGCTCGCGAAGACGCTTCCACATGGCTCGAGCCGCCTATCGTTTCGCCCTGCCGGCTGGCCGCCGGCCCTTCTTCCTGGCCACAGCGGCGCGCCACCGTTTCATATACGCGGCTGCTGCTTTCGGATCACGCGTGGCGAGATCGAAGAGGCGCCTGTGCGCTTCCGAGCAGAAAGAATGAGTCCGCCGGTGGTCGCGAGTCGCGAAGTAGAACCGCCGGCATTCGTGCCAGTCGCACTGGCGGAGTCGTCGCGCGTAAGGATCGTGCGCTAACAGCATGACGACGGCGAGGAGCTGGTCGGCTATCGCCTCGAGTCCAGGCCCAGACGTGAGATCCCAATTGGCTGGTTGTTCCTCGGGAAGCTCCGGGGCTCTGGCCACAACCGCCGTTCGGCCTCGCAGGATTCGAATCGCAAGTGGGGGCAGCGCGATGTCGGACGGCGGGCCTGGCGCTCCGGGCCAGATGCCCGGGCCTCCCTTGATGACGTCGGCGAGCGCAGCCTGCACCTGGTGATGGACCACATGGACGAGCTGCTGGTCATAGGGCGTATTGGCCACCTGAAGGACCAAGTCCACCCATTGCTCGAGCAGCTGATGCTGCCACGTCATTCGCGCATATTCGTATTTGGCGCCACTACACGCAAGGCCTGAGTATCGATGTGGTGGCGCTATTACGTAGATATTCGCACCACGGAGGAAGTGACCTGAGAACGTTTTTGGGTCAGAAAGCGAAAGGGGCGCCGCCAACTCCGGGCTCGGCAGCTGCGGCCGCGACGCCGGGCGTCGCAGACGTGCTGGTATCCTGAGGGGCAGCATGAGTCCGAGTGGCGCGCAGGGGGCCGGGCGAACTGGCGCGTTCCGGTCCCGTCGTCGCGGGCGTTCGTGCTGCACGTGTTCTGGTTCGCGCCGCTGCGCGTGGTACCTGAACAACGTCGTCGACTTCCCTATCGGTATCGTCGAGGTCTTGGGAGGACCGACGGTGCTCGCCGGCACGGCGCTGGCGCTCGGCTACGCGGCCGCCACGCTGCTGCCGGGCGTCGTCCTGCCCGTCGCGACGTGGCTCGCGCTGGTCGCGTTTCTCGAGTCGACGCTCTTCCTGGGCCTCGCGCGTCACCGGCCGTTCGACGGCCAGCCGATTCGACTGGTCACAGTGGAGCGGCCTGTCGGCAGTCGAGCTGTCGGCCGCGGCGGTGGCCGCCGTGATCGTCGTCGTCTGGCGGCGCAGGCAGGAGGTCTGGTATGCGCTGGCGGTGTCGATCCTGGCTGTTCGACGCGCTCGGCCTCGCCCACACGATGATCTGGTCGGCGCGGCGCGCTCCAGGTCCGGGCGGCAGAACAGAGTCGCGTCGTACTACGACGGCTTTGCGCGGCTCTCGAAGGAGCGCAACGTCGTCCACATCGTGCCCGACACGACGCAGGGCGCGATGGTCCTGGACATCGTCCGCGCCGACCCCGCCCACTACGCGGCGGCCTTCGACGGCTTCACGTTCTTCACCCACGCAATGGGACGGTTTCCCAGCATTTACCCGTCAATCCCGTACTTCATGACCGGCGTCGCGCTCGAGCCCGAGCACGACGTCTCCGCCTCTCACGAGATCACCTGGTGACTACATCCGCCGGACGCTGGCGGATCGCTCGATTGGTGCGAACACTCGCGGAGAACGGGTACCGGACCTTCGGCTTTCAGTGCGGCGGACTCTATTGCGCCGAGCCTGTACAGCGCCTGCGTCGCCGGCGCCGTCTTCGACGGACTGCCGATGGAGTCGGGCGGGCGCCGGGGCGCGCTCCTCCAGCTGCTGGACGTCGCGCTCTTTCAGAATCACCCCAATCGCGCTCCGGCAGCGCGTCTACAACGACGGTAGTTGGCGGCTGAAAACGTGGCGACAGGGCGGACGGACGTACTCCGCGATCGTCGACGCGTTTATCGAGCAGGCGACCACTGACGCGCCGGCCAGGACCTACAGCTACCCCCACCTGCCCGGCGGACACGGGCCACTGCAGTTCGACGAGCGGTGCACGTACATCGGCGCCCAGCCGGTAACCCCTGAGAGCCGCCAGCGGCAGGTGCTCTGCACGATGCGACAGCTCGAGCGGCTCATCGCGGCACTGAAGCGACTCGGCGTCTACGACCAGACGATGATTGTGATCAACGGCGACCACGGCAGCCCCGGCCTTCCATCGTCGCTAGCCTGGGACGCGAGAACGGTCTCGCCGGTACGTGGTGGGGACGTCCAGCTCGCTGGTGCTCATCAAGCCGATTGGCGCACGCGGTCCGCTGCGGTTTTCGGCCGCCGAAGCGACGACCGGCGACATCCCTGCGACCATCGCGGACGGGCTCGGCCTTGCCGGCAGATTCCCGGGCCAGTCGATGTTCCGACTCGACGGGAGTCAACGTGAGCGCCAGTACCTGATGTACGACGACGCGGAGCGAGTCTGGGGCATGCAGTCGCTGCCGAATCTCCGCCGTTACCGGGTTCGGGGCGACCTGTTCGATGCACGCGCCTGGACCGAGCCGGCGATGTCCGACGTCGGCGACAGCCCCTCGGCGCTCCGGATGGACGAGAACGACTTCCGCAGCCACGCCTTCGGCTTCGGCAGTCTCGAATCGCAGTCGCGGCCGTCGCGGTGGGTGACGGGCACCGAAGCCCGGGTATTCCTCTCGTTTCCCGACGGCGGCAAGGCCCAGCTCGCCCTCAGAGCCTACGTGCCGCCATCGATACCTGGACAGTCGGTGAAGGTGTCGCTCAACGGCCATCTGCTCGGCGAGCTCGAGTCGCGCGCGCTGGCCAGCGGCATGCGCCTCGTGATGCCGGTGCCCGACGCCGTGCCGAGGAAGAAGGTCAACACCATCGAGCTGCAGATGGCCAAGGCGGTGAAGGTCCCGGGCGACAAGCGGGAACTGGCGATGGTCGTGTCTGTACATCGGGCTGGAGCCGGCCGGGGCAAAGCGGTAGCATCGCCGGCCCGCTACTCCGCAAGGCCTGAGTATGGATCTGGTGAACCTATTGCGTGAATATTCGCGCCACGGATGAAGTGACGGCAAACGGCCTTATTTTGCGGCCGCGACTCTCCGATGAACAACTCCAAGGCTGACGCGCGTGCCCGACGGTCCGCACGGTAGAAACGCCCGTCTATCTCAGCAGTGATAGACGATCACGACCTGGACGTTGGAGAAAACTCCCACAATTCGACGGCGTCGACTCGTATAGTTTGCCGCGTCGGCCGTCGAGCTTCGTTTCGAGTGGGACGGCGATTTGCGTCAGAGCCAGATTGACCGCGACGTCAGGAGTTGGCCGCCGCGGCCAACATCAAGCGGGCGCTCCCGTCAGCTTGACCTCGGTCGACACATACGAAGTCGTTGCTGAAGCGTGAGGTGCCGGCGCGTGCACGGACAGCTTGCGGGCTTCGGCCTTTAGCGGTTGCCAGACTGGCCAGCCGCACTCGAGTCGAAGGCTTTGGCTGGCTCGGGGTGTAGGCGCATAATGCGGGCAGTACGTCCGCGCACTGAGGGACACCATGCCCAAATTTGTCATTGAGCGAGACTTACCCGGTGCTGGCAAACTGACAGAGGAAGAGATTCGCGAGGCCTCGCTCAGCTCGCTCGCCGTGCTGCGTCAGCTGGGGCCGGAGATACAGTGGATCCACAGCTACGTCACGGATGACAAGATCTACTGCATCTACTACGCGCCCGACGAATTCATGATCCGCGAGCACGCCCGGCTTTGCGACATCCCGGCCGACCGTATCAGCGCCGTGCGGCGCTTGCTCGATCCGGCGAACTTCGCGGCGTCGTGAGGCCTGTCGGCGCAAAGTCAGGTCGCCCGTGCTCGAACGGCATTCTGCGCGTAGGCGATCATTTCCGGCAGCGTCATCTTCAAGGCTCTTGCCCAGCTCGCTTCCGACCATCGGGAGTCGAGCGCACGCGCCGACTGGATGGCCTGTTCGATCTTCGCCTGGTCGCGCGGACGCGCGGGGGCGCCAATCCTCTGTGCGAAGCGCCGATGCCGCTCCGGCGAACATCAGGACCCGCTCCGCATCATGCTGTTGGGCGAACAGCGTGGCCAGGCCTTCGAGCACCGTCGCTATCCCGCGGCGGTGCCCCAACGTCAAGAACAACTGCAGCGCCTCCTCGAAATTGGCCAATGCCGCAGGATAGTCCTGCTGCTCGGAGGCGAGCTCACCCAGATCGGCACAGGTTCTGGCGGTGCCCCACGGATCGCCCCGCGCCCGGAACGCCTGCGCCGCCTCTTCGTAGCGTCGACGAGCTTCCGCGTTATGGCCGCTGGCGCGTGCGACATCGCCGAGGTGATTGAGGGACCACGCGATGCCCCGATGATCGCCCAGGTCGCGAAATTCGGCCAGCGCTTGCTCGAACAGACGGCGTGCCGTGACCTCGTCGCCCTGCGCGCTGACAACGTCGGCGAGATTGCTGAGGACAGCAGCGGCGGCGGCCCGGTCGCCGGCTTCGCGGGCGGCGGCGAGGCTGCGCTCATGCCACGTCTGCGCGGCGGCCCAGTTGCCCTGTAACCGCTCCACGACCGCCAGCGCGTTCAGCAGCGCGATGACGCCCTTGCCGTCGCCAAGCTCGCGAAAGATGTCGATGGCGGCGTGGTTCAGTTCAGGGACGTTCTCGAAGTCGCCCTGCACGGTGGCAAAGGCAGCCGCGTAGGCGAGAGCTTTCGCGCGACGCCACGTGCGATCCGCCGCCGCCGGCAGGCCCAGAACCGCTTCGGTCCATTCACGGCCCTCGGCCAGGTATTCGCAACGCTCCCAGAAGGCATACAACGCCAGCACGAGCCGGTAGCCCCACTCCGCGTCGTCTCGTTCGACCACCCATTCGAGGGCCGAGCACATGTTGTCGTGCTCGGCCTCGCACGCCGCCAGCCACGCTTCTCGCTGCGAATCGGTCAGCTGACGGTTCCCCTCTTCGGCCATCACGAGACAGTAGGCGGCGAGCGCCCTTCGTGTCGAAGTCGGCCTCGCCGCTTTCCTGCAGCAGCTCGGACGCGTACTCCCGAATCGTTTCGAGCAGGAAGAAGCGAGGCTCGCCCTTGGACTCGGCGCGCTGGACGAGACTCTTGTCGAGCAGCGAGGCGAGTCCGTCCTCTACACGGGATCTGGAGATCTCGGCGCGTGTTGCAGACGGCTTCAATGGACTCGAGCGTGCATCCGCCGCGGAACACCGACAGGCGTCGGAACAGCCGCTGTTCCGGAAGGCTCAACAACCGATAGCTCCAGTCGATCGTGGAGCGCAGATTCTGATGGCGCGCCGGCGCATCGGCCGGTCCGCGCGAGAGAAAGTCCAGGCTCTTCCCGAGGCGCGCGCCTATCGCCGACGGCGTGAACATCTTGACCCGCGCCGCCGCCAGCTCGATGGCCAGGGGCAGACCATCGAGACGCGTGCAAATCTCGACGACGGTTTCGGCATTGTCCCCGGTCAAGACGAAGTCTGGCCTGACCGCCGCAGCTCGCTCGAGAAACAGGGCGACGGCGGGGTTGGCCGCCAGCGTCTCGATCGACCCGACGTCTCTCGGGCTGGGAAGCGCCAGGGGAGCGACCGGGAATTCGCACTCGCCGGAGACGTGCAACACCGCCCGACTGGTGACGAGAATACGCAGCGGTTTGCAGACGTCGAGCAGCCGACCCAGTGCGGGTGCCACGCCGATCACGTGCTCGAGGTTGTCGATGAACAGCAGGGTCGGTTCGAAGACCGAACGCTGGAGGTGCTCCTCGAGCGCTTCGGTGGCCGGTTTCCCGCCGGTGTGCCGGACGCCGAGCTCGTGCGCGATCGTGGCGATTGCCGCGTCGGCGGACGAAACGGGCGCGAGCGCCACGAATCCAATGCCGCCGGGGAACTCGTCAGCGAGATCGCGACAGACTTCGACAGCCAGCCGGGTCTTGCCGCTTCCTCCCGGCCCAGTGAGGGTCACGAGCCGGACGTGGTCCTGCCGCATCAGCCGCTTTACCCCGCAAGCTCCGCCGCCCGGCCGATCAGCGCATTACGGGGCACCGGAACGGATCGCGAGGTCCGGTCACGGACTGGAAGCTCATCCAGTCCAGGGGTGAGTGCCGGCCCTCCGCGTAAAGCGTCGCGAGGCGGAACGCCGGGACGTAGCCGCCCTTCGCCAGGACAATTTGAACTGTGTCCTCCCGGCCCTCACGGTCGTAATACTCCTGCAGCTTCGCGCGGAGCCGTCTGGCCTGCACGCGGACGATGGTGTCGATTCGCGGATCGAACGAGGCCCCTCGGTCGAAGACTTCAGCGCCGAGGTGTATTCCTTCAGCTCGTTGTCGCGCCCCTGCACCGTGCGCTCGACCACGTGTTGCAGGAACCGGCGCAGGACGGGGGCATTTGCGAACGTTCGGCCGCCGAGAAGGCGGGCCAGCGCCGCGCGGACCGCCTCGGCTCCCACCTCGGGGTCTCTTTCGTTGACGCCGCGTTGCGGGTCGTGATGCACGCTGGCCTCGGCCTTGGCCGCAGTATACCGTGCCGCGTTCACCGTGAAGTCACCGCCGGTCACTTCCGCGACCAGAGCCTATGAGGGAGACTACTCGCAAGTCGAGAACGCAGGTGGGTCCTCGTGCCAAGGCGCGCTGGCGGCCCCATGCCAGCCGCCGCATTTCGATGGAGGGTGCAATGACTTCCGAACGACAGCTGCGGGTGCTGGCGGTCGCCGTAATCATCTCGGTCCTGACGATTCCCTCACGATTGTCCGCCACCGGTCCGGTGCTGCTGGTGAGCGATCTCGAAGGCGGCTCGGGCAGCACCATCGGTCCGGGAGGTGCGTTGTACGTCACCGAAAGCGCAGCCGGCCGGATTTCGCGCATCGATCCGCAGACGGGCGCCGTCACGACGTTCGCCAGTGGTTTGCCACCGGCGATCGTCGGGATCGGTGGAGCCATCGACGTCGCGTTCATCGGGAGCACAGCGTACGTCCTCGTGACCCTGGTGGGCCCCGATGTTGGCGGCGACGATATCGTCGGGATCTATCGGGTGGATGGTCCGAGCGAGTTCACCGTGATTGCGGACATCGGCCAGTTCGCCTTGAACAATCCACCGAGCACGCCGTTTGATGTCCCGACCGGATGTGCAATACGCGCTCGAGCCGTATCGAGGTGGGTTCCTGGTTACGGACGGCCATCATAACCGCCTCTTGCACGTGACGCGCGACGGCGCAGTCTCCGAACTGCGCGCGTTTGACAACATCGTCCCCACGGGTCTCGCCGTGTCGGGTAACCGTGTGTATATGGCGGAGGCGGGCGCCGTTCCGCACCTGCCGCAAGATGGCAAGATCGTCGTGTTCGAACCACAGTCCCCGACGGTGACGGAAGTCGCGACTGGTGCCCGCTTGCTCGTCGATGTGGAATTCGGCCTCGGTCGCACGCTCTACGCGCTTTCGCAGGGAGTGTTTCCCGCCGGCAGTCCCCCCGGGGCTCCCGCGTTACCAGACACCGGCGCCCTGGTACGGGCGAACGAAGATGGAACCTTTGAGGTGATCGCGGACGGCCTCAACCAGCCGACCTCGCTCGAATTCATCGGAAATACTGCCTATGTGGTCACGCTCACCGGCGAGATCTGGAGGATCGATGGCGTGTCGGATCCTGCCGTACGGCACGGCAAGATGAAGTGCAAGAAAACGCCAGTTCGCCACCGGTCGCTGAGACTGCCGTAGTACGTCTGATTGTCCGCGCCGAGGAACGTGCCGTTGAACAGCCGCACGGCATTCACCGAGCGCCGGCATCTGGACCGTTCCAGTTGAGCACGACGCGCACCGAACGCGATGGGCTTTCTTCGGCCGGACGCACCAGCAGGAACCGTCGCGAGATCGGGTCGACGTGATAGCTGCGTCCGGACTCGATGCCCGGACTGTAGATGCCATCGAAGAGCGGCCGCGCACGTCCCACACGGAACGCGCTCCCCATTTCTATTCGAGCGGCCATGAGGCGGTTGCCACTGCGATAGAACAACTCACGACCGTCCGCTGACCAGTTCGGCTCCAACCCGCCGGTTGACGTCACCTGCCAGCGGCCGCTGCCACGCAGATCCCGGACGTACACCTCTGGCCGCCCGGTCTCGTCCGAGTTGTACGCGAGCCACTCGCCTCCAGGGCTGACCGCGCCGGTGTACTCGTTGGCGCTCGTCGCGACCAGCTTCTCGGCCGCGGCGGACGACCCTGGCTGCATGCGGACGATGTCGCCGCGGTCCGAGAGCGGGTTGCCGACGTCGAGGATCAGGCTGCGTTCGTCGGGTGACACCCAGACGAGGTACGCGCGGCCGGGCGACGTGCCCAGCGACTCGGCATCGCCTCCGCCATCCGAGCGCTTCTTCCACAGCGTCGAGGAGCCCCGTCCGGCTGGAACGCCGAGTAATACACGAAGCTGCCGCTCGCGTCCCACATCGGCGCGGCGTTGGTCGCGGTGAAGGTCAGCCGGCTGAAGTTGCCCGACTCGAACTCGTAAATCCACACGTCGCCGCTGCCCGCCGTGCCGTGCAGCAGCGCGGCACGCTTGCCGTCCGGAGAAATCCGCGGCTCCTGAAAAGGCCCGGCGGGCAGTGGGACCGGCTGTTGGCGACCGCTGTCGTCAAACCACGTCAGCTGCCGCTGCTCCCCGCGCGATGACCCGGGCACGAAGGCCAGCGTGCCGTCGCTGGCACAGGCGAAATGCGCGGCGCCGGTGCTCGCGTCACGGGCGACCGCCGACAGCACTTGTATCGGACTTCCTGAAGTCGTCACGTGGCCTGGGGTCGAAGCGTATCGCGAAGAGCCCCGGGCCCTTCAGGTACATCAACCACCCGTCGCCGCAATAGCGGGCCATGGCCGCCGCGGCCAGCACGACGTGGCGCGCGCCCGAGGCCAGATCGACCGCCTCCACGGTCGCGTTGTCGTAGGCATCCGGGCTTGCGACCGACCCCACCGTGAAGAGCGCCGTTCGACCGCCTGGCAGCGCATCGACCCATCGGTGCGTTCGCTCGCCACCGGCCAGCGTCGTCAGCGGCTGCAACTGTCCGCCGCTTGCCGGCATGCGGGCCAGCGGCGCCTCGCGCTCCGGCTCAAGATCAGCGTTTCGGCATCGAGCCAGGACAGTCCCCGCACATCGGGCGCGTCCGCGATTGTCATGGCTTCCCCGTCGATTGGCGCTTTGCGCACCTTTGCGTCGGCGAAGAAGGCGACCCACCGGCCGTCGGGCGACAGCGCCGGGTTCGACCCGCCCTCGCTGCCTGGAATCGCACGGGCCACCGCGTTCTCGCGCGTGCGCACATAGACGCGATCGACACCGTCCGAGGTCGCCACGAACGCCAGCGTCGCGCCGTTCGCCGACAGGGCGACAGCCGGCCGAAACACCAGTGTCAACGTGGCAGCAGGCTCCGGCGCCGACACGTCGAAGCGAGTGATCGCCCGAGCACCGCCGGCTGGGCGCCCACTCGCCTGCCACAGCCAGACGGTCGCCACTCCCAACAGGAGCAGCGAGATCACCAGCACTGGCACGACGGCACGACGCCGGCCGAGCGTGGCAGGCGGCGGGGTCAGCCCGGTTGCCGTCTGCTGCGGATCCTCGAGCGCCACACGCGCCTCGCCGATGTCGCGGAGGCGTCGTCGGCGGTCCTTGTCGAGGCAGCGGCGAATCACGCCGCTGATGGCCGCCGGCACGTCCGCGGGCAGCGCGTTCCAGTCGGGTTCGCGTGTCAGCACTGCGGAGAGCACATCCGTCACGGTCTCGCCCGAGAAGGGCCGTCTGCCCGCGAGCATCTCGAACAGCACGCAGCCGAAGGCCCAGATATCGACGCGTCGATCCATCGCCTTGCCCCGCGCCTGCTCGGGAGCCATGTACGCCGCGGTGCCGAGGATCACGCCGGCTTCCGTCAGCGCGGGCGAGGTGATGGTCGGAGACTCCTCGATGGCCGAGGACAGGACCCGGCTGGGTGGTCCGCGGCCATGGCCTTGGCGAGGCCGAAGTCGAGGACCTTGACCGTGCCATCGGGACGAACTTTGACGTTGGCAGGCTTCAGATCGCGGTGCACGATGCCCTGCTCGTGCGCGTACTCCATGGCCTCGGCGATCTGCCGGGCGATGTCGAGCGCGTCGCCGAGCGGCAGCGGGCCCGACTCGAGCAGGTCTGCCAGCGTGCGCCCGTCGACGAGTTCCATCACCAGGGCCGTGATGCCGTCGCCGTCTTCGAACCCGTAGACGTGCGCGATGTGCGGATGGTTGAGCAGCGCCAGCGTGTGCGCTTCACGCGAGAACCTGGCGATGCGTTCGGGGTCACTGGCGACCGCCGCGGGCAGCACCTTGACGGCGACCTCACGATTCAGGGAACGGTCGAGTGCGGCGTAGACTTCGCCCATCCCGCCCGCACCGAGGCGGCGGGTGATCTCGTACTGCCCGATGCGCGAGCCGGCGCCCAAGCTCATGTGAGCCGAGTCTATAGGAGGTCGCAGGACGGCCGAGCGAAAAGGCGGGACAACTCTCCCGAGGGCGTACAGCGAAAAAGCCCAGCGGTTGCTGGGCCTTTGCGGGATTTGAAGTGGTCGGGGCGAAAGGATTTGAACCTTCGACCCCTCGGTCCCGAACCGAGTGCTCTACCAGGCTGAGCCACGCCCCGACAGACCAGTGATGTTACACCACCGCTCGGACATTCGCCAAACGCCGCGGCCTACGAGGCTACGCCATGACCGGAACCGCCCGCAGGATACGGGCCAGGCGCCACGCGCCGCGGCGCTGACCGCCGTCACGGGCGTCGCCGAACAGCGACGTCGGCCCATCCCCGCCGATTCATCCGTGCCTCGCGGCCGGTGCAGCGCCCCCAGGCCGAGCGCAATCGCCACGCCCCCGGCGACCACCCACGGGCCGCCCACGACGACGTAGATGACGGTGCCCAGCAGCACGAGCAAGGCGTTGGGGTTCAGACGGTGGAAATCGACCATGGCGGCAGCCTCCTGCAGGTGAGCGAACACTGTGCTCTGCTTGATTCAAGAACTCTTTGACACCGTTTCCCGTCGAAAGTTCCGATCGACCGTCGGAGACCCACGAAATGTCCTTCGCAGACCTGCTGACCGACGCCAGGCACGCCATCCGCGCGTTTCTCAAGAGCCCTGGCTTCACCCTCGCCGCCGTGGGCGCGCTGGCGCTGGGCATCGGCGCCAACACCGCCATCTTCTCCATCGTCAACGCGGTGCTGCTCAAGCCCATCGGGTATCCCGAGCCGGATCGCATGGTCATCTTCCAGACGACCTCGCCCCAGGGCAGCTTCTCCGGCGCGTCGCCGGCCAAGTTCACCCACTGGCGCCGCCAGGCCGACGTCGTCCAGGACGTCGCCGCCTACCGGTCCAACATCGTCAATCTCACTGGCGCCGGGCTGCCCGAGCAACTGCGCGCCGAACAGGTGTCGGCCGAGTACTTCCAGCTCTTCGGTGTGCCGATCGTCGATGGGCCGGCCGTTCACCGCGGCCGAAGATCGGCCGGACCAGGCGCACGTCGTCGCTGATGAGCCATGCGCTGTGGGTGCGTCGCTTCAACTCCGACCAACAGATGCTGGGCAAGACCATCGAGCTCAGCGGCGAACCGCACGTCGTCATCGGCATCGTCGGGCCCGGATTCGACTTCGGCGAGTTCGGTCCGCAGCCCGAGCTGTACATCCCGTTCCAGATCGACCCGCAGACCTCCGACCAGGGCCACTACTTTCAGGCCGCGGGCCGGCTCAAGCCCGGGCGTCACGCTCGATCAGGCCAACGCCAGGCTGAAGCTGTCGGCAGCGGAGTACCAGCAGCAATATCCGACCGCCATTGAGAACGACAGCGCGTTTGGCGCGCGGCTGCTGCAGGAGGAACTGGTCGCCGACGTCCGCTCCACGCTCTGGGTCCTGCTGGGCGCGGTGTGCGCTTGTGCTGCTGATCGCGTGCGCCAACGTCGCCAACCTGCTGCTGGCCCGCGCGTCGGGCCGCAAGCGTGAGATTGCGATCCGTGCCGCGATCGGCGCGGGGCGCGGCCGCATCATCCGCCAGTTGCTGACCGAAAGCGTCCTGCTCTCGCTGGCCGGCGGCGTCCTTGGCATGGCGCTGGGCATGGCGGGCATCCGCGCGCTGCTCGCCGTGAACACCGCCGGTCTCCCCCGTGTCGGCGAGGCCGGCTCCATCGTCACGCTCGACTGGCGCGTGCTGGCGTTCACGATGACCGTCTCGGTCATCACCGGGCTGGTGTTCGGCTTGATCCCTGCCCTGCACGCGTCGCGCGCGGACCTGCACGCGACGCTCAAGGAAAGCAGCAGCCGGTCCGGCACCGGCTTTCAGCAGAACAAGACGCGCTCGGTGCTCGTGGTGGCGGAGGTCGCCCTGGCGCTGGTGCTGCTCATCGGCTCGGCGCTGCTGGTACGGACCTTCGTGGCGCTGCGAAGCGTCGATCCGGGCTACGACGCCAGCGGCGTGCTGACGATGCGGATGTCGATGACTGGCGATCGGTACTTGAAGGCTGAAGCCGTCGAGCAGGCGGTGCGCGTCGGCGTCGAGAAGATGATGGCGATCCCCGGCGTGCAACTGGCCAGCGCCACCTGCTGCGTGCCGCTCGAAGGCGGCTACGGCCTCGGGCTTCACCATCGTCGGCCGTCCGCTCCCAGCCGACCAGACCAGTCATGGAGGCGGCGCCTGGAACACCGTGTCGCCGGGCTACTTCGAGGTCTTCAAGATCCCGATCAAGCGCGGGCGCACGTTCACCACGCGCGATACCGCGGCGTCGCCGCCCGTCGTCATCATCAACGAAGCGATGGCGAGGCAGTACTGGCCCAAGGGCGACCCGCTCAACGACCGGCTGACGATCGGCCGGGGCGGCATGCGCGAGTTCGCGGCCGAGCCGGACCGCCAGATCATCGGCGTCGTCGCCGACAGTCGCGACGGCGCGCTCAACGACGAGCCCGGGCCGAAGATGTGGGTCCCGCAGGCGCAGGTGCCGGATCTCGCCAACGCGCTCAACATCCGCATCACGCCGATGGCGTGGGTCGTCCGCACGGCCGGCGAGCCCTACGCGCTGAGCGGGCAGATTCAGGAGGCGCTGCGACAGACCACCGGCCTGCCGGTGTCCGACATCCGCACGATGACCGAGGTGGTCTCGCGCTCGACCTCGCGCCAGCGCTTCAACATGTGGCTGATGACGGTCTTCGGGCTGTCGGCGCTGGCGCTGGCGGCGATCGGCATCTACGGGCTGATCGCGTACTCCGTCGAGCAGCGCACGCAGGAGATCGGCATTCGGCTGGCGCTTGGGCGCGGGAACCGGGCAGGTCCGGAAGATGGTGGTGAGCCAGGGGATGCGGCTGGCGCTGGCGGGCGTCGTCGTGGGCGTCGCGGCGGCGTTCGCGCTGGCCCGCTTCATCAGCAGCTTTCTCTACGGCGTCCAGCAGTGGGACCCGGCTGGTCTTCATCGCTGACGCCGGTGGTCCTGACGCTGGTGGCGCTGCTGGCCACGTGGATTCCGGCGCGGCGCGCCAGCCTGGTCGATCCTATCGACGCGTTGCGCTACGAATAGGCAGGTCGAGGCCGTCGACCAGGCCCAGCTGCGCGTGCGCCGTCATGTCGGGATGCAGCGGCGTCACCGACACGAAGCCCTTCGCGGACCGCGACGTAGTCGGACTTGTCGTGGTCGTGCCAGTCGCACTGCACTTCGTCGATCCAGTAGTAGCTGCGGCCGCGCGGATCCACGCGGGTCGTAATCGACGTCTCGTGGTTGCGCAGACCCTGCACGGTCGCGCGGTGTCCCTTCAGTTCGCCCGGCGGCACGTTGACGTTGAGGAACACGCGCGACGGCAGCGGCCGGGCGAACATCGCCTCCGCCACATCGGCGGCCACCTGCGCCGCCGGCCCGAAGTCGGCGCCAGGCACCCCACCCAGTCCCAGCGACACGGCCAGCGCCGGAATCCCCAGCAGCGCGGCTTCGAGCGCCCCGGCCACCGTGCCCGAGTACGTCACGTCGTCGCCCAGGTTGTAGCCCTTGTTGATGCCCGAGACGACCATGTCGGGCTGGGCGCCCTTCGAGAATCACCTTGAGGGCGATGTTCACGCAGTCGGTCGGCGTGCCGTCGACGGCATAGCGGTCGGGCCCGAACGTCTCGATGCGCAGGGGCCGTCGCAGCGTGAGCGCGTGGCCGATGGCGCTGGCCTCGGTGAGCGGCGCAACGACGATGACCTCGCCCAGCCGCTCGAGCGCCGCGGCCAGGGCATGAATCCCCGGCGAATGAATGCCGTCGTCGTTGGTGACCAGAATCCGTCGCATGTGCCTTCAGTGTAACAGCCCGTTCCCGAAGCACCTGATGCGCCTGAAGAACCCGGCTCGCATATAATCCGCACGCAATGGAATGGTGGCTGTGGTTGCTGCTCGGCCTGGTCCTGGCGGCGCTTGAACTGGCGTCGACCGGGGGGTTCTATCTGATCTTCTTCGGCGTCTCGGCCATGTTCATCGGGCTGATGGGCGCCATCGGCCTGGCCGGTCCTGCCTGGCTGCAGTGGCTCGCCTTCACCATCCTCAGCGTGATCCTGCTGCTGGCCTTCAGGCGGCCGATCCTGCGGATGATGAACGTCGACACCGGCCCGGTCGACTCCCTGGTCGGCGAGTTCGCCACCGTGCTGGACGCGATTCAGCCGGGCGCCATCGGGCGCGCCGAACTGCGCGGCAGCACCTGGTCCGCGCGCAATCTTCACAGCGCCGATCTGGCGCGCGGGCAGCGCTGCCGCGTCGAGCGGGTCGACGGGCTGATGCTGTTCCTTCTGCCTGAGTAGCTGCCGCCATGGATCTGATGTCCGGCACCCTCATCGGCCGTGATCGTTCTTGCGCTCTTCATGGTCATCCTGGTGGCCAAGACGGCGGTCGTCGTGCCACAGCAGGCGGCCTACGTCGTCGAGCGTGTCGGCAAGTACGCCGGGACGCTCAACGCGGGCTTCCACATCCTGATCCCGTTTGTCGACGTCATTCGCTATCGCCACACGCTGAAGGAACAGTCGATCGACATCCCGGCGCAGGTCTGCATCACGCGCGACAACGTGCAGGTGGGCGTGGACGGCGTGCTCTACATGAAGGTGCTCAACCCGGAGCGCGCGTCCTACGGCATCTCGGACTACATGTTCGCGATCTCGCAGCTGGCGCAGACGACGCTGCGAAGCGAGGTCGGCAAGATCGATCTCGACAAGACGTTCGAAGAGCGCACCAACATCAACACGCAGGTCGTCACCGAGCTCGACAAGGCGTCCGAGCCGTGGGGCGTGAAGGTGCTGCGCTACGAGGTGAAGAGCATCACGCCGCCGCAGGACGTGCTGGCGGCGATGGAAAAGCAGATGCGCGCCGAGCGCGAGAAGCGCGCCGTGATCCTGACGTCGGAAGGCGTGCGCGACGCGGCCATCAACACCGCCGAAGGCGACAAGCAGCAGGCCATCAAGGCGTCGGAAGCGCAGCGCCAGCGCCAGATCAACGAGGCCGAAGGCCAGGCGTCGGCGATTCTCGCCGTCGCGACGGCGACGGCCGAAGGCATCCGGCGCGTGGCCGAAGCCATCAAGCTCGACGGCGGCACCGAGGCCGTGCAGCTTCGCGTGGCCGAGCAGTACATCGGCCAGTTCGGCAAGCTGGTCGAGGGCAGCACGAACCTCATCCTGCCGGCCAATGTCGCCGACGTCGGCAGCATGGTCGCGCTGGCGATGAACGTGTTCAAGCAGCAAGGCGGTGGAGATTCGACGCCGCCGGCTGTGCCGCCGCCCGCCTATCGGCGTACATCGACGACGGCGAACCACGAGCACGAAGACACGAGGCGCACGGACGTGATCCCCGGCACTGAGCAGCAGCCTTCGTGCGTCCTCGTGCTTCGTGCCTGTGATCAATGCGTAGCAATCGACTCATGGCCCTCAAGGACGTCCTCGAGTCGTCCGTGCGGCCCGGCACCCTGGTCGAGCCCCTGGATGAGCGGCGTATCCGGTGCGTCGCGTGCGGCCACGCCTGTCCCCTGCCCGACGGCGCCGCGGGCGTCTGCAAAGTCCGGTTCAACCGCGGCGGGACGCTCTACGTGCCGTGGGGCTACGTCGGCGGCGTGCAGTGCGACCCGGTCGAGAAGAAGCCCTTCTTCCACGTGCTGCCGGGCAGCCTGGCGTTCAGCTTCGGCATGCTGGGGTGCGACCTGCACTGCGGCTACTGCCAGAACTGGGTGACCTCGCAGGCCCTCCGCGATCCCAGCGCCGTCGTCCCGCCGCGCGTATACCGATCCGGAAACGCTGGTTCGCGAGGCGCTGCGATCAGGCGCGCGACTGCTGGTGTCCACCTACAACGAGCCGCTCATCACCGCCGAGTGGGCGGTCGAGATCTTCACGCACGCCCGCCGGGCCGGCCTGCTCACCGCGTTTGTCTCCAACGGCAACGCGACGCCCCAGGTGCTCGACTACCTGCAGCCCCACATCGACTGCTACAAGGTCGATCTCAAGTCGTTCGACGACAAGCACTATCGCCAGCTCGGCGGACGGCTGGCGCCGATTCTCGAGACGATCGCCGCGCTGCACGCGCGTGGGATCTGGGTGGAAGTGGTGACGCTGCTCGTGCCGGGCTTCAACGACTCGGCCGCCGAGATCGACCGCGCTGACGGAGTTTCTCGCCGGCGTCTCACCGGACATCCCGTGGCACGTCACCGCGTTTCACGCCGACTACCGGATGACCGATCGCCCCGACACGACGGCCCATCAGCTGATGGCTGCCGCCGCGATCGGACGGCAGAGCGGCCTGCGATACGTGTATGCGGGCAATCGCCCCGGCCGCGTGGGTGACGCTCGAAGACACGAAGTGCGGCGGCTGCGGCGCGACGCTGGTCGAGCGGCGAGGTTATGTGGTCGGAGGCGAATCGTGTGAGTCGGACGGGCGCTGCCCGACATGTCAGGCAGACGATGCCGGGAATCTGGACAACCTCGCGCCCAACTCGACGCCAACCCGACGCCGACTCGTGACCTGCGCAACCTGTCTATCCGCCCGCGCGTGTGCATTTCCAGGTGCGGGTCGCGCTTCAACGACGTGACCGGCACAAACGCCTGCCGGTCGGCCAGCCGCAGTCGTTCCTCCGCGCCACGGTCCGCTCGCGCCTGCCAGGTCTCGATCGAGCAGCTGCGTCAGTTCCTCGTCGGAGGCGCCTCCGCGAAGCGGAGCGCGCAGGTCGGTGCCGGTCGTCGCATAGAGACACCGGTACCACATGCCGTCGGCCGTGAGGCGGCTGCGGTCGCAGGTCGCGCAGAACGGCTCGGTCGTCGACGAGATGATCGCCGATCACCTGGCCGTTTGGCAGGCGGAAGCGCGCGGCCGGGGCCCAGCTGCTCTTCAGGCAAGCGGCACCGGCGCACCGACGGCGCGCGTCGAGCGACGCCAGCACGTCCGCCCGCGAGAAGACCTGCTCGGCCGTCCACCGCGTGGCGCCGCCGACGTCCATGTACTCGATGAATCGGATCTCGGCGCCGAGCCGCGCGGCCTCGTGCACCAGCGGCTCGATCTCGTCCTCGTTGACGCCGCGCATGACGACGGTGTCGATCTTGAAGCCGGGAAACACGCGCGCGGCGTGCCTCGAGGCCCTCGCGGACACGCGGCAGTTCGTCGGACCGCGTCAACGCCTTGAAGCGCTCGGGGTCGAGCGTGTCGAGGCTCACGGTGATTCGCTGCAGCCCGGCCGCCTTCAATCGCGTCCGCCACGGGCGCCAGCAGGATGCCGTTGGTCGTCAGCGCCAGGTCGTCCCACGCGCACGGCCTCGGCCAGCTGCGCCACCAGCACCGGCAGGTCGCGGCGCAGCAGCGGCTCGCCGCCGGTGAGCCGGAGGCGTGTGGCGCCGGCCGTCGCAAACACGCGCGCCAGCCGGGTCGTCTCCTCGAAATCGAGGATGTCTTCCCGCGGCAGCCACGCGTAGTCGGCTTCCGGCATGCAGTAGTGGCATCGCAGGTTGCAGCGGTCGGTGACCGACAGCCGCAGGCTGGTCAGCGGACGCCCGAATCGATCGAGTGTCGCCACGGCGTGTCGGTCCTACCGGCCCAACGCGCGCTTCATCTGCGCGTTGTGGCGGATGGTGTGGGCGGCGATCCAATCGCCGGCCTGCACCAGCGAGATCGTGCCGACGCGGGGGTGCGAGATCGTCAGGACCGAGCGCTCTTCGGACAGCCCGGAAAACGCGCTCTCGATGGCCTCGGCCGACTGGCCAAGCGCGGTCAAGGCTGGCCGTCCGCGTGGTGTCCGCCGGCGGGTGCAGCGATTGCGGGGCGTTGACCGGGTCCGTCAGGGCGGCCTGGATGTCGGCCCAGGGGCGCTCGACAAAGTCAGGGGGTGCGGGTTTGGCGCCGGGCCGCGCCCCACTGACGAGGCCGGCCAGCAGCATGTTGAACGTCGCGACGTGGGTGCCGATTTGTGCGGGGGTCCATCCGCCCGCCGCCGGCGCGGTCGCGGCTTCGGCGTCCGAGGCCGACTCGAGCCGCGCGACGAGGCGTGCATTGGCAGTCCGAAAATCCGGCCAGCACGCGCTCGACGCGCGAAGCAAGAGCGTCGGACATTTAGGCGCGGTCGGTGGCCGGCGCGCAGGTACTGGTCGAAGGCCGCCATCAACTGGCGGGCGATGAGGTCGGCCGACTGGCCTTCGATCTGCCGGCGCTCCATCATGAACACCAGCTGGCCGTCCTGCAGAAGCGCCACCGACGGCGAGCTGGGCGGGTAGCCCGTGAAGTAGCTGCGCGCTCGGTCGGTCGCCTCGACGTCGGCGCCGGCAAACACCGTCGTCAGGTGGTCGGGCTTGATGTCGTGACCAAGCGCCATCGCGATGCCCGGCCGGGCCTTGCCCGCCGCGCAGCCGCAGACCGAGTTCACCACCACCAGCGTGGTGCCTTTGCGGGCCACCGCGGCGTCTACGGCGGCGGCCGTTTTCAGCTCCTCGACACCCAGCTGAGTCAGCTCTTCGCGCATCGGCGCGACGAAATATTCCGGATATGGCACAGTCGTTTGCTCCTCACTCACCTTGGATGCCGGAGGTCAACGCAGGGCGGCACCCCAATCCCTCGTAGGATACCGTACGTAGGTGCGCGGACCGAGGTCGACATCGAGCACGTCTGCGTGTCAGGCGGAGCCGAACACGACTAAGCAGTGCGGCTATCCGGAGCCTTGCCGACAATACCGCTCGCGATGCGCCTAGCCAGCAGGCGCTGTGGACCTGAACTGACGTGGCAATTTACGAGAAGCGATCGGTCATCGACACTCCCGCCCCCGCCCTGTTTGCCTGGCACACCCGCCCTGGCGCGTTCGAGCGGCTCGCACCTCCCTGGGAGCACCTGCGTGTTGTCTCGCGCCACGGCGGCATCAGCGACGGCAGCCGCCTGACGCTCGAGCTGCGGCGAGGTCCGCTCAAGACGCGGTGGGAAGCCCTGCATCGAGACTTCATCGAGGGCCAGCAGTTCACCGACGTGCAGGTGGCCGGGCCGTTCAAACGCTGGGAGCACACCCATCGGGTCGAGCCAGCCGGCAGCGCCAAGGCGACGCTGATCGACCACGTCGATTACGCGCTGCCGTTTGGGCCCATCGGCGCGGTCGCGGGAGGGCCTTTTGCCCGCCGCATGCTGGATCGGCTGTTCGAGTTCCGCCACCGGCGGATTGCCTCGGACCTGGGGAGGCACCTCGCGGTCGGGCGGGGCCGGCGCCTTCGCATCGTGCTGACCGGCCGAACCGGCTGGGTGCTCACGCAACTGGCGGCCTTCCTCGGCACGGGCGGGCACGTCGTGCGCCTGTTTCCGACCAGCGAGGATCCTCGTACCCAGCCGTCGGAAGCGGCGTGGGGCCCGACGCTGGTGCCCGATTTTGCGGCGCTGGAACAGGCCGACGCCGTCATTCACATGGGCCTGGGCGACCTGACAGGGCTTCTGAGCGCACTCGACGAGCGCGGCAGCCGCGCGCGCACCGTGATTGCGCTGCCGACGCTGGCGCTGCCCAGCGCCGCGCCGGTGACCGCCGACGCTCTGGAAACGGCCATCGGACGGGTCCGCGCGACGCGTGGCGGTGCTGCTGACGCCCGGTGTGCTGGCGGCCTGGCCCGCGCTTGAAGGCAGCGTGCCCCGCGATGCGCTGACGCCCGTCGGTCGACGGCGCGCTGGTCGGCATGGACGACCTGATCGGCGCGACGTACTTCGCGCTGTGCGACGACAGCATCGGCGGGCTGCTCGACGTGACCTTGCCGCGCGCCGGGGCGACCGCGGCGCTGCCCTCGGCGGTGGCGCGCTGGGTGGACGAGCTGCGCGTGCTCAAGCACCTCAGTCCAGCCGCCGCCGTCGGCGCGTCGTATCACCGACCTGGGATTCGCGCCGCTGAACCCCACGCTGGCCGACACGGTGCTGGCCGAGATCGGCTGGCCCCGCTAGGAGCCGTCGCGCGCAGCGGAGTGCCACGATGCACACGTCAACGCTGATTGGCGCGACAGTCGCGACGGTCCTCGTGGGAGCCGTGATCGTGCGCCCGGCGTTTCAAGCCCCGCCCGTGCGCTCCGTGGACGCGAAGATTCTTCGTGAGTACGACGGCGCCTATCAATGGGGCCCGGACGCCTTCCTGTATCTGCAGATCTGGAGCGAGACGACCGGGGCGAATCAGCTCGTCGCGTTCGATGAATCCGGCGAGGTCCGGACGCTGTATCCGACCGATCGCGATCGCTTCTTCTCGGGGCCCGGCCTGGCGATCCCGACCGCGATTGAGTCCCAGGTCGAGTTTCAACGCGACGGGACCGGCAAGATCGCATCGCTGACGTGGCGACGCGGCGACGCATCCCCACGTATCGCGCGACGCGTCGCGATCGAGAAACGTGAAGACGTCCGTTTCTCGAACGGCGCCATTCAGTTGGCCGGGACGCTGATCGGTCCCAGCACTGACGGACAACATCCCGCCATCATTCTCGTGCACGCCTCGGGGGCGGAAGATCGCGAGTACGTGCTGCCGCTGGCTCGGTTTCTGATTCGGCACGGCATCGCGGTCCTCGGGTACGACAAGCGGGGTGTGGGCGGCTCGACCGGCGACTGGAACACGGCGTCGTTCGACGATCTGGCCAGCGACGTGGTGGCCGCCTTCGAGTACCTGAAGACGCGCAAGGACATCGACCGCACGCAGGTCGGCCTGCTGGGATGGAGCCAGGCCGGATGGATCATGCCGCTGGCGGCCGTCCGCGCGAAAGACCTCGCGTTTCTGATCAGCGTCTCCGGCGCGGGCGTGGCCGCTTCTGAGACCACGATCGATCAGGTGCAAAACGAGATGACGGCCCGGGGGATGCGACCCGAGGGAGTCGCGCAGCTGGTCGGACTCATGAAACTCCAGTACGCATTCGCACGAACGGGCGCGGGGTGGGCCGAGTACGCCGCGGCGCGCGAAAGCGGTCGCAGCCCGGCTGGGGGGACAACCGCCCGACACGTTCCCGGGGACACCGGATCATCCCTACTGGCAGTTCATTCGACGGCTGTACTTTTACGATCCCGCTCCGACGCTCGGTCAGCTCCAGGTGCCGACGCTCGCCCTCTTCGGGGAGTTGGACAACAACATCATGGCGGAGAAGAACAAGGCTGCCTGGGAGGCGGCGCTCAAAGCCGGCGGCAACCGGGACTACACGCTGCGAATTCTGCCGAAGGCCAATCACCTCCAGCTCGAGGCGAAGGTCGGAAGCAACGCGGAAATGGCGTCCTTGCAGCGATTCGTGCCGGACTACTCCGCGGCCGTCAAGGACTGGCTCGCCAAACGGGTCCGAGGCTTCGGCGCCCCATAACCGGAACCGCAAAGGACCGGTAAGCAACGCGAATAGACAGGCCAGAGTGATAAACTGGCGTTATGGGTAAGACGCTCCTTCAGAAGGTGTGGGACGCCCACGCCGTCCGCCGGCTGCCGACCGGCCAGACGCAGCTGTTCATCGGCCTGCACCTGGTGCACGAGGTCACCAGCCCCCAGGCGTTCGACATGCTCAACGCACGCGGCTGGAAGGTCGCCTTTCCGCAACGCACCTTCGCGACGGTCGACCACATCGTGCCGACGCGCGAGCGGCAGCGGCCGTTTCTCGACGTGATGGCCGAGCAGATGATGAGCGCGCTCGAGCGCAACTGCGTCGAGCACGGCATCCCGCTCTACAACATCGGCGACGCCCACCAGGGCATCGTCCACGTGATCGGCCCCGAGCTCGGGCTCACGCAGCCCGGCATGACGATCGCCTGCGGCGACAGCCACACCTCGACCCATGGAGCGTTCGGGTCGGTGGCATTCGGCATCGGCACCTCGCAGGTGCGCGACGTGCTGGCGAGCCAGTGCCTGGCGCTCGAGCCGCTGGAGGTGCGCCGCATCGACGTCACGGGCCGGCTTGCGCCGGGCGTGTACGCGAAAGACGTCATCCTCGAGATCATCCGGCGGCTGGGCGTCAAAGGCGGCGCCGGCTACGCCTACGAGTACGGCGGCCCCGTCGTGGACCGCATGTCGATGGACGAGCGGATGACCATCTGCAACATGTCCATCGAGGGCGCCGCGCGCGTCGGCTACGTCAACCCCGACGACACGACGTTTGCGTTCCTCGAAGGGCGGGCCTTTGCCCCGCAGGGCGAGGCGTTCGATCGCGCGTCCAGACGTACTGGCGGGCGCCTGGCGTCCGACGCCGACGCGCGCTACGACGATCGGGTGACCATCGACGGCGACGTGCTCGAGCCCACGGTCACCTGGGGGATCAACCCGGGCCAGTCGGTGCCGGTCAGCGGGCGCCTGCCCGATCCGCGCGAGGTCGGCGCCCACGATCGCGCCGGCGTCGAGGAGGCGCTGCAGTTCATGAGCTTCGATGCGGGCGCGCCGATCAAGGGCACGCGCATCGACGTGGCGTTCATCGGGTCGTGCACGAACAGCCGCCTGTCGGACCTGCGCGAAGCGGCGCGCGTCGTGCGAGGCCATCGCCTCGCGCCGCACGTGAAGGGGCTGGTCGTGCCCGGCTCGGACACGGTGCGGCAGGACGCCGAGCGCGAGGGGCTGCACGAGATCTTCCGCGAGGCGGGCTTCGAGTGGCGCGGCGCCGGCTGTTCGATGTGCCTGGCGATGAACCCCGACCGGCTCCAGGGCCGCGAGGTGTGCGCCAGCTCGTCGAATCGCAACTTCAAGGGGCGTCAGGGCAGCCCCACCGGGCGCACGCTGCTGATGTCTCCGGCGATGGTCGCCGCCGCCGCCGTGGCTGGCGAGGTGGTCGACGTCCGGCCCGTGCTCGCCAATCAAGGAGTGACGGCATGAGCGTCAGCCGCATCGAACGTGTCTCGGGCCGGGCGTTGCCGCTTCGCGGCCACGACATCGACACCGACCGCATCATCCCCGCGCGGTACCTGAAGTCCGTCTCGTTCGAGGGCCTCGAGCGTCATGTGTTCGCCGATGACCGCAGCGACCCGGCCCATGCCTTCAACCAGCCGCAGTACCAAGGCGCGCGGGTGCTGCTCGTGAACCGCAACTTCGGCTGCGGCAGCTCGCGCGAGCACGCGCCGCAAGCGCTGCAGCGCTGGGGCATCAGCGCCGTAGTCGGCGAGGGCTACTCGGAGATCTTCTTCGGCAACAGCGTGCAACTGGGACTCCCCTGCCTGACCGTCCCGCACGACGACATCGAGCGGCTCATGGCCGCGGTGGAAGCCGATCCGGCGTTGATCCTCGAGGTCGACGTCGCCGGGCTCGCCGTGCGCGCCGGCGACCTGCGCGTGGCCGCCACGATGCCGGCCTCCGCGCACGAAGCGCTGGTGACGGGCCTCTGGGACGGCACCGGCCTGCTGCTGGCCGACTTCGATCAGGTGCGCGCGCTCGCAGACACACTCCCGTACGTAACCGGCCGCTGGTAGCGGCGTCGCCAATCACGGAGACACGAAGACACAGAGACGCACAGAGTTCTTCGGTTCGTCCCAGAGCGAGCTCGGTGCGTCCTCGTGTCTTCGTGGCTCCGTGATTGACGTACGAGCTCGTCCGGCCAGTCCGCACTCTCCGCTGTCTAACCCTTCAGCATCGCGTCGACCGAGGCGCGGACGTAGCCGTCGCCGGCGCCGCGATTACAAAACCGGTATCCATCCGGCCGGATCGCCTGCGTCCACGCGCGTGAAGTACGCGAACGCGCAGGACGGATCTGCGGCGGGACCTGGCGGCTCGCACCGAGGAGAGCATCTTGCAAGATGCCGGTGCTGCCAGCGTTCTATCGATGATCCGGTGGAAGGCCGCCGGGCTCCACGAGGTGCCCATGGTATCCGCACGCTTGCTGCTGCTCGCTCCGCTGCTGCTCGTCGCCACGGCGCCGGTCGCGACCGGACAGGACCCGGCACGTGCCGACGGCTGGGTCGTCATTCCGGTCGACGACTACCGCGCGCTTCGCGCGAAGGCGTTTCCGGTCGACCCGGCGCCACCCCCGCCGCCTGTGGACGCGGCTGTGACACGCATCGACTACGACCTCACGCTCGGCTCGGGCTCGGTCACGGGCACGGCCGCTGTGACGGTCGACGTGCTGAAGGAGGGCTGGGTGCGCGTCCAGGTGCCCGATGGCCTGCTCGTCGGCGACGCGCGCGTCGATGGCCGGCCCGTCTCGCTGGTCGATCAGCCGTCGCCGCACGTGCTGTTGTCCAAGCGCGGGCGGTCGGTGCTCACGCTGAACGTCGTGCTCCCGGTAACCGCGGCCGCATCGGTCGAATCGCTCGTCGTCCCGCCGGCACCCGCGGCGGCGATGCAGGTCACGCTGACGATGCCGCGTGTGGGCGTCGACCTCGGCGTGAGCAACGCATGGATCGCGTCGACCTCGGAAAGCGGCGGCCAGAGCCGGTGGGTCGCGCACGGACGCGGCCACGAACCGCTCACCTTCACGTGGCGCCGCCGCGTCGACGAGCGCCGGGCCGACCAACCGCTGCGCATGCGCGGCAGCGTCACGCACCTGGTGGGCCTCGGCGAGGACGCGACGCAGCTGAGCGCCGTCGGTGCGCGTCGATGTCATCTCGGGCCTGGCGACCGCCGTCACGCTTGGCATGCCCGAGACCCTTCGTGTCAACCGCGTCTCGGGAGCGACCGTCGCGGACTGGGAAACGGTTCGACCGGGGACACTGCGCGTGAGCTTCATCGATCCGCTCGCGACAACGGCGACCTTCAGCGTGATGGGCGAACTGCGCGCGCCGAGCGAGGGCGTCGTGCCGGTGCCGCTGCTTCGCCTGCCGGACGCGGAGCGGGAAACCGGCGGCATCGCCGTCGAGGTGCTCGGCGCCGGCGAGATCACCGAGCGGCAGCCGCAGGCGCTCGAGCCGGCAGACGCGTCCGACCTTGGCAGCATCGTCGCCGGCCGCGAGTCTCCGTCGATGGTCGCGTTTCGCTTCAAGCCGATCGCAGGGGCCGCGGCCCGCGCGCTGGCCGTTCGCGTCACGCGCTACGCGACGCAAGCGGTACAGGTCGCCAACGTCGACGAGGCGCGCTACCAGGTGTTGTCGACCGAGGAAGGCAAGACGCTCGTGCGCGCGCGTTACGCGGTTCGCAACAACCATCGCAGCCTGATGAGCGTCGCGCTGCCGGTCGACGCGACGCTCTGGAGCACGTCGGTCGCCGGACGCGTCGTCAGGCCCGGCCGCGCCGCCGGCGGGGCGCTGCTGGTGCCGCTCGAACGAGGCCAGTCGCGCGACGACCTGCCGCCATTCGTCGTCGAGATCGTCTATCTGGCACGCGTGGCGCCGTGGTCCGAGAAAGGCACGCATCGCGCTCGGGCTGCCCGCCATCGACCTCCCCATTTCCCGCACAGGTGTCGCGCTCCATCATTCGCCACGCTTCACTCTCACCGCGGTGCCCGGATCGTTTCGCGTCGAGCCGTATTCGGCGCCCGTGTCTGCCGTCCTGCGCGACAACGAGAATGCCGACGGCATCGCGACGCCGCCGGCGTCGTCGCCGTCGCCCGCCACGGAGGAGCCGTCGGAAAAGGCCATCGACGCGCTCCTCCGGTCGGCCCGTCACGCTCAGAAAGCGAATCGCGCCGTCGGCATCCTGCCGCTCGACATCACGTTTCCTGAATTCGGCTCGACGATCTATCTCGCCTCCGAGCTCACGCCGGAGACGCAGACGGCCGAGCTCGACCTGGAATACCACCGCACGCGGGGGAACTGACCATGGTCACCCATCACACGGCTTTCACGTCCGTCGCGCGCGCGATGCTCGTCGTGGCAGGTTCGTTGGCCGCGGCCACCGCGCTTGCGCAGCAGCCGCTGCGCCCGCCGCAAAGCCCTCCGGGCACGGTGACGTTGACGCTGGCGGAATACGACCGGCTGACCGATCGGGCCGAACGTCCCATACGCCGGCCCGATCCGCCGCCGATCCCAGCCGTCGTCGCACGCGCCGAAGCGGCCGTGCGCATCACCGGCAGTCGCGCGCGAGGCACCTTCACGCTCGAAGGCGAAGTCTTCCACGCAGGCCTGACGCGAGTGCCGCTGCTGTCGAACGCGACAATCGTCGACGCCCGCGTCGGCTCGACGCCGCTGCCGTTGCTGCGCGAGGGCGAGGTGAGCGTGGGCCTTGTCGAGGGACCGCGGCCGTTCACGATTGCCGTCGACTGGGGCGCTGACGTGGCGTCGGCGCCAGGGCGCGCGTGGTTGGCCATGCCCGTGCCCATTGCCGGCAGCGTGCGCGCGTCGTTCGATCTGCCCGGCACCGTCGCCGACGTTCGGGTGGAGCCCGGCGCCATCACCCGGACGTCGACCTCCGCGGGGCTCACACGGGTCGAGGCGACGCTGGTCCCAGGCAGCCAGGCCCGGCTGTCCTGGGCCTCGCGACAAATCGAGGCGCCGGCCTCGCGCGACGCGCGCACGCTGGCCGATGTGAAAACGCTCGTCAGCCTGCGGGATGCCGAGCTGCGCCTGACTTCGCTTGTGGACGTCACGGTGCTGGCCGGCCAGCCAGACCAGGTTGAACTGTGGTGCCCGCTGGATTCGTGGTCACCGGCGCGTCGGGGGCGACGCTTGATGGAACCGAAGAGCGTCCTGGTGTTCTGTTGCTGCGTCTGAACCGACCCGCCGAACGCCGCCATCAATTCCTGGTCAGTCTCGAGCGTCGGATGGCCGCGGCCGGGCCGCTCGAGTTGCCGCTGCCGGGCGTCAACGGCGTCGAGCGCGAATCGGGCGAGGTTGCCGTGGAAGCCGAGGGAACCGTCGACCTGGCCGTCAAGGAAACCGATGTCATCCGCCGCATGGACGTACGGGAAGCCAGCCAGCCGCTGATGTCCTTGGCAGGCCGCGCGGTCCTGGCTGCCTTGCGGTATCAACGCCGCGCACCCGCCTCGGCGATCGTCTCGATGGAGGTCACGCGGTTTGCCGACGCGGCGGTGATCGCGGCCGTTGCGGATCGTGCCGTCGCGACGACCCTGGTCACCGTCGACGGCCGAACGCTCACGGAGATCGCGTTGACGATGCGGAATCGGGCGCAACCGTTCCTGCGCGTCGAGCTGCCGGCGGGCGCGTCGATGGTCTCCGCGGAGGTCGCCGGCGAAACCGCCAAACTCGCCCAGGGTCCCGACGGGACGCGCGTGCCACTGCTCCGTCCGGGCTTCCGTCCGAGCGGCTGTACACGGTGTCGTTCGTGTACGTGCAGTCAGGTCAGCCCTTCGCGAAGAAAGGCCGCGCCGAGTTGGTGCTGCCGAAGATGGACATCCCTGTGGCGCTGGTCGAGTGGGAGATGTTCGTGCCCGACCGTTATCGCGTGCGGCGGTTCGACGGCAACGCGATGCTCGAGCCCGCGCCCGTGAGCCTGGTCGAGGGCCACGGATCGGAGTGCGAGGCGGCGTGGGTTACGGGGATGGGAAAGGCATTGGAGCGGGTGCAGGCGGAGGGACTGGGGGCGGTTCATATGTGCCCGGGCCCGGGCGGCTCGTCGGACAGGTCGTGGACTCGTCCGGAGCCGTCATGCCCGGAGCGACTGTCACCGCGCACTACAGAGGGCAGCTTCTGGCGCAGTCCGTGACCAACGGGGCCGGCTGGTTCCTTCTCACCGGAGTGCGTTCGGGACGAATCACGCTGACCGCTTCGATGGCCGGGTACAAGACGACAGAGGCCGTGGTGTCCCTGGAGGCGAACGGCCTTCGCGCGATCGACCTTCGCCTGGAGCCTGGCGAGCTCAGCGAGACCATCAGCGTCGCGGCGGAGCCCGTCGAGTCCGAAGACGTCGGCCGGAAGTCGCTGAGCGACGCCGCGGCACAGGCCGCGCCGTCACAAAACGTCTTCAACCTCCAGCGCCGCGTCGTCGGCGTGCTGCCGGTCCGCATCGACGTGCCGCGCGCGGGCAGCGGCGTACCGGTTCGTCCGGCCGCTCGTGCTCGACGAGACGACCACCGTGAGCTTCGACTATCGAACGCGATAGAACCGGGTCATCACGGGGTCACAGGTTCGGAGTTGCACAGGTCTCGGTTAACGGGTTCGTGACCCCGAACCTGTGTGACCCCGTGAACCCGTGAACCTGTGAACTTGCGTCTACTGCTGCGACAACGCCACCACCGGATTCACGCGGGCCGCGCGCCGCGCCGGTCCGACGCACGCGACCAGCGAGGTGGCCCCGAGAACGCCGATGGCCGCCCGAGCAGCACCATCGGGTCGAGCGCGCCGACGCCGTAGAGCTGCGACGCGATGACGCCGCGCAGGACGACCGCGCCCGACCAGTCCGCCGGCCAGTCCCATCGCCACGAGCAGGCGCGCCTTCGTTGATCACCATGCGAAGAATGCCCGACGTGTCGCTGCCGAGCGCCATCCGGATGCCGATCTCGCGCGTCCGCTGGGTCACCTGGTACGCCAGCACGCCGTACAACCCGACCGACGCCAGCAGCAGCGCGACCACGCCAAACGCCAGCGACAGCACCATCGGCGCGCGCCGCGGGTTGAGGGACTTCTCGACGCGCTCCGACATCGTGAAGACATCGAAGGCCTGCATCTCCGGATCGATCTCCGCCAGCACGCGCTGCACCGAGGCGGTGGTCGCGGCGCCTCGCCTCGGCTCCTGACGGCGAAGCCGATGTTGCGCTGCGGCTCCTGCGCAAATGGCATGTAGTACGCGCCGGCGCGCGCGTTCTCGCCTTCGATGAGCCCCTTCAGCTTGACGGTCCCCACGACCCCGACCACCTGCAGGTACTTACGGTTGGGCCCGGGCTTCACGATGTCTTCGGGCCGGTCGGGCAGGTACATGCGGCGGCCGATCGGGTCGGCGTTCGGCCAGAACTTCTTCGCCAGCTGCTCGTCGACCATCACGACGCGCGGCGACTCGGCGCGTGTCCGAGTCGGTGAAGAACCGCCCGCGCTTCAGTGACACTCGCAGCGCTTCGAAATAGCCGGGCGTGACGTAGACCTGGTTCGGCGAGACGACCGACTCGCCCGGCGCCGGCGTGTAGCCTTCCGCGATGATGACGCTGCTGCTGCTGTCCCAGCTGAACGGCAGGAACGTCGTCGCGCCGGCGGCCTCGATGCCAGGCAGCGCCCGGATCCGCTCGAGGGCCCGGCTCGTGTAGCCGCGCAGCGCCGCGTCGTCGGGATACCGGGACGCCAGCGGGCTGACCCGGCCGGTCACGACGTGTTCGGCGACTGAAGCCCGGGATTCACGCCGAGCAGCCGCTGGAAGCTCGCCAGCAGCAGCCCGCCGCCGATCAGCAGCACGAAGGCCAGCGCGACCTGCGACACGACCAGGCCGCGGCGCACGAGCCGCGCGCTGCGACCGGCCGTGCCGGTCCGGCTGTCCTCGCGCAGGATGTTGCTCAGATTCACCCGCGCCAGCTGCACCGCCGGCGCGATGCCGATGCACGACGCCGAGCACGACGGCCAGCCCGAGCGTGAACGCGAGCACCGTGCCGTCCATCCGGATCTCGTGGGCGCGCGGAAGATCTGCAGGCCCAGCGCACGCCAGTGCGTCCAGGCTCCAGAAGCCGACAACACGCCCAAGCGCGCCGCCGATGCACAGTCAGCAGCAGCGCTTCGGTGACCAGCTGCCGCGCGACGCGGCCGCGCGCCGCGCCGAGCGCGTTGCGCGTCGCCAGTTCCTTCAACCGCCCGCTCGCACGCACGAGCGACAGGTTCGCGATGTTGACGGCCGCAATGAGCACCACGAACAGCACGCCGCCCCACAACAACTGGAGCGCCGCGCGCACGTCGCGCACCATGTCGTCGGCAAAGGCGCACGACGCGTGTGGATAGCCCGCGTTGACCAGCGCGCTCTTGAGCGGCCCGGCCCGCTCGAGTTGACGACGTTGAGCGCGTCGAGCCGTGCCTGCGCCTGCTCCAGCGTCGCGCCGTCGGCCAGGCGCGCGATGGATCGTGGTTCTGGCTGTAGCGGCTGTCTTCGGCACGCTGCTCGGGAGTGAAGGCCAGCGGGACCCAGATCCGGATGTTGGGATCCCGGAAGGTGAAGCTCCTCGGGCGCGACGCCGACGACGACGTACGGCTCGTCGTTCAGGCGAAGCTGGCGGCCGACCACGCCATCGATGCCGCCGGGCTGCCGGGCCGCAAACGCCTGGCTGAGCACCACGACCTTGCTCCTTGCCGGTCGTCGCCTTCCTCCTCGGTGAAGAAGCGCCCGCGAACCGCCTTCGTGCGCAGCACCGTGAAGAACGAGGGCCTGACCCTCATCGACGCGACGCCTTCGGCGCCGGCGCCCTGCCCCGACCCGGAACCCGCCGTTCTGGTACAGCGCCACCGAATCGAAGACCTCGGTCAGCGGCACGCGGTCCAGATAGTTCGGCACCGACGTGCCGGCCCGCTCGACACCCGCGCCGGGAAACCCGTCGAACATGAAGGCCAGGCGGCTCGGACTAGGGTACGGCAGCGGGCGAAGCAGGACGGACCGGACGACGGTGAAAATCGCGGTGTTGGCGCCCAGGCAGATGGCCAGGGTCAGGATCACGGCAGCGGCATACGCGCGATCCTTGCGCAGCATCCGAAACGCGAACAGCAGGTCCTGGCGGAGGACGTCCATAGGCACGGCTCTGGTCACAGGTTCGCACGGTTCACGAGTTCACAGGTTCGCGGTTCACAGGTTCAGTTCGCAAACGTTCCGAACCGTGAACCCTGAACCTGACGAACCCGTGAACCCCAGTGTGAACCCGTGAACTCTAGCTCTCAGGGTGATGTTGTTTGGCGACCTGCAGGAACGCCTGTGCGGCGTGGCTCATCTCCCCACCCTTACGGTAGACCAGCCGCAGCTGCCGCGCCAGTCGGACCTGCTGGACCCTGACCGCGGCGAGGCTGCCGCGCGACAGCTCGGACAGCGCGCACCGCTTGGGCAGCAGCGCGACGCCCATCTTCATCTCGACCGCGCGCTTGATCGCCTCCAGGCTCGGCAGCGCGACCTGGATGTTGATGGGCGCGTGCTTCTGCTCGAAGGTGCGAAGGACGCGCTCGCGGGCCGGCGACGGGTCGTTGTGGGCGATGACGGTCTCGCGTCCGAACTCGGCCAGCGTCACGTCCTTGCGTCCCGCCAGCGCGTGCTGGGGATGGACGAGCATCACCAGGTCGTCGGGCCCGAGCGACAGCGTCAGCAACCCGCGCTCGGCCGGCAGAAACGTGATCACGCCGAAGTCCAGACTGCCTTGCACGACCTCGACGCCGACCTGCCGCGACGGGACGCGTCGCACGTCCACCTGAATCTCGGGATGCGCCTGACGGAAGCGACCGACCAGCGGGAGCAGCGCGTGCACGGCGGCCTCGTTGGCGCCGACCAGCACGCGGCCGCGACGCAGGTCGCGCAGTTCGCGCACGGCGACTTCGGCTTCCTCGCTGAGGCGCATCAGGCGCTGCGCGTATTCGCGCAGCACGCGGCCCGCCTCGGTCAGCGCGCCCTGCTTGGAGGACCGGTCGAACAGCCGCTCGCCCAGTTCCTCTTCGAGCCGCCGGATGGCCTGGCTCACGGCCGGCTGGGTGCGGTGCAGCTTGGCGGCGGCACGCGAGAAGCTGCGCTCGCCGGCGACGGTGAGGAAAACCTGCAGTTCGGAGAGTTCCATCGGTGGCCAGCCGCCCCGGCCCTGCGCCGGCCGGTCGCCGGCTGGCATAACGGGTCATTATTAAAGCGTAAGAACTATAGACTTGACTGCATAGTCACGGCAATCCGAAAATCGAAGGCGGAGGCCTCATGGCTGCTGACCGTATCGTCATCTTCGACACCACGCTGCGCGACGGCGAGCAGGCGCCGGGCTTCTCGCTGCGCGTGTCCGAGAAGCTCCAGCTGGCCCGGCAACTGGACGCTCTGGGCGTGGATATCATCGAAGCGGGCTTTCCGATCGCCTCCGAAGCCGACGCCGAGGCCGTGCGGGCCATCGCCGCCGAAGTGCCCCGTCCCGTGACCGCCGCCCTGGCCCGATGCCGCCCGGAAGACATCGAGCGGGCCGGCGAGTCGCTCAAGGCGGCGGCGCGCAGCCGCATTCACACCTTCATCGCGACCTCCGACCTGCACCTGGAAAAGAAGCTGCACATCAGCCGCGAGGACTGCCTGCAGGCGGCCGTCGCCGCCGTGACCCAGGCTCGCGGGTACACCGACAACGTCCAGTTCTCAGCGGAGGACGCCACCCGCACCGACCTCGACTTTCTGTGCAGGGTCGTCGAGTCGGTTATCAAGGCAGGCGCCACCACGGTCAACCTGCCTGACACAGTCGGCTACTCGACGCCCGACGAAATCTACGAGTTCTTCCACGCCATCCTCTCCCGCGTCCCCAACGCCGACAAAGCCATCTTCAGCGCGCACTGCCACGACGACCTCGGGCTGGCCGTCGCCAACACGCTGGCGGCGCTGCGCGCCGGTGCGCGCCAGGTGGAGTGCACGATCAACGGCATCGGCGAACGCGCGGGCAACGCCTCGCTCGAAGAGATCGTGATGGCCACCAAGGTGCGCCAGGACCGCCTGCCCTACGGCACCGACGTGGTCACCGGGCAGATTTTCGCCGCCAGCCAGATGCTGACGCGCCTCACAGGCGAAGCCGTGCAGGCCAACAAGGCGATCGTCGGACGCAACGCCTTCGCGCACGAGGCAGGAATCCACCAGGACGGCATGCTGAAGGACCGTCGCACCTACGAGATCATGCGGCCCGAAGACGTCGGCGTGCCGGCGACGACGCTCGTGCTCGGCAAGCACTCGGGACGCCACGCCGTGCACCATCGCGTGCAGCAGCTCGGCCTCGAGCTCGATCGTCTCGAGCTCGACCGCCTGTATCGCCGGATGGTCGCGCTGGCGGACCAGCAGAAGACCGTGTCGGACGCCGAACTCCTGCAGATGATCACCGACCTGCGACAGTCGCCCGAATCGGTCGCCGCAACCCCCATCGGCCACAAGCATGGGCCGGGGACCGAAGAGGTGGGTTACGGGCACGGTGTGTGACTCACGCTCAGTTACGAACGACGAGTGACGAGTGACGAGTACGAAATTGCGCAGATGCACGACACTCGAAGCCGATCACAATCCTCCACATTTCCCGTAACTCGTCACTGCTCGTCATTCGTAGCTCGTCACTGATGCATCTCCACATCTCCCTGATCCCTGGCGACGGCGTCGGCCCCGAAGTCGTGGCGGCCGCGTGCGATGTCCTCGATGTCGGTCGCGTCCCGGTTTGGGCACACGGTCGAGCGGCCGTCCTACCTGATGGGAGGTGCGGCATTGCGCGCCGGCCGCCGGCGCTTCCGCCTGAGACGCTGGAAGGTTGCCTGGCGAGCACGGCGACGCTGATGGGCGCCGTGGGCGATCCGGCCTTCGATCACCTGCCGTCGAAGGAACGTCCGGAAGGCGGCCTGCTCGCGCTGCGCAAGGGTCTCGGTGTCTTCGCCAACCTGCGCCCGACCCGGATCTGGCCCGGGCTGGAAGACGCCGCGCCGCTGCGGCCCGAGATTGCGCGTGGAGCCGACCTGCTGATCGTCAGGGAACTGACCGGCGGCCTCTACTTCGGCGAGCCGCGCCAGATCGACCGCGCGCGCGGCGAGGCCTTCAACACCATGCGCTACACCACGCCCGAGATCGAGCGCATCGCGCATGTGGCCTTCAAGGCAGCCCAGGGCAGGCGCAAGCACGTCACCTCCGTGGACAAGGCCAACGTGCTCGAGACCTCTCAGTTGTGGCGCGCCGTCGTCAACGAGGTCGCGAAGGGCTATCCCGACGTCACGCTCGACCACATGTACGTCGACTCGTGCGCCATGGCGCTGGTGACGCGGCCATCCCGCTTCGACGTCATCCTCACCGAGAACCTCTTCGGCGACATCCTCTCGGACGAGGCGGCCGTGATTGCGGGCTCGATCGGGCTGTTGCCGTCGGCCAGCCTTGGCAATGGCCCTGGACTCTACGAGCCCGTCCATGGGTCGGCGCCCGACATCGCCGGTCAGGACAAGGCCAACCCGCTCGGCACGATTGCGTCGCTGGCGCTGCTCTTCCGCCACAGCCTGAACCTGCCCGATGAGGCGGCAGCCATCGAGGGCGCGATCGAGGCGACGCTCAAGGCGGGCGACCGCACGGCCGACCTGCTGGGGACGACGCCTGCGCTGGGGTGCCGTCAGATGGGCACGCGCGTCGCCGCACGCATCGTCGCCGGTCGCTCCCCCGTCGCCGATGCCGGCGTGTTGTCCTGGGCCGCGCCGATGAGTCCGGCGGCAACGTCAGCGACGCGCTCGACCGCCGTTCAACTCGTTGAGCACGCCTTCGATCCGCGCCAGCCGCCGATCGATCGAGTCGAGCTGCTCGGCGATGCCCGGCGCCGCCTCGGGCAGGTCTCGCCCTTCCACCGTCTGTCCAAGCTGTCGGTTTTCTGCCTCCAGCGCCTGCCGCTCCGCAGCTCGGCGAGCGATGACGTCGATCTGCCCAAGGGTGAACGGCTTGGTCAGATAGTCATAGGCGCCCAGACGCACTGCGCGGACAGCCGAGTCCACCGAGGCGTAGCCCGTCACGATGATGACCGCCACCGAGGGGTTGGCGGCCTTGGCGGCCTTGAGCACGCCAAGTCCGTCTATACCAGGCAGTTGAAGGTCGCTGATGACGAGTCCATACTTGGTTGGGTTGCGGGTGATGTCGGCGACCGCCTCGGTCCCGTCGGCTGCGGACGACACCTCGTGGCCAGCCTCCCGGAAGTACTCGACCAACAGATCGCGGACGTCGGGCTCGTCATCGACGACGAGCACATGGGCGGGTCGGTGAATCATCTGAGGCATGCGATTGCTCAACGCCGGACGCGCACTTCATTAGGATAGTCGGCAGATCGGGCCGGAATCTTGGGACCGAGCCCATCGGCAGTGGTCTTCGACCACTGGGGAGTCGCCTTGTGGTTGCTGGATCAGCTACGGCTATAATGCCCTATCCTCCCCGCAGCGCGTTACCAAGGATGCCTAACCGGCGTCCGCTCAGGACTTTATGTCTGTTCGTACCCAGCCCTGCGTTCTCATCGTCGATGACGACGACGCCCTTCGCGAACTAATCGCCGAGCATCTCACAGGTGAGGGGTTCGTCGTGGCCCAGGCCCCGACCGGCGCCGACGCCCTGGACCGCTTGAAGGCTTTCGCCTACGACGGCCTGGTTATCGACCTCAAGTTGCCCGACGCCGACGGCCTCGACATCCTGAATGCCGCCATGACGCGGTACCCGGACGTCGTCGCGGTTGTAATGACCGGGTTTGGCGGTGTCGAGGAAGCCGTGGCCGCCATCAAGCGTGGAGCCATCGACTTTTTCATCAAGCCGGTCCAGTTGGCGCAGTTGTCGCGCGTGTTGGCCGCGGCCATCAACGAGCCGCGCCTGCGCCAGGAGAATGCCGAACTGCGGGCACAGCTTCGCGACCGCTACCGTTTCGACAACGTGGTCGGCCAGAGCGGCGCGATGCAGCAGGTGTTCCAGAGCCTCGAACTGGTGGCGCCGATGAACAGCACCGTGCTGATCC
>CAWFRL010000003.1:0-74986 GCA_963818215.1 Vicinamibacteria bacterium | reverse complement strand
CGAACACCTTGTCGCCGGCAAAGACGGTGCCCGCCACGACCCCGTCCTGGATCGCGAAGGTAGCCTCTCCCTCGACATCGAGCAGCCGGCCCTTCCACACCCATCCACCGGAGCTCGTGGGCTGGAGTTGGTTTCTTCGTGCGCGCAACTGCACATCGTCGAACAGATTCAGCGTCATCTCGTCAGCGCCGCCCTGAGCGCCAGCCTGCTGAAGAGCGCCGGCATTGACACGGACACGACGCCCACGCTTCCTGGTTCGATCCGCACGTCCGTCGGGACCATCGGCGACAGTCTCGCCGCGCGGCTCGAACAAGTGGTCTTGCCTGGCCCTGCCGTTGACCCTGTTGCGCGCGGCTCGACGCGCCGGTCAGCGCGATGACCATGATGACGAGGGCGAGCCACGCCAACCGGACGGCATATCGAGAAGGGCGATGGCTGATCCTGCGACTTCATGACGGACCCCAGGCGATTCGTGACCGAACAACTCGGTGCCTGGGGCCAGTGCAGGGTGCGGGCCGACGACTTGTGAACGCTAACTTATTGAAAAAAATAGTATTAGCGTTTGCATCGATTACAGAACCGTAATGGGCAGTCCAATCCTGTTGACGATCCGCCGGGTGGCGGACAGCCGGAGCCAACATCAATTGCGTGAGGCGCGCGGAAGAGAGGACAAGGCGTCCGCGCCGTGGCACGACCGTGAAAACTCGTGGCCGGGTGGATCGCGATCCGAGCTGTGGAGATTTTCGAGGACTTGGCCGAGCCGCGCCATGCGAAGGCGCGAGCGGGCGACGACATTCTTACTTAGTGTGAAGACCTGAGTTACACACTCACCGGCTGCGGGCCTTCATCGCCGCGCGCGTCTCGCGGTCCACTTCCTTCTTGCGGATCGCGTCGCGCTTGTCGTGCGCCTGCTTGCCCTTGGCGAGGCTGATGGCCATCTTCGCCTTGCCGCCCTTGAAGTAGAGCCGCAGCGGGACCAGCGTCATGCCCTTCTCGACGGTCTTGCCAATCAGCTTGCGGATCTCCTGCTTGTGCAGCAGCAGCTTGCGACGGCGCGTCGGCTCGTGGTCCGCGTAGCCGCGATGGGAGTACGCGCTGATGTGGATGTTGTAGACCCACACCTCGCCGGCCTCCACGCGCGCGAAGCTGTCGCGCAGGTTCACACGGCCCTCTCGAATCGACTTCACCTCGGTGCCCTGCAGCACCAGCCCGGCCTCGAACGTCTCGAGGATGTGGAAGTCGTGCAGCGCCTTGCGATTTTCGGCGACCAGGCGCTGCGCCAGTTCGCGTTCGGTCGGTTCAGGCACCCGGCTCCCCTCGACGACGGGCGTCGGCCAGGCGTGCCGCCAGGCGCACAGCGGCGATCATCGACCCGGGATCGGCGCGGCCGGTGCCGGCGATGTCAAACGCCGTGCCGTGGTCGACCGACGTGCGCACGATGGGCAGGCCCAGGGTGACGTTGACCGCCTGGCCAAACGCCAGCAGCTTCACCGGAATCAACCCCTGATCGTGATAACACGCGATGACCGCGTCGAACTCGCCGCGGTGCGCTCGCAGAAAAATCGTGTCCGCAGGAAACGGCCCGGACACGTCGATGCCCGCCTGGCGTGAAGCGGCGATGGCCGGCGACAGCACGCGGTCATCCTCCTCGCCCATCAGGCCATGCTCGCCGGCGTGCGGATTCAAACCGGCGACGGCAAGGCGCGGCCGGGCGACGCCAAATCGCGGCAGTTCGCGCGCGCTGAGCGCAATCGTCTGTTCGATAAGCGGGCGCGTGATGAGCGCGGGCACGTCCCGGAGCGCCACGTGGACGGTCGCCAGCACCACGCGCAGCGCGGGCGACTCGAACATCATCGCGACAAACGGGCTCCCCGTCAGGTGCCCGAGCAGGTCGGTGTGCCCCTTCCACGGCAACCCGGCCAGGGCAAACGCTTCCTTGCTCACCGGCGCGGTCGCAATCGCGTCCACCTCGCCGCGCCGGGCCGCCGACACGGCCGCGACGATCGTCGTCGTACGCCGCCTTGCCGGCCTCCGCAGAGACGTGGCCGATCGATGTCGTCAGCTCTGAAGGCGGGCCGAAAATGATCGGCTCGCAGACCTCGCGCACGCTGGGGTCGGCGGCGGCCATCGCGGCGATCTCCGGGCCGATGCCGGCCGGGTCGCCCACCGTGATGGCCACGCGGGGCAAGGGCATCGGGGGATCGTAACAGGCTTCGGGGTTTGGACTGCTAGTGACCGCAGGTCCCGCATCCGCCGGATCCGCAGCCCCCGGATCCACACCCGCCGGTGCCACACCCCGACGGGTTGTCGCAGCTGCCCTCGTCGCCGCACCCGCCGCCGCGCACGCCTTTGCTGTTGGGGAGCTCGTACCGCAGGCAGCATTTCAGGCGGCCGCAGAGCCCCGAAAGCTTCGACGGATTCAGCGACAGGTCCTGCTGCTTGGCCATCCGGATGGACACCGGCTCAAATGACGTGAGCCATGTGCTGCAGCACAGCGGGCGGCCGCACGAGCCGTAGCCGCCGAGCATCTTCGCTTCGTCGCGCACGCCGATCTGCCGCATCTCGATGCGGGTCCTGAAGCGGCCGGCCAGGTCCCGGACCAGCTCGCGGAAGTCGATGCGGGTCTCGGCGGTGAAATAGAAGATCAGGCGCGATCCGTCGAAGGGCTGCTCCACTCGCGACAGCTTCATCGGCAGGTCGAGCGCACGGATGCGGTCCATCGCGTACTGCCGCCCCTCGCGCTCGCGCTGCTCGTGCTTCAGCCGCGTGACGATGTCGGCCTGGGTGGCGCGCCGCACCACGCGCAACGGCGAGGTGTCTTCGGGAGGCGGACGGCGCGCGGCGGTCCCGGCAATTGCGGTTTCGGCCCTGCCCAGCGCGGCGCCCGATTCGGTCCGGACGACCACGGTCGCGCCCGGCGGCGGAGGCTCGACCCCTTCGGCCAGCAGGAAGCGCTGGGCGCGCCCGGCCGGCGAAAAGCGCACGGAGACGTAGGTACGGTGGGCGGCTTCCACGCAGGAATCCGATCTATTCAAAACGCCCAGAGGCCCGAGGCTGGCCGATGCCTCCTGAGCCCCGAGGCGAGCGCCCGAACTGAAGCTCGCCAAGGCTACGCGGTCCGCCGAAGCCCAGGGCCGAAGTCGGCTTACAGGTTCAGCACCACCCAGTCTGCCACGATCTTCGGACTCGCGTTGCGATCCAGCGCGTCGAGCGCGCGGTCGATGGCGGCAAACCCCCTGACCGTTCGCTCGGCGCCAAACGACGGCAGCAGCCGCGCAAGCGACGGCTCCAGATCGACGTTCACCACGCTCTGCTGCCGATCCGGTGCCCAGGGCACCCAGGTCGCGCAGCAGCGACGCCAGCGCGTGCAGGTGCGTCGCGAGCGACTCGCGCTCGCTGGCGCCGGAGCCCTTGCCCTTGCCGACGATATCGGAGGTTGCCTCGAGCCGCGCCCGCGGATCGCGGGCATCGGCCACGGTCGCGAGCACGCGTTCTGCCGCTTCGCGCACGGCTTCCACCCCTGACTCGGCCGTCTCGCGCGCCGCGGCCAGGCTCCCGCGGGCGACGGCCGCCACCGCGCGCGCCTCGGCCTCGGGTATCGCGTGCGCCCGCATCAGCCACTCGGCGACGTCGGATGGCGCAAGCGGCGCAAAGCGCACGACGGGACAGCGCGAACGCACCGTCGCCAGCAGGCGATGGGGCTGCGCGGTCACCAGCACCAGGACCGATCCGGGCGGCGGCTCCTCGAGCGTCTTCAGCAGCGCGTTCTGCGCGTCGTCGCCGAGGCTCTCGGCGTCGTTGAAGATGATCACCCGCCGGCGGGCCTCAAACGGCTTGAACGCCGTCTTGCGAATCTCCTCGCGCACGGCGTCGATCTTGATCGAGCCGGTTTCGCCTGGTTCGACGACCGTGACATCGGGATGCAGGCCGCGGCTGATGCGGCGGCAGACCGGGCACTCGCCACAGGCATCGAGCGCCAGCCGATCGGTCGGCGGCACCGGCGTTGGGCAGTTGAGGGCCTGCGCCAGCGCCACGGCCGCCGCGCGCTTGCCGACGCCGTCGGGACCCGCAAAGATCAGGCTGGGGGGCAAGGTGCCCGCACCAGCCGCGCGTGACGAGCAGCGTCAGCGTCGTGCGATGGCCGAGTAACGAGCGAAAGGGCATGGCCTGGGGATGCGCGGATCGTAACACGCGCCCGCGGCAACTTACTTTGGCGCGGGCGCGTCGCGAGGCGGCGCCGTGGGCTGCTTGTCCCGGCCGAAGATCCGCGACCAGAACCCGCGCTTTTTCTTCACCGGCTCCCCGGCGGCGGTCGCGGGAGGCGCCGCTGCGAGGATCGGCCTGGGCAGGCGCCTCGGGCGTCACCCCCGGCGCCGACTGCGTCGGCAATCCCAGGTCCGCGGCGGCGACGGGCTTTGGGCCGTCTTTCCCGAACCAGCCCGCCATGGTGGACAGCAGGTTGTTGCCAGGATGCAGGGGGCAGACGTCGGAGGGCGCTTTGCCGACCGGGAAGTAGTCGGTGATCACCATCGACCGCCGCGACACCTCCCCGGCGTCGCTGATCACTTCGACGTCGGAGCAGCCGATGTCGGGCAGCATGCCTGAAACGCGGCACACCGTCACGCCCACCAGGCCCTTTGGCGTCTTGAACCACTCGGGCCTGTCGCCCCTGGTCGCCGCCTTCATGAACCGTCCCCACAGCGGGACCGCGATGTCGCCGGCGTAGCCGCCGCCGATGATCGTCCGGGGCTGGTCAAAGCCAATCCACACCCCGGCCACCAGCTTCGGCGTGTAGCCGACAAACCAGGCATCGACGTAGTCGTTGGTCGTCCCGGTCTTGCCGGCAGCCGGCAGCATGAACCCGACGTTGCGCGCCTTCCATGCCGTGCCGTAGTTGACGACATCGCTGAGCATGCTCGACAGCAGAAACGCGGTCGTCTCCGACACGACCTGTATCCGCGGCGTCGGGCGTCTCGAAGATGACCTGCCCGTCGCGATCCTCGACGCGGCGGATGACGACGGGCGTGCGATGGACGCCAGCGCTGGCAAACGTGGCGTAGGCGGCGGTCATCCCTTCGAGCGTCACCTCGCCGGAACCCAGCGCCAGCGACGGCACGCTCGGCACCAGGCCCACCCCCAGGCGCTTTGCGTAGGCCACCGTCGGCGGGATGCCGACCTCTTCGAGCAGCCGCACCGCCGCGCGGTTGCTCGACGTGCGCAGCGCGGTCCGCAACGTCATCGAGGGCGTCGTCGCGTGCTCGTCTTCCGGCATCCACGCGCCCTGCAGCGTCTGAATCGGCTCGTCGAGACGGTCGATCACCGAGGCCGGCGACCAGCCCTTCTCGAGGGCCGCGGCAAACACGAACGGCTTGAAGGCCGAGCCCGGCTGGCGCTTTGCCTGGATGGCGCGATTGAACTGGCTCGACTCGAAACTCCGGCCGCCGACCAGCGCCCGCACATGGCCCGTGAGCGGATCGAGCGCGACCAGCGCGCCTTCAAGCGGCGTCTCGTCGGCCGGCGCGCCCTTCTTGCGGCCCGCGGCTCGCCGGTTCTCCACTTCGATCAGCGCGTCCTCGACCAGCAGTTCGGCTGCCTGCTGCATGGCCATGTCGACGGTGGTGTAGACCTTCAGGCCGCCCTGGTACACGCGGTCGAGGCCGAAGCGCGCGATCAGTTGCCGCCGGACTTCCTCCTTGAACCAGGCGCCGTACGGGTCGTCGCGGCCCAGCGCGCTCTTGAGCTGCACGGGTTGCGCTTTGGCCTGCTCGGCTTCGGCGGCCGTGATGGCGCCGCTGCTGACCATCGTCTGCAGCACGAGATCGCGCCGCGTGAGGGCGCGCTTCAGGTTCACCGTCGGCGCGTACGCGGAGGGCGACTTGACCAGGCCCGCGATGAGCGCGGCTTCGGCCAGGTTGAGATCCGAGGCGTGCTTGCCGAAGAACCCGAGCGAGGCCGCCTCGACGCCGTGCAGGCCGTCGCCGAAGTAGACCTTGTTCAAGTACAGCTCGAGGATCTCGTCCTTCGAGTACTCGGATTCCAGTTCCGCGGCGACGATCACTTCCTTGAGCTTGCGGACATACGACTTGTCCAGCGTCAGGAAGGCCTGCCGGGCCAGCTGCTGGGTGAGGGTGCTGCCCCCCTGCGCACGCCGGCCCTCGCGCAGATTCGTGAGCGCGGCGGCGGCGATGCGCACGGTGTCGACGCCCTGGTGCTCGTAGAAACGCTGGTCTTCAATCGAGACGATCGCCTTGACGAGCAGCGGCGAGATCTGCGCCAGCGGGACCTCGATGCGCTGTTCGGTGAAAATCGTGAAGACGGCGCGGTCCTGCCGATCGAGCAGCGTGGTCGCCTGGGCCATGTCGCCGACGCGGCGCAGGTGGTCGCGGTCCGGAATGGCCGACAGCAAATCCCATGTGAACCACGCGAGGACGACGGCGCCGACCCAGGAGACGACAATTGTCGCGACCACCGTCGTACGAGCTGCCCTCGGCCGGCCGGCCAGCCACGCGCTGAGGCGCTCGATCGCGCCGCCGAGGAGGGTCACCAACGACCTCATGTACCTACTCTAGCGCCTCCGAGGCGGGGTTGACGCCCAATGCGACCCCAGTTGAGGTAGGCTACGGCACCATGGCGACCCTCGACTGGCTGATCATCCTTGCCTACTTCGCGTCACTTGCCGGGCTGACGTGGTGGGTGCTTCACAACAACAAGGACACCGCGGAGGACTACTTCCTGGCCGGTCGTGGCCTTGGCTGGTTCGTCGTCGGCGCCTCGATCTTCGCGTCGAACATCGGGTCCGAGCATCTGGTCGGGCTGGCCGGATCCGGCGCGACCAGCGGCGTGGCCCTGGCGCACTACGAGCTGCACGCCTGGTGCCTGCTGGTGCTGGGCTGGGTGCTCGTGCCGTTCTACTTGCGGTCCGCGCGTGTTCACCACGCCGGAGTTCCTGGAGCTGCGCTTCTCGCCCACCGCGCGGTGGCTGCTGACGGCCATCTCGCTGGTCGCCTACGTCCTGACGAAGATCGCCGTCGGGATCTTCGCCGGCGGCGTCGTCTTCGGCACGCTGATGCCCGAGATGTCGCTGCAGCTGGGAAGCTACACCTTCAACAGCTTCTGGATCGGGTCGGTAGCCGTCGTGGTGCTCACCGGCCTTTACACGGTCGTGGGCGGCATGAAGGCGGTGGCCTACACCGAGGCGCTGCAGACCTTCATCCTGGTGCTCGGCTCGCTGCTGCTCACGGTCTTCGGCCTGAACGCCCTGGGCGGATGGGGTGAGCTGCGGACGACGCTCGGTCCCGAGATGTTCAACCTGTGGAAGCCGTTGATTCCTGCGGGTGTGGAAGGGACGTGGGCGCCGGTCCTGGAACCCGCGCGGATGGCGTGGTACTTCAACGACAACTATCCGTGGGTGGGCATGCTGTTCTGCGCGCCCATCATCGGCCTGTGGTACTGGTGCACGGACCAGTACATCGTGCAACGCACGCTCATCGCTCCCAATGAAACGGAAGCGCGCCGCGGCACGATCTTCGCCGCGTTTCTGAAGCTGCTCCCGGTGTTCATCTTCATCATCCCCGGCATGATCGCGCTGGCGCTGGCCAAGAGCGGCAAGATTCCGGCCCTGGGGGTGCTGGTTGACGCCAATGGCCAAACCGTGAACGCGGCGGCGCAGGCGGCATTTCCACTGATGGTGCAGCACGTGCTGCCGGTCGGTGTGCGCGGCATGGTGGTGGCCGGGCTGCTGGCGGCGCTCATGAGCTCGCTGGCAGGGGCCTTCAACGCGTCGTCGACGCTGTTCACGATGGACTTCTACCGGAAGTTCAAGCCACAAGCGTCACAGGCCGAACTGGTGTGGATGGGGCGCATCGCGACCACTGTGATGGTGCTGATCGGGTTGCTGTGGATCCCCGTCATTCAGGGAGCGCGCGGGCTTTACGACTATCTCCAGGGCGTCCAGGGCTATCTGGCGCCGCCGATCTTCGTCGTGTTCTTCTTCGGCGTCTTCAACAAGCGCCTCAACGCGGCAGGCTGCCTGTGGGCGCTCGTGGTCGGCTTCCTGATGGGCGCGTTCCGCCTCGCGGTGGACACGCCGGTCACCCTGAAAATGGCGGGGTTCGAGGCCGGCTATCCGGACGGGTCGTTCCTCTGGATCGTCAACCACATCTACTTCCAGTACTACAGCCTGCTCATCACGCTGGTCTCGATCGTGACGATGTTCGTCGCCAGCTACATGACGGCGCCTCCCTCGCCGGCGCAACTGGTGGGCCTCACGTACGACACGGTCACCGCCGATCAGAAGCGGCACACCCGCGCCAGCTGGAACCAGTGGGACGTCATCAACACCGGCATCGTGCTGGCGCTGATCCTGGCCGCCTACGTGTACTTCAGCGGCTGACAATCTGCAATCTGCGATCTGCAATCTGCAATCGTGGCCTCTCCTCTCCCATAGATGATCTTTGGGACTTCCAGAAGATCATCTTCTGGAGTATCCTGACGCCATGCCCCGCCGCGGGACCCCGTCGCTCGATGCCGACCTGCTGCAGGGAACGCTCGACATCCTGGTGCTCCAGACCCTGCTGCTGGGGCCCGCGCACGGCCATACCATCGCCAGCGTCATCGAGCGGCGCTCGGACGATCTGCTGCAGGTCCAGCACGGCTCCCTCTACCCGGCGCTCCACCGTCTCGAGGATCGCGGCTGGGTCGCCTCGTCCTGGGGCACGTCGGAGAACAACCGGAAGGCGCGCTTCTACCGGCTCACCGCGGCAGGACGCCGGCAGCTGTCCCGGCGCACGAGCCGGTGGGCCGAACTGGTGGGCGCCGTGAACCGCGTGCTGCGACCCGTTTCGGAGTAACACCGATGGGCTGGCGAAGGTTCCTGCGGCGAGGCTGGTGGGACCAGGAGCGCGCCCGCGAGCTCCAAGTGCATCTGGACATCGAAACCGACGACAACATCGCGCGCGGCATGCCGCCCGACGAGGCCCGCCAGGCCGCCTGCCGCAAGCTTGGAAATCCCGTGCGAATCCGCGAGGAGATCTACTCGATGAACACCATCGGTGTCCTCGACACGCTGTGGCAGGACCTGCGGTACGGCGCGCGTCTGTTCGGCCGGAGCCCCGGCTTCACGACGGTCGCGGTGCTCACGCTCGCGCTGGGCATCGGCGGCGTCACCGTCATCTACAGCGTCATCCGCAACATCCTGCTGGATCCGTTTCCCTACACCGACTCGCGCCGGATGGTCGACGTCCTCATCTACGACACGTCGACGGGGCGATTTCGCGGGGCGATGGCGTCGAACGAGTTCCTGGACTACCAGGAACAAAGCGACGTGTTCGACGGCATCATCGGCACGGTCTCCGCCCGGGCGATGATGATGCCCACGCGCGAGGGCGCGGAGGCGCTGGCGGTCTCGCAGGTCACGCCCAACACGTTCTCGTTTCTTGGCGTGCAGCCGCTCATCGGGCGCGGCATCCTCGAGTCCGACGGCGCCTCCACGGCGCCGCCCATCGCGGTCCTGAGCTACAAGGCGTGGGTCGGCAAGTTCGGCGCGGATCCCGGCATCGCCGGGCGGACCATCACGCTCGACGGGAACGCGCGCACCATCGTCGGCGTCATGCCGCCGCGCTTTACCTGGCACGTGGCCGACGCGTGGATTCCGCGCCCGCTGGTCCGCGGCGATCCCGAACGGGTCTTCTGGTTCCAGGCTCGCGTGAAGCCCGGCGTGACGCTGGAGGAGGCCGAGGCGCAGCTCAACGTCATCGCGTCGCGCCGCCTGCCGCAGAACCGGGGCGACTACGCCGAGAAGTTCCACGTCTCGGTCGTCACCGTCATCGACTTCGTCGTCGGCCGGTTCCGCGGCGTGCTCTACACGCTGTTTGCCGCGGTGGGGCTGCTGCTGCTCATCGCCTGCTGCAACGTCGCCAACATGCTGCTGGCGCGTGCGACTGCCCGCGAACGCGAGTTGACGCTGCGCGCCGCGCTCGGCGCCGGCCGGACTGCGCCTGGTGCGGCAATTGATGATCGAAAGCCTGCTGCTCGCGCTGGCCGGCGCGGCCGCCGGCTGCCTGGTCGCGTACGGCGGCATCAAGGCCGTCGCCTACTTCCTGCCGCAACAGAACGTGCCCTTCGAAGTGGAGCTCAGGCTCGAGAGCTCGGCCCTGCTCTTCAGCCTCGGCACGGCCGTCGTGACGGCCTTTCTCTTCGGGATGCTGCCGGCGTGGCACGGCGCGCGGCGCGACCTGGTGCAGGGGCTGAAGGAGTCCGGCAAGGGCAGCGGCACGAGTCAGGGATGGGTGCGCAACGGGCTGGTGGTGGGTGAAGTCGCGCTCTCGCTGGTGCTGCTGCTTGGCGCGGGCGTGATGATGCGGGGCTTCATCGCGCCTGGTCCAGGTGGACGTCGGGTTCGACCCGTCGAACATCGTCATGGCGTTCGCGCGATTCCCGGCGGGTGGATACACGACGCAGCCGGAGCAGCAGGGCTACTATCGCGCGGCCGAGGAGCGGATGGCATCGCTGCCCGGCGTGAGCGCAACAGGCATCACCTCGAGCTGGCCGTTCGGGGGCCGCTCGACAGACATCGAACGGCCGGGCCGGACGGTCCAGGCGCTGAAAGAAGGGGTGTTCAGCCTGTGCAGCGACGGTTACCTGCCGGCGCTGGGTGTCGGCGCGATCCGCGGCCGGCTCTTGACAGCCAGCCGACATTTCTGGGGGCCGGCACGTGGCCGTCGTGAACCAGGCGCTCGTCGTGCGACATTTCGGGTCGGAGAACCCGATCGGCCAGTCGATCCGGCTCGCGCGGCTGGCGACGCTGCCCGAACCGGTGCTGGATCCGACCTTCGAGATCGTCGGCGTGATCGGGGACATCCCCAACGATGGAACCAGGGAAACGATTGCCGGCCGCGTACGTGCCGACCAGCGTGACGCCCGGCGTTTCCGCGCATGTCTCGTCCTTCGCACGGCCGGCGATCCCGCGCCGATGCTCAACGGCATCCGGCGGGAACTTCGCGCCGTCGACCGCGCCGTGGCGGTCAACGAGGTCGTGACGGTGCAGGAGGGCTTCAGTCGTCGTACGCGCAGCCCCGGTTCACCATGCTCATCCTCGCCGCCTTTGCAGGCACGGGGCTGCTGCTGGTGGCCGTCGGCGTCTACGGCGTGATGGCCTACGCGGTGTCGCGCAGGGCGCAGGAGATCGCGATTCGCATGGCGCTCGGCGCCGATCGCCCGCGGATGATCCGCGAGGTGCTCGGCGTCTGGCGCCCGGTTGCTGGCCGGCGGCATCGTCGTGGGGCTCATCGCAAGCCTGGGCACGAACCGGCTTCTGGCCAACGACGACTGGACCACCTCCGCATACGACCCGCTCGCGATGGCCGCCGGGGTCGTCGTCGTCCTGGCGATGGGGCTGGCCGCGTGCTACTACCCGGCCGTGCGCGCGGCGCGGGTCGATCCGATGGCGGCGCTGCGGCACGAGTAGGCCGCCAGCCGAGCTTGAAACGTCGCTCGAGGCGTTCAGGTATCCTCTAGCGACAGCATGACCACCATCCAGCGCCACCTCGTCATCAACGGTGAGGTGTCTTGCGATGACGACCTCACGATCGAAGGCACCGTGCAGGGATTCGTGTCGGCGCGCGACGCGACGGTGACCATCGAGTCGCCCGCACGCGTCGAGGCCGACGTGCGAGCGGCCAGGGTGCTGGTCCGCGGCGACGTGCGCGGCGCGATCTCGGCCAGCGAGCGGATCGAGCTCGGGCCTTCGTCGACCGTGGAAGGCAGCTTGAGCGCCGGGCTGATCGCGATGGTGGAGGGCGCGCAGTTCAACGGCACCATCGACATGAACCGCCGGACCATCGCGGCCAGGGTCGCGGACTACCGGGCCGGTCGCGCAGCGACGCTGCCGAGTAACGCCACCGAGGCGCCTGTCACTTGGCCAGCCAACAAACGCCTCGCGGGACTTGTCTCCGGCGAGGCGCCGTGGTCATCACCTGCCTGAGCACGTCGGCTCCTCAAGGCCAGCGAAGCGAGGTAGTTGGCGGGGTCGACGGGACTCGAACCCGCGGCCTCCGGCGTGACAGGCCGGCGTTCTAACCAACTGAACTACGACCCCGAACGAATGTCGCTCAGCTTCGCGCATGCGCGCTGCGGCGTGGCAGCTTCGCAAGCTGTGCACTCGCTTGCACTTGCCGCAGTTCGCGAGCGACGTCTGGTGGGCGGTACAGGACTCGAACCTGTGACAGCCGGTGTGTAAAACCGGTGCTCTACCAACTGAGCTAACCGCCCGCTCACAGGTAACGAACAGCACCACCCGACGAAACTCCAATTATAGCCCGGGCCGCCGCTGGAGCGCGGCAAGCCTAGCGCCAGATAGGCCCGGCCAGCCAGGACCGCCAGGAACAGAATCAGGCCGGTCACCGACCGATATTCCTTGTTGCGCCACGCGCGATCCCAGCTGAAACGGCGGGCCACGCGCGGCCCGCGCGACTCGGCGTACGCGTCGTAGGCATCGCCGAATCGCTCGCGGAGGAAGGCTTCCTCGCTCCGAATGGCGGCCGTGATGGTCGTCGCCATGTAGAGGCCGACCAACACGGCCACGACCGACCGATCGACAGCCGACGGCGACGCCAAGCGCCATGATCGACGAGCCGACGTACAGCGGATGGCGGGTGAACTGGTAGGGACCCGACGTGGTGACCTCCCGGCTCTTCTCGAGGTGACCGGCGGCCCACAGCCGCATCGCCTGGCCAATCAGCGCCACGGCGGCGCCGATGCCGAGCGAGCGCCACGTCGGCTGCGCCAGGTACACGACCGCGGCGCCAAATACGAAGCCCGAGCGCGACGCGGCGCCGGGCGAGAAACTGTCGAAGCATCTGTCTCGATTGCAGCTTCGAGCTCGTCAAACGCCGCTCGACGGCGTCGACGACCTCGTCGACGCCGATCGTGTCCAGGCACCACGCGGCCGCCGTGCAGCGCCGCTTGTGATGACACCGGCAGCGATCGAAGCGCGAGATGCAGACGTCCTCGGGCGACCACGGGCCGTTGCGCGCGGGGTTGGTCGGCCCGTACAGGCCGACCACCGGCGTGCCGGCCGCGGCCGCCAGGTGCACCGGCCCGGTGTCGCCGGCCACGACAATTGCCGCGCGCTGCACGATCGCCATCAGATCCGCAAGGCTGGTCGGCGGCGCCAGCATCGTCGATCCTGACGAGGCCTCCTCGACGCGCCGCGCCAGCGATTCCTCGCCCGGTCCCCACACGGCCACCCACGGCAGGCCCCGCGACTTCTGAATCGCTGCGGCCACGGCGCCGAACTTCTCCGGTGGCCACTGCTTGTTCGGCCACCCCGCGCCCGGGTTGATCACGCCGTAGCGCGGCCCGGTCGCCTGCTGCACGTCGTCGGCGACCTCCGACTGCACCGCCGCGCACCGGAATCTCGATCCGCGTGTCGTCGATGCCCAGCGCGCGCAGCAGCTGCAGGTTCTGGCGCGCGACGTGATCGGCCTGCCCGCGGCGCGACGGTCTCCGTATAGAAATGCACGGCCGCCGGCTCGCGCAGCGCCTCGCGCGCGAACCCGATGGTCCGCCGGCCCCCGGCCAGCCGCGCCAGCACCGCGGACTTGAGCAGGCCCTGCGCGTCGATCACGACGTCGTAGGCGGTCTCGCGAAGCCGCGCGCACGACCGCGACGGTTTCCCAGGCCCGGCTGAATGGCGATGACCTCGTCGGCCACTGGAAACAAGTCCAGCACCGCCGCATGCCGCCGGTCGACGATCCAGTCGATGCGCGCATCGGGCCGGGCGCGCCGCAAGGGCCACGGCCATCGGCACGGTGTGCACGATGTCGCCCATCGCGCTCAATCGGACGATGAGGACCTTCACGGATTGGGCACGGGCGCATCCGAGGCGCCGCCGGCCAGACGCGCGAGCAGGTCGCGGGTCGAGTGGTCCTTGGGGTCGCCGACGATGGCCGTGCGGCCGCCGTAGGCCAGGACGATCGCGCGCTCGGGGACCGACTCGACGGTGTAGTCGGTGCCCTTGCAGTGCACGTCGGGCTTGAGGCGCGTCAGCAGGTCGCCGACCGTGTCGTCGCCGAAGATCAGGACGTAGTCGACGCCGCGCAGCGCCGCCACCATCTCGGCGCGCGCGTGCTCGTCCAGCATGGGACGGCCCGCGCCCTTCAAGCGACGCACCGACGCGTCGCTGTTGACCGCGACGACCAGACGATCGGCCTCGGCGGAAGCCGCCTGCAGGTACCGGACGTGCCCGACGTGCAGGAGATCGAAGACGCCGTTGGCAAACGCGATCGTGCGGCCCGCGGCGCGGTCGGCCGCGAGCGCACGTTCGAGATCGGGCAGGGACAGGATCAGGCACGGGTGATCAGGTTACAGGTCTGTCGGGTCGCAGGGCTTCAGCGCTGCAAGTCGCGGTCGAGATGGCGGCCCGCAGTTCGTCGGCCGACACGGTGGCCGTGCCGCGCTTCATCACGACCAGGCCGCCGGCGTAGTTGGCCAGCCGCGCGGCGTCGACCAGCGACGCGCCCGCCGCCAGCGCCAGCGTCACGGTCGCGATCACGGTGTCGCCCGCGCCGGTGACGTCGGCGATTTCGTCCGAGCCGTAGATCGGCAGGTGCGTCGTCGGCCCTGCCGGGCTCGAAGATCGCCATGCCGCGGCTGCCGCGCGTGATGACCACCGCCTGCATGCCCGTGCGCTTCAACAGCGTGCGCCCGGCGCGCTCGAGGCGCCGCGCATCGTCGTCGATCTCGATGCCCAGCATCTGCTCCACTTCCGACTCGTTGGGCGTGCAGGCCGTCAACCCGCGGTACTTCAGCGTGTCGTGGCGCGAGTCGAGCAGGAACGGCACGCCTTTCCTGGCGCGGCGGCGCAAGCTGGTCGACCAGCGCGGGCTTCACCAGGCCCGAGCCGTAGTCCGAGACGATCACGGCGTCGGCCGCGGCGACGGCCCGGCGTGCGGCCGACGAAAACTGGATGCGCGTGCGGTCGCTCGGCGTCGGCCGACCGGATCCGATCGATCCGCACGACCTGCTGCTTGGCCGAGTGGATGCCGCCGGCCAGAATCCGCGTCTTGACCGGCGTGTGGTAGCCGGCCGGGCGAACGATCGCCGCGCGGCTGACCCGGGACGGGAGGCTCTTCAACAACCGGCGCCCCACGTCGTCGCGGCCCACGAGCGCCGCCAGGCCCACTTCGCCGCCCAGGGCGGCGACGTTGGCGGCGGCGTTGCCAGCCCCGCCCGGCACGACGATCGTCTGGTCGTAGCGCAGGATGAGGACGGGCGCTTCGCGCGAGACACGCTCGACCCGGCCGTAGATGAACTCGTCGGCCAGCAGGTCGCCGACGACGGCGACGCGACGCCCGCGGAACGCGCGAACGAGGGCGGTCAAGACGATCGGCGGTCGGATCACTCATGGGACGCTGGTTCGCTCTCGCTGGCCGTGATGATGTAGTCGGCCGCCTCGGCGAGCGTCGCGACGACGCGCTCGGCCCGCACGCCGGGCGGCGGCGCGTCGGCGGTGTCGGCGCCATAGCCGGTCCGCACGAGGATACCCCGAGCGCCGGCCTGGTTGGCCAGCCCGACGTCCAGCCACTTGTCGCCGACGACGAACGAGCGCGCGACGTCGAGGTCGAGGTCGGCGGCCGCCTGCTCGACCATCCCCGGCGCCGGCTTGCGGCAGCGGCACGTGACGCGATACGCCTCGACGACGCCCTCGGGATGGTGCGGGCAGAAGTAGTACGCGTCGGGGATCGCGTCGGGCGGCAGCAGCGTGTTCAGGTGCGCATGCACCGAGCGCACGAACGTCCTCGTCGAACAACCCGCGCGCGATGCCCGCCTGGTTGGTGACGACCACCACGGCAAACCCGGCACGCCGCAGCCGGCCGATGGCGCCGGCCGTGTACGGGAAAGGGCGACGACCAGGTCGAGGCGGTTCAGGTACCCGCGCTCCTCGATCATCGTCCCGTCGCGATCCAGGAACACCGCGCGCCTCACGACGAGCTGCTCCACGACCGACCTGTGCCACGCGCGCCGGATCGATGCTCGTCATGCAGCGGTGGTCGATCGGGCAGAGCCGCAGCAGGCACGGCCGGCACCGCGCCTGCCCGACGACGACCGCGGCCGCCCGTCCGGACGGATGCGGCAGCGGCGCGGTCGCGCTGCTCGTTGGTCGGCCCGAAGATCGCGGTGACCGGCACGCCGACCGCGGCGGCCACGTGCATCGCGCCCGAGTCGTTGGACACCACGGCGTTGCAGAGGGTGAACACTCCCGCCAGCGTCAGCAGATCGGTGCGGCCGCCAAGGTCGATTGCCGTCGGCCGCCGCCCCTGCCAGCGCTCGCGGTAGCGCCTGAGCACCTCGGCGATCGTGTCGAGGTCGCCCCGCGCGCCGACCAGCACCGGCGTCGCGCCCAGGTCGGCGGCAAGCGCCGTGCGCGACCTGGGCGACGCGGTCCGGCGGCCAGCGCTTGGCGGGGCCGAACGCGGCGCCGGGCGCAAAGGCCACCAGCGGGCCTGCCGGTCCAGCCGCTGGCCCGCAGCAGCGCCGCGGCGGCCTCGCGCTGGGCGCCGGTGACCTGAAGCGCCGCGGTCAGCGGCGCGTCCGGTCCGCCGAGCGCCCGCACGAGCGCCAGGTAGTACCCGGCCTGCGTCACGCGGCCCGCGCGGCCTGGCCACGCCGCGCGTGAGGAGCATCGTCGCGCAGGTCGCCGCGATACCCCCAACGCTCCGGCACGCCGGCCTGTCGCACGAGCCAGCCGGCATGAAACGAGTTGGGCAGCAGCAGCGCGAGGTCGAAGCGGCCCGACGGCGAGCTGGCGCGCGTCGGCACGCCGCCCTTCGGCGTCACGCCAGTCGCCGCGGCCGGCCAGCGTGATCACCTCGTCGACGCCGTCGGCCATCGACAGCAGCGGCGCCACCGACGCGCGCGCCGCGACGGCCAGGTGCGCGTCGGCGAACCACTGGCGCACCGCGGCGATCGCCGGCAGCGCCATCACGACGTCGCCCAGCCAGTTGGGCGCGAGACACGACGCAGCGATGTCCAGCCGCGTGCCATCGGTCGCGTGTCATCGCGTCTCCGGTTGTCACTCGGCCTCGTCTGCCTTCGCCGACGGGAACATCCCCGGCGTCTCGGCCGGCAGCGGCGCGTCGCGCCATCGCCGGTGCATCCAGAGCCACTGCGACGGATGGCGCCGCACGTACATCTCGAGGACGTCGGTGCACCGCTGCGTGAACTCGCGCACCGCGTCGGGCGAGTCCTGATCGGGCGGCGGGACCGGCGTGCTCGTAGATCAGCCGATAGCGTCCGCCCGGCAGCGGCAGCGCGAAGACCGGCACCACCGGCGCGCCGGTGCGCAGCGCCAGCGCCGCCAGCATCGACGTGGTGGCTGCCGGCCGCTCGAAGAAGTCCACGTAGATCGCGTCCGGGCTGTGCATGTGCTGGTCGATCAGCATCGCCACGCCCTGCCCGGCCGCCAGCGCGCGCAGCACCTTGCGGACCGCGCCGTGACGGTAGATGACGAAGTTGCCGGTCTCGCCGCGCACCTGCTCGAGCAGCGTGTTCAGGTACGGGTTGTCCAGCGCGCGCGCCAGCACGCCGATCGGCTGCAGCTCGAGGCCGTGGCCGATGGCGTGAATCTCCCAGAAGCCGAAGTGCCCGGTGACAAACAGCACGCCCTTGCCCTGGGCGTAGGCCGACTCGGCGCGCTCGCGGCCCTCGAACTCGATGCGCGCGCGCATGCCGGCAGCGGTCGAGCGTGCTGAACTTCAGCAGCTCCAGCAGCAGCCGCCCGAAGTGCACGAACATCGCGCGCGTGATGACCTGCCGATCCGCGGCGCTCCGGTTCGGAAACGCCGTCGCCAGGTTCGTCTCGGCCACGCGGCGATGCACGCGGTCGAGCGCGTAGAACGCCAGGCCGAGCAGTCGCGCCCAGCTGCCGCACCAACGCGTCGGGCAGCACGCGCACGACGGCGCGCACGACGCGCCACGGCGGCGTACTCGAGCCGGTGCCTCACGCGGCCTCTGCCTGCAGGGGCGCGCTGCGCGCTCCGCGAGGGCTGCGGCCGGAGGCTGCCGGCGCACGCGCTCGCAGCAGCCACGCGGCAAACGCGCTCGGCCGGCTCGACGCGGACGCTCATCGGCCGCACGGCCAGCCGGAACGGCCACGGCCGCAGCGGCAGCAGCCGCACGAAGTCCTTCTCGGTCGTGAGCACGACCGACGGCGCCCGACGCGCGCACGCTGCCGCGCGATGCGCGTCGATGTCGGCGGCCACAAACGGATGGTGGTCGCCAAACGCGATGTCGCCGGCCACGTCGAAGCCGCCCGCGACGGCCTCGGCCACGAACCGCCCGGGCCGCGCGATGCCGCTGACGACCAGCACGCGCGCGCCGGGGGCCAGCGGCCTGGGGCCGTCGACGGTTTCCTCGACTGCCGGCTCGACGTCGCGGTGCAGCGCAAACGCGTCGGCCACGCCCAGCCGTTCGGCGACCGCTCGCGACCTGGTCGCCGTCGGCCCCCGTCACCAGCACGGCGTCGGCCGCGCGCGCGGCCGACAGCGGCTCGCGAAGGCGCCCGGATGGCAGCAGGCGCGGCCGCTCCACGTCGGCGCGGTCCACGATCAGCAGGTTCGACGTCGCGCGCCAGCTGCATGTGCTGAAACCCGTCGTCGAGCACGTGCACCGTCGCGCCCAGGTGCTGCTCGGCCAGGCAGCCCGCCAGATACCGGTCCGGCGCACACCAGGACTGCCACGCCGGGAAGCGACCGCGCCAGCAGCAGCGGCTCGTCGCCGGCGCGCGCCAGGTCGGCGCGCAGTCGCTGGCCGTCGCTGACGATGGTCACGCCCGTCGTCGGGGTCCGTGCGGGCGTAGCCGCGGCTCAGCATCGGCCGGGCGCTCGCCGGCCTCCGCCAGCAGGCGCGCGACCAGCGCCGCAAGCGGCGTCTTGCCGCTGCCCCCGACGACGAGGTTGCCGATGCTGACGACGGGACGGCTCAGACGGCGGCGCAGGCGCCGGGCGTCGTCTCGACCTTCGTGCGGCGCAGGCGCGCGAGCGCGGCATAGAGCTGGCTGGCAATGGCCACGAGTCAGTGCACGCGGCGGAAAGGCCGGACCACGGCGGGCCGCGGCAGGAGGCGAATGAGCACGTCGAGCGTCCTCTCGGTCGCGCCACGGTTGGCGTCCACCAGCGCGCGCGCCGCCGCGCCGATGGCCGCGCGGCGCACCGAATCGCTCATCAGCGAGATGAGCGTCTCCTCGAGCTCGTGCTCCGAGTGCACCTGGACGGCCGCGCCGCTGTGCGAGGAACATCTCGGCGATCTCGGCGAAGTTGGTCATCGACGGCCCGAAGACCACGGGCCGTCCGTAGACGGCCGGCTCGAGGATGTTGTGGCCGCCGGTCGGGACCAGGCTGCCGCCGACAAAGGCCACCGTCGCCAGCTGATAGACCTGCGCGAGCTCGCCGATCGTGTCGAGCACGACGACGTCGGCGCGGGGCTCGGCGTCGATGGCCAGCTCCGTGCGCCGCGCGGTGGCAAAGCCTTCGCCGCGCGCGATGTGCATCACCTCGGTGAATCGATCCGTGTGCCGCGGCGCCAGGATCAGCAGGGCCGCTGGCTGCGTGGCCTTGATGCGGCGGAACGCCTGCAGCACGGGCCGTTCCTCGCCGCGCATCGTGCTGCCGGCGACCACGACCGGACGGCTGGCGGCGAGCCGGAAGAAGCGCAGGACCCGTTCGCGCGGCCGGCCCTGCGCCGACGGCGCCGGCACGTGGACGGCGTCGAACTTCAGGCTGCCGGTCACGGCCACGCGCGCCGGGTCGGCGCCCATCAGGGTGATGCGCCGCGCGCCCTCGTCGCTTTGCATGCAGAAGGCGTCGACGTCGGCCAGCACGTGGCGCATCAGCGGCGCGAGCAGCCGGTAGCGCGGAAACGACCGGGCCGAGACGCGGCCGTTGACGATCGCCGTGCGGACGCCGCGCCGCCGGCACTCGCGCAGGACGTGCGGCCAGATCTCCCCTTCGAGCAGCACCAGCAGGCGCGGCTTCACGCGATCGAGCACGCGGCGGACGACCCAGGCAAAGTCGATCGGGAAATAGAAGACGGCGTCGGCCTGCGGCAGTTGGCGCCGCGCCAGCTGCTGGCCGGCGACGGTGGTCGTCGAGACGAACAGGCGGAACCCCGGGTAGCGCGCGCGCAGGTCGTCGACCAGCGGACGCGCGGCCAGCACCTCGCCCACCGAGACGGCATGGACCCAGATGGACGGCTCGCCGTCGAGGTTGAACGACACCGGCAGGCGCGCCGAGCCGCTGACGCAGGCTGCCGAAATACTTGCGCCGGCGCAGGCCCTGATAGAGAAACCAGGGCGACCCGAGCAGCAGGGCCAGCGCCAGCAGACCGCTGTAGATGACGTACATGCGTGGCGGGAGGGATCGCCTGCTAAGGCACGGAGAATCCGGGCTTTACGCTCGCTGCAGTATAGCGGCCGGTTTGACCCTGCGCAACCCGGCCCACTACAATCGGCGTTTACGGTTACCTGTTTGGCCGCTCGTCGATAGCGGCAGTCCTGACAGCGCTCGCGGAGGCAACAGCTCATGGGTCTGAAAGTCGGCATCAACGGGTTCGGGCGGATCGGCCGCAACATCCTGCGCGCCGCCCTCGGCAAGAAGGAACTCGATTTCGTGGCGGTCAACGACCTCACGGACACCAAGACCCTGGCGCACCTCCTCAAGTACGACTCGATTCTCGGCAACCTCCCGCACGACGTGAAGGCCTCGGGCGACACCATCTCGGTCGGCGGCGACAGCTTCAAGGTGCTCTCGGTCCGGGACCCGGCGCAGCTGCCGTGGAAGGACCTGGGCGTCGACGTCGTGTTCGAGTCGACGGGCCTGTTCACGGACCGCGAGAAGGCGCAGCTCCACCTCAACGCGGGCGCGAAGAAGGTCGTCATCACGGCGCCGGCCAAGAAGCCCGACATCACGCTGGTGCTGGGCGTCAACGCCGACAAGTACGATCCGGCCACGCACCACATCATCAGCAACGCCTCGTGCACGACCAACTGCCTGGCGCCGTTTGCCAAGGTCCTGCACGAGCAGTTCGGCATCGTCCGCGGCTGGATGACGACGATCCACTCCTACACCAACGACCAGCAGCTGCTCGATCTGCCGCACAAGGACCTGCGGCGCGCGCGCGCGGCGGCGCTCTCGATGATTCCGACCACCACCGGCGCGGCCTCGGCCGTGGGCGAGGTGTTGCCCGAGCTGAAGGGCAAGCTCGACGGCATCGCCATGCGCGTGCCGACGGCCAACGTGTCGGTGGTCGACCTGGTCGCGCAGCTTGGCAAGAAGACCACGGCCGAGGAGGTCAACGCCGCGTTCCGCGCGGCGGCGGCCGGCCCGCTCAAGGGCATCCTGCACGTCGAGGACGCGCCGCTGGTGTCGATCGACTTCCGCGGCAACGCGCACTCCTCGATCGTCGACTCGGCGTACACGAAGGTCATGGACGGCGACTTCGTGAAGGTGATGTCGTGGTACGACAACGAGTGGGGTTACTCGAGCCGGTGTGTCGACCTCGCTGATTCTGCTGGCCGACAGAAGGGCTTCGTAACTGTGCAATGAAGCTCTCGATCTCTGATCTCGATCTGGCCGGCAAGCGAGTCTTCATCCGCGTCGACTTCAACGTCCCGATCAAAAACGGCGTGATCGGCGACGACACGCGGATCAGGGCCTCGCTGCCGACGATTCAGCTACGCGCTCGACAAGGGCGCGACCGTCATCCTCGCCGTCGCACCTCGGCCGGCCGAAGGGCAAGGTCGCGCCCGAGTTCAGCCTGCAGCCGCTGGTCGCGCCGCTTGCCGAGCTGCTCGGCCGGCCGGTCGTGTTCGCCAGCGACTGCGTCGGCGAGGCCGCCGCGGCGGCGGTGGCCGAGGCGCACGCCGGCAGCCACGTCGTGCTGCTCGAGAACCTCCGCTTCCACGCCGCGGAGGAGAAAAACGACCCGGTGTTTGCGGGGCAGCTCGCCGAGCTGGCCGACCTCTACGTCAACGACGCGTTCGGCTCGGCCCATCGCGCGCACGCGTCGGTGGACGGGATCGTCCGCGCCATCGGCGAAGGCGCGGCCGGCTTCCTGATGGAGAAGGAGCTGAAGTATCTCGGCCACGCGGTGGAGCACCCGGTCCGCCCGTTTGTCGCGATCATCGGCGGCGCGAAGGTCTCGGACAAGATCGAGGTCATCGACAACCTGCTCAACAAGGTCGACGCGCTGCTCATCGGCGGCGCGATGGCGTACACCTTCTTCAAGTCGCGCAACATGCCCGTCGGCAAGTCGCTGGTCGAGGACGACCGGCTCGACAGCGCGCGCGCGGTCACGGCCAAGGCCCGGCAGCGCGGCGTGCGGCTCGAGCTGCCGGTCGATCACGTCGTCGCGCCGAAGCTCGAAGCGGGCGCGCCCACCGAGGTGCTTGCCGTCACCGACGCCGCCATCGGCGAGCGCATGGGGCTCGACATCGGGCCCAGGACCGCGGCGCTCTACGCCGAGGTCCTGAAGACCGCGAAGACCGTGATCTGGAACGGCCCGATGGGCGTGTTCGAGATCGCCGAGTTCGCCAGGGGCACCGAGGCCGTCGCGCGCGCCGTGGCGGCGGTGGAGGGCACGACGATCATCGGCGGCGGCGACTCGATTTCGGCGATCAACAAGGTGGGCGTCGCCGACCAGCGTGTCGCACATCTCCACCGGCGGCGGCGCGTCGCTCGAGTTCCTCGGGCGGACAGGTGCTGCCGGGCGTGGCGGCGCTGACCGACAAGTAAGTGCACAATCACGAAGGCACGAAGACGGCACGAAGGTCACGAAGTCAACTCCATGCGAATCGTCGCGACCTTCGTGATGACTTCGTGCTCTTCGTGATTGTGGCGAAGGACCGCATGCGTCATCCCTTCATCGCCGGCAACTGGAAGATGCACAAGACCGTCCACGAGTCGGTCGTGTACGTGAAGGAGTTCCGCAGCCTCGTCAAGGACATCGAGGACGTCGAGATCGTCGTCGCCCCCACCTTCACGGCGATTCACGCCTGCGCCGAGGCGGCCCGCAACTCGAAGGTCGGCATCGCCGGCCAGAACCTCCACTGGGAGAAGCAGGGCGCGTTCACCGGCGAGATCAGCGCGCCGATGGTGCGCGAGGCCGGCGCCGACTACGTGCTCATCGGGCACTCCGAACGCCGGCAGTACTTCGGCGAGACCGACCAGAGCGTGAACCGCAAGCTCGGCGCGGCCCTCGGCGCGGGCCTCATCCCCATCGTCTGCGTCGGCGAGACGCTCGACGAGCGCGAGCGCAGCCGACACGCTGGCCGTGCTCGACCGGCAGATCAAGGACGGGTTCGACGGCATCACCGGCGACCAGATTGCCGGCCTGGTCGTGGCCTACGAGCCGGTCTGGGCCATCGGCACCGGCCGCACGGCCACCTCGGCCCAGGCGCAGGAAGCGCACGCGCACATCCGCCAGCGGCTCCGCCAGTGGTTCGGCGGGCCGGCCGCCGACGAGTGCCACGTGATCTACGGCGGCAGCGTGAAGGCGGAGAACACCAAGGAACTGCTCGCGCAGCCCGATGTCGACGGCGCCCTGGTCGGCGGCGCCTCGCTCGAGATCAAGAGCTTCTTCGAGATCGTCACCCGGTCGCGAAGGTAGCCTCGGGGCGAGGCGTATTAGACCGCCGAGGTGACCATGGGCGCATTCGGGCAGGACCTCCGGTACGCCGCGCGAGCGATCGGCAAGAACCCCGGCATCCCCGCGATCGTTGTCTTTACCCTCGCGCTGGCCATCGGCGCGACCACGGCAATCTTCAGCGTCGTCTACGGCGTGCTGCTGCGGCCGCTGCCGTATCCCGATTCGGCGCGGATCATGGCCGTCTTCGAGGTCACCTCGAAGGGCAAGCTGTCGCGGCTGGCGGACCCGAATTTCGACGACTTTCGCGATCAGGGCCGGAGTTTCCAGGCGATTGCAAAGTACCGCGACGGCGTCGCGTCGGTGTCGGGAGCGTCGCAGCCGACGCGCACCACGGTTGCCTACGTCTCGCCCGACTTTCTCGAGGTCTTCGGCGTTCAGCCGGCGCTCGGCCGGGACTTCGGCGCCGGCGACGCGAGGCAGGGGGCCGGCCTCACTGCACTGGTCAGCCATCGATACTGGAGCCAGCACCTCGGATCGCTGCGGGATCTGTCGCAGTCGCACCTGAAGGTCGATGGCGCGGTCTACTCCGTCATCGGCGTGCTCCCGCCCGGCTTTGGTTTCCCGGCAGAAGTGGATCTGTGGCTGCCCGCCGACCTGGACGGCAGTAATCCAAGCCGGACCTCGCATAACTACGACGCGGTCGGGCGCCTCCGCGACGGCGTGACGGTCGAGCAGGCGAATCGAGACATCAGCGCGATCGCCCGGCGCATTCACGACGCGTCGAACGAGAAGGGCGATTACCTGCTCACCGATGCCGTCGTCGTCGCGCTGCAGGACTCGATGACGGGCAAGGCCCGGTCGCCGCTGCTGGTCCTGCTGGGCGCCGTGGGGTTCCTGCTGCTGGTGGCGTGCGCGAACGTCGCGAATCTGCTGCTGGCGCAAGCGTCGGTGCGAGAGCGCGAGCTCGCCATTCGCAGCGCGCTCGGCGCGGGGCGCGGGCGGCTGATCCGTCAGTTCCTGACCGAAGCTTTCATGCTGTCGCTTGCCGGCGGCGGCCTCGGCGTCCTGGGCGCGCTGTGGGGCGTGGCGGGCCTGGTTGCGCTGGCGCCGGACAATCTGCCGCGGCTTGACAGTGTCTCCATCGATATTCCGGTGCTTGCCTTCGCGTTCCTCCTGTCCACGGCGGTGGCCGCAGGACTTGGCGCCTTCACGGCCCTGCGCGCGACTTCCGGGGACCTGCGCAAGGACCTGGTCGAAGGGGGCCGCGGGCAAGCCGGCTCGCAAGGCAGCCAGCGCGTTGGCCGCGTCATCGTGGCGGCGCAGATCGCAATCACGCTGGTGCTCGTGGTCGGCGCGGGGCTCTTCGGGCGCAGCCTGATGAAAGTGCTCGAGGTGAATCCCGGCTTCCGCGTGGACAAGATCGTCACGATGGACGTCTCGCTGCCGTGGGTTGACGACCCCGGGGAAAAGGCCCGTCAGGCGATTTTCTTTGCGAACCTGATCGACCGGCTGAATCAGATCCCGGGCGTGCGCAAGGTGGGCGCCACCAGCGGCCTGCCCATGGACGGCGGCCTTCCCGACGGCATGTTCCTGCTGATGACGCAGGCTGAGATGCCAAAGTCCATGGAGGGTCTTGGGGCGCTGTTCCGGCAAAAGGAACGCCTTGGCAATGCGGACTTCTGCGTCGCCTCCACCGGATACTTCCAGGTGCTCGGCATTCCGCTCATTCGAGGGCGCATCTTTGACGAGCGCGACGGCGCGACGTCGCCGCACGTGGCCGTGATCAGCGAATCGCTTGCGCGCGACCGGTGGCCAAATCAGGACCCGATCGGCCAGACGATCCAGTTTGGCAACATGGATGGCGACTTGCGGTTGCTGACCATCGTCGGGATCGTGGGCGACACGCGCCAATACGGGCTCGAGGCGCCACCGACCCCGACGGTCTACGTGAACCTGTTCCAGCGGCCGCGCGCGGCGATCACCTTGACGCTGCTCGGCGAGGCCGACATGCAGTCGGTGGCCGCGCCGGCGCGGCGCATCCTGCAGGAGCTCAACCCGGAGATCCCGGCGAGGTTCCGGACGTTTTCGCAGGTCTATTCCGCGTCGCTGGGCTCGCGGAGATTCAACGTCATCCTCATCGGGTTCTTCGGAGTCACGGCGCTGCTGCTCGCAACGGCCGGAGTATTTGGCGTGATGGCTTACTCGGTCAGCCGCCGCACGCGCGAGATCGGCGTTCGTGTCGCTCTCGGGGCCGGCTCCGGCGACGTCCTGCGGATGGTCCTTGGCCAGGGGTTGCGCACGATCGTCATCGGGGTCGTGATTGGGATAGCCGGCTCGCTGGCCCTGACGCGCACCGTGGCGTCGCTGCTGTTTGGCGTGACGGCCACCGATCCGCTGACCTTCGCCAGCGTGACGATACTCCTGGTCGGCGTGGCGCTGCTGGCTTGCTACATTCCCGCGCGCCGGGCAACGAAGGTCGACCCCATGGTGGCGCTGCGGTCCGAGTAGCGGCGGCGCCTTGGCACCTGGCACCGCACTCCGGCACCGCGGCACCCAGCACCGACGCAGCACCGCAGCACCGTACCCGGCACTTACTGTTCTGTCGGGCGAGGCCGAATGAGGTAGAATTGGTAGTTCCGCTCGCAGCCAGAGACTGCGACGGGAGTGCTAAATCATGCTGTATTACCTGATTGCGACGGTTTTCGTAGTGAATTGCCTGGTGCTCCTGCTGGTCATCCTGATTCAGCAGGGCAAGGCGGGCGACATGGCCTCGGCGTTTGGCGGCGGCAGCAGCCAGGCTGCCTTTGGGGCGCGCACAGGCGCGACGCTGCTCACCAAGGTCACCTGGGTGAGCGCGAGCCTCTTCTTCGTGGGAGCGCTGGCCCTGTCGATTGTCAGCACCCGGGGCCCGGGATCGGTCATCGGATCGGTGCCTGCGCCAGCCCCCGCGGCGACGCAGCCTGCGGCTCCGGCACCGGCAACACCGGCGCCCGCGACGCCGGCACCGGCGACCCCTGCGCCGGCCTCGACTCCCGCAGCGCCTCAGAAGTAGGGCGGAATGCCTGTCAGTTCGGTTGCGTCACTGCTCCAGGGCCGCAATCACCGATAGCGGATCCACCCTCGCGCCCTGCAGGCGCACCGTCCAGTGCAGGTGCGGGCCGGTGGCGCGCCCCGTCGCGCCCACCAGGCCCACCGGGGCGCCAGCGGCGACATCGGCCCCCACGCGCACGTCGATTCGCGACAGGTGCGCCAGCAGTGACACCAGCCCGACGCCGTGGTCGATCATCACGGTATTTCCCGTGAAGTAGAGCGGCTCGGCCAGCACCACGCGCCCGCCGCCGGGCGCCAGCACCGGCGTGCCGCTGGGGCTGGCAAAGTCGGCGCCGGTGTGCGGCGCGCGCGGCTCGCCGTTGTAGACGCTGCGAACGCCGAAGCCAGACACCACGCTGACTTCGATCGGGCGCACAAACGATCCCCAGCGCGGCTCCGGCACGACGGCCCTGAACAGCGCGCCAAGCTGGCGCCGCTCCCGGTCGATGCGTTGCTGGACGCTGGGCGGCGGGTTCACGAACTGCGGCGCGACGCGGAGCTGGCGCGTCGGGAACTCCCGGGGCTCCACCGTGAACGTCTGGATGTTTTCCGTTCGAATGCCGTCTTCAGACGTGAAGTCGATCGTCACCGGGTACTCGCCGGCCGCCACGTCGAGGTCGATGCCGACCAGCGCCCGCCAGCGGCCCTCGCCGAGCCTCGCGACCGCGATGCTTCGGTCGAACGCCCGGACCGTGAGCGCCGTGGTCGGTCGGTTTCTGGCTGATGTCCAGGCGCACGACTTCGCCTGGTTGCATTGCGCGCGCAGTGACGAACACGGAGAACAGCGGCGGATCGGTGTTCGAGGGTGGCGCAGTGGGGGGCGGAAGCTGTTGCGCGGTTGACACCACCAGGCTTGCGGCGAGCAGTGGCACGCGCATCCGGTATTCTAGCGCGCGTGGTACCATCCCAGGTACTGGAGGCTATGTCCATGGACCGTTTCGAGGCATCCCACGCTGGCTCGCCCGCCGCAATCAGCGACGCGGCCGTCCGTGTTACCGCGTTTCTGCGTGTCGTATATGGCTGGATGGCCGTCGGCCTCACCGTCACGGCGCTCGTCGCGTGGATGGTCGCCGGGTCCGACGCCCTGGTCTACACGATCGCGAGCAACCGGCTGCTCTTCTGGGGCATCTTCGGCGCGCAGCTTGGCGTCGTGATCTTCCTGTCCGCGCGCGTGCACAAGCTCGCGCCGGGCACGGCCGCCGCGCTTTTTCTCGGCTACTCGGCGTTGACCGGCTTGACGATGGCGTTCGTGTTGCGCGTCTACACCGGCGAGTCGGTGGCGACGACTTTCTTCATCACCGCGGGCACGTTCGGCGCCCTGGCGCTCTACGGCACCGTGACGTCGCGAAGCCTGTCCGGGCTGGGGCAGTTCCTCTTCATGGGCCTCATCGGGATCGTGATCGCCTCGGTCGTCGGGATCTTCTGGCAAAGCGAAGGCCTGCAGTTCGTGATCTCGTTTTGCGGCGTGATTCTCTTCACGCTGCTGACCGCCTACGACGCACAACAGCTCAAGGCGATTGCGCTGGCCGTGCCGGAAGCCCAGGCCGGGTCGTACGCCATCGTCGGGGCGCTGAGGCTGTACCTCGACTTCATCAACCTGTTCCTGTACCTGCTGCGCTTCCTCGGCGGCCGCCGCGATTAGTTCGTCAATCACAAGGACACAAAGCCACAGGGACGCATAGAACTTCTTGGTTGCCGAGGTCGACGTTCACCTGATTGAGGCGGACGGCGGGTGGGCGCCGTACCTCTCGCTGGATGACGCCTACCGATTCGACGATGTGCGGGAAGCACAGCGGTCGTTTTACCTGCGCCGTGCGTCGCAATTGGCGAGTGGGGTCTACAAGCTCACGCCAGTAACCGCGTAGAGAAGACGCCCGCTGACACGCGAATGGAGCCGACGCCTTGGCCCGCTCCCGCGTGCCCGCGGGCGCGGCTCATTCGCAACGTCAGGCGCGAAAGGGCTACGTGATGTCATTCATAAAGAAACATGCTCTCGCAATAATATTTGCTGCTGGCCTCAGCCAGGCGGTCGCACTGTCCCAATCACCGCTGCCCCAGACGGAGTCGAGTCTTTCCAGAAACCCCGCCCTGGTACGTGACTGGGCAAATCGCCTGCTGGCCAACGACCCGAAGGTCCGCGCAACCGCCGAAGCCGCCCTGGTCCAAGGGGCGCGGCGTTCGCTACCTTTGCTGAGACGATTCCTCAACCCTGGGCATGAAGACCTGCATGTGGTGACTTTTGAAATCATCCAGCGGATCGGTCCTCCTGCCATTCCGCTGCTGGTGGACCTGCTGCGGCATGAGTGGGACTCCATCCGGCGCAGCGCCGTCGATGAATTGATTGACTTGGCGCCCCATACAGAATGGATTCAACCGGCGTTGAGGCGGGCGCTGAGAGACGAGGATTCGATGGTCGCGGGCGATGCCGCACGCGCCCTGGGCGCTTTGGGCAAGAGGGCCAGCCCTTCGGTAGGCGCTCTCGTCAATACTCTTTCGCACGAGGATCCATACGTCCGCATCTACGCGGCGGAGGCCTTGGCGTCCATCGGTCCGAACGCGGCCAAGGCGACAAACGCCTTGGCAGAAGCCCTGGGCGATCCCATTCCCGGCGTTCGATGGGCGGCGTGTGAGGCCCTCGCCAGCATCGGCCCGGCTGCGCAGTCTGCAGTGCCGCAGTTAATCGAAGCTCTGGAGGATGAATTCCTCTATGTGCGTATCTTCGCGGCCGGAGCTCTGGGAAGCATCGGACCGAAGGCACAGTCGGCCCGAGAGGCGCTGAGGGCGGCAGCAAACGATCCCGCATTGCGTAACGAAGCAGAGTGGGCGTTGAGTCGAATCGCTGGAGTCAAATCTGGAGAGCCTGTCGCGTCACACGTTGTGCCCGCGCCTTCCGTCGCGCCCCCACTCCAGACGACAGTCGTCCAAACGGGCAATCCTCCGGTTGACTGGGATACGACCACCGGTCGGAACATCGTCTGGAGTGTCGAGTTGGGAAACGAAACGTTTGGTCGTCCCGTGGTTGTTGGCGATGCGGTCTATGTGGGCACCGACAACGCAAGGCACATGAACCCCGCCTACCAGGAAGAAGCCGGCGTGCTCGTGGCATTTCACGCGAAGGATGGCAAATTCCTTTGGCAGGACGTGGCCCCGCGAGTAGAGCGAGGTCTGCGAGAGTTTCTGTTGCCTTCGACGACAAGTACGCCGTATGTGGAAGGGAACCGGTTGTACTATGTCACCGCCGAGTGCCAACTCCGTTGCCTCGACACACAGGGTTTCCGTGATGGCGAGAACAATGGTCCGTATCGGGATGAGGTCTTCCAGGACAACGCTGCGGCCGACATCGTCTGGGAGTTGGACATGTGTGGCCGCTTGGGTGTCTTTCCGCATGAAGCCACCAATAGCGAAGTGTTGCCCGTGGGTGATCTGCTGATGGTCTCTACCTCCAACGGGCAGAATGAAGGCCACACGCGCGTCCCATCGCCGCGCGCCCCAAGTCTGATCGCGGTGGACAAGCGTTCGGGCGAAGTGGTCTGGCGCGCCATCGGCCCGGGCGAGCAGGTGCTGCACGGCCAGTGGTCCAGCCCTGTGGCGGCCAATGTCAATGGGCGCATACAGGTGCTCTTCGGCGGAGGAGATGGTTGGCTGCGCTCCTACGACGCGGCGTCGGGTCACGAAGTCTGGCGATTTGACGGCAATCCGAAAGACGCCCGCTGGCTTCCGCGACCCGGAGTCCTTTCGCGCAGCTCTATCATTGCTTCACCGGTCTTCGCCGACGGCCGCGTCTTCGTTGCGATGGGACAGAGTCCTGGGCACGGCAACGGACCCTCATTGATTCACGCGATCAGTCCCAACGGCCAGGGAGACGTCACCGAGAGCAGGCTCCTCTGGACTTCTCGCGAGGTCGGTCGCGTGGTGGGAACGCCCATTGCGAAAGACGGTCTCCTGTACGTTGGGGACCTGGGCGGAACGATTCATTGTCTGGACGCGGCGACCGGCGCCCACGTCTGGAAGCACGAGACGAACGAGGCCATTTGGGGAAGCCTCCTGCTGGCCGGCGACCGGCTTTACGTTGGGAACGTTGAAGGCAGCATGACCGTTCTTCGTGCCGGACGGCGAAAGCAATTGCTGGGGCAGATCGAGATGGATGCGCCGCTCTATTCGCCTCCGGCGCTGATCGGCGATGCGCTTTATCTGGCCACCGCGAACCGGTTGTACCTCATCGCGGCAAAGCTTTGATCCTAAACGCGTTAAGGGCCTCCATCAGCGGCGGGTGTGATTGACGCCCCGCACGACTCGCGGACGATGAGCGTGCCGTGCAGCAGGATCTCGCGCGGCGGCAGATCCGGCTGCCCGGCGCGATCCACCATCGCACGCATCGCAGACACGCCGATCTCGTGGCACGGCTGCCGCAGCGTCGTCAGCGGCACGGGCAGCAGCCCGGCGTACTCCACATCGTCGATCCCCACCAGCCGGATCTCGTCGGGCACACGCCGCCCGAGCGCCCGCAGCGCGTGCATCAGCACGGCCGCCGTGCGATCGCTGGCGCAGACGATGCCGTCGGGCGCATCGCGTTCGAGCAGGGCGGCCAGGCGCAGCCGATCGGCGGGATCCTCGCGCCAGATCCGCGCGACCGACGCGTCCAGTCCAGCCGCGCGCACCGTCTCACGAAATCCCGCTTCGCGCCCGTCGACGCTGGAGGCCGCGTTGGGCAGTCCCAGAAACACCGGCCGCGTGCATCCCGACCGACAGCAGATGCTCGGTCACCAGCGCGCCGGCGCGCCGGTTGTCCAGCCCCACCAGGTCGTGACGCCCGCGGCGCGGAAATGGCTCGATGGCCCGGTCGATGAGCACCACCGGAATGCGGGCCGCGGCCAGCGCGTCGGCGATGCGCCGATTCACCGAGTCCTTGACCGCCGTCAGCTCGATCGGCGCGAAGAACACGCCGTCCACCTGGCGCTCGATGTACTGCTCGCACAGCCGCCACGCATGATCGGCCTTCGAGCGTCGCGGTCGACGGGCGGCTGCCCCACACCAGCACGTGCTGCCGCGCCTCGGGCGCCTCGAGCAGGCCGTGACAGATCGCGTCGAACACCTCGACGTCGCCCGCCTCCGGCATCAGCACGCCAAAGGCCTGCGCGCGCGTCGACCGCGCGCGGCGCGCGCACGAAGGTGCCCGACCCGGCGCGGCGCTCGACCAGGCCGGCGATCTGCAGGTCGCGCAGCGCACGCCCCACGGTGATACGCGAGGCGCCGAACCGCCGCACCAGGTCGGCCTCGCTTGGCAGACGCTCACCGGCCTTCATGCGGCCGCCCGTGATCTGCTGCACCAGCGCCTCGTAGACCTGGCGGTGCTTCGGCGCTGCACGGTGTCGGTGGCGCTCATGCGCAAATGGTATGACAAGTTTACAATGCTGTCAATACAGCTATAGCGAGTGAATGATCTGGCACCAAACACATGTATTACAACTACTTACGGCACAATATTTGACTTCGACAGACGAACTGCCGATAAGATCTCGCATGCAAGTTGTTATATCAAGTTTCCCTGGAGGGCGACGCATGACTGTCTCCCATGAAAGCACCCGCCACTTCCTGCTGGCCTCCGACTTCGACCAGACCCTGAGCTTCCACGACTCGGGTCGCGTGCTCGCGGAGATGCTGGGGGTGCGCGACTTCGACGAGAAGGTCGAGGGCCTGGCGCGCATCAACCTGGTGCAGCAGGGCGGCGAGCTGGCCTATCTGATCCGGCACGACCCGGAGTTCCGCAGCGTGCGGCGCGAGCAGCTGTACGAAGCGGGCCGGCGCGTGCGGCTGCGGCACAACATCCCGATGCTCGTGGATTTCCTCGACAAGGGCATCCCCGGGTTCAAGTTCTCGTTCTACGTCGTGTCGGCGGCGCCGCGCGAGATCGTCCACGCGGCGCTTGAAGGCATCGTCGCGCCGGACCACGTCATCGGCACCGAGTTCGAGTGGGACGAGGTGTCCGGCGAAGTGCGTTCGATCGCGCGGGTGCCGGCCGGCTACGGCAAGGTGGCGGCGCTCGAGGATCTCGAGACGCGGCTCGACGTGCATCCCGACCGGACCATCTACGTCGGCGACGGCAGCTCGGACGTGCACGTGATGCTGCACGTGAACAACCGCGACGGCTTCACCATCGCGGTCTCCGAGAACAAGCACCTGGCGCGCATCGCCAAGCGCACGGTGCTGAGCGACAACGCCTTCAGCGTCCTCGTGCCCGTGCTCGAGGACATCGTCGGCTGGCGCTCGACCGAGATCCGCACGCTGTTCGAGTCCTACGGCCTGACGCTGCAGGAGTGGGAGAAGGCGCGGACCGACTGGGTCACCGTGCGCGAGACGCCGCCGGCCGACGACGCCGCGGTGGCCTGAGGAGGCCGTGAACGTCATGAACGCAGACTAATCGGCTGGGTCGCGACCGCGGTGTTCGTCGGCTCCTACCTTGCACGCGCGCCGACGCACTGCGCAAGGTGCAGATGGTGGGGGCGGCGCTCTGGATCGGCTACGGCGTCGTGATGCAGGCCGCGCCGGTCATCACCGCCAACGTGCTCGTGCTCGGCGCGGCCGCGTGGGCTTCGCGACGGAATGCGGCGGCTGACGAAACCGCGGACTAAGGATCCAGGGACCCGAGCGCCGAACGTCGACGCGCGGCGAACGCGGCTGTCGAGCCGTCGTCGCAGGTTCGCAATCCTTCGGCGTCCGGCGCGGAGCGCGCGGCTGGACCGCGGTTCTTGAGTTACTTCGCCAGAATCTTCTTCTGGTTCCCCAGAATCTTCTTCTGGTTGGCCAGCAGCGTGCCCTGGTTCTTCTGAATCGTCTTCTGGTTGGCCTGAATCGCCTTCTGATTCGCCAGGATGGCTTTCTGGTTCGCAGCGATCCCCTTCTGGTTGGCGATGATGGTCTTCTGGTTGGCGGCGGTCGCGTCGGACATGGGGGCTCCTTGGAATTGACGATTGCAGATTGACAGATTGACGATTAGGCGGCTGCGACGGCCTGCGCGCGCTTCCTGCGATCGCCGGCGATCTCTATCAGGTTCGCTATCGGGCCGACAATGAACAGTGCGTAGTAGGGGGCGTGCACGAATTGCATTAGACGCAGGGCGGCTTCAACCGCCGCCACGACGACGACGGTCAGCATCTGGCCCCGCTTGGTCCGCACGGTCGTCTTCGGGTCCGTGATCATGAAGAAGATGTAGAGCTGGTACATCGGCCCGGTGATCGGCGCCGCCTCGGCCAGGAACGGATGGCCGGTCACGGCGGCCCGGACCGCCGCAAAGGCGATGAACGAGACCACGTAGGTGAGCGTGATGTGGAAGCGCCCGAGCGCGTTGATGATGACCGCGCCGAACAGCCACACCGTCACCATCGGCAGCAGCGTGTTGCCCCACTGCACGCTCAGGCTCGCCACCGTATCGGCGGCCAGCACCAGCATCGCGACGATGCCGAGGTTCGACGGGTTCCAGAGGTGCCGGCCGTCGACGCGGATCAGGTACTTGGACGAGATCGAGATCGCCGAGCACAACGCGTACGGCCAGATCTCGGGCGACCGGACGAGCATGCCAATCGAGATTCCCGAGATGTAGGCGCTTGCCAGGTGCGGGATCTTGCCCGTGAACAGCTTGCCCAGCACCAGCTCGATCGCAATCGCCGTGGCGATCGCCAGCATCGTCCGGCCCCAGCTTTCGAGGAACCCGAAGGTGATCTGGCCGACGACCAGCACCATCGTGACGAGGATGGGCGCCAGGTAGCGCTTGTCGATCTGAAACCGTGGACGCGCGCCGCCGCTGGTCAGGGCTGGCGAGGCGACGGCTTCGGGGGTCATACGGGCTCCTTCACCGCGTGCAGGTGGTTGACCTCGGGGCCGGTCAGCTCGCTCATCTTACCCGATGGCCATCGCACCACGACCTTGTCGACCTTCGCGTCGGCGCCGAGGCCGAAGTGCAGCCGGCGCTGGTTCTGCGAGCAGAAGCCCGAGCCGCCCGACACTTCCTGGATCTGCTGCTGGCCGTTCCAGAAGACCTCCACCTGCGCGCCGATGGCGCTGCGATTCGTGCACGTGCCGGCCGCCGAAGTGGCGCTGCAACCGCCTTCCAGCGAAAACGCAATCCACGCGCGGCCCGGCGCGACGTCGTTGCGGTAGAACAGCAGCGGCCCGCGCTGGTTGGCCACGACCACGTCGAGCGCGCCCTGCCCCGAGAAGTCGCCCAGCGCCACCGATCGGCCGTCGAAGCGGTCCGTGGCGCCGACCATCTGCGCGACGTCGATGAAACGGCCCGCGCCGTCGTTGATCCACACCTTCTTCTGCTGGTAGCCGGCCAGGCTGCGCGTGCCCATCGCCGGCCAGTTCTTCGCGTCCGAGATCACGACCTCGTGGCCGCCGGCGACCTTGGAGTAGTCGTACCAGTAGCTCTCGGCGCGTGAGGCCGAGACGTAGCCGTTCACCAGGTAGAGATCGAGGAAGCCGTCGTTGTTCAGGTCGCCGAACTGCGCGCCGAAGCTCCAGCCGCCCAGGTCCACGCCCATCGACCGCGCGAGGTTCTCGTAGGTGGCAGCGCCTTGGTGCCGCCGGTCGGCATCCACAGGTTGTTGCCCTGCAGCAGGATGCCTTCCTCGGAGATGTTCGAGACGTAGATCGCGAACTTCCCCTGGTTCAGGACGTCGCCGACCGACGCGTTCATGCCGCTCTTGGGCGCGTAGCCGACGCCTGACTCGCGCCCCACTTCGCGAAAGCGCCCGCCCTCGTTGACGAAGAGCTCGGACACGCCGTAGTCGTTGGCGATGAAGATGTCCGGGTACCCGGTGCCGCGCAGGTCCGCGGCGACGGCGGCCAGCGCCCAGCGCCGCGAGGTGATGCCGGCCTTCGCGCTCACCTCCTCGAACCGTCCGCCGCCGAGGTTGCGATAGAGGTACTTGCGCCCGCCGTTGTTCGCGTACTCGAAGCTCTCGGGCATGATCTTCGTGTCGGCGAGCTTCCAGAGATTCAGCGCTTCGGAGAAGTAGCCGCCCATGAACAGATCGAGCCGGCCGTCCTTGTCGTAGTCGAGCCAGATCGCCGTGTTGATGTTGGCCCACGGCGGCAGGCCCGCGGCGTCGGTGACGCGCGTGAACGCGGCGCCGGCGTCGTTGTGGAACAGCTCGGGCCGGCCCCAGCGGTGCAGCAGCAGGTCGTCGTAGCCGTCGTTGTCGTAGTCGCCCCACACGGCGCCCATCGACACGCCCGGTCTCCGGCCGGTTCAAGTCGGCCAGGCCCAGCCGCTCGGCGATCTCCTCGAACGTCCCGTCGCCGCGATTTCGATAGAGCCGGTTGAACGACCCTTCCTTGCTGTTGACGACGTACAGGTCGTTGTGGCCGTCGGCATCGACGTCCATGATGGACACCGCGGCGCCCATGGACGCCACCTGCGGCATGATGTGATTCAGCTTCGAGTCGAGCGTCGGGCCCTCGTGCTGGAAGTAGATGCCCGCGCCCTTGGCGACTTCGGTGAGCTTGAAGCCGTAGCGCGCGAGCGGATCGCCGTCGGCGCGAGGTCACCGGCGCGCGCGCCCCGAAGTGGCGGATCAGGAACGGCGTGGCGAGCAGCGCCACGAAAACGACGGCGAGGAGTGGCTTGGCGTAACGTTTCATCAGTACAGATTCACGAGGTCACGGGCGCGAGCACGGGTTGCATGTCAGTTCACTGGTCACTCGCGACAACCGGCCACACGTACCGCGTGTGGTACTGCTCGAAATCGCCGCGGTGGCGCTGGTAGACCGGGTCGTCCTCGAGGGCGCCCGGAGGCCGATCGTACCGCCCGCTGGCGTGGGTCGGCAACGGCAGCACGGTCCGCGAGAAGGTCGTGTTGAAGTCGCCGTCTTTCACCCAGCCGTCGCCGATGACGACGAAATCGCGGACCATGCCCGGCCGGCAGCGGCGGCGCCTGGTCGAAGCGCAACGCCAGCTCGTCGCCCGCGTTCATGATCGCGTAGCGGTCGTCGGTGGCCGTCACCAGCGGCATCACGTCGCCAAACCGCGTGTGATACCCCTCGAGATCGGGCCAGCGCGGCGCCGTGCCGGCCAGCGTGTAGCGCGGCCGCTCGGGGGTGCTGGCATCGGGTTGCTCGGTCACCGAGTACCCACGGTAGCGCAAGTCGGCCGCTCGAAGCGGCAGCAGGACCATCCGCGGGCGCACGTCCGGCCGGCCGGCCGCCCAGCCGAGCCGGTCCCAGAACACTTCGAGATTGGTGGCGAGCCGCAGGCGCCTGGGCCCGGTCGCGCGGGAAGATCGCCGGCCAGGTCGATGCGGACGGTCTTGTCCTTGCCCGACGGGAAACCAAGGCCCGCCCGCACCTCGCGGAATCGTGCCGGACGCGTCCGCGACCTGCAGCGACAGGCTCTTCGGCGCGGCATGCGCGCCCTGCGAGATCGCGACGTTCACGGAGCTGTCGGTGGGATGCACCCATCCTTGCCCGATCAGCCACAGCGGGCCGTCGCGCGGCGCGTCCTCGGGCAGCTCGAGCTCGACGAAGTGGTCGCGCGTGATCCCCTGATAGGCGCCGCGGCCGGCGAAATCGAGATGTCGGTCGTCGCGCGCGGCGACGACGCCGGCGACGTCGTGCCCGCGATCGTCGCGCACGGACGCAGAACGCTCGCACCGGATCGGTGGCGACCAGATCGAGCGGCGGCGCCGGCACGGCGAAGCGCTCGTCCACGAACACCTCGGTGCCCGCGGGATGATCGACGTAGCCCAGCGCGAGGCGATCGAAGAAGTGCGTCTCCCAGAGCTCCGCGGTGACCCGCAGGTCGTACGCGCCGTCGCGCGCGACAAGCTGGTCGCCGCGCACCTTCACCCAGTCCTCCGTCGCCTGGATGTCGGCGGTCGCCTGCGCGTTGATCCGCAGCCCGAGCGGCGATCGCCAGATGAGGTCGGTGACAAACGCCATCTCGCGGCCGTTCCACGCAAACAGCCACGGGCACGAGCCCTTCAGGCGCTGCGAGGCGGCGATGGTCGCATCGGCGGTCAGCTGGAACTCGGACTGGATGGTGCCGTTGGGCCAGAAGATGCGGGCGACCTCGGCGCTGCGTCGCCTCGCCCAGGCCGACGTGGACGATGGGCGAGGTGATGGGCGTCCGCTGCACGTGCAGGCCCGTCCGGATCTCGACTTCCCCGCCGATGCCGAACGAGTTGATGCGCTGATCGCCGAGCACCGTCGCCGACTTCGGCCGGACGACCTGGTAGTGGTAGGCCTTCGTGCCGCGGTTCCTCGCGACGACCGCGACGCCGTCCTTGTCGACGCCGACCAGATCGAGTCGCCCGTCGCCATCGAGATCGGCGGCGGCGCCCGCCCGCAGCGGCAGCGTGAGCCTGGACGGCGGCGCGCCCGACGGCGCTGCCAGCTGGATCTCGGTCGTCGTCGGCGTCGTGATGACGAGGTCGGTGGCGCCGTTGTTGTCGAGGTCGGCGCCGAAACGGCCCCGGCCGGCGGCCTCGGTGAAGCGAAAGTTGGTGCCGTGGCCGCTCGCCATGGCTCGCCGGCGCTTCCCGGAACTGCCCGCCGCGCAGGTTCAGGAAGACCCGCAGCGTCCCGTCGCGCCGCACGAACGACGGCATCGGGCACGAGATCGTCGTCGAGGTCCAGCCACGCAAACGCCCGCACGTTCTCGATGCTCGCCAAACGGCTTCTGCGCGGCGAAGGTGCCGTCGCCGTTGTTGCGAAGCACCGTCGGTCGACCCGTCCGCCGGACGACACGACGAGGTCGAGATCGCCTTCCGTGTCGATGTCGGCCACCCAGACGCCCCATTGCGGCGCGGTTCGCATCGACGCCGGCAGCCTGCGCCGCCGGCGGTGACGTCGACGAACCTGCCGCCGTCCTGCTGGCGCAGGATTCGCAACCCGCCGTCGCCGGCCAGCACGAGATCGGTGCAGGTAGTCGTAGTTCAGGTCGGCCGCGGCGACGCCGCGGATGGTCGGCAAGGTCGCGCGCGGCGCCGCCGGGGAACGCGCCGACGGCCGTCGACGCCGATCCGCACCTGGCGGCCGTCGGCGGTCAGCACCTGCGGCGTCGCGTGCCTCGGCGGCGATGAAGACGCCGGCAAACCCGACAGGGCCGGCGACGCCGGCGACCGGCTCGACCGCGAACGCGAGGCCCATGTCGGGCGGCGCCGGCTGCGGGCTGGGAGTGGCCAGCGTCACGAACCCTTCAAACGGCTCGCCGACTTCCTCGCGCGGCGTGCTCACCTCCGCCAGCGAGCGGCGGTACTCGGGCACGCGCAGCAGGACGTTCTTCAGGAACGCGATCGCCGGCGCCGCGGCGCGCGGGTTGGTCGACTGCGCTGCGGCGAGCCTGCCGCCGACACCGCCTTGAACCGCTCCTGCACTTCGGGCGGCCACGACGCCGACGCCGTCGTCAACGGCGCCAGCGCCTTCTGCAGCGCCGCGCCGTCGCCGCGCTTGGCGGCCAGCCGCGCCAGGTCGAGCCGCGCGACCAGGTTGTCCGCGCGTGCAACCAGGGCCTCCAGCACCTTCTGCGCCTCGGCGTCGTGTTCCGGGCCGCCCTGGCGTTCCACCTCCTGCGCCAGGGCGTAGGCCGCCTTGGCGATCGGCCGGCTCGAGCTCGACGGCCTTGCGCCAGTGCGCGATGGACGCCTCGAGGTTGCCGCGACGGCTTTCGGCCAGCGCCAGCAGGCGCTGCACGTGACCGTTCGACGGCGCCAGCTCCGCGGCCCTGGTCAGCGCGGCATCGCCGGCTCGATCTCCTGCTGCCGCAGCAGCAGCAGCCCGAGGTTGGCCCAGCCCGCCGGCTCGTGCGGCACCAGCGTCGTCACGCGTTCGAGCGACTGGCGTGCGAGGACGTCCTGGCTGGTCTGCATCGCCGCCAGGCCGGTGTAGAACGCGGTGACCGCTTCGCGGTACGTCGCGTCGGACACGACCGGCGCGCTGGGCGCGGTCCGGCACCCGTTGCAGCCAGCGGCGACGCAAGCGCGACAATCGCCGCCGATCGCGCAATCGTTCGAATCGTCATCCTCGCGTAATCCGCGTAATTCTCAATCCGCAATCTGCAATCTGCAATCTGCAATTGCGCGTGCCCGGAAAGCCGCACCGCTCGAGCAGCGCGTCGATCTCCGCCGCGTGTCGCGCCCAGCTTGTCCGCGCCCGGCGATGAGATCCTCGGCCAGCACCGGGTACCAGTCGCGCCGCGCGTCGTCGCCCAGCCCGGCGATGTCGAAGGGCGCGATGGTGCGATCGATCTCGCTCGAGCAGGTTCGCGCGCGCGCGATCGGTCGGACCGAGCGATGCGCGGCCTCGGCGATGGCCCGCGAGCCGGGACCAAACGTCGGGTGATCGCACAGCAGGAAGCCCGGCGCCAGTCCGTGCTTGCCCAGCCGCCGCGCGGTCTCGCTGAAGCTGGCGGCCGCGAAGTAGAGGCGCGTCAGCCGCTTGAACAGATCGAAGTCGTTCATGCTGGCGTAGAGCGCCGCCACCAGGCGTTCGGTCGCGTCGAGCTCGCGCTGGGTCTGCTGCGCGTACTCGTCGAGCGCCGCGTCACGTCCGGGCCCGTCCCACGTGCGCTCGAGCAGATCCACCAGGCGCCCGATGCCGAGCAGCGTCAGCGGAAAGCCGGTCGACAGCAGCGGGTCGATGACGCCGGCCGCCGACGGCAGCATCGCCCAGCCATCGCCGCACACGACGCGGCTGCGGAACGCGACGCGCGGGGCATGGACGAACGGCAGCGTCGGACGCGCGCCGGCGAACTGCGCCTGCACCGACGGCAGCCGATCGAGCAGGCGATGCCACGCCGGCTCTCCCTCTTCCAGCCTCAGCTGCCGCGCGAGCGGCGTCGTCACGGCGGCGCCCGCGCTCGTGATGCCGTTGTTGAACCGCAGAATCCAGATCCACCCGCCGGGAAACACCTGGTGCACCGCGGCGTCGTCCACCGGATACGGCACGCCGGGCTCGGGCCGCACCGCCTCGTCCCAGCGCGCGACGCCCTCGAAGTGCGTGTAGAGCCCTTCGGTCGCGGGCAGCCACCGCGTCGGCGCCTCCTCGAGCGTCGAGCAGCCGATGGAGCGCCCCGCGCGGGCCGCTGGCGTCGACGACGAAGCGCGCGGTGCAGCGTGCGCGCGGCGCCGGCGCGGGTGAGGTCGAGCCGCGCGCGCGTCGCCCTCGAAGCCGGACGCGATCGATGCGCGTCTGGTCGAGCAGCTCGGCGCCGGCCTCCTGCGCCTCGCGCGTCAGGAACGCGTCGAACGCGGGCCGATACCAGTGCGTGTCGGCGATCGTCGTCGTGCGGGCTGGCGCCGACGAGCAGCTGTCGCGCGTGCGAGCGGTCGTCGTCGAACGGCGCGATCGAGCGAGTGGTGAAAGAAGCTGAACCCGCGCTTGAGGCCCACCGGCAGATCCGGATACGCCGCACGCCACGTGCCCCACTTCGACAGCGGCGCCACGCGCGGCAGGTCGTACTTCGCCGCGAGCTCCTCGATGCAGGATGTTGGCCAGCGGCGTCGACGACTCGCCGATGGCAAAGCGCGGATGGCGTCCGCGCTCGATGAGCACGACCGACCGGCCGAGGCGCCGAAGCGCCAGCGCCGTCAGCGCGCCGGCGAACCCGGCGCCGATGACGGCGACGTCGACGTCTGCGAGCGGCCGGCCGGTCATGCGCGAGCCTCCGCGTGCGAGCACGCCGCGCAGGACACCGCGCGCGACCGGCCGCTGCGTCAGGTTCATGCGTGCCAGCCTGGCCTTGCGCGCGCCGAAACACGCGGCGCACGACGCAAGACGCTCGAGGTCCCACAGGTCGGCGAACACGCGCCCGCGCGCGCCTTCGAGCGCCTGCGTCCATCGCCGCCTCGAACCCGTCGAGCGTCGGGGCGTCGTACAGCCCCTCGTCGGCCAGCGCCTCGACGGCGCCGTTGCCGTCGCGCATCGGGATGAGCGAGACGACCGACGCGCCGCAGTCGAACGCGAGATCGACCGACCGGCCCAGCCACTGCGCCTGCTCGCTGGCGGGCACAAACGGCGGGGCCGACGAGCACGAAGACGCGCAGCGCGACGTCGCGGCGGCCGAGCTCGCCGGCGGCGCGGCGGAACTGGTCGAGCGTCATCCGCTTGTTGAGCCGCTCGAGCGCGTCGGGATGCGCCGTCTCGAGCCCCATCGCCACTTCCAGCCGCGGCGCGCCGCCGGCGGCTTCGGCAGCGAGCGCGTCGAGCAACTCGTCGACGCGCGGCCCGATCAGCGCGGGATGCGACTCGACGATGACCCGCGAGAACCCGGCCACCGCCGACGCGATCGCGCGGTAGTCGGCCGGCGGCACCGCGCGCGGGTCGAAGAAACTGCCGGCGTTGTACAGCTTGATGTGCGCTCGCACGCCTCGTGCTGAGGCCGGCTCCGCGGCGACGTCGAAGGGCGTCGCGAATCTGGTGTGGAATGCGCGCCGACGGGCGTGTCGCTCGTCGGTCGTGTACTTCCAGAGGTCGCACATCGCGCAGCGCCAGGGGCACTCGCGGCCGGTGAGGAACACCGTGACGACGTCGGCCAGCTCGCCCGCTCGGTCGGCTCCTGCTCGACGGTCATGCCCTGCGGCCGGCACGGGTCGTGCGCCGGCCGGGCGGGCCGGCGCGACACGATGAAGGCGTCGCGGGCACGAGCGGTGGCAGGATAGGCGGCCACGGTGACGATCAGGCGTAGAGCGCCAGGAACTGCCGGCGATACTCGCGCTCGGCCGGCCCGCCGCGCCGGCGCGGAGGCGGATGTGCAGCACGTCGGCCGGCACGGCGCCGTGCTGGAACCGGCGCTTCGGAAAGACCGGCATGTCGCGCCCCGTGATCGCGCGGACGCCGCGCCGCACGATCTCGCCCTTGAGGCTGTAGAGCGTCGGGACGTCGTACTGCGTCAACGCCGCGAACGGAATGCCCTTCGGCCACGTCGATCACCGACGGCCGCGTGAACGGGCTGAAGTCCTCGAAGCCGTACCGGCGCGCCGGCGCGTAGCTGCGCACGTAGCCGCGGCTCAGACCGCCGCTGTAGGTGAGCGAGTGCTTGATCTTGCCGACGCCCCAGCCCTCCTGGTACAGCATCAGGTTGTTCACGACGCTGCGGATCGTCAGCTCGGGGTTCTCCTCGATCGGGTAGTCCTTCAGGTTCTCGTCGCCGCCGTCGCCGTCGAGCAGATAGCGCCACTCCGGATAGCGCTCGCGAATGCCGCGATGCAGCAGCAGGCCGACCGACGCGCACTCGACGTCGAGCGGCTTGTAGTCCTCGAGCACGCGCAGCGTCTCCTCGAGATCGAGCGTCGGACGGATCGGCGGCAATCTCCTCGAGATAGAGCTCCATGCCCGAGGTGCGCGCAGGAACTGCCGTGGCCTGCTGCAGGTCCGGCCCGTCGCCCAGGTTGAGCGTGAACGCCTTGAGCCGCGTCGGCGCCATCCCGAGGCGCCGCATCACGTGTTCGGTGACGACAAACACCGCGCCGCTGTCGACGCCGCCGGAAAAGCACACGCCGACCGGCGCCCCGGCCGAGGCGCGATCGAGGTGACGCAGGAACTTGGCCACCTCGTCGGCGAGCGCGCCGATGTAGCGGCGGCCGATCTCGTCGAGGTCGGCCGGCAGCACGTCGCGCTGCCGGCGTGAAGAACCGCGTGTAGGTCGGATCGGGATCGGGACACCCCACCAGCTGCAGCGTGATCACGTGATGCGCCGGGACCATCCGCGTGTAGCTCGGGTGGAACTGGCCGGCCAGCCCTTCGGCGGCCAGCGCCTGCGTGCAGCGTGTCGATGCGATCGGCGACGAACAGCGCCGGGCCGGCGGCGCGCTTGGCGAGGAAGTAGCGCACGGGCCGGTCCATCGACCGCGCGATGCGCACGGTGACGCCGTCGTGGGCCACCAGCGCGAACGCGCCGTCGATGCCGCGCACGGCCTCGGCATCTCCCGACAACACGCGTCGGACGGGCCTCGTCGACGTCCATGTTGTGGATCACGTTGAGCGACGGATCGAGCAGATCGACGATGCGGCTGATGTGGTTGCATGACATGGCGAACCCGTGAACCCGTGAACCGTGACCTGTGAACCCGTGAACCTCAAATTGTACTGTTCCTCCACCGTGAGCGTGTGGGTGCTCCTGCAAACCTACTAGTCATGCGGTTCGTACGCAGTAGCGCAGGCAGCGCCTGCGGCCTCGGAGCTAGGGCAATCGCCACCGGGCACAGTAAATTATTCGGTGCCGATGTCATCCGTTCGATCGTTCAGGGGGCCATGGCTGGCGCTGGCCGGGCCCGCCGCACTCGTCGCCGTGTGGGCGGCCATGGCGTCGCTGGGCCTGTTTCCCGAGTCGCTGTTTCCAGACGCCGTGGGCAGTCGCGCGGGGCCTTGCGGCGGAGCTGTCGAACTTCAGGCTCGTCAACGACGCCATCGCGTCGCTGTTCCGCGTCAGCCTGGGATTCCTCCTGGCCGTGGGCCTGGGCGTCCCGGCGGGGCTGCTGCTGGGTCACTCGGCGAGGGCGCGCGAGGCGTTCCTGCCGCTGGTGAACTTCTTCCGCAGCCTGTCGCCGCTGGCGTGGATTCCCGTTTGCGATCCTCTGGCTCGGCATCGGCGACGCGCCCGCCATGTTCCTCATCTTCATGGCGGCCTTCTTCCCGGTCGTGCTCTCGACGACGGCCGCCGTCGCCAGCATCCCGAGCGTCTACTTCCGCGTCGCGCGCGATGTCGGCATCGAAGGCCCGGCGCTGCTGCGCGAGGTGACGCTGCCGGCCATCGCGCCGCAGGTGATCACGGCGCTGCGCGTCACGGCCGGGCTGTCGTGGCTCGTCGTGGTCGCCGCCGAGATGATTGCCGGGCGCGACGGCCTGGGCTTTGCCGTCTGGGACGCGCGCAACGGCCTGCGCACGGACCTGCTGGTCGCCGCGATGGTCGTCATCGGCCTGATCGGCGTCGCGCTCGACCGGCTGCTCGTGCGGCTCACGCGCATCCCGAGCGTGCGCTGGGGCTACGACCGATGAGCCCGACGCCGCGCCGAGCCGCTGCTGCGCTTCGACGGCGTGTCGCAGACGTTTTGGCGACGTCGAGGTGCTGAGCGACGTGAGCCTGGCCGTGCAGCCCGGCGAGTTCGTCGCGCTGGTCGGGCCCTCCGGTTGCGGCAAGACGACGCTGCTGAACCTCTGTTCGGGCTGGCTCGAGCCCACCTCGCGGCCGCGTGCACCGGCCCGCCGGCGTGCGCATGGTGTTCCAGCAGGACGGCCTGTTTCCGTGGCTCACGGTCGGCGAGAACGTCCGGCTCGGGCTGCGCCACCTCGCCGACGAGGCCTCGCGCACCCGCCAGGCCGAGGCGCTGCTCGAGCTGATTGGCCTGACGGCGTTTCGCGGCGCACTACCCGCACCAGCTGTCGGGCGGCATGCGGCAGCGCGTGGAGCTGGCGCGCGCCCTGGGCGGCGGCACGGACCTGCTGCTGATGGACGAGCCGTTCTCCTCGGTCGACTACCTCACGCGGCTGAAGCTGCGCGCGGAGCTGGCGCGCCTGCTCGCGTGAGCAGCCGCGCACGGTGGTGCTCGTCACCCACGACATCGAGGAGGCCGCGCAGCTGGCCGACCGCGTGCTCGTGCTCAGCGAGCGGCCGGCCCGCATCCGCGACGAAGTCCGGCTCACGGTCCCGCGTCCGCGCGACCTGACGCATCCCGGAGGTCGTGTCCGCAGTCCACCGGATTCTCACCGAGCTCGGCCTCGAAGGCGACGCCGAGCCGCTTGCCGCCGCCTCGCGCGGCGCGGAGATCGACCGATGATCCGCTCACCGCTGGTCCGCTGGGGTCTGGGAGCGCTGTTGCTCGTCGTCGTCCTCGGCGTGCTCCGCAGCAAGCCCTGGCAACGCGCCGAGACCGCCGCCGACGGTTGCGCAAGACGCCGAGCCGGCGCGAGACCCTGGCGGTTGGCTTCCTGCCGGTGACCTGCCACCTCACGTGCCCGGTCACCGACTTCGCGTCGAAGACCAGCCCCTCCACGCGCTTCGAGTCCCAGCGCTTCACCGACTTCCCCACCGTCGTCGAGACGATGAAGAGCGGGCGGCTGCAGGCGAGCTTCATGATCGCGCCGCTGGCGATGAAGCTGCGCGAGCAGGGCGTGAAGGTGAAGATCGCCTACCTTGGCCACCGCGACGGGTCGACGGTGATGGTGCGATCGGACCTGACGCAGGTGAAGAGCCTGAAGGACCTGCGGGGCATGACCTTCGCGATCCCGAGCAAGGCCAGCAACCAGAACCTGGTGATCCGCAAGCTGATGAAGGACGAGGGCGTCGACCCGGACGACATCCGCTTCGTCGAGCTGCCGCCGCCCGACATGCCCGGCGCGCTGGCGACCAAGGCCATCGACGCCTACTTCATCGGCGAGCCGCACGCGGCGCGCGCCGAGCTGGACGGCACCGGGCGCATCCTGTATCACGCCAAGGACATCTGGCCGCACTTCATCTCGTGCGTGCTCGTCGTCACCGAGCAGCTGATCGAGCGAGCGGCCCGGCGTCGTGCAGGACCTGGTGCGCGGCATCGCGGAAAGCGGCGAGTGGGCCGAGAGCCACCGGCTCGAGGCCGCCAGGCTGGTGTCGCCGTACTTCCGCCAGGACGAAAAGCTGCTGCGCCACGTGCTCACGCAGCCGCCCGATCGCGTCAGCTACCGCATGCTCACCCCGGCCGACGACGAGATGCAGCGCATCGCCGACATGGCGCTCGACGCGGGCATCCTCGAACGCCGGCTCGACGTTCACGACCTGGTGGATCGCCAGTTCATCCCGGCCGACATCAAGGCCGCCGCGATTACCGTGCCATAGGGGCCAGGCCCTGTTAAGAGAGTGTTAACGTCTTAACAGGGCCTGGCCCCCTTGATCACTCATGCTCAAGTTCCTGCAACTCCGGTTCCTCCCGACCAGCGTCAACCTGGCGCTGCTCGTCCTTCGCGTCTGGTTCGCGCTGCCGCTGCTGACGCTCCACGGGTGGAGCAAGCTCACCGGCTTTGCCGAACGCTCGCAGCGCTTCGCCGATCCGTTCGGCTCGGCTCGCCGGCCAGCCTGGCGCTGGTGGTGTTTGCCGAGGTGTTCTGCTCGGTGTTGCTCGTCCTGGGCTTCTGCACCGGTTTGCGGCGACGGTGTGCGGCATCGTGATGGCCACCGCCTTCGTTTACGCGCACGGCGGCGGCTCAGCGGGCAGGGCAACGGCGAGCTGCCCTTCATGTTCCTCGGCGCGTTCGTGACGCTGCTTCTGGCCGGCGGCGGCCGCTTCTCGGTCGACGCGCGGACAGGCGCGCGGTGATGGCGCCCTGACCTTGACCACTCGCCTGCGCACCGCCCTCTGGCTGTTGCCGCTCACAGCACTCTTCGGCTTGCTCGTGACCGCCAACGGCGCGGGCTATCGCTACGGCGTCTCGGACCAGGCGTTCTACATCCCCGCCATCCACCTCGCGCAGGACCCGTCCTTGTTCCCTCGCGACCGCGTGTTGCTGGCGCCGCAGGCGCGGCTCACCGTGCTCGACGAGGCCATGGCCTGGATGGGCCGGATGTCGGGCCTGTCGCTGGAATGGATGTTCTTGCTCGGCTACCTGCTCACGGGCGGCGCTTTTTGCGGGTGGCATCGCGCTCATCGGCAGTCGCCTGTATGTGTCGCAGTGGTCGACGGCGGCGCTGCTGATGGCTCTGACGCTGCGGCATCGCATTGCCCGGACCGGCGTCAACACCTACGAAAGCGGCTTTCATCCGCGCGTTCTCACCTTTGCCATTGGCCTGGTAGCCGCCGGCCTCTATCTCCGCGGCCGCCGGGCACTGGCGGTCGGCCTGGCGGCTGGCCGCATGCCTGGTGCACCCGACAACCGGCGCGTGGTTCGTGATCTGGATGACCGCCGCCGCGGCAGTCGAGGCGTGGCCGTCGCGGGTGGGCCGGCGCCTGGTCGTCGGCGCCGCGCTGCTGGGAGCCGTCGTGGGCATCGGCCTCATCGCATCGGGCGCACTGGCCGAGCGCCTCGCGGTGATGGATGCGGCGTGGCTGGCGGCGTTCGAGAGCCGCGACTATCTCTTCCCCTCCGACGACTGGAAGATCGGCACGTGGCTCACCCACCTGCTGCCCTCGGTGGTCATCGTCGCCGCCTGGCAGTGGCGGCGAAGGCTCGGACTGAACTCGCGGCACGAGCAGGCGGTCGTGTCTGGGGTGCCTCGCGCTGCTGGTCGTGTTCCTGGCGTCCGTGCCGCTCATCGACGCGCGCATCGCGCTGGCCGTCCAGCTGCAGACCTCGCGGGTGCTCTGGCAGCTCGAGCTGCTGGCGACGGCGTACGTGGTGTGGGCGATTGCCGAAGCGCCGTGGTCACGGGTTCCGCCCGCCCGTCGAGGCATGGCCGCCGCCGCGCTGCTCACGGCGCTCGCCGCCGCGCGGGGCTACTACATCCTGCGCGTCGAGCACGATAACCGGCTGGTCGCCGTGCACCTGCCCGCCTCGGACTGGCAGCGGATGGGCGCCTGGATTGCCTCGAACACCGCGCCGCAGGCGCACGTCCTGGCCGACCCCGAACATGTGTGGGCCGCCGGCGGCAGCCTGCGCGTGATCGCCAGGCGTGATGTGCTGCTCGAGGGCGTGAAGGACGCCGCCATCGCGATCTACTCGCGCGACAGCGCGCGGCAGGTGACCGACAGACGCCGCGCCATCGGCGATTTCAACGCGCTGACCGAAGCGCGCGCCGAAGCACTGGCCGGCACTTATGCGCTCGACTACCTGCTCACGGAACATTCCCTGCAGTTGCCGCTCGTGCACACCGAGGGCCGGCTCAAGCTCTATCGGCTTCGAGATCGGGTGGAATGAGCCGTGTGCTGAGGTGGCTGACCTTCGAAGCCTGGCGCGATGCGACGGAGCGACTGATCCACCGGTTGCGCGATCTCCGTGAGGAGTAGGCTGGCAGCGCCATGGATCGGAATGTTCTGCTGGACGAACTGATCTCCGATCGGGAGCGGGTCGAGGAATTGGCGTGGAAACGCGGCAGGATGTCTGGGGTGTCGCGCCGCCACCTCCTGCAGTTCCTGGCACGTGGCACGGCGGCCGCGGCCATGGCCCGCCTCGTGTCATCCCATGCTGAACTGGTCGCCGCTCAGGCCGAGGCGGCTATCGTCAAGCCGGCGCCGCCGGAACTGTTCGTGAGAAGCGACAGCAATCTGGAGATGCGGTGGGAAGCCATGTATCACCGGGGCTACCTGGTTCCCAACGAATTGTTCTTCGTCCGGAACAACAGCCCCGTGGTCCCGCGTCTGGAGCCAGCGACGTGGCGCCTGCACGTCGGTGGGTCCGGCGTCTCACGCCCCCGCTCGTTCACCTACGATGAAATCCTCTCGATGCCCTCGATGGCGGTCCTCCGCGCGATCGAGTGCGCTGGCAACGGCAGGAACTTCTTTCAGCTGTCCCACGGAAAGAAGATCCCTGGCACGCCGTGGCAGCTGGGCGGGATCGGCGTGGCCGAATGGACGGGGGTGCCCCTGCGAGAAGTGCTGGAGCGGGCTGGAGTCAAACGGACGGCCCGCGACGTCATGCCTGAGGGCCTGGACCAGAAGCGAGTGAAGCGGCCAATGCCCATCGACAAGGCGCTCGCTGACGACACGCTCCTCGTGTATGCCATGAACGGCCAGCCTCTCCCGCCTGACCATGGCTTCCCCATGCGAGTCCTGGTCCCTGGGTGGGTCGGCATTGCGCATATCAAATGGGTCGGCCGCATCGACGTTTCAGAAGAGCCGCTGTACTCCGAATACAACACCCAGAAATATGTCCTCATCGGCCCGGACTACGGAGCGCGGCCGCCGGCACTGGGGCCCATGTTGACGACGCAGAAGGTGAAAAGCGCGTTTGAGTTGCCCTGGAATGGCGAGGTCCCCTCCGGCAGACGGCTGCTGCGCGGGCGTTCCTGGTCTGGTGAAGGCAGCATTGCCAAAGTAGACGTGAGCCTCGATGGCGGGCAAGCCTGGCAGCCGGCTCGCCTCCGAGAGCCCAACATCGATCGAGCGTGGGTTCGGTGGGATGTCGACTGGGACGCCCGGCCGGGAACGCACCGATTGCAGGCCAGGGCGACCGACAATCACGGCAACACTCAGCCCGATCGCATTCCGCTCAACGACGAAGGATATGCCCACTGGGCGGTCGTGACGCACGCCATCACGGTCACGTAGCGATCGTCAACGCCCGATCACGATGTCGTGCAATCGTGGCTGAACACTCGTCACGGTGGTGTTCGTGACGCTGCTGTGGAGGGACCATGGGGAGGATGGCACTCGTCCCGTGCGTGCTGTATCTTGCGTTTCTCTCGCTGGAGCGCACAACACAGCCCGTCGCAGAGCACGTGCACGGAATTGGCCACGTGCACATGGACGTGTCGTGCACACCGTCGGCATCCGCTGACTTCGATCGCGCACTCGCGCTTCTTCACAATTTCTGGTACGCGCGAGCGCTGGAGGCGTTCCACAAGGTCATCCGGACCGACCCGGCATGCGCGATGGCGTACTGGGGAGCCGCGCTGACCTACAACCATCCGTTCTGGGATGCGCCCACGCCATCGGACCTGTCTGCCGCCTGGGCTCTCGTTCAACGAGGACTGCAGGCACCCCCCAGGACGCCTCGCGAGCGGATGTACCTCGAGGCGGTCGCGGCACTGTACCGAGATGCCGGCGCGGGATCGAAGTCAGAACGCGACGAGGCCTTCAAGGACGCGATGCAAGCGGTCTACGAGCGGTATCCGGACGACGAGACCAAGCTGTTCTACGGTCTCTCCATCCTCGGGACCATCAAGGAAGGCACGCCGGGATTTGAGAGACAGGCTGTGGCGGCCAGGCTGTTCGAGGAAGTGTACGCGACAAAGCCGGAGCATCCCGGTGTTTTGCACTACCAGATTCACCTCTACGATGACCCGCTGCACGCGGCGGATGGCTTGAAGGCGGCTCGGGCCTATGCCGCAGCAGCGGCAGCGGTCCCGCATGCGCAGCACATGCCCTCACACATCTTCAGCCGCCTGGGGTTGTGGGAAGAGTCGGCCGCGACCAACGAGAATGCCTGGCGCACGTCGGAAGCCGATGTGAAGCGCGCAGGAGAGGGCGCCGAGTACCGCGACTTTCACGCGCTCAACTACTTGCAGTATGCATACCTGCAACTGGGCCGCTACCGTGATGCCAGGCGCGTCACCGACCTCATCGGGGCGCAGTACGAGGCATTGCCGGACAGGAAGACCGCCGCGGATACGCCCGATTTGCAGGCGAGGCACGTGCGCGGACGGACGATATACGCTCTCCCCGATCGTGTGGTGTACGGGCACTTCGATATGCTGACCCGTTACCTCGTGGAGGCGGGCAACTGGCAGGACGTGGCGACGGTGCCCCTGGTTGCGCCCTCACGCGATTTCGTCGCGATGAAGCTGCAGCTCGAAGCCATGGCCGCGGCGAAACGTGGAGACGCCGCGAGTGCGCAGGCCGCAGCCGATCGGATCGCGGCGCTCTCGATGGAGGCGGGGCAACACGCCTTCGTGCAGAAGATCATCACGATGCAGGCGAAGGAAGCCCAGGCCCTGGCAGCAAAAGCAGCGGGAGACACCGACCGCGCGATCGCGATGATGAATGAGGCCATCGCCATCGAGGATTCGATCGATGCCCTTTCGCAGCCGCCCTACCCGGTCACTCCTGCCCACGAGCTCTTCGGGGAGATCCTGCTGGAACTCAACCGGCCCGCGGAAGCCTTCACGCATTTTGCCGCGGCGTTGAAGCGCACGCCGGGAAGGCCGAAAGCCATTTTCGGGATGGCTCGGGCGGCCGATCGCGCCGGCGACACGCGGACGGCGCTTGAACGCTATTCCGAGTTTCTCGAATTGTGGAAGCAGGCCGACCCGGATCGCCCGGAGCTCGCCGCTGCGCGACAGTTCGTCCAGACGACGAGAAGCGGACGGTAAGCGCGAGCCGCGACACGCCTTCACCGACGATCTCTCAGGCTCTCCGCTTGGGTCGTGTGTTCACACCAGAAACACCCTCGCGAGCCCCAGGAACAGGAAGAAGCCGAGGCTGTCGGTGATGAACGTCAGCAGCACGCTCGCCCCCTGCGCGGGATCGCGGTCCAGGCGCTGCAGCAGCAGCGGCACGCCGATGCCCGCCAGCGCCGCCACGACCAGGTTCAGCAGCACCGCGCCCATCATCACCGCGCCCAGCGACAGGCTGTCGTAGAGGATCACGGCGCCCAGCGCCCATGATGCCGCCCCACACCACGCCGTTGAGCACCGAGACGGTGAGTTCCTTGGTGACCAGGCGGCGGCCCTGCCCTGCGCCAATCTGATCGAGCGCCAGGCCCCGGACGACGAGCGCCACGGTCTGGTTGCCGGTGTTGCCGCCGACGCTGGCGACCATCGGCATCAGCGCGGCCAGCGCCACCAGCTGGCTGATGGTCTGCTCGAAGGCGCCGATGACGCGCGAGGCGACAAACGCCGTCACCAGGTTCACGAACAGCCACGGCCAGCGGTTGCGCGCGCTGGCCCACGTGGAGGCGAACATGTCTTCCTCTCCGCGCAGGCCGGCGCGGCTCAACTCGCGCCGCTCGGCCTCTTCGCGAAGGACGTCCATCACGACGTCCACGGTGAGCCGCCCGATCAGCTTTCCGCGATCGTCCACGACCGGCGCCGACACCAGGTCGTAGCGCTCGAAGCTGCGCGCCGCCTGCGCGGCCTCGGCTTCGGGCGCAAAGGTCACGACGTCGGCGTTGACCAGCGAGGCCACCGGCGCCGACAGGTCGCCCAGCAGCAGGACGTCGATGGGCAGGCTGCCGCGCAGGACGTTGCGCCCGTCGACGACGAAGACCGCGTCGGTCTGCTCCGGCAGGCTGCCGCGTGCGCGCAATTCGGCCACGACCTCCGAGAGCACCTGCGTGTCTTTCGCCGACACCACTTCGTGATTCATCACCGCGCCGACCGAGTCGTCGGGATAGCTGACCGCGGCGTGCAGCATCGAACGGTCGCCGGCGTCGAGCGTGGCCGAGACCTCGGCGATGACGTCGGGCGGCACGGCGTCAGCCAGGTATCGCAGGTCGTCTGCGTCCAGGCCCGCAGGGCCGCCACCAGGTCGGTGTGCGCCATCGCGTCGACGATTGGCTGGCGGACGGCGTCGGACATCTCGACCAGCGCCTGCCCGCGCAGCGGCGGCGCCACCTGGTCCCAGACCAGTTGACGCTGGTCCGGTGGCAACGCTTCGACGATGAAGGCCAGGTCCGCCGGATGCAGGCCGCGCACCTTCTTGGCCAGTTCCGCGAGGTTCTGGCGATGCTGCAGCCCTTCGAGCAGGTCGCGCTTGGGCCCTTCCTGCCGGTGCGTGAGCGACTCGAGCACGCGATGCGTCTCGAGCAGCCGGCTCACCTCCTCCAGTCGATCCTGCAGCTGGCGTTCGGAACGGTCGATGGGCATGGGTCCGGCTCCACGCGTGGGGTGACCGGACGGTTATAGCAGAGCGAGACGACGACCAGTGGCCTGTCACTACGCTGCGCCGCTCGGCCCGCGGCGGCGCTGCAGCAGCTCGTACGCCATCGGCAGCATCGAGACGAACACGATGCCGAGCGCGACCAGCGAGAAGTTCTCCTTCACGACGGGCACGTTGCCGAAAGGCGTAGCCGGCGCCGACGCAGAGGCCGACCCAGATGAACGCGCCGGTGATGTTGTAGAAGGCAAACGACGCGTAGGTCATCTCGCCGGCGCCGGCCACAAACGGCACGAACGTGCGCACGATGGGCACGAATCGGCCCAGGACGATGGCCTTGCCGCCGTGCCGCTCGAAGAAGGCGTGCGCCTGCCGCAGGTGGTCCTTGTTGAGCAGCCGATGCCAGAACCCGGCGTGGTCCTCGGCGCTGAACACCTTCGGCCCCACCCAGTGGCCCACCGAGTAGTTCACCGCGTCGCCCAGGATGGCCGCCGTCACCAGCAGCCCCGCGGTGAGCCAGGGGTCCAGCACCCCGGTGGCCGCCAGCGCGCCGCAGGCAAACAGGAGCGAATCGCCCGGCAGGATGGGGGTCACCACCAGGCCGGTCTCGGCAAAGATGATGAGGAACAGGATCGCGTAGATCCAGACCCCGTAGGCCGCGACCAGTTCGCCGAGGTGGACGTCGAGGTGGAGGAAGAGATCGATGAGTTCGGCCATCGGAAGGGGTTGATTGTCGCACGTCCCGAGCCCAGGCCGGCGCTCGAAGGACGTCGAGGCCGGAGATGTCGGGCATCGCGAGCAGCTTGCGCAGGCCCACCCGGAAGATCGGGTGATCGTCGGCGATCATCACCGGATGTTCATGGGTCACCCGCTGGCGCGTCGTGGGAATTCGACTTCGATGTCCGTGCCCTCGCCGGAGCGCGAGGTCACGACGAGGTTTCCGCGCATGGCTCGCACCCGCTGCCTGATTACCCTGGGTCCGAGGTCGCGTGCCTCGAGATCTTCGAGCGTCATACGCGCATCGAAGCCGAGCCCCCGGCCGTCGTCGGCGATGAGCAAGCGGCCCATGCGGCCGTTGAACGTGATGGTGATGTTGACCGTATCGGCGCCGCTGTGCTTGCGCACGTTGCTCAGAGCATCCTGAATGATCCGCGTGAGGTGCATGCAGACGTGTGGCGCGCAGTCGAGTTCCGAGCTCGCGGTGGCCAGGCGGACGTCGATGCCCACGTCGCGGCGCAGGCGCTGCGCCAGTTCGGCTGTCGTCCGCAGGACGTCGGCGCCGGTCAGACCGGCCGGCTTCAGCCTCTCCAGCAGATCGCGCGTGTCGGCGATCTCGCGACGCAGGTGATCGCGGAGATCCCTCAGGCGCCGCTCGCCGACTGGAATGACGTCCACCTGCTTCCGTATCGCTTCGATTTCCATCTCGATTCCAATCAGCGTCTGGAGGAGGCCGTCGTGCAGGTCCCGCGCCAGGCGGGTGCGTTCCATCCGACTGACCCGGCTTCGCAGCTGGCCGATCTTGTAGGCGTTGAAGAGCGCCGGACTCACGTGTGCCGCGATCAGCCGGATCGCCGGCAAGTGATCCGCGAAGAACTGGGCGGGGTCGAGCAGGATCAGGCGCGCGCGCCACTGGTTTGAGACCGCCGTCTCGGCGGCCAGTAGCGAGGTCGCGCCATGGCGCTCGAGGATCGCCCGTTCGAACGACCCATCGATGTTGGCGGGTTCCGCCGCGACGGTGCCGCCGAGCGCGCGGCCGTGGAACCTCCCGCTCGAATCCTTTCTCACCTGCCACACGGTCGCGCCATGCGGCCGCGAGCTGAAATAGAAAAGACCGTGTGCGCCGAGGTGTTCCAGCACCGGGCGACGGCCCGCGCCGCCATGTTGACCGCTCAGGCTCCAGAGGTGCACCTGCCTGGTCGCGATCTCCTCGACGGCGATGAGCGCCTGCGACGAGCTGACGTATGCAAGGCACTCCTGCATGTAGACGTGCAGGCCTTCGGAGAAAGTCGTCGCAGGATCACACCCGAAAGCACGCGAGACAGCACGGCCTGCTCGACGACAAACGCGCGTCCCGGCGGTGGCGACAAAGCCGATCGTCACCGCGAGCACGATCGTGTAGGTCACCTGCGCGACGACCGTCATGAACGGGATGCCCTTCGGCTGTTGGGAGCGACGAGCACCGCGATGATGCTGCCGATGACGAACAGCACGCTCGCGACGATGCCGGTGATGAGCGTCGCGTGGCGTCCCCAGCGGGCGGCCGCCGCAATCACCACGAATCCCATCAGCATCACACACGGGCTCGCCGGTCCCGACATGCAGGCGGCGACGACGAGAATCCATCCAAGGTCCGCCAGATGAATCTTCACGCCGGCGTCGACCAGCGAGCCAGGAGTGGTCCGCCCGCTGAGATACATGGCAGCCGCGAAGATCAGATGTGCGGAGACCACGAACACCGACAGATAGAGGGAGGCATGCAGCGCGGCAGGCACAGCCGTCACGACGGCCACGCAGAGGCACAGTCGGCCGATCGACAGCACGCCTTCGATCCTGACCCGGAGGTCCGGGGAGGTCAGCGAGCCGTCGTCCCAGCGGCGAGCGTCCAACACGGCGGGATCCAGATCGTCGAGGGCGTTTTTCTCGATCTCGAGACTGGACCAACGGTAACGGGCCGGGTGCCACGGCTCACGTCGCAGCGTCACCGGCGCGATTCGATCGCTTGACATTGCGTCTGCCTGCTGGACCGCCAGGTCGCGAGCACACCACGAGGCCAAGGGAGATGTCCCCGACGAGTCTCGCCGTGTCTACGCAAGCACCAAGCGTACCACCTTCATTGAGGCCAATAGCCCGGGAACACCCCGACGAGCTCGTGACCGTTGTGACGGTTATCCACTCCAGGAGTGTAACGATGAGCTGCGGCGGCGGAGCTCTGGGAGTGACCGGTGCGTCAGGCCGTCGACATGGACGGGTCGGACCGCTGCTATACTGGAGGTTCGTGCATCCCCACGCGGAAGTGGCGGAATTGGCAGACGCACCAGCTTGAGGGGCTGGCGCTCGCAAGAGCGTGGGGGTTCGAGTCCCCCCTTCCGCACCACACCATCGCTTCGCTCGGTGTGGCGCGTCTGGCGCGAACCCAGGCGCTCGGCCTTCGCGCGCAGCGCTCGGCCTTCGGGCACGAGTCCCCCCTTCCGCACCAGCCTTCGCTCGCGCCTGCATTCCTTCGTGCGCGAGCTCCGGCTGGCAGGCCACGCGAAGGATGTCCGCCGTAGCGCGCAGGCGGACCTCAGCGCTCGGCCTTCGGGCACGGGTCCCCTTCCTCCTCATACTTCGCTCGCGCCTGCCTTCCTGTGCGTGAGTCTTGAGCGTCCGCGGAAAGCCCTCGCGAACTTCATACCGCGGCTGGTCAGCCGCGCCGGACATGCGCCGGCCGCGCCGTTGACCAGCCGCCAGATGAGCACGCTCACCCGTTGATACGCGCGGGCCGGGGCGTCGGATGTTCTGGCCGGGGTGGCCCGGCGCCTCGTCAGCGCCTTGGCCTCTCGATCCGTTTCTGAATATCGTCAGCGCGCTGGCTGGCTCGGAACTCGATGATCCGGAAGTCCGCGAGACCGTGCGCGTAAAACGGATCTTCCTCGACGATGGCTTCGATCTGCCGACGACTGTTGCCGACGGCCAGGATGATCCCGCCATCTCGCGGTATCTTTCGGCCAGAGACCAGGAAATTGCCGGACGCGTAGTACTTCTGCAAGAACGCGACATGTTCGGCCATGCGTGCATCGATTTGGGCGAGGTCGCTCGTGTACGTGAGTTCAATGACGAACATGGCTGGTCAGCTTGTATCAAAGACATCGTCGCGTAAAGGACGAGAGATCCAGGGTCGTAGCCGGATGGGGAAGAGGCGGCCTACAATGCAATACCGTGGACTGGCCGAGCGACGGGTGGATACTCGCCCGGCATCGGCGATTCGCGAGGGAGGTGCTCATGCCGCGGGCCACGCAACTCGAGTTGGGGCTGGCCAACGAGACCGGAGTTCTCGCAACGCTGTGCCGCGATCTGGCCACTGGCGGCGTGAACCTGCTGGCCATTGCCGTACCCGACGGCAAAGAGCGGCACCCCGACATCGTCCGGCTCCTCGTGGCTAACCGCGACGTGGCTGCGTCGGCGCTGACGCGGGCCGGGTACTCGTTCTCGGTGGACGAAGTCGTGTTCGTGGAATTGAAGAACCGGCCCGGTGCGCTCGCGCGGGCTGTCGAGAAGCTCGCGCGTGCCGGCATCGACATCCGTTATGCCTACGCCACCGCTCACAGCCGCGCGCAGAAGACCGCGGCCGTGATTGCCGTCGGTCCCGAAGATCTCGACCGAGCAGACCGGCTGCTGGGCCGCTGAAATGTGACGGAAACCCCTTCAGCAGCCTGTGCGCGGCACCGTCGGCAGGCGCCGACGGGCGAACGGGTCGCCTGGCAGGCGGACCCGTTCGCACCCCGTCCGAGTGGTGACTACTTGTGACCGCCGCCCTGGCGGATCTGGCCGCGGATTTCGCCGCCGGGGCTGTTGGCCGTGTGCACGTTCGCGTACGCGAGGCCCTGCCTTGATGAACGCGACGGCTTCAGCGAACTCGCCGGCACCGATCTGCTGCGCGTTGACGCCCTGGGCGTTAGCCGTACGCAGCACGTCCGCTGGACGAAGGACGCCGCTGACGGTGCCGCTCTCCGGGCATGTCGGCGGGTCGATTCCGAGGGCCGGTGCCGGCGTCGCCGTTGCCTGGCAGAGCCACAGCACGATGCCGCCGTTCACCCCAGGCTGCGCGAAGTGAATGTGCGCCTGCGCGACGGCCGACGAGAGCCCTGAGTACGACAGCTCGTACGCGATTTCCTCGCTCGCCCTCGTCGATGTCGAGCGTGATCGTGCCGTTCGCCTCCGAGGACACCGCAGGCACCTCCTGGTCCGGCACCAGGGCCGCCGAGTACCGCCCGCCGCCCTGCGCCGAGGCCACCAGGCCGCTCAGACACACGCTTGCCACAAACGCCGCCGACAGCCGTGCAAGTCCCGCTCGCGTCATGATCCGCTCCTCGTAAGTGTCGGCCCGACCCTTGCCCGCCGCAGCCGTGGCGAAGGCGGAGGCAGGCCTTGTCCGCCCTTCAACCAAGGGCAAGGGCAGAGCCACGTGCTGCAAGGCCGGTGCCCGGCCCGATGCACGCAAACGCCTAATGTTTTCGTGAAGATCGACGTCGCGACGGCTTACGCGAAACGTATGCGCTTACGCCGGCCGAGCGGCTACTTCGCGGCCTGCGCCTTGGCGATGTAGTCGCGGGCGAACTGGTTCAGGTGCGGGCTGTGGTGCAGGCCCACCGTCTCGGCGTCCTTCTCGGCGGCCTCGATCGTGAACCCGTCGCGCAGCACGCGGCGGATCATCCAGAACGCGCCGACGCGAATCGCCGCCGTGCAGTGGATGAACGCCGGCCGGTTGGCCGGGTCGTCGGTGAGGCGCAGGAACTCGGTGGCCTGCTCGTCGGTGGGGCTGCCGAAGACGACCGGGATGTTGAAGTAGCGCATCCCGAGGCCCTTGACCGCCGCTTCCTCCTCGGCCGCGCGATGCTCGCCCGGCGTGCGGAGGTTGATCACGGCCTTGACTCCCTCGGCCTTCAGCTGGGCGAAGTGCTCCAGCCGCGGCTGGCCGCCGGTGCAGAACTGGTCGTTGACGCGGACGAAGTTCCGGATGGGCGGCACGCGGCGCCGGCGCCTGGGCCGCCATGCACGCACCCACCAGACAGACCGCGACCAGGATGAAGGCGCTCGCACGCGTAGCCATCGGGATTCTCCTGCCCGGCAGCCTAGCACGGGGCAGGGCGCCGGCTCGACCGCTCGTCCCGGTATGAATTGCCTACGCGGCGTGTATCAATGCGCGGCCAGCTCGACGCCCGGTCTCGAGATACCGCTTCACGGCCCGCAGGTCGTCGTGAATCTGGCGCGTCGGCTCTTCCCCGGTCAGCCATGCGGCCCAGGCGCCCAGCTTGCCGGCTGGCGGCTGATACTGCAGGTGCACGGTCAGCTTCCGTCGCGCCGCCAGGCAGGTCGCGGAAGCGGACCGACCCGGCGCTGTCGACGTCGCTGCCCGGCAGCGACTGCCACGCCAGCAGGTAGCCCTCCACCTCGTTGATGATCTCGGCGTCCCACTCGACCTGGTGGCCCAGCGGCCCGGCCGCCACCCAGTGCGATCGGCGGTCGCTGACTCATGTCGACCCGCGCCAGATGCGACATGAACCGCGGCAGGTTCGACAGCTGCCGCCAGAACGCGAACACCACGTGCCGGGGCCGGTCGATGGCGATCGTCTCCCGCACATGGATGCCGCGCGGGCCCGCCAGCGCTTCGCGGGCCGTGCGTGCCCCGGTGCGGCCGTGTCGCCGCGGTGACGGGACAGTAGCCGGCCATGCCGCGAAGGACCAGCCCGACACCCGTGGCGCGGGTCAGCGCCGCGACGCGCGGACGCCGCGCCCCCATGTACAGAAGCGCCAGGCCCCCGGCCACCGAACCGATGCGCTGCCAGGTACCGATGTTCTGTTCCACGACGGTCTCCTCCTTGCCCGGGTCAGGTGCAAGCGACGTGCCCACGCGTGCACGGTCGAGGTCGTGGGCCTGAACGGCCGTTGAGGTAGGATGCCGATCGCACCACGCTCGAAAGGTCCACGATGATGTCACGCCGCGCGCTTCTGCCCTGGCTCTCCACCGCGATGGTCGTCGCCGCCGGCGGCGTGTGGCTCGCCGTCGCGCAGAGCCCTGCGCAGCCAACACGCACCGAGCGTTTCCTCAAGATGTCGGCCGACGCCGAGGCGCGCGGGCTCGCCGAGCCCTTCAAGGGCATCACGACCAGCGGCACGCCGATGCGGGGCCTGTTCTCGCTTCGCTCCACGGGCGTCTCGACCGCGCCGGTGCGCCTGGCCGCCGAAAAGTGGCTGGCCTCGCTCACCGCCGAGCAGCGCACCGAAGGCGTCGTATGGCGTCGACGACCCCGAGTGGCGCAAGTGGATGAACCAGCACTTCTACGTGCGGCAGGGCGTCAGCTTCGAGGCGATGAGCCTCGCCCAGCGCGAGGCGGCGTTCGACCTGCTGCGGGCGTCGCTGAGCGCCAGGGGGCTCACGCTCACGCGCGACATCATGAAGTTGAACCACACGCTGGGCGAGTTGAACAACAACGACTTCGAGCAGTACGGCGAGTGGCTCTACTTCATCACCGTGATGGGGACGCCCTCGGCCACCGAGCCGTGGGGATGGCAGCTCGATGGCCATCACGCCATCATCAACTACTTCGTCATCGGCGATCAGGTCGTGATGACGCCGACCTTTGTCGGCTCCGAGCCGGTCATCGCCGAGGCCGGCAAGTACAAGGGCACGGCGATCCTGCAATCCGAGCAGCGGCAGGGACTGGCGTTTCTGCGCAGCCTCACCGACGCGCAGCGCGCCAAGGCGATCGTGTCGGTGTCCAAGGACGGCAACAACAACATCGGCGAGGCCTTCAAGGACAACGTCGTGCTCGACTACGCGGGCGTGCGCGCGACCGACCTCTCCGCGTCACAACGCGCGGACCTGCTGTCGCTGGTGGCCGCCTACGTCGGCAACATGGACGACGGCCACGCGCGCGTGAAGATGACCGAGGTCCAGGCGCACCTCGACGACACGCACTTTGCGTGGATTGGCAGCACCGACGACACCGGCGTGTTCTACTACCGGATCCACAGCCCGGTCATCCTGATCGAATTCGATCACCAGCGCCCGGCGGGCCTGCGTCATCTCTACCCGGCGGATCGGCCGATGCAGCAGCACGTGCACGTCGTGATGCGCACGCCCAACGGCAACGACTACGGCAAGGACCTGCTGCGGCAGCACTACGAGGCGCACCAGCACGACCCGTCCCACGGGCACGCGAGTCGAGGGGCCAGGCCCCGTTAAGGGACCATTCGTTAACGGGGCCTGGCCCCCGGTACGTGACAACCGCCGCAGAAACGCCAGCACCGCGGCCTCCTCGGCGCTCATCCGCGACTCCCGGATCCGCGCCGAACTGCGATCCACGACCTTGCCGGTCAGGTAGGCGTCGACGACGCCGGGGTGGATGTAGCAGCGACGGCAGACGGCGGGAGTGTTGCCCAGCCGCGCGGCGACGCCGGCCACGACCTCGGCCACCTGCCGCTTGCGTGCGGTCTCCGACCGGGCCGGCTCGAGGCGGCCGAGCGCGCATGCCGCCAGCACCGTGCCCGCCCACGTGCGGAACTCCTTGGCCGTGAAGTCCTGCCCCGTCGCGGCGCGAACATACGCGTTCACATCGGCGGAGCCGACGCTCTGGCGCGCGCCGCTTGAATCGAGATACTGGAACAGCACCTGGCCGGGCAGTTCCTGGCAGCGCCTGACGCTGCGCGCCAGGGCGGCGTCTTCCAGTTCCACGACCTGGAGGACGCCGCTTTTCGCGCGGAACTTGAAGTGCACGCGCGCGCCGCGCACGCGCACGTGGCGGTCCTCCAGCGTCGTCAGGCCGAAGGATCGATTGGCGCGGGCGTACTCGTCGTTGCCGACGCGGATCAGCGTCTTTTCGAGCAATGTCACGACCGTGGCCAGCACGCGCTCGCGGCGTCAACGCCGCCTGCCGCAGGTCGCGTGCGATCTGGCGCCGGAGCGCCGGCAGCGCGCGTCCAAACGTCTCCATGCGCCCGTACTTCGTCTCGTCACGCGAGGCCGTCCACATCTTGTGATAGCGATATTGTTTGCGGCGCCGCGCATCGCGGCCCGTGGCCTGCAGGTGACCGCGCGGATCGGGGCTGATCCAGACCTCGCGCCACGCCGGCGGAATCGCCAGCGCGCGGATGCGGCCCAGCGTGCGCGCGTCGCGCACCAGGCGACCGCGCTGATCGCGGTACGCGAATCCCCGGCCGCGCCGCTGCCGCGTCAGGCCCGGCGCCGCGTCGCTGACGTAGCGCAGACCGGCATCGCGCGCCGATTCGACCCCTGTTGGGGCGACTGCCGCACGGCTTGCCATCACCGTTGCTCCACGGTCGAGGTGTGTGCAAGGTGTTGGCCACCTGCCCAAAGAGTGCGCCGGCTCAGCTGGCCGTCACGGGCCTGAGGTAGCATTCACCGCAGAACATGTCGATCAAGCTGACCGCGACGACCGCGGTCATCGTCGTAGCAGCGCACGTCGCGGGGATTGGCGGCGTGTCCTCCATCGATACACTCCTGCGGTCGCACTTCCGCTTCACCGCCGCGCAGGTGTCCGAGGTCCAGCGCGGACGCGCCGTCAGCGTCTCGTTGCCGGGGACGATCGACCGCGAGATGGTCGCGGCCGGCGCGGTGCGCATCGACGCGCCTGTCGAGCGCCTGCTCGAAGTGCTGCGCGACATCCAGAAGTTCGAACGCGGCAGCGGATTTCTGAAGACCGTCCGCATCGCCGACCCGCCAAGCGCCGCCGACTTTGCCGAGCTGACGTTGCCGCCTGAAGACATCGCCGATCTCCGGACGTGCCGTCCGGGCCACTGCGACGTCAAGCTCGGCGAGCGCGCCTTCGATCAGCTCGCCTCCATCGACCGCCATGGCGGCTGACGCCGACGCGCGGCTGCAGCAGTTCATGCGGAGCATGGCGCTCGAGTCGGTGGAGGCGTACCGGAAGCGCGGGACCGCGGCGCTTGCGGTGATGCTCGACGAGAGCCCCTCGCGGCAGGTGGCCGTGGAGTTCGAGCAGATGCTGGCCGGCACGCCGTGGCTCGCCGCGGCCGTGCCGGGCCTGACCGACTATCTCGTCCGCTACCCGAACGCGGCCCGCCCGGCAGGCCTCGAGGAATACTTCTACTGGTCGTTCGTGGAGTTCGGGCTCAAGAAGGTGCTGCGAATCAACCACGTCGTGTTGTATCCGACACCGGGGGCCGGCCCCGCGCGCTGGGCGCTGGCGAACCGGCAGATCTACGCCAGCCACTACTTCCAGAACGCGCTGGAAGTGCGTCTGCCGGTAGACGATGCCGGTAGCGCCGGCCGCGCGCACTACCTGATGGTGCTCAACGTCGCGCGGCCCGACGGGCTCACGGGCCTGTTTGGCGGGCTGGTCCGCTACAAGGTCCGCAGCGGCTCGCGCGAGGCGCTGCGCAAGACGCTGGTCGGCACCAAGCAGCGATGCGAGACGCCTTAGGCCGGATACGTAGGCCGGAACTTCAGTTCCGGCGTCACGCACCCTCGGGTAAACAGAGCCGGCGGTCCTTCGTAGATCACTAACGTGAAGGAGGTTCCGATGCGCGTTCGCCTCGTTGTAGGGCTCGTCCTCGCCGGCCTTGGCGGCGTCGTCACTCTCGCCGACCGCCCGTCGGCCGCCCCGGCGGCCCCAGCGGTTGGTCCCACGTTCGAGTCGATTGGCCCACTCGCCTTCGGCCCCGATAACGTGCTCTTTGCGGCCGACACGCAGGGCGCCGCCATCGTGGCGCTCGACCTGGGCGCCGCCTCGGGCACGCCTGGCGCGAAGGCCGTCGCCGATCTCGACCAGAAGATCGCGGCGCTGCTGGGCACCGACGCCGCATCGGTCGCGGTGACCGACATGGTCGTCCAGCCCGGTTCCCGCAACGCGTACTTCTCGGTGATGCGCGGCCAGGGCGCCGACGCAAAGGCGGCGCTCGTGCGGCTCGACGGCAGCGGCGCGCTCTCGCTGGTGGGGCTCGAGACGCTCCGCTTCTCGCGGGCCGCGCTGCCCAACGCCCCGGTGGCCGCGCCAACCGAACGCCGCAACCCGCGGACCCAGTCGATCACCGACATGGTGTTCCACGACGGGCAGCTGCTCGTGGCGGGCCTCTCCAACGAGGAGTTCGCGTCGAAGCTGCGCGCGGTGAAGTATCCCTTTGCCGCCGTGGACCCCGGCACGAGCGTCGAGATCTATCACGGCAATCACGGCCAGCTCGAGACCCGGTCGCCGGTGTACACGCTCGTTCCCTACGCGGTGGACGGCACGCCGCACCTCATCGCGGGCTACCTCTGCACGCCGCTGGTGAAGTTCCCGATGAACACCCTGCAGGCCGGCGGCAAGATCCGCGGCACGACCATCGCGGAGCTTGGCAACCGCAACCGCCCGATCGACATGTTCGTGTACAAGCAGGGCGGCAAGGACTTCCTGTTGATGTCCAACACCAGCCGCGGCGTCATGAAGATCCCGACGAACCTGTTTGCGACGGCCGCCCCGATTACCGCTCCGGTCAAGGAGGAGAAGGCGGGGGTCTCGTACGAGACCGTCGAGAGCATGAAGGGCGTCGAGCAGATGGACCTGTTCGACCAGTCGCGTGCCATCGTGTTGTCCCGCAGCGCCGCCGCCGGGCCGCTGGCCGTCGACATCGTCGCCCTGCCCTGACCATGAGATGCAGCCCACGCGCGGCGGCCCTGGCCGCCGCGCTGCCGCTGCTCGCCGGCTGCGGGCCGGGCACGCCGGATCACAACCGCCCGGTCATCGCGCTGGTCGTGCCCGCGGATCGTCCGGACACCGCGTTTGTCGAGGTGTCGGGACTCACGCCCGCCGCCCTCGACGCCCTTCGATCCCAGCCCGCGCACTCGTCGTCGTGGGAGGCATTCGGCCGCGTTGAAGTGCTGCCCGGCAGGCAGCGACCAGCCCCGCGCGGGCCTGCCTGCCGTGGCAGGCGCCTACGCCGTCAGCGGCACGGCGGTCCGGTTCACGCCGTCGTTCCCATTCGATCCCGGCGTGCGCTATCGCGTCGCGATAGACACCGGCAGGTTGCCTGGCGGCCCGTCAGGCGTCACCACGGTCATCGTCGGACGGCCGGCGCAGGTGGTCACCGCCGCGCGGGCGATGGTCACCCGCGTCGCGCCCGGCGGCGACGTGCTTCCCGAAAACGTGCTGCGGCTCTACCTCCACTTTTCGGCGCCGATGGGCCGGCGCGGTGGCGGCGGGCACGTGCGCCTGCTCGACCAGGATGGCCGCGAGGTCGTCGATCCGTTCCTGCCGCTCGAAGCCGAACTCTGGAACGACGACCACACGCGCTACACGCTGTTCTTCGATCCGGGACGCGTGAAGACCGGCATCCGGCCCAACGACGAGATGGGCCGCGCTATTGTGAACGGACGCCGCTACACGCTGGTCGTCGATCCCGATTGGCGCGACGCGTACGGGCGGCCGCTCGCCTCGCCCTTCCGTCACCAGTTCCGCGCGGGGCCGGCCATCGAGGCGGCGCTCGATCCGCTGCGGTGGACGGTCAATCCGCCGCGCGGGGGCTCGCGCGACCCGCTGGTCGTCTCGTTCCCGCACGCGCTCGATCAGGGCCTGCTGGCGCGGGCGCTTGCCGTGGAGAGCGAGGCCGGCATCGCCACACCAGGCACGCCGGAAGTAGAGGCGCACGAGACCCGATGGCGATTCGTGCCGGACGCGCCGTGGCAGGCCGGCCGCTATCGTCTCGTCGTGCTCGGCATCCTGGAAGACCCGTCGGGCAATCGCATCGGACGCGCCTTCGAGATCGGCCCACAGCAGGCGACGAAAGAAGTGGATCGCGCGACGGTCCCGTTTATCATTGGCCCATGACACGACTTTCCTCGACGCTCGCGCTGCTGCTGGCGCTGACGATCACCGGCGTAGTCCACAGCCAGCAGTCGCAGCCGCGCCCGCTGCGCATCATCGCGTTTGGCGCCCACCCCGATGACGCGGAACTGAAGGCTGCCGGCGTGGCCGCGCTCTGGGCCGCCAAGGGACACAAGGTGAAGTTTGTCGCGATGACCAACGGCGACGTCGGCCACTTCGAGCAGGCCGGCGGTCCGCTGGCGCAGCGCCGCTACAAGGAAGTGCAGGAGTGCGCGCGGATCCTCGGCATCACCACCGACGTGCTCGACATCCACGACGGCGAGCTCGATGCCGTCGCTCGAGAACCGCCGCATGGTGGCGCGCCTGATCCGCGACTGGCAGGCCGACATCGTGATGGGGCACCGGCCGTACGACTACCACCCCGATCACCGCTACACCGGCGTCCTGATGGACGACGCCGCGGTCGTCGTCGTCGCGCCGTTTTTCGTGCCCGACACGACGCCGACGCCGCGCAATCCGCTGTTCTTCTACTACTCGGACGGCTTCGAGTACCCCGCCAGGTTCGTCCCGACGATGGTGGTCGACATCGATGCGTCGGCGGACAAGAAGTGGCAGTGCGTCTCGGCGATGCCGTCGCAGTTCGGCGACAAGGACTCGTGGCAGGGCCGCACGCGCCCCGATGTCCCCAAGACCGACGCCGAGCGGCCCGGCGTACCTGCTGAATCTGGCCAAGCAGCGCACGGCGGCCGTGGCCGACCAGTATCGCGACAAGCTCGTGGCGACCTACGGCGAGGAGCGCGGCCGCAAGGTGAAGTACGCCGAGGCGTTTCAGCTTGGGCAGTACGGGCGGCAGGCGACGATCGAGGAACTCAAGACGCTTGTTTCCGTGATGGACGGGGGCCTGGCCCCAATGGCACCGCTCTCGTGCCATTGGGGCCAGGCCCCGGTTCACTGCTCGCGCAAAGCGAGCGTGGGGCTGATGCGCGTGGCGCGGCGGGCTGGCAGCCAGCACGCCACGACCGCGACGAAAAGCAGCGCCACGGCCGTGGCCGCCAGCGTCGGCACGTCGTACGGCGTCACGCCGAACAGCAGCCCGGCCAGCACCTGTCCGAGCATCAGCGCCGCCGCGATCCCCGTGACGATGCCGGCGGCGCACATCTTCATGCCGCCCGACAGCACCACGCGCATGGCCTGACCGGGCGACGCGCCCAGGGCCTGCCGTACCGCGAGTTCCGAAGTGCGGCGCGCGACGGCAAACGCCATCACGCCGGCGACTCCTACCGCGGCGAGCATCAGCGCGAGCCCCGCGAAGATCGCCAGCAGCGTCGCGTTCAGACGTGGCCCGGCCAGCCGCGCTCCCACGATCGCCCGCATCGAGCGGATGTCGAAGATCGGCTGCGCCGCATCGACGCGCGCGACCGCGGCGCGCAACGGCTGCGCGAGCAGTGCCGGGTCGCCCCCGGTTCGCATGACGAGCGTCATCGTCGGCCACAGGTACCAGGACGTCGGGAAGTACATCGCCGGCGCCGGGTCGCGCGCCACGCTGGTGAGCCGCACGTCGCCCACGACGCCAAGCACGAGGAACTCCTGGCCGTTGCCGAGAAAGACGGTACGACCCACAGGCTCCTCGCCGTTTGGCCAGAGCCTGCGGGCCAGGCCCTGGCTCATCACGAGGGATTGGGCGGGGTCCTTGCCGGGAACGAAGACACGTCCACGCACGATCGGCACGTCCATCGCCCGAAAATATCCGCCCGACACGATGCGCCAGGACGCCTGGACGCCTTGCATGGGCTGCCCTTCGGCTGGCCGCGTCGTCGAGACCTGGCATCCCGGTGTTGCCCTGTCCGAGCGGCACGCCGCTGCTGAGCCCGACGTCGGTCACGCCCGGTAGCGCGGCGGCCTCCCGCATCACCGCCGTCGTAGAAGGCGACGTCGCGATCCATGTTCCATTGTTCCGACTGCGGCCGCGTGATGTTGGCGGTCAGCAGGCGATCGGGCTGCGAGAACCCGAGTGGCAGCCGCTGCAGGTTCCACGTGCTTTGCAGCAGCAGCATGGCGCCCACCACCAGACACGTCGACAGCGCGAGTTGCAGCGCGACCAGCGCGTTGCGCACCGGCGTCTTCGAGGCTCCGGCGGCCGGGCGGGCGGCAGTGCTGCACGGCGTCGCGAATGTCCGCCGCGGCCGCGCGAGGATCGCCGGCAGCACGCCCGCGACGACGGCGACCAGCACGGTGGCGGCCACCGCAGCGAGGAGCACGGGCAGGTTGAGCGACAGGTTGGCGAGCCGGGGAATGGAGTCCGGCAGCGCAGCGCGGCTGCCTTGCATCAGCGCAACGGCCAGCGCCAGGCCGAGCGTGCCGCCGAGGGCGGCAATCATCAGGCTCTCGGTCAGCGTCTGCCGCACAAGCCTGCGCGCGGCTCGCGCCAAGCGCCAGGCGCACGCCGATCTCGCCGGTGCGGCTGGCGGCACGCGCCATCTGCAGGTTCGCGACGTTGGCGCACGCCACCGCCAGCAGCAAGCCCGACGGCCGCCAGCAGCAGCATCAAGCGCTGCTGCAGTTCGGCGTCGACGATGCCGTCGAAGGCCGGAACCAGCTAGCGTGCCCCATCCGCCGTTTGACGGCGGAAACTCGGCTCTCCAGCGCGGCCGCCACCGTGTTGAGCTCCGCTTGTGCCTCGGCGATCGTCGCCCCGTCGGCCAGCCGCGCCGACGACGTCGAGCTGCCTGTTGTCGCGATTCTCGTTGGCGAGGTCGGCCGCCATCGGCACCCACAGGTCGACGTCGGTCGCAAAGCCCACGTCCTGGTGCGCGATGCCGACCACGGTGTGCGAGCACGCCGTCAAGCGCAATCGAACGGCCGATCAATCCCGGGATCCCGGCCGTAGCGCCGCTGCCACAGCCCTTCGCTGACCATCGCCACGCGCGCGCCGCCGGGCCGATCCTCGTCGGCGTGAAAATCGCGGCCCGCAACTGGCGCCAGCCCGAGGGTCGGCAGAAATCCCGCGGTCACCGCCATCCCCACGACGTGCTCCGGCGAGCCGCCATCGGTGAGATTGGCCTCCGCACCCTTGGCAGCCGCGACCGACAACCGCTTGACCCGCCGCTGCCACGAGTCGAAGTTGGGAAACGAGACGGAGAACTCGTTGATGTTGCGCTCCTTGTTGGTCTCGTAGATCCGCACCAGCCGGTCGGCGGCGGAAACGGCAGCGGCGCGAGCATCACGGCGTGCACGACGCTGAAGATGGCGGTGGCGGCGCCGATGCCCAGCGCCAGCGTCAGGATGGCGGCGACGGCAAACGATCGCTGCGCGCGCGCGGTCAGCGTCCGCCAGGCGTAGCGGAGGTCCTGGCGCAGCAGGTCCACGTGCACGCCGGGCGCGGTGAGCAGCACGTCGGCCAGCGCGCCGGCGCCACGACGCCGTGCGGCGCGGTCCAGCGTCGTCGAGCTGATCGTGAAACGCCGATCGCCGAGCTCGCGCTGGTATTCGTCGCGGAACGAGGCGGGATACAGGCGCGACGAGCCAGGCATAGACGCGCGCTCGAGCAGGCTTCGGCCGGCGATGGATTGCGGCATGGCGTCAGCTCCGTTTCGGCGACAGGCCCGCGTGCCGGCCCAGCGCCACCAGTTCCGACAACCGCGCCAGCTCGCGCTGCGCGACCTGGCGGCCGAACGTCGTCAGCCGGTAATAGCGGCGCCGTTCGTCATCGTCGGCCGGGCGCGCGTCGAGCTCCTCGATCAGGCCCTGTTCGAGGAGGCGATGGATGGTGGTGTAGAGCGTGCCGGGATTGAGCTTCGTGCGTCCCTCGGTGCGCTCGGCCACTTCCTGCATGATTGCGTAGCCGTGGCGGTCGGCATCGGACAGCGCGACGAGAATGTGGAACGTCGCGCTCGGAAGCGGCAGCAGGTCGTCGGGCGAGGGCTCGGGTTTCGGCATGACTTTGCGCCAGATATATATCTGATCTAGATATATCTGACAACAAGATACGTCTCCGAACTTCACAAGTTCACAGGTTCACTGGTTCGCGGGTTCGTTCCAGGGTTCACAGTTCGGCGCCTTCGTCGCGCCGTCGTTGCATAATCCCCGGCATGCGCATTCGGTCCCTTACGACCACGCTGGCTAGGGTGTGCCTGGCGCCCGCGACCGCCTCGAGGTAGCGAGCCGATGGCATTCCGCGCCTGCCGCGTCTACGCCCACGGCGCCTCCTTCGAGGCCCGCGTGACGACGATGGAGATCGACGAGCTGTCCTCCGGCGACGTCGTCGTGCGCGTCGCGTACTCGAGCCTCAACTACAAGGACGCGCGCGCCGTCACCGGGCGCGGACGCCCCATCATGCGGCGCACGCCGCTCAACGCCGGCATCGACCTCGCCGGCGTCGTCGAGTCCTCCGCCGATTCGCGATTCACGCCGGGCATGCCCGTCATCGCCAACGGCATGGGCCTTGGCGAGGCCCACGACGGCGGGTTTGCGGAGTACGCGCGGGTGCCCGGGGACTGGCTGATGCCGTTGCCTGGCGCCCTCACGCTCCGCGGCGCGATGGCGTTTGGCACCGCGGGCTACACCGCGGCGCTCTGCGTGCACCGGATGGAGGTGAACGGCCAGCGCCCGGAGCTCGGGCCCATCGTCGTCACCGGCGCGACCGGAGGCGTCGGATCGATCGCGGTCCGGCTGCTGGCGTCGCGCGGATATCAGGTGATTGCCGTGTCCGGACGCCCCGAACACCACGGCTGGCTCCGCGAGCTCGGCGCGACCGACGTGCGCACGGTCGACGGGCTCGAGCTCGGCGACAAGCCCCTCGAGCGCACGCGCTTTGGAGGCGCCATCGACAACGTCGGCGGCACGCTGCTCGCGCAGCTCCTGCCGCACATCGTCGAATGGGGCAACGTCGCGTCGGTGGGCCTGGCCGGCGGCGCGGAGTTTTCGACGTCGGTCTACCCGTTCATCCTGCGCGGCGTCAGCCTGCTGGGCGCCAGCTCCGCGAACAGCCCGATGCCGTTGCGGCGCGAGATCTGGGGACGGCTGGGCGGCGATTTCAGCATCGCCGACATCGAGCGCTTCGTGACGAAGGAGATCGGGCTGGACGAGGTCGTGCCGACGGCGGTCGCGCTGCTCGACCGGCAGCTCGTGGGGCGGGCCCTCGTGAAGACCCGCCGCCCTTCTTACGGACGTGCCGGGGCCGGCGGCAACGACTTTGACGAGCAAAGCCCAGTGTCCGATGACTGAGCTGGTCGCTGAAGTCGTAGCTCCGCAGACCTGAATCGCCGGCAGAGACGCGGTCTGACCGACCGAGTATGCTGTCTTCCTTGGTAGCATCGTCCGCATCGCCTCCGCTGCGGCGGCTGGGAATCCGTCGAGTTCCCAGGCCACGGTTACGCTCAATCTCCGGCCATGGAGAATCGTCCCCTTCAGCCTTCGTCTGATTCGTCGCAGCCCCAGCGTCTTGAAATAGCGCACGTGCTGTTTGCGGACATTGTCGGGTATTCGCGGCTACCAATGGATCAACAGACGCGGCTCCTGCGTCAGTTGCAGGACATCGTGCGCAGCACCCGCGAGTTCCAAGACGCGATTTCTCGTGACCAACTGATTACCCTCCCGACCGGGGACGGGATGGCGCTGGTTTTCTTTGGCAGCCCGGAAGATCCGGTGCGCTGCGCCCTGGACATCAGCCGCGCACTGGGTGCGCAGCCTGAGTTGAAGCTTCGTATGGGCGTTCATAGTGGCCCCGTGTTCCGCGTTGCTGACATCAACGCGAGCCTCAACGTCGCGGGCGGCGCGATCAACATGGCGCAGCGGGTGATGGATTGCGGCGACGCGGGACACATCCTCGTGTCCGATGCGATAGCGACAACGCTCGAGCAGCTGGGCACCTGGGGAGCGCAGTTGCACGACCTCGGTGAGACAGTGGTGAAACATGGCACGAGGGTGCACATCTACAACCTGTTCACCGACGATCTCGGAAATGCGGAACTGCCAGCCAAGTTCCGCCGTCGCGGCCCCCGCACGGCCATCGTTGTCGGCGTGGTACCTCGTCGCAGGGATTCTGGCACTCGGGCGCAGCCTACGTCCTACGCCCGGAGTGGTTCACAAATCGTCCTCGGGTGCCCAAGCAGACTGCGACGCTCCAGACACGCAAGTCCGTCGCGGTTCTTGGGTTTCGGAACTTAACGGGCAGGGCTGGTGTGAATTGGCTCTCGGGGGCTCTCGCACAGTGTCTGAACACGGAACTTGCCGCGGGCGAACGAATGCGTGTTGTTTCCGATGAAAGCGTCGCGCGCATGAAGCTTGAACTGTCCGTGCCGGATGCCGACAGCCTCGCACCGGAAACTCTAAGGCGAGTACACGAAAGTATTGCGGCAAGATTGTCGTTCTGGGTTCGTATCTAGCCATGGGCGAAGCGGGGGGTGGGCAGATCCGATTGGATCTCCGCATCCAGGATGCCGTCGCAGGGGAGACGATGTTTGCCGTGTGCGACGTTGGGCACCGAGTCCGGGTTCCTCGAGTTTGATCGCGCGGGTCGGGACGACGGTCCGCGCGCGACTAGGCCTTGGGAGTCGGACGGATCCCGAAGCCGTCGCTTTGCGCGCATCTCTTCCCACAGACTCCACCGCGGCAAAGCTTTACATTGATGGCTTGCAACAGCTTCGAATGTTCAACGCGCTCGGCGCCCGTGTACTTATTGACGAAGGCGGCAGCCGTGGACCCCGAGTTCGCGTTGGTCCATTCCGCGCTCGCCGAGGCGTGGGCGGCACTTGGCTACGACGCCCGCGCGACGCTGGCTGCCAGGAAGGCGTTCGAGCTCTCCGGATTTCTGTCGCGGGAACAACGCCTGTGGATAGAGGGCGTCTATCGGCAATTGGCAGGCGAGTGGAGCCGAGCGGTAACGCTGTGACGACACGCTGTTTGGGTTCTTCCCAGACAAGGTGGAGTATGGGTTGCGGTTGATGGAGGCTCGGATGTCAGCAGGCGATGCTACCGGCGCGTTTTCGACGCTTGCGAAGCTGCAAGCTCTTCCGCCGCCGCTCTCTGCCGATCCCCGAATTCACCTTGCCGAGTCGGACGCCGCGACCGCCGTTTCAGATTTCGCGCGCGCGCGCTCCAAGTGCCCGCGCGGCTATCAGAACAGCGCAGAAACAGGACGCCTCGCTACTCGTTGCCCGCAGTCGCATCAATGAAGCATGGGCGCTCAACCAGTTGAACAAACTTGATGAAGCTTCCGCCGCTAACCGCGCGGCGATGACCCTCTACCACGCTGCAGGCGACCGCCGTGCGGGTGAGTCGCGCACTGATTCAGCTTGGCTCGGACCTTCGTAAGAAGGACGAACCGAAACAGGCGGAAGCGCTCCTCCGTGAGGCGCTGCAGATTGCCCGGGATATCGGGAATCGACGAAATACCGCGAGAGCGCTCAATAACCTTGGAAGCATCTACTACGATCGCCGGGACATGAAACTGGCCCGTTCTTCATATGCCGAAGCGGTTGCGGTCAACAGAGAAATCAGCGATCGCGCGAGCCTTGCGCAAGCGCTCGAAAACCTCGCCTCTGTTCTCTATGAGCTCGGCGACTCGAAGAGCGCACAGCCACTTGACCGTGAAGCCCTGGATTTGCGTCGTCAGATCGGGAACAAGCCCGCCGTCGCATCCTCGCTTCTCAATATGGCGGAAGTGGCCTCCAACTACGGGAACAACGCAGGGGCGAGGCGCCTGGCTGAAGAAGCCCTGTCTCTGAATCGCGAGCTGCGTAACAAAGAAGAAGAGGCCTACTCCCTCGTGATGCTCGGCCGGATAGTCCTTCGTGCGGCGAACATGGCTGAGGCCGAACAATTGCAGAGAGAGGCGCTGGAGATCGGCAGACTCTCTGGGGATCGCGGCGGCATCGCCGAGAGCCGTGTGGCGTTGGCCGAAGTGCTCATTGAGATTGGAACGACGAGTGCGGCTGAGGCGACGTCACGTCAGGCCATCAAAGAAGGAGGTGACGGACTAACCCCTTTGGCGCTTTCGCTCCTCGCTACCGCGCTAATTGCGCAGGGAAAGCTTGACGAAGGGCAACAGGTCGCCAAGCAGGCGGTGTCGCTTGCAGCCGATGCCGAGCGGCCGACGCGCCTGATGGTACAGATCGCGAGCGCTCGGACGCAAGCCGCCGCGGGGCAGACCACACCCGCTCTAAGAGCCCGGACCAAGTCGCCCGCGAATTTAGTCAGGCTGGCCTGGTGGCGCAGCGATTGGAGGCTCGTCTCGCGCAGAGCCAATACGTCTGAAGCAGTTTCCCGATCGGGCCGCCGAGACACTCAATGAGCTTCGTGCGTTAGAGCAGGACGCCAGTCGAGCGGGCTTCAGACTCGTCGCGCGGCGAGCCTCGGCAGTCGCGGCGACCGTCAGCCGCCGAAAGGACGGAACGACTGCCCCGGCATCGCCCCGTGTGCTCACGGACCCTGCGGTGCTGGACACACGGCGGTGATGGTGCCGTTCACTTTGCCGATATGGGGCAAGTGCCCAGTGATGTCGACGTCCAGAATAATCTCTTCTTCGGGTTGACAGGAGCCGGCGTTCAGCAAGTTGATTGTGGCGGCGAGTGTGCCTTCGCTGAGGTACGCCTGTCCTCCGCCTCTCAAGGAAATCACCAGCTCGACTTCGAGCGCAGATGGGTTCAGGATGAAGGCCGTGGGAAATACCGGTTCACCCGATTTGTCAATATAGGAATCCCATATGCGTGCTTCGGTCAGACGGCCGGTCCCCAAACGCTCCACAAGAGACTATCGCCAGTGGCAGGGATAGTATTCCATAGACGCATTTGAGAGTCAGAGTGCTGCTGTTGGTCGTTACGAGCGTGACAATCGCTTCGAAGCCATCGCCTCCGACACTCCCAACGTCGCCGACGCGTCGGTCCAGAGTTCCGCTTTGGGAGGACTCAGCCGCCGTCGGTTGGACAGGACCCGGGGCCGAGCAAGCACTTAGCGCAATCAGCACTGAGGCGCCGAGAGACCCCAAGAATAGAAATTTGGGCTGTTGCTGGGCCACTGGGTTACCTCCAACGGTTACAGTCGGGACCGCCCATTGAACACTTCCGGCTAAGTTTCGCGCTTCCGTAGCTGGACCGTGCGCAATTTATCACCACTTGCCTCGAGGACAACGAAAATTGGCAAAACGTTCAGCCTTAGCGGCATTGAGGCACAAAGCTGCCAAACAACCCCCGGTTACTCAGAAGTCAGCCGCCAGAGCGACTTTGGAAGCAGGGCGCCAGTTCCGCGAACAGCCCGATGCCGTTGCGCCGCGAGATACCTGGCGCCGTCTCA
>CAWFRL010000002.1:0-104806 GCA_963818215.1 Vicinamibacteria bacterium | reverse complement strand
ACGGGCGACCTGGCACGCTTCGACGTGATCGTCACTGGCACCCGCGCCTACGCCGTACCGCGAGGATCTGCGCGCGCACAACCGGCGGTTGCTCGATTGGGTACGTGGAGGTGGTCGCATGGTCGTCCTGTACAACACGCCGGAGTTCGTCCCCGACGAGTTCACCGGTATGACGCGACGCTTCCGGGCGACGCCGAGGAAGTTCCGAACAGGCCGCCGCCGTTGAGATCCTCGCGCCGGCACAGCCTTCTGATGACGCCCAACCGGATCACGGGCGCGGACTTCGACGGCTGGATCGAACAGCGCGGTTCGAAGTTCTTCGCCAGCTGGGATGCGGGTACACCCGCTTCTTTCGAGCCACGATCAGGGACAGCCGGCGCAGCGGGGCGGGTGGTTGACTGCCACCGTCGGCAAGGGGCGATGGACCTACATGGCCTACGCGCTCCACCGGCAGGTGCCGTACGGCGTCCCCGGCGCTATAGGATTCTGGCGAACCTGTCACAATACGGGACCGCAGCCTGTATGTAGCGCAGGGCTTCAGCCCTCGCGTGCGGTCGTGGCGACGCTCGGAGGTGCACGACATGGATAAGACGCAAAGGTGCACGGCGCTGTCCGCTCCTCGTGACGGCGGGTCTCGCATCCTCCCCGGCGCGCGCAGACACCCCGCGCGCCCGCGCCGCATCACATCACGTCGTCGCCGTGACGCTGCAACCCTTCGCCGTGCTGGCGCGGCGCGTGGAGTCGGCGCTCGACTACCTCGGGCAACCGCTCGCGGCCGCCGACCGACAGGCGCTCGCCGCAGCGCTGGCGAACACCGACGATCATGCCGGCGTCACAGCTGCAACCGCGATCCTCGATCGCTACGCGCTGGTGCACGTCCACATCGATCCCGAGAGCCGCGTGAAAGTGACCCAGGGGACAGCGGCGCCGGCGCTGGTGCAGGCCGGCACGCGCGTGTTCCTCGTCAAAGTCGTCAACGAGGCCGGCATCACCGCGCCGCTTCGGGTGGCCAGCCCCCAGAGCCGGCCCGTGTCGTTGCCCTCGCGAGGAGCCCCGGATCCGCCACAGACGATTTCCGCGCGCGACATCAAGGATCGTTGGGCCGACGTCTCGCTCTTCGACAAACAGCCGCTGACCGATCGGCTGTCCGGCCTGCCGCTCGAGTACCGCGATCATCGAGATCTACAGTCGCGATGCGGGCCGGTTGGGCGCCGACCTGTGGTTTGACGTCGGTCAGGGCACGCAGGACATCGGCTTTCGCAGCGACCTCGCCGTCGTGTTCACCGCCGCGACGGCGCGGCACGTCACGCTGCGGATCGAAGACGAAAGGGGCGCCCGGCGATGGCGCGGCTTGTCGTTCGCGACGCCGCCGCGCGCCTGTATCCAGCGCCGCGCAAGCGCCTGGCGCCGGACCTGCCCTTTCAACCGCAGGTCTATCGGGGCGACGGCGAATCGCTGCTGCTGCCCGACGGTGAGTTCACGGTGACGTTCTCGGGCGGCCCCGAGTATCTGACCGGCCGCAAGACGGTGCGCGTGGAAGCCACGGGCCCTGCAGAGGTGTGGCTCCGGTTGCAGCGCTGGATCGATCCGGCCGCAAGCGGCTGGTATTCGGGCGACCATCACGTGCATGCCGCCGGATGCTCGCACTATCAGGACCCGACGCAGGGCGTCACCCCGGAGGACATGATCCGCCAGGTGCGCGGCGAGAACCTCAACATCGGCAGCGTGCTGACGTGGGGACCTTGCTACTACCACCAGAAGCGCTACTTCTCAGGTCAGGACGCCGCGGCGTCCACCGCCGAGTCGCTGCTGCACTACGACGTCGAAGTGTCGGGGTTCCCATCGAGCCATGCGGGCCATGTCGTGCTGCTGGGGCTCAAGGATCAGGACTACCCCGGCGCGTCCCGGCTCGAGGACTGGCCCACGTGGACGCTGCCCGTGCTGCAATGGGCCAGGCGGCAGGGCGCCGTCACCGGGTACGCGCATTCGGGTTGGGGGTTGCAGATCGGGATCGGCAGATACCCTCCGCCGAAGTCCCCGCGTTTGACGGCATCGGCGCCAACGGGTTCATCGTCACGGTCACGCATCCCGGCGCGGTGGACTTCATCTCCACCGTCGATACTCCGTGGCCGTGGGAACTCAATATCTGGTACCACACGCTGAATCTCGGCTTCCGCACGCGAATCAGCGGCGAGACAGACTTTCCTTGCATCTACGACGACCGCGTGGGCCTTGGCCGGACGTACACGAACTCGATCGGCTGACCTACCGCGGGTGGCTCGACGCGTTGCGCGCCGGCCGGTCCTACGTGTCCGACGGGCTCAGTCATCTGATGGACTTCGCCGTGAATGGCGTGGCCGTGGGCACCGGAGACGGCACACTGACGGTAACCGCGCCATCGGTCGAAGCGACCGTGCGCGTCACGGCACGACTCGACGAGGCCGCCGACGCGGCGATCGCCACCACGCCCGCCGATCAGAAACCGGTACTGGGACATCGAGCGGGCGCGTGTCCCGGGCACACGCGAGGTGCCGGTCGAGTTTCTCGTCAACGGCCGCGTGGTCGCCACCAGGCGCGTCGTGGCCGACGGCCACCCACACGATCTCCGCGTGACGCTGCCGTTGGCGCGGAGCGGTTGGATCGCAGCGCGCGTCCTGCCCTCGTCGCACACCAACCCGGTCTTCGTGACCGTGGACCGGCAGCCGATGCGGCCGTCGATAGCCAGCGCACGCTGGGCGCTCGAAGCGGTTGAGCGGTGCTGGAAGCAGAAGGTGCGCAACATCCGCGAGAGCGAGCGCGCGGCGGCATCCGCGGCGTACGACCACGCGCGCGCGGTATACCGGAAGTTGCTGGAGTCGGGCATCGAGGAGTAAGGCGCGACGAAACGGAGCAATCACGAAGGCGCGAAGACGCGAGACGGTACGTAGGCCGGAACTCGAGTTCCGGCATTGAAGGACAAAGATGTTGAGTTCCGCGTTGCTCTGACGATCGTGCTCTCGTGATGCCACGGGTGTGCCGAACTGAAGTCCGGGCCTACAGCCTCGGGCTCGCTCGCCGCTGAATCAGACCCTCGCCTGGGGGCGTTGCGCACGCTCGACGGACATTTCCCGTTCACGCCACCCGCGTCGAAAGAGGCGTGGCAGGCACGCGCCGAGCGCGTTGCGTCGGCAGGTGCGGGTCGCCCTGGGGCTGTGGCCGTGGCCCACGCGCACGCCGCTCAACGCCGTCGTGCACGGCTCGGTGGCGCGCGACGGCTACACGGTCGAGCGCGTGTTCTTCGAGAGTCGTGCCCGGCCACTTCGTCACGGGAAGCCTCTACCGCCCCGCCGGCGAGCGGGAAGCGGCCCGCGGTGCTCTCGCCACACGGTCACTGGCCCGGCGGACGGTTTCAGGACATCGCCGAGACGCGAGCGGCGGCAGAGCTTGCGTCGGGCGCCGAGCGGTTCGACAACGCCGCGCGGCACATTCTGCAGGCGCGTGCCGTGCAGCTGGCGCGCATGGGCGCCGTCGTCTTCCTGTACGACATGGTCGGTACGCCGACAGCGTGCAGATCCCGCAGGAGATCGCGCACAGCGCCGCGCGGCCGCACGCGCGCGGGTCCCGACGACGGGCTGTTCTTCAGCGTCGGCGCCGAACTGCGGCTCCACTCGATTCTCGGCCTGCAGATCTGGAACGCCGTCCGCGCGCTGGATTTCCTCACGCGCTCGCCCGACGTCGATCCCGCACGCATCGCGGTGACCGGCGCCAGCGGCGGCGGCACGCAGACCTTCTTGCTCGGCGCGATCGACGATCGGCCCGCAGTGGCGTTTCCGGCCGTGATGGTCTCGGCGCGCATGCAGGGCGGCTGCACGTGCGAGAACGCCGACTACCTCCGCGTCGGCACGGGCAACGTCGAACTGGCGGCGCTCTTCGCGCCCAAGCCGCTCGGGATGACCGCCGCCGACGACTGGACCAAGGACGATGCCGACCGACGGGTTCCCGGAGCTGAAGAAGCACTACGAGCTGTTTGGCGCTCGCGACAAAGTGCAGCTCTTTCCGTTCCTCCAGTTCGGCCACAACTACAACCACGTGAGCCGCGCCGCGATGTACGGCTGGCTCAACCAGCACCTCGGGCTCGGCATGGACGAGCCCGTGCTCGAGCGCGACTTCGTGCCGCTCGCGCGCGAAGAGGCGACGGTCTGGACGCCGGCGCACCCCGCGCCGCCTCGCGGTGAGGCCCAGGAACGCGCGGTGACGACGTGGTGGACGCAGGATACCGACCGGCAGCTGGCGGCGATCGACCGCGTGACGCCGGCGACGCTTGGCGCGTGGCGCGAAGTGGTGGGCGGCGCCGTCGCCGGTGTGATCGGCGACCGGTGCCCGGCGCCGCGGATGTGCTGGTGCTTCGAGGTCAGGGACGCCGGCTGGCGATCCAGGCGGCGCGACGACGACCTGAGCGTGCAGCCCTCTGACGAGCAAGTGTCTGTCGACCTGCTCGAGCCGCAGCGCCCGGGGCCAGACGTCGTCGTCTGGACCTCTGCCGAGGGACGCGCCGGGGCAGCCACCGAAGCCGGCCAGCCCATCGCCGTGCTGCAGGCGCTGCTCGACGCGGGCCGGCGCGTGGTCGTCATCGACGTATTCGGGCAGGGGACCGGGCGTGAGGCAACCGGCTCGTCGAAAATCGCGCGGCGGCGGCCTACACCTTCGGCTACAACCCGCCGCTGGTCGTGCAACGCGCGCACGACACGCTGGCCGCGCTTCGCTATGCTCGCTCGCTGGCTGGATCACCGGCCGCGTCACGCTGGTGGCCCTCGACGGCCACTCCTCGGCGTGGGCCGCCCTGGCACGCGCCCATGCAGGCGCGCTTGTCGACGCGGCGGCGTTTGCCACCGGCGGGTTCCGTTTCGGCTCGGTGACCGGCGTCGAGGATGCAGCGTTTCTGCCCGGCGGGGCGAAGTACGGCGACTTGCCAGCCGTGCTCACGCTTGCGGCGCCGCAGCCGCTTTGGCTCGCAGGCGAGGCGCCCGGGTCGATCGCGCTGTTGAAGACCCTATCGCGCCGCCGGAGCGCCGAAAGCGCTGACGGTGTCAAAGGCCTCGGGCGAGCGCGTGATGCGGGATGCCATTGCGTGGGTGAATGCCGGCGCGAAGTGCCAACTACGACTACGAGCTTCGCGCTATCGAGCCGCTCGCGCCTACGAAATTGCGCCGAGCTACGACTGCCACTCCACGATGCGCTTTTCGCGAATCGACTGGTTCACCATGTGTGCGCACGCCGCGGCTCGGTGGCCGAAGGCGGCGTCTTCAACCGGCTGCGTCCGTGTCTTCACCGACGACACGAAGTTGGCGATGTGCGTGAAGTCGTCATCGCGGCCTTCCGAACGCCAACTCTCGCCGGCGGGCCTGAGGTGGCCTGGCTTCAGCCACGGCGACTCGACGGCCTGCACTTTCGGATCGTCGTAGTACGCGCGCTCGGCCGCCTCGGCCCAGGACGCGACCACCCAGCGATTGTCGTCGTGTCCCGACTCGGGCGTGAAGGTCAGCGCGCCATCGCGAGGGCAGGCTTCCCTTGTGCCCAGGATCTCCAGGCCAGAGGCGGTGCCCTCGGCGTTGTTGAACGTGCAGGTGAGGCTTGCGGTGACGCCTTCCGGATACATCAGCAGCGCGTTGACCGTGTCCGGCACTTCGTGCGTCGCCTTGTATCGATAGTTCGCGCCGGCGGCCATCACGGTGCCAGGCGCCTTGAGGTCGAGCGCGTGGTGGTACCACGACACCAGGTGCACGAACAGGTCCGTCGCGATGCCGCCGGAATAGTCCCAGTAGCAGCGCCAGCGGAAGAAGCGGTTCAGGTCGAACGGCCGCTTCGGCGCCGGTCCCAGAAACTGCTCCCAGTTGACGGTCGCGGGGCTCGCATCGGGGGGAATCGGGTAGAGCCACGCGCCGCTGTCGCCATTGCGGTTGTAGGCCGCACGCACCATCGTCACCTGGCCGAGCGTTCCGGCCTTGATGAGCTCGCGCGCCTTGCTCAATCTCCGGCGAGCTGACGCCCTGGCTGCCGACCTGCAGGATGCGGTTCGAGCGCTTCACCGCCTCCACGATCGCCGGGCCATCGGACATCACAAAGCTCATGGGCTTTTCAAGGTAGACGTCCTTGCCGGCCACCAGCGCGTCGATGGCCATCGTCTTGTGCCAGTGGTCGGGCGTGGCGATGAAGACGGCGTCGACCGACGGACTCGCCAGCAGCTCGCGGTAGTCCTTGTAAACCGTCGCCTTGCCGCCCGTGCGAGACCGCGCCCGGTCCAGCCGGCCGGTATAGGCATCGCACAGCGCGACGGTCTCCACGTCGGACATCGCCCCGACGGCCTGCATGAGTTGCTGCGCGCGGGCGCCGCAGCCAATGAACCCCACGCGAAGCCGGTCGCTCGGGGCGGTTCCGGCCGTGGCACGCCCTGCCATCGCGGTGGCGGCGCTTGCAAGCACACTCGTCTTCATGAAGTCGCGTCGATTCATGGTCAGTCCTTGTTCCTAGCCTTCGGCGGACAGTGCCGGAGCACGCGCTTTGTCTATCTTTGTCTATCTGCGGATCTGCGGATCCACTTTCCGCGTAATCCACGCCAATCTGCGTAGTCGCCGCCCGACGGCGGCAAACCTCATCGCCGCCGCGGTGGCGGCCCCGGACGATACCGCAGACGCACGTTGCTGACAATCGCGATCGGGCGACCGGCGCCTGTAATCGTTTCCGACGTGTCGACGCCCACGATCGCCAGCTTTTCGCCGAGGATGCTGACCGCGTCGACGCCCTCGGCGATCTCGAGTGTCACCGGTTCATCGCCGATCGGCGCCACGGCCTTCACGCCCGCCATGCCGGCGCCGGCGGCGACACGATCGAACAGATCGACGGCCCTGCGGAACTCGGTCTGCACGACGGCGCGGGTCAGTAGCGTCTTGTCCATCGCCAGCACGCCGATGGTGGCCGTGGCGCGCGTGTAGCCACGGCCGCTGTCGACCAACTCGGCGGAGTACATGTGGCGGTTGTGCAGATCGAACGAGAGTGTGGCGGGACCTCGATGCGGTGGCAGCCGCACGATCGCGCCGGCCGACGGGTCGCTGTCGGCCTCGATGCTGCAGAAGGTGCGCTGGGTCGCCACGCCCTGGCCCAGCAGCGAGCGGGCAGACCAGCGCGACCGCTTCGGTCTTGAATGCCGGCGACGCCGGGCGACGCCGCGTCTGAGCGTCGGCGCCGACGACCAACGCGCGTGAACACGAGCAACATCAGCCACTGCATGGCGCAGTCCTAGTATAGCCACCAGATGCCGAAGGCCAGGGTGACCAGCGTGACCGGCAGGCCCACGCGCAGGTACTGCGTGAACGTGATCGTCGTGCCGCGACGGCGCGCACCTTCGAGCACGATCAGGTTGGCGATCGAGCCGAGCAGCGTCAGGTTCCCCGCCAGCGTGCTCGACATCGCCAGAGTCAGCCACGCCGTGTGCGGATCGGGCAAGGTCGGCATCAGCGGCGACAGCAGCATCACCGCCGGCACGTTGCTGATGACGATTCGAGAGCACCGTCGCGACGATCGAGAGTCCCCAGATCGTCTCGACGCCGATGGCGCGCAGGCGGGCGAAGATCCACTGATCGATGTGCGCGGCCTCGGCGCCGCCGATCACGACGAACAGGCCGACAAACAGCATCAGCAGATCCCAGTCGATGTCGCCGCCAGACCTTCTCCGGCTTCACCCGACGCGTCACCAGCAGCGCCGCCGCGCCGCCGGCCGCGACCAGCGCCGGGTCGATGCCGGCGAAGAACCCGACGAGCATCGCGGTGGCGACCACCAGTGGTTTGACCATCAGGCGTCGGTGCAGCGGGCGGATGCGGGCCGACATCGGGTGGGGCCGTCGACCGAGCGAGATCACGGCGGAACAGCAGGCAGATGACGCCGGCGAGCCGAGCCCGAGCCCGACCAGCGCCACCGGCGCGAGCTCGGACGCAAAGCGCGTGTAGCCGATGCCGCGACAGGCTGCCGACGAGCATGTTCTGCGGGTTGCCCGTAATCGTCGCGACGCTGCCGATGTTCGATCCGGTCGCCACCGCCAGCAGTAAAGGCAGCGGCGCCAGGTCCGCGCAGCGCGGCCATTTCGAGCACGATGGGCGTGAACATCAGGCAGACCGTGTCGTTGACGAAGAGCGGCCGAGAGCACACCCGAGGCGGCGGTGATGGCAACGCACGAGCGCGCGCGGGTTGCGCGACGCGGGCGGCGATCAGCCGTGCGACCGTGCCCGGAAGAAGCGTCGCCATCTGCAGGTGCGCGATCAGCACCATCATCCCGAACAGCAGCACGAGCGTTCGGTAGTCGATGGCGCGCGATCGCCTGCTCGAAGCCGAGGCCGCCGAAGGTCACCATCAGGATCGCGCCGACCACCGCGGCCCCGGTGCGGTCGATGCGGATGACGGGGACTCGCCCCAAGCGCGAGAACCGCATACGTGCCGAGGAGAATGAGTGCTGGGAGCAGGACAGGACCTGGTTCGGTCGAGGTTCGGTCAGGTTGGGGCGAGTGCGTCTACTCGGTCACGCAGCTGAGGCCGGCCTGGCGCGAACTCGAGCGCACCGGGCACCTGTGAGCGGCGCTTGATCAGGTCGAGGAACTCCATGCGCGTGCGGGCGTTCTCGCGAAACGCCCCGAGCATCGCGCTGGTGACGGCAAACGAGTTCTGCTTCTCGACGCCGCGCATCGACATGCAGAGGTGCGTGCCTTCCATCACGACGGCCACGCCGAGCGGCGCGATGCGGTCCTCGATCACCTGCGCCACCTGATGCGTGAGCCGCTCCTGCACCTGCAGGCGGCGCGCAAACACGTCGACCAGGCGCGGAATCTTGCTGAGCCCGATCACCTTCTGCTGCGGGATGTAGGCGATGTGGCACTTGCCGAAAAACGGCAGGAGATGATGCTCGCAGAGGCTGTAGAAATCGATGTCCTTGACGATCACCATCTCGCTGTAATCAACTGTGAACAGCGCGTTGTTGATGACCTCGTCGATGTCGGCCTCGTATCCGCTGGTCAGGAAGCGCAGCGACTTTTCCACGCGCTTCGGCGTGTCGCGCAGGCCTTCGCGCAAGGGGTCTTCCCCGAGTTCCGCCAGCAGGCGGGCTATCAGGTCTTGCATCGGCGCATTGTACCGCATGGCGTCGTGGACGCTGGCCGCCTGGCTGATGTCCGCGATCGCTGCTGGCGCCGCCCCCGGCCGACGGCCGACGCAGGCCGACGCGCTCTACGCAAACCGGCTCTCGCTGGCCGACGCACAACGCGCGGCCGCGCTCTGGCAGGAGCGGCTGTCGCAGGCAGCCCGACGACTTCGAGGCCGCGTGGCGGCTGGGCCGCGCCGGCTACTGGCTGGGCGGGCATCTGCCGACCGTCGACGCACGAGTCGCCGCGTTCGAGACCGGCATGGACGCCGCGCGCAAGGCCATCGCCGCCGCAGGCCGCACGGCCCGAGGGCTACTTCTGGCTTGCCGCGAACATGGGCGGGCTTGCCGAACTCAAGGGCCTTCGCGCCGGCATCAAGTACCGCACGCCGGTCCGGCAGAACCTCGAGAAGGTGCTGGCGCTCGATCCGGCGTTCCAGGAAGGCTCGGCCGATCGCGCGCTGGGCCGGTGGTACTTCAAGGTGCCGGGCCTGTTCGGCGGCAGCAACAGAAAGTCCGAAGAGCACCTGCGCAAGTCGCTGACCTACAACCCGCAGAGCATCGCCTCGCGCTACTTCCTCGCCGAGACGCTGGAGGACATGGGACGCAAGGCCGACGCGATCCGCACGCTCCAGGACATCGAAGCGCTGGCGGTCGACCCCGACTGGGCGCCGGAGGACGCGGAGTTCAAGCAGAAGGCGCGCGCGCTGCTCGCCAAACTGATGCGGTGAGCAGGAGACCAGAGACCAGAGTTCGCATGAGACAGGAGTCAGGAGACCGAACGGTCTCCTAGCCTGACCTCCTGTCGAGTCCTGTGGGTCCGAATGCCGCCTCCGGCGTGACGAACGTACCGCCAGCCGGGGTCCATCGCCCCTGACGAGTTCGTCCCACGGCGACTCGCATCCGGCGAGTTGAATTCCGCGCGTGATCGAGATCCTGAAATTCGTTGTGAGCCGCTTCAGCGCGACGTCGATCTGTGCACGTCGCGGCCTGTCAACGGCCGCTGTCCCGCCGTTCATCCCGCTGTCGGCGTGTTGGCCCCTCTGCCGGCTCGGTTCGTCTCAGTCACTCACCAGGTACAGAAGGCGGGGACGAATTCGTCACAACGGGCACGGCTTCTGCCTTTTGTCACGGGTGAGTCGACGCGAGGACTCGTCCCGGCCACCCGCGTGGCGCAGGGGACGAACCGAGCACCGCCCGTGACGAGCCGCGATGAGGTGGGCGTCAGCGGGACAACCCGCGCGGGATCAGGCCCGCGAAAAGGAGCTTGCACGTATGACTGCAATTCAACGGATCGGTCTCCCCCGGCCGATCGCAGCGCTGGCGACAGCAGTGGCGCTGCTGGTCGCGATGACCGCGACCCCGGCCGGCGCGCAGGAGCGCTTCAGCGGCCTCACGGGCACGGTCACCGACGCCAGCGGAGCCGTCCTTCCAGGCGCCACTGTGGCGATCACCAACAAGGAGACCGGCAAGGTCTTCACGGCCGTGACCGGCGCCGACGGCGTCTACCGCGTGCTGGATCTCGAGCCGGGCCGCTACTCGGTGAAAGTTCGAGCTGTCGGGCTTTGCGACCACCGAGTTCCCCGACGTGAACCTGTTGCTCGGCAAGACGATCACCGTCGACTCCTCGCTGAAGATCGGCGGCGTGACCGAGGCCGATCAGCGTCACGGCCGAATCGCCGCTCATCGACACGCGCAACACGACGATCGCGCACAACGTGACGGCCGAAGAATTCGAACGCATCCCGAAGGGCCGCACGTTCCAGAACCTCGCGCTGGCCTCGCCCTCGGTGAACGCGGGCGAAGTCGAAGGCGGCATCCAGGTCAACGGCGCCAGCGGCTCCGAGAACTCCTTCACCGTCGACGGCGTCGTCACCAACAGCCTGATCAACGGCGCGTCGCGTCAGGACGCCGTGTTCGAGTACCTGCAGGAAGTGCAGGTGAAGACCGGCGGCATCAGCGCGGAGTACGGCGGCGCGCTCGGCGGCGTCATCAGCGCGGTGACCAAGTCGGGCGGCAACGCGTACCGCGGTGAAGCGCACTACTACTTCACCGGCGCCGGGACCAGCGCGGCTCCGGTCGAGCGCCTCGTGCTCAACCCGGCCGACGACATCACGGTGAACTACTTCCAGGACGAGGAGCAGCCCAACGACCGCCACGACATCGGCGGGTCGCTCGGCGGCCCGATCCTGCGCGACAAGCTGTTCTTCTTCGGGTCGTGGGCGCCGCGCTACGTGCGCCGCAGCAACGACTACATCTTCGCCGGCGGCGACACCGGCACCATCGAGCAGAAGCAGACGATCAACAGCGCCTTCGGCAAGGTGAACTACGATCCGTCCAACCGCCTGCGCACCAGCTTCTCGATCCTGTGGACGCCGACGACGTCGGAAGGCACGCTGCCGGCGTACAACGGCGCCGCGCCCAACACGATCTCGAGCACCCTGGCGTCCAACGAGAACCAGAAGATGCGTGGGTTCGAGATCCCGCAGCTCAGTTACTCGGGCGACGCTGGACTTCACGCTCAGCAACTCGTCGCTCCTGAGCGTGCGCGGCGGCATGTTCGACGACAACTACCGCGACACCGGCGTGCCGCTCATCAGCAGCGTCAGCTACCAGACCAGCAACATCAGCGGCGCGCCGCTCGACTATCCGATCCCGGCCGACCTGCGCGGCGGCGTCGGCTTCCAGAACACGTCGCGCGTGCAGCTGTCGCTCGAGGATCGGACCAAGCGCGCCTACGGCCAGGTGGACTACATCCAGGCGTTCAACGCCGGCGGCAACCACAACCTCAAGGCCGGCTTCGGCGTGCAGCACACCTCCAACACCGTCGACAACACCTACCCGGGCGGCGGCTACGTGTTCGTGTGGTGGGATCGCGCGTTCACGAGCCAGGCCACGGGCCTGACCGATCGCGGACCGTACGGCTACTACGAGGTCAACGACTTCGGCACGCGCGGCGAGGCGTCGGCCGACATCCTGTCGCTCTACGTGCAGGATCAGTGGACGATCAACAACCTGACCCTGAACCTGGGCCTGCGCACCGAGCGCGAGGTGATCCCGTCGTTCCGCACAGGACATCAAGGCCGAGGGGTTCAAGTTCAACTTCGGCGACAAGCTGGCGCCGCGCCTCGGCCTCAGCTACGACGTGCACGGCGACGGCCGCTTCAAGGTGTACGGCAACTGGGGCCGCTACTTCGACTGGACCAAGTACGAGCTGTCGCCGCGGCGGGTTCGGCGGCGACATCTGGCGCGTGCAGTACCCGCTCGCTCGATACGACCGACGTCTTCTCGCTGTCGGGCACCAACCTGCCGGGGCGCAACCTGTGGACGCCGGAAGCGGGCAGTTTCCGTGACCTGCGCATCCCGAACTTCGACACGGTCGACCCGAACATCAAGCCGATGAGCCAGGACGCGATGAACGCGGGCTTCGAGTATCAGCTCAAGGGCAACCAGACGCGTGACGCGTGAACTACACGCACAGCAACCTGCGCCGGACGATCGAGGATCTGGGCGTGCTCGAAAACGGCAGCGAGGTCTACAAGTACGTCAACCCCGGCGAAGGCATCGCGGCGACGATGGTGCCGTCGGGCCTGACGAGCGCGTTTGCGACGCCCAAGCCGAAGCGGCAGTACGACGCGCTCGAGGTGTCGTGGCAGAAGCGCTTCTCGAACAACTGGTTCGGCAGCGCCAGCTACGTCTACAGCCGGCTCTACGGCAACTACGCGGGCCTCTCCAACTCCGACGAGATCTCGACGCCCACGACGGGCCGCAGCTCCGGCACCGCGCAGCAGCAGGCCGGCAGCATCGCGCGTCCGGGCAGCAGCGCCAACCGCGCGTGGGACCTCGACGAGCTGGTGTGGGACAGCCACGGCAACCTCGACGTGCTCGGCCGTCTGGCGACGGATCGCCCGCACGCGGTGAAGCTGTACGGCTCGTACATGCTGCCGACGCAGACCCAGGTGGGCGCGTTCTTCTACGGCGCCAGCGGCACGCCGGTGAGCACGACCGTCTCGAGCCTCAACGGCATCCCGCTGTTTGTGGAAGGCCGCGGCAGCTTCGGCCGGACGCCGATGCTGACGCAGACCGACCTGCTGGTCTCGCACGACCTGAAGTTCGGCGGCTCCAAGCGGGTGCGGCTCGAAGCCAACGTGATCAACGTCTTCAACCAGAAGACCGCGCGTCACATCTTCGACAGCCTGAACCGTCCGCGTCGGGCCAGCTCCGCGGTCAACCTGGCCGAACACCGACCTGGCAGCGGGCTACGACTACAACGCGCTGCTGGCCGCCCGGCCCGATGGCGCCAACTCGAAGGATCCGCGCTACGGGATGGACGACCTGTTCAACCCCGGGCTGCAGGCGCGGTTCAGCGTGAGGTTCCTGTTCTAACGCTGTAGGTTGACGGGTTGGGCGGGTTGGGGTCGGGCTGGTTGGACGGGTTGGCACGCCAACCAGCTCCAACCGGCCCAACCCGACCCAACCTGGCCAACCCGACCAACCCGTCCCCGACCCGTCCCACCCGCTCCTCACCGCTCCGACGCGACGAACCGCACAGCCCCGGGACGAACCGTCCATGTCCGGCGGGTTCAGACCTCGGATCCAACGATCCGGATCGCCGTTCGTCAAATCCAAGATTCCGCTCACACCTGACGCCTGCTGTTCGCCACTAAGTCACTGGAAACAGTCGCTTTGTCCCGGGACCAACGAGCTGGTACGTGCTTTCCATATAGAGGGGTCGGACTGGGCCCCGCCTTTTTCAGCCCGGACCGTTTGCTGTTCGACCCCAAGAGGAGGATGGAGAATGTTTAGACGTGCTGTCTATGCCCTGGCGTGTGTGCTGGCGCTTACCCTGCCGGTTGCCGCCCAGGAGCAGACCGGCCAGATTCAGGGCTCGGTAAAGGACTCGTCCGGCGCGGTGTTGCCGGGTGTGACGGTCGAAATCACGAACACCTCGACCGGCGCGGTCGCCGCGACCGTGGTCACCGACGCCAACGGCATCTACCGTGTGCCCGGCTTGCGCCCAGGGAAGTACGAAGCGCTCGCCAAACTGCAGGGCTTCACGCCGGCCAAGACCGAGAACATCGAGCTTCGCCTCGGCCAGATCCTGACCATCGACCTGGCGCTGGCTGTCGGCGGCGTCACCGAGACCGTGTCGGTCACGGCCGAATCGCCGATCATCGACACCAAGCAGAGCGCGCGCAACACGAACATCTCCGTCCGAGACGTTCGAGAAGCTGCCCAAGGGCCGTGACTTCAGCACGATCGTCACGCAGGCGCCGGGCGCCAACAACGAGCCCCGGTCGGGTGGCATCTCGATTGACGGCTCGAGCGCCTCGGAGAACCGCTGGATCATCGACGGCGCCGAGACGACCAACCTCAACCAGGGGACGTCGGCCAAGAACCTGGTCACCGACTTCGTCGAAGAGGTGCAGGTCAAGTCGTCGGGCTACGCCGCCGAATACGGCGGCTCGACCGGCGGCGTCATCAACGTCGTCACGCGCAGCGGCTCGAACCGCTTCCGCGGCGACGTCCTCACCTACTTCTCAGGGCGACGCACTCGATTCAGCAGCTACCGCAACACACTGCGGCTGAAGCCGACCAACACGCGAGAAGCCGAGTACGTGCACATATCCCGAGGACGAGTACACGCGCTGGGAGCCGGGCCTCTCGCTCGGCGGGCCGATCGTCAAGGACAAGCTGTGGTTCTTCGGCAGCTTCCTCGCGTCGATGGAGGACAACGATCGCACGGTGACCTTCCGTTCGAACCGGCACCACGGCGACGTTCAACCAGCAAGGACGAAGACCTACTACTCGTCGAACAACGTCACGGCGCAGCTCACCAACGACCTGCGCCTGAAGTTCGCGGTCAACCTGAGCCCGTCGAAGGAGGAAGGCCGGCTGCCGGCCATCGACGGATTCGGGCAGCCCGACGGCGAACTACGCCATCGACCAGGAGCGGCCGAACCAGAGCGTACTCGGGCAACGCCGACTACGTCATCAACAGCAACTGGTTCGCGGGCGTGCGCGGCGGGTACTTCGTTCGTGACGCTGCACGAGTCGGGCGTGTTCGAAGGCACCCGGTACGTGTTCAACAGCTCGACGAACATCGGCATGCCGGGTGTGCCGGAGAACCTGCAGCGCGCGACCGGGCTTCACGAACGCGCTGACCAACTCGCGCATCGCACCGGAACAAGCAGGAGCGATTCAACGTCCAGGCCGACACGACCTTCTACGCCAACTTCGCGCGGCACGCACGCCTTCAAGGGCGGCGTCCAGATGGACTACATCGCGCAGGACATCCTGAGCGGCAAACAGGGCAACGTCATCAACCTGAACTGGGGCCAGTCAGCTCGAGCGCGACCTCGCCGCAGGGTCAGTTCGGCTACTACGAGGTGCGTCAGCAACGGCGTGTTCCCGGACCTCGGGTTCATCACCCAGGGCAAGGTCGGCAACACCAACGTCGGCCTGTTCTTCCAGGACGCGTGGACGATCAACAACAAGTTCACCGTGAACCTCGGCCTCCGCACGGAGAACGAGAGCGTGCCGTCGTTACTCCGAGGACCCGAGCCTGCCGGACCCGGCCCACGAGTTCACCTTCGGCGACAAGCTGGCGCCGCGCGTGGGCTTTGCGTGGGACATCACCGGCGACGGCAAGAACAAGGTCTACGGCAACTGGGGGATCTTCTACGACATCCTCAAGCTCGAACTGGGGCTGACCTCGTTCGGCGGCGACAAGTGGATCTCCCACTACTACACGCTCGACACGCCGAACTGGGACACGCTCGACGTCTCCGGCTGCCCGCCGGCCTGCCCGGGCACGTTCCTGGCGACGACCGACTTCCGGCATCCCGTCCAACGAGGCCATCGACCCGGACATGGACCCGATGAAGCTGCAGGAGTGGTCGTTCGGCTACGAGCGCGAGCTCGCGCCGCGCATCGGCGCCTTCGCGCGCTACATCCACAAGCAGGTGGACGTGGCGATCGAGGACATCGGCGCGCTCGACGAGACCGGCAACGAGATCTACGTCATCGGCAACCCGGGCTTCCACAACGCCGCCGACGTTCGTCATCGGCGGCACCGGGCGAAGTGAGGACGTTCCCGAAGGCCGTCCGTGACTACGACGCGCTCGAAGTCGGCGTCGACAAGCGGTTCTCGAACAACTGGGGCCTGAAGGGCAGCTACACGCTGAGCCGCCTCTACGGCAACTACTCGGGCCTGTCGCAGTCGGACGAGAACGGCCGCACGCAGCCGAACATCGGCCGCAACTTCGACTACCCGGTGCATGAACTTCGACGAGAACGGCGACGAGGTCCTCGGCCGGCTGGCGACGGACCGTCCGCACCAGTTCAAGCTGCAGGGCATCTACTCGTTCGACTTCGGCACGACCGTCGGCGCGCAACTACTACGTCGCCAGCGGCACGCCGGTGACGCGCGAGGTGCGCTTCATCCCGCCGAGCAACTACCCGGTGCTCTACCTGGGCCGGCTGAGCGACGGGCGGACGCCGACGTTCTCGCAGACCGACTTGTTCCTCCAGCACGAGTTCAAGCTGGGCGGCGACAAGCGTATCAGCGTGAGCCTGAACGTCTAACCTCTTCGACCAGAAGGCCGCGACGTTCAAGTTCCCGGCGCAGCTGGCGGCGGGTCAGGGCATTCGACATCGCCGAGTCGGACTTCTTCAACGGGTTCAACGTGGACCAGTTGATCGCCGCTCAGAACCGCTGCTCGATCCGCGCTTCCTGATGGAGGGCGACGGCGTCTCCACCAGACCAGGTGACGGGACCAGCGGCTTCCAGGTCCAGCGCGTGGCGCGATTCGGCGTGAAGTTCTCGTTCTAGTCGATTCCGCGCAAGTGATCAGGCCCCGCACATCGCAAGGTGTGCGGGGCTTTTTTTGGTACGCGGTTTCGAGGCTGTCGTCGCTGGATGACGTACGTCAACCACGGAGTCACGGAGAACACAGAGCACGCACAGAGTCGATTTGGCAGCGTCCGGATGCACCCCTGCGCAGGAGATCATCCCGGCGCTGCCAATCCGACTCTGTGCGTTCTCCGTGATCTCTGTGTCTCTGTGGTTAACGTCCGTCATCACTTGTACAACCCGTTGAACACACAGCTTGAACGTCGCGTGCGGTTGCGCGCGGAACTGCGGGCGGAACGCGAACAGCAGCACGCTGCCCTGCCCCAGTGGCACCTGCAGCACCGCGTGGCGGCCGGCCAGACGCTCGGCGCCCAGCAGCCAGCCGCTCATCAGGACATCCTCGGCCCTGGCGGCGTAGCGCGCGATGCTGACGACCGTCGGGTCGTCGGTTTCGAAGCCGCGAGAGTCTGCGAAGTAGGCGGCCGGGCGCGCCGACATGCCAAACGCCACCGGGTGCGCGACATCCACGTCGAGGCGCAGAACCGACCCCGGACAGTAGAACGTCGTCCTGGCCAGCGGCGACACGGTGTTCCTGATGTGCGCGAAGACGCCGCCAAACGACTCCAGCGGAAGATCGCTGGCCGCGTCAAATGTGATCAGGCGACCGCCCGACTGCACGAACGTCTTGAGCGCGCCGACCCCGGCCTCGCCTATTCCTCCTTGATACGCCAACGGCACCGGTCCCCAGGGCCCCTCACGCGGCCGGTCGGTCGGCTGGTGGCCGCGCACGATGCGCCGCGGCGCCTGATCCGGCAGGATGATCACGTCGAAGCGATCGCGCAGGGCGCCGCCACGCACGTCGGCGTCGGTGAGCGTCGTGTACGGGAACGCGTATTGTTCGAGCAGCCACCGCGTCCATCCCTCATCGATGTTGGCGACCCAGCTCTTGTAAAGCCCGATCCGCGCCGCGGCGAGCGGCGGGATCGCGATTCGGGGCAGCCGATCGACCCGCTGCGCCTGCACGCCTTCGGCAGCCACCATGTCGGCAAGTTGCCGGCCCTGCGCGAGCGTCCTTGATCGTCACGAGGAACGACCCGGACGGGAACTGCGGGGCTAAAGCCCCGTCGCCAGATACCGCCGGCGGCATGCGAGCCACCGGCACGCCCGCGGCCAGCAGGCGGTTGACCACGCGGAACGCGGCATTGGCCCGTGGCTCGATGGCATACGTGCCGGCGCCCACCGCCTGCAGGCCCGCGTCGGCCACGGCGCTCGACATCGTCGGACGCGCGGCCGGGTGCGGCAGCGCGCGCGGGGGCAGCACCACGCGACCGGGGACGCGCGGGTAGTCCGACAGTTGCGTGAGCGTGGCGGCAAACGGCGATGTGACGGCGACCGTGCTGACGCCCATCTGATAGGCCAGCGTCCAGCCCGCAGTGTCGTAGGGCGGCAGCGGCGGGCCACCTGGTGACGACGCGCAGGTCGGGATAGCGTTGCGGCTCGAGCAGGTCCTTGGCAAACGGCCTGAACGGCTGATCCATCCGCACGACCCACGTACCGGCGGGATACGAGCGTGCCGTCGGCGCTGAACGGGCCGTCCGCGCGATGCACCTCCACGGCGCCCCTCATGAGCGTCTCGACGAACAGCGCGGCCGCCGGCGGGTCGTGCTGCTCGGGGGAAATGATATAGGCGACCGGCGCCTCGGTGGCGCCTTTCTCGATCTGCCGGGCGCCGATCTGGTAGATGCCCAGCAGGAACTGCTCCCGGTACTTCGCCGCCACCTGCAGCACCGCCAGCGAGCCGGTCAGCATGTAGTCCACGGCATCGGCCAGCCGCACGGTGCCGCCCATCCATGGGTTTGGATAGTTGCTCGACGGCGTCGTCACCGGCACGCCGTTGTCGAACTCGCGCGGGAATCGCTTCGAATCGTAGGTGAACGGGGTCGCCGACGGGTGCCAGGTCTCGGTGAGGATCCCGATCATGTTGTGGAAGTACGCCGCGGTGCGGATCGACCCGTTGTACCAGGTGGAGAACTGGTAGCGCGAGACGACGCCGGGCTTGCGCTCGCGCTCGAAGCGATCGAGCATCGCGCCGCCCACCAGATCGATGCCGCGAATGACCTGCGGGTCGATGTTCGGGTTGAACGGATCGGGAAACGGCGGGACGAACATCCGAGGCGGCGGCCACCCAGCCTGGTGCTGGTTGTACATGATCTGCGGCAGCCACTCCTTGTACAGCAGCGTGTTGACGACGCGGGTTTCCTCCTGCGTCTGCATGTAGGCGTCGCGGTTGTTGTCGTGGCCGATGTACTTCTGGTACAGCCACGGCATCGGGCTGTCCTGGCTGGGCGTGCTGAGGTTCTTCCGGTACCAGTCCACCACCAGGTTCATGCCGTCCGGGTTGACCGTCGGCAGCAGCACGAGAATCACGTTGTCGCGGATTTCGCGCATCTCGGCCGAGTCGTCGGTGGCCACGCGATGGGCCAGCACGAAGGCATGCTGCGCGGTGGCGACTTCGCTGGCGTGCAGCCCGTTGTCGATCCACACGACCGCCTTGCCTTCGCGCGCCAGCGCCCGCGCCGCGTCGGGGCTGACGCCGCGCACGTACGCGAGCTTCCTGCTGATGTCGCGATAGTGATCGGCCTTGGCGAGGTTGGCTTCGGACGAGATGAGGGCCACGAGCATGTCGTTGCCCTCGGTGGACTTGCCGGCCGAGTACACCTTGACGCGGTCCGAGGCGGCGTCGAGCGTCTGGAAGTAGTCCTGGAGCTGGCGGAAGTCCGCCAGCTTGTAGTCGTCGCCCGGCGTGAATCCCAAGACGTCTTGCGGCGCGGAACGTCTGCTGCGCGACCGGCGCGGTCGCCCGGCCCAGGACCAGGGCGGCGACGATCAGGACAGGACGACGCGGCGCATGCGGCTGCAGTTAGACGAGCCACGAGTCGCCGAATCTGGCCACAGAGCCAGGTCGAGAGCGCACGAGCACAGAGCGCACGTAGGCGCCTGGACGCGATCAGTCGCGCGAGGGCCGGAGCTGAGCCGGCCGCAGCGCGGTGCGCACGAACGTGAATGCTCGTCGAGTCCGAGTCATTCCACGCCGTTCGTGTGTCGCACCTCGCGGCTTCGCGCGACCGCCAGGCCAGGACTGCGCGCTGCTCTGAGCACTCTGTGCCTCGTGCTAGATCTGCACCACGTCAATCTGCGCCCGCTGCAGCTTGCCGCTGAAGTCCACGTACACCGACTTCCACTCGGAGAACACGTCGAGCGCCGCGGTCCCGGCCTCTCGGTGGCCGTTGCCGGTCGCCTTGGTCCCGCCAAACGGCAGGTGCACTTCCGCGCCGATGGTCGGCGCGTTGACGTAGAAGATGCCGGTGTAGACATCGCGCATCGCCGCGAAGGCCTTGTTGATGTCCTGCGTGTAGATCGAGGCGGACAGCCCGTAGGCGACGTCGTTGGCGATGTCGATCGCCTCGTCGAGCGACGCGCACGACAACACCGACACGACGGGCCCGAAGATCTCCTCGCGCGCGACGCGCATGGAGCGCGTGACGTCGGCAAACACCGTCGGCTCGTGGAAGAAGCCCTTGCTCCAGGCGCCGGTGCGTCAGACGCGCTTGCCGCCGGTGGCCAGGCGAGCGCCCTCCTGCTGGCCGATGGCCACGTATTCGATCACCCGCTGCAGCTGCGCGTCGCTGACGCTGGGCCCCATCTGCGTGTTCGCGTCAAGGCCATCGCCTACTCGCAGCGTCCTGGCACGGGCGACGAATGCCTCGAGGAACGTCCCGTAGACCTTCTCGTGCACGACCACGCGGCTGGCGGCGGTGCAGCGCTGCCCCGTCGTGCCGAAGCCGCCCCAGAGCGCGCCGTCCACCGCGAGGTCGAGATTGGCATCGTCCATCACGAGGATGACGTTCTTGCCGCCCATCTCGAGGTGCACCTTCTTGAACGTCGGCGCGCACGCCTGATTGATGAGGCGTCCGGTCTCCGTGGAGCCGGTGAACGAGATGACGTTCACGTCCGGGTGCGCCAGCAGCGGCGCGCCGGCGCCGGGGCCGTCGCCCAGCACGAGGTTCAGGACGCCCTTGGGCAGACCCGCGTCGACCAGCGCCTGCACGAAGTTGATCGCGGAGGCCGGCGCTTCCTCGGCGGGCTTGAAGACGACCGTGTTGCCGCACACCAGCGCGGGCAGGATCTTCCACGACGGCACGGCGATGGGAAAGTTCCAGGCGGTGATCATCCCGCACACGCCGATTGGCTGGCGCAACGACATCGCGAACTTGTCGCGCAGCTCCGAGGGCACCGTCTGGCCGTACATCCGGCGGCCCTCGCCGGCCATCAACTGCGCCATGTCGACGGCTTCCTGCACATCGCCGCGCGTCTCGTCCAGGATCTTCCCCATCTCGCGCGTCATCGTGGCCGCGAGGGCTTCCTTGCGATCCGACAATATTTGCGCCGCCCGGTACAAAATCTCGGCCCGCTTCGGGGCCGGCACGAGCCGCCAGTGACGCAAACGCGGCCCGCGCGGCCGCCACCGCGCGATCGACGTCGGCGGCCGACGACTTTGGCACACGGCCCAGCAGATCGTCCTGGTTGGCGGGGTTCCGGTTGTCGAACGTCTCGGCCGACTCGGCCGGAACCCATTCGCCGTCTATGAAGTTGCGATATGTGGACACTGGTGTCTCAGTCATGGACATGGGCCAAAGAGTGCCGTACCCCGTCAGAGCGTGCAAGGCGGCGGGAGGCGGCTCTGCTGGAACATCAACGGGCCGGATTCGTCAGGAACTAGTGAATCTGCACGCAAGTGCCGATTCCCCTGTATCGACCGGGGTGAAACCCAGGCCCTGGCGCCGGAGTCTGATGGGTACACCGGGGTGGCAGCCACCGCCCCGGCACGTGGCGCGATTCTTGAATCCTTCACGTGGCAGAGGGTGACGTGATGAACACGAGCGAAGTCACGCTGACGAAGACCGCGAGTCGACCCGCGCAAAAAGTCGTGGTCGTCAACGGCACGCCGGACGTGCTCGATTTGCTCGAGTCCGTGCTCGAAGGGGGCCGTTACGACCTGCTCTTTGCGGACGCATCGCAACACGCCTACTCCCTCATCGCGAAGGAGCAGCCGAATCTGGTGGTGCTCTGCACGACCATCGACCGCACCGACGGCTTCCAGCTGCTGTCGATGCTGAAGCTCGATCCGCAGACCAAGCGCATCCCCGTCGTCACCTACACCAACGACGCCGAGGACGACGACGACGAGGCGGAGGAGTACGCCGAGTCCGGCGGAGGATGTGCCTCCGGCCCGCCCGTTGACCCTGCACTGAGACCTCGAGTCCGGAGTCCACCTCCGGACTCGGCCTGCAGACGCCGGTCGAACTGGCGATATACTGCGCGGACATGGCCGACAATCGGCGCGAAGACGAACGCATCCAGATTCTCGGCGAGTTGCCTGGCGATGCCACGGTGCATCAGTCGATCAGCGTCGGGAATTGAGCCGGACCGCAATCGAACGATTTCCCTGCAGCTCACTCGCTGCACGAGTTCCGCTGGCCTGGAGCCAGTCGGTGTCGTAAGGGCCGCGTCGTCACAGCCACATCCACGACATCGACCCGGACTCGGTGCTCTACCGCGCCGGGATCGAGTTCATCGACATGCCCACTGGTCGCCACGCGTCGCCCAGTCCTCGACGCCGTCAAGACCGGCCGCTGCATGCGATCACCGCGTCTGGATCGTCGTCTCGGGCCGCGTCGGCACGACGTACGCGCTCACGAGGCTTTCGTGGCCGCCGGGCCCGATTGCCGCCACGCCAATCACGACGTCGTCGACCGACAGCAGCGGCAAGGTCGCTTCGGTGACGGCGCCCACGGTCAGCTCGTGTTCCCAATCGGGCGCCCACGCCTGGCGCCACAGGATGCGATAGCCGACGGCCCCGGGACTGGCGGTCCAGGAGAGCGCGGCGTCATAGCCCGACGTGCCCCGTGACAAGCGCGGCGCTCCACGCTCGTTGACCACGACCGGCGCCGGTGGCGCGAGCGCCAGCCCCGCAAGCGCCGCCGCGTTGACGCGCGCGTTCCGCTGGAGATACGACGGGTCCACGCCGTCGGCGGTATCGGCGACGGTGTGCTGCCGCTGGTACGCCTCGTTGGCCTCGGTCACCCGCACGCCGGCGAACCCGTGCTGGTTGAACGCCGTGTGATCGCCGCCGCGGCCGAACCGGTCGGCTCGCGCCACCAGCGTCACCTCGTGTCCAGGCTGATAGCGCATCGCCACGCGCCGCACGTAGCGCGCGACCTGACGGGACGGCGAGTCCTCCGGCCCCTCCGAGAAGATGCGGACGCGGTCGCCTTCCGAGGCCCCGGTGCCCCCACGGGAGTTGCCCACGATGTCGTTGTTGAGGACGGCGTCGATGCGCCAGCCCTCGGAGGCGGCGCGCTGCGCGTGGAGCTTGGCGCCGACCAGGCCCTGCTCTTCACCCGCCAGGGCGATGAACACGATCGTGGCGTCGAACTGAACGCCGCTTTGCGCGAACACGCGCGCCAGTTCAATCACCAGCGCGGTGCCGCTGCCGTCATCGTTGGCCCCCGGCGCGTCGTTGTCGGCGCGGGTCCAGTCGAAGCCTGTCTCGCCACCGCCGCCGTCGGTGCGGCGCGCCACGGTGTCGTAGTGCCCCGACACGTAGACGCGGCGGGGCGAGGCGCCAGGCAGCACCGCCACGACGTTTCGCAGCTCGACGTCGCGCGGCAGCCTCTGGCCCTGGGCGACGACCTGATAGGTATCGAAGGCGACCTGCAGCCGCGGGCTTGCCTTCGCGAACTCAGCGCGGATCCACTCGCGGGCCGCGCCGATGCCGCGCGTGGGCGACGTGGTGTCGGAGTACGTGTGCCGGGTGCCAAATCCCGCCAGCGTCTTCACATCGGCGGCGAGCCGCTCGGCGGAGACGTCTGCGACCAACGCGACGACACGCGGGTCGAGCGTCGGTGACTGCGCGAGGGTCACCTGGATGGCTGCGAGGATCCCGCCAACAATCACGAAGGCACGACGGCGCGATGGCACGATGGCTTACTTGACCTTGAGGTGTGTGAGATAGTCGCCCGAGGCAATACGGCGCGCCTGTCCGAGCGGTGCGTTGTAGAAGTAGGCCCAGGCCTCGGCCTCCGCGTCGTCGTCGAGATGCACCGGAACCTGGCGGCGGACGTAGAGGCTCGTGTCAGGCGTACTCGGATCGTAGCCTTCAATCTCGTCGAGCGCCGCCAGCACCGGCGTCGGGTTGGTGACCGCGAAGACCTCGCCCCAGACCTTGCCGTCCGGCGCGGGAACCGCCGCCGGATACAGGCCAAGGTCGAACAGCGCGCCACGGATCCAGCCACGTCCGCGGAACGTCAACTGATCGTCCATGCCCAGCCGACGCCGGCGATCGAAGCCGGTCATCAGCGTGCCATAGAAGAAGACGAGAGGCACGGACGGAACTATACAGTTACGGGTTACGAGTTACGAGTTACGAGTACGAAATTCTGGATTCGAGAGGATTTCTGACGTGCGGCGTCATCCAACGCAGAAAAGGCCGGCCCCACATACGGGAGCCGGCCTTTCACAATCTGCGCTATTTCGTAGCTCGTAGCTCGTAGCTCGTAGTCGTAGTCGTAGCTGCTGAGTATCGAGCCTACTCTTCGTCTGCGTGCTGCTTGGCCGCGGCGATGGCGTCAATCATCTGAGACGGCACCTGGAACGACAGGGCCACGGTCTTGCCGGTGCCCGACAGCTGCAGCGAGTTCACCAGCGCCTGCAGTTCAGGCTGCGTGTTGGACTGCAGCTTGGCCAGCGCGAGGAAGCCCTGGACGACGTCGCGCAGGTTCTGCGCCGGCCTGGTCGTCGCGCGCCTCGGCGCGAATGACCGCGGAGAGCCCGCCGTTGATGTGGCCGCTGGCCGAGAACAGCTTGACGGCCGGAATCTGGCTGGCCACGCCCTCGGGCAGCTTGGCCTGGCTCATGAGCGCGTCGAAGCGGCCCACCGCCCAGGCGTTGCTGTCGTCGATGTCGCTCACCAGGTTCATCAACTCGGAGTTCTCGGTGACGCTGCTGGCGCCCTGGCGGTCGACGGCGCGCTTGATGACGGCGGTCTCGCCGACGGCGACGACGCCGGTCTCGAGAAACGCCACGGTCATGCTCTTGTGGCGCGCCATTCTCGGTGCTGATGTCGGCCTTCGAGATGAGCCGCTTGCCGCCGTAGTCCTCCACCAGCCCGCCGTGCTCGCGCGCCAGCGCCTCCAGGCGTCCCTGGTCGAAGCGGCCGGTCGCGAGCACCATGCCGGTGTAGCCCTCGGCGCCGTCAACCGGCTCCATGAACGCCACGACGCGGTCGATGTCGTTTTCGATGTCGATGCCGGTCTCCCGCTGGAACTCGGCCTGGCCGTCCTCGCCCTCGTCGTTGATGGCCTTGTGCAGCTTCTGGCGGAGCTCCGACTGCATCAGGTTTCGCACGTCGGCATAGGCCACGACCGACGCGCTGGCCGGCACATAGCGCAGCTCGGACAGGCCGCTGGACTGCCCGAAGGCGCCCATCGGCATGCCGGTGTAGTAGGCGACCAGGCCGGTGCACAACCCCACGAGCAGCACCGTCACCGAGCCGAACACGAAATAGCGGGTCCGTTTGGTCATCCGCGTCAAATCCTCTGATGGGTTATACGGGCGAGGTCGAAAAGGGGTTCCGAAACTCGCCCCAACCTATTGCTCCAGCACGTATTCCCGGCGTTCCACCGCCCGGGTGGCCACCGCCAGGGCGACCACCAGCATCGCCACCAGGGTCAAGGCCGCCTGAAGCGCCGACACATTGTCCTTGAAGACCGACTGGAGGATCGACAGCAGATTGTCCTGGGGCATGGCGTGGGGCACCAGGCTCTGGGTGTAAAAAGCCACCGTGAACCGCTTCATGTAGCCCGGCAGGGCGAGGGCGAAGTTCTCCCAGCCGAAGGCGAAGAAAAGGCCAACCAGGACCGGGCGCTTGATCCAGGCCCCCACTGCCGCAAACAGCGCCCCGTAGACCGCCAGGCCGATGGCCAGCAGGGCCAGGTCCCGCAGCAGGGTCGGAAACGTCGCCGCGATGGCCCCCCCGCCAATGGGCACGACCAGGAAATAGACGAGCATCACCGACGGCAGCACGATCAGGACGGTCGACGCCAGATAGGCCAGGTACTTGCCGATCAGCACGGCGGACCGGGGAATGGGCCGCGTGAACAGATAGGTGATGGTCTTGTCCTCCACTTCGTCGGCCATCAGCGACGTGCCGTAGAAGATGCCCAGCACGGGGACGATGAAGCGCAGGAAGAGGAACCACAGCATCAAGCCGAAGATGCTGGGCCCGCCCAGGCGCACGCCGTTGACCCGCATCGCCGGCACGTTCAGCGCGTCGACGATGCGGAGGATGATCGCGATGAGCACGGGCCCGCCGACCACCAGCGCCAGAAACACGGTGCGCCGCGACCACAGCATCTCGCCCAGCGACAGATCGAAGACGCGCAGCGAGGCGGTCGTGAGCGACGGCACTCGCGGTGTGTTGCGGAGGCACGTTGCGAGTGGTCATCACTTCACCAGGTACTGGAACACCGCCGCCAGGTTGTCGTCGGGCGAGGCCACTTCCTCGACCGCGCCGGCCTCGCCGCTGGCGGCGAGCACCGTCAGGCGGGTGTAGAACACGTCCGGCTTGGCGGTCTGCACGATGATCGCGCCCTCCTCGAACTTGAGGCTGAGCACGTCGTCGTCGGTCAGGAACCGCCGCGCCAGCGCGCGCGGGTCGGCCGCCCGGATGTAGACGGTGTGCGGGTGCTCGTCGATCAGATCGCGGATCTGATGGACGTTGCCCTCGGCGAGAATCCGGCCGTTGTTGATGAGCAGGATGTTCGAGGTCATCGCCTCGATCTCGTGGAGGATGTGGCTCGACACCAGGATGCTCTTGCCGGCGCGCGCCCAGTCCTTGATGAGGCGAATCGTCCGCCGGCGCATGATTGGGTCCATGCCCGACAGCGGCTCGTCGAGGATGAGCAGCTCGGGGTCGTGCACCAGCGCCTGGGCCAGCTTGACGCGCTGGCGCATGCCCTTGCTGTAGGCGCCGATCTTCTTGTCGGCGGCCGGCAGCAGGTCGACCTGCTCGAGCGCCTCGTTGGCGGCGGCATGCGGCCTCGGCCTCGCTGTAGCCGTTGAGCCGCACGAGCGCGGTCACCCATTCCAGCCCGGTCATGCGCTCGTAGAAGGCGTCCTGCTCCGGGCAAAAGCCGATGCGGAAGAACAGCTTGGGATTGCCCCAGATCGGCTCGCCCATCACGCGAATCGTGCCCTTGCTCGGCTTCAGCTGGCCGGTGATCAGCTTCATGAACGTGGACTTGCCGGCGCCGTTGGGCCCGAGCAGGCCGGTGATGCCGGGCGGCACGACGACGCTGACGTCGTTGAGCCCGATCACCTGTCCGTACCACTTGGAGAGGTGGGCGGCCTCGACGAGCACACCCGCCGGCTGCACGTCGGTCACGCCACCACCTCCACGCCACGAACCTTGCGCTCGAGAATCACGACCGAGACCACCAGCAGGAAGACGATGACCAGCAGCGAGAACACCGCCGGCGTGTCGTGCCGCGGCGGCACGCGGAAGATGACGTCGCCAAGCTGCGCCAGATTCTGCGTGGGCGAGACCAGCGAGGCGCTGCTGGCCTTCACCAGGAACTTCAGCATCCCGAAGATCGCGTCGGTGAAGAAGATCAGCCCGGCGTACATGATGCCGACGAACCGCGCGCTCTTGGACATCGAGGAGAGCGCGAGCATCGCGAAGGTCGCCAGCATCACCTGCAGGAACGCGTAGACCGTGATCGCCGGCAGCAGGAACAGGTGCTCCCGGATGAACGCGAAGCTGCCGGCAAACAGGCCCTGGATGACCAGCAGCAGCATGGCCGGCACCCAGGTGACGCCGAGCAGGAACACCGCCAGCGTCGCGGCCTTGCCGGCGACGTACTCGAACCGCGTCAGCGGCTTCGACAGGTAGATCTGCAGCGCGTTGGCGCGCCGGTCGTTGCTGATCAGGCCGGCGCCGACGTAGATGGTGATGAAGAACACCCAGAGCTCCTGGAACTCCAGGAACTCGCGGAAGGTCTGCGCGGTCGTGGCCAGCACCGAGAACTGGCCGAAGTTGGTGGTCAGGTAGACGCGGATGCACTCGTAGAAAAAGCGCACCCACGCGATCAGCAGCAGGGCCAGGAACAGGCGCCTGCCGAGCATCGTCTTGATGCCCGCGCGCGCGATGACCAGCCACGCCTGGCCGCGGGCGTCCTTGCCGCCCGCCGTAGCGTCGATAGCCCTGATCGTGAATCGGCATGTCGGTTACGAGTCCCCTACCGCCTTGGCAAACACGTCCTCGAGCGTCGGCAGGCTCGGGCGCAGGTGTCGCAGCTGCAGGCCCTCGTGCGCCGCCACCGCGAAAGACCTCGCGGGCGCCGAGGCCCTCCGGGACGAACACGCGCATGACGTCTTCGTCGGTCTCGTGGCACTCGAAGCCGGCGGCCCGGCAGGCCGCGACCAGCCGATCGTGGCCGTCCTTGGCGCGGATCTCGAAGACGCGGCCCCGCGGGCCCTTCAGCTCCTCGATCGGGCCCCTGCGGTGGCGATGCGGCCCTTGTCCATCACGACGACGTGGTCGCAGCAGTGCTCGACGTCGGGCAGCAGATGCGAGCAGAGAATCAGGTTGACGCCCTTGTTGTGCCCCAGGTCGCGAATCAGCGCGAGCATCTCGTCGCGCCCCTTGGGGTCCATGCCGTTGGTGGGCTCGTCGAGAAACAGCAGGTCGGGGTCGTGCACCAGCGCCTGGGCCAGCTTGATGCGCTGCTTCATGCCCGTCGAGTAGGTCTCGACGTTGCGGTAGCGCGCCTCGCCGAGACCGACGTAGTAGAGGACCTCGTGCGCGCGCTGCATCGCGTCCACCGGCCGCAAGCCCGGCCAGCTCGCCGCAGTAGCGCGACAAACGACACGGCGTTCATGCCGGGAATGTGCCCGTCGTTCTCGGGCATGTAGCCGATGCGCGACCGGATCTCGAGCGGCGATGCCGTGACGTCGAGCCCGAGCACGCGCATCGTGCCTTCGATCGGGCTTGATGAAGCCCAGCAGGCTCTTGATCATCGTGCTCTTGCCGGCGCCGTTGGGACCGAGCAGGCCGACGGCGCCCGGCCGAAAACTGGCGGTGACCTCGCGCATGGCCCAGGCCTTGCCGTAGGCGACGCTCACGCCCTGCAGCGTCACGACGGCCTGCTGGGAAGGCGTCTCGGGTGAGGGCGTTGGCTCAGCCATGTGTTAGCTCATACGGGCAGACATGGCGCAGGGTTCGACCGTCGCGGCCACAATCACGAAGGCGCGAAGGCACGAAGGCGCGAAGGGAACTTTCGGCAACGGATATCTCTCGTTCTATGTGCCCCAGCCGACGCAATCGCATCGCAATCTGCGATCTGCCATCGTGATCTTCAGAGGGCCCCTTCAGTCCCAGCGCCTCCGCGCGTTCCCGCATGAACCGGATCACGTTGCCGATGTGCTCGGCGAGCGGCAGGCCCAGTTCCTCGGCCCCGCGCCGCAGATCGTCGCGGCTGACGGCCTTGGCGAACGCCTTGTCCTTCATCCGCTTGACGACCGACGAGGCTTCCAGATCCAGCACGCTCTTGGACGGGCGCACCAGGGCCGCCGCGGTGACAAAGCCCGACATCTCGTCGCATGCGTAGAGGGTCTTCTCCAGCCGCGACTCGCGCGCGACGCCGCTGTAGTCGGCGTGCGAGAGAATCGCGCGCGTCACCCATTCGGGATAGCCCAGGCTCTTCAGCACGGCGACGCCCTCGAATGGGTGATGCTCGGCGTCGGGGTACCGCTCGTAGTCGAAGTCGTGCAGCAGGGCGACCACGCCCCACGCCTCTTCGTCCTCGCCGAACTGCGCGCGCGTAGCCGCGCACGGCGGCTTCCACCGCCAGCATGTGCTTGCGCAGGCTCTCGCTCTGGGTCCATTCGGTCACCAGCGCCCAGGCGGCGTCGCGGGTCAGTTCCATCGCGAGTCCTCGTATCACAATCACGATGGCACGATGGCACGATGGCACGATGAACCGTCTTCGTGCCTTCGTGCATCGTGCCTTCGTGATTGTCGCATCGTCCGCTCATCGAACCAGCTCACGAACGCCGTGATGATGAGCGCGTTGGTGAAGTCGATGAAGAATGCGCCTACCATCGGCACCACGAGAAACGCGCGCGGGGCCGGGCCGTAGCGCTCGACCAGCGCCTCCATGTTCGCCATCGCGTTGGCGGTCGTGCCGAGCATGAACCCGCAAATCCACTCGCGGTCACCGCGCCCTGGTAGTCGCGGCCCATGAGACGGAAGACCGGCCACAGGCACAGCACGGCGATGAAGGCGACCTGCGCGGCGACGATGATCGCCAGCGGCACGGCGAGGTTGACGATCTCCCAGAGCCGCAGCGTCATCAACGCCATGACGAGGAACAGCGACAGCGCGACGTTGCCGAGGTCGTCGATGGCGCGCTGCGACAGCCCGATCCAGCCCCGCCAGTCGTCGAGATTGCGAATGGCCGCGGCCACGAGCATCGCGCCGATATAGGCCGGCAGCGCCAGCCCGACACGCGCCAGCACGGGCTTGAGCCAGGCGCTGACGACCCCGCCGATCCACACGGCCAGCAGCAGCACCGTCAGCGTCTTGAGCAGCAGATACGACTCGCGATCCTCGCCGGCCGGCGCCGCCATCGACGGCTCGGCGACCTGCTCCTCGACGACGTTCTGGGCCGCCCGCGCGGCCTCGGTGCGGGCCTGATCGCGCGGCGTCGCCAACCGGTGTCGCGCGATGAGCCACGTGCCGATCGGCCCGCCGATGAGCCCGCCCGACACGATGCCGACCATCGCCGAGGCGACGGCCAGCGTCGCGGCCGATGGCACGCCAGCCTCCTCGAACAGCGGCGCAAACGCCAACCCGGTGGCAGGCCCGCCGGTCAGCGTCACCGATCCGGCGAGCACGCCGAGCAGCGGCGGCTGGCCGAGCAGCGTCGCGACGCCGAGGCCGAGCACGTTCTGCGCGATGGCGGCCAGCGTCGAGACGACAAAGAAGATCAGCACCAGCGGCCCGCCGATGCGCAGCAGCGCCAGGCTGGCGCCGAAGCCGACGGACGCGAAAAACGCGTTCTGCAGCGGCGTCTGCAGCGTCGTGTCGAAGGTGACGGGCGTCGTACCCGCGCTGGTGCGCCACGCTGAGGAGCGAGGCGACGAGCAGGCCGCCGACGACCGGCGCCGGGATGTTGTACCGGCTGAGCAGCGGGACGTGCCGCTTGATGCCGTAGCCGAGCGAAGAGCACGACGCCGGCGAGCGCGAGAGTCTGAACCAGATCGAGCGCGAGCAAACCGCCTCCTGCCCGTGTATAGTGCCGGGCGCGAGAGGAAATCCTATTCGAAAGGGCCCCGAATGACCACAGATGCTGCGCGCACGCCGACCGACGCCACCGCGCTCGACACCGAGTTCAAACGCGGCCTCGGGCTGTTTGACGCGACGATGGTGGTCGTCGGCTCGATGATCGGCTCGGGCATCTTCATCGTCTCGGCCGACATCGCGCGCCTGGTCGGCAGCCCGGCGTGGCTGCTGGCGGCCTGGCTCGTCACCGGGCTGCTCACGCTGGCGGCGGCGCTCTCGTACGGCGAACTGGCCGCGATGATGCCGCGGGCCGGGGGCCAGTACGTCTACCTGCGCGAAGCGTTCTCGCCGCTCTGGGGCTTCCTCTACGGGTGGACGCTGTTCCTGGTGATCCAGACCGGCACCATTGCCGCCGTCGGCGTGGCGTTTGCGCGCTTCCTCGGCGTGCTGTGGCCGACCATCGCCGAGGACCACTACCTCATCGCGCCGCGTGCACCTGAGCACCGGCTACGCGCTGTCCCTGTCGACGGCGCAGGTCGTCGCGATCGCGCTCATCGCGCTTGCTCACCTGGACCAACACCCGCGGCATCGACTACGGCCGCATCATCCAGAACGTCTTCACCGTCGCCAAGACCGGCGCGCTCGTCGCGCTCATCGGCGTCGGGCTGGCGCTTGGCTGGAACGCCGACGCCGTGCTCGGCCAATTTCGGCGACTTGTGGACGCCGCGCGGGCAGGTCGACATCGTGCCCGGCCTGAGTGCCGCCACCGCCTTCGGGCTCTTCGTCGGGCTGTGCGTGGCGCAGACCGGCTCGCTCTTCTCGTCGGACGCGTGGAACAACATCACGTTCACCGCGGGCGAGGTCAAGGACCCGCGACGCAACCTGCCGCTGGCGCTGGCGCTGGGCACGGGCCTGGTCACCGCGCTCTATCTGCTCGCCAACGTGGCCTACCTGGTCACGCTGCCGCTGTCGGCCATCCAGCAGGCGCCGTCCGATCGCGTGGCGACGGCGACGCTGGACACGATCGTGCCGGGCCTGGGGGCCACGCTGATGGCCGCCGCGATCCTGATCTCGACCTTCGGCTGCAACAACGGGCTGATCCTCGCGGGCGCGCGGGCCTATTACGCCATGGCGCGCGACGGCCTGTTCTTCAAGCGTGTCGGCGACCTCAACCAGGCGAAGGTCCCGCGGCGGGGCTGGTGCTGCAGGGGGTCTGGTCCGTCGCTGCTCGTGCTGCCGAGAACCTTCGACCCGGCGACGGGACGATACGGAAACCTGTACGGCAACCTGCTCGACTACGTGATCTCGGCGGCGCTGATCTTCTACATCCTCACCATCGCGGGCATCTTCCGGCTGCGCGCGACGCGGCCGGACGCCGAACGCCCGTACCGCGCGGTTGGCTACCCGGTGGTGCCGGCGCTCTACATCGCCGGCGCCGCGACGATTCTGCTGGTGCTCTTCGCGTACCGTCCCGCCACGACGTGGCCGGGCCTGGTGATCGTGCTGCTCGGCGTGCCGGTCTACTACGCGTGGCGGAAGAAGAATTGATGCCGACTGAAGACGGACGCCAACATGGAGGCAGGAGCTTCAGAGCTGCACAGAGACTGGTTCTGCATCTCGCATAGACCGCCGCGCGTCTCGCGTGACCTCCATGGTGCTGTGGTCACCGTACGCTCAGGCGAACGCGTCGGGCATCATGCGACAGCGCCCGCTCGATGACGGACTGGCTTTCGCCGTGATGTGGTAGCCGACCACCTCACCGGCATCGCCAGCACCGCGTCGTCGACGTCGGAGCCGGCCTGCAACCGGCCGCCGATCGGGCGGCACAAGTAGTCCACCAGCACGAAGTGGTACTGCACCCGCCCCTGGGCGTCGAGCAGGATGCGGTCGAAGACCTCCACGACCGGGCCCGACTTCGACATCGAGGCCGGTCTCCTCGTGGATCTTCGCGCGCGACTCCGGCCTCGAGGGATTCGCCGAGCTCCAGCGTGCCACCCGGCAGGCTCCACTGCCCGGCCAGCGGCTCGTACTTGCGCTTGATGAGCACGACGCGGTCCTCGTCGACGATGACGGCGCCGACGCCGACCACGGGGCGTGGCGGGTACTTGCGCGGCGGCAGCGGCATGCGCCGGCGATGATCTCGGGCTCGCCGCTGCCTTCGTAGAACACGTCCTGCTGCGAGAGCACCGCGCCACGCTCGACGCGGAAATCCGAGTACCCGCGCCGCTCGCGCACGGTCCCGGCGCCGTCAGCCTCGCGTTCGAGCCACTCGGCGTGCACCAATCCGGTCTCGATGCAGGCCGACCATGCGAAGCCGGCGCCGAATGCCGCCGTCGAAGCCAGGCCCCCACGCCGTGAAGCGCGCCAGCCACGTCGCGTCGATGCTCTCGCGCCCCTCGCTGCGACCCTCCTCGTGTTCGAGCGAGGCGGCCTCGGCGTAGTAGCTGCCCAGGGCGGCCAGATCGCCGCGGTTGTAGGCGGCAAACCAGTCGCGCACCAGGTCGAAGGGATCGCGGAGCGTCACACCAGCCCCATGACCTTCACCACCACGCGCTTGCGGCGCTGACCGTCGAACTCGGCATAGAACACCTGCTCCCACGGTCCGAGATCGAGCGCGCCGGCGGTGATGGGCAGCACGACCTGATGGCCGAGGACGGTGCGCTTGAGATGCGCGTCGGCGTTGTCCTCACCGGTCTGATGGTGGCGGTAATCCGATCGCGCCGGCGCGAGCTTCTCGAGCCACTCCTGGATGTCCTCGATGAGCCCGCCCTCCCAGTCGTTCACGTACACGCCCGCGGTGATGTGCATCGCCGACACCAGCACCATGCCCTCGCGCACGCCGCTTTTGCCGACGATGGAGGCGACTTCGTCGGTGATGCGCACGATCTCCCGGCGCTTCTTGGTGTGAAAGTACAGGTAGTCGGTGTGGACGGTCATTCGAACAGGTTCGGTGCGTCAGGTTCGTCAGGTCAGCGCGAGGCTGGCCTCGGCGTTCAGGTCCGCGCCCGCGCGGACGCCGGCGGCGTAGCGCCGGAGGCCAGCGGCGGCGATCATCGCGGCGTTGTCGGTCGACAGCGCCAGGCTCGGGATGAACACGGGCAGGCGCTCGCGAGCGCCGCGGGCCATCGCGTCGGCGCGCAGGCGGCTGTTGGCGGAGACGCCACCGGCAACACCGACGCTGGCCGCGCCATGCGCGCGGGCGGCGTCGAACAGGCGGTCGAGCAGGGATTCGACCACCACGCGCTGGAAACTGGCGCACAGGTCGGCGACGGCAGCATCCGGCAGCGGCCAGTGACCCGTGCGCCTTGCACTGCTCGACGTGCCGCAGCACCGCGGTCTTCAGGCCGCTGTAGCTGAAGTCACGCGCTCCCGCGGCAGTCGGGCGCGTTGCGATCCCGGTGCGTGATCCGCGTCACGGGAAGGTCCACCGCGCGGTCGTTGCCGTGCTGCGCAAGGCGGTCGATGACCGGGCCGCCCGGGTATCCCAGTCCGAGCAGCTTGGCGACCTTGTCGTACGCCTCGCCGGCCGCGTCATCTCGCGTGCGACCCAGCAGCACATAGACCCCGGCTCGAGGGCACGAGATAGAGACTGGTGTGCCCGCCCGAGACGACCAGGACCACCGACGGCAGCGGCAACGCGCCGTTGTGGAGGAACAGCGACTCGATATGGCCGGCCAGGTGATGCACGGGCACCAGCGGGATGTCGCGCGCGGCCGCCAGCGACTTGGCAAACGACACGCCCACCAGCAGCGAGCCGACCAGGCCCGGTCCCTGCGTTACGGCGATGGCATCGACATCGTCGAGCGTGACCTGCCCCTGTTCGAGCGCCCGCTCCACGACGCCGCAGATGTCGCGCACGTGCTGGCGCGAGGCGAGCTCCGGCACGACGCCACCCCACTCGCGATGGATCTCGGTCTGCGATGCCACGACATTGGCGCGGATGCGCCACGGGTGGGCGTCTTCGCCGGTCTCCTCGACCAGCGCGGCCGCGGTCTCGTCGCAGGAGGTTTCGATGCCGAGGAACAACATGCGATTGCAGATTGCGATTACGATTACGCGGATCGCGTCAGCCGGCGACCGATTCCCGGCCGACGATGGCCGCCAGCGACTCCGTGTACGGCGCCCGCGCGATGCCACGCTCGGTGATGATGCCGGCAATCAGCGCGTGCGGCGTGACGTCGAAGGCCGGGTTGAAGATCCTGGCGCCTTCCGGCGCCAGGCGCACGGACTTGACGTGGGTGACCTCGCGGCTGTCGCGCTCCTCGATCGGGATGCGCCGGCCGTCCGGCGTGTCGAGGTCGATGGTCGAGACCGGCGCCGCGACGTAGAACGGCACGCCGTGCTCGCGCGCGACCAGGGCAACGGTGTAGGTGCCGATCTTGTTGGCCGTGTCGCCGTTGGCCGCGATGCGATCCGCGCCGACGACGACCAGGTCGATCCGGCCGTCGCGCATCAGCGGGGCGGCCATGCTCTCGGTGATGACCGTGGTGTCGATGCCGTCTTTGACCAGCTCCCACGCCGTGAGACGCGCGCCTTGCAGGAACGGCCGCGTCTCGTCGGCAAAGACGGCGACCGTCTTGCCCGATTCGATGGCGCCGCGGATGACGCCCAGGGCCGTGCCGTACCCGGCCGTCGCCAGCGCGCCGGCGTTGCAATGGGTGAGAATGCGCGCGCTGTCGGGCACGACACTGGCGCCGTACGCGCCGATGGCGCGGCAACTGGCGACGTCCTCGTCGTGGATGGCGCCGGATTCGGCGACCAGCCGCGCCTTGAGCTGCCCGACCGACTCGCCGGCGGTCACACCGGCGGCAAACGACTGCTTCATCCGCTCGATGGCCCAGAACAGGTTCACCGCCGTCGGGCGGGTCGACGCCATCAACTCGCAGAGCTTGTAGAACTCGGTCGCCAGTTTCTGCGTGCCGGTCGACGTGCTCTGCTTGCACGCCGAGGGCCAGGCCCATCGCGGCTGCCACGCCAATGGCCGGGGCGCCGCGGATGACCATGGTCTTGATCGCGCGCGCCACTTCGGCCGCGGTGCGGCAGGAGACATAGATTTCTTCGGCCGGCAGCTTGCGCTGATCGACCATCACGACGGCGTCGTCACGCCACTCGATCGTCGGGAGCATAGACCTCCAATTGTACCAACGTTCGCTGGATGACGGACGCCGAACCAGCAGAGCCACGGAGATCACGGAGACAACACAGAGCGTTTTTGGGGCACCCCCAAGGAAACACTCCGTGCGTCCTCAGTGTCGCTGTGCCGCTGTGGTTAACGGCCGTCATCGAGCAGTCGCCGGTCGAACGGCAGCGGCAGGAGGTCGGACAGCCGGTAACGGCCCGTTTCGCGGCGCAGGTTGGCGAGGACGACCTCGACGTCGCCGGCAAACTCCCACAGGATCTGCCGGCACGCGCCGCAGGGCGGCGTGGGCGCGGCGGTATCGGCGACGACCGCGATCCGCGTGAAACGCCGATGGCCGGCCGACAGCGCCGTGAACATGGCGACCCGCTCGGCGCACAGCGTCAGGCCGTAGGTGGCGTTCTCGATGTTGCAGCCGGTGACGACTGTCCCGTCCTGCGGTGAGGAGCGCCGCACCGACCTTGAAGCCGGAGTACGGCGCCAGGGCGTGTCGCCGCGCGCGGCGGGCGGCTGCGACCAGCGGATCACGCGCGGGCAACGATCGCCTCCAGCAGCGCCATGAACTCCCCGCTCACGCGGCCCGCGACCTCCATCACCTCGTCGTGTCGCAGCGGCTCGGGCAGCACGCCGGCCGCCGGGTTGGTGATGCAGGAGATGCCGAGCACCTCGAGGCCCATGTGCCGGGCCACGATGGCTTCGGGCACGGTCGACATCCCGACGGCGTCGGCGCCGATGGCGCGCAGGAATCGTATCTCGGCCGGCGTCTCGTAGCTGGGGCCGTGCAGGCCGACGTAGATGCCATGGCGCACGCCCACACCCGCCGCGGTGGCAGCCTCGTCGGCAATGGCGCGCAGGCGCGGCGCATAGACCGAGGTCATGTCGGGAAACCGCACGCCAAAGCGGTCGTCGTTGGGCCCGACCAGCGGATTGCTGCCCATCAGGTTGATGTGGTCGTCGATCACCATGAGTGTGCCGGGCGAGAACGACGTGTTGATGCCGCCGGCAGCGTTGGTGAGCACCAGCGTCTTCACGCCCAGGCGGCCCAGCACGCGCGTGGCAAACGTCACCGTCGGCAGGTCGTGGCCTTCGTAGAAGTGCGCCCGGCCCGCCAGCGTCAACACGGCCCGGCCGGCCGACGCTCCGCACACCAGCGTGCCGGCGTGCCCCACGACCGTCGAGCCCGGCCAGTGGGGAATTTCGCTGTAAGGCACTCGCGTGGCGCCGTCGAGGCGATCGGCGAAGGCGCCCAGGCCGGAGCCCAGCACGACGGCAATCCGCGGGACGTCCCGCAACCGCTCCCGCAGGAACGAGGCGGCCTCTTCTACGTGATCGAAGTACGACATGTCGGTAATCACAGATTCACGCCGACGCGCTGTTTGATGACGAACGTCAACCACGGGGGCACCGAGACACAAAGAATGCACAGAGACATTCTGCGCTTGTCGTCGGTCATCACAGGCGGTGATTGTCCCTCACAACAGCATCGACGCGATCGCCGCGTTGATCAGCGTCGCCAGGAATCCGCCCAGCAACGCCCGGCTGCCCAGCCGCGCGAGGTCGCTCCGCCGGGTCGGGGCCATCGCGCCGATGCCGCCCAGCTGGATGCCGATGGATCCCAGGTTGGCAAACCCCGTGAGGGCGTAGGTGGCCAGAATGTACGACCGCTCCGACATCACGCCCTTGTATTCCGACGTCAGCTTCACGAACGCCACGAACTCGTTGGCGACCAGCTTGGTCCCGAGCAGGTCGGCCATCGGCGCGACGTCGGCCCTGGCCACGCCCATCAGCACGGCGACTGGCGAAAACAGCGTCGCGAACACTTTCGACAGGGTCAAGCCCGGACTCGCCAGCCCCAGCAGGTAGTCGAACGAGCGCGATGAACGCGAGAAACGCGATCAGCATCGCGGCGACGTTGATCGCCAGCGTCGTGCCGTCCGAGGCGCCGGCGGCGGCCGCATCGATGACGTTGACGTGCTGCCGCTCCACGATCATCCTGACACGCCCGCGCGTCTCGGGGTCCTCGAGTTCCGGCAGCAGGATCTTCGACAGGTAGAGCCCGCACGGCGCCGCCATGACGCTGGTCGTGAGGATCGCCACCGGGTCCGCGCCCAGGCTGATGTAGACCGCCATCACGCCGCCGGAGATCGTCGCCATCCCGCCGACCATCATCGCCAGCAGCTCCGACTGCGTCATGCGCGGCACGTACGGCTTGACGATGATGGGCGCTTCGGTCTGGCCCATGAAGACATTGGCCGCCGCCGAGAGCGTCTCGGCGCCGCTGGTGCGCATCAGGCCCATCATCGCGCGCGCCATCAGCGCGACGACGAACTGCAGGACGCCGAAGTAATACAGCACCGTGAAGAACGACGAGACGAAGATGATGGTCGGCAGCGCCGTGAACGCGAAGATGAAGCCGCTCGGCAATACCTTGCCCACCGCGTCGGGCCGTGCGAGATCGCCGAACACGAACTCCGACCCGGCGTTGGTGAACTCCAGGAACTGCTTCACCATGCCGGCCACGGCGTTGAAGAACTCGTAGCCCGGCCGGACGCCCGCCACCTCGAACTTCAGGATGAACAGCGCGAGTGCCAGCTGCAGGCCGATGCCCCAGGCGACCGTGCGGAAGTTCACGGCGCGCAGGTTGGTCGAGCACGCGGCCGTGATGAGCAGGAAGCACATCACACCTGCAGCGGCCTGGACCCGGGCGTCGACCAGGCCTTGCAGGGCGTAGGCAAGCACGGCGAGCAGCAGTGCCCCGCCGGCGCAGGCAAGGCGAAGGGTGCGGTCATTGGGCATGGATTCGAGTCGATTCAGGTTGGGTCGGGTTGGGCTGGTCGAAACGGCTTACCCCACGACGTCGTGCACCAGAGGGCCCGATGGCGGGGCCGCGTCGCCGAGCGTAAACGCCGAGACTGCCAGCGCGCGCGCCTCGTCGAGGCGGGCGTGGCGGCCGATGCAAAGCTCGGCGACGGCCTGACCAGCGACGACTTCCTCACCGACCGAGGCGCGCATCAAGATGCCGGCGCCGTAGTCGATGGGCGTGTCCAGCCGCTCACGTCCGGCGCCCAGCAGCATCGAGGCGCGCCCGATGCGCTCGGCGTCGATGCCGGTGATGAAGCCGCTTCGCGCGGCGGTCACGTCCTCGCGCGCGGCCGTCGACGCCAGGCGTGCGTAGTCGTCCACGACCGATGCGTCTCCGCCCTGCCGCTCGATGACCGCGCGGAACTTGTCGAGCGCCGCACCGCTTTCGACGACGCCGGAGACACGGGCCCGGGCCGACGTCTCGTCGGCGGCGACGCCGGCCACCACCAGCATTTGACTGGCGAGGGTCATCGATAGCTCGGTCACGTCGGCTGGACCACGGCCCTTCAAGGTCTCGATGCTCTCGATGACTTCCAGCGCGTTGCCGATCGCCCGTCCCAGCGGGGCGTCCATCGCGGTCAGGACGGCACGCGTGGGCAACCCCACTCGACGTCCGATCTCGACCATCGCGCCCGCCAGGCGCCGGGCGTCGTCGGTCGGTCTTCATGAACGCGCCGCGTCCCACCTTGACGTCGAGGATCAGCGCGTCGGCGCCCTCGGCGATCTTCTTGCTCATGATCGACGACGCAATCAACGGCACGCTTTCAATCGTGCCCGTGACGTCGCGGAGCGCGTACAGCTTCTTGTCGGCTGGCGCCAGATCCGCCGTCTGTCCCACAAAGACGCAGCCCAGCTCTCCAAGGACCGCAAGGCACTCGGCCATCGGCATGTCGATCCGGAATCCGGGAATTGCCTCGAGCTTGTCGATGGTGCCGCCGGAGTGGCCGAGCGCCCGGCCGGAGCTCTTGGGCACCAGGGCGCCACAGGCGGCGACGATGGGCACGACGATGAGCGACATCTTGTCGCCGACGCCCCCCGTGCTGTGCTTGCCAACCTTGACGCCGGAAAGCGACGACAGGTCCACGCGCTGACCGGACCGCACCATGGCATCGGTCAGCCACGCGGTCTCGTCCGGGTCGAGGCCCCGGAACACGATGGCCATCAGCAGGGCGGCGGTCTGGTACTCGGGAATGGAGCCGTCGGTGATGCCCGCAACCAGCCAGCCGATCTCCGTGCGTGTCAGGTGCCCGCCCTCGCGCTTTCGCAGAATGAGATCGACGACACGCATGAACCGAGGAAGTATAAAGGAGAACTCCGCGCGGGACCCACCGACACGAGCCGGCCGGGTCGGCTACAATACGCCCGGTTCCTGCGACGAGGCTTCAAACGCCCTCGATGACGCCCACCCAACGGCCTCGAGCCAGCCTGTCGAGCATCCCCGCGCGCCGAGCCCGGGTCGGGCCGGCCCCCGGCCATTGACTGTTGCCAGCGGCGAGTGGCCGGCCTCGGTCGTCGCGCCGCTGGATCCCGCCGAGCACCAGATCGACCCGCTGGCGTTGATGTAAGCCGATGCTGCGTTTGCTGGTGCTCGTCTTGGCGCTGGTCGCTCTGCCGCTTGTCGGCATCGCCTCAGCCGCGGCCGTCGGTCGCCCCCTCGCCCGAGGCGTTTTTCGGTTACGCGATGGGCGCCGGTCCGCGCCTGCCCTCGTGGGACGGCACCGTGGACTACCTGCGTGCGGTCGCGCGCGCCAGCCAGCGCGTCCGCGTGGACGAGGTGGGCAAGACTACCGGTGGCCGGCCGTACCTGCTGGTGACCATCAGCACCCCCGACACCCTGCAGTCGCTCCCCGACGCGCGCGCCGCGCAACATCGGCTGGTCGATCCGCGCGTAACGACTCCCGCGCAGGCGGAACGGATCGCACGCGAGCACAAGGCGGTCGTCCTCATCGGCGCCGGCGTGCACAGCAACGAAACCGGAAGCGCCCAGGCAGTCAACGAGCTGGTCTGGCGTCTGGCGACCGAGCGTTCGCCGGCCATCGATCACCTGCTGCGCAACCTCATCGTGCTCGTGGTGCCCTCGCAGAACCCCGATGGCCTGCAGATGATGGCGGAGTGGCAGGCCCGCAACGCCGGCACGCCCCACGAGGACGCGCCCCTCCCGGAGCTCTATCATCCGTACGCCGGTCACGACAACAACCGCGACGGCTTCATGCAGACCCAGGTCGAAACCAGACACCTGTCGAGGCTGCTCTATCGCGACTGGCTGCCCGAGGTGTATCTCGACCTCCACCAGATGGGGCCGGCGCGCGCCCGAATCTTCGTGCCGCCGTATCGCAACCCCGCAAACCCGAACATCGACCCCCTCGTCTGGAGCCAGGCCAACCTGCTCGGACAGACGATGGCGGCCAGGCTGCAGGCTGAGGGCAAGACCGGTGTGCTCTGGGGCGAGACCTACAGCGGCTACTGGCAGGGCGCAAACAGCACGACGCCCTGGTGGCACAACATCATCGGGATGCTGAGTGAGGTCGCCAGCGCGCGCCCGACCGGTGCGGTCGTGCAGGAAGCGGCGCGTGCAGCGCCAGGCAGCCTCGCGACGCCACCGGATCGCGGGCAGGATTCATCGCAGCTGGCGCCGCCCTCCGACGTGCAGTTCCGCATGAACTATCCCGAGCCATGGCTGGGCGGTCGATGGACTCCGCGCGACGTGGTCGAACATCACCTGCTGGCCGCAATGGGCCTGCTCGAAGGCGTCGCCAACAACCGCGTCATGCTGAAGCGGAACTTCCACGCGATGCAGCGGCGCACCATCGAGCGGTTCACCATCGGTGGCCCGTGGGCGTTTGCCGTGCCCGCGATGCAACACGACCGCGGAGCAGCCGACCACCTGCTGCACCTGCTCGGCGCCGGCGGCGCCGAAGTGGAGGTCGTCACCGGGCGCGGCGCCGGGGGTCTGGCGCCAGGCGATGCGGTGGTCCGACTGGCGCAACCGTTCGGACGCTGGGTGAAGGATCTGCTCGAGCCTCAGGTCTACCCGGAGCCTCGGGCGGCCATCGATCGGCCCTACGACGTCACCGCGTGGACGCTCGGATTGCAGATGGGTGTCACTGTCAATCGGCTCGATACTCGAGTGCCGGTTTCGCTGGCGCCCCGAAGCGACCGAGTCGGGCGGGCCGGGCGCATCATCGGCAGCGGGTCGGCCATCGCCATCAGCCGCCAGGCCAACGCCGCCGCCACGCTCATCAACAGGCTGTGGGCCAAGGGAGCCACCGTAGGCTGGACGCGGTCGCCGCTGCCTCTTCCCGGACGTGAGACGGCGCTTCCCACAGGAACGGCCGTGGTCTCCGGCCTGCCCCTTGACGTGATGGAGCGGGAAGTAGCCGAAGCAGGCCTCGATGTGCTGGCACTGGACTTCCTGCCCTCGGATCTCGCGCCAGCGCGCCGCCCCCGCGTCGCCGTCGTCGAGCCATGGGGTGGCGCCATCGACGCGGGCTGGACGCGCTGGGTGCTTGAACAGCACGCCTTCGAGTTCACGCGCATACGCCCGGCGGACCTGCAGGATCGCGCCGCAGCGGCGCGCCTGGACGCGATCGTGATCCCGGACGTGCCGACGCTGCAGTTGCTGCGCGGGCTGCAGGGCACTCTGAATCGCGCCGAGCATCGCGGGGGCCTCGAGGATCGCGGCGTGGCCACGCTCAAACAGTTCGTGCGGGCGGGGGGCACCGTCATCACGCTCGGCAACGCCGCGGAGTTCGCGATCGACCATCTCGATCTGCCCGCGGTCGTCGCCACCCGCACCGACGATGCGGACACGGCGCTGGTGCCTGGCACGCTGCTGCGAACGACGCTGGTGCCCGACCATCCGGTCAACGCAGGAATGTCGTCACGCGTCGACGTGATGAACGTCATGAACAATGCCTACGCCCCCGGGCGCGGCGCCGAAGGACTGCGCGCCATCGCGGAGTATCCGGACGAGCCGCTGGTGACCAGCGGCTATGCCACTGGCGAGTCGCGGCTTCGTGGACGCCTGGCGGCATTTGATGTCGCGATGGGACGCGGCCGCATCGTCGTGCTCGGTTTCCGGGTGCAACACAGGGCGCAGACGTGGGGCACGTTCAAGATGCTGTTCAATGCGATCTTCCTGGCGGGCACGGGACTACCGCCCTCAGATCCGCAGACGATCGACAACTGAAGAGTCTGCGCTTCCCTCGTGGTGACTGACGTGAAACGTACGCGCTTCGTGAGTCTCATGGGCCTGGTGTCGCTGGCCTCGGTGTCGGCCTCCGGCACGCTGCGCCAGACGCCTGCCGATCTCATCGTGATGGGCGGTGCGATCCATACAGCCGACGCCCGCCGGCCGCGGGTCGACGCCTTTGCCGTTTCCGACGGCCGTTTCGTCGCCGTCGGCTCGCGCGCGGACGTGCTCGCGATGAAAGGGGCTGCGACCCGCGTCGTCGATCTCGCCGGCGATGCCGTCGTGCCGGGCCTGCAGGATGCCCACGGCCATTTTCTGGGCCTGGGTGCCAGCCTCTCCACGCTCGATCTGCGCGACACCCCGAGTCTGGCGAGCATCACGACGAAGGTCGGCGCGCGGGTGGCCGGAGAGGCCCCCGGCCGTTGGGTCGTGGGCCGCGGCTGGGATCAGAACGACTGGCCCGTAAAAGACTGGCCCACGCGGCAGCACCTTGACGCCGTCGCCCCAGAGACACCGGTCGTCCTGAAGCGCATCGACGGACATGCGCTGTGGGCCAACAGCAAGGCGCTGACGCTTGCCGGCGTCACCGCCGAAACCAGAGATCCCGAGGGCGGCCGGTTGTTGCGTGACCGGGATGGAAGGCCCACTGGCGTCTTCATCGACACCGCGCAGAGCCTGATCGAACGGCACGTTCCCCGGCCGACGCCTGGTGAAATCGACGAACAGATCCTCGCCGCCGATCGCGAGACGCGGCGACTGGGACTGACGATGGTGCACGATGCGGGCGCGTCGAGCGGCACCATCGAGGCTTACCGGCGCCTGAGCGGAGAGGGGCGTCTCTCCACGCGACTCTACGTGATGATCGACTCCAGCCCGGCTACGACAAAAGAATGGTTCGCACGCGGGCCGTTGGTGGATCCGCAATATCGAGTCAGCGTCCGGGCGATCAAGTTGTACGCCGACGGGGCACTTGGTTCGCGTGGCGCACTGCTGCTCGAGGACTACGCCGATGAACCCGGGACCCGCGGGCTCCTGGTCACGCCGCCCGAGCGGCTGGCCGCCACGGCGTCGGCTGCCGTGAGCGCGGGATTTCAACCCTGCACGCACGCCATCGGCGACGGCGCCAACCGCGCAGTGCTGGATCTGTACGAACGCCTCGAAGGCGAGCGGGCGACGGCGAGAGACCTGCGTCCTCGCATCGAGCACGCGCAGATTCTCGATCGAGCCGACATCCCGCGATTCGGACGGCTGGGCGTCATCGCCTCGATGCAGCCCACGCATTGCACCTCCGACATGCCCTGGGCGCCGGCCCGTCTCGGCAGCGCGCGCATCGCCGAAGGCGCATACGTCTGGCAGGCGCTGCTGAAGAGCGGCGCGCGGCTGGCGTCAGGCTCCGACTTCCCCGTCGAGCAGGTCAACCCGCTGCTGGGCTTTCATGCCGCCATCACGCGTCAGGACATCCACGGGCAGCCTCCCGAGGGCTGGGCGCCTTCCGAGCGGCTCACGCGGGAGCAGGCGCTCTCGAGCTTCACCCTTGACGCAGCCTACGCCGCGCACGCCGAATCTGCCCTCGGGTCGATCGAGGCCGGCAAGCTCGCCGACTTCGTGGTGCTGTCCCGCGATATCATGACGGTGGCCCCGGCCGACGTGCCGGGCACACAGGTGCGGCGCACGTTCATTGGCGGCCGCCAGGTCTTTCCCATCGAGCCCTGATTCGGCGGCCTATGCGCTCATCTGTTCTGCTCATCTGCGCGACACTCGGCTTGTCGCTGCCGTCCGGCCCGGCCAACGCACAGACGGCCAAGCCTTCGCTGGTCGTCGTCATCGTCGTCGATCAGATGCGCCGGGACTACATCCAGGATTACGGTCCGAAGTGGACCAAGGGTTTGCGGCGCCTGGTCGACCAGGGCGCGTGGTTCACGAACTCGGCCTACCCATACACCACGACGCTGACCTGCGCGGGCCACGCCACCATCGGCACGGGCACTCTCCCATCGACTCACGGCATCATCAGCAATCAGTGGTGGGATCGGGCCACCCAACGGGCCGTGTCGTGCACCCACGACAGCAGCGCGCGCGAAGTGCCCTACGGCAAGCGTGAGGCCACTTCTGGCGGCAGCGCGCAGATGCTCAAGGCGCCCACGCTCGCCGCAGCCATCGCCAAGGCCGGTGGGCGCCTGGTGACGCTGTCGCTCAAGCGCGCGTCGGCGGCGATGCTGGCCGGCCAGGGACGTGGCGACGCGGTGCTGTGGTTCCAGGGTGGAGGTTGGAGCTCGTCGACGGCCTGGGCGACGACGCCGGAGAAGTCGCTGCTTCGCGCGGCCGAGCGCACGCCCATCGAGAACGACTTCGGGCTGAGCTGGGATCGGGCCGCCAAGAAGTCTGACTACAAGTTTGACGACAAGGGCCTGGGCGAGAAACCGCCAGACGAGTGGGACAGCGAGATGCCGCACGCCTTGCAACAGCGCGACGGCAGGCCCAGCGCGTTCTTCTATACGGCGTGGGAGGAAAGTCCCTACTCGGATGCCGCCCTCGGACGCCTGGCCACGGCCGCCGTCGACGGCATGAAGCTGGGGCAAGGGGCCACGACGGACTTCCTCGCCGTCAGCTTCTCGGCGCTCGACCTGGTGGGCCATGACTTCGGTCCTCGCAGCCATGAAATTCAGGACTTGCTGCTGCGCTTCGACGACGTGGTCGGCAAGCTGCTCGACCATCTCGACAAGCGCGTCGGACGCGACAAGTACGTGCTCGCCTTCACGGCCGATCATGGCGTCGCGGTCATCCCGGAGCAGGCTGCGGCCGACGGGCTCGACGCCGGACGCATCAAGATGGCCGAGATCACTGCGGTCGTCGAACAAGGTGACCAGCGAAAAGCTGGGCGCCGGACGATGGGTCGCCATGGAGGCCTACAGCGAGTTCTATTTCCGCGGGCCGGTGTTCGAGAGAATCGCCGCCGATCCCGAGCTGCTGGCGGCCATCAAGCATGCGATTGGCGCGATGCCAGGCATCGCGCGCGTGTACGACCGCACGGAAGTACCGGCGCTGGCCGACAGCGACGACCCACTCGCGCGGGCGGTGGCCGCGGGCTTCTTTCCCGCCCGCAGCGGCGACCTGATCATCATCCCCAAGCCCAATTGGATCTTCGTCTCCGATGACAAGACGCTCGTCCCCGGCAACGGGACGACCCATGGCACAGGCTACCCCTACGACACGCAGGTCCCGCTCATCCTGCTCGGCGCGGGCATCGTGCCCGGGCACTACGAGGCGGCGGCCTCGCCCGCCGACATCGCCCCGACGCTGGCGAAGCTGGCTGGCGTCCCGCTGCCGACGGCTACCGGGCGGCTCCTCGACGAAGCGCTCAAGAAGTGAGATGGCCACGGCCTTCACACGCCGGGTCATGGCGCTGGTGCGGCGTATCCCCCCGGGTCGTGTGGCGACCTACGGCGACCTCGCCCGGCTGGCCGGGCGGCCCGGAGCGGCCCGCGCGGTGGGCAACATCATGCGGGACGCGAGCGAGCCCGGGCTGCCTTACCACCGTGTCATCGCGGCCGGTGGCCGCCTGGGCGGCTATGGCGGGCAGGAAGGCCTGAAACAGGCGTTGCTGCGCCAGGATGGCGTGCCGGTCAGCAAGGGCCGCGTGCGCGGGTTTCAGGCGCGGCGCTGGCCGGACTGAGGTCGCCAGAGGGTGAACCTCCACGCCGGAGGTCCGTAATACCCTAGGCAACGTCGCAGCCGCATGCCGCCGTCTAACCGAACAGAGCCCGATCGCCAGGCCGACCGCGCCCTGGTCGAGCGTTGCCTCGGCCACGAGCCGGGCGCCTTCGACGAGCTCTACCGCCGTTTTGCGCCCAGGGTGTTCACGCTGGCGTGCCGCATGAGCGGTTCGCGCAGCAGCGGCGAGGACTTGCTCCAGGAGATTTTCCTGCTGGTCTACCGGAAGCTGGGGAGCTTCAAAGGCGAGGCTGCGCTCGGAACCTGGGTGTACCGGCTGGCGACCAACTGCTGCCTCGACTTCCTGCGCAGCCGGCAGCACAAGTTGGAGCTGGTGAGCGACGAACTGGACGAGAGCCTGCCGCCGCCGCGCGCCTCGGGCGCCCGGCTCACGGCCGACCGGCTGGATCTCGAGCGTGCCATCGCGCAGCTGCCACCCGGGTATCGGGCGGCCTTCGTGCTCCACGACGTGGAAGGCTTCGACCACGCGGAGGTCGGACGGCTGCTGGGGATTGCCGAGGGCACCTCGAAGTCGCAGGTGCACAAGGCGCGGATGAAGATGCGGGAATTGCTGCGATCCAGAGATTGACGATTGCAGATTGACGATTGACGATTACGGACGAGTCCCGTGAGTTGTGAGCAGTACGAGGCCCTGATCGGCGACCTGGTGGACGGCACGCTCGACGGCGCGCCGCGCCACGAGCTCGAGGCCCACCTGGCCACGTGCGCGGAGTGCACGCGCCTGGCCGAGGAGCTGCTGGTCGTGCGCCGGGCCGCGCGGGCGCTGCCGCCGTTGGAGCTGCCGGCGACGGCGTGGGCGCGCGTGTCGGCGGCCGTCGAGGCTGAACGGGCGGCCCGGCCGGACGCCGCGGCAGTGGCGGCGCTACGCCCTGCCCCTGGCGGCCGCGGCGGTGCTGGCCGTAGCCGTCGCGGTGACCGTGACGTGGCGTCGCGACGTGCCGTCGGCCGCTCCCGCGCCCGCTACTGCCGCCGCTCGGCCTGTCGACCATGCGACGGCGACCTCCGCCGAGCTGCTGGGGTCGGTCGAGGCCGAGTTCCAGCAAGCCGAGCAGCATCTCGAAAGCGCGGTGGCCGGCCTCGAAGTGCTGGCGCGCGACCGTCAGGCGCTCGACCCGAAGGTGGCGGCCGACTTGCAGATGAGCCTGTTGGTGGTCGACCAGGCGATTGGCGAAAGTCGGGCCGCGCTGAAGACGCAGCCCATGAGCACGCAGGCGCAGGACAGCCTCTTTGAGGCATTCCGCTCGAAGATCGTCCTGCTGCAGGACACCATCTCGCTCATCAACGAAGTCCGGAAGGGCAACCAGGCCGAAGCAGCCCGGATTGCCGATGACATGAACAAGTCGTGACTGAGACCTTGCCACTGATGACACGCCGCCCATTGTCGCTGCCGCGGAGCTCGTCTGCTCCGCTTGCCCCCCTCGCCTTGCTCGTCCTGCTCGCGCTGCCCGCCAGCGCCGCCCAGGACGGCGGGCCTCCGGCGCTGCCGGCGGCGGGAGTGCCCGCGCCTGAACGCGCGGCGTGGTTTGCCAGGTTCCAGGACGCGCGCAGCGGCCCCGAGAGCATCGAGACGGTGACCCGCACGCTCAAGGTCGGCCCCAACGGCTCGCTCGACATCTTCAACCTGGCGGGCCCGATTGTCGTCAACGGCACCGGCGGCGACGACATCGTGATTACGGCGGTCAAGCGTGTCCGCGGCGCCTCCGGCGATGCCAAGGCACAACTCGATGCGATTGAGAATCGACGTCCAGGAGACGGCGGGCCGCGTCGAGGTCCGGACAATCGCGCGACGGACCAAGCAGCTCCGGACGTGGGTGGACTACAGCGTGCAGGTGCCCTTTGGCACGTCGGTGAGCCTGCGCTCTCTGGCGGGCGATCTGAAAGTGACCAAGGTGAAGGGCGAAGTCCAGCTGGAAAGCGCCAACGGCACGGTGGAGGCCCTTGGCACGCCGAAGCTTGCCCGCGTGAAGACGTTGTCGGGCGACATCCTGATCGCCGACGCAGGGTCCCCCGAAGGATTAGCCGCCAGCACGGTCAGCGGGCGGCTGGTCGTCAAGGGGGTCAAGACCCGCGCGATCGAACTGGCCACCATCAGCGGCGACCTGGTACTCGTCAACATCGCATGCGACCGCGCGCAGGTGCGAACGGTCAGCGGCGCGACAGAGTTTGGCGGGCCGCTCGTGAAGGTCGGACGCTACGAGTTCACCAGCCATTCCGGCGATGTGCGCCTGACGCTGACCGGCACGCAGGGATTTGAGCTCGCGGCCAAGACCTTCAGCGGCGGCGTGCACTCCGACTTGCCGCTCACGATCGGGCCCAGCGACCGCGACCTCCCGCCAGGCTCGCCCGAACGGCGCGACCTTCGCGGCACCTTCGGCGACGGCAGCGCCCTGGTCATCGTGAAGACCTTCAGCGGATCGGTGGCGATTGCGCGCGCCGGCGACGAGCGGGCGGAGCGGCCCGAGAAGCGTGAACGGCGCGAAAAGCGCGAGCGACCGGAGAAGCCCGAACCGCCGGAGAAGCCCGAACCGCCGGAGAAGCCCGAGAAGCCGGAAAAGTAGGAGCGCGACGCGCGCCCCTCGGGCCCTACCCGATCGCCATCAGATCGAACTGCTCGTGATGCAGGTGCACGTCGGGGCGGATGCTGACCTGGCGTCCGAGCGCCGCCTGCAGGTCCTTCAACACCCCGCTTTCCTCTTCCTTCAGGGCGCGAGCGATGTCGGGGTTCACGCGCAGCACCACGCCGTGGCCGTTGAGATCCATGTTGAGCTTCTTCACCTCGGCCAGGATCTCGTAGCAGATCGTCGAGCTCGACTTGATGACGCCGCTGCCCGAGCAGTACGGGCACGGCTCGGTGAGCACGCGCTCCAGGCTCTGCTTCACGCGCTTGCGGGTGATCACGATGAGCCCGAAGTCGGAGACCTGCACGGCCTTTGAGGGCGCGCGGTCGCGCCGCAGCTCCTGCTCGACCGCCTGGAACACCTTCTGGCGGTTCTTCTTCTCCTCCATGTCGATGAAGTCGAGCACGATGATCCCGCCCAGGTCCCTGAGCCGCACCTGCCGGACGATCTCCTTGGCGGCCTCGAGGTTGGTCTTGACGATCGTGTCCTCGAGCCTGCCCGTCGTCTTCTTGCCGACGTAGCGGCCAGTATTGACGTCCACCGCCACCAGCGCCTCGGTCTGATTGATGACGATCGACCCGCCCGACTTCAGCCACACCTTGCTCTTGAGGGCTTTGTCGAGCTCCCCCTGCACGCCGTACTCTTCGAAGATCGGGAAGTCCTTGTTGTAGTGCTTCACCTTCGGCGCCAGCGCCGGCATCATCCGCTCCACCAGTTCGAGGACGCGCTGGTATTCCTGGTAGCTGTCGATGCGGATGGCGGTGTAGTCCTCGGTCAGCAGATCGCGCAGCAGCTTGGCGACCAGGCTCTGCTCGCGGTACACGACCACCGGCGCGCGCTGGCTGTCCATCTTCTGCCGGATCTCCTTCCACACTTTGTGGAAGAACTCCAGGTCGCTGAGGATGTCGTCCTTCGGGCGGCCGGAGGCCGCCGTGCGGATGATGATGCCGCCGCTGAAGCCCTGCTGTTCGCGGAACTCGCGGACGATGCCGCGCAGGCGATTGCGCTCCTCGCGCGACTCGATCTTGCGCGAGACGCCGACGTGGTCGACCGTCGGCATGAAGACCAGGAAGCGGCCGGCGAGCGAGGCGTGCGACGTCAGGCGCGCGCCCTTGGTCCCCAGCGGCTCCTTGACCACCTGGACCATCACGTCCTGCCCTTCCTTGAGCAGGTCCTCGATCTTCGGCTCGTCACGCGGCTTGCCCGCCTCGTCGGCGCTCCGGGTCTCGCGCCCGCCGCGCCGGCCCCGACGGCCGCCGTCACCGCGTTTGGCCGGCTCGGCGCCCTCGGCCGCTGCAGCAGCGGGGTCGGCCTCGTCGGCTTCGCCCTCGTCGCCGCCCTCGAAGGCGTCAAGCGACGGCACGACATCGGTGACGTACAGGAAGCCGTCGCGTTCGAGCCCGATGTCGACAAACGAGGACTGCATGCCGGGCAGGACCTTCGAGACCCGCCCCTTGTAGACATTGCCGGCCACGCCGCGCGACCGCTCCCGCTCGACGAACAGCTCGGCCACCAGATCGTCCTCGAGGATCGCCACACGTGTCTCGTGGTCGTTCGAGGAGATGATCATCTCCTTGGTCACTGCAAATCCTTTCGCCGGGGGCCTGGCCCCCGTTACGGGTCGCGGGGGCCAGGCCCCCGGGCGTCAATTGGTGAAGCGCCGCATGCGGACGTTGAGGATCAACCCAAAGCCCGCAAGCGTCGCGATGAGCGAGCTGCCGCCATAACTCATCAGCGGCAACGTCAACCCCTTCACCGGCGCCAGACCCGCCGACATCGTGATGTTGTAGAACACCTGAAACGTGAAACTCGCCAGGACGCCCAGCACCAGAAACGCGCCGAGCCGATCCTTTGACAGCTTTGCCGCCTCGAGCGACCGCCAGATCACCAGCAGGTACAGCCCGAGCGCGACGATCACTCCGATGAACCCTTCCTCTTCGGCCCACGCCGAGAAGATGAAATCGTTATGCGCCACGGGCAGGAATCGCAACTGCCCCTGGGTGCCCTTGGTAAACCCCTTGCCGGTCAACCCGCCAGACCCCACTGTAATGCGGGCCTGGATCTGCTGATACCCGGATCCCTTCTGATCCTTGTACGGGTTGATGAACGTCTCGATGCGCTCCTTCTGATATTCCTCGAGCGCGAACTTCCACGCGATGGGCGCCACCAGCACGCCGACAAGCGCCGCCATGCCGAGCATACGCAACGGCAGGCCCGCGACGTACGCGATAAAAAGGTAGACCGGCAGCAGCGTGATGGCGGTGCCCAGGTCGGGCTGCCGCGCGATGAGCAGAAACGGCAACGCCGCCATGGCGGCGCCCGTCGCCAGGTCGGCGCGCGTGGGACTTTGCCGGCGGCTCTCGCCGAAGAACTTCGCCAGGACCAGGGCCACGGCGATCTTGGCAAACTCCGACGGCTGCAGGTTGAACAGGCCCAGCGGAATCCAGCGCCTGGCGCCCCCGCGCACGACGCCGAAAAACATCACGTAGATGAGCAGCAGGACCACGCCGATGTAGATCCAGTGCGACTTGTCGGCCAGCGTGCGGTAGTCGATCGACAGCGCGATGATGAGCGCGACCACGCCCAGCAGCAGCGCGTAGACCTGCTGCTGGTAGAGCCGCGGCGTGGTGGCCTGCGTCGCGCTGTAGATCATCGCGATGCCCATCACGCTCAGCACGACAATTGCGGCCAGCAGCAGCCAGTCGAGGTGGAAATACAGGCGGCGCTCGAACATGACGCTACCGGTCTCCCCCCGTTGGCGCCGGCAACGCGTCGGCCACCGGGCGTGGCGCGTCGGGCTCGAGCGGCACTTCTTCAAACGGCGGCGTCGGCGGCGGCACGCCGGGCGCGGTGAAGGCGGGCAGCGGCTCGCCGCGCTTCTTCGCGTAGTAGGTCGCGATCATGTGCCGCGCAATCGGAGCGGCAAGATAGCCATGTTCGGAGTGCTCAGCGAAGATCACGCCGGCGATCTCGGGGTTGTCGCGCGGCGCGAAGAACACGAACCAGCCGTGGTCGCGCAGGTCTTTTTCCGAATTGCGCGCTGCCTTGCGGCCCGTGATCGAGATGACCTGCGCGGTGCCGGTCTTGCCCGACACGTCCAGTCCGGGAATGCGCCCGCGTCCGCCGGTGCCATTGGCGTTGACCACCATCCACAGCCCGTCATGCACGGCGCTGTAGGTGGAGGGCTTGAACCGGAATGTCTCGAGCGCCGGCGGCGGCGCCAGATCCTTCCACCCCTGCCCGTCGTCGTAGGCCTTCACCAGGCGCGGCGCGAAGCGCGTGCCGCCGTTGGCCACGGTCGACATCATCACGGCCAGCGAGATTGGCGTCACCGACACCTGCCCCTGGCCGATCGCCACCGAGATGGTCTCGCCCGCGTACCACTTCTCGTTGTAGCGCTTCCGCTTCCACCCGGTGGAGGGCATGATGCCTTCCACTTCGTTGGGCAGGTCGATGCCGGACTTGACGCCCAGGCCCAGACGCGTCGCCCACTTGTGCATGCGGTCCACGCCCAGCATGTTGCCGAGCGTGTAGAAGTACACGTTGCACGACTTCTCGATGGCGTGCCGCATGTCCACGGTGCCGTGGCCGCCCTTGAGGTGGCACTTGAAGTAGCGACCGTAGAAGGTTCCGCCCCCCGAGCAATGCGTCTTGAAATCCGGCGTCACCACGCCCTCTTCAAGTGCGGCGACCGCGACGGCGATCTTGAAGGTCGAGCCCGGCGAGTATCGACCCTGAATGACGCGGTTCTGCAGGGGACGCAGCTTGTCGGTGTTGAGCGCGTTCCAGGTCGCGCGATCGATGCCCGTGGCAAACGAGTTCGGGTCGTACGACGGCAGGCTCACCAGCGACAGCACCTCGCCGGTCCGCGGGTCGAGCGCCGCTGCCGCCCCCCAGAAGCCCAGCGCCCTGAACCCTTCCTCAGCCGCCTTCTGCACGTCGTAGTCGATCGTCAGTTTCAGGCGCCGCCCTTCGGTCGGCTCGACCTCGTCAAGCGTCCGGATCTCGCGGCCCAGGCTGTTGACGACGACGGTCCGCGCGCCGTCGGTGCCCATCAAGTCGCGGTTGTGCGTGCGTTCGATGCCGGCCTGGCCCACGATGGCGCCCGATTTCAGGTTGTCGGCAGCCAGTTGCGCGTCGGTGGCCTCGCTCACGTAGCCCAGCAGGTGCGCGGCCATCGCGTCGGTGGGATACCGCCGTGTCGGGACGCGCTCGACGACGACGTCAGGCAGTTCGAAGTCGAGCCGGCGCGCCATGATGGCCGCCACTTGCGCCAGCGTCGCGTCCTGGATCACGACGATGGGGCGATAGGACGGCAGGAGGCGCGCCCGATCGACGATCTCGCGCACGCGACGCTCCTCGACGCCGGCCACAGCCGCCAGCACGCGGATCGTCCGGTCGAGGTCGGTCGTGTGCAGCCGGACGATCGAGACGGTGTAGCTGGGACGGTTTTCGACCAGGATCTTTCCGTCGCGGTCGTAGAGCACACCGCGCGGAGCGCGCAGAGCCAGCTCGCGTTGATGGTTGTTCTCGGCCATCTCGCGGAACTGCTCGTGCTGGATGATCTGGAAGAACCAGAAGGTGCCGGCCAGCAGCAGGAAGCCCACGACGACGGCCACCTGGAGCACCGCGATGCGGGAGGTCGGGACTTTGCCGGCTTCGCTGGTTCGCATGGCTCGATCAGTCCAGGCGGCGCGACGTGCGCATGCCGGTGCCGCCGCCACGCTGCTGATGCCGCTCGGCTGCGCCCGGCAGCAACTCGATGGCCTGGAGCACGACGATGCCGACCAGCGCGTTGGCGACGCCCTGGCCGAGAACCCCTCCCCACGGGAAGCCGAAATCACGAAGGTTCAGCAGTTCGTACAGGCCCATGAAGATTGCGGCGTGAATCACCGTGGATGCCAGAAATGTCAGGAACCGCGGCAGCGGCCCGGCCACGATGAACTGCGTGCTCGCCAGCCCTACCAAGTAGCCTACAACGGTCTTGGCCAGCCCGCCGATGCCCAGAATCCCGCTCGACAGCGCGTCCTGTGCCAGCCCGGCCGCAGCGCCCGCCAGCAGGCCTGTTGTCGGCCCCGATGTGATGGCGACATAGACCACGACGATCAGGACCAGGTCCAGGGGCGACGTGCCGAGCACCAGAAACGGCGCGAGCCTGGTCTGCAGCACCAGGGCCAGCGCCAGCGCGATGACCACGGCCAGCGTCTTCATCGCGGAGTGACCGTGGGCGCCGCGCGGCGCCGCCGAGGTGTCGGCCGCCTGGGGCGTCAGCACGACGAGCACATCTTCCAGGCTGGTGAAGTTGGCGGCCGGCTGAACGCGGATCTCGCGAAATGCGCCCCCGGTCTTCTCGACCAGGTCGATGCGGCCGATGACGAAGCCCTTCGGGTAGATGCCGTCGATGCCGGAGGTCACCACGATGTCGCCGACCTTCACGTCGGAGGTGCCGAGCACGTACTCGAGCTGCAGCGATTCCTCGCCGCTGCCCATGACGACGCCCTGGGCGCGCGTGCGCTCGACCAGGGCGCCCACGGCGGCGTTGCGGTCGATGAGCAGCTGCACTTTCGCAGCTCGCGCGCTGGGCACGATGACCCGGCCGATGACGCCATCCGGCGACAGCACGGCCATGTCGGGCCGCAGGCCCGAGCTGGTGCCCTTGCCGATGGTCACGGTGCGGAAGTCCGGCGTCGCGGAGGCGGCGATGACCTCGGCCGCCGTGGTCACGAGTTCGACCCGGCCGCGCAGCTCGAGCAGGCGCGTCAGCTCGCCGCTGCGCTGGGCCAGGGCACGTTCCTGCTGCAGCCGGATCTGGGTGTCAGCCAGCTGCTGCCGCAATCGCTCGTTTTCGTTGCGCATGCCGCGCAGATCCACGTAGCCGCTCCAGAGCCCGCTGAGCAAGTCCACGGCGCCGGCGCCGCCGCGCTGCAGCTCGGCGACCAGGCCAAACGCGACCGCCTGCAGCACGGGCATGCCCGACTTCGACGTCACTTGTGCCGAGATCAGGACGATGTGCGCGACGACGACGAGCACGAACAGGACGGCACTGCCGCCCCGCCGATGCTCGAGCACGGGCATGGTCATCAGTCTGTAGCGCAGGCCTTCAAGCCTGCCCCATCGTCAGTCAAGCGAGATCTTCCGCAGCAGGTTGAAGTCCGACAGCATCTTGCCGGCTCCGAGCACCACCGACGACAGCGGGTCTTCGGCCATCGCCAGGGGCAGCCCGGTTTCCTCGCGCAGGCGCTTGTCGAGGTTCTTGAGCAGCGCGCCGCCACCGGTGAGCACGATGCCGCGGTCGACGATGTCGGCCGACAGCTCCGGCGGCGTGCGCTCGAGTGCCACGCGCACGGCATCGACGATCACGTTGACGGTCTCTGCCAGGGCCTCGCGTATCTCCTCGTCGCTGATGGTGATGGTCTTGGGCACGCCTTCGATGAGGTGGCGGCCCTTGATCTCCATCGACATCTTCTCTTCGAGCGGGTACGCCGAGCCGACTTCCATCTTGATCGCCTCGGCGGTGCGCTCGCCGATGAGCAGGTTGTACGTCTTCTTGATGTACTGGATGATGGCCTCGTCCATCTCGTTGCCGGCCACCCGCACGGCCTTGCTGTAGACGATGCCCGCAAGCGAAATCACCGCGATGTCGGTGGTGCCGCCGCCGATGTCCACGATCATGTTGCCCGACGGCTCCGTGATGGGCATGCCGGCGCCGATGGCCGCCGCCATGGCTTCTTCCACCAGATGCACTTCGCTCGCCTTGGCGCGATAGGCGCTGTCCTTGACGGCGCGCTTTTCGACCTGCGTGATCTCGGAGGGCACGCCAATCACGATGCGCGGGCGCACCCAGACGTTGCGGTTGTTGTGCGCCTTGCGGATGAAGTACGCCAGCATCTTCTCGGTGTACTCGAAGTCGGCGATGACGCCGTCTTTCATCGGCTTGATCGCCACGATGTTGCCGGGAGTGCGCCCGAGCATCTCCTTGGCTTCGCGACCCACGGCCTCCACCCGGCCGTTGACTTTGTTGATGGCGATGATTGACGGCTCGTTGACGACGATGCCCTTCCCGCGCACGTAGACGCAGGTGTTGGCCGTGCCGAGATCGATGGCCAGGTCGCTCGAGAACAGAGAGAACAGGGAACGCAGCGCCAAAATTCGTAGACTCCTTCTGCGGCCGACACGCCCGACTCCGGTCAGTCGGCGGCGACCTCGATGCCGTTGCTGCCCGACGCCTTCACCTTGCACATGGCGCGGTCGGCGGCCTGGATCGATTCATCCAGCGACTGCGCCCGGCTCGTGCGCATCGCTCGCCTGGTTTCCCGCCGCAGCGACAGGTTCAGGTAGCGTGCATCGTAAAGCCGCGTGAGATCGAGCGACCGATGGGTGACCGCGACCAGTTCGGCAAGGGATTCACGCCGGCCCAGGCGGGCGGCCGGGCGACCGTTGGCTGGCAACAAGGCGGGCGGCAAGGTCGGGCGTGCGTCCGGTCGTCCGGGACGCGTCGTCCCGGACGTGGGCCGCGTACAGGCGCGCTGGCCCTCGGCCGGCAGCCGGCGGGGTCATCAGTAACGTCACTCCCTGTGCGCGCCTGCTCACGGCCGCTAAGTGCTTCTATGCAGTGCAAATATACCACACAGACCCCACCCGGTCCGGCCGGGGGTGGCCTCGTGTGGCGTGGATGGCGACTCGAGAGAACCGCCGTGTTCTGTACGGCTTATCGGTCGTTTGGCGTCGATTGACAGTAGGTCGGCCGAGGGACGACAATTTATGGTTTGGGCCGAAGGTGAGACCCGCCACGCGGAAGGACTGACGTTCACATGACCATGCTCGACCGGATGCGGCGCCACAAGAACTGGCTCAAATGGAGCCTGTTTCTCGTCGTGGTCGCCTTCATCGCTTTGTATTTTCCCGATTTCATCGGCGCTGGCGGCCCCGCCTCGCTCAACGCGGAGGTCGCGCGGGTGGGCGACGAGCGGATCACCGCCAGCACCTTCCGCCGCGCGTACCAGCGCCAGATGCAGGCCTACACCCAGGCGTATGGGGGCAGCGTCAACCAGCAGATGCTCAAGCAGCTGGGCGTGGACCAGTCGATCCTGCGTCAGCTGATTGACGAGCGGGCCGCCGTGGCCGAAGCCCGGCGCCTGGGCCTGACGGTCTCCGACGCCGAGGTCGCGCAACGGATCTTCGCGATTCCCGCGTTCCAGCAGAAGGGCGTCTTTGGCGGCGACCAACTCTACGCGCAGATCCTCGCGTCACAGAACCCGCCGCTCTCCAAGGCCGAGTTCGAGGACAACCTGCGCCAGGCCCTGCTCGTCGACAAGCTGCGCGCGGCGCTCACCGACTGGGTGGCGGTCAGCGATTCCGAGCTCGAGGCCGAGTTCACCCGGCGCAACCAGAAAGTGAAGGCCGAAGTCGTGGTCTTCTCCGCGGACCGGCTGCGCGACCAGGTCTCGGTCACGGATGCCGACGTCGCCTCGTTCTTCGAGTCGCACAAGGAGGACTACCGCATCGGCGAGCGGCGCAAGATCAAGTACGCGCTGGTCGACGTCGAGCAGCTGCGCGCGCGCGCGGTCGTGCTCCCCGGCGAAATCGAGAAGTACTACCGCGACAACGAGCCGCAGTACACGACGCCCGAACAGGTGCGCGCCAGCCATATCCTCCTCAAGACCGAGGGCAAGGACGAAGCCGCCGTGAAGGCGAAGGCCGAGGCACTGCTGAAGCAGGTGAAAGGCGGCGCCGATTTCGCGGCGCTCGCGAAGAAGGAGTCCGAGGACGACCAGTCGAAGGCGCAGGGCGGCGACCTGGACTATTTCGGCCGTGGCCGGATGGTGAAGGAGTTCGAAGACGTGGCCTTCAGCCTGCCGGTGGGCCAGGTGAGCGAGCTCGTGAAGTCCTCGTTCGGCTTCCACATCATCAAGGTCACCGACAAGAAGCCGGAAGCCAGGCGATCGCTTGACGAGGTGCGCCAGCAGATCACCGATCAGCTCGCCTTCGAGCGCGCGCAGGCACAGGCCAGCGCGATGGCCGAGCAGATTGCCAAGGACGCCAGGACGCCAGCCGATCTCGAGCGCGTCGCAAAGTCACGAGGGCTGGCGGTGACCGAGTCGGGCCTGTTCACCCGCGACGAACCGATTGCGGCGCTCGGTCCCGCCCCGGAGGTCACCAACCAGGCGTTCGAGCTGAAAGAGGGCGAGCTGTCCGGTCCGATGCGCGTCTCGCGCGGGCTGGTGATCTTCTCGACCAGCGGGCAGGAAGCGTCGAAGCTGCCGGCGCTCGGCGACGTGAAGGAGCGCGTGCGCGAGGACGCCCTGCGGGCCAAGGCGCGCGAGGTGAGCCAGCAACGCGCCGCCGCGCTCGGCGAGGAGTTCAAGGCGAACTTCGCCGCCGCGGCCAAGAAGGCCGGGCTCGAGCCCAAGACCACGGAACTGGTGGCACGGGGCACGGCGTGGCCGGACGCGGGCATCAGCGCGGCGGTCGACGAGGCGATCTTCGCGGTGCCCGCCGGAGGCGTCACCGCGCCGATCACGACCGACGCCGGGACCGTAATCGCGCGCGTCGTCGCCCGCGAGGAGGCCAACGCCGACGCGCTGGCCACCGCGAAGGACACGCTGCGCCAGGAAATGCTGGCCGACCGGAAGTCGAAGTTCTACACCGCCTACATGAACAAGGCGCGTGAACGGCTGAGGGTTACGATAAACCCCGACGCTGTCAAGGCGGTCGTCGGGTAATTCAGGTTCACGGGTTCACAGGTTCACGGGTTCTCAGGTTCACGGGTTCACGGGTTCACGGGTTCGAGGTTCGCGGGTTCGGCGACAGGTCCCGACGTAACCTGTGAACCCGTGAACTCGAACCTGTGAACCTGTGAACCTGTGAACCGTGACGCTGAACCTGTGAACTGATCAGTTATCGAACGAGCAGCGCCGGCATGAGTGCGAGGGGCTCCCCTGCTCTGAACATGAGTGGCGCGGTCAGCATGCCGATGGCGTGGCGTTCATCGCCTGGCAGCGCCAGGACGCGCAGCAGGCTCTGGTCGGCGCGGAATCCCTCACTTACCAGTTCGTACACCGACCGGCGCGGCGGATAGACGACGATCTCGACGTCGTCGCCGGCCGGGATCTTCGCGCGCTGCTTTGCCGCGGCAATCGCGCGGTCGAGCCCCCCCAACTCATCGACCAGGCCGATGGCCTTGGCCTGGCGGCCGGTCCAGACGCGTCCCTGCGCGACGGCGTCGAGCTTTTCCGGCGGCATGTTGCGGGCGGCGGCTGCTTTCTCCACGAACTCGTCGTAGGTGTCCTGCATCAGCGACTCGATCTTCTGCCGTTCCGAGTCGGTGAACGGACGGGCCGGCGAGGCGATGTCGGCGTTTTTGCCGAAGCTGACGCCGTCGATATTGGCGCCCAGCTTGGCGTAGACACCACCGGTAACGAACTTGCCGGTGATGACGCCGATGGACCCTGTGAGCGTGCCCGGCTGCGCGACGATGTAGGGCGAGGCCATGGCGATCCAATAGCCGCCCGAGGCGGCCAGGTCCGACATCGAGACCACCAGCGGCCGGTCCTTCTTCTGGTCGCGCGTGATGACCAGCTCGCGCCAGATGGCGTCAGACGCGGTGGCCGAGCCGCCCGGGCTGTCGATTCGCAGCACGATGGCCCTGACGGCCGGGTCGTTTCGGGCGTCGCGGATGTGCTTGCTGATGGTCTCGGACCCCATGACTGTGCCCGACAGCGGGTTGTAGCCGCCCTCGCCCGACGTGATGACGCCGGTGGCGTAGATGACCGCGATCCGGGGGCCGCGATTGAGCCCGAGCGACCTGAGCGAGACCTTCGCGTAGTCCTCCGGCTCGAGTCGGGAGAGCTTGCCGCCTGGCAGCTTCGCCTTGTCGTCGATCTGGTCGGCGTACGCCAGGTCGTCCACCAGGCCCACGCGCAATGCCTCGTCTGGCGAGAACGGCCCCTCGTCGATCAGGGCGCGGACGTCGGCTTCCGATTTCTTGCGGCCGTCGGCGATGCCACGCACGAGCTGTTCGTACAGGTCGCGCGTCATCGACTCGGTCGCCTCGCGATGGGCCTTGGTGTAGCCCTTCTCGGTGAACGCGTTGTAGGCGGTCTTGTAGTCGCCGATGTGGAGGATGTCGGCGTAGAGGCCGATCTTGTCCAGGGTCCCGCGCAGGAAGACCTCGTAGGTGGCCAGGCCATTGATGTCGAGGCTGGCGCCCGGCATCAGGAAGATCTTGTCGCAGGCGGTGGCCACGTAATACTCGCGCTCGCTGCCGTACTCGAGATACGCGATGGCCTGCTTGCCCGACTTGCGGAAGTCCAGGATCGCGTCGTGGACCTCCTGGACTTTCGCCCACAGCGGCGCATTCATGCCGGCCGGGACGACGAGCACGGCCTTGACGCGGGCGTCGGCCTTGGCCTTGCGGAGGTGCTCGAGCACGGCCCGCAATCCGCCCGGCCGGTTGCCTTCGAACAACTGCGCGACGCCCTCGGTGGGCACCTCGTGCAGGTCGTCGTCGAGGCGCACCACCAGCGTGGAGTTGCGACCGACCGTCGGCGCCTTGCCAACGGCGAAGTACATGATCGCGACGCCCGCCACCGAGACGGCAATCGCCAGAAAGAGCAACCCGAAGACGAGCCTCACACCACGCTTTGCCACTGCCGCGCACTCCCTTGAAAACCGCCGCGTTCTTCAAAGTATAGACGGTTGGCCCGGAGCCGGCCCCGACTTGAGGCGAAAGGGCTCGACTGGTTCTGGCGGGGTTTGGTAGGATTGAAGGCTCTGCTGGTTGAGGTTTCCCCTTCGTGCGGAAGTGGCGGAATTGGCAGACGCGCTAGCCTCAGGAGCTAGTGGCCGCAAGGTCGTGGAGGTTCGAGTCCTCTCTTCCGCACCAATCACTCGCTGCGCTCGCGTTGGCGCGGCAGAGTGTCCTCAGGCACGCCGCGCCTCGCGGATGCTCGGCGCGAGCGGGCTCGAGTCCTCTCTTCCGCACCAGCACGCAATTTCCACGCAGATTCGAGGATTCGGCAGGGCGTTCACGAGTTCAGTCAGCCCGCAGCACGTCGACCGGGTTGACGCGAAGGGCACGGCGGGCCGGAACGTAGCAGGCCACGAGCGAAGTGACGCAAAGTAGCGCCGCTACTGCCACGAACGTGACCGGGTCGGCCGGCGGGACTCCGAACAACAGATCGATCATCAGCCGCGTCAGGACGAGCGCCGCAACCACTCCCACGCACACTCCTACCAGCGCCAGGCGGGCGCCGCCGCCCACGACGAGTCGCACGACATCCCCCTGCTGCGCGCCGAGCGCCACGCGCACGCCGATCTCCCGACGCCGTTGACCCACGGAGTACGAGAGGACGCTGTAGATCCCCAGCGCCGCAAGCACAAGCGCGACGCCGGCGAAACCGCCGAGCAGCGCCATCACCATCCGCTGCTGGCCCATCGGCAGCGCCGCCACTTCTTCCAGCGTCCGGATGTCCATCGCCGGCAGGTCGCGATCGAGCCGCTCGATCTCGGCGACGATGGAGCGCGTAAGGCTGGCAGGCGCGGTGCCAGAACTCGCGCGGACGACCAGGTGCTGCGGCACGAGCAGCCACGGGTACTGCTGATACGGCACGTAGACCTCCTCGCGCACGCCGGACCGCGGGCCCTCCGTCATGGCGCCGCCGGCCACGCCCACGACCGTCAGCCACGGCCAGTATGTGTCCGAAGGGCCTCCCATCTTGATGCGCCTGCCGATCGCGTTTTGCCCCGGCCACTGCGTGCGCGCCAACTCGTCGTTCACGATGACGACAGGCAGGCCGCCTGCCGTGTCGCGATCGTCGAAGGGACGGCCGGCCCGCAGAGGCATCTGCATCGTCTCGAAGTACCGGGGGCCGACGACGACGTAGTTGGCGTCGGGGACGTGACCGGCGGGTGGGTTCGGCTGGTCCTGGCTGACGAAGAACTGTCCGCTCCAGCTCTCGATCGGCAGGCCGCGCGCAACGCTGGCCGAGCGCACGCCGGGAAGCGCCTCGACCGACTTCACCAGATCGCGCCAGAACGCGGCGACGTCCGGCTCGGCTCGGCTGCCTGCGATCGGAACGCGGAGCGTGAGCACGCCGACAGGGTTGAAGCCAAGGTTCACGGCGTTCATGTTCGCCAGCGTGCGGATCATCAGGCCGGCGCCGACGAGCAGCACCATTGCCAGCGCCACCTGTCCGACCAGCAGCGCGCCGCGGAACCTGTGGCTCCTCGGGTGCATCGCGCCGCGCGCGGTTTCCTTCAAGCTGTCGCCGACGTCGGGCCGCGCGTTGAGCCAGGCCGGCGCGAGACCGAAGAGCATCGTCGTCGCAATCGAGATCCCCACCGCGAGGACGAGCATCCGGACGTCCAGCTCGCCGGAGAGACCGCGCGCCGAGTTCAGCAGGTACGACGGTGCCAGCGTGATCAGCCCTCTGACGCCCCACGAGGCGACGACGACGCCCAGCGCGCCGCCCGCGAGCGCGAGCACGGCGCTTTCCGTCAGCAGTTGTCGGATAACACGCCAGCGGCCGGCGCCGAGTGCCTTGCGCACCGCCATCTCGCTTGCGCGTGCGGTGCCTCGGGCCAGCAGCAGGTTCGCGACGTTGGCGCACGCGATCAACAGCACGAAGACGACGGCCCCCACCAGGACGAGAAGCGCCGGTGCCGTATCGCCCGCGTTGACATCGCGGAGCGCCGTGAACTCCGCGCGCCAGCCCTTCAGGTCCGGGTGCGCCCGTTCCACCTGCTCCGACGCTGCGTCGAGTGGCGCCTGGGCCAATTCCGGCGCCAGGTCCGCTCTGAGGCGCCCGACCGCCAGGTACTGATTCCACGCATTGGTGGGCTGCAGGCCGATGCCCGAGACCCACAACTGCGGGATCGGCGCGTAGGGTGACGCGTAGAGATGCGAGAACCCGGGAGGCATGACGCCGACGATCGTGTGCGCGGTCCCGTTGATCTCGATCGCCCGGCCGATCGCGGCCACGTCGGCGCCGAACCGCCGCTGCCACAGCCCGTAGCTCAGAATCGCCGCGCGGGCGCTGTTGGCCTGGTCCTCTTCAGCCGTGAACGTACGGCCGATGAACGCCGACACGCCGAGCAGCGGGAACAGGCGGCTCTCGGCGACCTCGCAGGGATCCTCCTCAGCGCCGGCGCCGCCGGTAAGGACACAGGATGCGCCGGAGAACGCCGCCAGGCCGTCAAGCACCTTCGCCTGGCGCCACGCGATCACCTCGACGGCCGAGATCGGGTTGTTCCGCCACCCGCGCGGCGGGTTCTTCTTCAGGACTGCGACGAGCTGCTGAGGGTTCCGGTACGGCAGCGGCTGCAGCAGCACCGCGTAGACGGTCGAGAAGATCGCGGTCGTGGCGCCGATCCCGAGCGCGAGGGTGAGGATGGATGCGGTCGTGAAGGCGCGGTCCTTGTTCAGCGAGCGCACGGCGAAGCGGACGTCCTGCCAGGCATCGCGGAACCACGGCGCGATCCAGACGTCGCGGGCACGCTCCTGCGCCAGCTCCATGTTGCCGAGCGCGCGGCGCGCGGCGTAGCCGGCCCCGCGCGCGTCGAGTCCGGCTTGCTCGAAGTCGCGCTGCTTCATGGCGCGGTGGAACTCGAGCTCCTTGGCGAGATCGTCCTCGAAACGGTCGCGCCGGAGTGTGTGCAGCACGCGTCGAATGAACTCGCGCATGAACCTACGTGGCGTTGAGGGCCCGATGGATGGCCAGGATCATTCGATCGAATTCCCGCCGCTCTACGGCGGCCTGTCTTCGTCCGGCCGGCGTCAGGGTGTAGTACCGCGCGCGGCGGTTGTTCTCCGACGCGCCCCACTCGGCCGTGACCCAGCCCTTGAGGAGCAGCCGCTGGAGCGCCGGATACAGCGAGCTCTCGCCAACCTGCAACACGTCTTCGGACACGATGCGGAGGTGCTGCGCGATGCCGTAGCCGTGCATCGGCTCGCGCGCGAGCGCCTTGAGGATCAGCAGGTCCAGCGTGCCAGGCAGTAGTTCAGGGACGTCGGTCCTTCCCATCGTCTATCGATGGGAGAGTACGGCATGGCGGGGACGGTGTCAATCAGTGCTACAGTCGCGCGGTCATGTCCAGAGAAACGCCTGAGCAACTCCTGAAATCGATCGTCGATGGAATCAACACCGGCAATCTCGACGCCCTCCTGTCTCTGTATGAGCCTGAAGCCGCCTTCGCGCAGCAGCCTGGGAGTCTCGCTCACGGCGTGGCAGGTGTTCGCGAATCACTGGCCGCCTTCATCGCGATGAAGGGCACGCTCGATCTCAAAGTGACACGCGTCCTCGAGGCAGGTGGACTCGCTCTCGTCGCTGGCGTCTGGTCATTCACCGGAACGGGATCAGATGGCAAACCCGTGACGCTGACGGGCCGCAACGGGGATGTTCTCCGTCGTCAAGCAGACGGCTCGTGGCGCTTCGTGATCGACAACCCCTGGGGAACCGACTGAACCAGGCTGGCAGGTTGATCATCGGTGCGATCGCCGGCCAGTGCGCGCTGGCTCGCAGGCCCTTGCACTACGAAGCGAAGGCGCGCCTTGGTCTGTCAGCGATCCACGTTGTCCAGCATCCAGATGCTGCCGGCTGTCGTCTTCATCGTCAGCACGGCGTGACGCGACGAAACATCCATCTCCGATCGGGTCAGGTCCGGCGAGATCACGAGGTTCGGCGTGTCAAACGTCGTGAGCGCGAAGGGCTCGCCGACCGGCATGCCCCGTTCGGGATCGAACCGGATGCCCCAGAGGTTGAGATACGACGTGGAGTGGCGCGACAGGAAATAGAGGGTTCGACCATCGGGCGCCCATCGTGGTTTGTCGGGCGTGTGATCGGGGGCGATCCGCGTCCAACGGTCGGTTTGCGGTCCATCGGCAGGCGCGACACCCACCTCAACGGGGCCCGGACGATCGCCCCTTACGGCGACAAAGCTCAGCCATCGGCCATTGGGCGAGAATTGCCCCTGCCAGAATCCAGTGTTCGGCTTGGAGATCAGCACTCGTTCTGTCTTATCCGCTTCGGGATTCGCCGTCGGCCAAATTGCCAAGGACGCTTCCGGTGGCCATACGTGCCGAGCAATCCCACTTCCGCACTCCAGTCGGAGGGGTAGAATCACGTCCGCGACTCCACCGGCGAGGAACGCTCCTTCCCTCCTAACGTCCTTATCGCCACATCGCCAGTATCGGTGGCTTGTCAATCGCCGTAAGCAATCGCCTTTCCGTCAGGCGACCAGGCGCAGGTGCAGAGGCCGTCTGTCGGCATCCGCTCGCTGGTGCCTTCGACGACGTTCGTGATCCACAGCTCGTCGCGATCCATACCTCGGCGACGCAGGTTGTACGCGACGAACTGTCCGTCCGGCGAGAGCGCAGAATTCTTGGCCATCGCGTCGTCTTCGGTCAGAGGCCTCCCTGGACCGAGACGGCGCGCGCCCGGATCGAGGGGGAATCACCCACAAGCGCGTGGACCCGTGCTCAGTCGTGAAGGCGAGCGCGGGTGCCGTCACGTGACAATGCCGCCGAAACGTCGGGACCGGGGCCGGTCGTCAGCCGCTCTGCGGTGATCCACTGGAGGCTGTTCGGATCGACGCGTACTTTCCAGAGGTTGTAGATTCCTTTGGATTCCGTCTGGACGTACAGAGCGTTGCCCGAGGGATGCCACTGGAAGCGCCGGCGCACGAAGAATTCCGCGTCGTCTGTTCGAATGGGATTGTCCGGTGACTCGTCGGATTGCATCATCGACGAGCCGTCTCGCCCGACGGTGAAGAACCCGCGACCGGCCTGGCGATGAGTGCCGAGGGCCGAGATTCGCCCGTCGGGATGGCGGGCGATCCACGACCACGCACCGTCGAGGAAGAAGTCCGCCAGGATCTCGCTGCGGCGTGCCTGCCTCACGCGACACGGCATACAGGCGTGCCGAGCGCGCGCCGATGCCCAGTTCGAGCACGTCCACGAACAGGATCTCCGCGCACTGTTCGTGGACCACGACGGATAGTGGCCGAACGTCGTCAGTTGCCGCTCGACCCCGCCGAGGGCCGGCACCAGGAAGAGGCCCCCGCCGTCGCGCTCGGAGCGAAACACGAGCGTGCCGCCATCCGGCGACCAGTCCGGTTGCGTGTCCTGCGCGGCCGATCGCGTCACCTGCACGGCGTCGCCGCCACCGATTGGCTGCACCCAGATGTCGAAGTTGCCGGCCTTGTCGGATGCGTACGCGATGAACCGCCCGTCGGGCGACCACGTCACGTCCGTCTGCAGGCCCGATCCGAAGGTCAGACGTGTCAGCGTCCGCTGGACGGGCGCGGCGTTTGGAGACAACTGCGTTGCTCGTGTGCGGAGTCCGGACTGCCCACCACCAGCCTGCCGCGACCAGGGCGAAGGCCGAGGCGATGAAGGCCGCAGCAATCGTGCGCCTGGCGCCGCCGCTCACGGCGTGCTCCGCGCCTGTACGGCAACCGGGGAGTGGCGCCCGCAGCGACGGCGGCGACGTGGGCGTCGCCAGCGGTTCAGCAGGCTGTTGCTCGTTGCGGCCGCTCCTGGTCTGCCCCGCCACCTCGTCGCGCAACGCCTGCACGTCGAGCAGCAGGTCCTTCATGACCTGATAACGCTGCTCCCGGTCCTTTCGCAGGGTCTTGTTTACGATTCGTTGCAGCTCTGGCGGCGCGTTGGCATCGAACCGCGCCAAAGGCGCAGGCTCGTGCTCGAGAATTCCGGCGAGCACCTCGCTGCTGCTTCGGCCGGCGAACGGCCGGCGGCCCGCGACAAGCTCGTAGAGCAGGACGCCAAGTGACCAGACATCCGTGCGTGCGTCCACCGTTTCCCCACGGGCCTGCTCGGGAGACATGTAGTCGACGGTCCCGACCACCGCGCCCGAGCCGGTCCGTACGGCTGCTCGTGTCGTGAGCGCCGCCTCGCGTTCCGGACCCAGCGGCGCGAGCTTCGCCAGCCCGAAGTCCAGCACTTTGACCAGTCCGTCGTGCCGGACCATCACGTTTTCGGGCTTCACGTCGCGGTGCACCACGCCGGCGGCGTGCGCCGCACTCAGCGCCGATGCGATCTGCACGGCGACATCGAGTGCCTCGCGAAGCGAGAAGGTCCGTTCTCCGCTGACGCTGTCGAAGCGTCTCGCCCTCCACGAACTCCATCGCGATGAACTGTTGTCCGTCGGGTGTTTCGCCAAGCGCGTAGATGGTGCAGACGTTGGGGTGATTCAGGGCGGATGCGGCGCGCGCTTCCTGCTGCAGGCGCGCGACACGGGAAGGGTCTTGCATCAGGTCCTGCGGAAGAACCTTGAGAGCGACCTTCCGGTTGAGCTTGTGGTCACGGGCGAGCCACACCTCGCCCATTCCGCCGCTGCCAAGCCGAGCAACCAGCTCATACGCATCCAGCCGAGTTCCGGGAGCGAGAGGCATACGACAGCGCGAGTATATCCCGCCGAAAATGCCGTCCACGTACCCTGGAGCGTCAGCCGTGGCCTCAGCCGGGCTACACTGCTGCGGCCGGTCAACCATCGGGGGTGCCTGGCGGTGACCTGTGGGTCCATTTCTCTTTCTCTACACCGCGCTGGTCGGCTTCTTCGCCTTTGCGGCGATCTACCACCTGATTCTCTGGTGCACGTCGCGGCGAGAGCCGCTGCTCGCCGTCTTCAGCGCGGACTGCGCGGCGCGATCGGCTCTCAGCGCCGTGCTGGTGGCCATCGCCACCTCCGGCACGCTGGCCCAGGCGCAAACCGCCCTCCGGGTCCACATCGCGATCGGACTGCTCGTTACGGTCACTTCGCTCTGGAGCTACTCGCTTGTCTCTGGCGTCAGGGCGCGCTGGTTCGTCTGGCCGCTCACCGCCGTTTTGCTAGGCCCGTTTGTCGTCCAGGCGGCAATGATGCCGCTCGAACTCGACCGTCACAGCGCTGGCGCAGTTGACCGTGCCCTGGGGGGTGACGATCACCCAGCCCACGTTCTCCACGCCAGGCTGGTGGCTGGGCCCCCTCTATGCGCTCGTGATGTCGAGCCACGCCTTCGGGATCTACTGCGGCTCACGGCTGTGGCAGCGGGACCGCGTGGCGGGAACACTCGTTCTGGTTGCCGCCATCGGAACGCTGTTCATTCTCGTCCTCGATGTCATGAGGAGTTTCCACGCCGCCATCGTGCCCTTCATCGGCGTGGTGCCGCACGTCCTGTTCGTGTCGGTGATCGCACTGCTGATCGCTCGTGAACATAAAAAGACGCGCGAACAGCTGGCGGCGAGCGAGCACCGCTTCCGGGGCATCTTCGACCAGACGTTCCAGTTCATCGGGCTGATGCGGACCGACGGGACCTTGATCGAGGCCAACCGCACGGCCCTCCAATTCGCCGGCATTCGTGAAGAAGATGTGATTGGCAAACTGTTCTGGGAAACACCCTGGTGGGTGCACTCGCCGGAACTGCAGGCCCGGTTGCGTGAGGCGACGGCTCTGGCCCGGGCCGGCAACACCGTTCGCTTCGAGGCCACGCATCCCCGGCCCGACGGCCAACTGGCCTACGTCGACTTCTCGCTCAAGCCGGTTCGCAACGACGACGGCGAGGTCACGATGCTCATTCCCGAGGGGCGTGACATCACCGACCGGAAGCAGGTCGAGGAGGAGCGGCGCCTGCTGGAGGCAAAACTCAGCCAGGCTCAGAAGATGGAAGCGATTGGCCAGCTGGCCGGCGGCGTCGCACATGATTTCAGCAACCTGCTGACTGTCATCAACGGCTACGGCGAGCTCCTGCAAACGATGATGCGGCCCGAGGACATGAGGCGCGCGATGCTGGAAGGCGTCGTCGACGCCGGCAAGCGTGCTGCCTCGCTGAATCGACAATTGCTCACCTTCAGTCGACGCCAGGTCGTCGAGCCCCGGGTGCTCGACGTGAACGTCGTCGTCGTCGAGGCCGAACGGATGCTGCGGCGGCTCGTCGGCGACGACGTCCGATTAGTCACCCGCCTCGATCCCGCCCTGGCCGCCGTCAAAGCCGACGCAAGTCAGATCGGCCAGGTGATCATGAACCTGACGCGTCAACGCGCGCGACGCGATGCCGGCGGGCGGGACATTGACAATCGAGACGGCAAACGTCCAGCTCGACGAGGCTATGGCGGCGCGGCACCCGGATGCGGCGCCCGGCTCCTACGTCATGCTCGCGGTCACCGATACGGGAGTCGGCATGAGCTCGGATGTCCTGGCCCGCATCTTCGAGCCGTTCTTCACCACGAAGAGCCCGGGGAAGGGCACGGGCCTGGGCCTGGCGACGGTGCGCGCCATCGCGGAAGAAAGCGGCGGCCTCCTGGAAGTCGAGAGCGCGCAAGGCCAAGGCAGCACGTTCAGGTTGTTCCTCGCCGCGTTGCCTGCGACCGCAATCGCGGAGCGACCCGTCGCCGGCGCCGAGATGCCGCGCGGCACCGAGACCATCCTTCTGGTCGAAGACGATGTGGCCGTCAGGTGGCTCACTCAGCGGATTCTCGAGCAGTTCGGCTACACCGTCCTCGGGGCTTCCGGTGGGGTCGATGCGATCCGCCTCGCCGAGGAGCACGACGGAGACATCGACCTGGTGGTCGCAGACGTGGTGATGCCGGAAATGGGCGGCCGCGAGTTGGTGGAGCGCCTCTCGATCACGCTGCCTGGAGTGAAGGTGCTGTACGTGAGCGGCTACCCCGATGACGAAGTCGTTCGTCACGGCGTCCTGGAATCGGAGATGGCGTTCCTGCAGAAGCCCTTTACGATGGAGGCGCTGGCTGCTGAAGGTGCGCCACACGCTGGATGCCGCGACGCCCCATTCCGATGTACAACGCTGATCATGAATTCAGATGACCTGCGCGCCCTCCAGGCGCCCCTCAAGTCCCGATATCGCGAACATCCGGACGACGCGGTGGTGACGCTGCGCGCCAATGGGCGGTTGACGCCTGAGACCCTCACCTGCAAGGTGGAGACGGGCAAGGCGCTGGTCGAGGCCGGACTTCACCCGGCCACTGGCGGCAGTGGCCTCTCTGCCTGCTCGGGAGACATGTTGCTCGAAGCTCTCGCGGCCTGCGCGGGAGTGACCTTCGGGGCCGTGGCCACGGCGCTCGGCGTGTCCATCGCCAGGGGCAGCGTCCAGGTCGAGGGCGATCTCGATTTCAGGGGCACCCTTGGCGTCGCCAGGGACGCTCCCGTCGGCTTTCGCGATATCCGGCTTCACTTCGATCTCGAAAGCGACGCGGCGCCCGAGCAGGTCGCCAAGGTCCTCGATCTCACCGAACGGTACTGCGTCGTGTACCAGACCTTGCGTGGCACGCCTGCCATCGCCATCACCCACTCGACCATGTCGCGCGGATGACCCTGGCGGCGACTGACTCGGGCATTCTACAGGCTCGGAGACTCTAACGCATTCAGCTATTCTTCGCGCAAGGCTGTCAGCGGGTTGATGCGGGTCGCGCGCCGCGCCGGAACAGCGGCGCCCAGGGCCGCGATGGCGGCCAGCGCGAACATCGCAGCCAGCGTCGTCAAGGGATCGGCAGGCTTCAGGCCGTACAGCAGGCTTTCGACGTAGCGTCCAAGGGCCCAGGCGGCCGGAACGGCAATGAGAAAGCCCAGCCCCACCAGCACGACAGCCTCGCGGACGAACAGCCACGCCACGCCTTGCGCCCGAGCGCCCAGCGCCATCCGGATGCCGATCTCTCGCGTCCGGCGGGTGACGGTGTAGGCCATCACGCCGTAGAGGCCAACCACGGCCAGCAGCGACGCCAGCACGCCAAGCACGCTCGACAGGCCCGCAATCGATCCGTTCGTTGGTCACCGAACGATTCACCTGCTGCTCCATCGTCACCATCTGGAAGACCGGGAGGCTCGCGTCGAGCTCGCGCATCGTTCGTCGCAACGTGTCGAAAAACGCGGTCGGCGCCTGCCTGGTGCGCACGTAGACGCTGAACGACCGGGGCGCGTTGGTTTCGAGGATCGGGAAGAACAGCTGCGGCTCGGCCTCGTCGCGAAGCGCCACGTACTTCGACGTGCCGACCACGCCGACGATCTCGATCGGCGTCGCGTGCCCGGATCGCCGCCGAAGCCGACGCGGCGCCCGATCGGATCGGCGGCCCCGATGTAGCGCTCCACGAACTTGCGGTTGGCAATCGCGACACGGAACTCACCCTGCCCCGTCGCCGAGCCCCAGTAGGCATCGTGCTCGGTGAAGTCGCGGCCGCGCAGCAGCGGGATCCGCATCGCGGTGAAATAGCCCGGGCATGACGATGTGGTTGCAGGAGACGACCGGCTCGCCGGGCTTGGCGGCGTGGCCATCGAGCGACAGCGTGCTGTTCCACGATCCGCCGTCCGAGAATCCGCGATGCCCGACACCCCGACCGCGGCGATGCCGGGCGTCGCCGTCGAGCCGCTCGATGAGCGTGAGGCCAGACGCTTGGTCTTGTCCGAGTCGTAGCCGTTCAAGCGACGGCTCGAGGTTGAACGCCACCAGGTTGGCGGGTTGGAATCCCGGATCCTGGGCCAGCAGGTTGCTGAGGCTGCGGACGAACAGGCCCGCCCCAATCAGCAGCAGGAGCGACAGCGCGACCTGGATCACCACGATGGCCTTCCGCAGGCGCACCGATCCGCCGCTGACCACGCTGCCGGATTGTTCCTTGAGCGTGGGCGCCAGGTCGGGCTTGCTCGTCTGCCATGCGGGCACGAGTCCGACGGCCAGGCCCGCCACGAGAGCCAGCGCGAAGTTGAACGAACAGGACGCGCGCGTCCGGTGACGCGCTCACCGCGATGGCCGACTCGCTGTCGACGAACAGGGCAAGCAGCAGCGACGTGCCCCAGGTGGCCATCAACAGGCCCAGGCCCGCGCCGGCACTCGCGAGGACAAGGCTCTCGACCACGAGCTGACGGAGGATGCGGTACCGCGTGCCGCCGACGGCCAGCCGAATCGCCATCTCACGCTGACGCGACACGCCGCGTGCCAGCATGAGGCCCGCGACGTTCGCACCGGCGATCAACAACACCCCGATGACGATGGCCATCAGCGTCCAGAGGGGCTCGGTGAGATAGGTGCGAGTTCCGGAGTGACCTTGCGAGGCCGCCGCGACCTTGATGGACGCGCGCTGAAACTCGCGCTTGGAAAAGTCCGTGGTGTTGGCGAAAAACGGCGCCTTCAGCTCCTCGGCGCGCTGGGCCTTGAACGACGGCTGGAGAGCGGCCGCGGCCGACTCCGGAGTCTCTCCGGGCTTCAGCCGCGCGAAAACCCGGGCGAACCGCGCTCGCCGGTCGTCCAGGTAGTTCCAGCCCGGCGTCATCTGGGCCTTCATCATCATCGGCACGAAGATCTGCGTCGCCGAGCCGACATCGATGCCGGTGAACCCCTCGGCGGCGACCCCGATGACCGTGAAGGGATGGCTGTTGACCGTCAGCTTCCGCCCGACAACGCCCGGGTCGCCGGCAAAGCGCGTCTTCCAGTAGTCGAAGGAGAGCACCGCGACCGGAGTGCCCGCCGGGAGCCATGTCGTCGTCTGGCGTGAAAAGCCGGCCTGCCGCGGCGGCGACGCGCAGCGTCGGAAAGTACGTGCCCGACACCAGCTCGCCATTCACGCGCTCGATCCCGCGCCCCGTGCCGACATGCATCGGACAGTCGAATCGCGCGAACATCCCGCTGAACACCGCGTTCTGATCGCGGAACTCCAGATACATCGGGTACGAGCATCTCGCTGCCGTCGCCCCACGAGTTGCCGTTGAACGCGCCGTCGATGCTCAACTGCACGAGCTCGTCGGGCCGGTCGACCGGGAGCTTCCGAAGCACGACCTGGTCGAGCAGCGTGAAGATCGTGGTGTTGGCGCCGATGCCCAGGGCCAGCGACACGACGGTGAGCGTCGTGAACAGCGGCGCCTTCCAGAGCGTGCGGACCGCGATGCGAAAATCGGAGATGAGGTTGGTCATGAGGTGGCGTCGGGCCGGTGCCCACCCACGCCACTAGAGCAAGGTCCAGGCCACGGGCAGCAGAACTCCGCCTCCGGCGCCGAACCAAGAAAGGTCAACGACTTGCGGAGGGCGCGATGGTTCGACTCGTTCGTTTCCGGTCAGGCAGCGTCCCGGAAATGGGACCGGCGACCTTGACAGCGGTTTGACTGCCGCACGCCGGGCAGGAATCACCGCCGGCCTCCGGCCACGCCGCCCGCGATTCCACGGCGGCATCAATCTGCGCGATCCGTGGACACAAGTCAGCGTTTCACGACACCAACGTTGATGACAGTGAGCGAATGCGCGGGCAGGACGTGCTCGTTCGAGTTGCCGTCGGAGGTCATCGACGGCGCGACCAGCGTGGGATTGGCCAGCGAGTTCTCCGCGTGGGGCTCGCCGGTCAGTCGTCGTCACCGTCGGCCGCGGAGCCGCGGCGATGCCGGACGGAAACGTGAGCCGGATCGTCCGCGCAGCCGGACCTGGGTTCACCAGCTTGACGATGATGCGTCTGTTGGAGCCGGCCAGTGGCGGCGCTGGCGTAGATTCCCTCGGCGCCATTGGCGGCGCTGCCGTTGATCGTGATCGGGCAGCACGCGACCGCCCCGATTGGCGCCGAACATCTGCTGCGCGTAGTAGCTGGGTGTCCCGAACGAGCGCAGGTTGTCGAACCAGATCAGGTTCGGCGTCCACTGCCACGCGTCGATGTGCGCCAGCAGCGGCGCGTAGGCCGACATCTCCACCAGGTCGGCGTTGCGCTCGAAGCCGGTCATGAACACCGCCTCGGCCAGCGCGGCCCCGAGCGTGCTGGGGCGCATGTTGAGCGGGCCGCTCGACGGCACGTGCGCGGCGTACTCGCCGACGAAGATCTTCGGCCCGGTGCGCGGGTAACTGTCGTAGCGCCCGACGTTCTTGAGAAACCAGTCGGGTGGCTGATAGAAATGCTCGTCCACGAAGTCCGCCTTGAGCTCGCCCAGGCGATCGGACTGCCACCTGAAGTTGTCGCTGCGGAAGTTGGGGTCGGCGCTGGCAATCAACCTGATCTCGGGATGCTTCTGGCTGAGCACCTTCTCGAACAGCGCGAACCTCTCGATGTACTGCGGGCCCCACTGCTCGTTGCCCACGCCGAGCAGCTTGAGATTGAAGGGCGCCGGATGTCCCATCGCCGCGCGCCTGGCGCCCCACGGGCTGGTGACCGGGCCGTTGGCGAACTCAATCAGGTCCAGCGCGTCCTGGATGTACGGGTCGATGGCGTCAAGCGGCGCCAGCTCTCCCGAGTTGTACTGACAAGCCATGCCGCAATTGACGATCGGCAACGGCTCGGCGCCAAGGTCCTCCGACAACAGGAAGTACTCGTAGAACCCGAGGCCGAACGACTGGTAATAGTCCGGCGTCGCGCGATTGGCAAACTCGTCGTTCCAGCGGTTGACGATGAGCGTGCGCTCGGCAGGGTCGCCGATGGTCGTCTTCCACTGATACCGTCCGTCGAGGAATCGGCCCTCGACGATGCAGCCGCCGGGAAAGCGAAGGAACCCGGGCTTCATGTCCTTCAGCAGCTGCACCAGGTCCTTCCGCAGCCCGTTCTCGCGGCCCTGCCAGGTGTCCTCGGGAAACACCGACACCATGTCGATGTCGACCGCGCCCGGCCCGCCGGCCAGCACACGGAATCGCGTGCGGGAGCTGGAGGTCTCTGTCGCGATGATCGTGCCCCGATAGCGTGCCCAGCTCGTGGTCAGGCCGTTCAGCGTCGTCTCGCCCTGGGGCTGATTGCGCGGGTCCTCGAACTGGACGACCAGCGAGGTCGGGCCCGCGCCGCGACGTCGCGCGAGCAGGCTGACGGTGTAGCGCTCGCCCTTCCGGACCCCCATGCCGCGGAATCCGTCGTTGGTCACCCCGTACCGGCCTTCGTCGCTGACGATGCGAAGGTAGTGCGGGTTGGCCGGGCTCGGCGGCCCGTCGGTCGCCGACGGCGAACGATCCGCGCGCGCCGTCCACGGCCGCGCGCTTCCATCCCATCAGCGCATCGGGAAACTCGAACGAGCGATTCTTGACCTTCTCCGCGTAGATGCCGCCGTCGGCGGCGAAGTTGATGTCCTCGAAAAAGATGCCGTACATCGTGGAGGCGATGGGCGCTCCCGGCCGGTCGACCGCAATCGAGATCGCCAGCGGCCCTGCCGGCTGCGCGCCCAGTCGCGCCAGCGCCATCGCCGCCACGACGCCCGCAGAAACCACGATCCCCAGGATCCGCATTCGCTCGCCTCCGCCGCCTCATCGTACCCGAGCCGAACCTGACGATCGGGATGAACCTGCAGAACCTGTGAACTCGTGAACCCGTGAACCCGTGAACGTTTTTTACTGGCGCCGCTTCCAGACGACCCTGGCTGTCGGCTGGCGTGCCGATCTGCTAGACGATGGACCGATCCTTACCTGCAGGACTCGTTCGAAACAAGCCGTTCAGCAGAACTTCGACCGCTTGCGCGTCAACCGGCTTGGTGAGATGGAAATCGAACCCGGCTTCCTGCGCGCGCGCCTTGTCGTCGTCGCTGCCCCACCCTGTCAGCGCCACCAGAATCACGCGAGGGGCCGTCTCGACCTTTTTCCCGAGCACGCACCCGTCTTGCCACCTCGTAGCCGTTGAGACCCGGAAGGCCGATGTCGACGAAGGCGACCTGAGGGCGAAACTCTCCCAGGGCTTTCAAGGCATCCAGACCGTTGTGGGCAAACGCCGTCTCGTGGTGGTGCAGGCCCACGAGCAGCGACAGCATGCGCGCGCCGTCGACGTTGTCGTCGACCACGAGCACGCGCAGGCGGTGCGGGGCGGGCCCACCCGGCGCCGCCTCGCTCGGGCTCTCTTTCCGGGCTTCGACGGGCCGCGGGTTTGCGAGCGGTATTCGCACGCTGAACGTGCTTCCCGTGCCGATGCCGTGACTCTCGGCCCTGACACTACCCCCGTGCATTTCGGTGAGCCGGCGGACGAGGGTCAGTCCGATCCCGAGCCCGCCCTGCGACCGATCGAGATTCCTGCCGACCTGCGAGAACATCTCGAACACCTTGGGGAGCATCTCGCCTGGAATGCCGACGCCGTTGTCGGTGACCGAGACGAGCACTTCGTCCTTCTCCCTGCGCGCGACCACCTCGAGACGCCCCCCCTCGGGGGTGTACTTCGCGGCGTTGTTGAGCAGGTTGCTGAAGACCTGCCCCAGGCGGGTCGGGTCGGCCTCGACGGTCAACGGCTCGGACGGGATGTCTACCGACAGCTCGTGCCGTCCGGCCTCGATCAGCGGCAGGCTCGTCTCGACGGCGAGAGCGATGACGGCCTTCAGCTCGATCAGCTCTTTCTTGAGCTCGATCTTGCCCCGGCTCACGCGCGAGACGTCCAGCAGATCGTCGATCAGCCGGACCATGTGCGAGATCTGCCGGTCCATCATCTCGCGCGTGCGCTCTGCCGCTTCCTCGTTGGGCAGCAGCCGCAGCACCTGCAAGCCGGTGCGGATGGGCGCCAGCGGGTTTCTCAACTCGTGCGCGAGCATGGCCAGGAACTCGTCCTTGGACTGGCTCTCGCGCTGCACCTTCGTGATGGTGCTCACGTCGGTGACAATCAGCGTGCGGTACTCCTCATCGTCCACCGTCACGTGGCTGACCGAGACGTGCACGTCGAGGAGCGCCGAGCCGCTGGTCCGAAGGCCCGTGCGCAACGTGCCTGCACCGGCCTGAATCAGCGTGTCGAGGGTCGGCTGATCGACCGAGCTGATGAACCGGCCGATCGACGAGCCGATCACCTGTTCGAGCGGCACGTCGACGAGCCTGGCAAACCCCCTGTTGGCGTAGATGATGTCGCCTTGCAGCGTCAGAGTGACGGCTCCCTCGTGCATCTGCTCGACCAGCGCACGATATGGAGCATCCGCGCTGCGCAGCGTATAGACCCGCTCGCCCGAGCCGTCGTGGATCAGGAGCGCATCCACTTCGCCGTGGCGGATGGCGTGGAGGGTGTCCTCGGCCTCGGCGAGGCGCGCTCGCAGCTCTTCCAGCTCGGTGGGCTCGCCGGCCCTGGCTTGGTGCTTCGCCATGGACATCACGCCGGGCGGAGGTCGAGCCCCAGCAGAACACGCTCGGTGTTGGAGAGGTCGCCGATGACGCGCCGCAGCGGAAGCGGAAGCTTCTTGATGAGCGTGGGCGCCGCGAGAATCTGCTCGCCCTTGGCCAGGATCGGTTGCTGATAGATGTCGATGACCTCGAGGTCGTACCGTCCCTGCAGGTGTTCCTCGCAGATCAGGCGCACGTTCTCCACGGCACGCGTGGACCGCGGAGTCATGCCGGTGACGTACAGGCGAAGCACGTAGTGTTCGCTCGGCCGACCGCGACGCCGCGCGAGCCAGGTCTTCGCCGATCGACTTGTTCTTTGGTTTGGCCACGCTACCCCTTCTGTCGCGCACGCAGATCCAGGCCCACCAGCACGCGCTCGGTGTTGGACAGATCGCCGATGATCTTCTTGATCGGGACGGGGAGTTTCCGGACCAGGGTCGGCAAGGCAAGAATCTGGTCGCCGCGACCGAGCTGCGGGTCTTCGAGCAAGTCGATGACTTCGATGCGATAGCGCCCCGCCAGGTGCTCGTCGCAGATCTTGCGCAGGTTCGCAAAGGCGCGAATCGACTTTGGCGTCTGGCCGGCCACGTACAGCCGGAGATCGAAGACCTCGCCGCTCACGTCAACCTCCTCCACCGGCGGCCTGAGGTGCGAGGATGTCGATGCCGTCGCTGGTGATCCGGAATTGCCGCGTCTCGTCGGAATGTGCCATACCGCGTGACTTCAACACGTAGAGCCACCGCCGGCGCGTCCGATCGACCTGTTCGGTCGTGAGCAGAATCCACGTGTCCATCAGCGACGAGATCATCGTCTCGGTCGTTGTCGTCTCGGCACCGCCCGGGGTGAGGGCGGTGAAGACAGCCGTGACGTTGAGCATCTTCAGGAAGTCGATGATGCGCGTGAGCATCGCACGCACGTCGGTCTGTGTGCCCACCATCAGCAGGTTTGTCATGGGATCGATGACCACCACGTCCGGCCGAAACTTTTCGACGGCACGGTGCACCGCCACCAGATGCGTCTCCAGCCCGAACCGCGACGGCCGGTCCGCGTGGAACTGGAGAAGGTGGCTGTCAACCCAGGGCTGAAGGTCGATGCCGGCCGCGCGCATGTTGCGCACCATCTGCTGCGGCGATTCCTCGAAGAGGTAATACAGGCACCGCTCGCCACGGCGGCAGGCCGCGTCGGCGAAATGCGCCGCCAGGCTCGTCTTGCCCGTGCCGGCGGTGCCCGAAACGAGCACCGTGCTGCCGCGATAGTACCCCCGGCCCGCCAGCATCTCGTCGAGCTTTTCGAGCCCGCTGGAGACCCGTTCCGACGAGGCGCCGTGCTGCAAGGTGAGCGAGGTCACCGGCAACACGGACAGGCCATCGACGTCGATCAGGAACGGATACTCGTTGGTGCCGTGGTGCGAGCCTCGATACTTGACGACCCGGATCCGGCGCGTCGAAATCTGGTCCTCGACGCGATGGTCGAGCTGGATGACGGCATCGGAGACGTATTCCTCGAGACCGTGTCGCGTCAGGGTGACGTCGCCGCGTTCGCCGGTGATGAGGACCGTCAGGTGCCGGTCGCGCAGCCATCGGAACAACCGCCGCAGCTCGGCGCGAAGAATCGTCTCGTTTTGCAGGCCGGCAAAGAGCGACTCGATCGTGTCCAGCACGACACGCTTGGCTCCGACTGACTGGACGGCGTGATCCAGTCGGACAAACAGGCCCTCGAGGTCGTATTCCCCGGTCTCTTCGATCTCGCTGCGGTCGATGTGGACGTAGTCGACCACGAGACGCCGTTGTTCGATCAGGCCGGCCAGGTCGAAGCCCAGAGAAGCCACGTCCTGGGCGAGTTCCTCGGCGTTTTCTTCAAAGCTCATCAGCACGCCCGGCTCGTCGTAGAGCGTTGCGCCGTTGACGAGGAAGCTGATGCCGAGCAGCGTCTTGCCCGAGCCTGGCCCGCCGCACACCAGCGTTGGCCGGCCGGCCGGCAACCCGCCATGGGTGATCTCGTCAAGGCCGGCGATGCCGGTGGGCGCCTTCCGAAGAGCCGGCCGCTCGGTGATGGTGTCAGTCATGGCAGCGGTATGCGCAGTTGGTCGCAATGGTAGCTGATCCACGCATCGGCCAACTCATGTGTAACTTTCTCCTCGAGTGTTCCCATCCACTGCCGGGTGACGACGACTTCGCCAGCGCATCCGCTCAGCGCTCCAAAGGGCGTGCCAGTTGCAGGGCGGCACTCGAACACGCGCTATCGCGCGACCACCTGTTGGGCGCCGGCGCGGATCGGATGCTCCCTGCCGCGCCACACCAGCACGCCCTCGACACCGTCTGGCAGTTCCACCGACGCGGTCAGCGTGGACCCGCTGCGCTCGTATGTGACCCGAATCTCGCCCTTCGGGTGAGGATGCACGGCGGACAACGCCGTCAACACACCAGGCGCCGGCGTCAGCCGGACACGCGCGAAGGCCGGCGCATCGGGGCGGATGCCCGCCACGACTCGAAGGAAGTCCAGCGCCGGATGCGCGCTCCACGCGTGGCAATCGGAGCGTGACGGATCGGGATGCTCCGGCCAGGTTGTCAGACCCTGCCCCAGCAGGTCGCGCCACGGCTGCAGGAGATCGAGATAGCCGTCGCCTCGACCCGCCGATTCGAGGGCACGCGCGAGATAGAAACGGAAGTAGAACGTCGCCGACGGGATCGCGGCAAGCGGCCACGCGGCGCCTCGACTGCCGTCGGCGGCGCGGCCTGCGGGATGGCGGCCAATCGCGATCACCTGATCGGCGAGCAGTTTTTGACGGTCGGCGGGAAGAATGCCCGCCATCAGCGCGGTCACGTTCACCGGGTGCCCCCAGGTCTTCCTCGCCGGGGTGTCGGCTACCAGACCCTTCTCCACGTCCCACAGCGCGACGACTGCTGCGGCGGCTCGATCAGCCGCCGCCACGTACCGGTCGGCCCGCCACGGCTCACCAACCGCCCGTTCCATCGCAGCCGCGTCGCGCAACGCCATCAGAAACTGCAGCGTGACCAGCGCCGAGCCCCCGTCATCGTCCTGGATCGCGTCGTCGAGCGCGGTGCCCGTGTCGCCGTGCACCCAATACGGCAGGCGGCCGAGCAGGCCGTCGCGGCGCTGCCGCAGAAGGTACCAGTCGAGCACCGCGCGGGTCCCGGGCAAACGCGCCGCGACAAACGCCGCGTCGCCTCGATACATCCAGAAGTCGTGCACCATCCCGACGAAGAAGAGCGAGTAGGGCGGGATGTACTGTGGCTCGAGCGTCGGGTACCGGCTCTGGGTCAGTCCTTCGGCGCTGCGAGAGTCGTCGAACTGCTCGATGGCCTGGCGCGCCAGCCGATCGTCGTTGGCCAGGGCGTACGACAGCAGCGCATCGACGCGCGTGTCGCCGACGTATTGCAACTGCTCCCAGTACGGCGCATCGACGTAGGTCTCGTGCGCGGCCAGCTGCACCGTTCGCCAGCTGATGTCCCAGATCTTCTGCAGCGCCTCGTCGCCGGCGTCGAAGCGCGCGCGCAACTCCAGCGGGAACCCGGTAAAGCGGGCTTCGACGCCGTCGATTGTGAGAGGCTGATCAACGGTCGTCACATGCAGTTCGAGGAACCGCCACGTGCGGAACCACAGCGGCTCGAATCGCCGGCTGACGCCGCCATCGGCGATGAACTCGTCGGTCACCCCGACGATCTCCTTGCCCGCGATCTGGTTGCGATCGCCCTTTCGGCGGTCCGCATCGAACAACGCCTCGGCGTAGGTCACGCGTACACGCGCATCGCGCCCGCCCGAGACGACGATGGTCGGGTAGGCGCTGGTGAGCGTCGCGCGATCGATCAACACGCGGACGTCGCTGCGCGCCGGGACGATGACGCCCGACAGCGGCTGCCCGGCGGCCACGCCAGGAAGCGTCGTGCGGGCGACCCGTCCGGGTTCGGTGACGTCGTGCCGCAATGGCGGCAGCGGGTTGGGCACGAGCAGCCAGCCTTCGGGCGACAGCATCCACGCCGGGCCCTCGCTGATCGACCGCGGATGGCCACGCCAGACCTCTCTGGCCGGCACCCAGCGAGCGGACGCGGAATCGGGCGTGTCCCATCCCCAATCCCACAACCGCCCGTCGCGGCGCTCTCCCGGGCCGGCGGCGTAATAGAAGCCACGCGCGCGAAGCGCGGCCAGTCCGTCGACGAGCACCGCGTGGCCGGTCTCGACCTGGGCCTGCCAGTCCCGTCCGCTGTTGAACGCGGCAAACGCGGGGTCGTCGGCCTGGAGCAGGAAGCCGGTGCGCCGAGTCATCTGCGCCATCGGCGCCGCCAGGCCGAAGTTCCACACGGTGGCGGCGACGATGTTGACGCCCGGCTTCAGCAGGCGCGCGAGAATCGTACGTCTCGAAGCGCCAGTGCTCGGGGTCGCCGCGGCCGGGTCCGGCGCCCACGCGCTGCCCGTTGACGTGCAGGACGTAGCGTTGGTCGCCCGACACGTGCACGCGCAGCCGGGGCGGGACGGATTCAAGAGTGACGACGCGTCGAAAGTGGTAGACGCCGGCATCGCGCTCGGGCGCGCCGGGCGCGGCAATCCACGAGGCCGGCCACTGTCGCGCGAGCAGCGCCGGGTTGATTGGCTCGCGCGGTTGTGGCGCCGCACTCGGCGGCGCCGCGAGCGCGGCAAGAAAGATGACAGCCAGAACGCGAGCGGTGTGCACAGGCGGCCTCGGCCGACATCGTTGGCGATGGCGGCCGCCGCCGTCAAGACTCAGCGCCCGAAGGTATCGCAGCCGTCAGGCGAGCCGCGCTCCAGACCGCGACGGAACCACTCGACGCGCTGCGCCGACGACCCGTGCGTGAACGACTCGGGACTCACCGCGCCGCCACTTTGACGCTGAAGGCGATCGTCGCCAATCGAGGCGGCCGCGCGCAGACCTTCGTCGACGTCGTCGACGTCCAGATGACCGCGCTGGGCTGCCGAGTGGCCCCAGACGCCGGCAAAGCAGTCGGCCTGCAATTCCATCCGCACCGACAGATCGTTGGCCGCGTCGGGGCGCTGCTGCTGCGCCTGGCGCACCCGGCGCTCGAGGCCCATCAGATTCTGAACGTGGTGTCCCACTTCGTGCGCGACGACATAGGCCTGGGCGAAATCGCCAGGCGCGCCGAATCGACGATGCAGCTCGTCGAAGAAGCTGAGGTCCAGGTAGACCTTGCCGTCACCGGGACAATAGAACGGGCCGCTGGCCGCCTGGCCGTACCCGCACGACGTGCTGGTGGCCTGGCGAAACAACACGAGTGTCGTGGATTGATACTGCCCGCCGAGCAGCTGGCTCCACGTCTGCTGGTTGTCCTTCAGGACGAAGTTCATGAAGTCGACCAGCTTCTCTTCCTCGGGTGATGTCTCGACCGGCCCGGCGCTGGTTGACGGCGCCTCGCCGCCGCCGGACATCGCGCCGGGATCGACCAGCGACAGGAAGTTCTTCCCGGTCAACAGTGTGAGCACCAGCAGGACGAGGACAACGCCGATGCCCATGGGGCCGCCGCGCATGCCGCCGCCGAAGCCGCCCTGGCCGCGCCTGTCCTCGATGTTCTCGCGATTCCCCGGCGTCCACTTCATACCGCGCCTCCTCGGTGGCTGGTACCGGCCCGCGCAAACACAATTCTCTCTCGGATCTGGCGGCTCTCACACGGTCCTTGCAACGGCCGGGCCGGATCTCGGATGACGCTTACCGCCAGCCCTGGAGCTGCTCGAGCACGATCTCGGCCATCGCGGCAATCCAGCGCGGCCGATCGTTGAGCCCCTGCACGAGCTGCAGATGTCTCGCCACCGGCAGCCCGGAACTGCTGGAGCCCGACGTGCCCGATTTCGTCGATCGTCTCCAGGCAGTCGGCAACGAAGCCTGGACAGATCACCATGACATGGCGAGCACCGGTCCGTGCCAGTTCGGCGAGGGTCTCGTCCGTGTTCGGACTGAGCCACGGCTCCCGGCCGGTGCGCGATTGATAGGACAGCAGGTAGGTGCCCTCCTCCCATCCGGCCCTCGCAGCCAGCGCTCGCGCGGTCGCCTCGCAATGCGACGCGTACGGGTCGCCGGAATCGACAAAGCGCTGCGGGATGCCGTGGAAGGAAATGATGATTTTGTCGGGCGGCCGTCGCAGGGGCGCCATCGCCTCACGAACCGACTCGGCGAGCGACTCGATGTAGGCCGTATGCGTGTAGTACGGCGGGACGACCCTGAGTGCCGGCACGAACCGCAGCATCGACAGCTGCTTGAACACCTCGTCGTAGGTCGATCCCGTCGTCGCGCCTGCGTACTGCGGGTAGAGCGGAAACAGCAGCAGCCGGTCCGCTCCCCAGGCATGCAGCTCCTGCACGGCCGACGCGATCGACGGACTGCCGTAGCGCATGCCCAGCACGATCTTGACTCGCTCCGGCTCGTGGCGATTGAGCTCGGCTTCGAGCGCGCGCGCCTGCGATCGCGAGATGACGAGCAGCGGCGAGCCATCGCGCGACCAGATCCGCTGATAGAGCGCGGCCGACCGGCGAGGCCGCCGCGGCAAGACGAGCAACCTCAGGATGAACCACCAGAGCAGCCGGTTGCGCTCGACGACGCGGCGGTCGCTCAGAAACTGCTTGAGGTATGGACGAAGCGCGGCCGGGGTGGGCGCATCAGGCGTGCCGAGCTGCACGAGCAGCACGCCGATCCGGCGATCATTGTCTTGCGCCAGTAGTGCCTCCACACAGCCGCTCCTGCAACAAACCGTGACAATCCCGAGAGCTTTCCTATCATAGCCGTCGTGTCACAGTCCCTGGTCGTCGTGACCGGCCTGTCGGACTTAACGTCGACCAGAGTGCGGATCGCGGAAGGCGAGCGGCCGAAAGCCCTATGAGGGCCGTCACGGTGGTCGGCGGAGGTTTCTCCGGGCTTGCGACCGCGTACTATCTGTCGAACGCAGGAATCCCCGTCGAGATCGTCGAGAAGAGCGATCGGCTCGGCGGCCTGATCGCGACGCTCCAGACGCCACACGGTCCCGTCGAAACCGCGGCAATAGGGCTGAGGAACTCGGCTCGCGTCGATGCGATGTGCCGCGATCTCGGGCTCGAGATGCTTTCGCTCCAACCGGTCGTCCAGCGGCGCTCGATACATCTACCGCCAGCGACCCAGGCGGTGGCCATTGAACCCGGGCGAGTGGCTCGCGCTCGCCGCGCGCTTCGCGACGGCGACCGCGCGGGGCTCGCGGCGCCCTCGGCCGCTCGAGACCGTCGAGCAATGGGGTGCGCGTGTGATGGGAGGTCCGGCGACCCGGTGGCTCCTCGGTCCGGCGCTCCAGGGCATGTACGCCGGCGACCCTGCGTGCATGAGCGCGTCGCTCGTGTTTGGCCGGCGCCGCGCAACCTGCGCGGAAGGGCGTGGTGGCGCCTGCACGCGGGATGCAGGAACTCATCGACGCTCTGGCGTGTCGCCTGCGGACGCGCGAGGTGAGCATTCGTCTGAATGCCCCTGCACGGCTGGATGGCTCGACGCCGGCGGTCATCTGCACATCGGCCAGCGATGCGGCGGAATGCCTGAGGGACGTTGCACCGGCCGCCAGCCAGGCGCTGTCGACGATTGACATGCTCCCGCTGGTCCGCATCACGGCCTTCTACCCCGACGAGGAAACGCATCAGAAGGGCCGCGGGATCCTTTTTCCTCGCGGCGGAGGCATCCGCGCGCTCGGCGTGCTGTTCAACACGCACATCTTCCCCCAGCGCGAAGGGCAGTACTCCGAGAGCTGGATCTACGGAGGCGCTCCGATCGTGACGTCGTGCACCTCTCCGAGGACGATCTGGGCGCGGTGATGGATCGCGACCGGCAGTTGCTCTGCGGTGTCGAAGCGTCGCCACCCGCCGCGCGGCTGGTGCACCGCTGGCGCGCGGCGCTGCCGCACTATGACCTGCAGCTCGAGTCGGTGCGGGCGCGCGGCTTCGACCTGCCGAAGGGCGTCTTCCTGGCGGGGAACTACGTCGGGGGCATCGGCGTGACCGCGCTGCTCGAGCAGGCCGCTGCCGTCGCCACCCGGGTACGCGAGATGGCGTAACCCCGTGCTGGCCGACTCACTCCGGGCTCATCAGCCAGATGTCGGCCTCGTTCTCGGCGCGCAGGAACACGATATTGCGGTTGTCGCGCGAGACCCTGAACTGGCGGTTGTTTGTCAAGCCGGACCAAGCCGCGTGCCAGCAGTGTGGGGCATCCGGGTCGCCCTGATTATAGAGCTTGCCTGCCCCGCCTCCGCCGTGAACTTGACTCCCGCGATGCGCGATGGTACAAACCGCGCACCTTTCAAACTCAACGCCGAGGAGCCGGCTTGGCCCAGACGGAAGCAGAACTGCTGGACAATCCTGTCGCGGGCCATCCAACGCTCATCCTGCGTTCGCCGGATTTCCATTCCATCACCGAGGTCGTCGCAGAGCCGGTCGAGCGGCGGACGCCGATCGGCTGGTGGCTCTTCTTCATCCCTTCCCTCGCGCTCCTCAGCCTTCTCGGCGTGGCGGTCTCGTGGCTGTTCTGGGAGGGGATCGGCGTCTGGGGCCTCAACGTCCCCGTCGGCTGGGCGTGGGACATCACGAACTTCGTGTTCTGGGTCGGGATAGGGCACGCCGGGACGCTCATCTCGGCGATCCTCTTCCTCTTCCGCCAGAAATGGCGCACCTCGATCAACCGCGCGGCGGAGGCGATGACCATCTTCGCGGTCATGTGCGCCATGACGTTCCCGGGGATCCACGTGGGACGCGTCTGGGTCGCCTACTGGATGTTCCCGATCCCGAACCAGATGGGCATGTGGCCCAACTTCAGGAGCCCTCTTCTCTGGGACGTCTTCGCGGTCAGCATCTACGGAACCGTCTCGTTCCTGTTCTGGTACGTCGGCCTGATCCCGGACCTGGCGACGATTCGCGATCGGGCGAAAACCCGCATCCGGAAGCTCGTGTACGGCTTCCTCGCCCTCGGATGGCGGGGCTCCGTGCGGCAATGGCATCACTACGAAACCGCCTACCTCGTTCTCGCAGCCCTCGCGACGCCGCTGGTCCTCTCGGTTCACTCGATCGTCTCGATGGATTTCGCGGTCTCCATCCTCCCTGGATGGCACACGACGGTCTTCCCGCCCTACTTCGTCGCGGGCGCGATCTTCTCCGGGTTCGCCATGGTGCTGACGCTCATGGTGATCTGCCGCAAGGCGTTCCGCCTCGAGCACATCATCACCCTCCGGCACTTCGACTACATGGCGAAGATCATGCTCGTGACCGGGACGATGGTCGGCTACGCCTATGCCATGGAGTTCTTCACCGCCTGGTACAGCGGGAACCCCTACGAGCTCTTCACGTTCCTGAACCGCGCGCTCGGACCGTACGCCTGGGCCTACTGGATCATGGTCACCTGCAACGTGATCAGCCCCCAGATCTTCTGGTTCAAGAAGGCGCGCACGAGCATACCGATCCTGTTCGTTCTGTCGATCGTCATCAACATCGGCATGTGGTTCGAGCGGTTCGTGATCATCGTGACGTCGCTGCACCGTGACTTCCTTCCCTCGGCCTGGGGCTACTTCACTCCCACGATCTGGGACGTGGCGTGCCTGCTCGGAAGCTTCGGGCTCTTCTTCACGATGTTCTGCCTGTTCGTGCGCTTTCTTCCGCATGGTGGCAACCGCCGAGGTCAAGACCGTCCTGCCGCAGGCCGATCCGCACTGGCAGCCCGGCCCCGAACACGAGAGCCGAGATCAAGGATCACCGAGCCACGCCGTGGCCCCGTCGGGCGCCGGAGCCCGCTCCCGATGGAGCTTCCAGATGCCGCTCGTCCCGCGGCTCCCGAAGGGGCCCTACTACGGAATCCTCGCCGAATTCGCGACGCCGGCGGACCTCCATCACGCGTGCGAGCGGGTGCGTGACGCGGGCTTCACGCGGTGGGACGCCCACACGCCCGTTCCCCGTCCACGGCCTCGAGAAAGCGATGGGGCTCCGGCGCTCCCCGCTTCCCTGGATCGTCCTCGGCATGGGACTGACGGGGGCCGCGCTCGGGTTCGTCCTGCAGTGGTGGGTCCACGCAGCCGCCTACCCCCTCGTGATCAGCGGCAAGCCGTTCTTCTCCTGGCCCGCCTTCATTCCGATCACCTTCGAGCTCGCAGTCCTCTTCGGCGCGCTCGGCGCCGTCTTCGGCATGCTCGGCCTGAACCGGCTCCCAATGCACCACCATCCGCTCTTCCGATCCAAGGTCTTCGAGCGGGTGACCGACGACGCCTTCTTCATCTCGATCGAATCGTGGGATCCGCGGTTCGATCCGTCGGCCACCGGGAAGCTGCTGGAGTCCCTGGGCGCACGAAGCGTCGAGCTCCTGGAGTCCTGAATGATCCCCGAACACGATCGCGTAGCGCTGCGGCCCGAGCAGGCCACGATCCCGCCGGGGCACCCGTGGAACCGCATTCCGGTCATTGGCGCCGTCTGCGCCCTGCTGGGGGCGGTGGCCTGCGCGATTCTGGGGGCGGCGAATCCGAAGCAGTTCTTCTTCTCGTGGCTCGTGTCGTTCCTGTTCTTTCTGAGCCTGGCCCTCGGCGCGCTCTTCTTCGTGCTGATCCAGTACGCGGCCCAGGGAGGATGGGGGATCGTGCTGCGACGGATCGGGGAGACGATCTTCGCGACGCTTCCCGTGATGGCGGCCCTCTTCCTGCCGGTGTTGCTCGGCCTGCGCGATCTCTACGAGTGGACCGTCCCCGGGGCAGCCGAGCACGATGCGCTGCTTCGCTGGAAGGCGCCATACCTCAACGTGCCGTTCTTCCTGATCCGGGCGGCGCTCTACTTCGGAATGCTGGTCCTTCATCGCCCTCCTCTACTACCGCGGCTCGCGCGGTCAGGACGTGACGGGGGATCCCGGAGTGTCGGCCCGCCTGCGCCGCCTCGCCGGGCCCGCCATCATCGTCCTCGCGCTGACCCAGACCTTCGCGTCGATCGACTGGATCATGTCGCTCACGCCGCACTGGTACTCGACCATCTTCGGCGTCTATTTCTTCGCGGGTTCCTTCGTCGGGTTCATCGCGCTGCTCTCGGTCGTCGTGGTGGCGATGCGCGGGGCGGGGCTGCTCGACACGGTCATCAGCGCCGAGCACCTGCACGATATCGGAAAGCTCCTCTTCGCGTTCACGGCGTTCTGGGCCTATATCGCCTTCTCCCAGTTCTTCCTCATGTGGTACGCGAACCTCCCGGAGGAGACGATCTGGTACAAGGCGCGGCTGGAGGGGTCCTGGATGCAGGTCTCGCTCCTCCTCATGGCGGGACATTTCGTGGTTCCGTTCTTCTACCTGATGGGGCGGACCGTCAAGCGGAAGGGAGCGACCCTGGCCGTCGGGGGAGCGTGGCTCCTCGCCATGCACTTCGTGGATCTCTACTGGCAAGTCATGCCGACGCTCCATCCCGAAGGGGTCCGTCCGTCGGCTCTGGACGTGGCCGCGCTTCGTCGCCGTCGGCGGGTGCTTCGTGGCGGCGGCGAGCTGGCTGATGCGACGGCAGGCGCTCGTTCCGCTACGCGACCCGAGGCTCGCCGAATCGCTCGCCTTCGAGAACGTCTGAGGGCGGATCGGAGCCAGTGCCTTGCAACCGGGGCGGCCGCGAGGCTGCGCGAGGGTTGCACAGGCGGTAGGCTGGGTGTACCGTCTGCCCACTTCACGATGGGCGGAACGCATCGACGGTGACGACGAGACGAGGTTTGCGATGACCAAGGAGCCGAGCATGCGCGGAACAGGGAACAGGTTGTGGCTGGCGGCTGGTGCTGGTCGCGGTGTCGGTCTGGCCGGGCGTCGCCGTCGCCGCCTCGTCCGTCACCGGAACCGTCACCTTCGACGGGAAAGCCCCCACCCTCAAGCCGCTCGCCATGGACGCCGACCCCGCGTGCGCCAAGAAGCACTCGGCACCCGTGCCGAACGAGATGCTGGTCCTCGGCAGCGGCAACACCATGGGGAACATCATGGTCTGGGTCTCGAAGGGGCTCCCGGCCGGGAAGACCTGGCCCGCTCCCAAGACTCCGGTGGTCCTCGATCAGAATGGCTGTCAGTACAAGCCGCACGTGATGGGGATCATGGTCGGTCAGGCCTACAGGATCCTCAACTCCGACGGCATCCTCCACAACGTCCACACGCTTCCCAAGGTCAACAAGGCATTCAACAAGGGCGATGCCGGCGACGCTCAAGGAGACGACCACGACGTTCGACAAGCCGGAGGCGGTCTTCCATATCAAGTGCGACGTCCACCCGTGGATGAGCGCCTACATCGCCGTCTTCACCCATCCCTTCTTCTCGGTGACGAGCACGGACGGGAAGTTCACGATCTCGGGCCTCGACCCGGGGACCTACGAGATCACCGCCTGGCACGAGAGGCTGGGGACGCAGACGGCCTCGGTCACGGTTGGCGCCACCGATACGAAGACCCAGAACTTCAAGTTCGCCACCCCGCGCGAAGTAGCGATCCGGAGAACAGCCGCATGAGTGAGCCGGGAGCCGTCGCCGCACCCAAGCCGCACGTCGCGCACGAAGCCCATCACGAGGAGCTCGGCTTCTGGCGCAAGTACGTCTTCTCCACCGACCACAAGGTCATCGGCATCCAGTACGCCATCACCGGCCTCCTGTTCCTGCTCTTCGGCTTTTCGCTGATGATGCTCATGCGCTGGCAGCTCGCCTACCCGGGCGCCGCGCTGCCGCTGCATCGGCGGGCTCCTCGGCGAGGCGCGCATGCCGGGCGGGACGATGCTCCCTGAGTTCTACAACGAGCTCGGGGCGATGCACGGCACCATCATGGTCTTCCTCGGCGTGGTCCCCCTCGCCGTCGGAGGATTCGGGAACTTCGTGCTCCCGCTCCAGATTGGAGCCCCGGACATGGCGTTCCCGAGGCTCAACATGGCGAGCTACTGGTTCTTCTTCCTCGGCGGCGTGACGATGCTGGCCAGCTTTTTCGTCCCCGGGGGAGCCGCGCAGTCCGGGTGGACCTCCTACGCGCCCCTCGCCATCATCGCGGGCACGGGCCAGACGTGGTGGCTCATCGGGATGATCTTCCTGATCACCTCGTCGCTGCTCGGCGCGATCAACTTCATCACGACCATGATCCAGCTCCGCGCCAAGGGGCTCACGTTCATGCGATTCCCCTTCTTCGTGTGGGCCCAGTTCGTCACGGCCTTCCTCCTGCTCCTGGCCTTCCCGCCGCTCGAGGCCGCGGCGGTCATGCAGCTGATGGATCGTGCTGGCCGGCACGAGCTTCTTCCTCCCGAGCGGCCTCGTCGTCAGCGGCCAGGTCCTCGACGTGGCCGGCGGAGGCAACCCGCTCCTCTGGCAGCACCTGTTCTGGTTCCTGGCGCACCCGGAAGTCTACGTCCTGATCCTTCCCGCGATGGGCATCGTGGCCGAGATCATCGCGAACAACACGCGGAAGCCCCTGTGGGGCTACCGTTCGATGGTCTACTCGCTCGTCTTCCTCGGCTTCATGTCGTTCATCGTCTGGGCGCACCACATGTTCATGACCGGCATGGGGACGGCGATGGCGGCGTTCTTCCAGACGACCACGATGATCATCTCGATCCCATCGGTCGTGATCCTCGACGGCCCTGATCATCTCGCTCTGGGGCGGATCGATACGCTTCAACACGCCCATGCTCTTCGCGGTCGGCTTTCTCCCGATGTTCGGCATCGGCGGGCTCACGGGGCTTCCGCTCGCCTTCAACATCGCGGACATCCCGCTGCACGACACGTACTACGTCATCGGCCACTTCCACTACGTCGTCGCTCCGGGGACGATCTTCGCCCTCTTCGCGGGGATCTACTACTGGTTTCCGAAGGCAACCGGGCGGAAGATGAACGAGACGCTCGGCAAGATCCATTTCGTCGGCTCGTTCGTCTGCATGAACGTCGTCTTCATGCCGATGTTCATCATGGGGCTGGCCGGCGTCTCGCGGCGACTGTTCGACGGCGGGGCGACCTACGACTTTGCGCAGCCGGTCCTCCACTGGAACGTCGTCTCCTCCTGGGGCGCGTGGATCATGGCGATCTTCCAGATTCCCTTCATCTTCAATTTCTTCTGGAGCATCTGGAAGGGGGAGAAGACCGACGACGAACCCGTGGCAGGCCACGACGATCGAGTGGGCGGCTCCCTCGCCTCCCCCGCACGGCAATTTCCTCGTGGCCCCGGAAGCGTACCGCGGGCCCTACGAGTACAGCGTTCCCGGCGCGGCCAAGGACTTCCTGCCGCAGCACGAGGCCTGATCGATGGACATTCCCTACACCGTAGAGGTGCGCCGCGACACCGGTCTCACCAACGGCAAGATCGGCATCTGGCTCTTCCTGGCCTCGGAGGTCATGCTGTTCGGGGCCCTGTTTGCGAGCTACATCCTGATCCGGACGGGGGCGCCGAGCTGGCCGCGGGGAGACACGATTCTGAACGTCCCGCTCGCCACGTTCAACACGATCGTCCTGATTGGGTCCTCCGTCACGATGGTCATGGCCTGGGCGTCGCTGATGCGCCGCCGCTTCGGGACCTTTCGGATCTACATGGGGGCGACGATCCTGCTCGGGTTCGTCTTCCTCGTGGTCAAGTACTTCGAATACAGCCACAAGTTCCACGACGGGCTCTTTCCCAGCACCAACAACTTCCTCGCCATCTACTTCACCCTGACCGGCCTGCACATGCTCCACGTGGCCGGCGGGATGGCGGTGAACGCCTATTTCTGGGGCCCCGGCGCGAAGCACTGGAAGACGAACCCGGAGTGGTTCACCAACCGGGTCGAGCACTCGGGCCTCTTCTGGCATTTCGTGGATCTGGTCTGGATCTTCCTCTTCCCGACCCTGTACCTTCTGTAGGCAGCATCCATGACGAGCGACCACGCAGCTGACATCGACAGACACGTCAGGGTCTACATCACCGTCTTCGTCGCGCTCATGGTCCTGACGATCGTCACCGTGGCGATCTCCCGCCTCCACCTTCCCGTGCCGATTGCCGTGACCGTGGCGCTGCTCGTCGCGACCATCAAGGGATCGCTGGTGGCGTGCTACTTCATGCACCTGATCTCCGAGAAGAAGCTGATCTACGCGGTCCTCGTGCTGACCGCGGTCTTCTTCGTCGCGCTGCTGGCCCTTCCCGTCGTCACCCACAGCAACGGCTACTGGATTCACGAATGAACCTCAGGTGGTTCCACGCGCTGCTGATCCTCCTCTCCGCGGCCCTCGCGGTGCTGTTCGGGGTCTGGTGCCTGGGCCTGTACGGGCGGGAGGACGGGGTCGCAAGCCTGCTCGCGGCCGTCGCGGCGTTCGCCGTGTCGTTCGGCCTGGTCGTCTACGACTCGTGGTTCCTGCGCAAGACGAGGACGCTGCGATGACCCGCCTTCGCAGCTTCGCTGCTTCGGCGCGGCAAGACAGCGCTACGTCGCGGGCGGTCACGACGATGGCTGCCGTGATGATTGGCAGCTCGAGTGTCCTCGCCTGCCCGGTGTGCTTCGGGGCGGAGGAGACCTCGATCGATCGACGGGACGAAGCTCGGCATGCTGGTGATGCTGGGCATCACGCTTGCGGTGCAGGGCGGGTTCGTGGGCTTCTTCCTCTATCTCCGCAAGCGCGCGAAGCGCATCGCGGACATCGAGCTCGACACCGAATGGTCGGAGCTCCAAGGAGCGTCGAGAACATCATGACTGACTGGCTTGGACTCCCGGCGCTCGCCTCGGCTCACGGCGGGCAAATCGACAGCCTGATCGGCTGGACGCACGTGTTCATGCTCATCCTGTTCGTCGGGTGGGGAGGCGTTCTTCACCTACTGCCTGGTCCGCTTCCGGCAATCGCGGAATCCGGTGGCGAACTACGCGGGGGTCAAGTCGCACGCGTCGAGCTATCTCGAGGTCGGCGTGCCCGTGGTCGAAGCGGTTCTCCTGTTCGGATTCTCGATCCCGCTCTGGGCCGCGAGGGTCGACCACATCCCCCCGGAGAGCGAAGCGCTGGTCGTTCAGGTCACCGCCGAGCAGTTCGCCTGGAACGTCCACTATCCCGGCCCCGACGGGGTATTCGGCCGCACGGACATCAAGCTGCTCGACCTCCAGTCGAACCCCCTGGGACTCGATCGCTCCGATCCTGCCGCGAAAGACGACGTCACGACGCTCAATCAGCTCTATCTGCCCGTGAACAAGCCGATCATCGTGAGGCTCAGGAGCAAGGACGTCATCCACAGCTTCGGCGTGCCCGAGTTTCGCGTGAAGCAGGACGCCATCCCCGGCCTCACGATCCCCATCTGGTTCGTCCCCAACGTCACGACCGCGGAGATGCGGGCCAGGACGGGGAATCCCGAGTTCCAGTACGAGATTGCCTGCGCGCAGCTCTGCGGGTTGGGCCATGCCCGGATGCGGGGATTTGTCACCGTCCAGACCGCCGAGGAGTTCCAGAAGTGGATGGAGGAAAGAGTCGCGGAGCAGAGCGAACCGGACCCCTTCTCGCAGTAGGTGCGAGCGAATCAGCGCTCGAACGGGCCAACTCCCAACGGCCATCGCCCGACGCCAACTCCCAACAGCCAACTCCCAACAGCCAACTCCCAACACTGGCCACCTGGCGTCAGTGTTGCTTGTCATGGATGTGGACGATTGGAGCATCAACGACAAGCCCTACGATCTGCGCGAGCGTCTGTTCAATTTCGCCTGTGTTATCACGCGGATGGCGCAGTTTCTGCACACACGAGGCCCGATCGCCGTCGCACTTTGTGCGCAGCTATTGAAGAGCGGGACGTCCGCCGGCGCGAACTTCGCGGAGGCTGATGACGGATCGAGTCCGAAGGATGTTCGGGCGAAACGGCAGATCGTCCTACGCGAGTTGAAGGAGACGTCGTTCCGTCTTCGTGTCTTCGCAAGTCCGGGATTCTCACGCCGGCGCATGATCCAGTGATCATCGAATGCGCCGAGCTTGTGAAGATCGTGGCAACGCTGATCCGCAAGTCGAATCCGACGTAGAGCCCCTGAGTGGACTGGGAGTTCTCCTTCCTGGAGTTGAGCCTGTGGCAGTTTACCTTGGCCCCCGCTCACTCGGCACATCCTCGGATCGGCATCCGCGCACGTATTTCTGCTCGAGCTCTTCGTCGAGTTCGCGCGGTCGAGGCCCGCCTTGCGGCTGGAGTCCTCGGAACTGCGTGATGGGCCATGCCCGGATGCGGCGACTAGTCCTCCGGCTTCAGAGCCCTCGGCCGATGATGTAGCTGACTACGTGCGCAGTTCCGTGAGCGATCATCGCCGCTTCCAGGCCGTGTCGCCAGAACAGGTAACCGAACAGCACTCCGAAGGCCGTGTTCACCCCGACGACGAATAGCACGATGTCGCCCGTCAACTTCCCGACCAGCGCTGCCGCCGCCGGCAAATGACCCGCACCGAACAGCAACGCGCTCACGACGATGGCGAGCCAGATGTAGACTGCCCGCGGGGTACCCCTCCGACGTTGCAGGATCGCCACGCCAGCCAAACCAGCGCCGTCATGAGCCCCCAGCGCAGAAGCAATTCCTCCGTGATGCCGCCATAGAGTACGCGGGCGAGGAGCGGAGGGTTAACCGCTCCTGTACCTCCACGAGGGCGGCGGGTGCGTAACGCCGACGGCGAACAGCACATCCCGCCAAGGACGCCGGCGACGAGGCCGGGGAGAAACTGCGGCCGGAGGGCGGGCGCGATCGGCGGGCTGTCACCGCGGCCTCAAACGCGGGCGCGCGAAGGCCAACCTTCGGCGCGAGCGCGACGCCCGCCCACACGGCGAGCGCGACGAGGAGCGCGCTCTGCGCGAGGCTCGCCAGTGAAATCACCCACAGGGGCGCAGGGAGGGTCACCTCCCGCAACAGTTGGGGCAGCACCGTGACCGTGATGACGACCACGCCGAGCATGCCGGCCAGCCACAGGAGGAAGACCGAGTCGGAGTCGCGGTACCTCGCCGGTTCCGATCATGGAGGCGGCGCCTCATCTACGGCCTGGAAACGGCGTTCCGTTAGCCCGCAAAGCCGCTAATCCTGACTAGCCACACCTAATCGGAGCGGCCGGCGCGCTGGCGCGGGGACTTCTGCCATCGCCATACCCTGTCAGGACATGCTCGTGAGGCGGCGAGATCCTAGCACGCACGATTCCTGTCGTGTGAGTTACCCGGCTAACTCATTGTCTGCGATCCACTTGGCCTGCGACTTCCGTACGAGCCAGATATGACCCGCAGGTCATTGAGGTAGCCGGCGCCAATCGCCCAGCGTGCACGCACATCCGCCAACCCGGAGGTGCGTGCATGCTGCGTGGTGCTGTCGGTCGACGTGCTCTCGGGCTGTTTCTTCTCTCGGTGGCGGTTCTCGGATTTCTGCCCGCCGGCGCCCGCGCCAACCCCTTCGACGAAGCCATCGCGCGCGCGGTGCGGCTGCTGCCGCGGCAGCCGCACGATGTCGTGATTGTCGAGCGTCCCAACGATTCGCGCCTGCTCACAAAGAGCCTCGTGTGGAGGCATTCGTCTATTACGGTAGTCGGGCCGTCTATCTCATCCGGCAGGGTGTCACACTCCAGGGCGCCTCGAAGGGCCAGGAATTTTCGACTACGCGCTGGCCGCCATCATCTGGCACGAGATGGCCCACATCGACGGCGCCGACGAACCGGCAGCGCAGCGGGCGAAGAACAGTTGTGAAGGAGTTCATCCTGACGCGCCGCGTGGAGAGCCGCCAGGCCATGAGGTACTGGCGTTGCTACAGAACCGGCGCTGATGCGCTCTACTCGGCTCTGGTGGAGGCCGACGAACGTCACACGCAGTCGATGCGGCGGCCAGGAAGATCAGAAGTGGTGCCCTTCAGCGCGAACTCGATCACCCGGTGGCCGGTCTTCGAGATGATGGTGCCGAAATTGGCCTTCGTGAGGTCCGTGTAGAACATGCCGGCCGCGGGGTCGCACACGTGATCCACGTAGCCGCCGACACCATTCGGCACGTGGTCGACATGCTGGTTGCAGTCGGTCTCGAGTCCCGTATCGATGTCACTGGCGTAGGCCGTGTTGAAGACGTTGAAGAAGCCGAATCGCAGCTGGAGTTTCTGCGAGCCGCGGAGTGCGAAGTTCTTGAAGACCGTAACGTCGTGGTCCTGGCGGTGAGGGCCGCCGTATTATGGAAGGCGGCAGCGGCTCTCCCTCTTGCCCAAGCGCTGGCACCTGGATCAACTTAGATCGAGCACCTTCTCGCCGACCTTCGTGCCACCGAGCCTTGGGTCGACAGTGTAGACGGGCGAGAGATTGGCCCCGAGCGGCGCCGATGATGTCCGGCGTGCCGTGGACCGCCTGGAGCATGCCGTAGCTGCCGGCCTGCCCGGAAAGCCCGAGCCAGATGGGCTCACCACTCACCACGGTGGAATGCCCGAGACCTGCCACCCGTTCAGAGAGCCCCCTGAGAACCGCGTGCTGCAGCGGGCCGCGGGGCACCGTCCGGCAGCATGGCGTTCCAGGAGACCGTCAACGTGTGCGTCCGGTCCGTGTTGAGATATCCCGTACATTCGGCTTGATCGAAACGGGTCCCAGAGAGGAGTAGGTGTCGTCGCCAAACGTGCCCTGGCTGCGGGCCAGCGTGTATGCGGCGAAAGACCTGAAGCCGCCTGCCCGACTGTCGGCTGAGCGTCACCTGGAGAGAGTCCTGGTTGGAGACGCCGGCGAAGTCCAAGCTTTGAAGCGAGGAGTAGACCTGATACGGCCTGAACTTGTTGACTGCAACGGCGTCGAGCGCGACTCGGTTCACCGGCACCGCCAGGTCCGCGTTGCCCACCAACCCTGGAGCAGCGCACCTTCCGGGACGGGGTTCATGTTCATTCCGGCGAAGAGCCGCCGACCCCTCGTGCCGACATACGCAGCCTCGATGACCTGGCTGAAGAAGAGGCCGGCGGGCGTACGAGACGCTGAAGCTCTCGACCTTTGGAAAGGCAAACGAGCGGGGCGTGAACGTCGAGATGCCCGTCCTGCCTTGCTGTGAGGCAAGCGTAGTCTCCCTGGCGGTGTCGTAGGTGAGTCCAACTCCGTCGCCGTATCCGAACCCTCCGTAGGCATCCTGCGTGACTTGATGGAGCGCCGGAGGCATGCCCATGACGCTGTATTCGACGTTGCCTGGTGGGCGATTGAAGAAGACTCCGTAGCCGCCGCGCAGCACGTTGGTGCCGTTGCCGGCGATGTCCCATGCCACATTGACACGTGGCATTGCGAAGGGCCGGCGGTTGGCGAAGATGCCCGGGGCGGTGCAGCCACTCGACACGTAGCACACGCCGTTCAATTGCTGGAACGTGGACTCGTCGAGCCACGCGGGCCGGGTCGGGTCATAGCGGGCGGGATCGAACCAGGCGCCGAGCCCGTTGAGCTCCACGTTGTTCGTCCAGTAGCCACCGCGCACGCCGTACTCGAGCGTGAGGTTGGTCCGCAGTTTCCACGAGTCCTGCGCGAACGCGTCGACGTTCCACATGCGGAAGCGGCCATCGCGAGGTCGGGTTCCCTGGCTGTACTCCCCGACGCGCCCCGTGAGGATGTCCCCGACTGTGTTGCCCGTGCTGCCGGGCGTAAACGACGGATCGAACAGGAACCACCCCTCCGCCGAGTTGGGGAAGATCTGCTGTTTCTGCAGACGCTCGATCGACGCGCCGAACTTCAGTGCGTGGGCGCCGGCGAGGCGCGTCAGCTTGTCGCTGAACTGCAGCGCGTCGTTGTCGGCGTACAGGTCCGATGTTCGGGCTCCACAGGTTGGCGACGTGGCCGCCCCAGTTCCCGATCACCGCCGGGAATGTAGGGGCTCGCGCCGGGGAAGGTGCCTGTCCAGGACGCGCCGAGCGCATCGAGTCGCATCTTCGCGGGATCCTGGTACGTGCCGTCAAGCCGCAGGCGGCTCCACGAGACGAGCGTCTCGTTGGTCATCGACGGGCTCAGCACAGTGACGACATTCGCGGCGTACGACCGGCCGCGGTTGGTCTCGAGCGCGGGGCTCGGGAGGGCCACATCCGAGGTCGGTCCCCAACTGCCCGAAGACGCCTGTCACATGCTCGTCTTCGCGGGCGAGACGCAGGTATGTCCGCGTGTTGGCCGACGGGTTCCAATCGACGCGCGTCTTGAAATCGAGCCGGTTGAGTGGCTTGAGCGCCGCCGTGGCGTAGTTGAAGCTGTTGTCGTTGTACCGGCCGGTCGGGAGCGGGTAGAGGTTGGCGAGCAGCCGTCCGAGGGGGTGCGTATACGGCCCGAGGTCAGCCTCGGGCGCCGGTGTGCCGGCTCCAGGGAACCCGGTCGGGATGAGCACGGGACCAACCGGCTGCCCAAGATTCTGCCCGTCCGCCACCAGCGATTCGGTGAACAGGCCTTGCCGCTGGAGCAGGGTGGGGACCACGCTGCGCCGGGCGCCCATGTCGATCTGCTGGCGCTGGACCTCGAGCCCGACGAAGAAGAACAGCTTGTCGCGGTTTCTCGTATACGTCCAGCCGGGAACGATCACTGGGCCCCCGATATTGCCGCCGGGATAGTTGAACGCGCTCTTCGGCTTCTCGATGCCGAATATGTTGTTCGATCGATCATTCGCTGCGAAGTGGTGGTCGCGGTTGTAGGCGTACATGTGCCGTGGAAGACCGAACTGCCGCTCTTGGTGACCGCGCTGATCGCGACGCCGCCCGAGCCATGTTCCGCGGCGTAGTTCGCGCTCTGGACCTTCACCTCCTGCACCATGTCGTTGTTGAGTGTGACGATGCTGCCGTTGTTGGTGCCGATCTCGATGAGGCTCGAGCCGTCGAGCTGCACGGTGTTGTTGGTGCCGCGCACACCGTTGACGGTATAGGCCGAGGTGTGGTTCGCCCCGCCGTTGAAACTCACGCTCTCCAGTTCGGTGGGGTACGGCGCGACGACGCCAGGCAGGATGCGTAGCAGCTCGAGGGCGCTGCGGCTGATGACTGAAAGGTTGTCGATCTGTGCGGCCGTCAGGACGCCTTCGCGGGCGCCCGTTTCGGTCTGGATCGCGTCGTTGTCGGCCGCCACCCTGACGCGTTCGATGTGCGAGCCGACCACGAGCGTGATGTCCAGCCCGCGGGTGTCCTGCGGGTTGATGACGAGACCTGTCTGCTCGGAGGTCTTGAAGCCGTCGAACTCGACCCGCAGGTCGTAGGTCCCTGGGAAGACGCCACTGAACAGGTACGCGCCACGCGCATCCGCATCGGTGGTCTGGATGGCCCGGGTAGCGGTGTTGGTGAGTGTGACCGTTGCGCCGGGCGGTCCCCCACCAGTCTCATCGACGACCGAACCACGGAGCGTGGCGTTCCCGGCACTCTGTGCGTACGTGGCCGGTGAACCGGCGAGGAAGGCCGCGAAGAGGACGGCGAAGAGGGTCCACAAACCGCCCGGCGCCCTCGAGCGACGACGCAAGCGACCCTCCCGATGGCGAACGGTTCTCGGCCGTGCAGTCACCCGCCTACCTGAAGTTCTCGATGAGCATGATGTCGGCACCCATTCCAGGCATCACCTTCTTGTACAGAATCGACCTGCCGTCTGGCGAGACGCTGATGAACCTTCCCCTGAAGCCCGGGAGGACGCCCAGTTTCTGGTCGCGACCAGTGAGCACGTCGAGACGGTGAATGGACGGGCTGTCAGAGGCTTCGCACCCGACGTAGTACACGGCGTCGGCCGCGACGGCGAACCCGTCATCTGCTGCGCACGCGACGAGCTGCCTGGCCGCCCCGCCGCCCGATGGCAACAGCAGCAACGCTCTGTTGTCGACCTGATAAACGACATAGCGGCCCGACCTGCCCTCGAGCGCCATCCAGGCGCTGCCAGTCTTCGTGACCTGCTGTGGGGGGCCGCCTGCTGACGGTATCCGCCAAATGTTTCGAATCATCGCTCGTGGTCGACGAGTAGTACACGTTTGCCATCGGCAGACCACGTAGGCGTGTGATGGTCGCCAAGCCCGCTCGTCAGCGGTCGCGCGGCGCCACCGTCCGCGTCGATGGTCCAGGCGCGCCAGTGGTGCGCATCGTCGACGGCCTCGAATGCGATGCGCCGGCCGTCGGGCGACCAACGGGGTGCGCCGAGCGATCGTGGCGACAGGTGCGTGAGCTGATGCGCGTCCGACCCGTCGGCCTTCGCCACCCAGATTTCGGCCGCGTCTCCCGAGCGCACGGACACAAAGACGATTTGCGTGCCGTCGGGCGAGTAGTCCTGGTCGAAGTCCGCCAGCGACGACGTCAGCACGGGCTGGGGAGCGCGGCCGGCTTCGAAGCGGTAGATGTCCGTATCGACATGACCGCGAGTGAACGCCAGCCTGTGCTGGGCGCGACCAATCGCAGGGTCTGTCGCGCCAACTCCAGCGACGCCGATGGCTTCCGGCGCTCGCGTGCCGTCGAGTGAGACACGCCACAACTCGTGAAGAAACGGTTTGGGCTCAGTGCCATAGACCAGCCCTCGTCCGTCCTCGGTCCAGCTCATGCCGAAGATCCCATCTCGGGTCGGTCTCGCGATGCGCCGTGGCGTGCCCACCGGTAACCAGTCTGCGTTGAGGTCCACGACATAGATATCGCAGACAGCGGCAGGCCACTGGCAGGACACATAAGCCAAGCTTCGACCATCCGGCGAGAAGATCGCATTTCCCGGATGTGTCCCGGCCGCGGGCGTGATAATCCGGCGAGCATCGCCGCCGCGCGCGGGAATGAGATAAATGCCGTCCGGTTCGCCCGACTCACGGACCGCCACGAGGAACCGACTATCCGGTGACCACGAGACCGACCCGAACGTCAAGTCGCTCACTTTGCGCGCACCACCTCCGAACGGTGATGTCACATACAGATAAGTCAGAAACGGACTCCCCGGAGTCCAGAGCGACTCCGGCGTCTCGTGCCGGACGAAGGCAATGTGGCGACCGTCGGGAGACCAGCTCGGAGCAAAGTCGCGGTCGGGCGAAACGGTGACACGAGTCGCCGTCCCGGAGCCCACAGCCGTCACATAGATGCTGGCGCCGTCGTTTCTCTTGCCGCTCTCCCACATGAACGCCACCGCGTTGCCGTCGGGCGACAAGGTGGGATACGAGGCGGCTCCGCTCAGCGTCGTGAGTTGCACGACGTGCATCGGCGGTTCGGCACCCGCAGTTTCCGGTGGCGCCCACCGGTAGGAGCGCGCCAGGCCCAGTGCCGCCAGACCGACGAGCACCGCGAGGCACAGGGCGGCCCACTTCCGGCGAAATCCGAACCAGGGCGTCGCGACCTGCACTGGCGAGCCCCGATCCCCGAGGGAGGCGGCTCGGGCGACGGGGTGCCGACAACGGGTCCACCCGTCGAATGGTCGCGGTCCCCGGTCACCGGCGCGATGAACCGGTACCCGCGGCGGGGCAGCGTTTCGACGAACCGCGGGGAGTCGGCCGAGTCACCCAGCACTTCGCGCAGCCGGTTCACCGCTGCGCTCAATCCGTGGTCGAAGTCTACGAAGGTGTCCCCGGGCCAGAGTCGTTGACGCAGTTCGTCGCGAGTCACCAGCTGACCGGGACGCTCGACGAGCGCGGCAAGCACCTGGATTGGCTGCCCCTGCAGTGTCAGGCGGACGCCGGCCTTGCGGAGTTCGCCCGCGTGGAGGTCGACCTCGAAGACGCCAAAGCGGACGAGGCGAGCCGAAGAGGAGGCGTCGAGCACAAAGCACCTCGGATCCGGCAAACGGTGGAAATCGATGCTATCACGGGGCGCGCGACGCCAGAGACAGGGCTCCGACGCCGCCGCAGCGCGAAGTAAGGGATGCGGCGACCACGCGAAGTTCGATGAACCGCGGACTTGGAGTTGAGAGTTGGGAGTTGACAGCACCGCCAGCGGCGTTCGGCCATTCCTCGACCTAACCGAACATCTTCGGGGTCGGCATCCGCGCGCGGATCCGCTCGAGCTCCTCGACCGTCACGCGGTCGAGGCCGCCTTTGCGGCAGGACTCCTCGACGGCCCTGACGACCATCCCCCTGACGAACGCGGGGATTTTCTTCATCCGCGCGGCAGCTGCATCGTCCCACGCGATCGTCGGCGGCGATTCAGTGCCGTATTCGATTGCTGGAGACCCGAGCCCCCCCGCGACGGAGGCACGGCTGTGCATCGCGAGAAGGGGAGACCCGGCAAACGTTCCGGGCGTGTGCGTGCAGAGGGGGTCTTCGGCCATCAGATCGCCGGTCATCCCGAAGGCCCTGGCGCGACAGCCCCCGCAGTGGCCGTTCATCTCGCACGCCCCGCACCGCCCCCCGAGCGAGGAGCGGCGACGAATGCCGGCGAACAGCTCCGAGGAGGTCCAGAGGTCCGCGAGACTCGCGTTGCGAAGAGTCCCCGCGAAGACCGGAAGGTAGGGGCAAGGGGTGACATCGCCGTTCGGCCGGATCCCCATGTAATGCGTCCCCGCCGGGCACCCGCCGGCCCCGCCGGAGTAGGTCCTGATCGCGGACAGACCGGGCAACGCGGGCCCGCCTTCGCCGAGGCTACGGCGAGGGTCCGTCGGGATTGTGTCGGCCTGGGCGGCGGCATTCTCCAGAACGGTCTTGATGTAGTGCGGAGCGCACTTCGCGTTCACGAGCATCCGGCCGGCGTACTCCTCTGGATCCGGTAGAGCGAGGCGAGCACCTCGTCGTACTGTGCGGGGGTGATGTCCGACACGAACTGGCCGCGCCCCGTGGGCACCAGGAAGTAGAGGTTCCAGACCTTGGCGGCGAGGCGATTGTACGCGAAGTCGGCGATTGCCTCGAGCTCGCCGAGATTGTGCGAGCCCGCGGTCGTCTGCACGATGAAGGGAAGCCCGGTCGCGGTTGAGGATCTCGCGCTCCCTCCACCGTGTTTTGCCAGGCGCCACGCACCTTCCTGAAGCCGTCGTGTCGATCGGGATCGAGGGCATCGAGGGAAAGCGACAGTCCCCGTGCTCCCGCCTCCGCCAGGCGCCGAGCCACGTTCTCCGTGATGCGCACGCCGTTGGTGCCGACGACGACCCACAGTTCACGCTCCGCCGCACGCTGGACGATCTCGAGGATGTCGCGACGCAGGAGCGGCTCGCCGCCCGTCAGAATCGTCAGGCATTCAGGCGCGAAGGCGGCGAGTTCGTCGATGACCCTGAAGCACTCCTCGGTGCCGAGCTCGCTCCGATCGGCGAAATTCTCCGTGCCGACCAGGGCCTTGGGTCCGGCGTCGAGATAACAGTGCTCGCAGGCGAGGTTGCAGCGGTAGGTGAGGTTCCAGGAGACGACGTAGGGCCGGGCGAAATCCATGTGATCACATGCCGAAGAAGTCGCGAGCGGCATCGAGGATCTTCTCGTCCACTTCGAGCGCTCCTCTCTCCTGCGCGAACTTCTCGATGCCTGTTCGCGCCATGGGGCGGACGAACTCGGGAATGTTCGCGAGCCTGGCTTCCGCGGCGGCAGTCCATCGGACGGGCACCGGCTCGTTGGGTGCGCCCTGAGTCCCAGGAATCATCGCGGAGAACGGACACTTACCACCCGACGCGCCCGCCTCCGCCGTAGCCTCGGCGGGGCCGATTCGCACGCCGAGTGACTGGACGACCTGTGTCTCGTACGCATTCGTGAGCATCGCGATCTCGTAGCCGCACTCGGGACACGCGTAGACGACCGAGAGCGATCCGCGGTCGGGCGGAGCGACGGTTTGGAGCTTCATCGGACTGTCGCAAGGGACACAGAGGAATTTCATCGCCGAGGCTCCCTGGATTCGAGGCTGTCCAGAAGTTGCTGCGCGACCTGCTCGAGGGCCCGGCCAACGGGTGTTTCGGGCAGTTCCGCGAGAGGGATCCCCCGATCGCAGTGCCGGGCCAGCTCCGGATCGAAGGGGACGGTGCCGAGACAGGGAATCCCGAGGCGCGCGGAGTCATCAGAGAG
>CAWFRL010000001.1:0-245885 GCA_963818215.1 Vicinamibacteria bacterium | reverse complement strand
GACGCGCGATGAGCCAGTACGACGCGCAACTGCCGATGGCGTAAGGCGCGACTCGCCAGGAAGATGCAGGGAGGAAGCCTGCCCAGCGTCTGAGCATCGCCAGGATTACGAGCGCCGAGCCAACGAAGGCGAAATGGCCGACTTCAACGCCTGCGCTGAAAAAGGTGAGCGCCAAAGGGATGTGGGCCGCCGGCAGCCCGGCCGCGCTGAGGCCGCCCGCAAATCCAAGGCCGTGTAGCAGGCCAAACGAGAACGCCACAAGCCATGGCTTGCGCTGGGCCAACCCGCCTGGATTCGTCTCCGCTCGAAGCACTTCCCAGGCGACGAACAGGATGCTGAGCGCAATCACCGCTTCGACCGGCGCCGGAGGCACGTGAACAAACCCGAGGGTCGCGAGCGTGAGCGTCACGGTATGGGAGAGTGTGAACGCGGTTACGGTCACGAGCAGGCGCTTGGCACCGTTGACCAGCAATCAGAGGCCCGAGACGAACAGGAGGTGGTCGACGCCTGTCAGGATTGCTCGATGCCGAGCACGAGGTACGTGCGGGCGACCTCGAAACTGCGTGGCATCGCTTCGACGACGAACGAAGGCGATGACGGTGTAAGCCGGGTCACTTGCGACGAGCCGTCGACGCGCTCGACCCGCACGAGCACGTCGGTCAGCGTGGCATTCAGTCCGTCATCTCGATCGGCGCTCCCGCCAGGCCTCCCTGGCAACGACCGTCCAGCGCTCGGTGTAGGCGTTGTCGGCAAAGAAGCCATAGGCCGCCCGAGCGTGGAGCACGCCCTGGGCAGCCGCACGTACAGGCTCAACCGAAAGGTGTCTCCAACTGCGGGCACCTTCCAGAACACCTGTACGTCTTCGGCGTCACGCTGCTGCAGTTCGAGATACGCGGGACGCACCTCGTGGGCCGACACCGAGGCTGTCCACCCGTAAAGAGGACGAAGAAGCGACAGCAGCCACCGATGCCGCATCACTGCACCCGCGCGACTGGCTTCGGTTCGAGCGGTTCAATCTTCACGGTATAGCGGCTTAGGATCGCCGTGTAGAACGTGTCCATCGCCGCTTGCGTTTGGCGTCGAGATACTCGCGGCGGACCTGTTCGCGGACCTCGCTCAACGGTGGGCGCCGTGAATCCGTCCGTGTCTCGACGTACACCAGGTGCGTGCCGTACCCGGAGTCGATTGGCCCCTGCCACGACTCGACCGGAACCGCGCCGACCGCCAACGCGAATGCCTCCCCGAACGTGTTCTTCAGATCCGACAGCATGACCGCATCGAAGGTGGGTGCCAGGAGAAACGGGTCCCCGTGTTCTCGATCCTCGATGCCGGGACCAACCTGTCGCAGGCGCTCGACACTCGCGTCGCGTCCAGGCGCACGTTCCCATGCCTCTGAGAATCGAAGTAAATTTGGCGAACGACAGGCGTGGCTCGGTCTGAAACGCGGCTTGATTTGCGTCGAGATATTGCTGCAATTCCGCGTCGTCCGGCTCTCGCCGGGTCGCCAGATCCTCCGAGACGAATTCGAGCTTCTGACGGAGCCGGCGGCGCACAATCGTGTCGTCCCGATCGAGTCCCAAGGCGAGCGCCTCGCGGTAGCTGGCCTCTTCACGGATGTAATCGCGCACCAGCCCTTGAAGCTCGTCCTCGTTGGAGGGCGCTGCCATGTACGCGTAAAGCCGGTCACGAGATTCTCTATCGCGCCCCGGGTCACGACGATTTCGCCCGGAGCATTCGTCCTGTGTCCAGCGACGAGACTATGGACGCCAAAGATGACGGCGCCCAGGACCAGAAAGTGGAACAACGGCTCACGGATCACTCTCATCACCGTCTCCGCGTCACTTTGCCGCCGGGGTGTACCAGATGGCGAGGTGTAGGCGCGCTCTGGCCTTTCATCGGAACCTCGGGCGGCATCGTGATCCCGTAGTACTTGGCGTCGTACGCCGTCCAGCGCGGCGTGGGGATCTCGAGCACGCGCACGTAGTAGAACGCCCGCCGCGCGGGGTCGAAATCCGGGTCCGTCCAGACCTTGATCAGCTCCGACGCGCCGATGGTGTTCGTGTAAGTCGCGTTTGGCACATCCACCGTGTCCCCGACCGGCGGCTTGCCGCTGTCTTGGCGTCAGGTCTTGCGGCCGCCGGCCAGGCCACCTCGTAGATCTTTTCGTGCGTTTCGTTCTTCGCGTCCAGCCAGCCCTTGATGATCTGGATGCGATCGAGGTTTGCGCCGATCGGATCCTTCAAGGCCGCCACGAGGAAGGTTGGCGACTTGCCCGCCGGTGCGCTCGAAATCGCCGCCCATCGGGACGCCCTTGGCGTAGCCGACGACCGCAGGGTTGCGGGTGGCGGCGTCACCGGCCTGGAAGTCCCAGCCGCCGAAGAACCGAACGACCATGCGCGGACCGGTGGTGGCGTAGACTTCCTTGCGGTGCATGGCGTCGAAGAGGGCCTCACGGGTGTTCTCCGTGGCCCACACGGCCGCATACCCGGAGGCCGTCTGCTCCCATCCCATGATGACAGCGATTCGGGTCTTGACCCAAGGATGCGTCGCGCGTCGGCGCTGGGCTCCGAGCTCGCAATCTTGCCCCAGAAGTTGTCTTCGTCGATCGCAGCCAGGGCGGTGTGAGCGTCGGTGCCGCCGACCATGCCGAACTTGTACGGATTTACGCCCAGCTCCTGTTCGAGCTTCAAGCCGTTGCGAAGCGCCGAGCGGGCGTACTCGTACTGGAGCATCTCCGGCTTCTTCGCCTCGGTGAGATCGAGATTGCCCTTGTCCCAGCGCTCGTAAGTTGGCGAACTCGTCGTTTGGGGACAGGAACGGGTGCGTTTCGCCGTCGCCCTTGATCTGCGTCGCTTCGTAGATCCGCTCGCGCTGCGCGCGCGTCTCGGCGTACTCCCGGTCGATCGGCTTCCCGGTGAACGACTCGATGAGCGGGAACATCAGGCCGTTGCTCAGGTTGCCGTTGTGGGCAATGGCCAGCACCCGGCCGCCGGTCTTCTGCTTGTAGGCGCCCATCCACTTCCAGAGGTCGCGCGGGTTGGCACTGCCCAAGGGCTGATAGTCATGTACGGCTCGACCATGCTGGCCCGCGCAGCGTCGTCTCGGAACAGAATGTTGCGGTGGAGGTTGTTGCCTGCCGTATTTGACGTCCACTCGAAGCCAATGAACGCGGTGAAATGGCCGGGGTCGTTGGCCTCTTCCGCCATTTGATGATCTCCTGCCAGGCGTTTTGATTATAGGTTGTTCCCGGTACGGGGAATTCTCATCGTTTCCTTGCCGAAATTCTGGACGATCTCCATCGCGGCCGCGGCGTCCTGTCCGCTTCGAACCATGTTGTACCAGCGCCGCCCTTGCGGGTCGCCCATGATCGTGGGGTCAGCGCTCATGAGCAGGGGAAAGAACCCGAACCCATCGGAATGATCGGCGACCACCATGAAATCGAGCGGACGCGCGAGGCGGGTGGGTTGGCCGCTGGACGCCATGACCTCCTGGCCTTTGGCGAACCGATACGCGTCTCTCGGCGTCAGGCGGCAGCCGAAACGCTCCGGCGTCATAGAGAAGGATGTGTGCACATGCGTGTCGCCCAGAAGACCCGTTCTGGGATGTGGCGACCCGCGTAGGGAAAGAAGGAGGTTTCTGGAACGCCTTTTCGAGCACTTGCGCCGGCGGCGCCGGTTCCTGCGAGGCCCCGCGCCTTTTCGAAGTCAGGCCCGCGAAGAAACATCCAAACACGAACACGAGACGATTTTTTAGCCACCTTACGCTGGGTCATTCCGTGTTCTTCCGCGTCGATTCCGAGCTGTTTGTGAGCCATCGGAATCGAATGGCGAATCAGAGCAGCAAGCCATTCATATTTGTATCATACGTGAGCCCCCGGTCCCTGTAGTCGACGCTCAGGTGCCGGTAACCCGAGATAGAACGAGTACTTCTACGGAATTCCTTTCAACACGCAAACAATCTGCCACGTCGACTGCGAGCCAGCACCTCGGCGGATTCTGCGCGAACCCGGTGCCGGGGACCGCATGGCGGCGACCCGTCGCCGGGGGAACCCCGACATTTCGGGTCACTGCGACATTCCGGGTGTGGTTGGCTGTCGTCCGGCCTCGTGCTCACGCATTCCCGGTCCGCGACTGTGCCCGGTCGCTTTCCGTTCGATGTGCGCCGCGAACGGGGGCTCTTCACAACCGATGCAGTGACAGCGGCTTGCACGTCCGCCGGGCAGGTGTGACGCCTTGGCAGCCAGCCCGGCCGTCGGCCATCGACATCGTCAGTAACAGACGACCAGGCAGGCTTCAGCGGACGCGGCTTGAGCTGCACGTCCAGGTGACCGCCCAGTATCCACCGGGTTTGTCGGGCGAGTTGGGCTTTATCCTCGACCGATGCGCGTTCGATCCACCGGACGGTAGCACCACCTCGTCCTTGGCGCCGTTCTGCTGCGGCCAAGTGGTACCACTCTAACCCCAAAGCAATAGATTTGAGTGGCGGGGAGTCGAATACGCGAATGACACTTTAAGAGGCGCAAAAAACGTTGTGGAAGAGCGTTGGTAGGTGCGGCATCCAGTGGACACCGCCTCCGAGGAATTTGCAGCGCCACCGCGTGCGAGCACGCGCAGTCGCATTTCGGGGGAGGCGTGCCGGTCGTCCGACGACTCGCGAGCGACCGGCAACCTTGGGGGTCGGGTCAGGCGGCGTGGCCGACGGCCCCAGCGACCCACGACGGCCACGCCCCGCCGGTCGGCGGGAAACGGTGTCAGGCCCGTCCGGGAATCGAACCCGTGTCGGTGGGCTGCTTACCGATAGGTCCCGCCTTGTCGCCCAGTGTTTATGTAATCCGCACGAAGGCACCCGACGGTGCCGAATGGGAGTTTTGTTACAGGCTCTGAGGACCTTCAATAGGATGAACCTGACAACGACCAGCGCGCGGCGAAGCCGCGCGGCGGGAGGTGGTGGAGCCGCGGAGATGAGTCGCGACCAACTCCCCAGCGACTCATCTCCGCGGCTCCACCACCTCCCGCCGTTGCCGGCCGCAAACGCGGCCGGCGCTGGTCGGCACCGATCGAAAATCTGCGAAATCTGCGTAATCTGCGGATGATCCGAATGACAGTCTTCACGCAGCGGCTCAGTGAAGTACGCAGGGATTGCGATCTCCCTGGGCCTCGAGTGATCAGTCCTTGCGATGTCGTCCAAGCCCTCCTGCTAAATTGCCGTGAATCTGTTGACTGGCGGTGTGGCACGGTGCATGCGATACAACAGGCTCATGACGACAGACGCTGTCGTGCGCGACCCGCACACGTTTGCAATCATCGGTGCTGCAATGGCAGTTCACACTGAACTGGGGTGCGGCTTTCTCGAGTCGGTGTACTGCAAGGCCATGGTGCTCGAACTCGAGGCGCGACGCATCCCGTTTCGCACCGAGGTGCCATTTCCACTGGCATACAAGGGGCGGCCGCTGCCGCTCAACTACCGTGCCGACCTGGTGTGCTTCGACGAGGTTGTCGTGGAGGTCAAGGCGCTGAGGGCGATTGGATCTGTCGAACACGCGCAGGCGATCAACTACTTGAAAGCATCGAAGCTGGCGCGTGGCCTGATATTGAATTTCGGAACCGGCAGCCTGGAGTATCGCCGGGTCGTGTTGTCGCTGCGAGTGGTGATGTGAGCGCTACGGCTTCCGCTGCGACAGCACGGTGTGCAGGCCGGCGGGCGGAAGATCGATACCCGCCTGCGTGAAGGCGATGCGCAGGCGCCGGCGCATTTCGCGGCCGACGTCCCACTGGCGCTGCGGTTGCGTCTTGATACGCGACCGGATGGTGACCTGGCCGTCGCGGAACCCGTCAACGCCGAGCACTTCGAGCGGCTCGATGATGTACGGCCCGAGCGTCTCGTCGTCCTGGAGTGCCTTGGCCGTCGAACGCATGATCTCGACGACCTTGTCCGTGTCCTGCTGGAAGTCGACGTTGACGTCAATCAGGTAATACGCGTAGTCCCGCGTGCGGTTGGCGAGCGTCGTGATGGCCCCGTTGGGGAACACGTGCACCGCGCCCTCGACGTCGCGCAGGATGGTCGTTCGCAGGTTGATTGCCTCGACGCCGCCGCCCTGGCCGTTGATGACCACCGAGTCGCCGACGCGCACCTGATCCTCGAGGATCAGGAAGAAGCCCGAAATCAGGTCGCGCACCAGCCACTGCGCGCCAAAGCCGAGCGCGACGCCGGCAATGCCTGCGCCGGTCAGCATCGGCATCACGTCGACGTTCATCTCCCGCAGCACCATCATCAGCGCGACGCCGCCGATGAGTGTCACGGCGACGTTCCTGGTCAGCGCGCCCAGCGTCTGCGCGCGCTTCAGGCGCTCGACGGACCCCGGCACGGCGCCGCGCGCCATCTCCACCTCGAGGCGCCTGGTCGCGCCGCTGACGATGCGGATGATCAACCAGGCGATGGTGATGACGATCGTGATGCGCACACCGGAGGCGGCGAGCCAGCGCAGGACGGCCTTCTGATCGAGGCCGACGTCGAACTGCTTGCCGACGGTGTCCAGCATCGGCAGCGCGGTGATGGGAAACGCAAGCGCGAAGGTGATGACGCGGGTCACCATCACCGGCCTGGCTGTCAGCCGCGGTCCGTGCTGGTCGTCGCCATGGATGGCTGTGAGTGCCAGCCGCACCAGACGGCCGAGAGCGGTGGCGAGCAGCGAGGCCACGACAAACGCCACGCCGAGCGCCATCGCAATCTCGGACCATTCGGGCTGTCCGTCGAACAGCGACAGGGCCAGCGGCGGTGTCACTGGCTCACCGGCAGGCGCCGGCTCGCCGTCACGACCGGCACCGTCAAGTCCACGACCCGTTCGCCACGCCGCACCCTGAGCTTGACGGAGGTGCCAATGGGTGTGTCGGCCACCAGGCGCCAGAGCTGCGTGGCAGAGTCCACCTTGGTGCCGTTGAAGTTCAGCACGACGTCACCCGGGCGGAGGCCGGAGAGGTAGGCCGAGCTCGTGCGGCTCATGCGCGCGACCAGCAGCCCTTCGGCGCGCGGCAACTCGAACTGACGCGCGACCTCGCGGTCGACCGGCACGAGCTCCACGACGCCGATCGAGCCGCGCTGGACTTCGCCGTAGCGGATGAGATCGTCCATCACGCGCCGCGCCAGGTTGCTCGGCACGGCAAAGCCGATGCCCTGGTAGCCGCGGCTCTCGGTGAAGATCGCCGTGTTGATGCCGACCAGTTCGCCACGGCTGTTGATCAGGGCGCCGCCGGAGTTGCCCGGGTTGATGGCGGCGTCGGTCTGAATGAAGTCCTCGTACCCGGCAATCCCCAGGTTGGTCCGGCCCAGCGCCGAGACGATGCCGAGGGTGACGGTCTGGTTCAGTTGATAGGGGTTGCCGATGGCGAGCACCCACTCGGCGATCTTGAGCTGCCCGGAATCGCCCCACGGGATGGCAGTCAGGTTCCGCGCGTTGATCTTGACCAGCGCGATGTCTGTGGCGGGATCGGCGCCGATCACCTGCGCGCGCAGCTCGCGCTTGTCGGCCAGCGTCACGCGGACCTCGGTGCCTCGCGCCAGCTCGCCGAGCACGTGGACGTTGGTCAGGATGTAGCCATCCGTCGAGACCACCACGCCGGACCCGAGGCTGTACTGGGGCTGGGCGCGGCCGCCGAAGGCGTCCATGTCTCCGAAGAACTGCTCGAAGAACGGGTCGCCCGCAAAGGGCGACGTGCGCCGGCGGGGCGGCTGCAGCGACGAGATGTTGGTGATCGTGTTGACGGTGCGCTCTGCGACGGCGGTGAAATCGGGCGCCGCCGGCGCGAGCGCGCGCTGCGGAGGCGCGAGCCGCGGTGTCGGCGACTGGAGTGGCGCTGGCCCTGCGGGGGGACCGGCTGGGCGTCGACCGGCCCGGCCGATCGCATCCGCCCGGTCAGGACGAGGCCGGCGACAAAGCCGGCCGCGACCAGCACGACGGCAAAGGCAGTGCGTCGCACGTCAGTTCACGTCGATGCGCCGCGCAGCGGCGTCGGGCGCCTTGGGCACGGTCACCGTGAGAACGCCATCCTTGAGGTCCGCGTTGATCCCGTGCGCGTCGATGGTGGTGGGCAGGGCGAAGCGGCGGAAGAAGCCGCCGTGGCCCCGCTCGACGCGATGGTACCGCTCGCACGGCACATCCGGCGTACGCCGTGTCCCCTGCAGCGTCAACTGGCCGTCCTGATAGCGGATGTCGATGTCGGCGCGTTGCAGGCCGGGCAGCTCGGCCGTGACGACGAAGGCCTCGGCGGTCTCGAAGATGTCGACCGGGGGCGTCCAGCCGCCGGCGTCGTGCCCCGACATCCGCTCCATCCGCTCCTGCAGCGCCAGCAGGTCGCGCAGCGGGTCCCACCGTGTGAAAGCCACGAAAAATCGTAGCATGTTTGAAGGAACCTCGGCACGTACGCTACGATCCGTGGGTTTCGGCTGTGTGAACGCAATCAGACTTATGGCGACTATTCAGGCTACGAAGATGCGCAAGGGCACGCTGGTCAAGATCGGCAACGATCTGTTCCGCGTCCTCGAGCTTCAGCACGTCACGCCCGGGAACCTGCGCGGTTTCGTGCGGGTGAAGTTCCGCAACATCCGCAGCGGCACGCTGTCGGATCAGAAACTGCGATCGGAAGACTTCGTCGAGCGCGCGATGCTCGACGAGCGTGAGATGCAGTACATGTACAACGACGGCACCGACTACTACTTCATGGACACGTCGTCGTACGAACAAATCCACATTTCCGCGGAAGCGCTGGGCGAGTCGGTCAACTACCTGATCGCCGAGATGCTGATCAACGTGGAGTTCTACGGCACCGAGGCCGTAGGCATCGAACTGCCGCAGACCGTCGACCTGACCGTGCAGGACACGCCGCCGGCCATCAAGGGCGCCACCGCCAACGCGCAGCTCAAGCCCGCGACGCTTGAAACCGGACTGGTCGTGCAGGTGCCGCCGTTCATCAACGTCGGCGACAAGATCCGGGTCAACACCGAGTCGGGGGAATACCAGGCGAGGGCGTAGTCAATTGCAGATTGCAGATTGCAGATTGCAGATTGAGAATTGCGCGGATTGCAATGGACGTAGTCCGCAAAGTCGCGAACCAGGGCTGGATCGAAGTCGTCACCGGCAGCATGTTCAGCGGCAAGAGCGAGGAGCTCATCCGCCGCGTGCGCCGGGCCGAGATCGCGCGCCAGAAGGTGCAGGTCTTCAAGCCCCAGCTCGACAGTCGCTTCTCCCAGGACTACGTCGTCTCCCATAGCGACATCCGGTACGCGGCCCAGAACGTCGCGTCGGCCCGCGAGCTGCTCGAGGCGGTGAAGCCGGACACCGAGGTCGTGGCGATCGACGAAGGGCAGTTCTTCGACCAGGAGCTGCCGATGATTTGCAGCAGCCTGGCCGACAGCGGCCGCCGCGTCATCGTCGCGGGCCTGGACCAGGACTACCTCGGCAAGCCCTTCGAGCCGATGCCGCAGCTGCTGGCGATCGCCGAATACATCACCAAGACGCTGGCCATCTGCATGGTCTGCGGCAACCCCGCCAACCACACGCAGCGGCTCGTCGCCAGCCGCGAACGCGTGCTGCTTGGCGCCCAGGGCGCCTACGAGGCGCGCTGCCGGCACTGCTTCGACCCCACGCTGTCAAACCGGGAATAGGCGCTGGCTCTCGAGACCGGCTGAGGCCTGACGCGGTCGGGTTGAAACCCGCCCCTACGGGACACCTGCCGGCATCTCATCGGTGATATACCCATGGGGGGTATAATGCACCGGAGGGCGGGTTCGAACCCGCCCAAGGATCTCGCCGACCCGATCGAGGATCGCCATGGAACACGCACGACTCCAAGTCTCCAACATGAGCTGCGGCCACTGCGTCAGCCGCGTGCAGAAAGCGCTGGCGGCGCTGCAGGGCGTCACTGTCAAAGCCGTGAAGGTCGGCGAGGCCGAGGTGGAATTCGACCCGACGCTGCAGAGCCTGGCGGCGGTCACCTCAGCGCTCGACGCGGCGGGGTATCCCGCCCAGGTGCGCTAGAGGAGGCGTTGTGCCTGCTGCAACGGCTGAGCGCGTCACGATCCCGGTTGGCGGGATGACGTGTGCGGCCTGTCAGGCGCACGTCCAGAAAGCCCTGGCCGCACAGCCGGGCGTGCGCGACGCGTCGGTCAACCTCATGATGGGCAGCGCGTCGGTCACCTTCGACCCGTCGGTCATCGCGCCTCCGCAACTCGTGCGCGCGATCAAGGACACCGGGTACGAGGCTGAGTTGCCGGCGGCAGACGTCGACGTCGTCGCCGAGCAGAGCGCCCGCGACCAGGCGCAGGGCCGCGAGTATCGCGCGTTGCGCCGCAAGGCGATCGTCAGCGGAGTGGCCGGCGCCGTCGCGATGGTCGCCTCGATGCCGTTGATGACCGGCACGACGCACGGCCACGCGACCAGTGCCGACCCCTTCATGCAATGGGTGATGGCGTGGTTGACGCCGCCGCTTCGATCCGTTGCCCCGTGGCTCTACGCCGTAGACCCGCAGACCCTCTCCTGGGCGCTGCTGGTGACCACGACGGTCACGATGGCCTGGGCCGGCCGCCAGTTCTACGTCCGCGCCTGGGTCGGCCTGCGACACCGAACCGCGGACATGAACACGCTGATCGCGATCGGCACGGGCGCCGCGTTTCTCTACTCCCTCATCGCCACGATTTCGCCGACGACCTTCACGTCACGCGGCGTGCCGGCCGACGTGTACTACGAAGCGGTGATCCTGATCATCGCGTTCGTGCTCGCGGGCCGCACGTTCGAGGCGCGCGCCACCAGGCGCACCGCCAGCGCGCTTCGGGCGCTGGCCGGGTTGCAGCCCAGGTCGGCCCGTGTCGTCGCCGGCGAGGTGGAGAAGGACGTGCCCATCGCCGATGTGCGCGAAGGCGACGTCGTGCTGGTGCGGCCCGGCGAGCGAATCCCCGTGGACGGAGTCGTCGTGGAGGGCAGCAGCGCCGTCAACGAATCGATGCTGACCGGCGAGCCGATGCCGGTGTCCAAGAACGTGGGGGACCGGGTGATCGGCGGCACGGTCAACGGCACGGGCGCATTCCGCTATCACGCGACGACGCTGGGCGAGGCGAGCGTGCTCGCCCGCATCGTCAGGTTGATGCGGGATGCGCAGTCGACGCGCGCGCCGATTCAGGCCCTGGCCGATCGGATCAGCGCCGTCTTCGTGCCCGTCGTCGTCGGGCTCGCCGTGGTGACGCTGCTCGCGTGGTGGGTGCTGGCCGACACGGCGCCGCTTGTCCGCGGCTTCGCGGCAGCGGTGACCGTGCTGATCATCGCGTGCCCGTGCGCCATGGGCCTGGCGGTTCCGACCGCCGTGATGGTGGCCAGCGGCCGCGCCGCGTCGCTGGGCATGCTGGTCAAGGGGGGCGAGACGCTGCAGCGGGCGGGCGAGGTCACCACGGTCGTGCTCGACAAGACGGGCACGGTGACCGAGGGCCGGCCCGCCGTGACCGATGTGGTCGTCGTGCCGGGATGGCCCGGCGATCAGGATGACCTGGTGCGGCTGGCGGCCGCGGTCGAGGGGCTGTCCGAGCATCCCCTGGCCGGCGCCGTCGTCGCCTTCGCGAAGGCGCGCGGCCTGACGCCAGCCCGCGCCGGCGGGCTTCGAGTCGGTCACGGGGCAGGGCGTCCGGGCGAACGTGGACGGGCGCCTGGTGCATGTCGGCAACGCGCGTCTGCTGGCGTCGCTCGGTCTTTCGACCGACGCTGTCGCGGCCGATGTCGAGCGCCTGACGCGCGACGCGCGAACCGTCATGTTTGTCGCCGTCGACGACACGGCTGGCTGGAATCGTCGCCGTCGCCGACCCGGTGAAGCCCGGCGCACGGGAGGCGATTGCCACGCTCGGCGCAGCGCGGACTCGACGTCGTGCTGCTCAGCGGCGACCAGCAGGCGACCGCCGACGCGGTGGCGCGCCAGGTCGGCATCAGCCGGGTTGTCGCCGGCGTTGCTCCCGAGGGCAAGGTCGCCGAGGTCGCGCGCCTCCAGGCCGAAGGCCGCGTCGTGGCGATGGTCGGCGATGGCATCAACGACGCGCCGGCTCTGGCACGCGCCGATGTCGGGATTGCCGTCGGCACGGGCACCGACATCGCGCTCGAAGCCGCCGACATCGCGCTGATGCGCGGCGAACTGGACGGCGTCGCCACGGCGATCGCGTTGTCGCAGGCGACGATGAAGACGATGAGGCAGAACCTGTTCTGGGCGTTTGCGTACAACGTGGTCGGGATCCCGGTAGCCGCCGGCGTGTTGTACCCGGCGTTCGGCATTCTGCTCAGCCCGGTCCTGGCAAGCGCGGCGATGGCGTTCAGCTCGGTCAGTGTCGTCACCAACAGCCTGAGACTGCGGACCGCGAGACTCTGAGAGGACTTATGGCCAAGTCTGGTGCTGTCGCCGAGTGTGGTTGTGCCGCCGATGCACGCAAGGCTGTCGCGGTCGATCCAGGCGCGAAGACGCGAAACCTCAACCGGCTCAAGCGGATTGAGGGGCAGGTGCGCGGACTGCAGCGAATGGTCGACGGCGACCGGTACTGCGCCGACATCCTGACGCAGCTTTCGTCGGTCCAGGAGGCCTTGCGGGCGGTCGGCCGGGAGCTGATGCGAAACCACCTGCGACACTGCGCGGCCGAGGCCATCCGGACCGGCGGTCCGGCGGCCGACGCGATGTACGACGAGCTGGTCGAACTCATGGAAACGGCACAGGTGAGTGCACGCCCGCACTTTGCACTGCACCCGGCACTTTGCACGCACGCACTTGTTAGAGTTCTGCCATGGCCTGGCTGCTGCCATACGTGCTGGTAGGACTCGGCGTCGGGTTTGCGATCGCAAACCTCCGGATCCTCGCGCAGTTCGCGCGCTACCTGCGACTGCGCAAGAACGCGCTGCTGACCTGGCCTGGCCCGCCGCCACCCTACTATGGCCTGGTGCTGTTTCTGGGCGTCGCGCTGGGCGTGCTGCTGATCGTGAAATTCGCCTACCTGCCGCACACCTTCACGCAGCTGTTCGGCGAGGGCATGATGTTTCTGTACTTCGCCTACGCCGTGCCATTGACCCGCAAGATCAGCCGGGGCTTCTATGCCGATGGGGTGTGGGCCGAAAACGGGTTCATTCCGTACCACCAGATTGGCGGCATCGCGTGGCGCCAGGGCGAACCGCCCACGTTGCTGCTGATCTCCAGGTTCAAGGAGATGGCCCGGCCCCTGCTGGTGCCCGGCGACTACTACTCGGCCGTCCGCCGGCTGCTCCGCGAGAAGATCGGCAGCCACGACATCATGTTCGCCGGCGACACGCTGGACCTGGCGGGGCATGATGAGCGGGAGGACGTATGAATTGACGATTGCAGATTGACGATTGACGATCGACGGATTTGGCACGGATTCTGCCGGATTGTCGCGGATCTCACCGTCATGGCCGGACCGCAGCGTCGGTACCGATAGAATCCGCGTAATTTCGTAATCTGCAATCGTGCAATCTGCAATCGTCAATTCGAGAGGTCCCCATGGCTGTCCGCTCTACCTGGAAGGGTTACCTGAAAGTCAGCCTCGTGAACATCCCCATCCGGGTGTTTCCGGCCACCGAGTCGGCGGCGACCCTGTCGTTCAACCAGCTCCACGCCGAGTGCCAGACGCGAATCCAGCAGAAGCGGTGGTGCCCCAAGTGCGACCGCGAGGTGCCGCAAAGCGAGATCGCCAAGGGCTACGAGTTCGCCAAGGGGCGGTACGTCGTGATGCAGGAGGACGACTTCGCGAAGGTCTCCACGCCGTCGACGCGGATCATCAACCTCGAGCAGTTCACCGACGAGTCGGCAATCGATCCGATGTACGTGGACCGCGCCTACTACCTCGCCCCGGATGGGCAGGTGGCCTCCGACGCGTACGCGGTGATGCGCGAAGGCATGAAGGGCAAAGTCGGCATCGGCAAGGTCGCGCTCTACGGCCGCGAGTACCTGGTGGCGATCAAGGTCCAGCAGCACGGGCTGGTGATGTACACGCTGCACCACGCCGCCGAGATTCGCACCATCGACCAGATCGAGGAGCTCGAGACGGTGCCGCGGACGGTCAAGCCGCAGGAACTGAAGCTGGCCAGGCAGGTCGTCGACATGTTCGACGGCGAGCTGGACCTGAAAGACTACAAGGACGAGTACAAAGAGGAGCTGCGCAAGATCATCGACGCGCGCGTGGCCGGCGAGGAATACGTGGCCGCCGAAGTGGAGGAGCCGCCGACCAACGTCGTCGACCTCATGGCCGCGCTCCGAAAGAGCCTCGACGCGGCCAGCGCCGCCAAGAAGAAGCCCGCCAAGGCCGTGCTGCCGATCAAGAAGGCCGCGGCAAAGGCCGAGCTCAAGCGCAAGCGCGCCTGCCGTCGATGGATGACGGCGTAACACAGCCGAGTCACAAAGACGCACAGAGCTTGGCGACCAGTCCTGTGCGTCTTGTGCCCCTGTGGTTATCGTCGTCATCGAGCCACCGCACAGCCAGCCAGGCCCGGGCCGGTGCCCGTCGGATCGCCGATCCAGGCCGGCGGCGTGAGCCACACGAACGCCAGGATCACGATCACCCACAGGTCGTAGGCCAGCGTCGCCCGGTCGTCGGTCCAGAAGAACGCGCGCTTGAAGACGCCCGTGGGGCCGGCGTGCGAAGGCAGCGGCAGCTGGTTGAGCGCCAGGTACGTGTAGTAGATGCGGTTGGCCACCGACACCACCGACAGCACCAGGATCACCCAGAGCACGGCCCCCATCCGATCGGTGAACGCCCCGATCATGAAGAGCACGATGCGCTCCGGCCGCTCCATGAACCCCACCTTGCACTTGGCCACGAGCGACTCGGCCCGGGCACGCGCGTAACTGGTCATCGTCGCGAAGATGAGCGTCAGCGTGGTGACGAGCACGTAGTCGTGCCGGCCCAGCGTCGAGTAGAGCCAGATGAGGCCGGTAAACAGCGCCAGGTCCGAGAAGCGGTCCAGCGTCGAGTCCCAGAAGGCCCCGAACGCCGACTGCTTGCCCGTGATGTGCGCGACCTTGCCGTCGATGAAGTCGAAGATGTTGGCGACGATCATGATCAACGCCGCCAAGCTTGAAATGGTCGTTGGCGAGCGCGAAGCCGGCGCCGATGTTGATCAGCACGCCGATGAGCGTCAGGACGTTGGGGTGAATGCCGAGCGCGACGGAGGCGTTGATGATCGCGCGCAGCGGGAACATGCACACCGCGCCGATGGCACCGGTAAAGGTCATGGTCTGGTTGGAAGGGTCGCTATAATGAGGGGTTCCCCGTCAAGGCTCCAAACCCGGCAGTGTACCTGATGGCGATTCACGATCTCAAGGCCCAGATCGCGCGCCTGCCCGAACAACCGGGCGTCTACCTGTATTTCAACCAGGCAGGCGAGACCGTGTACGTCGGCAAGGCCCGCGCTCTGCGCGACCGCGTCCGCAGCTACCTGGGAGCGTGGGGCATGAGCCCCAGGACCGACGCGCTGCTCGAGGACGTCGTCCGCCTCGAGGTGATCGTCACCGACTCGGTGATGGAGGCTCTGGCCCTCGAAAACAACCTGATCAAACAGCGCAGCCCGAAATACAACATCCTGCTGCGCGACGACAAGAACTACCCCTATCTGCAGCTGACCACGGGCGAGCGCTTTCCGCGGGTCCTCGTGGCCCGCCGCGTCGAGAAGGACGGCCACGTGTACGCCGGGCCGTTTCTGCCGGCCAAGCTGGCGCGCCGGACGATGGCGCTGACGCACCGGCTGTTCGGCATTCGCTCGTGCAACGAGGTGATCACCGGCAAGCGCGGCCGCCCCTGCCTCGAGTACGACATCCATCGCTGCATCGCGCCGTGCGTGGACACGATCTGCTCGGAAGCCGAGTACGCGCGCGCGGTCGAGGACACGCGGCTGTTCCTCGAAGGGCGGACCGAGGAGCTGGCGGGCGACTTGCGGGTGCGGATGGCCGAAGCCGCCGCCGCGGAACGCTTCGAGCAGGCAGGCCAGCTGCGCGACGCCATGCGGACGGTGCAGACGCTGGTGGACCGTCACCAGAAGATGGCCGCGCCGGACCTCTCGGCCCGCGACGTCTTCGGGCTCAAACTCGGCCCGGCCGGTGCGGTCGTCCAGATCTTCCTCGTCCGCGGCGGCCGCGTCGTCGACCGCGTGGAACTGGTGACTGAAGCCGCGGAGGGCCCGCTGACCGGGGAGACCGACGTGGTGGCGGCCGCCATCGCGCAGTTCTACGAGGCGACCACCGCGCCGCCCGAGGTGCACGTGCCCGTGGCGCCGGAGGAAGCCGAGGCGCTCGAAGCCCTGCTCTCGGCGCGCGCCAGCCGCAAGGTGCGGATCGTCGTCCCGAAACGCGGCGAGAAACGAGGGCTGCTCGACCTGGCGTCGCGCAACGCGGCGCTGGTCTACGAGAGCCGCTTCAACGCCGAGACGCTGGGCAACTACAGCGCGCTCGAGACGCTGCGCGTCATCCTGGCCCTCCCTGCGCTGCCGCGCCGCATCGACTGCTTCGACATCTCGACCATCCAGGGCAGCGACACCGTGGCCGCGATGGTTGTCTGCGAAGACGGCCGGATGAAGAAAGGCGAGTACCGAAAGTTCAAGGTGGCAGGCGACGGGCTGACCGAGCGGTTTCTCGACGACTTCGCTGCGATGAAGCAGGTCGTCCAGCGCCGCTACTCGCGGGTGATCGAGACGGGCGGCCCCTTTCCCGACCTCATCGTCATCGACGGCGGGAAGGGCCAGCTGTCGGCCGCCTACGAGGCGCTCGAGTCGCTGGGCCTGGCCAATCTGGTGGCCGTCGGACTGGCCAAGAGGGAAGAGCTGGTCTTCACGCGCGATCATCCCGACCCGATTGTCCTCGCCGTCGACGACCCGGCGCTGCTGCTGCTGCAGCGGATTCGCGACGAAGCGCATCGCTTCGCCGTGACCTTCCACCGGCTGCGCCGCGCCAAGCGCGACCTGCGATCTGACCTCGATGGGATAGCCGGCATCGGGCCTCGGCGCCGTCGGCAGCTGCTGCAGCGCTTCGGCAGCCTGGCGGGAGTCCGGCGAGCCACACGCGAGGAACTCGAACCCGTCGTCGCGCGCAAGGCGGCCGAGGCCATCACGCGGGACTTCGCTGGTTGATTGACACCGCTGATCAGTTGCTGCCCGCGCCAACGGCCGTCGCGACGTCTGCTTTGGTGGAGTGGCCGATCGGGGTTCGGCAGGTGTGTCGGCAGCCACGTGGTGTAATCCAGCTTCAGACGGTCTAGCGTGGCGACCACCGCTTTCACGGTTCCCAGTTGCACCGGGTTCGGATTCACGATCGTCGATATCCGCCGTCCACGCAGCAGCTTCTCGCGGCAGATAGGCGACCAGCATCCCGTCGCTGTGCTGGTTGGGCACGTACACCAGTTCCACCACCTTGCCGTTCGTCCCGCGGCGCACGTCGCGGTTGCCGACGCCCTCCACGACGTCGGAGCGCCGGCCCGGCACCTTGGACAGGCTGTCGCCCGACAGCGTGCGCGTGTTGGCCAGCAACCGCTCGAGCACCTCCTCGTTGTTGCGGTGGGTCAGAATAGTGGCGCCTTCCGCCACGGCTGCCTGCAGGCCGCCGGCATGGTCGAAGTGCGGGTGCGAGTTCACCACGTATCTGATGCGCTTGCCGGGGATGGCCTGCTTGGCCGCAGCCATCACCGCCAGTGCCGCGCGCGTCGCTCTGGCCGCTCTCGACCACCAGGATGTGGTCGCCCATGTCCACAGCCAGCGACGACGTAGTTGCCGCCGATCTTGAACACGCCGTCGCCGAGCTTCTCGACGGGCGGGGCGGCGCGCCGGGAGGCCCGCCGCGGCTTCTGCCCGCCAGCGCGCGCCAGCGGCGGCAGGCGGTGGGGGTGGCGTCAGGAGCTCGGTGAGGTTCGGCGGATTCGGCGTGGCAGCGGTGATCGTGGCCTCGAACGTCGGCATGCCGGCCTGGCGCTGGACGATCCGGCCGGGCACCTGGACGCCGTTCAACGTCCGGTAGTTCGAGTAGTCGAACTCGACCAGCATGTCACCCGCCACCGCGTTCTCGACGCGCGTCTCGACCTTCGTAACGAGATCGCGGCTGTTGAGGTAGCCGGTCACCCTGTAGGTCTGGCCCGACGGCGACTTGAACCCGGCAGGGGTGAAGGACACCACGCGCTGGCCGTCCTGCTCGCCGCAGGGTGGCGTTGTTGGCGGCCGCGGCCTTCACGAAGCCCCACGGCGTCGTCCAGATGTTCAGCGCCTGGGTCCAGTTGCCCGTGGCCTGCGCGCGCCAGTGATGTTCTGGTTGAAGACGCCGGGCATCGGCTGGCGGGAAGCCCTGCACCGTCGGGGGCATCGTCGGCCCCGTGCTCGCGAGACCAGGGCGGTCGGGCTGGCCCCCGGGCCGAACGAGATGCGTGCGCATGTAGGCGCGTGATCCGGGTCGTCGTTGACCGGGCCCAGCGGCTCGCCGATCGCCTTGCTCTGGCCGAACGCGCCGTTGCGCGCCGTGCCGGAGTAGGTGATCGCATCCTAGCGTGTCCACGCCCATGGCCCTCGACGCCGGCTAGGCCACGACGGACGCAGCGTCCTGGCCCGCCGCGCGGGTCGCCAGAACGACCGACCAACAGCGTTCCCATGGTCACCGTTCTTGAGCTTTTCATCCGCGTTTCCTCCGTATCGCCAGCGATGGGTCTGAAACGTGTTCTGCCGACTGCTCGCGACTGTAATATCGCGCCGTAGGCCTCACGCGCTCACCGCGACGCTCGCCTTTTCTCGCGCCGGCGTTCCAGCTTTTTTCACGCTCAGCCACCTTCCGTTCTGTTTATGAAGCCGGCAGGGGTCTCGAACTCTCGACCCTGAGCGCGTCATTGCTCCATTCGAATACCTCGCCAAATCATCTGACGATTATCGGCCCGCGTGTTCACGCGAACTCGCCTGCAAGCGCCTGCAGGTTCTTTCCGCCCGTACGTCTTCACTCCACACTAACACCGGCACACGTGATGCGCCGAATCGCGTAGTGTCCAGCCTACCTCTTCTGCTGAACACAGCAGAACGCAAGCAGTTCGCACATTCTCAGCGTCGCCGCACAAGCTGATCGTCTACTCTCACACCCTCAAATCCCCATGTCACGAACGTCACGTCTCTACTGGCTCGGCTCATATCTCGTTTCTCACTATCGGCCTCTCGGCACTCCGCGGCGTCACTCTTCGCGCCAGACCACGCAACGCCGCGTCGTCGAAAACTCTATCGCTATCCCACACGCGCGTCTCTCAGCGGCTCGCAAATTTCCGCTTCGACACGCTTCTAGACTCTACGACTTCTGTCGCTTATTGCAGTTCCATCTCTCTCATCTTCTACCATAATCTCCGCTTGTCTTTCAGTGTCATCCTCTCACGACCTGTCTAGAGCGTGCTGATAGTTGGATCTAACCGCTATTACTCCAGCTCCGACTGCACGGCTTAGCGACGCACCCGATGTAGAGAATGCCGCACGATATATCTTTCCTCGTTCCGAGTCCGGCGTCCCAGCACGCGCGGACTAGCACATATACACTATAACCTATTATAATACATATATCTCCACACACAAATACACAACACTTCATCACTCACACCTTTCGAGCCTAGCTACCCAGTGCGACCAGGTCGGCCGGGCCTCAGCTGAATCGACTCTGAATCTACCGGCATCTGCCGTCGTACACTTCTCTCAGCTCCTCTCATGCCGACTCTCAACACGCCCACCACAATCATACAAACCAACACCACCAAACACAACAACCCTCTACAACAACACCACCAAAACTCTACTATCCAAAACACAATCTCCACCCCAACCATAAACAAACCTACACACTACCAAAAACATAACACAACTACCAAACCACACACCAAACACACACAACACACCACACACACATCACACACAAAACCACAACAACTACACACACACCCCCCACCCAACAAACACAACCCACCAACCACCCATCAAAGCGCAACCATAGTATCTAATCATCACCCTTCTCCACAAACAGCCGACCTCCCGCCGGCGCTAGTCGTCTAATCACCCAGGCAGCATCTGCGAAATCTGCGAAATCTGCGGATGATTGGCCTGCGCAATCCAATCAAATCCCACTAATTTCTTGCGACAGTCGCAACGTTCGTCGTACGCTACACGTTTGCATCGTGACCGAACCCGCTAACCGTCGTCGTGTCGTCTCGGGCATGCGCCCAACCGGCAAATTGCACCTCGGACATCTGGTGGGCGCCCTCAAGAACTGGGTCGCCCTGCAGGAGACCTACCGGTGCTACTACTTCGTGGCCGACTGGCACGCCCTGACGAGCCACTACGCCGATACCGGCGAGATTGTCGACAGCGCCCTCGACAACGCCGCCGACTGGATCGCCGCCGGGCTGGACCCCGAGCGCTCGACGCTCTTCATCCAGTCGCTGGTGCCCGAGCATGCCGAGCTGGCGTTGCTGCTCGGGATGATCACGCCGATTCCGTGGCTCGAGCGTGTGCCCACCTACAAGGAGCAGATCGAGCAGCTCACCGAGCGCGACCTGTCCTCGTTTGGCTTCCTCGGCTATCCGCTGCTGCAAACGGCCGACGTGATCGTCTACCACGCCAACTTCGTGCCGGTTGGCGACGACCAGGTGCCGCACCTGGAGCTGTCGCGCGAGATCGTGCGCCGGTTCAACAACTTCTACGGCGAGGTGTTCCCCGAGCCGCAGGCCTTGCTCACGCCGGTGCCGCGGCTGCCCGGGCTCGACAACCGGAAGATGAGCAAGAGCTACGGCAACACCATCGACCTGTCTGACGATGCGGTGACGGTGCAGAAGAAGGTGCGGCAGATGTACACGGATCCAAAGCGGATCCGCGCCGATATCCCGGGCACGGTCGAAGGCAACCCCGTGTTCCTCTACCACGACGCCTTCAACCCCAACCTCGACGAGGTCGAGGACTTGAAGACGCGCTATCGTCTTGGCAAAGTGGGTGACGTGGAGGTCAAGACGAAGCTGGCGACCGCCGTCAACGCGATGCTCGATCCGATGCGCGAGCGGCGCGCCGGCGGCGCTGGCGCGGCCTGGCTATTGCGCGACGTGCTGTTCGAGGGATCGAAGAAGGCGCGCGCGGAAGCCGCGGCGACGATGGAGCGCGTCAGAGACGCGATGAAGCTGCAAGGTACCTACGTAGATGCGATGCGCCAGCCCGAGCAGCCGCCGCGAGAGTTCGAGTCCGCCCTCGAGGCGTATCCCGTCAAGCTCGACAGCTTCGAGGGGCCGCTCGACCTCCTGATTCACCTCATCAAGACGCAGCGAGGTGAACATCTACGACATCCCGATCGCCCTCATCACCGAGCAGTACCTGCAGTACCTCGCCGCTGATGCAGGAGCTGAACCTCGATGTCGCCGGCGAGTTCATCGTCATGGCCGCGACGCTGATCCACATCAAGTCGCGGCTGCTGATTCCCCGGCCGACCGCGGACATCCCCGGCGAAGAAGACGAAGAGGACCCGCGCGAGGCGCTGGTCCGCCGGCTGCTCGAGCACCAGAAGTTCAAGGCGGCCGCCGAGCTGCTGCACGAGCGCCAGACGCTGCGCGCCGCGCAGTAGCACCGGCCCGACGCGCGCCGTGGCCGACGTGGCGGGCGACGACTACGAGCCCGAGCTCGAAGTGGACCTGTTCAGCCTGCTGGCGGCGTTCCGCGGCGTGCTCGAGCGGGCCAAGGCACGGCCGCAGATGCTGCTGCCGCCCGAGCAGATGTCGATCGAGCAGCGCATCGAGCAGCTGCTCGAGCGGCTGTCGGAAACCGAGGCGGTGCGGCTTCGAAGAGCTGTTTGCGGATGCCAACTCGCGCCCGGCGCTCATCGTGACGTTCCTCGCGCTGCTCGAGATGATTCGGCTGAAGCTGATACGCGTGTTCCAGGCCGGGTCGTTCGGGCCGATTCGCGTGTACAAGCGCGCGCGGCCGCAGGATGCGCCGCATCCGATCATGGATCCCGAAGCGGTGTACGACGCGCACCACCCCAAGAAGCCGGAGACCGAGTCGTGAGCGACGAGACGCACATCCCAGAATCTGACGAGCGACGGCTGGCAGCAGGGCGAGGCGTCTCCGTCGACTCGTTGATCACCGCGCCGGCGCGCAGACGACGAGCCGGCGACCGCGGATGCCTCGGGCTGGTGGGGATCGTCGAAGCGCTCGTCTTCGCCTCGCCGGATCCGATCACGCTGAAGCAGCTGTGCAAGGTGCTCGACACCGAGCCGAAAGAGGACGTGCGTGGCGGCCCTGGCCGAGCTGGCGCGGCGCTACTCGCATTCCGGCGGGCTGCAGTGTGTCGAGGTCGCCGGCGGCTATCAGATCGTCACCAGGCCGGAGCTGCACGAGTGGGTCCGCCGGTTGTTCCACGAGCGCACGTCGCAGAAGCTGTCGGTGCAGGCACTCGAGACGCTGGCCGTCATCGCCTACAAGCAGCCGATCACGGCGATGGAAGTCACCGAGATCCGCGGCGTCAACACGACCGGCGTCGTCGGCACGCTGCTCGAGCGCGGCCTGGTGAAGATCACGGGCCGCAAGCAGGTGGTCGGCCGTCCGTTCCTCTACGGGACGACGCGCGAATTCCTGGATCGGTTCGGCCTGAAGGACCTCACCGACCTGCCGAAGGTCGAAGACATGGCCGACGCGCTGGGCTTCGAGCCGCCGGTGGGACTGGCCGAGCAGGCGACGCTTCCACACCCGACGAGCCCGCCACCGAAGAAGACCGCGCGGTGATCACCGGCGAAGGCGCGGTCGATCCGCTCGACGAGCCGGTGGACCCGAGAAGGCAAGCCATTGCCGAGCGCCTCGAGGCGCACCGCTGACATGGAACGACTGCAGAAGGTGTTGTCGGCGGCGGGCGTGGCCTCCCGACGCACGGCCGAGGAGCTGATCCAGCAGGGCCGCGTGTCAGTGAACGGCGCCACGGTCACCGCGCTGGGCACGAAGGCCGATCCTGCCGCCGACGAGATTCGCGTGGACGGCCGCCGCATCAAGCCGGTGCAGACGCTGCGCTACCTGCTGGTCTACAAGCCCCGCGGGTACGTCACGACGCGGAACGACCCGCAAAAGCGCAAGACCGTGATGGACCTGCTTGGCAGCGTCCGCGAGTACGTCTATCCCGTCGGCCGCCTGGACTACGACTCGGAGGGCTTGCTGCTGGTGACCAATGACGGCGATCTCGCGGCCGCCTTGACGCACCCGAGCCACGAGGTCGAGCGCGAGTATCGCGCGCAGGTCGCCGGCGTCCCCGACACCCGCGCGCTGGACCGCCTGGCGCGCGGGGTCGTGCTCGACGGGCGGCGCACGGCGCCGGCGGTCGTGCGCGTCGCGCCGGCCGACCGCGACGTCGCGGCGCAGTCGGCGGTGCTGATGCTCACCATACGCGAGGGACGCAACCGCCAGGTGCGGCGGATGTGCGAGGCGGTGGGGCACCCGGTCCAGCGCCTCACACGTGTGCGCATTGGCCCGCTGCGAGACGACCGCATGCGTCCGGGTCAGGTGCGCGACCTGACCGCGGCCGAGATTCAATCCCTCAAGAAGGCCGTGAGCGAAAAGTCTCGACTCCGACGAAGATAATTGCCGCTTAGAATGTCGGCGTGGTTCGACCACTCGTCATCACGTCGCTCCTGCTGGCGCTGGCACCGTCCTCGCACGCGCAGGAAACGCGCGCCGGATTGATTGCAGCGCAACAGGCGGCCAAGGCCGCGGCAAACGCCCCGCAGGTACTGTCCAAGGCCGAGCTGGTGACCGACTGGATCCAGCAGCGGCTGCTCACCGAACGCCCCAGCGGCTTCATCCCGTACTTCGACAGCGTCTACGGCGGTGGCGGCTTCACGCTCGGCGCCGGGTACCGGCGGGCATTCGCGGACCACTCGCTCTGGATCGTCCGCGGGTTGTATTCCACCAAGCGGTACAAGCTGATCGAGTTCGACGTGGTGTCCAGCGTGCATCCCAAGGAGCGTGTCACCTTTGGCGCCACCGTGGGATGGCGTGACGCCACGCGGGTCGGCTACTACGGCCTCGGCATGGACACGGACGTCTCCGACCGCGCCGACTTCAGGTTCCAGCAGGCCTTCGCGCAGGTTACCGGCATGTGGCGGCCGTCGTCCTGGTTTCGGGCAAGCGCTGCCGCAGGGTTCGAGGATTACTCGCTGAAAGACCCGACCGGCGACCGGCAGTCGGTGACCGACGCCTACACGCCTGCGACCGCCCCCGGGCTCGGCGACAGCCCGTCGTTCCTGCACACGGACCTGCGGGTCGGATTCGATACCAGGACGACGCCGGGCTACTCGCGCGTCGGCAGCTACCTGGGGACCGGACTGGTGAGCTACATCGATCCCGACCACACCTACAGCTTCAACCTGGTCGACGTCGAGGGCGTCCAGCACATCCCGCTGCTTCGGGAAACCTGGGTCGTGTCGCTGCGCGCGCGCATGCAGACGACGGTTGACGACGACGATGTCGTGCCGTACTTCCTGATGCCGTCACTGGGCAGCAGCAGCACCTTGCGCGCGTTCAACAGCCGGCGCTTCCGCGATCGGCACAGCCTGCTGGCTTCCGGCGAGTTTCGCTGGATTCCCAATCGCCTCGGCATGGACATGGCGCTGTTCTACGACACCGGCAAGGTGACGTCGCGCCGCGCCGACCTGAGCTTCTCCGGTCTCGAACACAACGCCGGCATCGGCCTGCGCCTGCACGGCCCGAGCCTCACGGTGATCCGGATCGAGCTGGCCAAGGGCAGTGAGGGGTGGAACACGGTGTTCTCGTCGAGCGCGGCGTTCTGATGGCGGCGCCTTCTTCCCGTTGGTTGGTCCTTTCGGTCCTGCTGCTGGCCGGCAGCGTCCTGGCTGGCGCGCAGGGCCCGGCGCAGCCGCGATTTTTCTCCGACGACCCGCTGTCGCGCGAGCCCGAGACCCAGGATGCGTCCGGCGCGAAGTACAGGGACATCGAGCTGGCGCCCGACCTGCTCTTGAACCTGTTCACCCGGCCGGGCGACATCGCGGCCAACGTCCGGGCCGTCAACGTGAACACCGTCGACGAGGTTCCCGATTCGGGCTGGTTCACCAACCGCATCTACGCCCGGCCGGTCAGCGTCGACGAGATCGCCCGGGGTCCGAATGCCTCGCCGCCGCCGGCATCCGGGCCGCTGGACCATCGTGAGCGCCAAGACCAGCGGCGTGTCGCCGGGCTTCACGGCACGCGACAGCCGCGGTGTGCGCTGGTTCGTGCAGTTCGATACCGCCGGGCATCCGCGTGCCGCGACGAGCGCAGTCGCCGTGGCCGTGCGGCTGTTCTGGGCGCTCGGCTACAACCAGATCGAAACCCATCTGCTGCGCCTGCGACGCGACGACCTCACCATCGACGAGGGCGCCACCATCGAAACGCGGGCGGAGCACAAGCGCCCGATGCGGCCTGGCGATGTCGACGACGTGCTGGCGCGGGCGGCACGTGACGCCGACGGCACCTATCGCGCGACGGCAGGTTTGCTGGTGCCGGGCAAGGTGATCGGACCTTTCAAGTACTACGGCACCCGCGCCGACGACCCCAACGACGTGGTCGCCCACGAGCACCGCCGCGAGCTGCGCGCGCTGAAAGTCTTTGGCGCGTGGACCAACCTGGTCGACATGAAGGCCGGCAACACGCTCGATACCGTCATCAGCGCCGAGGGCCGTGGCATCGTGCGGCACTATCTGCAGGACGTCGGATCGACCTTTGGCGCCGGCGCCCTCGGGCCGCGCGAGTGGGACGAGGGCTACGAGTATCTGTACGAAGGCACGCCGATGTGGAAGCGGCTCGTGAGCTTCGGGTTTTTCGTGCGGCCCTGGCAGACGATCCCGTATCAGGAGCTGCCGGAGGTCGGGCGCTTCGAGGGCGACCGGTTCGATCCGGCTGCGTGGCGCCCCCGCGTGCCCACCGCCGCCTTCGTGCGCGCGGATGCCGCCGATACGTTCTGGGCGGCGCTGCGTGTCGCGGCCTTCTCTGACGAACTGATACGCGCCGCGGTCAAGCAGGGTGAGTACGAAGACCCTGCGGCCGAGCGGCTGCTTGGCGACGTCTTGATCAAACGACGCGACAAGATTGCGCGCGCCTACCTGCGCCAGGTCAGCTCGCTCTCGCGCTTTGCGCTCGACGGCGCTGGCCGCCTCACGTTTGTCGATGAAGCGGTGGCGGCAGGCGTGGCCACGCCCGAAGCCGGCTTCGAGGCACGGTGGTTCCGCTATGAGAACGGGACCGATGCCACTCAGCCTCTCGGCGCATCACGCGGATCGGGATCGCTCGAGCCGCCGTCGCCGTTGCCAGTGGAGGACGGAGCCATCGTGAAGATCACGATCGCCGCGACCGGTTCCGACGGCGCGCGCCCCGTCGACGTCTACTTCAGGCGCCGCGGTGACGGGTGGCGCCTGCTGGGAATCGATCGGAGTCTCTCACCGTCTCCCTGACTGGCGGACGCGGTGGCACTGAGCTCTGCGCGCACGCCGACCCTCCCGAATCGCCGGCCCCACCAGGCTGGCGCTGCTGATGGTGGGCGTGTGCGCGGCGTACTACATCGCGTCGCGCGTCGGCCTCGCCCTTCGCATTCCGCCGGCGACGACGTCGGTGATGTGGCCGCCCAACATCATCCTCACGCTGGCGCTGATGCTGACGCCCACCGCGCCGGTGGGCGTGGTGCCTTGCCGCGGCGCTGTCGGCGCACTTTGCCGTTCAGGGCGGCCACGGGTTGGCCGCCGCTTCTCATCGTCGCGTTCTTCGCGACCAACTCCCTCGAGGCCATTGCTGGCGCCGGTGCCTTCCGCTGGCTGGTGGCACGCCTCCCCGCATCGACTCGCTGCGCCACATGACTCTGTTCATCGTCGTCGTGGCGGTCGGCGCGCCGCTGCTGTCGTCGTTTCCCGACGCCGCGCGGTGAACTGGCTCCAGGGCGAGCCCTTCGCGCTCGTCGTGCGCCGGCGGGTGGCCTCCAACGTCATGACCACGCTGGCGCTGCTGCCGGCGATGCTCGTGTTGTGGCTGCACCTTCCGCGATGGATCCGCCAGACGCATCCGCGTCGCTGGCTCGAAGCCGGAGCGCTGACGGCCTCGTGGTCGACGGCAGCCCAGTTCGCCGTCTCGCCCCTGGTCGTGCGTGTCGGCGGGTTGCCGGTCACCGTGCACACCCCGCTCGTCCTCGTGCTGCCGTTCCTGTTGTGGGCCGCTGTCAGGTTCGGCACTGCCGGCGCGAGCCTGTCCCTGCTGCGTGACCGCATTGTCGGCGGTGCTACAGCGCGATCGCCCATGCGGCCTACACCGAGCCCGGCCGCCGCAGAGGCCTCTGTCCTGACGCTGCAGGCGTTTCTGATCATGCTCGCCATCCCGCTGCTGTGCCTGGCCGCGCTGGTCGAGGAGCGCTACCGCGCCAGAGTCGACCTGGCCGACCGGCTGGAGTTCGAGGCGGTGCTGGCGCGCGTGTCGGCGAGCTTCGTGCACGTGCCAACCGCCGACATCCCTGGCGCCTTCGAGGCGTCGCTTGAACGCCTCGGCCGGTTCATCGGCCTCGATGGCCTCGTCCTGCTCGAGTTTCCGGCCCGGCGGCGGCGCGCGCAGACCGTCGCGACGTGGACCGCGCTCGAGCGCACCAGGCCGTGGATGACCTCGCTGGGCGAGTCCTGCCCGTGGTCGATGGCGCAGTTGCTCGGCGAGCGAGACGTCGCCATGGCCGCTGGACGAACTGCCGCCGAGGCGGCGTCGGACCGTCGAACGCTGGAAGCACGCGGTGCGCGCGCGCTGGCGATGCCGCTGGTCGTCGGCGGACTGGTCATCGGCGGGCTGGTCTGTCTCGCGATGGCCGATGGCTGGCAGCGCGATCAGGAGGTCCTCGACCGTCTGCGGCAGGCTGCCGACGTCTTCGGCAACGCGCTTGCGAGAAAGCAGACCGACGGCGCGCTGCGCGAGAGCGAGGCGATGAAGTCGGGCATCCTCGCCGCCTTGCCCAATGCGGTGGCGGTGCTCGACCGGCGCGGCGAGGTCGTCGCCGTCAACCAGCAGTGGGAGCGGGCTGGCGCCGATCGCAGTCTCGCTCACCCTGGCCGGTCCGATGTCGAGCTCCTACCTCGGAGCACTGTCGCGCCGTCGAGCGGGCAGGGCTGTCTCAGGCCCGCGCCGTCATCGACGGCGTGGACGTGGTGCTGGCCGGACCGAGCCCCGGCGTGACCGGTCGAGTACTGCGCGCGTCCGCTCGCGCTCGATCGCTGGTTCACGCGTGACCGTCGTGCCGCTTGGCGGGGCCGACGGCGGCGCCGTCGTGACCCACACCGAGATCACCCAGCGCCGTCGCGCCGAACGCTCCGCGCAGCGCAGCCGCGAGGAGCTGGCGCAGGTCACGCGAGTGGCGGCCATGGGAGAATTCGCGGCCTCGCTCGCGCACCAGGTCAGCCAGCCGCTCACCGGCATTCTGAGCCAACGCCCAGGAGGCCGCAGCGCATGGTGGCGTCACCCGATGTCGACCTGCAGGCCCTCTCCGGCATCCTTCGCGCCATCGTCGAGGACGACCGTCGCGTAGGCGATGTGATTCAGCGGCTTCGCGAGCTGCTTCGCAAGGGCCCGGCCGAGCAGGTGCGCGTCGACGTCAACGCCATCGTGCGGGACGTCGTGAACCTGGTGCACAGCGACGCGGTGAGTGCGAAGCATTCAACTCACCACGCACCTGACGAGCACGCCGCTCGTCGTGATTGGCGACCGCGTGCAGCTGGCACAGGCGCTGCTGAACCTCATCGCAAACGCCATGGATGCCGTGGCAGCGGTCGAGCCGCCTCACCGTGTGGTGACCATCACCACGGAATCCGCGTACGAGGCGGCGCTCGTGGTGGTACACGACACCGGACACGGCGTTGGCGAAGAGCCCGAGGCCTTGTTCGAGCCATTTTTCACCACCAAACCCTCCGGCATGGGGATGGGGCTGCCGATCGTCGCGGACAATCGTCGGAGCCCACGGGGGCCGTGCGTGGGCAGCCAACGCGGCCGGTGGCGGCGCGTCAGCGTATGTCTCGTTGCCGCTCGAGGCGCAGGCCTCCGATGACTGACTCGGCAATCGTCCTGTGCGGTGGAGAATCGTCGCGGATGGGTCGCGACAAGGCCGCGCTTCCATTTGGCCCCGACACGCTCCTCACGCGAGTCGTGCAGGCGGCGCAGGCAGTGAGTGGCGAGGTCGTGGTCGTCGGCGATACGTCACAGTCGCTGCCCGTGGGTGTGCGGGTCGTGCGCGACCCGGTACCAGGGCTCGGCCCGCTCGCCGCCCTGGCAACCGGCCTGGCGTCGGTCGGCGCCGGGCGTTCGCTGCTGTTGGCGTGCGACATGCCGCTGCTGGTGCCGGCGGTGCTGCAGCGGCTGCTGGAACTGGCCGGCGACGCCGACGCCTGCGTGCCGCTGGTGGACGGGATGCCGATGACGACCTGCGCCGTCTATGCGACGCATGTGCAGTCGCGTGCGCAGTCGCACCTTGCCGCCGGGAAGCGTTCGCTGCGCGCGCTGCTCGACGACGTGTCGGTGCGGTGGGTGAGCGCCGATGCCCTGCGCGATCTGGATCCCGAACTTCTCAGTTTCCGGGATTGCGACACGCCGGAACACTATCAGGCCGCGCTGTCGCACGCAGGACTCTCGGCCTGGAACCTGAAGAACCCGATGAACCTGTGAACCCGTGAACCGTGAACCGTGAACCCGTGAACCCGAGCACTATTCCCCCAGCAGTCCCGACCAGAATCTGACAAGCGCGAGCACCTCACCGGCCGCCGCGCTCTTGTCGACCTCGGCATGCGTGATGAGCCCGCTCAGCAGCGGATGCACGGTGGCGCCGCGCGATCGCAGCGAATCGGCCAGCAGACGTGTCTCGACGGCCGGGATCACCGTGTCGTCGACGCCGTGCAGGAGGTAGACCGGAGATGTCGGCGGCGGCGATTGCTCAGCCGAGAGCGCAGGCGGGTACTCCTCGGCGCCGATGCGATCGAGCACCGGCAACAACTCGGCGCCCAGCGCCCTGGTGTTCCGCTCGTTGACGTAGCGCATCAGCGTGCTCGAGGGTTCTGGCAGCGTCGCCGCGATGGCCTGGCTTTGCTTGAAGGTGGCTGTCGCCTGGTTCATGTCGACGAGGGTGAGTTGTGACGCCGTGAGGAACGTCTCGAGGCCCTTTCGGAGTGGCGCCACCTGATCGGGCGGCACGATGCGATCCGCGAGTCCGAGAAGGATGACGGCGACGCCGTAATCGTGCGGCGCGCGGAAGCGCGGCGCGGCCCCCGCCGGGACGTCGGGCGCGCGCGGCTCGAGGCCCGTGCAAAGGTAGCGGAGCACGCGCGCGAGATCGCCGTGACCGCCAAAGGAGAACACGTACGCGACCTTGTCGCGCACCGAGGGGCGCCCCGCGGCGACCACCGATAAGCCGCCGGCAAAGCTGATGCCCATCAGCCCGACGCGGCCATCGGGCGCCAGGTCCGGCTGGCGCGAGAGCCACAGGCCTGCGTCCTCGATCTGATCGACCGCTGCAGTCGAGAAGCGATAGCGCACCAGATCGGGCAGCGCGATGGTGAGTATCGCGACGCCGCTGGCCGCCAGGTCGCCGGCCAGGCCGCGCAGGCGCGGCTCGTCGATGCCCATCGCATGCACGCCCGGCGTCAGGATCGCGGCGCGGCGGATGCGGCCTTCGGGCCGATAGAGGCGGGCGGGAATCGCGCCGTGGCGCGTGGGGATGGTCGTCGCCGGGCCTGCCGTCCATCGGCGGGCCTCCGCGTCGGCTGCTGTTTTCAACCAGCCGTCCAGGTGCGCGGCGCGGACCACCAGCGACAGCCCCCGCGCGTAACTGGGCCCCCAGATGACCGCCGCGCCCGCCACCACCAGCGCCAGCGCGAGCAGTCCGCGCCGAAAGAGTCGCATGCGGGCAGAATGTTACACTGGCGGTTTGGAGAACACACGAACGCCCCGCCCCTTGATCCTCGCCATCGACGGCCCCTCGGGCGTTGGCAAGGGCACCGTCTCTCGCGCGCTGGCCGAGGCCCTCGGCTATCGCCACATCGACACCGGCGCGATGTACCGCGCCGTCGCGTGGAAGGCGCGGGAGCTGGGCCTGTCACTCGACAACGAAACGGCGGTTGCCGATCTGGCCGCCCGCATCGAGATGTCGATGGCGCACGGCGCCGTCATCGTCGACGGCGTGGACGCGACGCAGGCGATCCGCACTCCCGAGATGGACCAGGCCGCCGCGTCGGTCGCGCGAATGCCGCGCGTGCGCGCGGTGCTGGTCGAACGCCAGCGCGCTCTGGGGCGGCCGGGTGGCGTCGTCATGGAAGGGCGGGATATCGGGACGGTGGTCTTTCCCGACGCGGATGTGAAGATCTACCTCGACGCGTCGCCCGACGAACGCGCGCGCCGGCGCGCCGCCGACCCGGCACACGGCGGTTCGGCCAAGGCGCTGGCCGAAGTCGCGACGGCCCTGGCCGCGCGCGACCAGTCGGATCAGACGCGCGCCGCCTCGCCGCTGACCGTTGCGCCCGACGCGGTGCGTCGTCGACACCACGGGCTTGCCTATCGACGACGTCGTCGCTCGGGTGCTGGACGATTGTGAACGCGGCGCGGGTCCCGCCGATCCGTAGGGGCGCGCGCCGCGCGCGCCCGTCATCTGCAGTCGTCGATTGACGAGCGTCAGCGTTCCTCGAAGTCTTCCGCTGACGCCGGATCCAGTTCCCACCGGTGCTTGTCGCGCTCGGCGATCTTGTCGGCGCCCTTCAACTCTTCCGTGTCCTCGTAGACCAGGCCGAGGCTTCGACCGATGTCATCGACCACGTCCTGGTCGGGCGTGGGGTTGTCGCCGCCGGGTGCTTCATCGCCGGTGCTGTAGGCCGACTCCCAGCTCGCGTCGACATCGCCTCCGGTGATCTCGGGTCCGGTCTCGGTGTGGTCGGCCAGGTGCTCTGCGATCTCGGCCTGTCCGCTGCGCGCGGCCGATGGCGTGCGGTTCAGGTCGAGCGAAGAGGGCGGCGACGGCACCACATCGGCTTCCGGCAGTCTCCGCCGCTCGCGATCGAGGGCGGGCGGCTTTCCGTGAACAGGCGCCGGCGACTTGCCGTGCCGCCCGGACCGACGGAGCCATGGCCACCGCCTTCCGAGCCATCGGGCGCGTGACGGCTGGCTTGCTGGCGGCGACCTTGACGGCCCGCCTGGCGGGCCTGGCAACCTTCTTGACCGTCCGTGCGGCCTTCGTCGACCGGCTTGGCCGCCTTCCGCGTGCGCTTCGCCTTGGCGCGAGGCGACGCCGGCGAGCGCGCAACCCGACGGCGCGACGCGGCTTTCGGGGCCGGTCGCCGCCTGGCCTTTCGGGCGGTCTTTGCCCGTGTCTTGGCCGATTTCTTCGACTTTCTCGACTTCGCCGGGCTGGCAGCCCGCCTGGGGCCCGCGGCCCGCCGGCCTTTCGCCCGTTTCGCCTTCGCCTTGGCCATGACGCTCCTCGTGTGCCCGCCCCTCATGGATGAGGCGGTCGGATGTCGTGCGGCTGTTTGACAGCGTGTCGATAAGTATCGTATCCTCTAGTGCTTATCTGAAATCAGGTGCGCTCGCCTAGGCGTGCGTCTCCTGCCTGCGGAAAGCAATACCAAGGGCGCCGGCCCCTGACCCAAGCCCGGCAATCGATCGATCGAGGAGGACTTGCACGGCATGGCGAATGTTGAACACGAGCCGCAGACCCCTGTGGCCGAAACCCCCGACGCCGGACGCCCGGCGGCCGGCGCGAAAGACACCATCAAGGTGACCGGTTACGACGAGTACCAAGGCGACCCGCAGGAGTACGCGCGGCTGCTGGACCTTTACGATAACAGCTTCCGCCACATCGCGGAAGGCGAGGTCGTCAAGGGCACGGTGCTCAAGGTCACGGAAACGGAGGTCGTCGTCGACGTCGGATTCAAGTCGGAGGGCATCATTGCCGTCGACGAGTTCCTCGACGAGAACCGCCAGGTGACGGTGCAGGTCGGCGACGTCGTCGACGTCCTGCTGGAACGCACGGAAGACCGCGAAGGCTACGTCGTCTTGTCCCGCGAAAAAGCGGAGAAGATGAAGATCTGGGACGAGGTCGAGAAGGCCTACGCCGACAAGAAGGTCGTCATCGGACGCGTCATCGAGCGGATCAAGGGCGGGCTGGCCGTCGATATCGGCGTCCGCGCGTTTCTGCCCGGCAGCCAGATCGACGTGCGCCCGGTGCGCAACCTGGACGCGCTCAAGGGGCAGGAGCTCCGGATGCGCGTCATCAAGGTCAACAAGAAGCGCGGCAACATCGTGCTCTCGCGCAAGGTGCTGCTCGAAGAGGAAAACGCCGAGCGGAAGAAGCACACGCTCGAGACGCTGGCCGAGGGCAAAGTGCTGCGCGGCCAGGTGAAGAACATCACCGACTACGGCGCCTTCATCGACCTGGGCGGCATCGACGGGCTGCTGCACATCACGGACATGTCGTGGGGCCGCGTCGGTCACCCGTCGGAAGTCCTCAAGGTCAACGACGACATCGACGTCATCGTCCTCAAGTACGACCCGGCCACCGAGCGCGTCTCGCTGGGACACAAGCAGCTGGTCGCCGATCCGTGGTCGGCGGTCGCCGAGCGGTATCCGGCGGGCATGCGCGTGAGCGGCAAGGTCGTCAGCCTCACCGACTACGGCGCCTTCATCGAGCTGGAGCCGGGCGTCGAGGGGCTGATCCACGTGAGCGAGATGTCGTGGAGCAAGCGCGTCAAGCACCCGTCGAAGATCCTCAACGTCGGCGACAACGTCGAGGCGATGGTGCTCGGCGTGGACGCGACCGCGCGGCGGATCTCGCTGGGCCTCAAGCAGGTCGAGCAGAATCCCTGGCACGACCTGGCCGAGAAGTACCCGGTCGGGACCAAGATCAAGGGCAAGGTGCGCAACCTCACCGAGTTTGGCGCCTTCGTCGAAGTGGAAGAGGACATCGACGGGCTCATCCACATCTCGGACATGTCGTGGAGCAAGCGCGTGAAGCACCCGTCGGAGGTGCTGAAGAAGGGCGATGTGGTCGAGGCGATGGTCCTCAACATCGACGCCGAGAACCAGCGCCTGTCGCTGGGCCTCAAGCAGCTGGCCACCGACATCTGGGACGACTTCTTCTCGCGGCATCACGTCGGCAGCACGATTGAAGGCAAGGTCGTGCGCATGACCAACTTCGGCGCGTTCGTCGAGCTCGACGAAGGCATCGAGGGGCTGATCCACGTGTCGGAGTTCGACGACAGCCACGGGCAGGAGAAGGTCGACCTGCAGGTGGATCAGACCTACCAGATGAAGATCATCAAGCTGAGTCCCGCCGAGCGGAAGATCGGGCTCAGCATCCGGGCGTTGAAGTCCGACGAGTTCCGGACGGACTGGGAAGCAGTACCAGGAGAGCAGTGGCACCGGCGAAGCCACGCTGGGCGATCACATCCGCTTCAAGAGCTAGAGCGGACGGCGGTTGATCGCGTTGGGTCGGGTTGGGTCGGGCTCGGTCAGGTTGAAGCGGGTTGGGCACGACGCCAACCTGGCCCAACGTGACCAGACCCGGCCAACCTGACCCAAACCGTTTGAGGGTATCTATGACCAAGGCGGAGCTTGTCGAGGAAGTCTCGCGGGTCTCGGATCTCACCAAGAAGCACTCGGAACTCATCGTCGACACGGTCTTCCAGAGCATCATCGACGCGCTCAACCGCGGAGAGAAGATCGAGCTGCGCGGCTTCGGCAGCTTCCGCCTGCGCCAGCGCGAGCCCCGCAAGGGCCGCAACCCCAAGACGGGCGACAAGGTGGATGTGCCGCCGAAGAAGGTCCCGTACTTCAAGCCCGGCAAGGAACTCAAGGAACTGATCAACAAGGACGGCGTGGTGACGGGAGCCGGCGCCGAGCCCTCTGAGGCGCCGCCGGAACTTCTCTAGAATTGCAGATTGCAGATTGCAGATTGCAGATTGACGAAATCTGCGAGATTCTCAATCTGCAATCGTCAATCTGCAATCCGCAATTCCCATGGACCGTCTCTACTCCCCCTGGCGTCTGTCTTACGTGACCACGGCGTCTGAACCGGTGGCCGGCTGCATTTTCTGCAACGCAGCGGTGGCCGACGCCGTCGACCCGCTGGTCGTCGCGCGTGGCCGGTCGGCGTTTGTCATCCTGAACCTCTATCCCTACAACACCGGCCACCTGATGATCGTGCCCAACCGGCACGTCGCCAGCCTGGCGGAGTTGTCGGCGGAGGAGCGCGCCGAAGTGATGGACTTCACGGCGCGCGCCGAAGCGGCGGTGACCGAGGTCTACCGCCCGCAGGGCCTCAACATCGGCGTCAATCTCGGCAAGGCCGCCGGCGCAGGCATCGCCGACCATCTCCACGTGCACGTGGTCCCCAGGTGGACGGGCGACACCAATTTCATGTCCGTCGTCGGCAACGTCCGCGTGCTGCCCGAGGAAGTTCCCGCAAGCGTCGAGCGGCTGCGTCCGGTCTTCGAGAGACTGGCCTGCGGACAGGTGCTAGACCACATCCGCGCCATTGCGCCATGGCGATCGTGATCCTCCGATCATGTTTGCCTCCTCGCGCTTGCCACCCGCATCGACCGCGCAGAGATGCGCCTGTCGATGTCGGTCGCCGATACCGTCGCCGCGCGCACGCCCGACGCGCGCGCCCTCGTCAGTCCCATCGCCGGCGGCCAGGCGGTCTTTGCGGGGACCGGCTCTCCAGCCAACAAGGCCATTGGCATCGGCTTCGGCGAGACGATCGACGAATCCCGGCTTGCGGCGATCGAGCAGGCCTGGGCCGAGCGGAACGAGCCCATGCGCTTCGAGTTGTCGATCCTGGCCGACCCATCGCTGGCGCCCACTCTCACCTCGCGCGGCTACCGCGTCACCGGGTTCGAGAATGTCCTTGGCCGGGCGGTCACGGCGGAGGACCGCGCGCCCGATCTGAATGGCATGTCCATCACCGCGCTGCCGCAAGAGGAATGGCGTACGTGGCTGGGTGTGGCGCTTGATGGCTTTGGCACGCCCGACGGCAGCGCCCCCGGCGAGGAATCGTACCCGCGCGAGTTGCTCGAGTCCCTCTTCGTCGACTTCGCGGCGACGCCCGGGTTTCAACGCTACCTGCTCTGCGTGGACGACGAGCCCGCCGGGGCCGCCAGCCTGCGAATCGACGACGGCCTCGCGCAGTTGTGCGGGGCGGCGACCCTGCCGCAATTCCGGCGCCGAGGCATCCAGGCAGCGCTTCTTCGATTGCGCCTGTCCGAGGCTCGGCAGGCCGGCTGCGACCTGGCAGTCGTGACGACCCAACCCGGCTCGAAGTCGATGGCCAACGCGATGCGCCAGGGCTTTTCGCTGCTCTACACGCGGCTGGTGCTCATCAAGCCATTGTGATCTCCTGAACTCCTGTTGGGTTGTGTCACAATCGCCCAACCCGCCAATGGATCTCGAACTGACAGCGTCGCAGGCTGCCTTTGCCGCCGAAGTCGAAGCGTTCGCGCGCGATCACGTGGCGCCGGCGGCCGCTGGAATCGACGAGACCGGCGCGTTTCCGCTCGACCTTGTCCACCGTGCCGCCTCGCACGGCTATCTCGGGATGCGCGCGCCGGCGGCGCTGGGGGGCCGTGGCCTCGACCATGTCGCCTACGTCCTGGCGATCGAGGCCGTCGCGCGCGCCAGCGCCACGATGGCGGTGATTCTCGCGGTGCACAACTCGCTGGTGTGCGACACGCTCGTGTCGTCGGGAACCGGCGCGCAACAGGCGGCGTGGCTGCCGCGCCTGGTCACGGGCGAGGTCGTCGGAGCGTTTGCCCTGTCGGAGGCGGAGGCGGGCACCGATGCGGCCAACCAGCAGACAGCCGCGACACGCAGCGCGACAGGGCTACACGCTCACCGGCAGGAAGGTGTGGGTCGCCAACGGCGAAGTCGCCGGCGTCGCGATCGTGTTTGCCGCGACCACTCCGGGCGCCCGCGGCCGGGGCGTCTCGGCCTTCGTCGTGCCGCTCGATCGGCCGGGCATCCGCACGGAGCCCGGCGTCGACTCCCTGGGCGTGCGTGGCCTCGGCTGCGTGGATCTGATCTTCGACCAGGTCGCGGTGCGCGAGGACGAGCGTATCGGCGAAGAGAACCAGGGGTTCGCCGTCGCCAGGCGCGCGCTCGAGGCCGGACGCATCGCGATTGCCGCCCAGGCGCTGGGTGTCGGGCAGGCCGCGCTCGATGAGGCGCTCAAGCACGCGCAGACGCGGCACACGTTTGGCCGCCCCATCGCGCAATACCAGGCGATTCAGTGGTTCCTGGCCGACATGGCCACCGAGCTGGCAGCGGCGCGCATGCTGACGCTCAAGGCCGCGGCTACCGCCGATGCGGGCGCCGACTTCGGCGCCCAGGCCGCGATGGCCAAGCTGGCAGCGTCAGAGGCCGCGCACAAGGCCGCCGACAAGGCGATGCAGGTGCTGGCCTCGGCCGGCTACCGGCGCGGATCGACGGTCGAACGGCTGTTCCGCGACGTACGCGCCACCGAGATCTACCAGGGCACGTCTGAAGTGCAGCGCATGATCATCGCCGCGGCAGCCCTTGCCGACTGACGGACTCGACACCGTCTCGACTGCAACCGACCGCGTCGTCGTCGACCGCGTCACGCAGCTTCCAGGCGATCTGGCTACGTACGACCGCGCCGAGCGCGCGATAGCAGTCGCATTCACTGCGACAGCGCCTGGCTGGCGATAGCTCAGGATCTGCCTGGCGATCGTCTGCAGCTGCAGGTTCGAGGTGCCCTCGTAAATCTGGCCGATCTTGGCGTCGCGGTACAGTTTCTCGACCGGGTAGTCCTTCACGAAGCCGTAGCCCCCGAACAGGTTCACCGCCAGGCTGGCCACGCGCTCGGCGGCTTCCGACGCGTGCAGCTTGCACATCGCCGCCTCGGTGAGGAACGGGCGGCCCGCATCGCGCAACCGCGCGGCGTTGTAGACGAGCAGGCGCGCGGCCTCGACATCGGTGGCCGCACGGGCCAGTTGAAACTGCACGCCCTGGAAGTCGGCGATCGCCTTGCCGAACTGCTTGCGCTCCTTCGTGTAGCGCACCGCGTGGTCCAGTGCCGCCTGCGCGATGCCCAGCATCTGCGCGCCGATGCCGATGCGGCCTTCGTTCAGCGTCTCGATGGCGACCTTGTAGCCCTTGCCGACCTCGCCAAGCACGTTGGCGTGCGGCACGCGGACGTCCTCGAACAGCAGCTCGCAAGTTGAGCTGGCGCGGATGCCGAGCTTGTCTTCCTTCTTGCCGACCGAAAAGCCAGGCGTGCCGCGCTCGACCAGGAACGCCGTGATTCCCTTGTAGCCGGCGTCGGGGTTGACCGTGGCAAAGACGATGAACAGGTCGGCTTCGTTGGCGTTGGTGATCCAGAGCTTGCGGCCGGTGAGCGAAAAGCCGTCCGACGTCGCCGACGCGCGCGTGGCCAGCGCGAAGGCGTCGCTGCCCGATCCTGCTTCCGACAGCGCGTACGCGCCCACGGTGCTCGTCGCGAGCCTGGGCAGGTACCGCCTGGTGACGTCGTCGCTGCCCCAGCGTGCCAGCGCGTTGATGACCAGGGTGTTCTGGACGTCGACCAGCACGCCCACCGACGCGTCCACGCGGGCCAGCGCCTCGACGGCCAGGACCGAGTGGAAGAAGGTCGCGCCGCCGCCGCCGAGCGATTCGGGGATCTCGATGCCCATCACGCCCAGGGCGAACAGCTTTTCGATCAGGCCGGGCTGTATGCGCGCGGTCTCGTCCATCTCCCGCACGTGAGGGGCGATTTCGCCGCGGGCGAACTCGAGCACGCTCGAGTGGAAGAGCGACTCGTCGTCAGACAGCAGCGTGAGCGCAGACATGCGCGCGATCCTATCAAAGGGGTCGCCCAAACATGCGGCCACTGGGTCGCCGGATCGTCGCCGATCGAGTGCCTCGACGCCCCGGACTGACGCTGGAGGCCGGCCGCGCTCGGCCCGGCCGGGCCGTCCTAACGAAACGAAGGTGCCCGTCTGCGCGGGTGCTAAGATCTGGACTTCGGATCCCTCGGATTCCGGACTTCAGACGCGGACCTATGCGCCGACTCTCGCTTCGTGGCCCTCCTGCTCTCGCTGGCCGTCCCGATCGGCGGAGCCGAGGCTCACGAGCAGGGCTGAAGCCCTGCCGCCAGCAACAGCGCAACGCCGCCGACCAGACGCCGAGCCGCCACCGGCGACCGACCAGCCGCCCCCCGACCAGCCGGCGCGGCCGACGTTCAAGGCCGGCATCGACTTTGTCCGCGTCGACGTGATCGTCACCAACAAGAAAGGCGAGCCGGTCGTCGATCTCAAGCCGGAGGAGGTCGAGGTCTTCGAGGACGGAGACCGCCAGGACGTCGAGTCCTTCAAGCTGTTCCGCGTCGACGAAATCGCCGAGACGACGCCGGCGCGGCCCATTCGGAGCCTGTACGACGAGGAGTCGGAAGCGCAACGGCCCGACGTGCGGCTGTTCGCGTTCTTCCTCGACGACTATCACGTGCGCCGGGGCAACGCCATGCGCTCGCGGGTCGACCTGGCCGATTTCGTCCGCCGCGCCATCGCGCCTCAGGACATGGTGGGCATGATGTACCCGCTCACGCCCACCGCGAGCGTCGTGATGGGCCGCAACCACGAGGCGCTTGCCCGGGCGCTCGAGCAGTTCGACGGCCGCAAGTACGACTACGTCCCGCGGAACCAGTTCGAGGAGCAGTACGCGAACTACCCGGCCAGCATCGTCGAGCAGATCCGCAACCAGATATCGCTTGGCGCCATCAAGGCGCTGATCATCAAGCTGGGCGGCCTGCGCGAGGGACGCAAGGCGCTCATCCTGGTCAGCGAGGGCTACACGAACTATCTGCCCGCGCAGCTCCGCAGCCCCAACGCGTCGATGCCCGGCGTCGGCAACCCCATCGCCGGCAACGAGGGATACGGCGACAACATGGCCGAGCAGCGCGAGCGCTTCTTCAGCCAGGCCGAGATGCTCTCGGATCTGAAGGACGTCTACGACCTGGCCAACAAGAACAACGTCTCCATCTACGCGCTGGACCCGCGCGGGCTGGCCGTGTTCGAGCACGACGTCAACGAGGCCGTCCCGCTCACGATGGACGCCAACATGCTGAAGCTGACGATGGACTCGATTCGCGTGCTGGCGGACGAAACCGACGGGCGGGCCATCGTCAACCGCAACGATCTCGCCGCCGGCATGCGGCAGATCATCCGCGATTCGAGCGCCTACTATCTGGTCGGCTACAACTCGAAGAAGGCGCCGAGCGACGGCAAGTTCCACCAGATCAAGGTGCGCGTGAAGCGGCCGGGCGTCGAGGTGCGTCATCGCAAAGGGTACTGGGCGCTCACGCCTGACGAGACGGCGCGCGCGCTTGCGCCGCCAAAGCCCATCGTGCCCAAGGACGTCGACACCGCGCTTGGCGCGCTGCAGACCGCGCCGCGGGGCCAATACATCAGCAGCTGGATTGGCCTGTCGCGCGGGCAGAACGGCAAGACGAAGGTGACCTTCGTCTGGGAGCCGGTGGCCAGCGCCCGCGGCCGCGGCGAGCTGCCCGCGCAGGTGCAGCTGACCGTCGTCGGGGTCGACGGCTCGCCGTACTTCCGGGGGACGACGCCGGAATCGGCCAGCGCCAATCCGGCCGCGCGCGGCCCGCAGCGCCTGACCTTCGAGGTGCCGCCGGGCCGGGTCCAGGTGAAGTACGCGATTCGCGACGCCACCGAGACCACGCTCGACACCGACATCCGCGAGTTCAGCATCCCGGATCTGGCGGCGCCGCAAGTGGGCCTGAGCACGCCGGGTGTGCTCCGCGCGCGCACCGCCGCTGAAGCGCAGACGATCCTGAAGGACCCCGACGCGGTCCCGGTGGTCGTGCGGGAATTCCGCCGGACCGAACGGCTCATCGTCAGGACGCAGTCCTACGGACCCGGCACGGAAGTGCCCGCCGTGACCGCCAAGCTGCTCAATCGCATCGGCACGGCCATGCAGGATCTGCCGGTGACGCTCGACCATGCGACCGGGCTCGCGCAGGTGGACCTGCCGTTGTCGGGCGTTGCGCCCGGTGAGTATCTGCTCGATCTTCGCGCGACGGGACAGGGCGGGGAGGCCAAGCAGCTGGTGGCCTTCAAGGTCGTCTCGTAGCGGCCGCGTCCAATCGACAAACGGAGGCATCATGCGTTCGATGGTCCCGCTGATTGCGGTGCTCCTCATGTCTGCCGCGCTCCCCGGCGCCGCGCAGACGCCGCCCCAGCACGAACATGCCGGCGCGCCACCCGAGCGGCTCGGGACGGTCCACTTCGAGACGTCCTGTGCCCCCGAAGTGCGCGGGTCGTTCGACCGCGCCGTCGCGCTGCTGCATTCGTTCTGGTTCCACGCCGCCGTCGAGGCGTTCACGGACGTGACCAGGAAGGACGCGGGCTGCGGGATCGCCTACTGGGGGATCGCGCTCAGCCATTGGGGCAACCCGTTTGCCGGCTTCCGCTCGCCGCAGGCGCTGGCGGCGGGCCGCGAGGCGTCGGCAAAGGGCCTGGCTGCCAGCCGGCTGTCACCCCGGGAGCGGGGATACGTGACCGCCGTGGCCGAGCTCTTTCGCGACTACGAAACGATCGATCAGCGCACGCGCGCGCTCGCGTACGCAAAGCAGATGGAAGCGGTGACCCGCGCCAACCCCGGGGACACCGAAGCGGCCATGTTCTACGCGCTGGCGCTGGCCCAGACGGCGTTGCCCAGCGACAAGACGTACAAGAACCAGCTGGCCGCCGGCGCGATCCTCGAGCCGCTCTTCAAGGCGCAGCCGGATCATCCGGGCCTGGCCCACTACCTGATTCACAGCTACGACGTCCCCGCGCTGGCCCCCAAGGCGCTCGACGCCGCCACGCGCTACGCGAAGATCGCGCCGTCGGCGCCGCATGCGCTGCACATGCCCTCGCACACGTTCACGCGCGTCGGGTACTGGCAGGACTCGATCGACACCAACCTGGCCTCGGCCGAGGCCGCGCGCCGCGACAAGGCGGTCGCCGAGGAGCTGCACGCGTTCGACTACCAGGTGTACGCGTACCTGCAGACCGGGCAGGATCGGGCCGCCCGCGAGGTCGTCGAGAAGGTGCCCGCGCTCGCGTCACGGATCGCGGCTGCGCCGGTGAACGCGGCGCCGCCGGTCGCAGGTTACTACGCGCTCGCCGCCATTCCTGCGCGCTATGCGCTCGAGCGCGGTGCCTGGGATGAAGCGGCGGCCCTGACGCCCATCTCGACGGCGTTTCTGTACCCTGACTCGCTGACGTACTTTGCGCGGGCCATCGGGGCCGCGCGCGCCGGACGTCCCGCGGCAGCCACCGAAGATGTGGCGCGCCTCACGGCGCTGCGCGAAGGGTTGCTGCAGAAAAACGATGCGTATTGGGCCCAGCAGGTCGACATTCAGCGGCGCGCTGCCGAGGCGTGGATTGCGTTTGCGGAAGGCAAGGTCGACCAGGCATTGACCGCCATGCGCGCCGCGGCGGACCTCGAGGACACGACCGAAAAGAGCTCGGTGTCGCCAGGGCCGCTCACTCCGGCCCGCGAGCAGTTGGGCGACATGCTGCTCGCCTCGAAGCGCCCTGCCGAGGCGCTCGAGGCGTATGAGGCCTCGATCGCGAAAGAGCCGAATCGTTTCCGTGGCCTGGATGGCGCCCGTCGCGCCGCGGCTCTGGCCGGCCAGCCCGACGTTGCAGCGCGCTACGGCCGGCGCCTGCTCGACATCTGCAAGAAGGCCGACACGCCCGGCCGCCCGGCACTCGCCGAAGTGCGCCTCGCCTCGAAGGAGTAGGTGCGGTACGCAGTTACTGCTGCTGCTGCTGCGACTGCAGTTGCTTCTCGTAGTCGGGATCCATCGGAGGCGCGAGCTCTTCGGTCGCCCACTGTGGATTCGGCATCATCGGCTCGAAAGCCGCCGGCGCGGCGGTGGGCGTGACCTCCACCGACACGGCGAGCTGGCTGGCGGAATTGCCCTTGAAGACGCCGCGCGTGGGCGGCACGTCGGCGTAGTCGCGGCCGATGGCGACGCGGACATGGCGGCTTTCGGCCTCGCTGTTGTTGGTCGGGTCGAACCCTACCCAGCCCACCTCCGGAAACAACACCTCGACCCAGGCATGCGTCGCGCTCGCCGTGAGGTCCGGGACGTTCGCCGTTGGGGCGCTGGGCGATGTAGCCGCTCACGTAGCGCGCCGGCAGGCCGAGCCGGCGGACGATGGCGATCATGACGTGAGCGAAATCCTGGCAGACGCCCTTGCGTGCGGTCAGCGCGACGTCGATGGGGGAGTCCACTCGCGTGCTCTTGGGCACGTACTCGAAGTCCTTGTGCACCGCCGCCATCACCTGCCGTACCGTCGTCAGCGGGTCGTGTGCGCGCTCGGCGGCCGCGCCCAGGCCCCTCGCGTAGTCGAGCAGCGGATCGTTCCACACCGCAAAGCGGCTCGGATGCCGGAAGTCGAAGTGCTCGCCCAGCTGCGCCCACGCATCTACCGAGGTCCACGCCCCATCCGGCAGCGACGCCGGGAGCGCGGGCGGCGGATCGATCTGGACGTGCGCGCTGGCCGTGAGCGTCAGATGGCCGTGGCGCGCCGGCACGTCGAAGTGATGGATGAAGTTGCCCAGATAGTCGCGATAGCCGAGCACGCGTGCGCGGGGCTGAACGCCAAGCTCGAAGCGGAGGCAACGCTGCGCGCCCTCGCTGCGCGGCTGCATGCGCACCTCCATCAGGCTCTCGCTGACCGGGGTGGTGTAGGTGAAGCGCGTGACGTGCCGGATCGCGTAGTGGGTCATGGGTCAGGCCGACAGCGCCGCGTCGATGGGGTAGTCGATGTACTGCTGATAGACGGCCGCATTGATCTGGTTGGACTGCCTGACGATGCCCTCGAGGTATCCGGGCAACTGGTCTCCGACGATCTCGTCCACCTGCCCGTAGTCGAGCGAGGCCAGGAGGCGTCCCGCCAGCCGCTCGGCACGTCCGCCGCGGCCCGTGAGGGCGGCGATGGCCTTGAGCGAGGCCTGAATGCGGCTCGCACCGAAGCGGATGGAGCGCGGAAAGTCGGGGTTCAGGATCAGGAACTCGGCGATGCGAATCGACCGCAGGTCCGCGGTGTAGTGACGGCAGTACGCTTCAAACGCACAGCACGACCGCAGCAACGCCACCCACTCGACGTACTCGCCGACTTCGGCCGGCTGGTCGCGGCCTCCGGGAAAATCGCGATAGTGCACGTCGAGCAACGCGGCCGTCGCGCTGGCGCGCTCGATGTAGCGGCCCAGCTCGATGTACTGCCAGCCCTCGCCGTGCGTCATCGTCGCGTCGGTGATGCCCTGGAACAGGTGCACGCCCTCCATCACCGACGACAGGAACTCGTGTGTGTGGCTGGTCCAGCTCGCGTCGGGCACGTCCCGGCGCACGGCCAGGAACAGGCGGTTCATCTGCTCCCACATCTCGGAGCTGATCTGCTCGCGTACCTGCCTGCGCGTTCTCGCGCGCGGCGCCGATGGAGGCGGCAATCGCGTCGCGATTGGAGAGGTCCAGTGTCGCGCCGCCGGCGTCCTCTGCCGACGTCATCGAGTCCGGGGCCGGCGGGGGCACCCGAAGACTGGACAGCAGCCGGCCCCAGTGGTGCGCCGAGTCGGCCGGCGTCCGGTCCAGCGTCAGGTGCAGGTTGACGCTCACGAGCCGCGCGGTGTGCTCCGCGCGTTCGAGGTAGCGGCTCATCCAGTACAGCGAGTCGGCGACTCTAGACAGCATGGGACCTGTGCCTCGTGCCGTGCTGAGTGCCTGGTGCGATGCACGGTGCTAGGTACGGATGCTGCACCCGGCACGCGGCACTCGGCACCGCACCCGGCACTGTGCACCTGGCACTCCGCACTGTGCAGCGTCAGCTGTTCAGTACCCACGTGTCCTTGCTCCCGCCACCCTGCGACGAGTTGACGACCAGCGAGCCCTTTCGCAGGGCGACGCGCGTCAGTCCTCCAGGCACGATCGTGACCTTGTCGCCGAACAGCACATACGGGCGAAGGTCCACGTGCCGCGATTCGATTCGCCCCTCCATGAAGCAGGGCGCGCGCGACAGAGCCAGCGTCGGCTGGGCGATGTAGTTGCGCGGGTCGGCCAGGATGCGGACGCGGAACTCCTCGCGCTCGGCCGCGGTGCTGTGCGGCCCGATGAGCATGCCGTAGCCGCCGGATTCGCCGACGGCCTTGACCACGACCTCGTCGAGATGCTCGAGCACGAACGCCCGGTCGGTGTCGTTTTCGAGGAGCCAGGTCGGGATATTCGGCAGGATGGGCTCTTCGGCCAGATAGAACTTGATGATTGCCGGGACGTACGAGTAGAGCGCCTTGTCGTCGGCCACGCCGGTGCCGATGGCGTTGGTGATGGCGACGTTGCCGGCGCGGTAGGCGTTGAACAGCCCCGCCACGCCGAGCGTCGAGTCCTGCCGGAACGCGAGCGGGTCGATGAAGTCATCGTCGACCCGGCGGTAGATCACGTCCACGCGCCGCGGGCCGCCGGTGGTCCGCATGTAGACGATGTTGTCGTGGACGAACAGGTCGCGTCCCTCGACAAGCTCGATGCCCATCTGGCGCGCGAGGAACGTGTGCTCGAAGTACGCCGAGTTGAAGACACCCGGCGTGAGCAGCACGATGGTCGGATCGGGGCGGTGGGGCGGAGCGAGGGCGCGCAACGTCGCCAGCAGCGCCTGGCCGTATTGATCGACCGGCCGCACGTCGTAGCTGCTGAAGAGCAGCGGGAACACCCGCTTGATCACCTGGCGGTTGGTCAGCATGTAGCTCACGCCGCTTGGCACGCGCAGGTTGTCTTCGAGCACCGCGAAGCCGCCGTCGGGCAGCCGCACCAGGTCGGTGCCGGCCACAGAGACATAGGTGTCCCGGCGCACCGAGACGCCCTGCATTTCCCGCCGGAAATGCCTGCAGCTGTAGACGATGGCGCGCGGGACCACGCCTTCGGCGAGGATCCGCCCCTCGTTGTAGATGTCCTTCAGGAACAGGTTCAACGCGGTGAGGCGCTGGGTCAGCCCGCGTTCGATGACCTCCCATTCGCCCGCCGTGAGGATGCGGGGGATCAAGTCGTAGGGGAAGATGCGCTCGGTGCCGTCCTTCTGGCCGTAGACGGTGAAGGTGATGCCTTGATGCAGAAAGGCGAGGTCGGCCGCGTTCTGGCGCTGCTTCAGTTCCTGGGGATCGAGCGTCAGCAGGCGCTCGAACAAGGCGGCGTAGTGCGGACGGGGCAGGCCGTGCCCGTCAAACATCTCGTCGTGCGCCGCGTCCAGGTGGTACGTCCGGAAGGGCGCCAGTTGGGTGAGCGCGCCGGGTCCGGCCCCTGGGGCAACCGCCATGGGCAAGGATTAGAGGTCAGGTTGGCGGCTGTCAAGCCCCGAATCGAAGTGGTCTGTCATCCTGGCGCCGTCCTCTATACTGGTGATCGTCATGGCGTTTGAAGCCACGCTGGACACGCTCTATCGCTGGGCGGACAAGGTGCTGCGGCTCGACGACACGCCGCCGCGCCTGGCGGCCGCGTTTGCGTGGGGCATCACCGCGGGGTTCTCGCCCTTCTTCATCGTCCAGTACGTCGTTGCCTTCCTGGTGGCGGTCGTTTTTCGCCTCAACAAGCTGCTGGTCCTGGCAGGTCTGTGCATCAACCTGCCGTGGATCATGGTGCCGTGGTACACGGCGACGACCGCGATAGCCGGCGCGCTGCTCGGCGTGCCGCTGCCGGCCGACCTGCGCGGCGAGTTCGTCTCGCTCTTCAGCCAGTCCGTGTTGTCGTGGGCGTTTCTCCGCCACCTGTTCGGGCTCGTGCGCCCATGGGTGGTGCCGTTCATCGTCGGGCCGACCGTAGGCGCGATCCTGCTTGGCGTGGCGACCTACCCGGTGGCCCTGATCGTGATGCTGGCGCGCCAGCGCCAGAACATGGCCAGCAGCACGGGGTGATCTGGTCACGCGTAGTGCCGCTCGTTCGAGTGAGATCTGCGACCAATCTGACCACTGGACCGGTTGCCGCACCGCCGTGATATACATTCGTTCCGTGCCGGATCCCGCCGACCCGATCGCGCGTTTTCAGGAACTGTTTGCCCGCGCCGCGAGCAACGCGCCATTCGATCCGGTTGCCGTGACCCTGGCAACGGCGTCGCCAGACGGTCGCCCCTCGGCGCGCGTCGTCCTGCTGCGGCGAGTCGACGCCAGAGGCTTCGGCTTTTTCACCAACTACCAGTCGCGCAAGGGCCGCGAGTTGCTGGCGAACCCGCACGCCGCGATCTGCGCCTACTGGCCGTGGCTCGACGAACAGGCGCGAATCGAAGGCCCGGTCACCGCCGCCGACCCTCGACGAGTCCGACGAGTACTTCGCGGGCCGCCCCCGCGGAAGCCAGGTGGGAGCCTGGGCCTCGGCCCAGAGCGAGGCGCTGTCGTCGCGGGCCGATCTCGAAGCGCGCTACCACGCGGTGGACGCGGAGTACGAAGGGCGCAGCATCCCGCGGCCGCCCTTCTGGGGCGGCTTCCGCCTGGCGCCTCAGCGCATGGAGTTCTGGCGTGCCGGCACGTATCGCCTGCACGACCGCATTCTCTACATCCGCGACGGCGACCGTTGGCGGACCGAACTGCTCTATCCATGAGGGAGCCGAAGTGACGTCAACCATGCGGGAAGCGCTGGCGGAGTTTCTGGGGACGTTCGTGCTGATCCTGTTTGGCGTGGGCGTGGTCGCCCAGGTCACGCTCGGCGGCGGCGCCAACGGCCAGTACCTGTCCATCAACCTGGCCTGGGGCCTCGCCGTCACCCTGGGTGTCTATGTATCGGCCGGCGTGTCGGGTGCGCACCTCAATCCGGCTGTCACGGTCGCGCTGGCGGCCTGGCGCGGGTTTCCGTGGTCCAAGGTCGGGCCGTACATCGGCGCGCAGATGGCCGGCGCGTTTGTGGCGTCCGCGGTCGTCTACCTGACGTACGTCGACGCACTCGCGCATTTCGACGGCGGCGCGCGGCAGGTGACCGGTGCCCTCGGCACCGCCGGCATCTGGGCGACCTATCCACAGCCGTGGCTGTCGACGCTGGGAGGGCTGATCGATCAGATTGTCGGCACCGCGGCCCTGGTACTGGTGATCTTTGCGCTCTCCGACTCGCGCAACATGCCCCCGCAGTCCAACCTCGGGCCCATCGTCGTCGGCCTGCTGGTCGCGGCAATCGGCATGACGTACGGCCTCAACGCCGGCTACGCCATCAACCCGGCGCGGGACTTCGGGCCGCGCCTGTTCACCGCGCTTGCCGGATGGGGCGGCGAGGTGTTCAATGCAGGTAACGGCTGGTGGTGGGTGCCCATTGTCGGGCCGATGATTGGCGGCCCGCTGGGCGGGTTCGTGTACGACGCCTTCATCGGCAAGCGGCACCCGAATGCGGGTTGATTTGGCTAATCGGGTTGATTGGGTTGAGCAGGTTGGACAGGTTGATGTATTGCTTACGATTGGCGCTCACGACGGCCCTGATCGCTTGCGCAACACGGTGCGGCGCAGGCGCAGGAACAGACGCCGGAGGCCAGGCTGGCCGCCCTCGGGATCACGCTGCCGGCGGTCGACAAGCCGATCGCCAACTACGTCAAGTCGGTGCGCACCGGCAACCTGGTGTTCACATCCGGCCACGGACCCTGCGGCCAGCTGCAACCCGGCCAGAAGGGCAAGGTCGGCACGGACCTCACCATCGAGCAGGGCGCGGCGGCTGCCCGTGCAACGGGGATTTGTCTGCTGGCGACGCTCAAGGCGGAGCTCGGCAGCCTCTCGCGCGTCAAGCGCATCGTGAAAGTGCTGGGCATGGTGAATGCGAGTCCCGCGTTTGCCGATCAGCCCAAAGTGATGAACGGGTTCTCCGATCTCATGGTCGCCGTCTTCGGCGATCGCGGCCGGCACGCACGCTCGGCCGTCGGCATGGCTTCGCTGCCCGGCGACATGGCGGTCGAGATCGAAATGGTCGTCGAAGTGGAGTAGTGCAATGCCTTCGCTGCCGCGCCAAATCCTGATCGAACCCCGGGTCGAGCACCACGCGCTCTCCGACCCGGCCGGCACGCTGCGTCAGCGGCTCGACGCGGCGTGGCGGTCGCGAGGACTGGGCCGGCCGCCGCGTGGTGGTCGGCGTCGGCTCGCGCGGCATCGACCGCGTGGCCGAAATGGCTCGCACGACGGTGAGCTGGCTGCGGCAGCAGGGGGCCGAGCCCATCGTCATGCCGGCGATGGGCAGCCATGGCGGCGGCACCCCGGAGGGGCAGCGCGAGCTGCTGGCCAGCTACGGCGTCACCGAACACGCCGTTGACGCGCCCATCGACGCGTCGATGGACGTCGTCGAGGTCGGCCAGCAGGTCGAGGGCGTCCGTGTCGTCGTGTCGGCGCGCGCGCTCAACGCCGACGCCGTCGTGCTGCTCAACCGCATCAAGCCGCACACCGACTTCGGCAGCGCGGTCACGGGCAGCGGCCTGGTCAAGATGTCGGCCATCGGCCTGGGCAAGGCCGAAGGCGCGTTTCGCTGCCACTGGGCGGCCGCCACCCGCGGGCACGAACGGGTGCTGCGCGCGGTCTCGCGCGTCGTGCTCGGCCACCTGCCGCGGGTGTACGGAGTCGGTCTGGTCGAAGACGGGTCGCATCGCATCGCGCTCATCGAGCCGATGCGCGGCGCCGAGTTCTTCGATCGGGAACCCGCGCTGCTGGCCAAGGCGCGTGCGCTGGATGCCGGTGCTGCCGTTCCCCGAAGTCGACGTGCTCGTCGTCGACGAGATTGGCAAGGACATCAGCGGCACGGGCATGGACACCAACATCGTCGGCCGCGGCGTGGACCTGCAGCCCATGCCCAACCGCCGATCGGCGGTCAGCGCGATCTACGTGCGCGGGCTGACGCCGGCCTCGCACGGCAACGCCATCGGCATCGGCATGGCCGACATCGTCTCGGACCGGCTGGTCGAGGCGATGGACAGGCACAAGACCTACACCAACGCCGTGTCGGCGATGACGCCGGGCACGGCGCGTGTGTCGATTCACTTTCCGACCGATCGCGAGTGCCTGCGGGCCGCGCTCCGCGTCTCCGCCGCCGACCCGGCCGCGCCGCGCATCGTGCGCATCAGGCACACGCTTGCCCTCGATCGCGTCGTCGTGTCCGAGGCGTATGCCGAGGAGATTGCCGACCGCAGCGATCTGACCGTGCTGGTGCCGCCCACCGACTGGCGATTCGATGACGCCGGCAACTTCGACCCGGCCACCGACCTGCTGGCCGGTGTGCTGGCCTGAGGCGAACTGAGTTCGCCTACGTTGCAGCATCGTGCAGCATTCGTCAGATTGCAGCATCGCATCGCAATGAATGCCCGATCGAAACCTTCTGATTCTTCGTTCGAGATGCCCTCGTTCCGTCTTGACGGGCAGGTGGCGATTGTCACCGGCGGCAGCCGTGGCCTCGGCCTGGGCATCGCCCGCGCGCTGGCCGTGCAGGGCGCCGACCTGGTGCTGGCGGCGCGCGGCGCCGACGAACTCGATCGCGCGGCCGGCGCCTTGCGCGCGCTCGGCGGGCGAGTGGTGACCGTGGCCGTCGACATCGGCGCACGCGAGGCCCCCGAGCGGCTGGTCGCGGCGGCGCTCGATCAACTGGGCCGGCTCGACATCCTCGTCAACGGCGCCGGCATCAACGTGCGCAAGCCGGCCGCCTCGTTCACGCGCGAGGACTTCGCCGGCGTGCTCCGCATCAACCTCGAGGCGGCCTTCTTCCTGTCGCAGTCGGCCGGGCAGGTCCTGCGGCACCAGGGGCGCGGCCGCATCATCTCGATCGGCTCCATCGCCCAGGAAGTCGCCGTGCCCAACGTCGGGGTCTACGCGATGAGCAAGGGCGCGCTGCGCCAGATGACCAAGTCGCTGTCGCTTGAATGGGCCAAGGACAACGTCACGGTGAACGCCATCGCGCCCGGCCGATTCTGGACGACGATGACCGATGCCGTGTTCTCCGACGACCGGCTGTACGACGCCGCCGTGCGCGTGATCCCGATGGGCCGGCCCGGCGTGCCGGCCGACCTGGCCGGCGCGGCGGTGCTGCTGGCCTCCGACGCCGGCGCCTACATCACGGGGCAGACGATCGTCGTCGATGGGGGATGGCTGGCGAGTAGCGGCGTGGAAGCGTGACCGGACGCCACGACCGCGACGCTCTCGCAATCACGAAGGTCACGAAGGCACGAAGGCACGAGGACGAGACCAACTGGCTCGTTCAGGTACCGAGTCCGCGTGTCGTCAGTTCTGGTTCGCGCACAACCTGATCCAGAATTCAGTTCGTGCCGCTCGTGTCATCGCTCAGCCTCGATATCCTGTGCTCGTCGTGCCGTCGTGCCGTCGTGCCGTCGTGATTGTGTGCTGTTTGCTGTGGGCGTCCATGACTCTCCGCCCAGGATCGCCCTCCCGTCCACGCAAGCCGCACGCCGACGCCCGTCCGCATCGACGGCCGGCTCGACGACGTCGCCTGGCAGCAGGCGACTGTGGTCACCGGCTTCATCCAGCGGCTGCCAGACGAGGGACAGCCTGCGCGCCAGCAGACCGAACTGCGGCTCGCGTATGACGACGACGCGATCTACGTCGGCGCGCGGCTGCACGACAGCGAGCCGGCGCGCATCGTCCGGCGGCTCACACGGCGCGATGTCGTCGCTGATGCCGACAGGTTCTCGATCTTCTTCGACCCCCATCACGACCATCTGACCGGCGTCGAGTTCCGCGTGACCGCGGCCGGCGTGCAGAAAGACGCCGTCATCTACAACGACGTCTATCAGGACGACACGTGGGACGCCGTGTGGGAGTCGGCGGTGGGCCGCGACGACGGCGGGTGGGTCGTCGAGATGCGGATTCCGTTCTCGCAGATGCGCTTTCCGCAAGCCGAGGTGCTCACGTGGGGCGTGAACGCCCAGCGCATCGTCCATCGCAGCGGCGAAGAGTCGTGGGTGTCGATCACGCCGAGCAACGAGAGCGGCCTGGCCTCGCGGATGCCCCACCTGGAGGGTCTCGCGGGCATCCCGCAGGCGCGCCATCTGGAGTTGCTGCCCTACGTGACCGCGCGCAGCGAGTACGTCGCGCCGGTCAATTCCGGCAATCCCTTCAACGACGGCAGCCGCGCGTTTGCCGGGACCGGCCTGGACGTGAAGTATGGGGTCGCCAGCAACCTGACGCTCGACGCCACGGTGAACCCCGACTTCGGGCAGGTCGAAGTCGACCCGGCCGTCGTCAACCTCATCGGCGTCGGAGACGTTCTTCGAAGAGAAGCGGCCCGTTCTTCACCGAGGGCAGCCAGATCCTGTCGCGGTTCGGCAAGAGCGGCGCGAGCGAGTACCTGGAGCTACTTCTTCTTCGAGCCGCAGCTGTTCTACTCGCGCCGCATCGGCCGCGTCGCCGCAGGCGCCCGCCGTCGGGCGCCACGTCGACACGCCCGACGACGACCACGATCCTCGGCGCCGCCAAGCTGACCGGCAAGACGCAGGCGAGGCTGGACGCTCGGCGTTCTCGACGCGGTCACCGGGCCCGAGTACTCGCGGGTCTCGGACGGGTTGACCGTACGCGATGACGTGCAGGCCGAGCCGCTCACCAACTACTTCGTGGGCCGTGCCCAGCATGCGGCTGGGTTCGCGCGCGTCGCTGGGCCTGCTGACCACGATGGTCCATCGCGCCGACGGCTCGCCGGAACTGGAGAACCGGCTCGTCGGGCAGGCGTATGTCGGCGGCGTTGACGGGCACGTCTTCCTCGACGGCAGGCACGACTGGGTGCTTGTCCGGAGGCGTGGCCGGCAGTTCGCTGCACGGCTCCGAGGCCGCCATCGCGCGAGTGCAGGTGGCCTCGCAGCGGTACCTGCAGCGGCCCGACGCCACGCACCTGGGATTCGATCCGACGCGTACGTCGCTGTCGGGCTGGACCGGGAACCTCAACCTGAATCGCAACCGCGGCAACGTCACGGTGAACGCCGGCGATGTGGGGCATGAGCCCCGGCTTCGAGTCCAACGACGCGGGGTTCATGACGCAGGCCGACCGTGGCGGCGGCCACGGCCAGGTGTTGTTTCGCAAGCTGACGCCCGACCGGTTCACGCGCACGCGGCAGCTCGTGGTCGCGAAGTGGTGGACGTGGAACTGGGGCGGCGATTCGCAGGGAGACGGCGTGCAGGCCGTGACCAACCTGCAGTTTCTGAACTACTGGCGCTACAACCTGACGCTCGGCTGGTCGAAGGACACGTGGGACGACCGGCTCACGCGCGGGGGACCGACGACGATTCGCCCGGGCATCAAGTCGGTCAACACGTCGGTCGTCAGCGACACCCGGAAGCGGTTCTTCCTGACGATGACCGGGGCGCTGTCGGAGCGCAACTTCAACGGCTGGTCGCACACCTTCAGCAGCGCGCATCACGTACCAGCCGTCCGATGCCGTGTCGGTCTCGATGGGACCGCAGGTGCTGCGGTCGCAGTCGCAGGCGCAATACCTGGCCACGGTCGTCGATCCGCTGCAGACCGAGACGTACGGCTCGCGCTACGTGTTCGGCGACCTGGCGCAGACCGAAGTGTCGATGCCGACGCGCGTGAACGTCACGCTGTCGCCGCGGCTGGGCCTGCAGGTCTACATGCAGCCGCTGGTGTCGGTCGGCGACTATGGGGCCATCACGGAGTTCGCGCGTCCGCGCACGTACGACTTCGGCGAGTACGGCCGCGACCTGGGGACCATCGCGCCCGTGCCGGGCACCTCGTTGCTCGAGATCGATCCGGATGCGGCCGGGCCCGCGCGGAGCTTCCGGATCTCGCAGCCGGACTTCAACATCAAGTCGCTGCGCGTGAACGCGGTCGGCCGATGGGAGTTCCGGCCCGGGTCCACGCTCTTTCTCGTCTGGACGCGGTTTGGCAACGACCGGTCGAATCCGGGCGATTTCCGGTTCGGGCGCGACGTCTCGGACCTCTGGGGCGCCGAGCCCGGATGATGTGTTTCTGGTGAAGGTCAGCTACTGGATCGGACGCTGACGCCGGCACGCTGACGCAATCACGAGGCTACGACGGCACGATGGCACGAAGGTCTGCAGGGTCGGAGGAACGGACATGCGAACGACCATTTCAGCTCGCGGTGGCGATGCTCGCGATGTTCGGTTCCGATGCCGGTGTTTGCCGATGACGCGCCGGTGACGAAGAACGCGGCCACCGAGTGCGCGGCGCTGGGCGCGCTGCGGTTGCCGGACGTCGCGATCCCAGTGCCGAAGCGAAGGCGCCCGCAGCAGCCGACAAAGGACGTGTCAAGGTCCCGCACTGCAAGGTCACCGGCGTCATCGGCACGGAGATCCGCTTCGAGGTGTTGTTGCCCGACACCTGGAACCGTCGCTTCGCGATGGGCGGCGGCGGCGGCTTCGTGGGCAGCGTCCAGAACCAGGTCGTGGACGTCGTCAATCGCGGCTATGCCACGGCAGGCACCGACACCGGCCACCAGGCCGACGGACTGCAGGCCGGCTGGGCGCTCGACAACCCCGAGCGGCAGGTCAACTACGGGTACCTGGGCGTGCACCGGACCGCGGAGGTCGCCAAGGCGATCGTGCGCGCGTACTACGGCAGCGACAGCGCCTACGCCTACTTCCTGGGCTGCTCCAACGGCGGGCGCCAGGCGCTGATGGAGGCGCAGCGGTATCCCGCCGACTTCGACGGCATCGTCTCCGGCGCGCCGGCCTACGACTTCACGCGGATCGCGGCGTCGTTTGTCACGCACGCGAAGGCGACGTTTCCCGATCCGGCCAACCTCAAGACGTCTACCGTCTCTCCGAGCGACCTCGCGCTGGTCGCCGCAGCGGCGATCGAACAGCTGCGACGCCGCCGACGGCGTCAAGGACGCGGTGATCGACCAGCCGACGTCCTGTCGGTTCTCGCTCGATCGCGTGAAGGCCTGTCCGAACGACGTCGCGGCGGCCGACTGCCTCACGGCGACGAGCCGCGCGGCGCTTTCGCGCATCTACGCGCCGATTGTCGGGCCGTCGGGAGAGATCTACCCGGGCCAGCCGGTGGGCGGCGAAGCCGACCCGGGCGGCTGGCAGGCGTGGATCACGGGGGTGGACCCGCGATTGCTCGGCGGGCACCGGCGGGCGGGTGCCGAGCCTGCGCCACGGCTTCGGCACGGAGTTCTTCAAGTACTTCGTCTTCGGCGACGCGTCGTGGGACTACAGGCGGTTTGACGTCGACGACCTGGGCGGCCGACACACGGGTCGCGGCCACGTCCTCAACGCCGACAGCGTGGACCTGGCGGCGTTCAAGCAGCGCAAGGGCAAGCTGCTGCTCTGGCACGGCTGGGCCGACCCGGCCCTCAATGCCCAGAGCACGATCAACTACTACGAGCGGCTCAAGGCGGCCGACCCGCAGGCGCCCGACTACGCGCGCCTCTTCCTGATGCCCGGGGTGCTCCACTGCGTCGGGGGCTCGGGGCCCGACTCGGTGGAGTGGATTGACGCCATTGCGGCGTGGACCGAGAAGGGCGCCGCGCCCGACCGCCTCATCGCCACCAAGCGCGGCGCCGACGGCACGCCGACACGGACGCGTCCGCTGTGCCCGCACCCCCAGCGGGCGGTCTACAACGGCACCGGAAGCACCGACGACGCCGCGAATTTCACCTGCAAAGGGTGAGCTGCCGAGCGGTATGATGGGCTCGATCCCGATGGAGAACCGCCATTGATCAAGCTGGACGCGCACAAGCCGGTTCACTTCTGCGACGGGCTGTCGCGCCGTGATTTCCTGCATGCCGGCGCCCTGGGGATGGCCGGCCTGGGCCTGAGCCTGAGCGATCTTTTCGCGCTCAAGGCGGCTGGCGCAGTCAATCCGGCCAACGACGTCAACTGCATCTGCCTGTTCCTGGTCGGCGCGCCCAGCCAGCTCGACACGTGGGACATGAAGCCGGATGCGCCTTCCGAGATCCGCGGGCCGTACAAGGCCATCAAGACCAACGTCGCCGGGCATCCAGATCAGCGAGATCTTCCCGCGGATGGCGCAGCACGCCGACAAGTTCGCGCTGATCCGGTCGGTGCACTACGCCGGCGTCGCCGTGCACGACGCGGGACACCAGGTGATGCAGACCGGACGGCTGTTCCAGGCCGGCACCGAGTCGCCGCACGTCGGGTCGATCCTGGGCTACCTCAAAGGGCCCAAGGGCGACATCCCGCCGCACGTCCTGCTGCCGCGACCCATCGGCAACACCGGCGGCAACATGCCGCACGGGCAGACGGCGGGGTTCCTGGGCAAGCTCCACGACCCGTTCGTGCTCGGCGCCGACCCGGCCGACCCGGCGTTCCAGGTGCCCGACCTGCTGCCGCCGGACTACCTCACGGCGATTCGCGCCGACCAGCGGCGCAACCTGCGCGACCTGGTCGACGGCGTCGGTGAGGGACTTCGAGGCCAACCCCGACGCGCGGCTGCTCAACGCGTCGTTCGACCAGGCCTACACGATGATCTCGTCGTCGAAGGCGCGCGCGGCCTTCGACCTGTCGCAGGAGCCCGACAGCGTCAAGGATCGCTACGGACGCAACCGCTTCGGCATGAGCTGTCTGCTGGCCCGGCGCCTGGTGGAATCCGGCGTGCGGTTCGTGACGGTGAACATGTTCGAGACGGTGTTCAACGAGATCACGTGGGACATCCACGGATCGGCGCCGTTCAGCCCCATCGAGGCGTACCGCGACCTGCTCGGGCCGATGTTCGACAACGCCTACGCGTCGCTGCTCGAGGACCTCACCAGCCGCGGCCTGCTCGACAACACGATGGTCGTGGCGATGGGCGAGTTCGGCCGCACGCCGAAGATCAATCCCGCCGGCGGCCGCGATCACTGGCCGCAGTGCTGGACGGTGTCGATGGCCGGCGGCGGCATCAAGGGCGGGCAGGTGATTGGCGCCTCCGACGAGATGGGCGCCTACCCGAAGGACCGGCCGGTGCCGGCCGCGGCCGTCGCGGCGACGATCCTGCACGGGCTGGGAGTCGATCTCGAGAAGGACCTGCCGGGACCGCAGAGCCGACCCATCCGCGTGGTCGACCATGGGGTCGAGCCGATCGCGGAGTTGTTCTAGCGTGCGACGCGGCCATCGGACAATCACGATGGCACGAATGACACGACGGCACGATGGCGTTGTCGGTGCAGTGTCTCGGGCCTTGCGGTCGCTGGCGTGGTGTCGCTTGTGGCCGTGCTCGCGGCGCGGCGGCCCCGAACCTGCGCCGAGCACCGCCGCGCCGGTGTCGTTCCGCAACCACGTCGTCCCCGTCCTCACCAAGATGGGGTGCAACTCGGGCGCCTGCCATGGCGCGGCGGCGGGCAAGAACGGGTTCAGCCTCACGCTGCGCGGCTACGACCCGGCCGCCGACTACGACGCCATCACGCGGCAGGCCGGCGGCCGCCGCGTCAACAAGCTCGAGCCGGCCAAGAGCCTCCTTCTGCTCAAGCCCACCGAAGTCGTGCCCCACATGGGCGGCAAGAAGTTCGAGCCTGGCTCGCCCGCCTACGAAGTGCTGGCGCGCTGGGTGGCGTCGGGAATGCCCGCGCCGTCGGACGCCGACGCTCGCTTTGTCTCGCTCGACGTCACCCCCGGCGATGCGACGCTCTCGCCCGGCAGCGTCACGCCGATCGCCGTGCGCGCGACCTTCTCCAACGGCGCCACCGAGGACGTCACGGTGTGGTCGCGGTTTGCGTCGGCCGACGAGACGGTCGCGCAGGTGGACGAGCGCGGCCAGGTGACCATCAAGGGCCCCGGCGAGACCGCCATCAGCGTCAGCTTTCTGACCGGCGTCGCGATGACGCGTGTGCGCTCGCCGTTTCCGACGCCGGTGCCCGAGGCGGTGTTTGCCGCCGCCGCGCGGCACAACCGCATCGACGACCTGGTGATCGACAAGCTCCGCCAGATGCAGATTCCGCCCTCGGGGCTGGCCGGCGACGCGGTGTTCATTCGGCGCGCGTTCCTGGATGCGGCCGGCATCCTGCCGACGCGGGGCGAGGTCGAGGCCTTCGTGTCCGACACCGCAGCCGACAAGCGCGCGCGTCTGGTGGACGGCCTGCTGCAGCGTCCGGAGTTCGTGGACTACTGGACTTACAAGTGGTCGGACTTGCTGCTGGTGTCGAGCCGGTCGCTCAGCCGCAACAACGTCCGCGCGTTCTACGGCTGGATCCGCGACAACGTCGCGGCCAACACGCCCTGGAACCGCTTCGTCTACGAGCTGACCACGGCCAGCGGGACGCACCGACGAGAACGGCGCCGCCAGCTACTTCCTGATCCACCGCAACCCGATCGAGATCGCCGAGAACTACACGCAGGCGTTTCTCGGCATCACGCTCACGTGCGCGCGCTGCCACAACCACCCGATGGAGAAGTGGACGCAGACCGACTACTACGGGTTTGCGAACCTCTTCGCGCGGGTCGCCATGAAAGAAGACGGCGGCGCCAGCGCCAAGGGCGACACGGCGACCATCGTCTCTACCGCCGAGGGCGACATCCTGCATCCGCGACTGGGAGTGGCGATGCCGCCGCGCCCGCTCGACGGCGTGCCCATGGCCAGCCACTCGCAGGAGGATCGCCGCGCCTACGTCGCGGCCTGGCTGACCTCGCCGGCCAACACTCAGTTCGCCCGCACCGTCGTCAATCGCGTCTGGGCCAACTATTTCGGCCGCGGCCTGGTGCACCCGTTCGACGACCTGCGCTACTCGAACCCGGCCAGCAACGAGCCGCTGCTCGACGCGCTGAGCGCGGACTTCGTCGCCGGCGGCTACGATCTGCGGGCGCTGATGCGCACCATCATGATGTCGGCTGCCTATCAGAGGTCGGCCGAGACCACGCCCGGCAACGAGAAGGACGACCGGTTCTACTCGCGCTATCTCACGCGACGGCTGCCGGCCGAAGTCATCCTCGACGCGTTTTCGCAGGTCACCGGCGTGCCCGAAGACTTCGGCGGGTACCCGCGCGGGACCCGGGCCATGCAGCTGCGCGACACGCGCGTCGACTCGTACTTCCTCAGCGTCTTCGGGCGTCCCGAGCGCGTGCTGACGTCCTCGGCCGAGCGCATGCAGGACCCGACGCTGCCGCAGGCGCTGCACACCATCAACGGCGAGACGCTGAACAGCAAGCTGATGGCCGACTCCGGCGTGATTGCCAGGTGGGTGGCCGATGGGCGCTCGAACGACGACGTCCTGAGCGAGCTCTACTGGTCGGCGCTCGGCCGCCCGCCGAGCGCTCGAGAGCGCACCGGGATTCTCGCGCGTCTCGCCGAAGATCAGCGCCGACCCTGCCGCCCGTCGTCGAAGTCTCGAGGACCTCGCGTGGGCCGTGCTCACGTCGACCGAGTTCCTCTTCGCACACTGATCGGTGACCGTGCGCCGCGTTGCCATCTCGCTTGTCGGAGCCGCCGGCCTGGTCGCGGCCGTGTCGGCGCAGCCGCCTGCCGCCGGCAACGACGGCGGCAGCGCCGGACTTCGCGCGCGACGTCGTGCCGATTCTCGAGAGCAACTGCCTGCGCTGCCACAACTCCGCGAAAGTGGAAGGCGGCCTCCTTCTCGAAAGCTACGAAGATCTGATGCGCGGCGGCGATTCGGGGTCGCCGCTGGTGCCGGGCAAGCCCGACGAGAGCCCGCTCATCCTGCAGATCGAGAGCCGCGCGAAGCCGAAGATGCCGCCGAAGAAGGACCTGCAGCCCGACGAGATCGCGGTGCTGCGCGCGTGGGTGGCCGCCGGCGCGCCGTACTCCAGGGCCGCGCGCCCTTCGATCGACGAGAAGGTGCCGGCGCTCGCGCAGACCGCGCAAGTGTCGCCGCAGGTGACCTCACTGGCCTGGCGGCCCGACGGCCAGCAACTCGCGGTCGCCGGCTACAAGCAGGTGCATCGGCTGGCGATGCCTGGCGGCGCCGGCGTCTCGCCGCTGACGGGCTTGTCCGATCTCGTACGCGCCGTCGCGTGGAGCCCGGACGGCTCGGTTGTAGCGGTCGGCGGCGGCACGCCCGGCGCGTTCGGAGAGATCGTGTTGTTTGACGCGGCGACCGGCGCCGAGCGCGCGCGGCTGGAGGGCCATCGCGACTACGTCTACCACCTGGCGTTCAACCACGATGGCACGCGACTGGCCAGCTGCGGCTACGACAAAGTCATTCGGGTCTGGGACGCGGTCAGCGGCAAGGTCGTCGGCGTGCTCAAGGAGCACACCGAGGCCGTGTACGCCGTCGCGTTCAGCGGCGACGGAACGCTGCTGGCCTCGGCCGCCGCTGATCGGTCCGTGAAGATCTGGAAGGTAGACGACGGCGTGCGCCTCTACACGATCACCGAGCCGACTGATGCCGTCCTGACGCTGGCGTTTCGGCCAGGCACGCGACAGCTGGCTGCCGGGGGACAAGACAAGCGCATCCGCGTCTGGGAGGTCGGCGACAGCTCGGCGCGGTCGATTCGCAGCGCGCCGGCACATCGTTCCGCGGTCCTGCGTGTCGCGTTCAGCGCCGATGGCCGCACGCTGGCCTCGACGGGCACCGACAGGGACGTGAAGCTGTGGGACGCCGAAACCGGCCAGCAGCTCCGGGTGCTGTCGGCCCAGAGCGACTGGGCGCAGGCGCTCGCGTTCAGTCCGGACGGCCGGCAGCTGGCCGTGGGCCGCTACGACGGCAGCGTCAGCATCTACGATACGATGTCGGGCCGGTCCGTGCTCGAACCCTTCGCCAGCGACAAGGTGGCACGACGATGATGACAGCGACACGCCGGGTTGTTCTCGCTGCGATGGCGACACTCGCCGGGCTGGTTCCAGTGCCTGCGGAGACGCAGACACGGCCGGCGGCGCTGACGAGCCTCACGCCGTACGGCATTCAAAGGGGCACCACCGCAACTTTCACCGCCGACGGCGCGAACCTGATGGGCGCCGACCAGGTGATCTTCACCGACCCCGGGTTGTCGGCTGAGATCGTCGAGTACGAGGACCTTGGCGCCGACATCCGCGTGCGCCAGACCGGCGAGACCGGCGCCATCATCCAGGATCGCGCGCAGAAGGGCCGCCTCACGCTCTCCATCACTGCCGCGGCGGGCGTCCCCCTCGGACGTCACGGGTTCCGCGTGCGCACGCCGCTCGGGACGACGTCGTTTGTCGCGTTGTGGGTTGGCGAGGATCAGGAGACCTCCGAGCAGGAGCCCAACGACGAGCCGGCAGACGCGACGGCGGTGACCTCGCCGGTGACCGTCAACGGCTGGCTCGGCGCGCTCGAGGACGTGGACGTGTTTCGCGTGCACGCGCGGGCCGGCGAGGATCTGGTCGCCAAGATCACCGCCACGCCGATCGGATCCAACGTCGACACGGTCGTGACGTTCCTCGGACTCGACGGCGCGACGCTCGCCGCCAACGACGACTTCGGCCCCACGCGCGACTCGCTGGCCGTGTATCGACCGGCCGCCGACGGCGACGTGCTGGTGCGCGTGACCGACGCCAATCCCAGCGGCGGCAGGCACCACTACCGCCTGACGCTCGGGGTCGTGCCCGTGGTGACCTCCGCGTTTCCTCTGGGCCGTCCTGCGAGCCCTCCGGGTGTCGTGACCGTTGAAGGCGTGAATCTGAAGGCGACGACCCGCGCGCGCCTCGGCGCTCCTGTGGCCGACAGGCCGAACCTGGCGCCCGTCGTAGTGTCGGGCCTCGATCGCGACCCGGTCACACGCCTGGAAGTGGCCGTCGGCAAGTACCGGCGAGGTGCGCGAGCGCGAAGGCAACAACACGCTGGCGACGGCACAACCGCTGCTGGCGCCTGTGACCGTGAACGGCCGAATCCAGTCGTCGAGTCCCGGCGCGCCGGACCCGGATCTGTTCCGCGTCACGATGCGAAAGGGCCAGACGCTGGTGGCGCAGGTCGCCGCGCAGCGGCTGGGATCGTCGCTCGACTCGCTGCTGGAAGTGCTCGACGCCAAGGGCCAGCCGGTGCCGCGCGCGCGGTTGCGCGCCGTGTGGGAGACGACCATCGACTTGCGCAGTCGCGGCTCGATGGATCCCGGTCTGCGCCTGCTCACCTGGGACGAGCTTGGGCGGGGCGACTACGTGTATGTGGACCGCGAGCTGATCCGCGTCCAGGAACTGCCCAAGGGCCCGGACGAGGACGTGTCGTTTGTCAGCTTCCGCGGCCGGCGCCTGGGGTTTGAAGAGACCACGCCGGAAGGGCACGCGCTTGATGCGGCCGGTCTACAAGGTGGAGTTGCATCCGCCCGGCGCGACCGTCTCGCCCTCGGGGCTGCCGACCTTCGACCTCGTGTACCGCAACGACGACGGCGGGCCGCTGTACGGCAAGGACTCGCGCGTGACCTTCACCGCGCCGGCCGCGGGCACCTACTTCATCCGCCTGACCGACGCGCGCAACACCGGCTGGCGCTCACCACGCCTATCGACTCACGGTCGCGGCGCCCGAGCCGGACTACGACCTGTTTGTCACGCCCACGAACCCCAACGTGCCGCGCGGCGGACGCGTGCCGGTGACCGTGTTTGCGTTGCGCCGCGACGGCTTCAGCGGGCCGATCGACGTCGCGTTCCGGGATCTGCCGGGCGGGCTGACGGGCACCACGGGCCGGATCCTGCCGGGCGAGTCCTCGGTCGCCCTGACGCTCGGCGCCGACGCCGAGGCGTCTTCGCTGGTGACGCCGCTGCGCGTTGTCGGAGCGGCCACCCTCGATGGCCGCCCTGTCGAACGCGAGGCCCGCGCCGACGAGAAGGTGAGCGTGATCGCGACCGGACTGCCTCCGGATGTCCGCGTGGTGTCGGTGACGCCGGACGTGGTGGAACTGACGCCAGGCGGCACGCGCGAAGGTGACGGCCACGATCGCGCGCGCCAACGGCTTTGCCGGGCGCGTGCCGCTGTCGGTGAACAACCTGCCGTTCCGGATCACGGTGCCCGACATCGGCCTCAACGGCATCCTGATCACGGAGGAGCAGACCAGCCGCAGCTTCGAGATCGTCGCCGACGAACGCGCGGAGCCGGCTGAACAGACGCTGTACGTCACGGCGCGCGTAGAGACCAACGGCGGCACTGCCTCGGATCACAGTTCGGTGCCGATCAGGATCCGCATCGTCGGACGGCAGACGCGGCGATAGCAGCCAGTGACGAACGAGGCCGGAACCTTCGGTCTCCGAGCGCTCGAGACTTCAGTTCCGGCACTCCATACTTCAGAGAGACGCCATGCCCGACATCGCTTCCCTGGTTGCCCGTGTGTCGATCGTGCTCTCCGTCGCTGGCGGCATTTCCGCCTGCGCTCGAGGCCGAACCCGTTCGTCTCGACGCGGGCTGGGAGCTGATCACGGACCCGGGCGCGACACTCCAGGTCGCGTCGCTGCCTGCCGGTGGTTGGCGTCCGGCAAGAGTCGGCGTGTCGTGGAACGCGCAGTTTGCGGACTTGCGGGACTACGTCGGCGTCGCCTGGTATCGCACGCGCTTCACCGTGGCGGCATCGAAGGCGGCCGCAGCGCGTGCTGCTGCGCTTTGGCGCCGTCGACTACCAGGCCGAGGTGTTCGTCAACGGCGAGGCCGCAGGCAGTCACGAGGGCGCGTACACGCCCTTCACGCTCGACGTCACAGAGCCGCGTCAAGCCCGGGACCAACGAGCTGGTCGTCCGTGTCATCGACCCGCCGGCGGCGGGCCGCGGCCGCGACCCGCGGTTTCCGCAGTTCAACTACGACGAGCTGCCGCAGGGGCAAGCAGAACTGGTACATCCAGAACGGCGGCTTGTGGCAGCCCGTGTGGCTCGACGTCCGCCCGGCGCTCTACATCGACGCGGTCCGCGTCTCGTCGAAGGTGTCGGGCGCCATCGACGTCGACGCCGACATCGTCGGCACGGCGCCCAAGCGCGGCGCGTGCGCTGAAGGTCGACGTGCGCGACGCCCAGGGGGCGGTTGTCGCCAGTCTGCCCGCGGCCACGGTGACCGGCGCCGGGAGTGGTCACGCGTCACGGGCACGGTGCCGACGCCGAAGCTCTGGTCGCCGGCCAGCCCGACGCTCTATACCGTCGAGGCGTCACTCTCCGGCTCGGTCTCGCGATCGGGTGACGGACCGCTTCGGCTTCCGCGAGTTCGTCGCGCGCGACGGCCGGTTCTTCCTCAACGGCGAGCCGTTCTACATGATCGGAGCGCTCGACCAGGACTTCTATCCCGACACCATCTACAGCACGCCGGGCAAGGCGTACCTGGTCGACATGATGCAGAAGGGCCGCGCGCTCGGCCTGAACGTGCTGCGGTGCCACATCAAGGTCTGCGACCCGGACTACCTGGCCGCCGCCGACGAAGTGGGCATGCTGGTGTGGTACGAAGTGCCAAGCTGGGAGCGGTGGACCCCTGCAGTCGGTCGCGCGCGGCAAGGCGATCTTCGACGCCATGACGCAGCGCGACTGGAACCGGCCGTCGATCGTCATCCAGACGCTGATCAACGAAGCGTGGGGCATCGACATGAAGCAGGCCGACCAGCGGGCCGGGCCTGCTGAAGTGGTTCGAGGAGGCGCGGCCCAGGCTGCAGCCGCTGGGGCGGCTGCTGGTGGACAACAGCCCGTGCTGCGAGAACTTCCACCTGAAGACCGACATCGACGACTACCACCAGGACCACTCGATTCCCGACAACGCCGATCGCTGGGACAAGTGGGTCGCCGACTTCGCGTCGCGTCCGGCGTGGGCGTTCAGCGCGCACGGCGACGCCGTTCGCACCAGGCAGGAGCCGCTGGTCGTGTCGGAGTTCGGCAACTGGGGCCTGCCGGAGCTGCCGGCCGAGCTGCCCTGGTGGTTCGCGCGCGACTTCGACGGCCGCGCCATCACGCGGCCGGCGGGCCTGTTCGACCGGTTCCACGGCGCTTGGCTTCGACCGCGTCTTCGACGACTACCCGACGCTGGCGCGCGAGACGCAGTGGCGGCAGTTCTACAGCCTGAAGCACGAGATCGAGTCGATGCGCCGGCACGCGCTCGATTCAGGGCTACGTCATCACGGAGTTCACCGACATCAACTGGGAAGTCAACGGCCTGATGGACATGTGGCGGCGGCCGAAGATCTATGCGGAACGCCTGGCGGCCATCCAGCAGGAGGACGTGCTGCTGCCGTCGACGCCGGCGCGCAACGTCGTGTCGGGTGACGACGATCGAGCTCGACGTGCAGATGTCGCGCTACAGCGCCAAGGACGCGCACGGCGGCTCGATCAAGTGGACGACGACCTCCGGGCAGAAGGGCGAGCTGCCGGTCGTGCAAGCCGTGGCGCGCGGCGGCGGTGGAGGAACTCGCTCGCGGTGGTCAACTGACGGCGCCGAAAGTGGATCGCGCGACGCTGGAGCAGGTCACGCTCGAGTTGAAGGCCGCCGACGGCTCCGTCCTCGCGCGCAACACGCACGACCTGTTCGTGTACCCGGCGGCGTCGGCCGCGCCGGACGGCGTCGTGCTCCACGATCCCAACGCGCTGCTCGGCCACCTGCCGTGGAAGGCCGCGGCGCCGGCGCCAGGTGCGACGGTTGTCTCGTCGGTGTTCGACGCCGAGGTGCGAGCGCACGTCGAGGCTGGCGGCACGGCCGTCGTCGTCGCGTCGAAGGTGCTGTTCGGCGTGGTCGAGGCGCCGGGCCTGAACATCGTCGAACGCCGCGGCGAACTGGACGGCAACTGGGTGACCAACTTCACCTGGCTGCACACCGGCAGCCCCCTGTTTGCCGGGCTTGGCCTGACGCGGGTGACCGGCTTTGAAGCGGCGGCCGCGACGCCGCGCACGCTCATCGACGGCGTCGCCGCAGACGCGTGGCGGCAGGGCGACGTGCTGTCGGGGGTGTTCTACGGTTGGCTCAATCAGAATCACGCCACGACGGTGCAGTACAAGGCAGGGAAGGGCAAGGTCGTCTTCACGACGTTCGACACGGCGTCCTACGGGAAGGACCCGTTTGTCACCCACCTGGTGCATCGGTTGGTGGAGTACGTGCGGAGCGACAAGTGCGCGCCGGCCAGCGAGCTGGCGCGGAGATGATGCCGACAACTGCACGACGGCGCGACGGCACGACGGCGCGAGCGACCGTGCGCACAACGGTACGCGGGCCGAACTTGCAGTTCGGTCAGGTTGAGACAAGGAGCGATGATGAGACTTGCGGCTTGTGCGTTGGCGATTGGCGGTGTGGTGGCCGCGTCGGTGATGGCCCAATCGGGAGGCAACTCGGTGGCGAAGGACTCGCGGGTGTTCGAGATGCGGACGTACTACGCGGCGCCGGGAAAGCTCGAGGACCTGCAGGCCCGCTTCCGCAATCACACCGTGAAGCTGTTCGAGAAGCACGGCATGACCAACGTCGGCTACTGGGTGCCGGTGGACGAAAAGACCGGGCAGCCCTCGGGCAACACGCTGGTGTACATCCTGGCGTACCCGAGCCTCGAGGCGCGCACCAAGTCGTGGGACGGGTTCAGAAACGACGCCGCCTGGACCGCTGCACGCAACGAGTCCGAAAAGAACGGCAAGCTGGTCGAGAAGGTGGACTCGGTGTTCTTGAAGGCGACGGACTACTCGGCCATCAAGTGAGGGTCAGCGTCCACGAAGCTGCAGTTCGTCGATTGACCAGAACCAGTCGCCGCGGTGTCTGGCCCGTTTGCCTGAGGCGCACGGCGCGGAACGGCGCCGGCGGCACGGCGATGCGGATCGCGTGGGGCGGTCGCTGCGGGCGAGGCTCACCGCGAGCTCCGCCACCACGCGCGCCCTCCCAGAGCGGCTTGAACGAGACGCCGTCGGCGGAGACGTCGATGGCCAGGCGCCGCGGGTAATCGCTGTAGCTGCGCCGGTTCACCAGCAGTTCGACGCTCGTCAGCACGCGGCGTGTCAGGGCAGCGCACGGCCAGCCACTCGTTTCGCCAGTCTGTGGCCGTCCCGATCAGCCACCGGCTGCCGATGTCGCCGTCGATTGCGCGGCCGACGGCTCCAGCGTTGTGCGACGCCGGACAGGCTGCATCGACTGAGCGAGCAAGCGTGGGGTCGACTGACGGCACTGAATGAGTTCAATGGCAACGGCCGGAGCACGACGACCGACGTCGTGCCGATCTCCACGACGCGCTCGACCTGTTCGCGATCTGCCACGAAAGGCGCGATCCAGGCGCGCCGCGAATCCGCCTCGTCGCCGAAACAGTTGCGCGGTGAATCGAGCACGTATCGCAAGCCCAGCGACGCGCGCCGCGCGCAACAGCTCGTCGGCCTGCTCCGGCTCATCTGCACTGGCCGGCCCGCCGAACACGTCCTGCAGCGCCCACCCGTAGCCGCTGTACCCGTTGACGATGCGGTTGCCGTGGATGAGCGTCGCCGGTAAGATAGCGCGTAGCCTCCTGCGTGTGCGCCGACGGGCAGTTCGAGCATCGGGCCGCGGGGTTGTGGATCGCAGCCACTGGTAGGCATCGCGCTCACCGCTCATCCCGGTCGTCGGAAACCGCATCACGCCGAGCGTGGACAGCCCCTCGCCAACCGCCAGCGGTCGACGCCAGCGATGAGCGCCGCTAAGGCGAGCGCGGGCCGCATGGCTGCGACAGCAGCCGAGGCGGCCGCCGACGCCGGCAACGCACGGCCAGGCCCAGGTACACGACGATCGCCAGGCGCGCGGGCACCCGAAGCCCGTTCAGGCCGGGCACTGCCAGCAGCCAGTCATAAGGCCCGGTCGCCATGCGCCCGAAACCGACGTCGGGGCGCGGGCCCAGCGTCAGGACGAACGCGCCAACGGCCACGACGGCCGTAGAGTCGCACGTCTTCGCGCCGCCATCCGGCACAGACACCAAGCGCCGCGAGCAGCGACAGTGTCAGGCCAGGAAACAACGCCGCTTCCACCGCCGCCGCTCGGGCAGCCAGCCGTTCCAGACGCTTTACGGTCGAGGCGACAGAACCATAGGCGGCTGGCGTCGCCGAATAATGGATCATCTCTCCGCGTGTTCTGCGCGAAGCCCTGCGTCTCGCGTACGCGCAGATACGACGCTGATGACCGGCGCCAGCGCCAGGACGATGGCCAAGGCCGCCAGAGCGAGCTGGCCGGCGACGGTCCGGCCGCCGCTTCGACGCGAACGTCCGTATCGCGAGGTGCCATCCGGCAACGATGACGACTGGCACGGCGAGGAAAAAGAGGTAGTAGCCGTTGGACAGGGCCGTCAGGACGTAGGCGGCGACAAAGCCAGCCAGCGCTCGCAAGGAGCCGGTCCTGAAGTACCGGTGCAGCCCGAGCAGCGCCAGCGGCATCCAGCCGGCGTAGAGCACCTGCAGATGGGCAGATCTGTGCGACGCGGTAAGGCAGGCATGCAAAGAGCAGCCCTGCAAGCCATGCCGCGTCGCGGCGGCCTGTCAGCTCTCGTGCAAGCAGGTACATCCCGAAGCCGGCCAGCACGATCGAGCCGAGCAGCGCGACGTTGTAGACGAGCACGATGTTGCCGGTGAGCCAGTAGACCGGCGCGACGAAGACTGCGATGCCCAGCAAGTGCTCGGACCACGCCAGGGTGTCGGGGGCCGGGTAGAACAGCGGCGCCTGCCACAGCCCCTGCAGGCCGTGCCGCAGGCGCTCGGCATCCCAGCCGAGAATCCACGCGTTCAGCAGCGGGTCCCCGAACGGGTCGCCGATCATGTGCGTGGTCAGCCTGAGCGGCAACGGCCACAGCAAGACGAGACGCGACGGCCAGATAGCCAGCCAGCCACCAGCCAGTCAAATGACCTGTGAGCGCCCGGTTGAGGTATCTTCACCTTCGGCGTGTCGGACATCGGCCCGCTCATTCTACCGGGCCGAGGTAACGGCAATGCGTAAACGCCCCGAAGACCTTCGCTCCCATCGCTGGTTCGGCGTCGACGACCTGCGCGCGTTCGGCCACCGCTCGCGCACCAAGCAGATGGGGTTTGCCAGCGAGGACTACGCAGGCAAACCGGTCATCGCCATCCTGAACACCTGGAGCGATCTCAATCCCTGCCACGCGCATTTCCGCCAGCGCGCCGACGACGTCAAGCGCGGCGTGTGGCAGGCCGGGGGCTTCCCGGTCGAGGTGCCGGCCGTCTCGCTCGGCGAGACGTTCATGAAGCCGACGACGATGCTCTATCGCAACCTGCTGGCGATGGAGACCGAGGAGCTGCTGCGGTCCAATCCCGTGGACGGCGTCGTGATGCTCGGCGGGTGCGACAAGACGGTGCCCGCGATGCTGATGGGCGCGACCTCGATGAACCTGCCGGCGATCTTCGTGCCCGCCGGGCCGATGCTCCGCGGCCATTGGCGGGGCCAGACGCTGGGCAGCGGCAGCGACGTCTGGAAGTACTGGGCCGAGAAGCGCGCGGGCGCCATCGACGACTGCACGTGGCGCGAGCTGGAGGACGGCATCGCGCGCTCCTATGGCACGTGCATGACGATGGGCACGGCCTCGACGATGGCCGCCGCGGCCGAGGCGCTGGGGATGACGCTGCCTGGCGCCTCGTCGATTCCCGCGGCCGATTCCGCGCATCCGCGCATGGCGGCGGCGGCCGGCCGCCGGATCGTCGAGCTGGTCTGGGACGACGTCACGCCGAAGACGATCATGACGGCCGACGCGTTCGACAACGCGGTGACCGTGACCATGGCCATCGGCGGCTCGACCAATGCGGTCGTCCACCTGATTGCGATGGCGCGGCGCGCCGGCGTCGCTCTGGATCTCGATCGGTTCGATGCGCTGTCGCGCCGGACGCCGGTCATCGGCGACATCCGCCCGTCGGGCCGATTCCTGATGGAAGACTTCTACTACGCCGGCGGGCTGCGCGGGCTGATGGCCCGGTTGCGCGACCTGCTGCACCTCGAGTGCGCGACCGTGAGCGGCCAGACCCTGGGGCACGGCCTCGACGAGGCGCGTGATATCCAACGACGAGGTCATTCGCGTGCGGAGCAACCCGGCGTCGGTCGAAGGCGGTGTCGCCGTGCTGCGGGGGAACCTGGCGCCGCGCGGCGCCGTGATCAAGCAGACGGCGGCGACCCCGTCGCTGCTGGTGCACACGGGGCCGGCCGTGGTGTTTCGCGACTACAACGACCTGTCGGCGCGCATCGACGATCCCGACCTGCCGGTGACGGCCGACTCGGTGCTCGTGCTGCAGCACGCGGGTCCGCTTGGCGGGCCGGGGATGCCCGAGTGGGGCATGCTGCCGATTCCGAAGAAGCTGTTGCAGGCCGGCGTTCGCGACATGGTCCGCATCTCGGATGCGCGGATGAGCGGCACCGCGTACGGCACGTGCGTGCTCCACGTGGCGCCCGAGTCGTTTGTCGGCGGGCCGCTGGCCTTCGTGCGCGACGGCGATCTGATCGAGCTCAACGTCCCCGAGCGCCGGCTCACGCTGAACGTGAGCGAGGCCGAGCTGGCCGAGCGGCGCGTGGGCTGGACGGCGCCGGCCGTGCAGTACCCTCGCGGCTACGGCAAGCTGCACGCGCAGCACGTGCTGCAGGCGGACCAGGGCTGCGACTTCGACTTCCTGCAGGCGGGGGAGAGATCCCGGAGCCGGAGATTCACTGACGCGGCGATCACGAGGGCGCGAAGGCGCGAAGGCGCGAAGGAACCTGGACGGATGGAGATACCGACGAACCGTTTCAAGCAGGGGCTGAAGGCAGGCCGCACGCTGATTGGGCTGTGGGCGCAGTCGGGGCACGCGGCGATCTCGGAAGTCGTGGCCGACGCGGGCTTCGACTGGCTGCTGATCGACGGCGAACATGCGCCGCTGGAGGTGCCGACGATCGTCGACCAGCTGCGGGTGATCGAGCCGACGGGCACGCCCGCGATCGTGCGCCCGGCGTGGAACGACCCGGTGATCCTCAAGCGCGTGCTCGACACCGGCGCGCAGACGCTGCTGGTCCCGTACGTGCAGACCGCCGAGGAAGCGCGGCGCGCCGTGTCGTCGGCGCGGTATCCGCCGGCGGGCACGCGCGGGGTGGCGGCCACGATCCGAGCCAACCGGTACGGCCGCACGGCGGACTACCACGCGCGCGCCAACGACGAGATCTGCGTGCTGGTGCAGCTCGAGACGGGCGAGGCCGTGGCGCGGCTCGAAGAGATCGGGCGCGTGGAAGGCGTCGACGGCCTGTTCATCGGGCCGTCGGATCTTGCCGCCAGCCTGGGGCACCTTGGCAACAACGCGCATCCCGAGGTGCGCGCGCTCATCACCGAGGCGTGCCGTCGCGCCCGCGCCGATCGGCACGCCCATCGGCATCCTCGCGCCTGTCGAAGCCGACGCCAGGGCGTACCTCGAGATGGGCTTTCAGTACGTCGCGGTGGGCAGCGACATCGGGGTGTTGAAGAACGCCACGCGATGCGTTGCGCGCGAAATTCAAGTGACTCGTACAACCACGAAGGGCCGCGAAGGCCGAAGCCGCTGGTCAGAGCCAGCCACCAGCATCACGATCAGCGTCAGCACAGCCAGGCTGAGGAAATAGAGTCCTCCCAGGAACAAGCCGATTCGTGACGGCCAGCCCGGCCGCACTTCCGGCGGCAGCAGCGTCAGGTTCACGTACAGGACGTGCCAGCAGCTCACGCCGAGCACGAAGTTGCCCAGGTTGCCGTAGGCGACGATCAGCCAGAGCGGCCGGGCGATCGACAGAAAGAAGATCCCGACCAGGAAGTAGCCGCCCAGGACCGCGAAGTAGAGCGTGCGGATGCGGTGCGGGTCCCAGCGCTGCAGCGCGCGCACGCCGGTCCACGAGACCTCGACCCAGCGGCGGATGAAGGCATCGGCCGCCGACGTCGTGTTGGGCACGATCACCAGCAGCGCGCACAGCAGCACCATCACCCACGCGAAGTCGCCCGAGCGCCCGCCGACGCGCGCCTGGACGCCGCCGGCCGTCAGGCCGGCCAGGCTCCACGTGTCGGCGACGGTCCCGCGCGGCAGGAACTCCACCGAGAGCATCGCCGGCAAGGCCAGGCCGATAAACGAGGCCGGCACCCACACGATCGCCTGGTCGCGCAGCACCTGCGCATCCAGCCTTTCCATTCCCGCAGCGCCGTCGACCGTCGGGCGGAACACCATCCCGACGTGCGACAGCTGGAAGGCGTGGCCGCCGACGAAGCTGGGAATCGCGCCCACGCGCGCGCCCATGCCCCAGCCCTGGTCCCGCGTGTAGTTGCTGATGCTGGTCTGCGCCAGCCCGCCGACGCCGGCGATGGCCGCAAACGCCGTCATCAACAGCATCGCGTTGTGATCCGGCCGCGACAGCGGCTGCGCCGCTGGCCAGCGCGCCGACGCACGTTGGCCGTCTTGCCGTCGCCCAGCGGGATCTCGCCGAAGCGCAGCAGGCCCAGGCCGATCTCGCGCCAGGTGCCGGCGGTCGAGTACCCGAAGGCCAGGAACAGCAGAAAGCCGAAGACCACGACGATCTTGATCGTCATCACGGTCTTGAGCGAGTTGTAGACCTTGCCGCCGAACACCAGCGGCAGCAGGGCGAAGGCCAGCAGCCCGTACGAGAGCCAGCGCAGCACGCTGGTGTCGACCGCGCCGGCCTTGGGCAATTCGCCCAGCCACAACGCCAGCAGCGGCGTGGCCACGCTGCCAATCTGGTAGGGCAGCAGCGCGCCCAGGTCGAGCACCATGTAGATCGCCAGCCAGACGCCGGGCCCGGGCAGCGTCCGGAACTTGCCGGTCATGATGGGCTCGCCGGTGAACAGGGCGTACCGGCTGGCTTCGATGTTGTAGACGAACTGGCTCAGGATGCTCAGCGTCGCGACCCACAGCAAGCGCGCCGCCGTACTGGGCCGCCACGGCCGGCCCCAGCAGCCACTCGCCGCCGCCGATGGAGGAGCCCGCCAGGATCAGGCCGGGCCCGAGCATCGCCGCCAGCGCCGCCATCCCGAAGCGCGGCGCCGACGGCAGCGTGCCCAGGTCCCACCGCGGCATGCGGTGCGACCCCGGCCAGGGCGCCGCCGTCGTCGGCGGCTCCCGTCGGTCACCGCGGTCAGACACGGGCATGCCCTTCGAGGCCGACCGCGCGATGCTCGGCGGCCGACGTCTGGATCGCCGCCATCACTTCCTGCACGCGCAGGCCGTCGATGAACGACGGACGGCACGCGCGCTGCCCGTGAATGGCCTCGATGAACTCGAAGTCCTGGTCGTACCGGAAGCCCTGCCACGCGTCGGCTTCGCTGTCCCTGGGCGAGCCGGCGATCTTCCGGAACTCGGCCGGCACGGCCTCCTCCACGTAGTTGCCGCCCTTGCCCGCGCGAAGCACGCGAAGCGGATGCGACAACTCGTAGATCACCGCGCCGTCGCTGCCGTTGACCTCGCAGAAGTCGCGGCTGGTGACGCCGCCGGCATAGCCGGTGGCGGTCTTCACGCTCTCGAACACGCCGGTGACGCCGCTGGCGAACTCGGCCAGGCAGCCCACCCAGTCCTCGGTGTCCGAGGCGTGCTCGACGCCGGCCTCGTCGACGCGTGTCGGCCAGATCTGCGAGGTCAGCGCGGTCACGCGGCGCATCGGCCCGACGAGGAAGTGCGCGAAGTCCAGGCGATGCGAGAGCATGTCGCCGATCTCGCCCGAGCCGGCCTCCGACAGCCGCTGCCGCCAGCCGATGGCGCGCCGCTCCCAGTCCTGGAAGCGCTGCGCGCGAAAGTGCCAGGGCGTGCCGATGGCGCCGCTGGTGACGAGGTGATGCATGTACTGCATCGCCGGAACGAAGCGATAGGTGAACGCCGTCATGTGCCGCACGCCGGCGCGCTCGGCGGCAGCCGACCATCTCCTCGGCCTCGGCCACGGACAGCGCCAGCGGCTTCTCGCACAGCACGTGGCGGCCGCTGTCGGCGGCGGCCACGGCGAGATCGCGGTGAAATCGATTGGGCGTCGCGACAATCACGGCGTCAACCGGCGCGTCCTTCAGCAGCGCAAACGGGTCGGCGTACGTGCGTGTCACGCCGGTCACCGCCGAGGCCTCGGCCAGCGCCGCCGGATTGGGATCGCTCAGCGCGACGACTTCGGCATCACGGCAAAACCCGATGCCGGGGATGTGATTGGCCACGGCGATCTTGCCGGTGCCGATGAGGGCGACTCTGATGGGCATATGTCGTCGAGACTGAACGGACTTACGAACCTGACGGAACACGGATGTGAACCTGAGAACGCTTGAGCTGGAACCTGTGAACCTGTGAATCTACGAGTCCGCAACGAGACGTTCGACTTCGTCCCGCGTGGGCATCGACGGTTGCGCGCCGGCGCGAGTGACCGACAGCGCGCCGGCCGCGCATGCGAAGCGTATCGCATCATCGAGCGTCGGCGCGCTCCGGCCAGCGCCACCGCGAGCGCGCCGTTGAAGGCGTCGCCCGCCGCGGTCGTGTCGACGACTTCGACGGGAAAGGCGGGCCAGGCGACGCGCCGCGACGGCGTCACGAGCCTCGCGCCCCGCGCGCCCAGTTTCACCAGGACGGCGCCGGCCCCACGGGCCAGCAGGCGCTCGGCGCGCCTGTCGATCTCATCGTCGTGGCGTTGGCCCATCGAGCACGGGCGCGCGGCGAGCGCGGCGAGCTCGGATTCGTTCGGCGTCACCAGCGAGGCCAGCGCCAGCAGCTGATCCGGGACGTCGGCGGCCGGCGCGGGATCGAGCAGCAGCATGGCGCCGGCGGCGCGAGCCTCGGCGGCGGCACGCTCGACGGTTGCCATCGGGACCTCGAGCTGCAGCAGCACGACAGACGCCTGCCGCAACACCGTCACTGCCGGCGCGAGGCGTTCGGGCGCGAATGTGCCGTTGGCGCCGGCCACGACGACGATCGTCGTTCTGACCTGCGGCGTCGGTGGTGATGAGCGCCACGCCGCTCGACACGCGCGTCGTCGGTGCTGACGCAGCGCACGTCGACGCCAGCGCTCTCGAGCGACGCGCGCAGCCACGCGCCGTACGCGTCGCCGCCGACCTGGCCGACCATCGCGACGTGTCCGCCCAGACGCGCGGCCGCGGCGGCCTGGTTGCCGCCCTTGCCGCCGGCAAATACGTCGAATCGCCGGCCGCGCAGCGTCTCGCCCGGACGCGGGGAAACGGTCCACGCGCACGACGAGGTCCGCATTCAGGCTGCCGACGACGACGATATTCGGGTTCACGGGTTCACGGGTTCATCAGGTTCTACGGTTCACGGGTTCGGCGTCGGCGCCACACGTCGGCAGCCGCGGCCGCGACGATGACGGCGCCGGTCGTCAGCCGGCGGGTGGGCTCTTGCACGCCCATTTGCGCGAGCCCGGCGCCGAGCACGGCCATGACCATCGCGCCCGAGGGCAGATGTCCCGACGGCCCCGCGTCCACCTGCCAGGCTGGTGCCGCCGATCACGACGGCCGCGATGGCTTCCAGCTCGAGGCCGATGCCGGCGTTGGGATCGGCGGCGGCCAGGCGTCCGGTCTGCGCGACCGCCGCCAACCCCGCCAGCGCGCCGCACAGCGTGAAGGCCACCGTGCGCACGCGCCGCGGGTCGATGCCCGCCAGGCGCGCCGCTTCGTCATTGGCGCCGACGGCGACGATGTGGCGTCCGATCACGGTGTGTGTCAACGCCCACTGCGCCGACGACGACCACCGCCACGGCAACCAGCACGGGCGCGCGCAGGCCGCCGAACACGTCGGTCGTGATCGCATCGACGCGTGCGCCAAGGTAGCGGGTCTGCGACTCGGTGACGAGATACGTCGCGCCGCGCGCGATCTCGAGCATCGCGAGCGTCACGATGAAGGACGGAATCTGCCAGCGCGACGACATCCAGCCGTTGGCGACACCGCACGTCGCGCCAACCAGCAGCGCCGCGCCGGCGGCGGCCGGCAGACCCATCTGTCCCGACCCGACCGCGGTCCCGAACGTCGCGGCGCTCAAGGCGAGCACCGATCCCACCGAGAGGTCGATGCCGCCGGTCAGCACGACCAGCGTCATCCCTGTCGCGAGCAGCAAGGCCTCGGGCGCCTGATTGGCCAGCGCCACCAGCGTGGTCCACGAGAAGAAGTGGTCGGTGGCCAGCGAGAAGCCGGTCACCAGCAGCACCAGCGCCGCCGCGAGCCCGAGCCACTCGCGCCGCGGGGTCATCGCACGCGATCGTCGGTGATGACGTCGACCGTCGTTTCGCGATCCGGCAGGGAAGCGCCGGGCGTCTTGAGGTGCTGCAGCGCGTACTCGATGCCGTAGACCGCGAGCTGGTCGCCGTGCTGATCGGCGGTGGCGACGATCTCGCCGGACATCAGCAGCGCGTGCACCGCCGAGATGTTGTCGAAGCCGGCCACGAGCACGCGTGCCCTGGCGGCCGGCGGCCTTCAGCGCGGCGACGGCGCCAAGCGCCATGCTGTCGTTGCCGCACAGGATGGCCTTCACGCCGGGCTGTTCGGTCACCAGCGCCGAGACGACCTGGCTGGCTCGCGCCGTTTCCCAGTTGGCGGTCTGCGATCGGACGATCGGTCAGGCCGGCCTCGCGCGCCGCGTCCTGGAATCCGCGTGTGCGCTCGATGCCGTTGAACGCGTTGGGCGCGCCCTCGAGGATGGCGATCGGGTCGCCCGCCTTGAGGCGCGACGCGACGACGCGGCCGACGGCGAGGGCGCCGGCGCGATTGTCGGGGCCCACAAACGGCACGCTGAGCTGGCGCTCGGCCATCGCGTCGCGGTCCAGACGATTGTCGATGTTGACGACGACGATTCCCGGCATCCACCGCGCGCCGGGTGACGCCGACCAGCGCCTTGGAGTCGGCCGGCGCCAGCACGATCGCCTGCACGCGCCGTGCGACCATCTGCTCGACCAGGCTGATCTGGCGCGAGACGTCCTGCTCGTCCTTGATCCCGGTGGCGACCAGTTCGTACTGCGACTGGTTGGCGGCCTGATGCCGCCGCGCGCCGTCTTCCATGGTCTTGAAGAACTCGTTGGCCAGCGACTTCATCACCAGCGCGACGACAGGACGCGCCGGCGTGGCCTCGCGCGCGGTGCAGGCCGCGGCCAGCGCGGCAAGACACAACGGGACCAGCCGGCGGCGCATGCGACTAGCCCTGGCGCGGGAGGGCCCGAGGAGGCGCGAATCACGAGCGCCGTCTCGAGGACGACGCGCCGCACGGGGCGGCTGGGCTCGGCGATGCGCTCGAGCAGCAGGCGCGCCGCGGTGGCGCCGATGTCGTAGGTCGGCTGCGCGATGCACGTCAGCGGCGGCTGCATCGCCACCTGCCACGGCATGTCGTCGAAGCCGACGATCGAGACATCGTCGGGCGCGTTGAGACCGCGCTCGTGCAGCGCCTGCAGCACGCCGAGCGACATGGTGTTGTTGGCGCTGAAGATGGCCGTGGGGGGCTCGGGCAGATCGAGCAGCTCGAAGGTGGCCGTGCGCGCCGCCTCGCGCTCGAAGCGCGCCGTCCTTGATCAGCGCCGGGTCGGCTCGCAGCCCGGCGGCCTCGATCGCGGCAAAGAATCCCGCGCGCCGCTCGCTGCCGACGTTGTGGGTTTCGAGCCCGGCCATCATCGCGATGCGCCGTGTGGCCCAGCGCCACCAGGTGCTGCACCGCATGCGCGGCGCCCTCGCGATTGGTCACCGTGACGATGTCGACGTTGGGCAGATGGACCGTGCGGTCGAGAATGACCAGCGGCACGCCGGTTTCGAGGAACTGGCGGAATCCTCGCTCGTCGTTCTGCGAAGGGATCGCGAGCAGCCCGGCGACGCCTTCGGCCCGGAAGGTGTCGAGGTAGACGCGCTCGCGGTCGGCCGACCCGTCGGAGTTGGCGAGCAGCAGCGTGTAGCCGAACTTGGTCACCTCGTCGTCGATGCCCCGGACGATGGCGGTGAAGAACAGGTTCTGGATGTCGGGAATCAGGACGCCGACGGTGGAGCCCTGGCGTGCCCGCAGGTTTCGCGCCGCGCGATTGGGCTGGTAGTTCAGCTGTTGGGCCGCGCCGCGGACGCGCTCTTCCAGGTCGGGGCTGACGCGTCCGGACCGCGCCAGCACGCGGGACACCGTCGCGGTCGACACGCCGGCCAGCGCCGCCACCTGACGAATCGTCGGTGGGCGTCTGGGCGTCACGAGGCCGGGCGGGGGATCCCGGTCGGTTCTGGTCGTCCACGTCTGGGCAAATCCTAGACGCTCCCGGCCGTGCCGGTCAATTCTCTCGTGTTACAGGAATGAATTTGCACCGCAAACGATTTCGCACCGATCGTGTTTCACGTTGTTTCCGCCGGTTGACACATCTGCGCGGGGGGAATACTGTGCCCGCCATGATCGACGGATCGTCGCGATCGTTTCTCGTCGTGGCGTCTGTCCTCGTGGCGGCAGGTGTGCTGGCGCTGCGGGGGCAGGACGCGGCCCCGGCCGGCGCGCGGACGATCTCGCGGGCCGAGCTCGACGACCGCGTGCGCGGGGGCTGGGCGGGCCAGATGATCGGCGTGTCGTTTGGCGCGCCCACCGAATTCAAGTCCAACGGCAAGATCATCGAGGGCGACCTGCCGCGGTGGACCCCGGGCAATGTGTCCAACGCCATCGACCAGGACGACCTGTACGTCGAGATGACCTTTGCCGAGGTGATGGACCGGCTGGGCCTCGACGCGACGACCGAGGAGTACGGCGAGGCGTTCCGCACGAGCAAGTACAACCTCTGGCACGCCAACGCCGGCGCGCGACGGCTGCTCGAGACCGGCATCAAGGCGCCGTGGTCGGGCCATCCGAAGTACAACGTCCACGCCAACGACATCGACTTCCAGATCGAGGCCGATTTCATCGGCCTGATGGCGCCGGGCCTGCCCAACGCCGCGCGGGACTACAGCATCCGGGTCGGACAGGTGATGAATTTCGGCGACGGGCTCTACGGCGGCCTGTTCGTGACCGGCATGTACGCGGCCGCGTTCTTCGAACGTGACGTGAGGCGCGTGGTCGAAGCAGGCCTGGCGCTGATGCCGGCAGGCAGCACGTACGCCGCGATCATCCGCGACGTGCTCGCGTGGCACCGCGAGGATCCGGCGGACTGGCGCCGCACGTGGCAGCGGATTCAGGACAAGTGGGACACCGAGGATTCGTGTCCCGACGGCTCGCTGCGGCCCTTCAACATCGACGCGCGGCTCAACGGCGCCTACATCGCGCTGGGGTTGCTGTACGGCAACGGCGACTTCGCGCGCACGCTGGACATCACGACGCGCGCTGGCCAGGATTCCGACTGCAACCCCTCGAACGCCGTCGGCATCCTCGGCGTGATGCTCGGCTACTCGAAGATTCCCGACGAGTGGAAGTCCGGGATTCCGGCGCTGGCCGGACGCAAGTTCGCCTACACGAACTACTCGTTCGACGACATCGTCGCCTCGACGCTCAAGCGCGCGGAGCTGGTCGTGCGCCAGTCGGGAGGGCAGGTGACCGCCGACCGGCTGACGATTCCGCCGCAGGCCCCGGTTCCGCCGATGCTCGAACAGTGGGACATGGGCATCCCGGATCGGATCGTCGAGGTCGACGACGCCTGCGTGGCAGTGGGCCGGGCCCGTGGCAGACGCCGCCAGCCGGGACGCGACGGACGTCCGGAGCGTGGGCGCGTGGCCAGCGACGAAGGGCGCCGAGGCGACGCTCACGTTCACCGGAACGGCCGTGACGATCACGGGCCGCTACGCGGCCGACGGCGGGCGCGCGGAGGTGACCCTCGACGGCAAGCCTGCCCAGGCGATCAACGCGTGGATTCCGCAGCGCACGACCGACAACGCGCTGTGGCACATCTACGGCCTCGCGCCGGGCACGCACACCGTGCGACTGGCTACCACCGGCGCCGCCGACAAGCGGTCGACCGGCACGACGGTGCTCGTGCGCGGCGCCATCATCTACAAATCGCGATAGACGACGAGGACCTTGATGACACGCGCTGACGGGTTGGGTCAGGTTGGGTCGGGTCAGGTTGGCGTCGAGCGTAGGCGGGTCAGGTTGGGCAGGTCGGTTGCTGGTCGGCAGCGCCGCCGTGGCCGCGCTGGCGATCACGATTGCCGCCCAGACGCCGCAGCCGGCAGCGCCGAAGAAGGTCACCGTGATCAAGGCCGCGCGGCTGATCGACGGGCAAGGCGGCGCTCCCATGGCCAATCCGGTCGTCGTCGTCGAAGACGACCGCATCACGCGAGTCGGCGCGGGCCTGCCGGTGCCGGCCGGCGCTGAGGTCATCGACCTCGGCGGCGCCACGCTGCTGCCGGGCCTGATTGACTGCCACACCCACCTCACGGGCCAGCCCGGCGAGAACTACTACGACGACATGTTCCGCAAGAGCCCCATCGACGGCGCCATGGTCGCTCACGTCTATGCGCGGCGCACGCTCGAGGCCGGCTTCACCGCCGTCCGCGATGTCGGCGCCGGCGAGCTCGATCGACGTCGCGATGCGAAACGCCATCAACCGCGGCGAGATGGCCGGTCCGCGCATGCAGGTGGCCACGCTCGCGGTGAGCGCGACCGGCGGGCACGGCGACATGTCCGGGTTCTCCGCCGTACCTGACGATCAAGGGGCTGAACAACATCGCCGACGGCGTGGACGAGATCCGCAAGCTGATCCGGACCGAGGTCAAGTACGGCGCCGACGTGATCAAGGTCGCGGCGACCGCGGGCGTGCTGTCCGAGGAAGAGTCGGTCGGCGCTCCCCAGTTCTCGCAAGAGGAGCTCAACGCGCTGGTCGAGGAGGCGCACATGTGGGAGAAGCGCGTGGCGGCCCACGCGCACGGCACCGAAGGCATCAAGCGCGCGATCAAGGCCGGTGTGACCTCTGTCGAGCACGCCTCGTTCATCGACGAGGAAGGGATCCGGCTGGCCAAGGAGAAGGGCACCTGGCTGGTGATGGACATCTACAACGACGACTACATCGTCGCGGAGTTCGCCAAGAAGGGATATCCGCAGAAGATCATCGAGAAGGAGCGGCTGGTGGGCCGCACGCAGCGGGAGAACTTCAAGAAGGCGGTGCAGGCGGGCGCGAAGATGGCCTTTGGCTCGGACGCCGGCGTGTACCCGCACGGCTGGAACGGCAAGCAGTTCGCCAAGATGGTCGAGTGGGGCATGACCCCGATCCAGGCCATCAAGGCGGCGACCGTCGACGCGGCCGAGCTGCTTGGGTGGCGCGACCGGATCGGGTCGATCGAAGCGGGCAAGTTCGCCGACGTGATCGCGGTGAAAGGCGATCCGCTCAAGGACGTCACCGAGCTCGAACGCGTGAGCTTCGTGATGAAGGGCGGCGTGGTTTACAAGCGCTGACCCGCCATCACGAAGGCGCGAAGGCGCGCGAACAGACAGGAGATCTCATGATGATGCTCGCGGCTGTGTTGGTGGCTGGGCTGACAGGACAGGCGCCGGCTGCGCCGGCTGCGGCGGCCCGGTGGTGCCGCCGCCTGAAAACCAGATCGCGGCCGCGGTGCAGGCCGCGCCCGAGGATCGGCGGACGGGGGCCACCGTTCTGGGGTACGACGCCGCTGGCGCGGTCGTGACGTTGCGCGCCGGCGTGAACGACATCGTCTGCCTGGCCGACGATCCGAAGGAGGCGGCATTCAGCGTCGCCTGCTACCACAAGGACCTGGAGCCCTTCATGGCGCGCGGCCGCGAGCTGGCTGCCAAGGGCGTCAAGGGCAAGGAACGGGAAGAGACGCGGTGGAAGGAGATCGAGTCGGGCGCGATCAAGATGTCGCGCGAGCCTCGGACGCTCCACGTGCTCAGCGGGAGCGGATTCGATCCGGCCACCGGCACGATCGCCGACGCCTACATCCGGTGGGTGATCTACACGCCGTTTGCGACCCCGGAGACCACGGGTCTTCCGATCCGGCCGGTGCCGGGCGGGCCCTGGCTGATGTTTCCCGGAACCCCCACGGCGCACATCATGATCAGCCCGCCACGGCCGTCCAAGTAGCGCCGATGACGATCCTGCTGGCGACGCTTACGCTGCTCGGCGTCACGCTGGTCGAGCCGCCGTCGCACCATGTGCAGGGCATCGACGTCGAAGGCGGCGTCCTCTGGGTGACGTCGGTGGATCGCGCGACACGTGCGGGCTTCCTCGCTCGCTACGATCTGGCATCCGGGCGGCGGTTGGCGAGCGTCGAAGTGCACGACGGCGAGCGATTTCACCCGGGCGGCATCCAGATTGACGGCGACTCTGTCTGGGTGCCGGTGGCCGAGTACCGGCGGGCCTCCAGCACCTGGATTCAACAGCGAGACAAGGCGACGCTCGCGCTGGTCGCGCAGTTCGAGGTCGCCGATCACATCGGCTGCGTGGCGGCCGCAGACGGCGTGGTCTGGGGCGGCAACTGGGACAGCACGCATCTGTACCGCTGGCGTTCTGACGGCACGCCGATCGACAAGCGCGCGAATCCGACCGGCACGAAGTACCAGGACATCAAGATCGTCGACGGCCAGCTGGTCGCTTCAGGGCTTGGCGGGCCCGACAAAGGCGCGATCGACTGGGTCGATCCCACGACGCTCCAAGTCACCAGACGCATCGTCACCGGCGCGACGGACCGTGGCGTGCCGTACACGAACGAAGGCATGACGGTCCGAGGCGGCTCACTCTACCTGCTGCCGGAAGACGACCACAGCCGGCTCTTCCGATATCGGCTCCCATGAGCCTTGCGCTCCCGCTGGTCGTGCGCGCCGCGACCCGGGCGGACGTGCCGGCGCTGAACAATCTGATTGCCGCCTCGGCCCGCGCCTTGAGCGTGGGCTTCTACACGCCCGAGCAGATCGAGGCCGCCGTCAAGTACGTCTTTGGCGTCGACACCGGGCTGGTCGACGACGGCACGTACTACGTCGTCGAGGTGGAGGGACAGATTGATCGGGTGCGGCGGCTGGAGCCGGCGCGGCGCGCTTTACGGCGGCGATCAGCGACCGATGGAACTGGCCCCCCGCCTGAATCCGGCGACCGAGCCAGCCCGCATCCGCGCCTTCTTTGTCGCGCCCGGGTGGGAACGCCGGGGCATCGGCGGCCGATTGCTCGCGGAGTGTCGCGCAGCCGCCGAGGCCGAGGGGTTCAGTCGTTCGAGCTGATGGCCACTCTCCCCGGCGTGCCGCTGTACGAACGATTTGGCTTCCGCGAGGTCGAGCGCGTCACCGACAGGATGCCGTCAGGGGTCGTGCTGGAGTTCGTGCGTATGAGGCGGTAGCTGCAGTCCGTGGCTCTTCGCCCCTGGCCTGTTGTCGAACGGCCGGCAACGGTGTCTAATCCTGTACAGTCGACGTCTTTCCAGGGAGGGCAGCATGGAGTCCCGTTCTCTGCTCACGGTCAACGTCAGCAATCTCCGTTCGATCCATATCGCCAGCGTCGGCGGTCTTGCGATGGTGGCCACTGTCGGCATCATTGCCTTGGCCGTCCCGCTGGCCCTGTGGCTGCTCATCAGCAGCGCGATCGCCGGCGCGCTGGCGGCGGCGATCGTCATCCGGATGCATCGCGAGCACGTGATCGGCACGCCAGGCGATGACCTGCCGATGTCGCTGGGGCTGACGGCGTCCGATAACGCGGCGCGCGAGGTCAAGACGACGACCGGCAGGAGCCCGTGGCGGTGTGCCGCGCCTGGCCATCAGCTAGCGAGGACCGCAGGATGCCGATCATCGCAGGCGTTGACCTCGGCGGCACCGCCGTCAACTACACGCTGCTCGATTTCGAGGGCCGGTTTCTCATCGAGGGGCTCTGCGAGCATCCGGCGCGGTCGGTTGAAGGCCCCGACGTCTGCCTGCAGCAGATCGAGGATGGCCTGGCCATCGCGGTCGCGCACGGCGGGCGTGGAGCTCGACGACGTCGCCGTGGTCGGCCTGGACACGCCGGGGCCGGCCAGCGCCACCGGCGTGTTGAGCGCGAAGGGCTCCACCAACTTCGTGCACCCGGCCTGGGCTGGCCTGGACCTGCCGGCGGCGCTGAGTGCGAAGCTGGGACGGCCGGTCACCTATCTCAACGACGGCAACGCGGGCGCGTTGTGGGGGCACGTCTCGATCTTCGGCACCGACAAAGCGCAAGACGTCGATCTCGGCGATCGTGGGCACCGGGCTTGGCGGCGGTGTCATCGTGAACGACCAGGTGATCAAGGGACGCGACGGCTTTGGCGGCGAGCTGGGCCACGTGCTGCTCCCGTACCAGGACCTGCCCGGGCTTGATGGCGCGACGCCCCGTTGCAACTGCGGACGCATCGGGGACCTCGAATCGGTCTGCTCGCTCACCGCGATACGGAATCTGCTTCTGCCGCATTTTCTGGCCAGGCACCCCGGGCACGAACTGGGCGCCCTCCCGGTCGCCGACGCGGCCAAGCGCGTGCGCGGCCTGGCGCAAGCCGGCGACGTGATGTGCAGAGAGATCTTCCGGGTTCAGGCGCGCGCCATGGGGATGTTCTTCGATCAGATGGTGAACGTCTTCGACCCGGACGCGCTCATCGTCGGCGGTGGCGCCATCGAGGCGTCGCTGGAGTTCCAACAGTGGGTCATGGGCGAGATTCGCGCCGGCATGCCCACGCAACGCGCCGAGCAGGCCGACATCCCGATTCACCTCATGCCCAACGGCGACAGCGCCGGCGCGCGGGGCGCGGCGCTGGACGCGTTGGCCTTTGCGCGCGCCGCGACCTTTGCGAGATGACGGCAGCCACGGGACATGCTCGACGCGCTAATCTGGGTCGTCGTCGGCGGCGTGCTGGCGTTCATGATGTGGCGGGTGCGTCGGCGGCGGCCGCACGTCGGCTCCGGCGGCGCCGGCGCCGTCTACGACTTGCTCAACGACGACAAGCGGAAGGCCATTGAGGTCGTGGTCGACGGCCGGGCCGAACGGCAGGACCCCGAGCACGCCGACGACACGCTGGCCGACACCGGCGACCAGTCCCCTGGAAGGCGCTAGCTGACCGCATGCTCGTCTCGGAGCTGACTCGGCTCGTCGGCGACATCGACATCTACCTGTTCGACCAGTCCTGCGAGGGCGACTCACGCCCGGGATGCGCGTGCTGGATGCCGGGTGCGGCGCGGGGCGAAACATCGTGTACCTGCTCCACGCCGGCTTCGAGGTCTTTGCCAGCGACGCCAGCGCGGAGGCGATTGCCAGCGTGCAGGACCTGGCGGCGGCGCGCGCGCCGCACCTGCCACGCGACAACTTCCGCGTCGAGCCGATCGAGGCGATGGCGTGGCCCGACAATTTCGCCGACGTCGTGATCAGCAGTGCCGTCCTCCACTTCGCGCGTGACGACGAGCAGTTCGACGCCATGATGCAGCGGATGTGGGATGTCCTGAAGCCAGGCGGCATGCTGTTCTGCCGCCTGGCGTCCACAATCGGCATGGAACGTCGAGTGCGGCCGCTGTCGGGTCGATGGCACCAGCTGCCGGACGGCAGCGAGCGCTACCTGGTCGATGAGGCGATGTTGCTGGCGCTGACCGCGCGCCTGGGCGGCGTGCTGCTCGATCCGCTCAAGACCACGGTCGTCCAGGATCAGCGCAGCATGACGACATGGGTCGTCGGCAAGCGACGCCGGCCCTAGCGGGATGACCGGCTGCCGGTCGGCCAGCAGCCGTCCGACGATCTCGCGATAGAACTTTGCGGCCAGCATCGCCGTGGTCGTGCCGCTATCGCGGCGCGGGTTGAACTCCACGATGTCGGCGCCGACCAGCGCCGGCCCGATCGCGTGGAGGATGCCGAGCACCTCCCGCGTCGTGAAGCCGCCCGGCTCGTGATGCGAGACGCCCGGTGCGCACGCCGGGTCGAGCGCGTCCAGGTCGAGCGACAGGTAGACGGGCGCATCGCCCAGCTCCAGGCGTCGCGCCGGTGTCCAATGCCGCATCTCCACCACTTCGACTCCGAAACGCGCCGCCTGCGCTCGTTGATGGGGCGTCATCGTCCTGATGCCGACCTGCACCAGCCGCGACGCCAGGTTCTCTTCCATCACGCGCGCAAACGGGCACGCATGCGACACGCGGCTGCCTTCGAACTCGTCGTACAGGTCGGGATGCGCGTCGATGTGGAGCACGGTGAGCCCCGGATGGGTCGGACCGTAAGCGCGCAGGACGGGGTAGGTCACGGCATGGTCGCCGCCGAGCGAGAGCACGCGGGCGCCGCGTTTCAGGAGCGCGGCGATGGCCGCTTCGATTTCCACCAGCACAGCCGGGCCGCTGGTGAGCGAGACGTCGCCGACGTCGGTCCACCCGGCAGTCGCGCTCAGATCCGTCCCGAGCTCGGTGCACAGGTTCGCCGAGCCATCGTGGAGCACGGCGCGGATCCGTGGGGGCGCCAGCGCGGCCCCGCGCATGAACGAGGACTGCTCGTCCCAGGGCAGGCCGACAACCGCCACCTGTCCTTCGGGGAGCGCGGCCACACGCGCAGCAAACGACGGCGCGGACATCTGCGCGCAGTCTAGCAGGGCTGAAGCCCTGCGCTACAGGCGGTGCGAATCTTGGACCGCATGCCGCGTGTAGCGCAGGCCTTCAGGCCTGCACTAGTGCAGCAGGGCTTGAGCAACTCCGAGAGCGCGTCGAGCGCGGTAGTCGCCGTCGAGGGGGTTGTGGTACGTGTCGCGTTCGGCGGGCGAGAGCGTGCGGTAGTCCTTCATCGGCTCGAACGCCGTGCCTTCGTGCCACTCGTTGAACGAGTTGATGTAGACCAGGAACACGCCGCTGCCGAGATTGGCCAGCGTCGGGTCGACCTGCAGGCCGACGGTGGTCTGCGCCGACTCGGCGATTCGCCCAAGCGAGGTCAGCCGCGCCCGCTCGCGTCCGCGCAGGCTGCGCCAGTCCACCTGCGCGGGCGGCTCGAAGGGCAGCGGCGAGTAACAGCCGTCGGGGTCGAACGTGCGTGGCTCGATGCCGTCGAAGCCCGCGTTGATGTTGAAGGAGAAGACCAGGTCGGCGTCGGTATAGGCGCGCGCCAGGGCCGGCCACGATGGCGGCCGCACGTAGCTGTCGTACAGCGCCGCGCCGTCGAAACCCGAGGGCCCGACGCGTTCGAGGTCGCTCGAGTCGGCCAGCAGCAGCACACGATCGAAGTCGCGCCGCAGGGCCTCGCGGACCGTGTCGGTCTGCTCGCGCCACGTCGACACGGGCGCCCACAGCGGCACCTGTCTCGTGCGGCCCTTGCAGTCGGTGACCTCAAAGGGCAGGATCGTCGCAAACGACTTGAACACCGGGCCCTCACGCCCGTCGGCATCGGCCAGGACCAGCATCGCGTCCCAGCTTCGCTTGTCGCCGTACTCGCGTGACCAGATAGAGCACGTCGTCGGCATAGTCCCGCGCGCGCGTGTCCGCGTACGGCTCGAGATGAAAGGTCGACCTTGAGGCCGTGATCGCGCATCACGTCCATCAGCAGCGGCACGGCCCGATCCTCGTACCCGCCGCGCCCCCACCAGCTCACGTTGATCGCCCCGACCCCCGTGCCGGCAATCCAACGGGCGTGGCGTTCGAGCACCCGCGCGTCGCGCGAGTCGTAGGGCCCCAGCAGCGGCAGCGACGTCGCGGCGATGTCGAGCGGCGGACGCCGATCCCACTGGTCCCAATGGCGCCAGGGATCGGCGCCGTACCACGGGTAGTACTCGAAGGCGAAGTGCTGTGAGAGGTTGGGATGCCGCCGGCGCAGGACCCGTCCGGCGGCGGCCCAGTCGAACGAGGCCGACGGGTTGCGCCGCAACGCGCCTTGCGGCGGCAGAAGCAGTGGCTCGGCCAGCGCGCTCAGCGGGGCCGCAGCCGCCGAGGCGGCCAGCAGGCCCAGCAGCCGCCGCCGAGAGAGGTCAGGCATACATCCCGCGGAGCCGCGTGACCGTCGCCACGCGATCGATGGCGACGATGTAAGCGGCCGTGCGCATGTCCACTTTGTACTTCAGCGAAGTCCGCAACACGGCGTCAAAGGCCTCCACCATCTTCTCTTCGAGCTGCCTGTTCACCTCGGCCTCGGTCCAGTAGTACCCATGGCGATTCTGGACCCACTCGAAGTACGACCCGGTCACGCCTCCGCCGTTGGCGAGGATGTCCGGCACGACGAACACGCCCCGCTCGTGCAGGATCTTGTGCGCATCCGGCGTCGTCGGGCCGTTGGCGCCCTCGACGATCGCCTTGGCCTTGATGTCATGAACGTTGTCGAGCGTGATCTGGTTTTCGAGGGCGGCCGGAATGAGGAAATCGACCTCGAGCTTGAAGATGTCGTCGTTGGTGATCGGGTGGCCGCCCGGGAATCCGTCGACCGTCTTCTTCTCCTTGACCCACTCGATCAGCGCCGGAATGTCCAGGTAGGCCTCGTTGTAGACGCCGCCCTTCCAGTCGGTGACGGCGACGACCCGGGCGGCCAGCTTCGAGAGCAGATCGGCCGACACCGACCCGACATTGCCGAAGCCCTGCACGGCAACCGTCGCGCCGCGCAGGTCCATCTCCATGTGGCGGGCGGCCTCGCGCGTGCAGATCGTCACGCCGCGGCCGGTGGCCTCGCGGCGCCCAAGCGAGCCGCCGAGCACCACGGGTTTGCCGGTGACGATTGCCGTTTCCGTGCGGCCGACGTGCATCGAATACGTGTCCATCACCCACGCCATCACCTGCTCGTTGGTGTTGACGTCGGGCGCCGGCACGTCCTTGTCGGGGCCGATGGCGTCGATGATCTCGGCGACGTATCGGCGCGTCAGCGACTCGATCTCACGGCGCGACATCCTGGTGGGGTCGCAGATGACGCCGCCTTTGCCGCCGCCAAACGGGATCTGCGAGACGGCGCACTTCCACGTCATCCACGCGGCCAGCGCCGTCACCTCATCGAGCGTGACGTCGGGGTGATAGCGGATGCCGCCTTTGGCGGGCCCGAGGCTGATGTTGTATTGGACGCGATAACCGGTGAAGACCTCGATCTCGCCGCTGTCCATCTGAATCGGGCACGACACGATGATCTGCCGCTTGGGGGACGTGAGGATGCGCCAGATACCCGGCTCGAGATTCATGAGCCGGGCGGCGCTGTCGAACTCCTGCAGCATCGCCCCGAAAATGTTTCCTGCACCCGTCATGATCGTGTCGTCTCCCCGGCGGCGGCCCGGCCGCAGGCTGTAAGATGGCGCGCACTGGCCACGTCGATTCGCAGCCGCGCAAACGTCTGAGCGTATCGCCGCCCACTCGGCGTCGTCAAGCGACGTAACTGATTGATATCAAAAAGGTTGTCTGGTGTCATGACGTATGAGCATCTGACATATACTGGACGCGAATGAGTTCGGGCGCCAAGGAAAGCCCCGCCAAGGCCCGAGAACGCGCAGACGTATTCCGCACGATCTCCGGGCGGCCTGTCGAGCGTGTGTACCGGGGGCCTGGCCCCGTCGTTGACGCCGGGGCCAGGCCCAGGCCGCCGCCGGATCCTGGCACCTTCCCTTACACCCGCGGCATCCACGCCACCGGCTACCGCGGCAAGCTGTGGACGATGCGGCAGTTTGCGGGCTTTGGAACGCCGGAAGAGACCAACGCCCGTTATCGCCATCTGCTGGCCGCCGGCGGCACCGGGCTCAGCGTGGCGTTTGACCTGCCGACGCTGATGGGCCGCGATCCGGATCACGAGCTGTCGCTCGGCGAAGTGGGCAAGTGCGGCGTCTCGGTCGTGTCGCTGGCCGACATGGAAACGCTCTTCGAGGGCATCCCGCTGGGCCAGGTCACGACATCGATGACGATCAACTCGCCGGCGGCGATGATCTTTGCGATGTACCTGGTCGTCGCCGAGCGGCAGGGCGTGCCCTGGGCGAGCCTGTCGGGCACGATCCAGAACGACATCCTGAAAGAGTTCATCGCGCAGAAGGAATACATCTACCCGCCGCGCCCGTCGATGCGGCTCATCACCGACACGTTCGCCTTCTGCACGCGTCAGGTGCCGCGCTGGAACAGCATCTCGGTGAGCGGCTACCACATCCGCGAGGCCGGCGCGACAGCCGCGCAGGAATTGGCGTTCACGCTGCGCGACGGCATCGAGTACGTGCAGTACGGCATCGACGCGGGGCTCGACGTCGACGCGTTTGCGCCGCGGATGTCGTTCTTCTTCAACGCGCACAGCGACTTCTTCGAGGAGATCGCGAAGTACCGCGCGGCCCGGACCATCTGGGCCGAGGTGATGCGCAACCGCTTTGGCGCGAGGTCAGAGCGATCGTGGACGCTGCGATTCCACAGCCAGACCGCCGGCGTGTCGCTGACGGCGCAGCAACCCCACAACAACGTCGTGCGAACGGCCCTGCAGGCGCTGTCCGCCGTGCTCGGCGGCACCAACTCCCTGCACACCAACTCGCTCGACGAGGCGCTGGCGCTGCCGACCGAGGAGGCCGCGACGCTGGCGTTGCGGACCCAGCAGATCATCGCGCACGAGACCGGCGTCGCCGACGTCGTCGATCCGCTCGGCGGCTCGTATTTCCTCGAGTCGCTGACCGCCGACCTGATCGCGGGAAGCCTACGCCTACTTCGACCGCATCGACGCGATGGGCGGCATGGTGGCGGCCATCGAGCAGGGATTCCCGCAGCGCGAGGTCGCCGAAAGCGCGTATCGCTTCCAGCAGGCGGTGGAACGCAAGGAACAGGTGATCGTCGGCGTCAACGACTTCGTGGCCGCCGACGAGGCGCCCGTTGAGATCCTCTACATCGACGACACGGCGACCGAGCGGCAGATGGCGCGGCTGGCGGAGGTCAAGGCGCGACGCGACTCGGCGGCGGTCGCCCGCGCGCTCGACGCGATGCGCCGCGCCGCCGCCGGCACCGACAATCTGATGCCGCCGATCCTCGATGCCGTGCGCGCCTACGCGACGCTGGGCGAGATGTGCGATGCGCTCAGAGATGTCTGGGGCGAGTGGGAAGAGCAGGCGATTATCTGAATCGACCTACAATCACGAAGATCACGATGTGCACGAAGACCACGAAGCTTCGTGATCGTCGTGCTCGTCTTCGTGACCTTCGTGATTGTGAGTCGAATCGCATGTCAAAGATTCGAGTCGTCATCGCCAAGCCGGGTCTCGACGGGCACGACCGCGGCGCCAAGGTCATCGCGCGCGCCCTTCGTGACGCGGGCATGGAAGTCATCTACACCGGCCTGCGGCAGACGCCCGAGCAGATTGTCTCGGCGGCCCTCCAGGAAGACGCCGACGTCATCGGCCTGTCCATCCTGTCTGGCGCGCACAATCACATCTGTCCGCGGGTCATGGAGCTGCTGCGCGACGCAGGGGCTCGACGACGTGCTGGTGGTGGTGGGCGGCATCATCCCGGACGTGGACATCCCCAGGCTGCGGGAGATGGGGGTGAAGGGCATCTTCCTGCCCGGCACGCCCATGCAGGAGATCGTGGAGTTCATTCAGGGCGAACTGTCGCGGAGTCGCGGAAGAGGCCTGACCGGCACCGCACTTTGCACTTTGCAGCGAGATCCCTATCCTCCCTCCCATGCCTCACCGCCTTCTGCTCGCTGACGACAGCGTCACGATTCAGCGCGTGATCGAGCTGACCTTCGCCGAAGAAGGCGTGGACGTGGTGTCGGTCGGCGACGGCGTTCAGGCCATCGACGGCTCGGGAGCGAGCGGTTCGACATCGTGCTCGCCGACGTCGGCATGCCGGGCAAGGACGGGTTCGAGGTCGCCGCGTTCGTCCGCTCGCGACCCGAGCTGGCCGGCGTGGCCGTGGTGCTGCTCACCGGCGCCTTCGACGCGCTCGACGAGGCGCGTGTGGCCGCAGGTTGGCGCGGCCGCGGTTCTGGTCAAGCCGTTCGAGCCGCAGATGGTCATTGCCAAGGTGCGTGACCTGCTGAGCGGCAAGCCCGCGATCGGAAGCCCGGACGGCCGCCGATGCGCTGCTGGCCGCGCCGTCTGCCGGCACGACCTCGACGCGGTCTGCCGACGACTACTTCGATCGCCTCGACAAGGCCTTTGCCACGCTCAACACCTCGCTCGAACCCCGCGACAAGGTCAGACAGCGCCGCGCCGCATCCAGGCACCTCGAGCCATCCGTAAGCACCTGAAGCGCCCGAAGCTCCCGCAGGCACCCGAAGCACGCCGCCGGACCTCCACCGCCTGGCCTGGCCGATACCTTCGCGACCCTGCTCGCCGTCGAGCAGGGCGAGCTGCCCGCCTCGGCCCTGCTTCCTCCGCCGCGCTCTGGCGATGACGAGCTGGTGGACCGCATCGCGCGCCGCGTCGTCGAGCAGTTGGGCGACCGCGCCGTACGCGACCTGGCCGCCGACATCGTCTCGCGAACCGCCGAACGCCTCGTGCGCGAAGAGATCGAGCGGATCAAGACGGGGGGATAGGGCGGGCTTCAGGCCTGCTGACCAGCTGCGTCAGTACCATGAGAGGTTATGAGTCGTACGCCGTCGCAGCCAGAGATCGCTGTCTCGCTTCCTGAAAAGCCGGCCCTCGAGGGGCTTGAAGCCAAGTGGATGGCGCGCTGGGAGTCCGACGGCGTGTATCGGTTCGATCGCGCGGCGCGAGCGCGCCGAGGTCTATTCCATCGACACGCCGCCGCCCACCGTCAGCGGCTCGCTGCACGTCGGCCACGTCTTCTCCTACACGCACACCGACATCCTGGCCCGCTATCACCGCATGCGCGGGCGCGCCGTGTTCTACCCGATGGGGTGGGACGACAACGGCCTGCCGACCGAGCGTCGGGTGCAGAACTACTTCGGCGTCAGGTGCGATCCGTCGCTGCCTTACGACCCGTCGTTTACGCCCCCGGAGAAGCCCGGCAAGCAGGCGATCTCGGTGTCGCGCCCCAACTTCATCGAGCTGTGCGAGCGGCTGACCGTCGAAGACGAGAAGGCGTTCGAGGATCTCTGGAGAACGCTGGGTCTGTCGGTGGACTGGGCGATGACCTATTCCACCGTGGGCAAGGCGAGCCAGCGCGTCTCGCAGCGCGCGTTTCTGCGGCTGCTGGCGCGGGGCATCGCGTATCAGCTCGAGGCGCCGACGCTGTGGGACGTGGATTTCCGAACGGCGGTCGCGCAGGCCGAGCTCGAGGATCGCGAGACGCCTGGCGCGTATCACAAGCTGCGGTTCACACGCGCCGACGGCGGCGCCATCGAGATCGACACGACCCGGCCGGAGCTGCTGCCGGCCTGCGTCGCGCTGGTGGCGCATCCCGACGACCCGCGTTTTCAACCGCTGTTCGGCACCGAGGTCGTCACGCCGCTCTTCAAGGCGCGCGTGCCGTTCAAGGCGCACCCGCTCGCCAATCCCGAGAAGGGCACCGGCGTCGCGATGATCTGCACCTTTGGCGACGTCACCGACGTCACGTGGTGGCGCGAGCTCGCGCTGCCCGTGCGAGCGATCATCCAGGCCGACGGCCGGTTGCGCCCGCTGGCGTGGGGCACCGCCGGCTGGGAGTCCGATGACGTCGCGGCTGCACAGGCGGCCTACGATCAGATTGCGGGCCTCACCGCCACCAAGGCGCGCGCGAAAGTCGTCGAGTTGCTGCAGGCAAGCGGCGAGATCGTCGGAGACATCCGGCCGATCACGCATCCGGTCAAGTACTACGAGAAGGGCGACCGGCCGCTCGAGATCGTCACCAGCCGGCAGTGGTTCATCAAGACGATCGAGTTCCGCGAGGGCCTGCTGGCGCGCGGGCGCGAGCTGCAGTGGCATCCGCCATTCATGCAGTCGCGCTACCAGAACTGGGTCGAGGGCCTCAACGGCGACTGGTGCGTCAGCCGGCAGCGCTTCTTCGGCGTGCCGTTTCCCGTGTGGTATCCCATCGACGCGCAGGGCGTCGTCCAGTACTCGAGCACCGCTTCTGCCGACCGAAGCGCAGCTGCCCGTCGACCCGTCCACCGACGTGCCAGCCGGCTACACGGCGGACCAGCGCGATCGCCCCAACGGCTTCACAGGCGATCCGGACGTGATGGACACGTGGGCGACTTCCTCGCTGACGCCGCAGATTGCCGGCAAGTGGGAGGACGACCCGGACCTGTTCGCGCGCGTGTTCCCGATGGACCTGCGCCCGCAGGCGCACGAGATCATCCGCACGTGGCTCTTCTACACCGTGGCGCGCGCGCACTACGAGCACGACTCGCTGCCCTGGAAGACCACGACGATCTCCGGCTGGGTGCTCGACCCGGATCGGAAGAAGATGTCCAAGTCCAAGGGCAACGTCGTCACGCCGATGGCGCTGCTCGAGGAACACGGCAGCGACGGCGTGCGCTACTGGGCGGCCAGCGGGCGGCCTGGCACCGACACGGCATTTGACCCGGGACAGATGAAGGTCGGCCGGCGGCTCGCGATGAAGCTGCTCAACGCGTCGCGCTTCGCGCTGTCGCAGTCCGAGCCGCGCGGGCCGATCACCGTGCCGGTCGATCGCGCCATGATCACCAGCCTGGCCCGGCTCGTCGACGACTGCGACGGCACAGCTCGACCAGTGCCAGTACGCGACCGTGCTCGAGCGCGCGGAACGCTGGTTCTGGTCGTTCTGCGACGACTACCTCGAGCTGGTGAAGTCGCGCCGCTACGGAGCGCAGGGCGCGGACCTGGCCGCCTCGGCCAATAGCGCCCTGCTTGCCAGCCTCTCCGTGCTGTTGCGCCTGTTTGCGCCGTTCCAGCCGTTTGTCACCGAGGAAGTGTGGTCGTGGTGGCACGAAGGCTCCGTGCACCGCGCGCCAGTGGCCCACCTCGGCGGAACTGCTGGCGCTCATCGGCGGCGCCGACGAATCGGCCTCGCCGGCGCTCGAGCGGGCGGCGCTGGTGCTGGGCGAAGTCCGCAAGACCAAGTCCGAGGCCAAGCGGAAGCTGTCCACGCCCGTCGAGCGGCTGCTGGTGCGCGATACCGCCGAGCACCTCACCGCGCTTCGCACGGCCGAGGCCGATCTGGTGTCGTCCGGCTTCGTGCAGCAGCTCGTCACCGAGGTGTCCGACACCTTCGGCGTCGAGGTGTTGCTGGCGCCACCAGAGCCGGCGGCGACCGGCCCATCCGCCTCATGACCGATCCCCGATTGCCGGATCGCACGGCGCTCGACGACGTGATCCGACGCGCGTTGGCTGAAGACGTCGGCAGCGGCGATGTGACGACGAGGGCGACGATTCGGCCGGAGGCGCGAGGGCGCGGGCGTGCTGCTGGCCAAGGCGCCGATCGTCGTGGCGGGCCTCGACGTCGCGCGCGCGGTGTTCGCGCAGGTCGCCGGCGCCGACGCGGTCGTGTTCACGCGCGCTCGTGGCCGATGGCGATCGGGTGGCAGCCGGGACCGACGCTGGCCCGCATCGAGGGGCCTGCCGCGGCGCTGCTCACAGCCGAACGCACGGCGCTGAACCTGCTGCAGCGCCTGTCGGGCATCGCCACCGCGACGCGGGCCTACGTGGACGCCGCCGCCGGGCGCATCACGGTGCTCGACACTCGCAAGACCACGCCGAGCCTGCGCGCCCTGGAGAAGTACGCCGTCCGGGTCGGCGGCGGGAGCAACCACCGCTTCGGGTTGTTCGACCTGATCCTGATCAAGGACAACCACGTCCGCCTGGCCGGCGGCATCGCCCAGGCGCTCGCAACGGCGCGCGCGGCCTCGCCGGGCTTGCCGGTCGAAGTCGAGGCCCAGACGGTCGCCGACGCATCCGAGGCCGCTGACGCTGGCGCCGACATCATCCTGCTCGACAACATGACGACTCCCGAGATCCGCCAGGCCGTCGCGATCGTCGCCGGGCGCGCGAAGACCGAAGTGTCAGGCGGCGTGACGCTGGAACGGATTCCCGAACTGGCGACCACCGGAGCCGATTTCGTGTCGGTCGGCGCCTTGACGCACTCGGTCCTGGCCGCCGACATCTCGCTCGACATCGAGCCGATCGCGGACCTGTGACCGAGATCGATCGCGCAGCACCGATACCCGGCGCGCTGGCCGACGGGCTCGAGCACGCCCGGGCACACGGCGATCCGTCGCCGCTTGGTTCGCGCGTGATCTACTTTCCCGTCGCGTCGTCGACCAACGATCTCGCCGCAAAGCTGGTGCTGCAGGGCACACCGGATGGCACGCTGGTCCTGGCCGGCCAGCAGACTGCCGGGCGCGGACGCGGCGGGCACGATTGGTTTTCGCCTCCCGGTTCCGGGCTTTACGTCTCGATCGTGCTCGACGCCCACCAGGCGCACTCGGGCGATTGGGTCCATGCCCTGACCCTGGCGACCGGTGTGGCGATGGCCGAAGGCCTGCACGCCGCTTCGGGACTGCCGGTCGTGATCAAGTGGCCCAACGACCTGGTGATGGCGCCGGCCGGCACGGTGCGGGGCGCCCGCAAGCTGGCCGGCATCCTGGCCGAAGCGCAGACCGAGGCCGGCACGCTGTCGCACGTCATCGTCGGCGTGGGCGTCAACGTCGGCCCGGCCGCGTGGCCGCCGGAGATCAGCGCGCGCGCGACGTCGCTCGAGGAGGAATTGGGGCGCCCGGTGGATCCGGCGGTCGTGCTCGGCGCCATGCCTCGCGCGCATCGGCACGTGGGTGCGGCGCCTGCGCGCGGGACAATCCGCGAGTCGTGCGTGCGCGGTGGCAGCAACTGGCCGTGGGCGCGACCGGCGCGACCGTCGAGATCGCCCACGCCGACGGCTCGCGCCGTGGCGTCACGTGCGGCATCGACGGCGATGGCGCCCTGCTCGTGCGTCACGGCGCCGACACCGAGCGCGTCGTCGGCGGCGAGGTGACCTGGCTGTGACGCCCGACGAGTACTGCCGCGCCATCGAGGCGCACCTCACGCGGAAGAACGACGGGCACCTCATTCGCATCGTGGGGCCGGCCTTCGAACTGGTGCGCGGCTGGGCCGAGCAGGGGATTCCGTTCAAAGTCGCCTGCTACGGAATCGATCGCGCGTTCGAGCGGTACTACGCGAAGGGCGCGCGCCGGCGTCCGCTGCGCATCGAGTTCTGCAAAGACGACGTGCTTGACGCCTTCGACCAGTGGCGGCGGGCAGTCGGCGTGCGCGGTGCCACCGACGAGCAGGCGCCTGCGCGGCGGCGCGAAGGGCTGGCGACGCATATCGCCCGGGCGATCAGCCGGCTGACCGCGCTTCGTGGGGGCGCCGCCGCTGCCGAGGGCGTCCGACGTTGCGGCTGGCCGACGACGTGCTCGACGAGGTCGTGCGCGCGCTCGACGGGTTGGGGGCCAGCGCCGAGCGTGCACGCGGCCAGGCTCGCGAGCGCGATCCTGGCCGATTTGACGGCACTCGATACCCGCTTGATCGACGCCGCGCGCGCCGCCGCCGGCGAGGCGCTGCTGGCCGAGCTCGAGTCGCAGGCCGACGACGACCTCCGGCCATTTCGCGACCGCATGCCCGCCGACGCCTGGCGCCAGGCGCGTGCGGCCGCTCAAGCGCGGCTGCTGCGCGAGCGCGCGCAACTGCCGGCGCTGGCAGGGGAGTAGCGATGCCGGGTCCGGGCGATCTCGTCGAGCTCCTCATCGAGAAGCCCGCGGCCGGCGGCAGGATGCTGGCGCGGCTGGACGGCCAGGTCATCCTGGTTGCCGGCGCGATTCCCGGCGAGCGCGTGCTGCGCGCGGCTCGACAGCAAGCGCGGGGGCGTGCTGTTTGCCACCGCCGTCGACATCATCGACCCGTCGCCTGACCGTCGAGCCTCCAGGCGACGACCCTGCCTGTGGCGGGCGTCACTTCGCGCACATTGCCGCTGCCCGACAGCTCGCGCTGAAAGACGAGATCCTCCGCGACGCGTTCCGGCGCATCGCGCACCTCGATCTGCCTGCGCAACTGCCGGTGCACGCGTCGCCGGCGGAAGGCTATCGCATGCGTGCCCGCCTGCACGTGAAGGGCAGCCGATCTGGGCTTCTATCGTGAGGGCACGCACGAGCTGTGCGATCCGCGGTGTTCGCGACAGCTGCTGCCGGAGACGCTCGACGTGCTGGCCGCGGTGTCGGCCGCCTTGAAGGATGCGGGCATCACCGACGGACGCGCGCTGGAGCTCAGCGAGAACCGCGCGGCCACCGAGCGCGCGCTCTATCTCGAGGTGGCCGGCATGTGCACGCGGCCAGGTCGGCCTCGAGGCCCTGCTGGACCTGCCCGGTGCCACCGGCGTCGGCATCGCGCGGGCTGGCGTGCCGATCGCGGCCGCCGGATCGCCGATTGTCGCCGACGAGCTCGTCCTGTCGAGCGCCGACCGGACAGGCCGAGTCCGTGCGGCTGCAGCGGCACGTGACGGGGTTCTTCCAGGGCAACCGGTTCCTGCTTCAGACGCTTGTCGACCGTGTGCTTGCGCAGGTGCCCGAGGGGCCGATGGCCGACCTGTACGCCGGCGCCGGGCTGTTCGGCGCTCGCGCATGCGGCGTCAGGGCGCGGCGACGTCATCGCGGTCGAGGGCGACCCCGGCAGCATCGAGGACTTGCAGGCCAACGCGGCGCCGTACCGCGCCGCGTGCACGTCGAGGCGCGGTCCGTCGAGGAGGCGCTCCGGCATCGTCGCACTGTCGATGGTCGGACCACTGTCGTCGATCCCCCACGGACCGGGTTGTCGCGCGAGGCCCTCGCGGCCCTGGCGGCCGCCAGGCCGCCCCGCATCGTGTACGTGTCCTGCGACGTGGCGACTCTGGCGCGCGACGCCGCCGCGCTTGCCGCGGCCGGCTACGATCTGGTGAGCGCCGAGATCTTCGATCTCTTTCCGGGCACCGCGCACATCGAGACCATGGTGTCCATGACGCGCCGAGATTGACGGACGCGGAATGTATGATTTCTGATACAGTCTCACTCGCGATGGGCGGCGCGACTCTCTCCTTGAAGGGCACCGAAACCATTCTCGTTGCCGAGGACGAGGACGGCGTCCGCAGCCTCACCCGAGAGGTCCTCGAAAAATACGGCTACCGGGTGCTCGAGGCGGCCAACGGCGAGGAAGCGCTCGTCGTCGCCGACCAGCATCAAGGTCCCCTGGACCTGCTGTTGAGCGACGTCGTGATGCCGCGAATGGGCGGGCCCGAGCTGGCGCAGGCGCTGCTCCAACGGCGCCCGACGGTGAAAGTGCTGTACATGTCCGGCTACACGGATCACCCGATGGTGCGCCGCGGCGTGGTCGACGCCGGCGTGGCCTTTCTCCAGAAGCCTTTCACGCCGACGCTGCTGGTCTCGCGCATTCGCGAGCTGCTCGAAACCGCGCGCTGAGCCACGGCGCCGGCTCCCGCCGTCTGATCCAAACGTGAGTCTGCTGTCGGTCGATCACGTCTCCCGGACCTACCACGCGGGCGATGCCGCGGTGGCGGCCGTGTGCGACGTCAGCCTCGAGATCGCGCGTGGCGAGTTCGTGGCGATTGTCGGCCCCTCGGGCTGCGGCAAATCCACTCTCCTGCACCTCTGTGGCGCGATGGAGCGGCCCAGCGCGGGCCGCATCTTGCTCGATGGATCGCGCCTCGACACGCTGCCCGACGACGGCTTGACGCGTGTGCGGCGCGAGCGGCTCGGGTTCGTCTTCCAGTTCTTCAACCTGCTGCCGACGTTGAGCCTCATCGAGAACATCGCGCTGCCGCTGCTGCTGGCGGGCGGTGCGCGGGACGCCTCGCTGGCCCGTGCGCGGCAGTGGGCCACCGAGCTGGGGCTCGCGCATCGGCTCGACCATCGGCCGGCGCAGTTGTCCGGCGGCGAGATGCAGCGGGCGGCCATCGCGCGGGCCGTGGTGCACGACCCGGCGCTGGTGCTCGCCGATGAGCCGACCGGCAATCTCGACTCGGCCAACGGCGCGCGCATCCTCGACGCCCTCGTGCGCCTCAACCGCGACCGCGGGCTGACGCTCCTGTTGGCCACGCACGCCGCCGAGGTCGCTGCCGCCGCCGATCGCGTCGTCCACATGCGCGACGGACGGATCGATCGCATCGACGTCCGCGGCGTCAGGGCGAGGTCACGCTAGTGCCGCTCTTCAGCTGGTTCATCCTGCGGCGGGTCGCGTCAGGAGCGCGTGCGCACCGGGCTCACCGTGGCGGGTATCGCGCTGGGCGTCGCCGTGGTGCTGGCCATTCGCCTGGCCAACGCCAGCGCGCTTGGCGGGTTTGCCGCCGCGCTCGACACGGTGGCGGGCAAGACGTCGCTTGAAGTGATCGGCTCGGGCCTCGGCGTCGACGAGCCGCGCCTGGCCGAGCTCACGTGGCTGCGGAACCTGGGGCGATGTCAGCCCGGTGATTGAAGGCGACGCCGTGGCGGTGCTCTCGGCGGACCGCACCGAAGCCGTGCGCGTGCTCGGCGTGGACGTCCTGCGTGACCAGCCGATCCGCGAGTACCGGCTCGACGTCGGCGCCGGCGGCCGCCAGCCCACCGCACGGGCGTTTCTCGACCTCCTGCTCGACCCCTCATCGGTCGTCATCACCGAAGTCTTTGCGCGCAGGCACGGGCTGGCCGCCGCGCCGCCTGACGCACCGGATCCGAGCGGCCGTTCGACGCTCCGCCTGGCGATGGGCGACTCGGGTGCGGACCTTCCGCATTCGGGCGCTGCTGCGCAACGAAGGGCCCGCGCGAGTCCTGGACGGCAACTTCGTCCTGATGGACATCGCCGCGGCGCAGTGGGCGTTTGATCGGCTGGGCCGGGTCGACCGGGTCGACGTGCGCCTGGACGAGCCCTCGCGGCTCGACGAGGCGGAACGCGCGATCGGCGCGCGGTTGCCCGCCGGGCTCAACGTGCAGCGCCCGGCGCGGCGCGGTCAGCAGGTCGAGCAGATGCTGGCCGCGTTCCAGTTCAACCTGGCCGCCTTGTCCTACGTCGCGCTGCTGGTGGGACTCTTCCTGGTCTACAACACCGTCGCGACCTCCGTGATCGCGCGTCGCGACGAGATTGGCGTGCTGAGGGCCCTGGGCACGCCGCAAGCGACGGTGCTGGCGCTGTTTCTTGGCGAGGCCGCGGTGCTGGCGGCGGCGGGGTGCCTGGCGGGAATCCCACTTGGGTGGGCTCTTGCGCGCGCGGCGGTGGCCTTCACCTCGGCGACCGTCACGACGTTGTACGTCGCGCATGCCGCGGCGGTGCCGGCCCTCACCTGGATCGACGCCGCGCTCGCCGTCGGGCTCGGTCTGCCGCTGGCCCTGATCGCTGCGGCGGCACCGGCCCTCGAAGCCGCACGCGTCAGCCCGTTGCGTGCTGTCCGGGGCGGCAACGGCGAGACAGACGCGTCACCGGCGCGATGGCGCTGGACGGCTGGCGGCGTCGCGTGTCTGCTGGCATCGGCGGCATGCAGCCAGGCGGGTCCGATTCGCGGCCTGCCGATCTTTGGTTTCCTGTCGGCGGTGTTGATCGTGTTCGGGCTGGCGGCGCTGGTGCCCGCGGCCCTGACGGCCCTCGCGCACGTGACCGGCGCACCGAGGCTCGCCTGGATCGGCATCGAGACGCGGCTTGCGCATGCCAACCTCACCGGGGCGATCCGCCGCTCTGAGCGTCTCGGTGGCGGCCCTGTCGGTGAGCCTGGCGATGCTGGTCGCCATTGCGGTGATGATCGGCAGCTTCCGCGAGACGGTGATCTATTGGGTCGCGCAGACGCTGCGCGCCGATCTGTTCGTCGCGACGGCGCGGCGCTCGAACCTCGACGCGCAGGCCACCATCTCGCCCGTCGCTCGAGCAGGCGATCGCCGGCGATCCCGACGTCGACGGAGTGGACCGCTTCCGCGCGCTGAGCGTGACTTTTCGCGATCGCCTGATCGTCCTGGGCGTCCGGGGACTTCCGCGTGCTGCTGGACCACGGCGCGCTGGTGTTCAAGGCGCCGGCCGACGGCCCCGGCGCGCTGGCCTCGGCGATCGCCCGCGACGCGGTCGTGGTGTCCGAGAGCCTGTCGCTGCGGTTCGGCGTGCGGGTCGGCGACCGCATCGACGTGCCGACTCCCGCCGGCCCGCGACCGTTTCAGGTCGCGGCCGTCTACTACGACTACTCGACCGACCGGGGCGTCGTGGTCATGGATCGCGCGACGTTCCTCCGGCACTTCGGCGACCAGCGCCCGACGAGCCTGAGCGTGTACCTGCGGCCTGGCGCTGATGCCGAGACCGTGCGCGCGCGCCTGATGGCGCAACTCGCGCCGAGCGCACCGCGTGTTCATTCACACCAACACGACGCTGCGCGCCGAGGTGCTGCGCATTTTCGACGCGACCTTCGCCATCACCTACGGCCTGGAGGCGATCGCCATCGTCGTGGCCGTGCTCGGCGTCACCGGCACGCTGGTGACGCTGATCCTCGAACGGCGCCGCGAACTGGCCACGCTGCGACTGGTCGGCGCCGACCTGCGGCAGATCCGGCGGATGATCGTGATCGAGGCGGGCATGCTCGGGGCCGTCAGCCAGGCCTTCGGGCTCGTCGCCGGCCTGGCGCTGTCGGTGGTGCTCATCTACGTCGTCAACGTGCAGAGCTTCGGCTGGACGATTCAGTTCCACATTCCCGCCGCGTTCCTCCTGCAGGCGATGGCCGTCGTGCTCGCGGCGACGACGCTGGCCGGCGCGTACCCGGCCCGACTGGCGGCCGGGTTCCGTCCGGCCGATGAGATCAGCACCGAATGACTGCTCGCCGTGCCCTCGTCGCTGTGCTGCTCCTCGCCGCGGCGCCGGCGCTGACGGCGCTCGACTCCGGTCCCTGGAAGCAGGCCTCGCGCGACTACGTCGTCAGGCTGCCCGCCGACCACGTGAGCCACCCTGCCTATCGCATCGAATGGTGGTACTACACGGGGAACCTGCAGACCGATCGCGGGCGGCGATTCGGATACCAGATCACGTTCTTCCGAATCGGCGTCGATCCGTCGCCCGCCAACCCCTCGAAGTGGAGCGTGCGCGATCTCCTGATGGCCCACATCGCCGTCACCGATGCGGCGGGAGGCCGGCACCTGTTTGCCGAACGGGTCAGCCGCGCGGGCGTCGGCTGGGCCGGCGCGTCACAGCGCGACTTGCGCGTCTGGAACGAAGACTGGGAAGTCCGCCTCGAGTACGGCCGGCATCGCCTGCAGGCGCGCGACCCGCGGTTTGCCATCGACCTGCTGCTCGAGCGAGGACCGGCCGCCGGTGCTCCACGGCGAGCGCGGCTTCAGCCAGAAGGGATCGAGCGCGGGCAACGCCACGCATTACTACTCGCTCACGCGAATGCCGACCGAGGGCTTCGTGACGCTCGACGGCGAGCGGTTCGCCGTGAAGGGCGACAGCTGGATGGACCACGAATTCGGCACCAGCTTCCTCGAAAAGCACCAGCAGGGCTGGGACTGGTTTTCGATTCAGCTGGCCGACGGCGCGGACTTGATGATGTTCCAGATGCGGCGGGCCGACGGCAGCCTCGACCCGCAAAGCAGCGGCACGCTCGTGCGGCCGGGCCAGCCCAATCGACGGCTGGCTCGCAGACGACTTCGCGCTGACGCCGGGGCGGCTCTGGCCCTCACCGGTCAGCCAGGCGCGCTACCCGGTCGAATGGCGTGTCTCCGTGCCCGGCGAGGAGCTCGATCTGCGGGTTCGTCCGGTGGTCGACGCGCAGGAGCTCACCGGCGCGCGGTCGGGCGTCAGCTACTGGGAAGGCGCGATTGACGTCGAAGGCACGCGGGCCGGCCAGCCAGTCACTGGCCGGGGCTATCTCGAGATGACCGGGTATTCGGGCCGCGCGCTGGGCGAGCTGCTCAACCCGCCACCTTCAGCAACCCCTCGAAGAGCGCCCTGAACTCGCCCGTCCGCCAGAAGTTCTCGGGGTGCCACTGGACGCCGACACAGAACGGCAGGTCGGGGCGTTCGATCGCCTCGATCACACCGTCGGGCGCCGTGGCGCTGGCGACGAAACCTGGCGCGAGCTTCTTGACCGCCTGATGGTGCCGGCTGTTCACCAGCAGCGCATCCTCCTCGATCCGGTCAGCCAGCAGCGCCGCCAGCTTCGATCCCGACGTCACCCACACTTCGTGGGCGATGGCGCTCGGCGTCGTCTCCACGCGGTGGACGCAGTGCCCCGGGCACCTCGGTCTCGATATCCTGGACGAGCGACCCGCCGGCGGCGACGTTGAGCACCTGCACCCCGCGGCAGATCGCGAGCAGCGGCAAGCCGCGATCGATGGCGGCACGCACCAGCGCGAGCTCGAACTCATCGCGTCCCGGCTCGGCGGCCGAGAAAGTCGCGTGGGGCGTCTCGCCGTAGAACCGGGGATGGACGTCGCCGCCCCCGGTGAGCACCAGCGCGTCCACGCCGTGCAGTGCCGCGTCGGCGTCGGCGAGGGTCGGGTCGAGCGGACGCACCGTCGCGCCGGCACGCGCGATCGATTCCTCGTAGTCCGTGATCCGCGAGCACGTGGTGAGCCCGACGATGGCCATTTACATCCTCGCGGGCACGACGATGCCCATGAGATCCAGCGCGGACGTGAGCTGCGCGCGCACGTACGCGATGCCGGCGGCGCGCCAGGCGCGGACATCGGCCCGCTCCTCGTTGAGGATCGGCGCCTTGTGATAGAAGCCGTTGAACGCCTGAGCGAGGCCGAACGCGTGCTTGGCCAGCACCGAGAACTCCAGCGTGCGCACCACCTGCTCGACGACCTCGTCGAGCCGTGCCGCGTCGAGGACCAGTCCCCACAACTCGTCGCCTTCCGCTCCGGTCAGCGCCTCGGCGGGCAGTGTCTCGACCGCCGCGCGCACCGCCGCCTCGTCTTGTCCCGTCCGTTCCTTCAACTTGGCGAAGATGTTGTTGGCGCGAACCACCGCGTACTGCAGATACGGGCCGCTTTCGCCTTCGAAGCTGAGGGCCTCGTCGATGTCGAACGCGATGACCTTGCCGCGCGAGTACTTGATCATGAAGTATCGCACCGCGGCCACCGCGATCTCGCCGCCCGTACGCGTCACGTCGTCGGCTGCAAGCTCGGGATTGCGCTTGGCAACCTCCGCGGTCGCGGTGCGTTCGAGCAGGTCGATGAGGTCGTCTGCCTTGACGCCGAGACCCTTGCGCCCGGACACCTCCACAAACGGCTTCTTGTCCTCGTCGGCCGGCGGCGCGTACCCGAGGACGCGGGCGGTGGCGTGCGAGAGCGCAACCATCTCGTACGAGAAATGGATGGAGCGTTCCGCCTGCCGGGTGTGGCCCATGGCCGCGAGCGCCTGCTTGAGGAGCTTCTGCAGGTACGACTGGCGCACGTCGATGACGTTGTAGGTCGTGCCCGCGCCGCCGAAGGCAGGGTGCCCCGGCGTGTCGTGTTCCGCGTCGGACGTCGTTGCCCAGAGAGGCTGGCCGTCGCCGCGCGTCGCAAAACGCCGGTACTTGAAGTCGAGGCCGAGCAGGCCGAACTTCCAGAATTGGTACGCGATGTCCTTGCCGACGTAGGTGACCGTGCCGTTGGAGCGCACGATGACCTTCTCGCGGCCCGCGTCCTCGTCGGCCGACTCGACCGCTTCGCGCCGACTCGCTCGACCCGTCCGACTCGCCGTCGTCGATGGCCATCACCCAGCAGCCGGCGAGCCGGCCGTCGGTCTGGAAGTAGACCGTGCCCTGCTGCTTGAGAATCTCGAACGCGTGCGCCCAGAACCTCAGGCGCAGGATGTCGCCTTCCCACGTCAGCAGGTCGTACTCGATGTGCAGACGCCGCATCGTCTCGAGGTGCCGCCGGACGATGGCATCGGCGACAAGGGCGCCCATCTCGGCGGCCGGGTTGCCGCCGTGCTCGATGTCGTGGAGCGTCTGCCAGGCGTACGGCCAGCCGCGTCTTGTCGGCCTCGTACCACTCGGTGACCTTCGCGTAGAGATCCCAGCAGTAATAGTCGAAGCGCGGCTGCGCCGCCAGAGCGCGCACCTGCTCGAGCGAGACCCGCTCGAGCGTCTGGAACCCGACGACGACGTCGGCGACCTGCACGCCGGTGTCGTCGATGTAGTTTTGCACCTCGACCGGCACGCCGCGGAAGCGGAGCACGCGGACCAGCGTGTCGCCGAGGGCCGAGTTGCGGATGTGGCCGATGTGCGCCGCCTTGTTCGGGTTGATGGCGGTGTGCTCGACGATGGTCTTGCCCTCGTCGGCCGGCCGGCGTGCCGGCGGCTGAGGCCGCAGGCGGGAGGTGAGAAACGCCGCGCGATCGAGAAAGCAGTTCAGGTACCCGTTGGCGGTGGCCTCGATGCGCGCGAAGCCGTCCACGGCGCCCAGTGAGGCCGCCAGTTCCTGCGCGATCGCGCGCGGGGCTTTCCGCAGCCGCCGGGCCAGTTCAAAAGCGACCGGCACGGCCAGGTCGCCCAGCGCGCGGTTGGGCGCGTAGTCAATCGCGATGACGGGCTGATCGGCCGGCGCAAGGCCGTAGATCTCGGTCAGCCGCGCCGCGATCGCGGCACGGAGCCGTTGATGGACTGGAAGAATCATTCAGTAGCGCCGTTTGACGGGTCCCTGGAGGTGCGGTACGATTCGGCCCGGTTGCACGCCCGTCGATGCCGGGCCGCCTTCAAACCACTCAATCTAACAGAAAAATGAGGGACGCGGGTATCGGGCGGCTGCTGGTGGCCTCCCTCCACCAGGGAATCGCCGATCGACTGCCTGACCGGTTGGAGTTCTACGAGAACTGGCTCAACCCGCGCGGCCTTCGAGACGGCACCATCGGCCTTGCGCCGCTCCATGCGGTGCTCAGTTTCCTCCGCACGGAGGGCGACGACTACGCGCGCGTGACCACCGCGGCGGGCGAGTACGCGGCGCAGTGGGCGGTCAGCGAGTTGCCGCCGCTGCGGCGCTGGGCCGCCACGACGCTGCCCGGACCACTACGCCGTCGCGTCGCGCTCGGTGTCGCGCAGACGCTGGTCACGCGTGCCTACACCGGAAGCCGCACGCATCTGGCGCTCCGCAAGATGGTCGGCACCATCGAGATCAAGAGCTCGATCTTCTGCGGCGTGCGCGACCGCGTGCCCAGTCCACTCTGCCAGTTCCACGCCGCCGCGATCGCCCGCGTGCTGGTCGAACTCGGCATCCCGGCCCAGACCACGATCGCCGCCTGCCAGGCAACCGGCGACGGGGTCTGCCGCGTCGAAATCGACATGTCGGGTGCCTCGGAGCAACGGCCATGAGGCTGGTCGCAGGTGCTGGTGGCTGTCGTGGCGATGGTCCTGACCGCCGCAGGCGTCGTGGAGGCGCAGCGCGTGGCCACCGGCCGCGTGCTGATCGCGCCTTTCGCAGCCGGCCGCGATCCTCGGGGCGTGTGGCTGGGCGAGGGCGTATCGGTGCTGCTGGCCGACGACCTCAACGGCCTTGGCGCCGATGCGATCGCCCGCGATGAGCGCGTGCGCGCGTTCGACCGGTTGCAAGTCCCGCCCCAGGCCACGCTGACGCGCGGCACGGTGATCAGGATCGGGCAACTGGTCGGCGCGACCACGGTGGTCACCGGACGCGTTGAACTCGTGGACCGCGCCCTCGCGCTGCACGTGCAGTCGATACGCATCGACACGGGACGCATCAGCCTCGAGTTCGACGAGCGCGGCCGGCTCGACGACCTGCTGGCCATCGTCGAGCGCGCCGCCCGGCGGCTGCTGCCTGCTGGCGTCGCCGCTGCCAGCCTCGACGAACCGCGGCCGTCGCTGCCGGCCTTCGAGCAGTTCGTCAAGGGGCTGCTGGCCGAGACGCCAGCCGCACAGATCGGCTTTCTCGAACGGGCGCTGTCGCTTGAACCCGCGTTCGATCGCGCGCGGCTGGCGCTTGGCCGCGCGCACGCGGTGACGGGCGAGTGGCTCAAGGCGCGGGATGCGGCGCTGGCGGTGAGCGGCCAGCTCGCCCTACGCGGCGCGGGCGCAGCTGGAGGCCGCGGTGGCCGAGATCGGGCTCACGCGGTACGACGACGCCTTCGCGCGGTTGAAGACGCTGGGAGACAAGACCGGCGCGCCCGAGGTGTTCAACAATCTCGGCGTGATTCAGCTGCGGCGCGGCGCGACCTCGCAGAACGGACGCTCCACCTATTTCTTCAACAAGGCCGTCGAGGCCGATCCCGCGCAAGCCGACTACGCGTTCAACCTGGGCTACGCCTATTGGCGCGAGCAGGACTTTCCGGCGGCCGTCTACTGGCTGCGCGAGGCCGTGCGCCGCGAGCCGGGCGACAGCGACGCGCACTTCGTGCTGGGCGCCGCGTTGCAGGCCACCGGCGCCGCCACCGAGGCGGCACGGGAGCGCGAGCTGGCACGGCGCCTGTCGGCCGCGTACGAAGAGCAGGGCGGGACGCCGCAGGCCGACGCGGTGCCGCCCGATCTCGAGCGGCTGCGGCCGTACCTCGATCCGCCGGGCGCGCGGCGCACGGACTCGGCGCTGATGGCGACCGAGCAGCGGGGCCAGCGCGAGCTGGTCGCGTTTCATCTCGAACGCGGCCGGCGGTTCTACGAGCGCGAGAGCGATCGGGACGCGCTCACCGAGCTGCAGCGAGCCGTCTACCTGTCGCCCTATCAGGCCGAGGCGCACCTGCTGATCGGGCGGATCCATCTGAGGGCCGGGCGGGTCCCCGAAGCCGTGGCGGCCTTCAAGATCGCGCTCTGGAGCGAGGAGTCGGCGGCCGGCCATGCGGCCCTTGGCGAAGCCTATCGTCAGGCGAAGGACCCTGCCGGCGCCCGGCTCGAGGCCGAGCGCGCGCTCGCGCTCACGCCTGGACTGCCCGAAGCGCTGGCGCTGCTCGAGCGCTTGAAGTAGCTAACGTGAGCTGTGCCAAAGTGTTACACTGTGCGCAATGGGCTCCCCCGGGCGGGTGACCCGCAAGCGAGTCTATGAGCGACGAGGGATTCCACGAGATACAGCTCAACGGGAAGCAACTCGTCTTCCTGTTCATGGCGGCCACCGTCGTCTCGGTGGTGATTTTTCTGTGCGGCGTGATGGTCGGCCGCGGCGTGCGCGTGCAGCAGCCGACCGCCGAGGCGGCCACTGAGTTCGGGCCTGCGGCCGCCGACGAGCCGACCCGATCGGAGCCCGCAAAAGGCACGGCCGATCCGGCCCCCGCGCCGGCGGGCGGCGCCGCCGCTGCGCCGGGTTCCACACCGGCGCCACCCGAACCCGGCAGAGGACTCGAGTTACTACGACCAGCTCACCAAAGCCGAGCCCAAGCAGGACTCGAAGGTCGCACCTCCGCCCCACCGGAGAAGGAGAAGAAGCCCGCGGCCTCAGCGCAACCGAAGGAGGAAAAGCCGACGCCTCCGCCCGTCACGCGGCGCCTGCAGCGGTGACCGGGGATGGCTTTGTCGTGCAGGTCGCCGCGCTGCGCGATCGCACCGAAGCCGACGCCATCGTGAAGCGCCTGGCGGGCAAGGGCTACCAGGCCTTCGTCGTCAATCCCGTTCCGGGCAAGCCCCCTGTCTACAAAGTGCAGGTCGGCCGGTTCGCCGAACGCGGCGATGCCGAGAAGACCGCGGCACGGCTCAAGTCTCAAGAGCAGTACAGCCCCTGGGTTACTCGCTAGCCATCGCCTCGGGCGTCGCGCTGGCGCTCAGCTTCCCGCGCTACGGCCATCCGGCGTTCGCCTGGGTCGCGCTGGCGCCGCTCATCGTCGCGGTGTCGCGTCGGCGCCGGCGGCGGCCCGACGCGCGCCCGCCGCGCATTCCTGCTGGGACTGCTGACCGGGCTGGTCTACTTTGCCGGCACGGTGTACTGGACCAGCGGGGTGATGGCGCGGTTTGGCGGCCTCGCCTTCCCGCTGGCGGCGGGCGATTGCCGGCCTGCTCGTCGCCTACCTCGCGCTTGTTTCCCGCGCTCTTCGCGCTCGCGCTCCACCTGGTCGTCGCCGCGCGGCGGCCGCTCGTGGATCTGGCTGGCGCCGGCGGTGTGGGTGGCGGCCGAGTACGGGCGGCTGGCGCATCTTCGGCGGGTTTCCCTGGGTGCTGCTGGGCTACAGCCAGGTGACGGTGCTGCCCGTCGCGCAGCTGGCAAGCGTCACCGGCGTGTTCGGGTTGTCGGCGTTGCTGGCGGCGTCGGCCACTGCAGTGGCCTGGACCGTCCTGACAGCCGGGTCCCGCCGATGGGTCGCCCCGGTCGTTGTCGCGGGCTTCGTCGCCGGCGTCGCGTTCTGGGGGCAGCAGCGGATTGCGCGCGGCGATCTGACCGCGGCCGGGCAGGCGCTTCGCGTCGGCATCGTCCAGGGCAACGTCGATCAGGGCATCAAGTGGGATCCGGCGCGGGCCGACGAGATCTTCGCGCGGTACCTGCGGCTTACCGAGCAGGTGGCCGATCGCGGCGCGCGGCTGGTGCTGTGGCCAGAATCGTCGACGCCGTTCTACTTCGAGCACGGCGCCGAGTCGCAGATCCTGCGTGAGCTGGCGCGGCGGCGTGACGTGCAGTTGCTGATTGGCAGCGACCAGTGGGAGCAGGCCACGCCGCCGCGCATCTACAACGCGGCATTTCTCATCAACGCCGACGGCACGACCGGCGGCGTCTACCGGAAGGTGCACCTGGTGCCGTTCGGCGAGTACGTGCCGCTCAAGCGCGCTGCTGTTTTTCGCCAAGCCGCTGGTCGAGGCGGTGTCCGACTTCGCGCCGGGCACCGAGGTCAACACCCTGCCGGTCGGCGGCGGGCGCCTTTCGACGGCCATCTGCTACGAGGTCGTCTACCCTGGCGCTCATCCGCGAAGGCGTGCAGAACGGCAGCGCGCTGCTGACCACCATCACCAACGACGCCTGGTTCGGCCGGTCGTCGGCGCCCTGGCAGCACTTCGCGATGGCCGCGATGCGGGCGGTCGAGCAGGGGCGGTATCTGGTGCGCGCGGCCAACACCGGCATCAGCGGCGTCGTGGACCCGTACGGCCGTGTGATGTTCCAGAGCGGCCTGTTCGTCGAGGGCGCCTGGACGGCCGACGTGCGGCTGATCGAGGCAAAGACGATCTACGGGCAGACGGGGGACTGGGTGGTGTGGGGGAGTCTGTTGCTGACGGCGCTTGCGCTGGCAGCGACAACCACGAAGGCCGCGAAGCGACGCGAAGGCACGAAGGCGATCATGGTCTGATATCCTTGGTCAGTCCTCGTGACCTTCGCGGCCTTCGTGCCTTCGCGGTTGTCGCGGTCATGTGCACGAGAGTGGAGCAGTAGCGTGGCGTTCGAGTTCGACGATCAAATCAAGCGGTACAAAGACCTGGTGAAGCGGACCTCCGATCTGCGGAGCTATCTTTGACGCCCCTGGCCATCGTGCGGAGCTCGACAAGATCGAGGCGCGGGCAAACGAGCCCGACTTCTGGAAGGACCAGTCCGAGGCGCAGAAGCTGCTGCAGCGGCGGCGCCGCCTCGAAGAAGAACTCGCGCTGAGCGAGACGCTGCGGCGCCGCGTCGACGACCTGGCCGTCCTGGTGGAGTGGGCGGAGGCCGGCGAGCCGGTCGAGGCGGATCTGGCCAAGGGGCTCGACGAGTTCCAGGCCGACGTCGAGACCGCCGAGACGCGGAAGATGCTCGGCGGCGAGCACGACCGCCGCAACGCCATCATCACGATCCATCCGGGCGCCGGCGGCACCGAGTCGCAGGACTGGGCGGCGATGCTGCTCAAGATGTACCTGAAGTGGTGCGAGCGCCGCGGCTTCAAGCGCGAGGTCATCGACTACCAGGACGGCGATGAGGCCGGCATCAAGAGCGCCACCGTCATGGTGACCGGCGACTACGCGTTCGGTCTGCTGGCTGCCGAAGCCGGCGTGCACCGGCTGGTGCGCATCTCGCCGTTCGATCAGGCCGCGCGCCGCCACACCTCGTTTGCGTCGGTCTTCGTGTGGCCGGAGCTTCCCGACGACATCGACATCGAGATTCCCGAAAAGGACCTGCGCATCGACACGTACCGGTCGAGCGGCGCCGGCGGCCAGCACGTCAACGTCACCGATTCGGCCGTGCGCCTCACGCACCTGCCCACCGGCATCGTCGTGTCGTGCCAGAACGAACGCTCGCAGCATCGCAACCGTGATGCGGCGATGAAGGTGCTGAAGTCGCGCCTGTACGACCAGAAGCTCAAGGAGCAGCAGGCCAAGCTCGACCAGATCGGCGGCGAGAAGAAGGACATCGCCTTCGGCAGCCAGATCCGCAGCTACGTCCTGCACCCGTATCAGATGATCAAGGACCACCGCACGAAGGAGCAGGTGGGCGACGTCAACCGCGTGCTCAACGAGGGCGACCTCGACGGCTTCATCAGGAGCTACCTGATGAAGAAGGCCTCGGGGACGCTGAGCATGGCAACTGCAGAAGACGACTGACGCCGACCGGCGGTGCCGAGCGCCGATGGCGACAGGTCGGCCCGGCCGGTGCCGCGCTCATGCCTGACCCGCGCTCGGATCGCCTCGGAGCAGCTCGGCCAGGCCCGCCAGCGGGATATGCACCCACGCAGGCCGGTTGTCGAGTTCGTACCGCAACTGGTACACCGCCTTTTCGATCAGGAACAGGCGCAACAAGGCATCGAGGCCGGCCGTCCCCTGCGGCACGAACACCGCGGAGTTGGCCGCGGCCTGGTAGCTGTGCAGGAAGACCGAGGTCACGCAGGCTTCCCAGAAGCGCGCCCACTCGAGCAGCCGATCGGCATCCTCCGGCTGTCGCTCGCGCCACGACCGCAAGCCGGGCGTACACCGCGTAACTGAAGGACCGCATCATCCCGGCCACGTCCTTGAGCGGCGACTGCTGCGCGCGGCGTTCCGCGAGCGGGCGTGCCGGTTCCCCCTCGAAGTCGATGATGTAGAAGTCGCCTTCATCCCAGAGCACCTGGCCCAGGTGGTAGTCGCCGTGGACGCGAATCGCCAGGAGCCCGTCAGGCACCCGCGACGGCAGCGCGGCCAGCTCCGCTCGCGAGGTGCGGCAGCCGGAAGAGCACGTCGGCGGCCCGTTGCCGCACCGCTGGTGACCAGGTCTCGGCAAAATCGCGCAGCCTGGCAAACGCGGCCTCGGCTTGATCGCCGGCCGTGCTCGCTATGCGGTCGAGATCGGCCCGCGTGAGCGGGGTCGGCGCAAAGGCCGTCTGTCTCGGTGTCAGCCGCGAGCGCGAGGTGCAGATCGGCCGTGCGGCGGCCCAAACGCAGGACCGCGTCGACGTACCACCCCACGCGCTGAATCACCACCTCGGGCACGCGCACGTTACCCGGCATCAGCGCACCCAGCTCGGCGGTGATCTCCACCGGATCGGGCGCCGGATCGGGCGACGCAGCGGCGCGTTCGAAGTAGCGATCGAGCTCGTCGAGAGCCTGGTCCCAACCGCTCACCTGATGCCGGACCAGGCCATGAGCGACGCCCAGCGTGTATCGGACGCCGGCGCGATCCTCGTATTCGAGCGCGCCAGCCAGGCGCGGAGCGCGCGGGAAAGCCGACGCGTTCGGTCAGCTGGTAGCTGATCTCGAGCTCCGGGTTGGGTCCCGGCTCGGTGCGGCGGATCAGCTTCAGGATGAGGCGATCGCCGAACAGAAACGACGTGTTGCTCTGCTCGGTGCTCGACCGTCGCACCGGCGAGCGTCTCGCCCGTGCCCAGCGGCCCGTGAAGCTCGGAGAAGGCGCTGGTGCTCCAGCCCACGAGCTGTCCGGCGCGTGCCGGGGAAGGTGCGGTTGCCGGCAATGGCGTCGAGCAGCAGCTGGGCCACGCCCCAGTCGAGCCGCTCGTGCAGCACGCCGCGTCGCGCGCCGCTCACACGCGCAATCACCAGGTCGGGCGACTCTTGCAGGAGGTCGTCGGCCGCCTGCCCGCCGAGAAACGCCACGGGCATCACGTAGGTCTCCGAGCCTTGCATCGAACGTCACGTCCACCAGCAGCACGAAGACCGGCTCGGCGCCGCCGCGCAGGCGGACGTGGTCGCGGATGCGTGACCTTGCGCAGCGTGCGCGCCTTGCCGGCGAACCAGCGCCGCGTGGCCAGGTGCACCGGCAGGTAGTCGCGCTCGAGGATCTCGTGCGTCGCCGTGTCGAGCGCCGACGTCCCACGCCGACGCCCAGCAGCAGCGGCGGCAAGACGTGGCATCGAGCGGCTTGGGCGCTGAGCGCGGCACGGGCCGGGCCGTCGCCGGCGGCTCTGCGCGCCTCGCGCAGCAGGAACCAGTAGAAGCCGTAGGGCCCGAAGCGTCAGGAAGTAGGGCAGCTCGCCGATCCGCGGAAACTCCGTTGCCGCCGACCATCTCGGTCGGCACGCGCCCGGCAAATGCCCGAAGGTCGAGCTCGGCGGCCTGCACGTGCCGCGACAGGTTCGCCACGCAGAGGATCGTCTCGCCCTCGTACTCGCGGATGTAGGCGAGGACCTTGCGGTTGCTCGGCGCGAGAAAGCGGATCGTGCCGCGGCCAAACGTGCTGGTGACGCCTGCGCAGCGCGATCATGCGCTTCATCCAGTTGAGCAGCGACCACGGCGAGCGCTCCTGCGCCTCGACGTTGATCGCCTAGTAGCCGTACACCGGGTCCATGATGACCGGCGCGAAGAGGCGCGCCGGATCGGCTCGCGAGAACCCGGCGTTGCGATCGGAGGTCCACTGCATCGGCGTGCGCACGCCGTTGCGGTCGCCCAGGTAGATGTTGTCGCCCATCCCGATCTCGTCGCCGTAGTAGACGATCGGCGTGCCAGGCAGGGAGAAGAGCAGGCCGTTCAGCAGCTCGATGCGCTGGCGGTCGTTCTCCATCAGTGGCGCCAGCCGGCGGCGGATGCCGACGTTGATGCGCATCTGCGGGTCGGCAGCGTACGCCTGATAGAGGTAGTCGCGCTCTTCGTCGGTGACCATCTCGAGCGTCAGCTCGTCGTGGTTGCGCAGGAAGAGCGCCCACTGGCAGCCTGGCGGGATGTCGGGCGTCTGGGTGATGATGTCGGCGATCGGGTGGCGGTCTTCCTGGCGCAGCGCCATGTAGATGCGCGGCATCAGCGGGAAGTTGAAGGCCATGTGGCACTCGTCGCCCGTCGCCGAAATAGGCGCACACGTCGCCGGGCCACTGGTTCGCCTCGGCCAGCAGCATGCGGTGGTCGTAGTTGCGCGTCGAGCGCGGCGCGCAGCTCCTTCAGCACCGCATGCGTCTCGGGCAGGTTCTCGCAGTTCGTGCCTTCGCGCTCGATGAGGTACGGCACGGCGTCGAGCCGCAGGCCGTCCACGCCCATGTCGAGCCAGAACCGCATCGCCTTGAGCACGGCGCGCCGCACGTGCGGGTTGTCGAAGTTCAGGTCGGGCTGATGGTGGAAGAAGCGATGCCAGTAGTACGCGCCGGCCACGGGATCCCAGGACCAGTTGGACGTCTCGGTGTCGGTGAAGATGATTCGCGTGCCCTCGTACCGATTGTCGGTGTCGCTCCAGACGTAGTAGTCGCGCTTGGCCGATCCGGCCGGCGCGCGTCGCGCCGCCTGAAACCACGGGATGCTGATCGGAGGTGTGGTTGATGACGAGCTCGGTCACGACCTGCAGGCCGTGCTCGTGCGCCGCGCGCAGGAAGATCCGGAAGTCCTTCAGCGTGCCGTAGCTGGGATGGATCGCCTTCGTAATGCGCGATGTCGTACCCGTCGTCCCGCAGCGGCGACGGGTAGAAGGGCAGCAGCCAGAGGCAGGATACGCCGAGGCTCTTGATGTACGAGAGCTTTTGCGGTCAGGCCGGCGAAGTCGCCGATGCCGTCGCCGTTGCTGTCGTGGAACGCGCGAACGTGAACCTGGTAGATGACGGCGTCTCGGTACCACAGCGGATCGTCGGCACTTCCGGAACGTCTCATGCGTTGATGTCCTCAATCCGCAGGATGTGGGCCGGCACCTGGGCGGCGGGGTCGAGCCGCACGTAGTTTGCGCCATCTCGCCAGATGTAGCGTTCGCCGGTAAGCAGGTCTTGCGCCAGGAAGCCGGACGCGTCGGCGCTCAGCTGGGCCGCGTCGACGTGCACGAAGCCGTGCTGCATCCCAAGCGGATCCAGGTTGACGACGACGAGCACGCGATTGGCGCCGTCTTCCGTCGTCTTGCTGTAGGCAATGAGTTCAGGGTTGTCGCGTCGAATGGAACCGCAGACGCCAGTCCGACTGCAGCGCCGGATTCTCCCGGCGGATCCTGTTGACGAGCGCGATGAGCGGCGCCAGGCTCTGCGGTGCGGCCCAGTCCCGCGGCTTGATCTCGAACTTCTCGGAATCTCTGTACTCCTCCGAGCCGGGCCGGACCGGAACGTTCTCGCCCAGTTCGAAACCGCTGTAGATCCCGTAGGTCGCGCCGAGCGTCGCGGCCAGGATCAGCCGTACCTGGAAGGCTGGCAGGTTGCCTTGCTGCAAATAGGCATGCAGGATGTCGGGTGTGTTGGCGAACAAGTTCGGCCGCAGATACTCGCGTACCGGCGGTCCGTGTCAGTTCGATGAAATACGACTCGAGCTCGGCCTTCGTGTTTCGCCACGTGAAGTACGTGTATGACTGGGTGAACCCGATCTTGGCGAGATACTGCATGATCTTCGGCCGGGTGAATGCCTCCGAGAGAAAAATCACGTCCGGGTAGCGCTGCTGGACCTCCGCAATCACCCACCCCAGAACCGGAAGCTCTTGGTGTGCGGGTTGTCCACGCGGAAGATGCGGACACCTCGCGCGGCCCAGAAGAGGATCACGTCGCGTAACGACGCCCAGAGGTCGACCCACGCGTCGGTGTCGAAATCGATCGGGTAGATGTCCTGGTATTGCTTTGGCGGATTCTCGGCGTACTTGATGGAGCCGTCGGGGCGATGCCTGAACCACTCGGGGTGTTCCGTCACCCACGGATGGTCGGGCGAGCACTGGTAGGCCAGGTCAAGCGCAACCTCCAGACCTTCCCGGACGGCGGCCCGTCGGAACGCCTCGAAGTCGTCGAGCGTCCCGAGCCCCGGCTCGACCGCGGTGTGTCCGCCCTCGGGCCCGCCGATTGCCCACGGGCTGCCTGGGTCTGTGGCCCTGGCAGCGAGCGTGTTGTTGCGTCCCTTGCGGTTCGTGCGGCCGATCGGATGAATCGGCGGCAAGTAGAGCACGTCGAAGCCCATGGCGGCGATGGCAGGCAGCCGGCCGGCCGCCTCGGTAAACGTTGCGCTGCGCGACGGGTCGGGCGTGTACGAATCGTGGGAACATCTCGTACCACGCACCGTAACGCGCGCGAAGCCGTTCGACACGCGCGCGCGCCGGACCTGCCACGACCGCATGTGGCCGCTCGTCGAGTGTCGCCATCTCGGCCGCCAGCTTGCCGTCGAGTGAAGCGACCACGCGCTCGACCTGACCGGCGGGCCCGGCAAGCAGATCGGCGATCGCGCCGAGCCGCGCGCCGGCGGCCTGCCGGGCGCGACCCGCGGCCGCCCGTACCAACGTCGCCCCTTCGAGCAACTCGCTGGCCACGTCCAGCCCGGCCTCGTGCTTCTTGCGCAGCGCCTCGCGCCAGGTGGCGAAGGCATCAATCCACGCCTGGACGTCGGTACTCCCACCACCCTTCATCGGGCAGCTCTATGCGTGCATGCCATTCATCGTTGCCCTGGGGGATCAGCGGCAGTTCACGCCAGCGCGACGGCCGTTCGACCGCTCCGAAGGGCACGCGGCGTACGCGCGCGACGGCTCGAATGACGTCGTGCCCATCGGCAAAGATGTCGGCCGTCAGCGCGATGTGTTCGCCGACGACCCGCTTGATGGGGAAGTGACCGCCGTCGATGAGCGGCTGGAGTCGCTCGATGACGACGCGCGCCCGGCCGTCGCCGACGGGAGCGGCCCGGTGTCGGCCTCGGCCCGAAGACATGTGATTATCTACTACTCCGAGTGCGGCTCAGGCAAGCCCAGCCGACACGCTGCATAGAATCGCGCGCTGACCCGGTGCACGGGCGACAGCTGGCGTTTTCCGCACGGGCTGTCGGAACTCGAGGCGCTGCGAACCACGATATGCTCTGTCAAGACGCGTCACCTCCGCACGATATGAAGGCGCTGATCGCCGTGCGGGCGGCGGACCAGCGGCGAGGCGTCCAGGTTGCCCCGCCCGCCGGAGAGAGCTGCGGAAGGTACCCGTGAAGACGATCGGCGACAACATCCTTCACGCCATCGGCGGCACGCCGATGGTGCGCATCAACCGCCTCACGCGCGGCGCCACCGAGGCGACGGTGCTCGCCAAGATCGAGACGTTCAATCCGGGCAACTCGATCAAGGACCGCATGGCGGTGCGGATGATCGAAGAGGCCGAGCGCGACGGGCGGCTCAAACCGGGCGGCACGATCATCGAAGGCACGTCGGGCAACACCGGCATGGGCCTGGCCATTGCGGCCGTGGTCAAGGGCTACAAGTGCATCTTCACCACCACGGACAAGCAGTCCAAAGAGAAGGTCGACGCCCTCAAGGCCTTCGGCGCCGACGTCATCGTCTGTCCCACCAACGTCGATCCGGAAGACCCGCGCTCGTACTACTCGGTCTCCTCGCGCCTCGAACGCGAGGTGCCCAATTCGTGGAAGGCGAACCAGTACGACAACCTGTCGAACACGGCCGCGCACTACGAGCAGACCGGGCCCGAGATCTGGGAGCAGACCGAGGGGCGGGTGACCCACCTGGTGGTGGGCGTCGGCACCGGAGGGACCATCAGCGGCGTGGGGCGGTACCTCAAGGAGCGGAACCCGGCCATCAAGGTGTGGGGCATCGACACTTACGGGTCGGTGTTCAAGAAATACAAGGAGACCGGCGTCTTCGACAAGAACGAGATCTACCCCTACATCACCGAAGGGATCGGCGAAGACTTCCTGCCGCGAGAACGTCGACTTCTCGGTCATCGACCACTTCGAGAAGGTGACCGACCGCGATGCCGCGCTGATGACGCGGCGCATCGCGCGCGAGGAAGGCATCTTCGCCGGCAACTCGGCGGGCTCGGCGATGGCTGGCGTGCTGCAGCTCCGCGAGCACTTCAAGAAGGGCGACATCGTCGTCGTCATCTTCCACGACCACGGCTCGCGCTACCTCGGCAAGATGTTCAACGACGAGTGGATGCGCGAGAAGGGCTTCCTCGAGCGCAGCGGCATGACCGCCGCCGACCTGGTGGCCTCCGGTGTGTCGGGCGAGCTGTGTTCCCTCGAAGTCGGCCGAGACGGTCGAAGCGGCCGTGCGGCTGATGCGGGCCCACGACTTCTCGCAGATCTCGATCACCAGCGATCGGCGCCTGGTCGGGTCGCTCAACGAGTCGCACCTCTACGACCAGCTCGTCCGCCATCCCGAAGTCAAGCAGCAGCCGGTCGAGGCCATCATGCAGCCGGCGTTTCCCTTCGTGGACATCTCCACCAACGTCGACCTGCTGGCGACGATGATCACGCCGGAAAACCCGGCGGTGCTCGTGCGCGACTTCAAGACCGACAAGACCTTCATCATCACGCGATCGGACGTGATCCGGGTGCTGTGCTGAGCGAGCGCGTGTTCATAGCCCTGCGGCCGGTTCTCTGCCTTGCGTGCTGTCGCGCTTGGCGCTGCGTTTGCGCCGGCGCAGCCGGTACGCCGCATCGCGCTGACATTCGACGACCTGCCGGGGGTGTCGCAGCGCTCGTCGCTGGCCGTGCTCGACGACATCAACACGCGCCTGCTGGCGACGCTTCGAATCGAGCAGGTGCCGGCCGTCGGCTTCGTCAACGAGCGCGGCCTGGACGTCGCCTGGCGAGCGCGAGGCGCGCCTGGCACTCCTGCGACAGTGGGTGGGCCGGAACCTGACGCTGGGCAACCACACCTACGCGCACAAGAGCATCAACGACACGCCGCTCGCGACGTACCAAGCGGACGTGCTCAAGGGCGAGATCGCCACGCGCCGGCTGCTGGAGGCCGCCGGGCACGAGCTGGTGTGGTTCCGCCACCCGTACACGCACACCGGGCCGACGCCGGAGATCAAGGCGGCGCTCGACGCGTTCCTCAACGAGCACGGCTACCAGCGTGGCGCCGTTCACGATTGAAGCGGCCGACTACGCGTTTGCCGCCGTCTACGAGCGCGCCCTGATGGCTGGAGCCGACGGCAGGGCCGAGGAGACGCTGGCCGCGTACCTCGCACACCAGGACGCGATGGTGGCGTTTGGCGAGGCGCTGGCGGTGGACACGTTCGGCCGCGACATCCCGCACGTCCTGCTGAGCCACGTCAATCGGCTCAACGCCGATGCGATGCCCGAGCTGCTGCGGCGGTTGCGCGAGCGCGGTTATATCTTCGTGACGTTCGACTCGGTGATGGACGACGAGGCGTACGACACGCCCGATCGATTCGTCGGCCGCTACGGGCCGTCGTGGCTGCACCGCTGGCGCGTTGCGCTGGGCCAGCCCTCGCGCATGGGCGCCGAGCCGGACCCGCCGGCGTGGGTGATGAAGGCCGTGGAATAGCGTTCGAGGTCCCCATGATTCCCGTCAACCCGGTCCGCATGCGTTCCCGCGCGCTCTGGCGCCGCTGGCTCGAGCGCCACCACGCGTCGAAGCGCGAGGTCTGGCTGGCCTACTACAAGGCGCACACGGGCAAGCCCAGCGTCACCTATGTGGAAGCCGTCGAAGAGGCGCTGTGCTTCGGCTGGATCGACGGCCAGGTGCAGCGGATCGACGACGAGTCGTGGGTCCAGCGATTCACGCCGCGCCGGTCGGACAGCAAATGGTCGAAGGTGAACCTGCGGCGCTTTGCGCGACTGACCGCCGAGGGCCTGGTCGCCGACGCCGGGCGAGCGGCGGGGCCGACCAGGGACACCCGCGTCGCGGTGGCCTTCTGGGATGGGCCCGACGTCACGCCGCCCCAGGTGAAGGCGGCCCTCGAGCCGAGCGCGAAGGCATGGGCCGCGTTCCAATCGCTTCCGCCCTCGAGGCGCAAGCAGTACATCGCGTGGCTCGCGTCGGCCAGGAAGCCCGAGACCCTGGCCCGACGCGCGGCGCAAGCCATCGACATGCTCGAACGCGGCGAGCACCCGATGGACAAATACCGGAAGAAGAAGTGACGTGCTGACGTGCCGTAGTGCCGGGTGCTGGGTGCGGTGCTGAGTGCCTGCGTGCCGAGTGCGGTCGAGCTAGGCGGCGCTCACGGAACAGCAGTCGGCTGCGTTCCCGCGATGAAGGTCTCGCTGATCGTGTCCTCGCCGGCCGACGGCGCTCCGGTCGCCTTGTCGACCGACACCACGACGATGTTGCCGGGCGCGGCGAACTCCGGCTTGGGTTCGCGGCCGCGCAGTTCCAGGCGCGCCTTCATCACGTCGAGCCAGATGGGCAGCGCCGCGGTCGTCCCCGTCTCGCCCCGTCCCAGCGACTTCTTCTCGTCGAAGCCGACCCAGACGCCAATCGTGATCTCGGGATCGAAGCCGATGAACCACGCATCGGTGTAGTCGTCCATCGTCCCGGTCTTGCCCGCCACGGGCCAGTCCAGCGAGGCGGCAGAGGCCGCGGTGCCGCGCGTCGCGACGCCACGCAGCAGGCTGGTCATCACGAACGCCGTGTCGGCGCGGATGGCGTCCTGCGCGCGCGGACGGTTCTCCTCGAGCACGTTGCCCTGCCGATCGAGCACGCGCAGCACTTCGTACGGCGTCATGTGCACGCCCTGGCGGGGAAACACCGTGTAGGCGCTGGTCGCTTCAAGCGGCGTGGCTTCGGCGGCGCCGAGCGCCAGCGACAGGTACGGCTGCATCGGGTTGGTGAACCCGAAGCGGCGGGCGTAGTCGATCACCACGGCCGGGCCCGACGCCATCGAGCAACTTCACGGTCGGCACGTTGCGCGACTGCTCGAGCGCGCGGCGCAGCGTGATCGGCCCCTCGTACGTGCGGTCGTAGTTCTGCGGGGAGTAGAGCGGCTGGCCCGGGCCGGCGGGAAACGCGACGGGCGCGTCGTCGATCACCGACACCGGCGTGTAGCCGCGGTCGATCGCCGCCGTGTAGACGATGGGCTTGAAGGTCGAGCCCATCTGCCGCATGGCCTGCCGCGCGCGGTTGAACTTGCTGCGGCCGAAATCGAAGCCGCCGATCATCGCGCGAATCTGGCCGGTCTGGTTGTCGATCGCCAGCAGCGCGCCTTCGATCGCCGGGTCCTGTTCGAGCGATGCCGGTGCCAAATTGCGTGGCCTCGTCGAGCGACTGGACCTGCACCGACACCAGGTCGCCGACTTTCACGAAGTCCGGCGATGTCTTCCGCGTCCAGGCATAGCCGGCCTTCGGGACCTCGATGAAGTACTTGCCGACGCGCAGCAGGATCGCGCCGGCCGCGACGGCTCGTGGCGCGCCGGACCGCGCTGGTGGCCGCGACGACGGCCGGCACGATGTCGCCCACGGCGATCGCGCGAGCCCAGCGATCGTGCTTGTAGCCGTCCACGGTCTGCTTGTCGGCGATGACGTTGCGGGAGGGCCGCCGGAATCCCCGGCGCTTGTCGATGCGGCGGAGCCCCGCGTCGAAGGCCTTCTCGGCCACACGCTGAAGCCCGGCGTCGAGCGAGGTGTGCACGGCGAGCCCGCCCTGGTAGAGGCGCTTGGCGCCGTACCGCTCCTCGAGGTGCTGCCGGACGTCCTCGACGAAAAACGGCGCGAATGCCGCCCGTGGTCGGGCGGCCCGCCGTGACAACGGGCGCCTGCTTCGCCTTGGCCGCCTGCGCCGCCGAGATGTAGCCTTCGTCGGCCATGCGCTGCAGCGCGTAGTTGCGCCGGCGCGTGGCGCGCTCCACGCTGACGTAGGGGCTCTGGCGCGCCGGCGACTGCACCATGCCGGCCAGCAGCGCCGCTTCTTCGAGCGTGACGTCCTTGGCCGACTTGCCGAAGTAGAAGCGCGCCGCCGCTTCGGCGCCGTAGATGCCGTGGCCCCACGGGATGTGATTGCAGTAGAGCGCGAGAATCTCGCGCTTGGTGTAGCGCTTCTCGATCTGAATGGTGAGAATCAGTTCCTTGAGCTTTCGCTCCGAGCGTCTTCTCGTTCGTCAGGAAAAGGTTGCGCGCCAGTTGCTGCGTCAGCGTGCTGGCGCCCTTGCGCTCGAGGTAGATGATGTCCTTGACCGCGGTCACGATCAGGCGCGGGATGCTGACGCCCAGGTGATCTTCGAAGGTCTGATCCTCGGCCGCGATGATGGCCTGTCGCAGCAGCGGCGAGATCTGCTCGTAGGGCACGACGATCCGGCGCTCGGTGGCGAACTCGCCGATGACCTCGCCCTTGAAGTCGAAGACGCGCGTGATCGTGTTGGGTGCGTAGTCGTCGAGCGCCGAGATCTGCGGCAGATCGTCGGCCGACGCGAACAGCAGACCGCTGAACGCGCCAAGCGCCGACGGCGAGCACGAAGAGCAGGACGATGGTAGCCCTGCGGGCGAAGCGAACGACGTAGTGGGCCACTACACACCCAGTGTAGCAGCCCTACGCGTGTCTCAACGGCGTCGTGGAACGGCCGTGCCCGACGAGGAGCCGCCGCTTGAGCCCGATCGCGGGCCCGCCGAGCCGCCGTGGGCGCGCGAGGACGGACCCTCGGCGCGCGGCGACGGCGCCGAGCGCGGCGTCGCGCGGGGCGACTCGCCCTGCGATCCTCGGCCGCGATCGGAAGGTTGATACCGGGGCGATTCCGGCGCCCGGTGCTGCGGCTGCTCCGGGGCCCGGTACTGCGGCGGGCTCGGACGGTCGCCGCCCCGAGGCACCGCGTAGTCGGGGTGGTCGGACGGACGCGACGGCGTCGCGGCCGGATCGCTCGCATCCGACGATCGCCCGCGCGAGTAGGCGAGGTCGAACCGCCGTAGGGCGAGGCCGCGGGGTTTCCGTATCGCGCACGTGGATCGGAGCCGGCAGGCCCGGGCACCGCGCCGCGTTCGGCCGGAAGGCCCCGCGGCACCGCCACGCCGGCCCGTTCGTACGCGCTGGCCCCTGACGAGCCGGACCGCGGCTCGATGGGCGTGCCGCGGTGATAGATCACCGCAGGTGGGCCGCCACGCGACGGCCGGCGCGCCAGTCGCCGACCCCGACGACAACGTGCGTGACGAGGCAGCGGGTGCCGGCGATCGAGCGATCGCGCCCGCGGTCTGCTGCGAGGCGCTGCGCGAGATCGCGTGCCCGAGTCCGCCAGCGGCGCTCCGCGCCGCGACTGGCCGTCGCGCGGCGCCACCGACGGGCCGGCCACGCGGTAGCCGGGCGCGACCGACGAGCCGCGCGGAATCGCCACCGACGGCGGCGTCGGCTGCACGACAAAGCTGGGTGCTCGCGGGCCGCGTGAACCCTCGCCGATCGAACGGCTCGCGATGGATGGCCGAGCCGCGCCGGAACGAGTGCGTCGGGACGACCGACCACGCCCGCCATGGGTCGTAGTGCCCGTGGCCGCCGTAGTACGTCGACCGATAGCCGTGGCCCCAGAAGCCAACCACCGGCCGGTTGTTCCAGCCGAGCGGACACCATCCGACATAGCCAGGCGCGACGGCCCAATTCACCCATGCCGCGCCCCAGCCCGCCGACGGAATCCAGAACCACGCGCCCGCCGAGCTCAACCCCCAGCGGCCGTAGTGATGGGTGGCCCAGCCCCACGGGTCGTAGCCGATGAACGTTCCAGCCGTAGCGGCCCGCGTGACGCCAGCGTCCGTGGTAGTACGGCCGCCACGACGCGGCCACGCGCGGATACCAGACATAGCCGTACGGCGCGTCGTAGCTCCACGATCCGTACCTGGTCGAACGTCGAGCCGTAGACGCGCACGTCGGCAGGCAGGTACTGCGCAGACGTCGTGCCGCGACGGCCGTCGAGCAGCGCCTGCGACCAGCGGGCGAAGGCGTCGAGCCGCGCCGAGTTGAAGGGCCCCGGGTAGCCCGGCGCCTCGCCCTCGCGCACGAAGACCTGCTGGCCGGCTCTGCACCGCCACGGGCCCGTTGCCGCTGTCGACGTCGACGAGCCCCCGTACGACGGCGACCTGCAGCGTCGGTTGCCCGCGATCGTCGAGCAGCGCCAGATGCACTTCCGCCGACGACTGGACGCGCACCGACGCCGGCGCGGCATCGATCTGCAGGGTGCCGGCGGCGCCTCGTTCGGCCAGCACGATCAGGCGGCCGCTCACCAGGCGCAGGACGGTGTCGCCGTTGAAGTCGACGGTGGTCCGCTCGTCCAGGTGCAGCGCGGAGCCGTCGCCAAGCAGCACCTCGGCCCGGCCGTCGATCGGTGACGAGTTGATCGCCGAGGACCAGGGGAGTGTTTGCGACGGCCGGCTCGCGCTCGGTCCCGCGCGCGATCTCGGCGCGGCCCTCGAGAACCGACAGGTGCGGAGGCGGCGCCTCGGTTTGCGCCGCAACGGGACCAACCCCGAGCAGCAGCGCGGCAACGGGCAGACAGCGATCGACGGAACATGGGCCGGAACCTCAACCCCGGGGCAAGCGGGGCAGTACCGACGGGCAGGCAGGCTGGCGATCTCAGTATATTGCAGATTGGCGATTGACGATTGCGGAATTGGCGGAGTCTGCAGCCGAAGTTCGAGCATCGTCAATCTGCAACCGCAATCGTCAATCGCGCATCGTCTTTACAACATACCGACACTAAACTTTCATACTGAAGTAGTCCTCACTTCGGTTCGGGAGTCCCATGTCCAAGATCATCGGAATCGACCTCGGCACGACCAACTCGGTCGTTGCCGTCATCGAAGGCGGCCAGCCGGTCGTCATCACCAACGCCGAGGGCAGCCGCCTGACGCCGTCGGTGGTCGCCGTCACCAAGACCGGCGAGCGCCTGGTGGGCCAGGTCGCCAAGCGCCAGGCCGTCACCAACCCCGAGAACACCATCTTCTCCATCAAGCGCTTCATGGGACGGCGATTCGATGAAGTGACCGACGAGATGCGGATGGTGCCGTACCGCGTCGTCCCGGCCGGCAACGGCGACGTGCGCGTGCAGGTGGCCGACACCGAGTACGCGCCGCCGCAGATCTCCGCGATGATCCTGCAGAAGCTGAAGCAGGCCGCCGAGGACTACCTGGGGCAGCCGGTGACGCGCGCCGTCATCACGGTGCCCGCGTACTTCAACGACGCGCAGCGCCAGGCGACCAAGGAGGCCGGACAGATCGCCGGCCTCGAGGTGATGCGCATCGTCAACGAGCCGACCGCGGCGGCGCTGGCCTACGGCCTCGACAAGAAGAAGGAAGAGCTGATCGCCGTCTACGACTTCGGCGGCGGCACCTTCGACATCTCGATCCTCGAAGTCGGCGACGGCGTGGTCGAAGTGAAGGCCACCAACGGCGACACCCACCTCGGCGGCGACAACCTCGATCAGCGCGTGATCGAATGGATCATCGAGGAGTTCAAGCGCGAAGACGGCATCGACCTGTCGAAGGACCGGATGGCGCTGCAGCGCCTGAGGGAGGCGGCGGAGAAGGCCAAGATGGAGCTGTCGAGCGTCGCCGAGACCGAGATCAACCTGCCGTTCATCACGGCGGATCAGAGCGGGCCGCGCCACCTCGTGAAGAAGCTGTCGCGCGCGCGGTTCGAGCAGCTGGTCGAGGACCTGCTGCAGCGCACGATCGGGCCCGACGCGCCAGGCGCTGGCCGACGCCGGCGTCTCGGCCGACGCAGATCGACGAGGTCGTGCTCGTCGGCGGCAGCACGCGCGTGCCGCGCGTGCAGGCGATCGTCAAGGACCTGTTCGGCAAGGAGCCGCACAAGGGCGTCAACGCCGACGAGGTGGTCGCCATCGGCGCGGCGGTGCAGGCGGGCGTGCTGGCCGGCGACGTGAAGGACCTGCTGCTGCTCGACGTCACGCCCCTGTCGCTGGGCATCGAGACGCTGGGCGGCGTGATGACGACGCTGATTCCGCGCAACACGACGATCCCGACGCGGAAGAGCGAGACGTTCTCGACGGCGGCCGACAGCCAGACCAGCGTCGAGGTGCACGTGCAGCAGGGCGAACGCCCGCTGGCGCGCGACAACCGCACGCTCGGCCGCTTCCAGCTGACGGGCATCCCGCCGGCGCCGCGCGGCGTGCCGCAGATCGAGGTGACCTTCGACCTCGACGCCAACGGCATCGTCAACGTCTCGGCCAAGGACAAGGCCACCGGCAAGGAGCAGAAGATCACCATCACGTCGTCGAGCGGCCTGTCGAAGGAGGAAGTGGACCGCATGATGCGCGAGGCCGAGTCGCACGCCGACGAGGACCGCGCAAGAAGGAAGAGATCGAACTGCGCAACCAGGGCGACCAGGCCGTCTACGCCGCCGAGGCGTTCCTCAAGGAGAACGGCGACAAGCTGCCGCCCGACTCGCGGACGGGCATCGACCAGGCGGTCGCGACGCTCAAAGGCGCGCTCGATCGCGGTGAGGCCGAGGCCATCACGCGGGGGCTGTCCGATCTGACGGCCGCCCAGCACAAGGCGGCCGAGGCGATGTATCGCAGCGCGGCCGGCGCGGCGCCGGCCGAGCGAGGCGCCGGGCGGCGGGCCGTCCGGGCCCGGGGCCGGCCGGTGCACCCAAAGACGGCGTCATCGACGCCGAGGTGGTGGATGAAGGGAAGTAATCGCAATTGAGCTATGGACTTCTACATTGTCCTGGGCATCGATCGCGCGGCGTCGCTTGATGACGTGAAGCGGGCGTACCGCCGGCTGGCGCGGCAGTTCCATCCCGACGTCAACCCGGGCGACGGCGTGGCGGCGGGACGCTTCCGCGAGATCGCGCAGGCCTACGAGATCCTGGGCGATCCCGATCGCCGGCGCCGGTACGACGTGGTGGGTGTCGAGTCGCCGGATCAGGGCGTGCCGGCCAGCGGCTTCGAGGGGTTCGATTTCTCGGCGACCGTGCACGCGGTGCAGCAGTCGACCTTCGGCGACTTGTTTGCCGAGGTCTTCGGCAGCGACGAGACGCGCGGCGGTCCCGAACGGGGCGCGGATCTGCATCTGACGCTCGTCGCTCAGCTTCGCGCAGGCGATGGCCGGCGGGGAGCACCGCCTCGCGCTGATGCGGCAGGAGAACTGCCCGCGCTGCGCGGGCACCGGTCAGGCGTCCATCGCTGCCGCGCGATGCCCGGCGTGCGAAGGCGACGGCGTGGTGCGCTCGGCGCGCGGCCACATGGTGTTCACGCGGCCGTGCCGGCGGTGCGGCGGCAGCGGCCTGCTGTCGCAGCAGGGGTGTCAGGCCTGCGGCGGACTTGGCCAGGTGCGGCGCAGCGACGCCATCGTCGTGCCCGTCCCGGCCGGCGTGGCCGATGGCGCGCGCCTGCGCGTGGCCTCGCGCTGGCAATGCCGGGACGGCGGGCGGCCCGCCGGGGGACGTGTACGTCACCGTCCGCGTCGAGGAGCACCCGCTGTTCCGGCGCGAGGGCGACGACTTGCACCTCATCGTGCCCGGTGGCGGTGCACGAAGCCGTGCTTGGCGCGCGAGTGGAAATTCCGGTGCTCGACGGCACCGCGCGGCTGCGGGTGCCGCCGGGCACGCAGACCGGGCAGCGCATCCGCTTGCGGGGCCGCGGCGCGCCGTCGCCCCGCGATGGACGGCCGCGGCGACCTGGTGGCTGAACTCCGCATTGACCCTGCCACGGGTGCTCGACGAGCGGTCGAAGGAACTGCTGAGGCAATTCGGCGAAATCAACGGGCGAGAGAATGTCCGGGAGCAGTTCGGGCGGTTCTTGGAGCGTGAGTGATGGCCAGCAAGCGGTCGGGCAAGGCGTACTACATGATCAGCGCCGTGGCGGCGAAGTACGACATCCATCCCCAGACCCTGCGCCTGTACGAGCGCGAGGGCCTGCTGAAGCCGTCGCGCACCGACGGGAACACGCGCCTGTACTCCGAAGAAGACCTGGAGCAGCTTGAAACCATCCTCGCGCTGACGCGTGAGCTCGGCGTCAATCTCGCCGGCGTCGAAGTCATCCTGAACATGCGCCGGAAGATGGAGCGCATGCAGGGCGAGGTCAACGAGTTCATGGCGTACGTCAAGAAGGAACTCGCGCGCGGCCTCGACGACTGGGAGCAGCGGCTGAGCACGGCGATGGTGAAGTCGTCGCCGACCGATCTCGTCCGCGCCGACCGCCGCCAACAGGCACTGAACAAAAATAGACGTCTTGACGATTGCAGATCGACGATTACGCAAGCCGCGGCACCGCATCGCTCGGCACTCGGCACTGTCTCCGCACTTTGGCACTTTGCATTTCGCACTGGCTAGAGTGCAGTCCGATGCCCTGCGCGCTTTGTGACGACACCGGCTGGAAGCCGATCGAGGTCGACGGCGTGCGCCGCGTCACGCGCTGCGATTGCTGGCGCGCGAAGGTGGGCGACGCGCTGATGACCGCGGCGCGCATTCCCGGCCGCTACCAGCGGTGCGATCTCGCACAGTTCCAGGCGTACAACGACAAGCTCAAGCAGGCGCTCGGCCACGCGCAGCGGCTGGCCGACGCGTTTCCGGTCGTCGACCGGGGCCTGTTCCTGCTCGGGCCGCCCGGCGTGGGCAAGACGCACCTGGCCGTCGCGGTCCTCAGGCAGGTGATTCGCACACAAGGGCGCGCGCGGTGTGTTCTACGACACGCGCGAGCTGCTGAAACTGATTCGCAGCACCTACGATCCCGTCGAACAGGACCGAAGAGCGCGATGTCCTGCGGCCGGTGATGGAAGCCGAGCTGCTCGTGCTCGACGATCTGGGGGCCGAGCGGACCACCGACTGGGTGGACGAGACGCTCAACCTCATCGTCAACACGCGCTACAGCGAGCGGCGGATCACGATCTTCACGTCGAACTACGACCTGATTCCGGACGAGACCGACCCGCGGTCGCTGCTCGTTCCGTGTGGGCGCCCGGATGCTGTCGCGCCTGCACGAGATGTGCGACTTCCTGCACGTCGACGGCGCCGACTATCGCGAGATGCCGCCCAATGGCACCGTCGAAGACCTCGTGATGCTGTGGAAGCGCGGCCGCGCGAAGGACAAGCCGCCGCTGCCGACGCGCAGCGGCGGCCCCATTCGTGCCCAACTCCGCGAGCCACGCCCCGAACGGGAACTGAAGTGGTCGGGAGGGAAGGCAGGCTCGTGAAGGGACGAGGGACAGGGGACGAAGGACGACAGAGTGCGACGACTCGTCCTTCGACCCACGTCCTTCGTCCTTCACTGGGTTTGTACCTCCACATCCCCTTTTGCAGTCACATCTGCAACTACTGCAACTTCAACCGCGGGCTGTTCGACGCGGACGTGAAGCGGCAGTACGTCGACGCGCTGGCGACCGAGATCGCCCGCGCCGGGGACGGCTCGCCGGCCGACACCATCTTTTTTGGCGGCGGCACGCCGTCGCTGCTCGAGCCGGACGAGGTCGGCCGGCTCATCGAGGCGTGTCGCAGCGCGTTTGACGTGACGCCGGATGCGGAGGTCACGCTCGAGACCAATCCGGAGACCGTGAGCGTCGATCGGATGCGTGCCTTTCGTCCAGGCAGGCGTGAACCGGATCAGCCTGGGCGTGCAGTCGCTGCACGACGCCGAACTGGCGCGGCTGGGGCGCCAGCACGGCGCCGCTCGCGCGCGGGCCGCTGTGGCCGACATCCGCCGGCAGGCGTCGGGAACATGAGCCTCGATCTGATGCTCTGGCTGCCACAGCAGACGCAGGCCGACTGGCGCGCGACGGTGGAGGGCCTGATCGCGCTCGAGCCCGATCACGCGTCGCTCTACATCCTCGAGCTGTATCCCAACGCGCCCCTGCGCGAGGAAATGGCGCGCGCGAACTGGTCGCTCGCGCCCGATGACGACGCGGCGGACATGTATTTGTGGGGGCTCGATCGGCTCGAGTCGGCCGGATACGACGCAGTACCAGATCTCGAACGTCGCCCGTCCGGGCCGCGCGTCGCGGCACAACCTGAAATACTGGCAGGACGGCGCGTGGCTCGGCTTCGGCTGCGGGGCGCATTCCACCCGCGGCGCCTCGCGCTGGAAGAACGTCGCGTCGACGACGGACTACATCGGGCGGATCGCGGCGGGCGAGAGCGTGCAGCTGGAGCGGCGCCAGCGGCCGGTTGACGAGCAGATCGGCGACGCGCTGTTCACGGGCCTCAGGCTGACCGGCGGCCTGGACTTCGACCAGGTCGGCCAGCGCTACGACGTGGACCTCTGGCAGCGGTACGGAGCGGCCCTGCAACCGCTGGCGGCGGCCCGACGTCTCACGATCGAGGGCCACACGGTGCGGCTCACGCGCGACGGCATGCTCGTGGCCAACGACATCATGCAGATGTTCGTGTAGGTTAGAGGGGTACGATAGAGTATTCGCTTCCTGGAGGAGGATGTGTCGATGACTGGACTTGACTGCCGGCCGATTCGCGGCCGCCGACATGGCGTGCTGGCGACGATCGCTGCCGCTGGGTTTGCCTGCCTGCTGACGTCGCAGGCCTTCGCGCAGGACGCGCCCGCTCCCACGCAGCCGCCGGCCCAGCCAGCGCCCACGCGCCGCACCAGCCGCGCCGGCGAGCAACCCGTTCATGTTCAGCAGCGACGCGGCGATGCTCACCTTCTACATCAAGGCCGACAAGGCCGCTGACTTCGAGAAGGTGATGGCCAAGCTGCACGAGGCGCTGGCCAACAGCGACAAGCCCGAGCGCAAGCAGCAGGCCGCCGGCTGGAAGCTCTACAAGGCGTCGGATCCCGGCCCCAACGGCGCCGTGCTCTACATCAACTTCCTGTCGCCAACGCTCAAGGGCGCCGACTACACGATCTCGAAGATCCTCGCCGAGGTCTTTCCGCAGGAAGTGCAGCAGTTGTTCCCGCTCTATCGCGACGCCTTTGCCGGCCTGGCGCGCGCGGAGCTGAGCCTGATTCAGGACTTCAGCACGCCGGCGCCGAAACCGCCGGCCAACTAGCAGGTTCACGGGTTCACGGGTTCAGGCGGGTTCAGCGCGGTTCACGGGTTCACGAGGTTCGGAACCTGTGAACCGTGAACCGTGAACCTGTGAACCCGGAACCTCAGAACCTGTGAACCCGTGAACCTGTGAACCCGGTTCTTAGAAGGCGATGTTCGCCCCCGCGTAGAAACGCTGCGACGTGGCGTCCAACCCCGCGGGCTCGAACGTATCGGTCAGCTTGAAGATCCGATAGTCCAGCCGAAGGCGCAGCGGACCCACCAAATCGATCTTCACGCCGCCGCCGACGTTGGTGCCAAAGCCGGTGTCCTGCACGTCGATCGACTCGTAGCGAATCCGATAGTAGCCACCGCCAATCGTGGAGTAGAGCTGGACCTTCGGGACGATCCCGCGCGGCGTCTGCACCAGCCCGTTGAACATCACGGTCCGCACCGACGGCGCGCAGCCGTCAGAACTGCCGACCAGCGCACACACATCGTCGCCACTTGCCTGCGCGTACTCGCCCTCGAAGCCGACGATCAGGAACCCCGAGCCGGCCGAGATGCCCCTGGTCAGGCGCGTGGACGGATTGGACTGCGCGCCGATGAAGGCGGTGAGATCGGCGCTGGCAGGTGAGGCCGCCAGGACAACAGAACGAGCAGGGCGCAGGACAGCAACCGGCAGCAGACGCGACGCAGGTGCGCTCGGCCCCTTTCCGGGCCGAAGGGGCCCGTGCCCCAATGATATGATCGCGCCCGAACGCCGACGATCATTTCTCGAGCGCGTGCTGCCGACGTTGCGACACTCGATGCTGACTCACCGTGCATTTCCAGCTCACCGACGAGCAGCAGTTGCTGCGGCAGACGGTCCGCGAGTTCGCCGAGGGCGAGATCCGTCCCTTCGTGCGCGAGTGGGACGAGGCGCAGGAGTTTCCGGGCGCGCTCATCCCGAAGCTGGCCGCCCTGGGCCTGATGGGGATTCAGTTCCCCGAGCAGTGGGGCGGCGCGGGGATGTCCGCCATCGACTACTGCCTCTGCCTGGAGGAGCTGGCGCGCGTCGATCCGTCCGTCGCGCTGTCGGTCGCGGCGCACAACGGCCTCGGGCCCGCTCACATCTTCATGTTCGGCTCCGACGAGCAGAAGTCGCGCTGGCTGACGCCGCTGGCCCGCGGCGAGAAGCTGGGCGCCTGGGCGCTGACCGAGCCCAACGCCGGCAGCGACGCCGCCGGCACGCGCACCACGGCCGTCCGCGACGGCGACCACTGGGTGCTCAACGGCACCAAGACCTTCATCACGCACGGCAAGAGCGCCGACGTGCTGGTCATCATGGCCGCCACCGATCGCTCGAAGGGCGCCAAGGGCATCTCGGCCTTCATCGTCGAGCGGGGGACGCCGGGCCTGCGCGCCGGACGCAAGGAAGACAAGCTGGGCATGCGCGCCTCCGAGACGACCGAGGTCATCCTGGACCAGTGTCGCGTGCCGTCCGACCAGTTGCTCGGCGAGGTCGGCATGGGCTTCATCGGCGCGCTCCAGGTGCTCGACGCCGGACGCATCGGCATCGCGGCGCTCTCGGTGGGTCTTGCGCAGGGCGCCTTCGACTGCTCGCGCACCTATGCGTCATCGCGCAAGCAGTTTGGCCAGCCCATCGCGTCGTTTCAGGCGATCCAGTGGAAACTGGCCGACATGGCCACGCGCATCGAGGCGGCGCGGCTGCTGACCTATCGAGCGGCGTTTCTCAAGGACCGCCAGCAGCGCACGACGCTCGAGTCGGCGATGGCCAAGCTCTATTCGAGCGAGGTGGCGGTGCGCGCCGCGGAAGACGCGGTGCAGATTCACGGCGGGTACGGTTTCGTGAAGGACTACCCGGCCGAGAAGTTCTTCCGCGACGTGAAGCTCACCACCATCGGCGAGGGCACGAGCGAGATTCAGCGCCTCGTCATCGCGCGGCAACTGCTTGCCTGAGATCGGGCTGGACGCGCCGTGACCACTGACTCGCTCGCCGATCGGGTGGCCGCCGGAGACCTCCGGGCGCTGGCCCGCGCCATCTCGCTCGTCGAGGACGAGTCGCCGGCGGCGGCCCCGTTGGTCGCCGCGCTGTACCCGAAGACGGGCCGTGCCTGGACCATCGGCGTCACCGGTCCGCCCGGCGCGGGCAAGAGCACGCTGGTCGATCGGCTGGCCACGGCACTGCGCGCCCAGAACGCCACGGTCGGCATCGTCGCGGTCGATCCCACCAGCCCGTTCACCGGCGGCGCGATCCTGGGCGATCGCGTGCGCATGCAGGCGCACGCCGGTGATGCCGGCGTGTTCATCCGCAGCATGGCGACGCGCGGCAATCTGGGTGGCCTCGCGCGGACGACGACGGATGCCGCGCTGCTGCTCGATGCGGCCGGGCGCGACTACGTCATCATCGAGACGGTCGGCGTCGGGCAGGACGAAGTGGACATCGTTCGCACCGCGGATGTGTGCGTCGTCACGCTGGTGCCGGGCACAGGCGACGACGTGCAGGCGCTCAAGGCCGGCATCATGGAGATTGCCGACATCTTCGTCGTGAACAAGGCCGACCGCGAGGGCGCCGACCGGACGGTGGCGGCCATCGAGGCGACGTTGAGCCTGCAGACATTCGGAGAGTCGGACTGGCGGCCGCCGGTGCTGCGGACCGAGGCCACGTCGGGCAAAGGCGTCGATGCGCTGGTCGCCGAGATGGCGCGGTTCCGCGCCGAGGCCCCGGCCGTCGTCAGCCGCCGCCGTCGTGCTCGCGGCGAGTTTCGCCTTCGCGAGCTGCTGGCCAGCGCGTTCATGCAGCGCGTCCACGCGTCGGTGCCCGACAGCGAACTCGAGGCACTGGCCGACCAGATCACCGATCGCACGCTCGACCCGTACACCGCCGCAGCCAGGGTGCTGAAGCGCGTGATCGCGGACAGCCACCCTCGACCACATCGGCATCGCCGTCACCGACGTGCAGGCCGCGCTGACCTTCTATCGAGACGCGCTTGGACTTGATGTCTCCGCGCCGCACGAGGTGCCCACCGAACAGGTGCGCGCGACGTTTGTGGGGGTGGGGCAGACCTCGCTCGAGCTGCTCGAGGCCACCTCCGAGACGTCGGCGATCGCCAGGTTCGTGGCCAGGCGCGGGCCCGGCATTCACCACCTGACATTGCTGGTGGACGACATTCAGGCCGCGCTCGATCGGCTGAAGGCGCGTGGCGTGCGGCTGATCGACGAGACGCCGCGGCCCGGCGCCCACGGGTCGAGTGGTGGCCTTCATTCACCCGTCGGCGGCGCAGGGCGTGCTGATCGAGCTGAAGCAGGCCGCGGCCGAGAGGATCGCGCTGACGGTGCCGCTGCCTTCGCTCACGCTCGGGTCCTTCTCGCTCACGCCGATCCTCGACGGGTACTTCCGGCTCGACGGCGGCGCCATGTTCGGCGTCGTCCCTCGCGTGCTGTGGGAGAAGGTCGCGCCGCCCGACGACCGCAATCGGATCCGGCTGGCGATGCGCGCGTGGCTGGTTCGCGGCCGGGGCCGGACCATCCTGATCGACGCCGGCGCCGGCGGCAAGCTCGACGCGAAGGCCGGCGCCATGTTCGGCTTTGAAGACGTGCCGTCGCTCGACGCGTCGCTCGAGGCCGGCGGGGCTGGGCGTCGCCGACATCGACCTGGTCGTCGCCTCGCATCTGCACTTCGATCACGCTGGCGGCTTCACAACCCGTGACGCCGACGGAGGCGTGCGCCCACGCTTTCCCAACGCGCGGTACAGCGTTCGACGCGGGGAGTGGGACGACGCCCTCCACCCGCACGAGCGGAACCGGGCCAGCTACTTCGCGGAGAACTACGTGCCGCTGCTGGAAGCCGGCGTCCTCGATCTGATTGACGAAGACGGCGAAGTGGCCCCGGGCGTGCGCGTGCGGCGGACCGGTGGCCACACGCAGCACCACCAGATCGTCGCGATCGAGGACGGCGGCGAGACGGCGATCTTTGCCGCCGACCTGCTGCCGACCGCAGGCCACGTGCCGCTGCCGTACATCATGGGGTACGACCTCTACCCGATGGACACGCTCGCCTTCAAGCGCGGGTTTCTGCGCGGAGGCCGTCGAGCGGGAGTATCTGATACTGTTCGAGCACGACCCGGAGATCGCGGCGGGCCGGCTCAGGGAGGAGAAGGGGAAGCTGCGGGTCGAGCGAGTGCTCTAGCAGACCACAATCACGAAGGTACGAAGGCACGATGGCACGAAGGGTTCGAGGCTCGGCCCGCTGACGACGTGTCGTGCGTCATCGCGCCTTCGCGTCATCGTGATTGTGCAGCGAAGGGAGTCGGACGGGAATGCAGGCAGAGATCGGGATCATCGGCGGCAGCGGGCTCTACGACATGGCGGAGCTCACGGACCGCGAAGACGTGCGCGTCGATACGCCCTTTGGCGATCCGTCGGGCCCCTACGTGCTGGCCACGCTGCGCGGACGCCGCGTCGCGTTTCTCGCCCGCCACGGCGCGGGCCATCGCATCAGCCCGTCGGAGCTCAACTTCCGCGCGAACATCTTCGGCATGAAGGCGCTGGGCGTGCACTCGATCCTGTCGGCAAGCGCCGTCGGCAGCCTGAAGGACGAGTACAAGCCGCTCGACATCGTCGTGCCCGACCAGTTCTACGACCGCACCAAGGGGCGCATCAGCACGTTTTTCGGACGAGGCCTCGTCGCGCACGTGGGCTTTGCGCACCCCATCTGCGGGACGCTCGCCAAAGTCGCCGCCGATGCCGGCGACGCGGTCGGCGCGACGGTGCACCGCGGCGGCACGTACGTGTGCATGGAAGGCCCGCAGTTTTCCACGCTGGCCGAATCGAAGCTCTATCGCTCCTGGGGCATGGACATCATCGGGATGACGAACCTGCAGGAGGCCAAGCTGGCGCGTGAAGCCGAGATCTGCTACACGACCATCGCGCTGGTCACCGACTACGACTGCTGGCACCCGGACCATGACTCGGTCACCGTGGACATGGTCGTCGCGACGCTGCTCCAGAACGCGCAGACCGCGCAGCAGCTGATCGCCCGACGCCGTCGCCAACGTGCCCGCCGAGCGCACGTGCGCGTGCGCCACGGCGCTGTCGGCGGCGATCATCACCCGGCCCGAGATGATCCCGGCCGACGTCAAGCGCGAGCTGGCGCCGATCATCGGCAAATACATGATCGATGACGGACGTTAACCACGGGGACACGGAGACACAGAGAACGCACAGAGAACGATTCTGGTACGTCGGGATGCGCCCCGGCGTCGGGTGCATCCCGGCATGCCAAGTCGTTCTCTGTGCGTTCTCCGTGTCTCCGTGCCTCTGTGGTTAACGTCCGTCATCAAGGATGAACATGAGCATCGTCGTCACTGGTTCGATCGCGTACGACTACCTGATGTCGTTTCCGGGCAAGTTCACCGAGCACCTGCTCCCCGAGCACGTGCAGCGGGTGAGCCTGAGCTTCCTGGTCGACAGCATGGACAAACGGCGGGGCGGCTGCGCGCCCAACATCGCCTACACGCTGGCGCTGCTGGGCGAGCGGCCGCAAGCTGATGGCCACCGCCGGCCAGGACTTCGGCGACTATCGCCGCTGGCTGGACCAGGCAGGCGTCGACACCTCGCTGGTCAAGGAAGTGCCCGGCAAGTTCACGGCGTCCTTCTTCTGCAGCACCGACACCGAGAACAACCAGATCGCCTCCTTCTACACCGGCGCGATGGCCAACGCCGGCGAGCTCTCGTTCCGGACGGCCGGGCGAGGTGGAGCTGGCGATCATCTCGCCCAACGATCCGGGCGCGATGCTGCAGTACGCCGAGGAGTGCCGCACGCTCGACGTCCCCTACATCTTCGATCCGGGCCAGCAGGTCGCGCGGATGTCGGGCCCGGAACTGGCCGACGGCCTGGCGGGCGCGCGGGTGGTGATCTGCAACGACTACGAGTTCGAGATCATCCGCCAGAAGACGGGACACGACGAGGCGGCGGTGCTCGAGCGGGCAGCGCTGCTGGTCATCACGAAGGGCGAGCACGGCTGCTCGCTCGTCGGGCGGGACTCGCAAGTCGACGTGCCGGCGGTCCCGCCGACGCGCATCGTCGATCCCACCGGCGTCGGCGACGCGTTCCGCGGCGGCTTCATGAAGGGCCTGGTCGCCGGCGCGGACATCGCGACGTGCGGCCGGCTGGGGAGCGTCGCCGCGACCTATGCGCTCGAGCATCTCGGCGGCTCGAGCCACGCGTACACCTTCGAGGAGTTCGCCACGCGCTACGAGCAGCACTTCGGCACGCTGCCGCTGTAGGCAACACGGTTCTAGCGAGGCGTGCGAGGCCTGACGATGCACGCACTCCGCACTGGCACCCGGCACCGCACCGGCACCCGGCACTCGGCACCCGGCACTCGCTTACTCTCTCTCCGATGTCCCGCCTCATTCCCACCGCCCTGCTGGCGCTGATGCTGGTCGGCGGTGTGGCGTTGCCCTTCGTGCCATGTGCGGGACGGCGGGACGTCGGTTGCCGTCTCGGTCATCTACGCCGCGGGCAGCCTCGTCTGCCACCAGCGCCCGGAGCGGTCGCTGTCCAGCTGCGGCCGCCAATGGCCGGTGTGCGGCCGGTGCAGCGGCCTGTATCTGGGCGCGGCCGCCGGCGTCGTGCTTGCGGCCGCGGGCGTTGGACGCCGTGGAAGCTGGCAGCAGTGGCGGAGGCGCGTGCTGCTGTCCGCGACTCCGACCGCAGCCCTCTGGCTCGGCGAAGTCGCCGGGCTCGGCAGATCCGGGCACGCCGCTTCGTCTGGCGCTGGCGCTTCTGCCAGGGGTCGTGACGGCGCTGTGGCTCTCGGCCGTGTCCCGGGGGGACCTAAGGTAAACTGATCGGCGTGCGAGCGACGACGATTGAAGCCCAGGGCACCAATCCGCTGGTGATTGCCCTGGCCGCCTGGCTCATCCCGGGCGCGGGCCACCTGTGGAGCGGGCAGCGATTCAAGGGCCTGGTCTTCCTTCTGATCCTGCCCGCGATGTTTGCCACGGGCCTGGCCTTGCAAGGCCGGCTCTTTCCCTTCGAATTGCAGCAGCCGCTGGTGGCGCTGGCCGCCGTCGCCGACCTCGGCATCGGCGCTGCCGTACTTCATCGCCAAGGCGCTGAACCTCGGCGGCGGCTCGGTGCTTGCCGTCACCTACGAATACGGCAACACCTTCGTGATCGTCGCCGGGCTGCTGAACCTGCTCGTCGCCTGCGACGCGTGGGACGTGGCCGCCGGCAGGAAGTAACTTCGTGCAAACGCATCTCGGTCTGCTGGTGCTCTTTGCCGCCTTCGTGTCGACGGTCTTCGCCGTGCTGCTGCGTGACGAGCCCGGGACGCAACTGCGTTTCGGGGCGACCCTGTTCGGCGCCTTCGTCGTGGGCGCCGTCGTCGCGGGCTGGCTGATGCTGCCGCTGCCGCTCTAGCGCGTGGCCGGTGCCATGTCTCGGTCTGGTCGGTTTGCCGGTGCGCCACGAGCCAGGTGGCGTCGCGGGTTCTCGTTGTGGGGGCCTCCGGCACTCTACGCGCTGGCGATCTTTGTCGCTTCGTCGCTGAGCGCCCCGCCCTCGCCGCCGCCACACCTTACCGACAAGCACGTCCATCTGCTCGCCTATGCGGGGTTCGCCCTGGTGCTCGTCCGGGCGCTCGTCCGGAGGGCGCTGGTCGGGTGTGACCCCCGCGACGATCTTGCGGGCCGCGATCGCTGACCATCGGCTACGGCGCCACCGACGAATGGCATCAGTCGTTCGTGCCCGGCCGCCATGCCGACGTGCGGGATCTGATCGCCGACGCCGCCGGCGCGGCTCATGGTCCTGACCGCGCGTGGCCTGGTGGAGCCGCCGCCGCGCGCGGACCGACGGTACAATTGAGCGGCCGGCCGGAAGGGTCGGCCACACGCCATGACCTTTGAGACGCTCCTGGTCGAGCAGCACGGCACGGTGGTCCTCGTGACCCTGAACCGGCCCGCACGCGCTCAACGCGCTCAACGGCCAGTTGCTGACGGAGATGAGCGCGCTCATCGCGGGTGTGGCCGCCGACGCGGGCCTGCGTGTGCTGGTGCTCACCGGCGCCGGCGATCGAGCGTTCGGCGCCGGCGCCGACATCGCCGAACTGGCGTCGCTCGACGCCGAAGGCGGCCCGGCGCTTTGCCGCCAGCGGCCAGGCTGTCTTCGGAGCACTCGAGCGGCTCGGCAAGCCGTCGATCGCCGCCATCAACGGCTTTGCGCTCGGCGGTGGCTGCGAGTTGGCCATGGCGTGCACGCTGCGTCTGGCCGCCGACACCGCGCAGTTCGGCCAGCCGGAGATCGACCTGGGCATCATCCCCGGCTTTGGCGGCAGCCAGCGCCTGGCGCGCCTGGTCGGCCGTGGCCGTGCCCTCGACCTGCTGCTCGGGGGCCATCGCATCGGCGCGGAAGAGGCCGAACGCATCGGGCTGATCAACCGCGTGGTGCCGGCCGCAGACCTGAAGGCCGAGGCGATGGCACTTGCGCAAACAGCTGGCCGGCAAGGCGCCGCTGGCCGTGCGCTATCTGCTCAACGCCGTCTACGCGGGCGCCGACCTGCCGCTCGAGCACGCGCTGCAGCTCGAGGCCACGCTGTTTGGCCTGTCGGCCTCGACCGCGGACATGAAGGAAGGCACGCGCGCCTTTCTCGAGAAGCGAAAGCCGGAGTTCAGGGGACGCTAATGCCCATCCTTGAAGGCACCACCACAGCCGCCGGCCTGCGCTTTGCGATTGTCGTCGCGCGGTTCAATGACTTCGTCACCGAGCGGCTCCGCAGCGGGGCGCTCGAGGCGCTGACGGCCGCCGGCGTGGCCAGCGAGCACGTGACGACGCTGCGGGTGCCGGGGAGCTTCGAGATTCCGCTGGCGGCGCAGCGCGCGGCCGAGACCGGCCAGTTTGACGGCGTGGTGTGCCTGGGATGCCTCATTCGCGGGCGCGACGCCGCACTTCGAGTACATCTCGTCGGCCGTCGCGCAGGGCCTCACGCACGCGTCGGCCGCGACCGGCGTGCCCATGGCCTTTGGCGTGCTGACGACCAACTCGGCGGAGGAAGCGCTCGAGCGCGCGCAGCCCGGCAGCGGGAACAAGGGCTGGGAGGCCGCCATGGCCGCCGTCGAGATGGCGACGCTGCTCGCGCGGCTCGACCGCATCACGGCAAGGACCAGCGTGTGAGCGCCGAGGCGCCCGGGGCATGGGAGTTTGCCCGGCAGGGCCGCGCCGCGGCGCTGCAGATGCTGTATCAGTGGGAAGTCGGCCGGCTGACCATCCCGCAGGTCGCGCAGACCTTCTGGCGCATCGGCGAGATCGAACCGCCGCCGAGCGAACGGGCGCAGACGCGCGCCCACGTGCTGACCTCGGGCACGGTCGACCACCTCGCCGCCATCGATCGCGTGCTCGAGGACGCCTCGAAGAACTGGCGCCTCGAACGCATGCCGGTCATCGACCGTCTCATCCTGCGGATGGGCATCTACGAGCTGATGTACGAGACGGCCACGCCGCCGGTCGTGGTCATCGACGAGGCGCTGGAACTGGCGCGGCGGTTCAGCACCGACGAGGCGGTGCCGTTCATCAACGGCGTGCTGGACGCAGTGAAGGGACGCGTCGAGCGGGGCGAGTTGCCCGCCGACCTCGATCGATCATGACGCTACTCGACGACCAGATTCAGCAACGGCAGGCCAACCTCCAGGCGCTCCAGGCCCTGGGCGTTGACGTGTACCCGCGGCGGTTCGACCGCACGCATACGATCGCCGCGCTGGCGACAGGCTTCGGCGATCGCCCGGCCGAGGCGCTCGAGGCCGACAAGAGTCGAGACGGTCACCGCCGGCCGCGTCCTGGCCATCCGGAACTTCGGCAAGGCCAATTTTCTCGGCCTGTCCGACGGCCTCCAGCGCATCCAGATCTACATTCGCCAGGACGCGCTGCCGGAACTGGACTTCAAGATCTTCAAGCTGCTCGATTTCGGCGATCACATCGGCGTCGAGGGGCACCTGTTCCGCACGCGCACCGGCGAGCTGAGCATCTGGGCGCGGCGCGTCGTGTTCCTGGCCAAGTGCCACCTGCCGCTGCCCGAGAAGTGGCACGGACTGCAGGACGTCGAGACCCGCTATCGCCAGCGCTACCTCGATCTGATCGTGAACCCCGACAGCCGCCGCGTGTTCGAAGTGCGCACGAAGGCCGTGACGGCGATCCGGCGCGTTCCTCGACAGCCGCGGCTTCGTGGAGGTCGAGACGCCGGTCATGCAGCCGATCGCCGGCGGCGCGGCGGCGCGGCCCTTTGTGACGCACCACAACGCGCTCGACATGGACCTCTACCTGCGAATCGCGCCGGAGCTGTACCTCAAGCGCCTCGTGGTCGGCGGCATGGAGCGGGTCTACGAGCTGGCGCGGAACTTCCGGAACGAGGGCGTGTCGACGCAGCACAACCCCGAGTTCACGATGCTCGAGTTCTATCAGGCCTACGCCGACTACCACGAGCTGATGGCGATGACCGAAGAGCTCATCGCGTACACCGCGCGCGAAGCCGGCGGCCTCGAGGAAGTGACGTTCAACGACCAGACGATCTCGCTCAGGGCGCCGTTCCGACGCCTGTCGTTGCGGCACGCCGCGGCGGAAGAGGCAGGCCGGCGGCTCGGCGAGACGGTGACCGAGCTCGATCTGCGCGATCGCGACGCGCGCCATCGCCGTCGCCTCGCGGCTGGGCATCGAGCTCAAGCCGGACACCACGGCGGGGAAGGCGGCCACCGAGATCTTCGAGCGGCTCTGGGAAGCCGACCTGGTGCAGCCGACCTTCGTCTACGACTTCCCGACGGAGGTCTCGCCGCTGTCCAAGCAGAAGCCCGACGACCCGGACACGGTGGAGCGCTTCGAGCTCTACATCGGCGGCTTCGAAGTCGCCAACGCCTTCAGCGAGCTCAACGACCCGCACGAGCAGCGCCGCCGCTTCGAGATGCAGCTCGAGGAGAAGCGCAAGGGCGACGCCGAGACGCACCCGATGGACGACGACTACGTCCGGGCGCTGGAGTACGGCCTGCCGCCGACCGGCGGGGAAGGGATCGGGATCGATCGCCTCGTGATGGTCCTGACGGGCAGTCCGTCGATCCGGGACGTCATCTTGTTCCCGCACATGCGGCCGGGCCGAGCCCGTGAACTGTAACTGACCTAGCTCGTAACTCGTAACCGTAACTGAACCGACCAGTGCCCTTCGAACTCCACATCGCCCTCCGCTACCTGCTGGCGCGGCGCAAGCAGGCGTTCATCTCGGTCATCTCGCTCATCTCGACCCTTGGCGTCGCGGTGGGCGTGGCGGCGCTCATCATCGCGCTGGCGCTGATGACCGGGCTGCAAGGCGAGCTGCGCGACCGGATCCTCGGCGCTGGCGCGCACGTCTATGTGTGGAAGCGCGACGGCCTCGGCGTGGACTACCGCAAGGAGGTCGCCAAGCTGCGCGCCCTGGACGGCGTGGTCGGCGCGGCGCCGGCCATTCTGGGCAAGGCGCTGCTGCGCACCGAGCGCGGCGATGCGTTTGTGACGCTCAAGGGCATCGACCCGGCGCTGGAACCCGAGGTCACCGACCTGGGGCGCTCGATGACGTCGGGGCGCGTCGAGCGACCTGGAGCCGCGCTCCGAGGAAGATGTGCCCGGCATCCTGGTCGGCGTCGGACCTGGCCAGGGACCTGGGGCTGTCGGTCGGCGACTCGGTGACGCTGCTGACGCCCGAAGGGACGCTGTCGCCGATGGGCATGATGCCGCGCGCGCGGCGGCTCCGGGTCGCGGGCATCTATCGGCTGGGCATCTACGAACTCGACGCGGCCAGCGGCTTTGTCACGCTCCAGATGGCCGAGCGGCTGCTCAACACGGCGCCCGCGCTGGTCGAGCTCAAGGTGTCGCGACATGTACGACGCGCCGGCCATCGCCGATCGGCTCGCCGCGACGCTGGGCCGCGAGTACTCGACGCAGGACTGGGCCGACATGAACCAGTCGCTCTTCTCGGCGCTGTGGCTCGAGAAGATGGCCATCTCGATCACCATCGGCCTCATCGTCATCGTCGCGGCGCTCAACATCATCGCCAGCCTCGTGCTCCTGGTCATGGAGAAGAGCCGCGACATCGCCATCCTCAAGACCATGGGCGCGACCCGGCGCAGCGTGACCGTCGTCTTCATGCTGCAGGGACTGCTCATCGGCCTGGTCGGCACGGCTGCCGGCGCCGCCCTCGGGCTGGCGCCTGTGCTGCGTCGCCGATCGCTACAAGCTGATTCAGATTCCCGGCCGACGTCTACCAGATCTCGCACGTGCCGTTCGTCGTCGCAGCCCTGGGACTTCGTCGTCGTCGTGGCCGTCGGCGATCGTCATCTGCTTCCTGGCGACGATCTATCCGTCGAGCCAGGCGGCCAGGCTCGATCCGGTGCAGGCGCTGCGGTTCGAATGAGGCGCGACGTGGTCACAATCACGAAGGCACGAAGGCACGAAGGCGCGAGGCGACAACGGGGTTCGTCTGGCACAGCGCCGTCGCGGACTGACGGGTCCCCAGTCGTCCTTCGCGCCATCGCGCCATCGCGCCATCGTGATTGTGCGGGCTGCCGGAGGGGACGCGTAGTGCCCTTCATCACCGTCTCCGCCCTCAACAAACGCTACCGCGTCGGCACCCAGGACATCCACGTCCTGCGCGACCTGCGATCTGTCGGTCGAGGCGGGCGAGATGGTGGCCATCGTGGGGGCCAGCGGCGTCGGGAAGAGCACGCTGCTGCACCTGCTGGGCGGGCTCGACCGTCCCGACAGCGGGACCGTCGTCGTCGACGGGCGGGACCTCGGCACGCTGTCGGACGAAGCGCTGGTAGGCTTCCGCAACCGCGCGGGTCGGGTTCGTCTTCCAGTTCCATCACCTGCTGCCGGAGTTTTCGGCGCTCGAAAACGCCGAGATGCCGATGCGCATCGCGCGGCGGCCGCCGGCCGAGGCGCGAGTCGCCGCGCGCGCGCTGCTCGACGCGGTGGGCCTGGGCGAGCGGCTGGATCACCGGCCGTCGATGCTGTCCGGCGGCGAGCAGCAGCGCGTGGCCGTCGCGCGCGCGCTGGTCATGCAGCCGGCGCTGATCCTGGCCGACGAGCCCACCGGCGACCTCGACGAGCGCACCGGCGACAGCTTGAACGCGCTGTTCCGCCAGATGCACCGCGAGCGCGGCCTGACCTCGGTCATCGCCACCCACAACCCCCGCCTGGCGGCGGCCTGCGACCGCGTCCTGCGGCTCGAGGGCGGCGCGCTGGTCCCGGCCTGAACGGCACCGGCCGCCGCCGGTCTGCGCGGTGTGCGGAAACGCCGCTGACAGTCCGATAACAGGTACAGCCCGAGGCAGCGTCGGGACGCTCGGCCGGAGCCAAAACGTCCAGACCGCCGGTCGGTGCCGTATAATCGGAAAAAGGGACGCGCACGCGCCCTGCACCTGTCGACAACTCAGTCAGCGCGGGTAGGCCGGATGTTCGAACGGTACACCGAAAGGGCAAGGCGGGTTCTCTTCTTCGCCCGGTACGAGGCCAGCCAGCTCGGAAGCGTCTCGATCGAGACCGAGCACCTGTTGCTCGGCCTGATCCGCGAGGGCAAGGGCCTGACCAGCCGGATCTTCGCCCGTTCGCACCTCTCGCTCGAAAACATCCGCAAGGAAATCGAGGGCCGGACGGTGTTCCGCGAGAAGGTCTCGACCTCCGTCGAGATTCCGTTCAGCGCCGAAACCAAGCGTGTCCTCCAGTTTGCCGCCGAGGAAGCCGATCGGCTGCTGCACAACTACATCGGGACCGAGCACCTGCTGCTGGGCATCCTGCGCGAAGAGCGTTCCGTGGCCGCCTCCATCCTGATGGAGAAGGGGATGCGGCTCAACACGGTGCGCGACGACATCGTGCAGCTGCTCAACGAGAAGACCACGCTCACGCGCGTGAAGGAAACGCCGCTGCTGGCCGAGTTCAGCCGCGACCTCACCGAGGCCGCGATGAAAAACGCGCTCGACCCGCTGGTCGGCCGCGATCACGAGCTCGAACGCGTGCAGCAGGTTCTCTGCCGGCGCACGAAGAACAACGCCGTGCTGATCGGCGAGCCGGGCGTGGGCAAGACCGCCATCGTCGAGGGCCTGGCGCAGAAGATCGTCTACGGCGACGTCCCGCACTTCCTCGCCGACAAGCGGATCCTGGCGCTGGACATCTCGTTGATCGTCGCCGGCACGAAGTATCGCGGTCAGTTCGAAGAGCGCCTCAAGGCGATCATGAAGGAGCTGACCGACAACCCGAACATCATCGTCTTCATCGACGAGCTGCACACGCTGGTGGGCGCCGGGTCGGCCGAAGGGTCGCTCGACGCGGCCAACATCCTGAAGCCGGCGCTCAGCCGCGGCGAGATCCGCTGCATCGGCGCGACCACGCCGGCCGAATACCGCAAGTACATCGAGAAGGACCGTTCGCTCGAGCGCCGGTTCCAGGCCGTCAAGGTCGATCCGCCGGCCGAGAGCGAGGCGATCTCGATCATCCTGGGCGTCAAGGACCGGTACGAGTCGTTCCACCATGTGGAGTACACGCGCGAGGCCATCGAGGCCGCCGTGTACCAGTCCAGCCGCTACATCACCGACCGGTTCCTGCCCGACAAGGCCATCGACCTGATCGACGAGGCCGGGGCACGCGCCAAGCTGCGCGAGGCGGGGTACAGCGAGGAGTTCGGCGAGATCAACCGCAGCATTCGCGTCGCCGTCGAGGCGATGGAGAACGCGGTCCAGACCAAGGACTTCGAGAAGGCGCAGTTCTACCGCGAGCAGGAAGTGACGGCGCGCGAGAACCTGCAGTTCGTCCGCGAGAAGTTCGACGTCAAGAACTCCGGCCGCAAGGTCGTCGTCGGCAAGCAGGACATCGACGAGGTCGTCTCGAAGTGGACGGGCGTGCCGCTGACCTCGATCAACCAGGATGAAGGCGACAAGCTCCTGCGGATGGAGCTGGAACTGCACAAGCGCGTCATCAGCCAGGAAAAGGCCATCTCGGCGGTCTCGCGGGCCATCCGGCGGTCACGGGCGGGGCTCAAGAACCCGAGCCGCCCGGTGGGCAGCTTCGTGTTCCTCGGGCCCACCGGCGTCGGCAAGACCGAGCTGGCGCGCGCGCTGGCCAACTTCCTGTTCGGCAGCGATCACGCGCTCATCCGCTTCGACATGTCGGAGTACATGGAGAAGCACTCGGTGAGCAAGCTGATCGGCTCGCCGCCCGGGTACGTCGGCCACGAAGAGGGCGGCCAGCTCACCGAGAAGGTGAAGCGGAACCCCTACTCGGTCGTGCTGCTGGACGAGATCGAGAAGGCGCACCCGGATCTGTTCAACATCCTGCTGCAGGTCTTCGAGGACGGGCACCTCACCGATGGCCTCGGCAACCGGGTGAACTTCAAGAACGCCATCATCATCATGACCTCGAACATCGGGGCGCGCTTCATCCAGAAGAAGGCCGCCCTGGGGTTCCAGTCCTCGGATGTCGGCGAGGTCTCGCGCACGGTGTCCGACATGGTGCTTGGCGAGGTCAAGCGCACGTTCAACCCCGAGTTCATCAACCGCATCGACGAGATCATCGTCTTCGAGGCGCTCAGCGACGACGACCTGCGGCGGATTCTCGGCCTGCTCGTCGAGCAGCTCAACGCCAACCTGTCGGACCGCCGGTTGAAGATCGCGCTGATGCCGGAAGTGGCCGACTGGATTATCGAGGCTACGTGCAAGGACCGTTCGTACGGCGCACGCCCCCTGCGCCGGGCCATTCAGCGCTACATCGAGGACCCGCTGTCCGAGGAACTCATCCGCGGACACCTGGCGGGCGGCGACGTCGAGGTGTATCTCGATGGCGGCGTGCTGGCCTATCGCCCAGTCGGTCAGGCTGAAGGCCGCCGACTGGCCTGAGACGTCCAACTTCCTGTAACCTAGAGGGTTGGGAGCCCCGGCGGCCTGGGTCGCCGGGGCAGTCCCGGGGCAGGATTTCTTGAGCAAAATGTCGAAGTTGTTGCTGGCGCTGGGTATAGCCCTGGGCGCCATCGTGTTGCCGGTGCCCGTTGCGGCCCAGGCGCCTTCGCCCGAGCCGTCGGCTGCGCCGCCATCGCCGCAGCGGCTGCCGGCGCCCCGAGCCGCCTGTCGCCACAGGCCGCGGCGCCCCAGGAGGCCGGCGCAGGCGCCGAAGCTGCCTCCGGCCGGGTCGCCTCCGCTCGTCCGGTTCATCCAGATCACGTTCCCCACGCAGGGGGACATCTCGGTCGTCGAGCCGCGGACGTACCTCTATTACATCCAGACTCAGGTCAGCCGGCCCTCCGACGGCGTGTGGGTGCCGTACGACGACAAGACCGAGGCCAGCCTGCTCGAGGACTTCAAGCGGCTGTGGGCCACCAACTTCCTCGACGACCTTTCCATCGAAGTCCTCGATGCCCCCTACGACAACGGCGTCATGGGCAAGCGCATCATCTACAAGATGGAAGAGCGCCAGCGGGTGAAGATCGTCGACTACACCGGCAGCAAGAAACTGGATCAGACCAAGATCGAAGAGAAGCTCAAGGAAGAGAACATCCTCATCCGCCTCGACTCGTTCATCGACCCGGGCCAGATCCGCAAGGTCGAAAGCGTCGTGCGCAGCTTCATGGCGTCCAAGGGCTACCAGTACGCGGAGGTGACCCACGAACTCAAGCCGCTGCCGAGCGGGCCGAAGCTGGTCAACCTGACGTTCAACGTCGTGGAAGGGCCCAAGGTCAAGATCCAGAAGATCGAGTTCGAGGGCAACAAGGCCATGTCGAGCGGCGACCTGGCGGGCAAGATGAAGCACAACAAGGCCGCGCACTGGCTGTCGTTCATCACCAGCCGGGGCGTCTACCAGGAAGCGATGTTCGAGGAGGATGCCGACCGCATCCAGGCGTTCTACCGCGACAAGGGCTACATCAGCGCTCGTGTCGGGTCAGCCCGAGATCAAGATCCTGCAGGACGAGAAGGACGGCAAGACGCGCAACGTCGAGCTGAAGGTGCCCGTCACCGAAGGCGATCGCTATCGCATCGGCAGCCTCGATTTCGAGGGCAACAAGGTCGTGAAGACCGAGGGCCTGCGCCCGCTGTTCAAGCTGAAGGAAGGCGACTACTACAGCGAGAAGCAGATTCGGAAGGGCATGGAGGTGTCGCGCGAGCTGTACGGCACGGTCGGCTACTGGGAGTTCACGGGCTATCCGGACCTCAAGCCGCGCAACATCCCGGACCCGACAAAGGCGAACGACCCGGTGGCGGTTGAAGAGGCCAAGAAGCAGCCGGCCATCGTCGACGTCACGATGAAGATGCAGGAAGGCGAGCAGTATTTCGTCAACCGCATCACCTTCCAGGGCAACACCACGACGCGCGACAACGTCATCCGGCGCGAGATCCGGCTGCTCGAAAACGGCGTCTTCAACACCGAAGCGCTCAAGTTCAGCGTCAAGCGCATCAACCAGCTTGGCTACTTCAAGCAGATCGAGGAAGGCAGCGACGTCGTCAAGGTCGAGAAGACCCCGGGCGAGAAGAACAAGGTCGACGTCACGCTGAAGTTCGAGGAGCAGAACCGCAACCAGCTCACCTTCGGCGCGGGCGTGTCGCAGTACCGAGGGCTTCTTCGGGCAGCTGGCGTTCCAGACGTCGAATTTCATGGGCCGCGGCGAAAGCGCGACCTTCTCGGTGCTTGCCGGCGCGCGGGTGAAGAACTACCAGCTGGCCTTCACCGAGCCGTTCCTGTTCGACCGGCCGATCACGGCGGGCTTCGACGTGTTCTCGCGCGAGATCCGCTACTACTACTCCTATACGCAGGCGTCCACCGGCTTCAACATCGTCACGGGATTTCCGGTTCGCAACTTCTCGCGCATGTTCTTCAACTACCGGCTGGAACAGTCGCGCGTGAAGGACATCAACGAGGCCTTCCTCGATCCGGAGGTCATCGGGCGCAACCCGTTCCTGGCCGATGCGCTGCTCATCAGCGAGGGCGGCAAACGGCTGATCAGCCAGGTCACGCCCAGCTTCGTGCACAACACGATCGACAACCCGATCTTCCCCAACCAGGGCAAGCGGTACACGTTGGGCATCGACCTGGCGGGCCTCGGAGGCAACACCAACTTCATCAAGCCCCGCGCCGAGGCGGTCTTCTGGCGCCCCATCACCAGGAAGACGACGCTGGGCATGCGGGCCCAGTTCGAGTACATCCGCCCCTACGGCAGCACGATCGCGTTGCCGATCTACGAGCGGCTGTTCCTGGGCGGCGAGTACAGCATCCGGGGTTACGACATCCGCACCATCGGGCCGCGCGACATCGGCACGCCGGAAAGTCCCGGCTCCTTCATCGTGCTTGGCGGCAACAAGTCGGCGCTGTTCAACGCGGAGTATCAGTTCGCGCTGATGAGCCAGGTTCGGATCATGGCCTTCTTCGATGCCGGCCAGGTGAAGGACCTGGGCATGAGGATGAACTGGGACGACTTCGTGATGTCCACCGGCGCCGAGGTCCGCTTCTTCATGCCCGTGTTGAACGTGCCGTTCCGGTTGATTTACGCCAGAAACATCAACCACGAAGGCATTTTCGACAACAACCTGGAACCCACCAAGCAGAACGTCTTCCGATTTGCGGTGGGCTCCACGTTCTAGGCCCTTCCGAATAGCTGGGCTTGTCGCTATAATCAGGGGTTCGTATCACCTACGAAAGGGATTCTCCGCATGAAGTCGTCTGTCCTTGGTCTCGTGTTCGGTTTCGCGCTGGTCGCCACGCCGGGTGTGGCGCGCGCGCAGCAGGCGCCGGCGCCGACGCCGACGCCAGCGCCGGCGCCGCCTCCGGTGGCTCAGCCGCAGCCTCCGCGCCCCTTCCCTGAAGGCGCGAAGATCGCCTACCTCGACATCCAGCGTGTCGCCGCCGAGTCCGCCGAGGGCAAGGTCTCGACCGCCAGGGTGCAGGCGCTGAACCAGAAGAAGGTCGCCGAGCTGAATGACCTGAACAAGAAGCTGCTGGCCGACCAGCAGAAGCTGCAGTCGCAGGGCGCGATGCTCAACGAGGCCGCGCGGGCCGAACTGGAGCGCGCAATCGACCGGCAGCAGAAGGAACTGCAGCGCTCGCAGCAGGACGCGCAGGAAGAAGTGCAGCAGCTGCAGAACGACCTGCAGAACACCTTCCAGGGCAAGCTGTACCCGATCATCCAGCAGGTCGTGTCCGAGAAGGGCATCGAGGTGCTGTTCAGCCAGCGCGATTCGGGCATCGTGTTTGCCAACCCGGCACTCGACCTGACCGCCGACGTGATCAAGCGGTTCGACGCGGCGCAGGCTGCCGCGCCGCCGGCGACTGCCCCGGCCACGCCCCCGGCGACGCCCCCGGCCACGCCCCCGGCGACGCCCCCGCCAAGCCCCAGAAATAAGGTTCACGGGTTCACAGGTTCACGGGTTCACGGGTTCAGGTTCACAGGTTCACAGGTTCACGGGTTCACCGGTTCGGGTCGCAGGTTCCCGAACCTGTCCGAACCCGGAACCTGTGAACCCTGTGAACCCGTGAACCCGTGAACCCGTGACTGTTGGGTTGTGGGGGCCCCGTCGTGTACCATCCTTACATCCGACTGCCGGACGCGACATCTTGGCCATCCATATCCCGACGCTAGTCGACCGCCTGCCCCATCGCTACCCGTCCTACCTGCTCGACACCGTCGTGCAGCACGAACCGGGGCGGCGCCTGGTCGCGCACAAGAACGTCACGGTCAACGAAGAGTTCTTCCAGGGGCACTTCCCGGGCGCGCCCGTCATGCCGGGCGTCCTGATGATCGAGGCGCTCACCCAGGTGGCCACTGTCCTGCTTCTCGAGCGCGAGGGAAGGGGCCTGCAGGTCTTCCTGCGCGGCGTGGACAACGCCAAGTTCCGGCGCCAGGTCGTGCCCGGGGACCAGTTGCAGCTCGAGGTTGCCGCTCGGCCGGCGGCACGCGCCGCTGGTCCGGGTCCACTGCATCGCCCGTATCGCGGGCGTGCTGGTGGCCGAGACCGACCTGCTGATCGAGATGCGCCGCACCGTCGACATCGACCCGCGGGCCATCGTGCACCCGTCGGCCGTGATCGGCGCAGGTACCGTGGTCGGTCCCAATGCCGTCATCGGCGCCAACGTGCGGGTCGGGCAGAACTGCCGGATCGGCGCTTCGGCGGTCGTCGACGGGTGGACCGACATCGGCGATGAGACCCAGATTTTCCCGTTTGCCTCGATCGGGCTGAGCCCGCAGGACCTGAAGTACCGGGGCGAAAAAACGCGGCTGGCCATCGGCCGCGGCAACATCTTCCGCGAGTTCGTCACCATCCATCGCGGCACCGAAGTCGGCGGCGGTCTCACCAGCATCGGCGATCGCAATCTCTTCATGGCCTACGCGCACGTCGCGCACGACTGCCGCATCGGCAACGACACGATCTTCGGCAATGGCGCGACGCTTGGCGGACACGTCTGGGTCGAGGACTTCGCGACGATCTCGGCGTTTTCCGGCGTGCACCAGTTCTGCCGCGTCGGCGAGCACGCCTTCATCGGCGGGTACTCCGTTGTCACCAAGGACGCGCTGCCGTACGCCAAGTCGGTGGGGAACCGGGCCCGGATTTACGGGCTCAACACGATTGGCCTGATCCGGCGGGGCTTTTCGGAAGAGACGCTCAGCAAGCTCAAACGCGCCTATCGGTACCTGCTCGTCAGCCGCCTGAACACCAGCCGTGCCCTGCGCGAGATCGAGCAGGACGACGCGTTGGTGTGTCCGGAAGTGGCGTACCTGGTGCAGTTCATCCGCAACTCGCAGCGCGGCGTCATCCTCCGCCGGCCGATCCGCCGGACCGAGGAGATGGTGGCCGACGAGTAGCATCGGCGCGGTCTGCCCCGACCTCCAGATCTGCAATCCGTCAATGAAGCTCGGCCTCATTGCCGGCAACGGCCGGTTCCCATTCCTCGTCCTCGACGCCGCCCGTGCCCAGGGCTATCAGGTCACCGTCGTCGCGGTGAAGGAAGAGGCGTTTCCGGCTCTGGCCGATGCCGCCTTGCGGGAGCCCCGTGCCGAACTGCACTGGGTGTCGCTGGGCCACCTTGGCACGTGCATCAAGATCCTGAAGGCGGCTGGCGTCACGCGGGCCGTGATGGCGGGCCAGGTCAAGCACGTGAAGATTTTCTCGGGCATCCTGCCCGACCTGACGCTGCTCTCCGTGCTGAGCCGTCTCAAGGCCAGGAACACCGATGCGCTGATTGCGGCGGTCGCCGACGTGCTGGCCGAGCACGGCATCACGCTCATCGACTCCACCGAGCTGCTGCAGCCGCTGATGGCCGGGGCCGGCACGCTGACGGCACGTGGGCTGTCGGCCGAGGAACAGGGCGACGTCGAGTTCGGCTATCGAATGGCCGATGCCATCGCGGCGCTCGACGTGGGCCAGTCGGTGGCGGTGAAGGACGGCGCGGTCGTTGCGGTCGAGGCGATGGAAGGCACCGACGAGATGCTGCGGCGGGCGGGGCAGCTGGCCGGGGCGGGGCTCCGCGCTGGTGAAGGTGGCCAAGCCCAACCAGGACATGCGTTTCGACGTGCCGGTCATCGGCGTGCGCACCATCGAGGTGCTGCGCGACATCGGCGCAACGGCGCTGTCGGTCGACGCCGGCAAGGCGCTGCTGGTCGATGGCCAGGCCGTGATCGACGCCGCCAACGCCGCCGGCATCGCAATCGTCGGGCGCGAGGTCAATCGATGACGGCCGTAGGCAGGCACATGAGGAGTCGCAGTCATCGGCGTCGGTCACCTCGGGTCGGCATCACTGCGCCGGATCCTCGTCGCGGCTATGCCGGGACGTCGCATCTGGACATGAGGCGTATCGTCGGACACCCGAACCATTCGGCAGCGCGCGCGAGGAGGTCGACCAACCGCGCGCGGCGCGATTGCCGACGCGCATGGCACAGCGTATCGACGATGCCACCTCCCTGGTGGGAGTGGTCGACGCCGTCGTGGTGGCCACGCCCACGGCGTCGCACGCCACGGTCGCCAGGCCGTTTCTCGAGGCCGGCACGGCCGTGCTGATCGAGAAGCCGCTGTCGCGGACGCTCGACGAAGCCGACGCCCTTGTGGCGCTTGCGCGCGCGCGGGGCGCGACGCTGGCGGTCGGCCACACCGAGCGATTCAACCCGGCCGTCGAAGTGGCGCGGCCGCTGCTGACGGCGCCGCGATTCATCGAGGGGCACAGGCTCGGGACGTTCCCCGACCGCAGCCTCGACATCGACGTCGTCTTCGACCTGATGATTCACGACATCGACGTCGTGCTGTCCGTGGTGAATTCGCCCGTCGCCGGCATCGACGCGGTCGGCGTGCCAGTGCTCACGCCGCGCATCGACATCGCCAACGTCCGGCTGCGGTTCGACAACGGCTGCATCGCCAACCTCACGGCGAGCCGGATCAGCCGCGACCGGACCCGGAAGATCCGGTTCTTCCAGCCCGAGTCCTACGTCGCGATCGACTTTGCGGCGCAGGAACTGGAAGTGTGGCGCCTGGTGCGGCCCCCGGCGGGCGTGCCCTCGATTGAAGGCGGTCCGGTGGCCGTCGAGCGAGCCGAACCGCTGGCGCGCGAGCTCGCGGATTTCATCACCGCCGTCCGGGAGCATCGCGATGCGGCGGTCACCGGCGAGGCGGGGCGCCACGCGCTGGAGCTGGCGCAGCGGATCACCGATCAGATGGTGTCCGTGCGGTAGCCAATCACAGAGACACGCAAGGCACAAAGACGCACGGAGTTTCTTTTGGGTTTCACGATGACGGCGAGCGCTTCAATTGAACCGCTGCTCGAGCGCCTGCTTGCCGGCGAGCCGCTGACGGCACCCGAGCGCGCGGCGCTTTTCGACTCGCGCGAGCTGCTCAGTCTCGGCATGGCGGCCGACGAGATTCGCCGGCGCCGCCACGGGGCGCAGGTGACCTTCGTGCGCGTCGCCGACGTCGCCCTCGAGGACGCCCTGGCCGGCCGGGCCGGGTGGGAGGGCAGTCCCGGCGAGATTCGGATTACGGGCACACCTGGCGATCTTGATCAGGCCGTGGCAGCCGTGTCGGCCGTCGTTGCCGCAGCCGGCGGGGTGCCGGTCACGGCGTTTTCGCTGGCCGACATCGAGGGGGTCTCGCGTGACGAGAAGACCGCTGTCGCCTGGCTGACCGCGCTGAAACGCGCCGGGCTTGTCCGCCGTGGCCGAGGCGCCCGTCGACGCGCTGCGGTCGCCCGACGCGTCGATCGATGCGGCGGCAGTTGTCGGGCTGCCCATCGCCAGGCTCACGGTGGACCGTGCGGCCGAGGCCGATCGTCCGGCGCTGCTGGCGCGAGTCGCTTCGCTCGTGCAGGCGCACCCTGCCGTTGACGTGTTCGCGCCGCTGCCGCGCAAGACCGGCGGCCTCGCACCGTCGACCGGGTACGACGACGTCCGCCTGGTGGCGCTGGCGCGCCTTCTGGTGCCGGTCGACCATATCCAGGTGGACTGGCAGCGATACGGGCCCAAGCTCGCGCAAGTCGCGTTGACCTTCGGCGCCGACGACGTCGATGGCGTGTCGGCAAGGGACGAAGTCGCCGAGGGTCGACGGCGTTCGCCGCTCGAAGAGATCCGCCGCAACATCCTGGCGGCATCGGGCGAGCCGGCAGAGCGGGGCGCGCTGTTCACCCGGCGAAGCTGATGGCAGTCGTTCGCATCGGCGCGGTTTCCTATCTCAACGCTCGTCCGCTCGTCGTCGGGCTCGAAGCGCGTCGTGACCGCTTTGCGGTGCGCTACGACCTGCCCAGCACGTGCGCCCGCCTGCTGCACAGCCACGAGATCGACCTCGGCCTGATTCCGTCGATCGAGTATCTGCGTGGCGAAGGCTACGCGATGGTGCCGGATTGCGCGGTGGTCTCTGACGGCCCGGTCGCCTCTGTGGCGATTTTTACGAAGGTTCCCATGGAGCGCGTGCGCACGCTGGCGCTCGACACCAGCTCACGCACGTCGGTAGCGCTGACTCGCGTGATGACCGCGAAGTATTTCGACATCGCGCCGACCTTCATCGACGAAGGCCCCGACCTGGAGGCGATGGTCCGACACGCCGACGCGGCGTTGCTCATCGGCGACCCGGCGCTGTTTGCCGATCACCGCCTGCTGGGACTGGAGAAAGTGGATCTAGGCCAGGCCTGGAAGGACTTTACCGGCCTGCCGTTTGTCTACGCGTGCTGGACCGGGCAGCCCGGCGCTCTCACGCCGTCCGACGTGGAGGTGTTGCAACACGCGCGCGCCGAAGGCGCGGCGACGCCAGATGTCGTGTCGGGTGGCTACTATCCCGACGACGCCGAGAAGGCGGCGATCGGCGCCGAGTACCTGCGAGCCAATATCCGGTTTCGCATGGGCGCGCGCGAGCAGGCCGGCCTGGAACGTTTCTTCGCGCTGGCCGCCGAGGTCGGCGTCGTGCCGAGGACGCAGCCGCTCCGGTGGTATTGAGCGCCCTGCGCTACACTTAGAGGCGATGTTGCAGCGCGCGCTCGACAAAGCCCCGGCCGGCGACCGGCTTTCGCACCAGGAGGCGCTGGCCCTCTACACCGAGGCGCCGACGCAGGTCCTTGGCCGGCTGGCCGATGCCGCGCGGGCGCGCCGTCATCCCGACCGCGTCGTCACCTACATCATCGACCGCAACGTCAACTACACCAACGTCTGTGTCGCGCGCTGCAATTTCTGCGCGTTCTACCGGCAGGTCGGCTCGGCCGACGGGTACGTGCTGGGGTTCGACGAGATCTTCAGCAAGATCGACGAGACCATCAGCGTCGGCGGCGGCCAGCTGCTGCTCCAGGGCGGGCACAACCCCGATCTGCCGATCGCCTGGTACGAGGACCTGTTTCGTGCCGTGAAGGCACGCTACCCGGACTTCAAGCTGCACGCGCTGTCGCCGCCCGAGGTGCTGCACATCTCGCGCATGGCGCAGTTGCCCGTGCCCGCCGTCATCGCGCGGCTCATCGCCGCCGGTCTCGACAGCATTCCCGGCGGAGGCGCCGAGATCCTCGTGGACCGCGTGCGGAAGCTGCTGCACTGCTACGGCAAGGCGACCGCCGACGAGTGGCTGGGCGTGATGCGCGAGGCGCACCATGCGGGCCTTCGCACGACCGCCACGATGATGTATGGCACGGTCGAGACCCTCGAGGAACGCCTGGAGCACCTGGTGCGGCTGCGCGATCTGCAGGACCAGACCGGTGGCTTCACCGCGTTCATCACCTGGAGCTTCCAGCCCGATCACACCGAGCTTGGCCTCGAGCACGGCATCACGCTCGAGGCGACAGGAGTGGACTATCTGCGCACGCTGGCCATCGCGCGGCTCGTCCTCGACAACTTCGACAACCTGCAGTCTTCGTGGGTGACTCAGGGCGGCAAGGTGGGGCAGTTGAGCCTGTTGTTCGGCGCCAACGACATGGGCTCGGTGATGATCGAAGAAAACGTGGTCCGCGCCGCCGGCGCCGCGTACTGCATGGACGAGCTCGAGATCGTCCGCAACATCGAGGACGCCGGCTTCACCGCCAAACGCCGCAACATGCACTACGACGTGCTTGGCGATCCGATCTTCCGCGAGCGCGACGTCCCGCGCATGCTCAGCCTGGCCAAGGCCCGCGCCGAAGGCGACACGTCAGTGCCGGCCGAACTCGTCAATTACCCCGCCCGTTCGCGCGTCACAAAACAAGCGCGAGGCCAGCGTGCGAAATGACGAATGCGACGGACGATGACGAAGGACGAACGCCCGGGTGCATCCCAGCGTCTTCGTCCATCGTCCTTCGTCACTTCGTCCATCGTCCATGATCATTGTCCGCGCCCGCTGGCTGCTGCCGATCGCGGATCGCCCGATGCTCAACGGGTGGGTCGCCATCGACCGTGGCCGCATCGCGGCGGCCGGCCGCGCCGGCGCATCGCTTCCCTCACGCGATGACGCGCCGCTGGTGGACATCGGCGCATATGCCGTGCTGCCGGCGCTGGTCAACGCGCACGTGCACCTCGAGTTGTCGTGGTTGCGTGGGATGGTGCCCCGTGCCGAGCGGTTCACCGACTGGGTGCCGGCGATGCTGCAGCGGCGCCTGACAGCCGCGCCAGGCGACGAGGCCGTCCTGGCGGCAGCCGACGCCGCCATCGGCGAGATGCGTGCGTCGGGCACGGGGCTGGTCGGCGACATCTCGAACTCGCTGGCGACCGTCGACGCGCTGCGCCGCAGCACGCTTGACGGCGTCGTCTTTCACGAGGTGCTGCGACTCTCCGCCGTTGGCGCCGACGATGTGCTCGACGCGGCGCTGCGCGCGCAGGAAGCGCATGGGACAACGGGACGGTTTCCCGTGAGTCTGGCCCCGCACGCGCCGTACTCCGTGTCGCCGCAACTATTCCAGGGGCTGCGTGCGGCGCGGGCCAGGACGCCGTTTCTGCCCTCATCGGTCCACCTCGCCGAGTCCCCGGAGGAAGTCGAGTTGCTCGAGACGGGGGAGGGCCCCTGGCGTCAGTTGTTGGAGCGGCTCGGGGCCTGGGATCCGGCCTGGACGCCCCCGGGGTGTTCGCCGGCTCGGTACCTGGAGCAGATGCGCGTGCTGGATTCCAGGCTGTTGGCCGTGCATCTGGTGGAGTCCAGCGACGACGATCTCGACGTGTTGCGGGCGCGGGGCACGACCGTCGTGGCGTGCCCGCGAAGCAACCGCTACGTCGGTGTCGGCGACCCTCCGGTCAGCCGGTTCTACCGCTCCGGCGTCGCCGTGGCGGTGGGGACCGACAGCCTGGCGAGCAACGACGACTTGAACCTCTTTGCCGAATTGGCTGCGCTGCGCCGCCTGGCGCCGTCGGTGCCGGCGGCGATGTTGCTCGACAGCGCAACCCTGGTGGGCGCGCGCGCGCTGGGGCTCGAAGCCACCGCCGGCACGATCGAGCCCGGCAAGCTCGCCCGGCTCATCGCCGTCGCAGTGCCCCCCGAGGTGGTCGATGTGGAAGAATACTTGTTGAGCGGCGTCACCCCGGACCGCGTGCGCTGGGTCGAGGACCTGATTGCCGAGTGCGGGTTCGCCGATCGCGCCTGACATGTTCGCGATGGCACGATGCCGCGAAGGCGCGACGCCAAGAAAATCCGCGTAATTTGCAATCGTCAATCGTCAATCGCAATCTGCAATCGTCAATTCACTGTGCTGTCCACCTACCTGTCGTTCATCCGGTTCAGCCACTCGGTCTTCGCGCTGCCGTTTGCCCTGACCGGCGCCCTGCTGGCTGCGCGCCGGCAGCCCACGTCGTGGACGCAGGTCGCCTGGATCGTCGTCGCGATGGTCGCCGCGCGCAGCGCCGCGATGGGATTCAATCGCCTGGTCGACGCGGAGTACGACGGGAGAAACCCGCGGACCGCGATGCGCGAGATCCCGCGGGGCCTGATCTCGCGACCGTCCGCTGCCGTGTTCGTGGGCGTGAGCGCGGCGATCTTTATCGCTGCCGCCGCGCAACTGAACTGGATCTGTCTCGTGCTGTCGCCGGTGGCGCTGGGGATCGTCTTCTGGTATTCGCTGGCCAAGCGCTACACCGCCTACACCCAGGCGTTTCTCGGGCTGGCGATGGCGGTGGCGCCGGTGGGCGGCTGGCTGGCGGCTGGCGGACCCATTGACGCCCTCGAGCCCTGGCTGCTGGGCCTCGCTATCGGGCTGTGGGTCGGTGGCTTCGACGTGCTCTACGCGTGCCAGGACATCGACTTCGACCGCGCGCACGGCCTGCAGTCCATTCCAACACGGTTTGGCGTGCCACGGTCGCTCGCGATCTCTCGAGGCATGCATGTCGTGACGATTGTCGTCATGGCGATTCTGGGGCAGGTCGCCTCGCTCGGTCCCGTGTACCTGATCGGCGTCGGGCTGGTCGCGCTGTTGCTGCTCTACGAGCAGTCGCTGGTGTCGGCCACGGATCTGTCGCAGGTCAAGCGCGCCTTCGACCTCAACGGCTACGTCGGCATCCTCTATCTTGCGACCACCGCGATGGCCGTGTACCTGGCGCCGTGACCCCTGAACCCCTCGCCCCTTCGACGCACGCTGCGGTTGACGACGGCCTGCGAGCCAAAGAGCCGGCACGGATCGCCGGGATGTTCGACGCCATCGCGGCGCGTTACGATCTGATCAATCGCGTGCTCAGCGGGGGCCTCGACCAGCGATGGCGAGCGCGCGCCGTCCGGTCGCTGGATCTGCAGCCCACCGACACGCTGGTTGACCTGTGCACCGGCACCGCCGATGTCGCGCTTGCCGCCGCGCCACGCGCGGGCCGCGTGATCGGCGTCGACTTCTCGCACGAGATGCTCCGGCTCGGGCTGGAGAAGGTTCGCTCGCGCGCGCTCGGCAATCGGATCGCGCTGGCTCGCGGCGATGCGACGGCTCTGCCGCTTGGCGCCTCGTCGGCCGATGCGGCCGTGATCAGCTTTGGCATCAGGAATGTTCAGGAGCCCGCGGCCGCCTTGCGGGAACTGGCTCGAGTGCTTCGGCCCGGGGGCCGGTTGGCGATCCTCGAGTTCGGCCTGCCGACCTCGCGCCCGTTTCGAGCGTTGTATTTGTGGTACGCAAACCGGCTCTTACCGGCCGTCGGGCGTCTGATTAGCAGGCACGCCAGCGCCTACGACTACCTGCCCGAATCGGTCAGCCGTTTTCCGCCTCCCGAGGCGTTCGGCCGGCTCCTGCAGGCGAATGGATTCCCTCACGTCGAGATCGTCCCGTTAACGTTGGGCGTCGTGTACCTGTATATCGCCCGGAAATAGCGCGGAGGACCGGCTGGGCGGCCCCCGGGTGGTATAATCGTGGACTCACTCTAACTTACTGATGTACTTCGATTTCGAGGATGGACACCCCGATCTGGCACGGGTCCCGAGCGCGCTTTCGGCGCGTGAGGGGGTCTTGCTGTCGATCATCGTCCACCTCGCGATTGCGCTCGTGGCGGTGCTGCTGCCGGAAACCGACTGGTGGAAGGCGCGGCTGGCCGAGCGCCAGGCCGAGTTGGAGCGGATCCAGGCTGCGGTCGTGGAGAAGCAGCGCGACCAGCCGCGGTTCGTGTTCATGCAGCCCCAGGTCGAGCTCGCGCCGCGCACGCCTCCGCGGCCGGACGCGCCGAACTCGGACCTCGACCGCACGGCCGTAACGCGCGAGCGCGCGCCGGTGCCCGCCAACCCTCAGCCGTTTTCGCGCGGGAACACGCCCGAGCACGTCGAGGCCTCGCCGCCACCGGCACCGCCGCAGATGGCGCGGAACCAGGGGCCGCTGACGCCGCCGGCTCCGCCGGCCCCGCAGAACCAGCCTCGAGCGACCAATCCCGGCGAGACGCCCGATGCGACACGGCTGCCCTCCGGCGAGACCGCGCTGGCCTATCGGAAGGAAGCCGAAAGCGGGCGCCCCGCGGCGACCTCGCCGTTGAGCCAGGCGCTGAAGAACCTGTCGCGCTACGCGGAGCAGGCCGCGTACGAGAACCCCAACGGCGGCGGAACCAGCCACCTCGGTGGGATCCAGTTCGATTCCAAGGGCGTCGAGTTCGGGCCGTGGATTCGGCGCTTCATCGCCCAGGTCAAGCGCAACTGGTTCGTGCCGTACGCCGCGATGTCGCTCAAGGGGCACGTCGTCATCACGTTCAACGTGCACAGGAACGGCGCGCTCACCGACCTCACCGTGATCGGCCCATCGTCGGTGGACTCGTTCAATAACGCCGCCTTCAACGCCCTGGCGACCAGCAATCCCACCGAGCCACTGCCGATTGAGTACCCGTCCGACAAGGCGTTTTTCACCGTCACCTTCTACTACAACGAGCCGCCGCCGACGCAGTAGCGCATGCCCACGCGGAGCCAGCAGGTCGGCCTTGTCGTGCTGCTCGTCGCGCTGACGCTGTACGTGTGCTGGCGGTGATGTCATTCCGCTCCAGTCACGACACGAGCACGATGCAGACCTCGGCGAACCGCTGTCCGCGGATGTGAGCGCCGCGCGTGAACCCTGACGATGACCCGTGCACCGGACCGCGTGCTTGCCGTGCTCGGGCCAACAGCGGCTGGCAAGAGCGCGCTCGGACTGGCGCTCGCGGAGCGGTTTGGCGGCGAGATCGTCAACTGCGATTCGACGGCGGTCTATCGCGGCTTCGATATCGGCACCGACAAGGTGCCGGTCGCCGATCAGCGGGGCATCCCGCACCATCTCATCGACATCGTCGAGCCGACCTCCGAATACAGCGCCGCCGACTACGCGCGCGACGCGACCGCCGTGATCGCGCGACATCCTGTCGCGCCAGCGCGTGCCCATTCTGGTCGGCGGGACCGGCTTCTACTACCGCGCGCTGACCCGAGGGCTCTTCCCGGGTCCCGGCAAGGACGCGGCCTTGCGGGCGCGGCTCGACGCCATCGCGGCGCGACGCGGAGTCGAGCGTCTCTGGCGGATGGTCCGGCGAGTGGATCCGGATTCGGCCATGCGCATCCAGCCACGCGACCAGTTGCGCCTGGTTCGCGCGCTCGAGGTCTACTTGCTCACAGGCCGTCCGCTGACCGCGCATTTCGCCGAGACCAGGGCGCCGCTCGATTTCTGCACGGTCGTTCCCATCGGCGTGCGATTGCCGGCGGCGCTGACCTCCGAGCGCGTCACCAGGCGAGTGGACCAGCAGTTTGCGCGCGGCCTCATGGACGAGGTGCGAGGCCTCCTGGAGCGGGGTGTGCCGGAGACCTCCAGGCCCTTTGGCGGTCTGGTGTACCGGCAGGCCCTCGAGTTATTGCACGGCGTGCGCGACCTCACGGCCACAAAGGCGCTCATCGTCCAGGAGAACCGCCAGTACGCGCGGCGCCAGTTGATCTGGTTCCGCAAAGAGCCTAACCTTAGGTGGTTTGACGGACCCGGCGAATCGGCCGATGTGATCGAGCGCGTCACCCGGATCCTGGCCGAGCCCAACGAAAGTCACTCCTGATGCCGCACTCTCCCGAAACCAAGGTCAGCTCCGGCCAGCCCAACATTCAGGACGTGTTCCTCAACTACACGCGCCGTGAACGCCTGGCCGTGTCCATCCAGTTGATGTCGGGCGCGATGCTCGAAGGCCGCATCAAGAATTTCGATCGCTTCGCCGTGATCGTCGAGATTGACGGCGCCGATCACATGGTCTTCAAGCACGCGATTGCCTCGATCAAGACGCCGCGGCCCGTGGCCAACTACTTCTCGCACGGCTAGTCCCGCGGGAACGTCCGTCACGTGAGTCACATCGACCGCGTCATCCTCGTCGTTCTCGACAGCGTCGGCATCGGCGAGCTGCCGGATGCGGCCAGATACGGTGACGAGGGCAGCGACACGCTGGGCAACATCTGCCGGCAGGTCGATCTCCACGTGCCGAACCTCCAGCAGCTCGGGCTTGGAAATATCCGTCCCCTTCGTGGTGTCCCGGGCGCGCCATTGCCCCTGGCTTCGTTCGGCCGGATGGCCGAGGCCTCGCCCGGCAAGGACTCGGTCACCGGGCATTGGGAGATCGCGGGAATCGTGCTCGACCGGCCATTCCCGACGTTTCCACAGGGCTTTCCGCCCGAGGTGATAGAGCAGTTCGAGCATGCGATCGGCAGGCAGACACTGGGCAACGAGGTCGCGTCGGGCACCGAGATCATCGAGCGGCTCGGCGACGCACACGTCGCCTCGGGCCGGCCCATCGTGTACACCTCCGCCGACAGCGTGTTCCAGATTGCGGCGCACGAAGACGTCGTGCCCGTGCCCGAGCTGTACCGGATGTGCGAGGCTGCGTATCGGATCGTCGTCGACGGCCTTGGCGTCGGCCGTGTGATCGCCCGGCCGTTTGTCGGGCCGTCTGGCGCGTATGCGCGAACGGCGAACCGGCACGACTACGCGATGCCGTCGCCGGAGCCCACGCTGCTCGACCGCCTGATCGACCGGGGTGTGCCGGTCATCGCGATCGGCAAGATCGCGGACCTGTTCGCGGGACGCGGCATCACACGCAAGGTGCCCACGCCGTCGGACGACTCCGGCGTTGACGCCGTCGTCGCGGCGATGCGCGAGGAGCCTGAGGGGCTGATCTTCGCCAACCTCGTGGACTTCGACACCAAGTACGGGCATCGAAACGACGTCCAGGGGTACAAGGACAATCTGGAGCGCTTCGACCGTCGACTACCGGAGATCCTGTCGTGCAGGCGCGCGGACGACCTCCTCGTAATCACCGCTGACCACGGCAACGACCCGACGACGCCCAGCACGGATCACTCCCGGGAGTACGTGCCGGTCATGGCTGCTTGCGGCCTGTGTGAGCATCGAATCGACCTGGGGACCCGCGACACGTTCGCCGATCTGGGTCAGACCGTTGCGGACGTCTTTGGCGTCGGCCCGCTTCGGAACGGAACCAGCTTCCTGAAAGACGTATGTCACTAATCCGCACGCAACTCGAGCAACGCGAGCGCGACATCCTTGCACCGCAGGCGGCCAAGTCCGCCGACTCTCGGGGACGCCAGCGGCCCGAGCAGGAGGACGACATCCGCCCGGCATTCCAGCGCGACCGCGACCGGGTGATCCACAGCAAGGCCTTCCGTCGCCTGAAGCACAAGACGCAAGTCTTCTTCGCGCCGACCGGGGATCACTACCGGACGCGGCTGACGCACACGCTCGAGGTGTCGCAGATCGCGCGGACCATCGCGAAGGTGCTGCACCTGCATGAGGAGTTGACTGAAGCGATCGCGCTCGGGCACGACCTGGGTCACACCCCGTTTGGCCACGCCGGTGAGCGCGTGCTGAGCGACCTGATGCCGGGCGGATTCAATCACTACGAGCAGAGCCTGCGGGTCGTCGACGTGCTCGAGAACGACAGGCGTGGGCTGAACCTGACCTGGGAAGTGCGCGACGGCATCGCCAAGCACTCCAAGGGCAAGCGCGGCGCTCCGGTCGGCGCCGATCCAGGCCAGCGGTCGGCGACGCTCGAGGGCCAGATTGCCCGCGTCGCTGACCTCATCGCCTACGTCAACCACGACATCGACGACGCGATTCGGGCCGGGCTGATGGCGGAATCGGATTTGCCCGCGCCCGCGGTCGCCGTCGTGGGGCACTCGTCGTCCGAGCGCATCGGACGCATGGTCTCCGACGTGGTGCGGGCCACCATCCAGGGTGGGTTTCGGGAGATTCAGATGTCGCCCGACGTGCTCGAGGCGATGCTGACGCTGCGCGAGTTCCTGTTCGGCGCGGTGTACGAAAACGACGCCTCGACGGCCGAGTTCCAGAAAGCGCACGGCATCCTGGGCGGGCTCTGGGAAAAGGTAGGGCAGCGCCCGGACGAGTTTCTGGATATTCAGACCCTGGAGCAGGAGGGCAAGGACGCCGCCCTTCGTGATTTCATCGCCGGCATGACCGACCGCTTCGCCGTCGCCCTGTTCGAGCAGCTGTTCATCCCGCGCCCGTGGGTTGCCAAGGAAATGCCCTAGCCAGCCGAGCCGGCTCCCCGGCGAGCGCCCTGCCAGCGGCGAGTGCCTTCCCGGCGCAAGCGCCGAGCCATGTTAGACTTGTGGGTCGGCCTGAGGCGAAAGCCGCGGGCCATGGGGACATGCTCGTTCTAGACGTCGCCTCGCTGCGGGAAGGCTCCACCCGGCTCGACCGGCAGATCGCGCCGGAGACGATGCCTCGTGAAGAGGACTATCGGGTCCTGGCGCCGGTGGTGCTCGAAGCGACCGCCAATCGCGCGAGGGTCAAGGTCGGCATCGCCGGCCAGGCCACGACGACGCTGGAGTTGTCGTGCAGCCGGTGCCTGGAAGGGTTTCCGGTTCCGGTGACGACCGCGTTCGACCTGACCTATCTGCCCTCCGACCGGGCGCCGGCGGGTGGCGGGGAAGTCGAGGTCGGCGACGAGGACATCAACACGGCGTACTACCAGCACGGCGAGATCGATCTGGCCGAGCTGATCCACGAGCAGTTGTACCTGGTGCTGCCCATGAAACCGCTGTGCAAGGACGACTGCCAGGGGCTGTGTCCGGTGTGCGGCGCGAACCGAAACACGACGGCCTGCACCTGCGAGGCGACGTGGACCGATCCCCGGTTGGCCGGGTTGAAAGCGCTACTGAACGAGAACGACGATGCCTAATCCAAAGCGACGCCATTCGAAGACCCGTACCGCCAAGCGCCGGACGCACGACGCCCTGTCGCCCGTCCAGCTCGGCGAATGCCCCCAGTGCAAGGAAGCCAAGCGGCCCCACCAGGTCTGCCCCAACTGCGGGTTCTATCGCGGCCGGCAAGTGAAGCCGGTCGACGAAGCCTGACGTCACTCGCGACTGCCTCGGTTTGGCGCGCGGCCTGAGGGGGCACATCCTCGCCGCGAGCCACGCCGCGTGCCCCTGTGCCAGACGACCACTCCACCGCCAGATCCTCAATCGCCGTCGACGCGATGGGGGGCGATTTTGCCCCCGGTCCGATCGTGACCGGCGTGGTCGCGGCCGCACGCGCGCTTCCGGCATCGGTGCGCCTGGTTGGCCTGCGAGAGAGGATCGAGGCCGAGCTGTCGACGTGTCCGGATCGGTCGCGCCTGGCGGTCGCGATTGTGGATGCGCCCGACGTCGTCGGCATGCACGAGGCCCCGACGGCGGCGCTGCGACGGAAGCCGGGCGCGTCGATTCGCGTCGCGGTGCAGCAGGTCGCTGACGGCCATGCGTCGGCGATCGTCTCGGCCGGGCAGCACCGGGGCCACCGTGATGGCGGCACGCACCGGGCTTGGGTTGATCGCGGGCGTGGAGCGGCCGGCGCTTGCGGCGGTCGTCCCGACCAAGCAGCGGCCCGCGGTCCTGCTCGATGTCGGCGCCAACGCCGAGTGCCGGCCCGCCCATCTGGTGCAGTTCGGCGTGATGGGGACGGTGTTCGCACAGATTGCCCTGGGCCTGGAGCGGCCGCGCGTGGGGCTGCTGTCGATTGGCGAGGAAGAGTCCAAGGGCAACGAGCTGACGCGCGAGGCGCATCAGCTGCTGAAGCAGGCGCCGGTCCACTTCGTCGGCAACGTCGAAGCGCGTGATGTTTATGCCGGTGTGGCGGACGTGATCGTCTGCGACGGCTTCACCGGCAACGTCGCGCTCAAGATCAGCGAGAGCCTGGTGGACATGATCGAGACGCTGGCGAGCGGAGCCATGACGGCCGAGGTGAGCCGGCGGCTCGACGCGGCCGAGTACGGCGGCGCGCTGCTGCTGGGCGTCAAAGGCATCGTCATCGTCGGCCACGGCCGCTCGTCGGCGACGGCGGTGGAGAACGCCGTCGGCCTGGCGCATCGGTTTTCCATTGGACGGCTGGTCGAGCGCCTCGAGCGCGGCATCGCCGACATTCCCGTGAGCGCCACGTGATCGCATTCGTGTTTCCAGGGCAGGGATCGCAGAAAGTCGGCATGGGCCGCGCGTTGGCCGAGGCCTATCCGGAGTGCCGATCCGTGTTCGATCAAGCCGATGCGGCCCTGGGCGAGCCGCTCAGCCAGCTGTGCTTCGACGGCCCGGAGGACCGGCTGGTGCTCACCGAGAACACGCAGCCGGCGATCCTCACGGTCAGCATCGCCGCGGCGCGCTTGCTCGAACTGCGCGGGATTCGCCCGCACATCGTGGCCGGTCATAGCCTTGGCGAGTACTCGGCGCACGTGGCGGCCGGCACGTTTGCCTTTGCCGATGCCGTTCGCATCGTCCGCCGGCGCGGGCGGTACATGCAGGAGGCGGTTCCGGTGGGCACCGGGGCGATGGCCGCCGTGCTCGGCCTGGCGAGCGACCAGGTGGCGGCGGCCTGCGCGGAAGCCGCCGAGGGCGACGTGGTCGCGCCGGCCAATCTCAATGCCCCCGGCCAGGTCGTCATCGCCGGGACCGTAGCCGGCGTGCAGCGTGCCGGCGAACGGGCCAAGGCGCGGGGCGCCAAGCGGGTGATCCCGTTGCCGGTGAGCGCGCCCTTCCACTGTGCCCTGATGCAGCCCGCGCAGGATCGCCTGGCGCCTGAACTGCGGGCGCTGACCGTCGCGGCCCCGCGCGTGGCGGTGGTCGCCAACGTCGACGGCGAGCCGAAGACTGACGGACCGGCGGCCATCGAGGCGCTGGTGCGGCAGGTTTCGGCGCCGGTCCGGTGGGAAGACGTCGTCGGGCAGCTTGCGTCGGCTGGCGTCCGCGCGTATGTTGAGGTGGGTCCGGGCACCGTGCTGAGCGGACTGGTGCGGAAGATTCAGCGCGACGCCCGGGTCGCCTCCCTGGAAACCCCTGCCGATCTCGAGGCCGTCGAACGGCTCGTGCAGGAAGTTCAGGCGTGATCGCCTGGGCGACGTAGCAGGACGCTGTCTCACGTTACATGATGGATCTGACTTCTCGAGTAGCGCTCGTGACGGGCGCGTCGCGCGGCATCGGCAGGGCCACCGCGCTGGCGCTGGCCCGTCGTGGAGCGACGGTGGTGGCGGCGGCGCGCGGCGACAACGCGCGGCCTGTAGCCGAGGAAATCGTGGCGGCTGGCCTGAAGGCTGAGGCGGTGACGCTCGACGTCACCGAGCCCCAGTCGGTTGAGGCGGCCATCGGCGGCGTGCTCGAGCGGCATGGCCGGATCGACATCCTGGTGAGCAACGCCGGGATCACGCGCGACCAGTTGCTGCTGAGAATGAAGCGCGAGGATTGGGACGCGGTGCTGGCGACCAACCTGACGGCGACCTTCACGATCTGCCAGGCGGTGCTGCGGCCGATGCTGAAGCAGCGCGCCGGGCGCGTCGTCGCCATCAGTTCGGTCGTCGGGCAGATGGGCAACGCCGGCCAGGCCAACTACGCGGCGTCAAAGGCCGGGCTTATCGGCCTGTGCAAGTCGATGGCGCGCGAGGTCGCCAGCCGGGGCATCACCGTCAACGTCGTGGCCCCGGGGCTGATCGAAACCGACATGACCAAGGCCCTCACCGGCACGTCGCGTGAGGACTGGGCCGAGCGAATTCCGCTCGGCCGGCTGGGCTCTCCGGAAGACGTGGCACACGCGGTGTGCTTCCTTGCCTCGGACGAGGCGTCGTATATTACTGGACACGTTCTGGCCGTCAACGGCGGGATGTACACCTAGGAGGAAGGGAATGGCGGTTGCGGACAAGGTGAAGGCCATCATCGTGGAGCAGCTCGGCGTGGACGAGGAAGAGGTGACGGCGGATGCCTCCTTCGTGGACGACCTCGGCGCCGACTCGCTCGACACGGTGGAACTCGTGATGGCGTTCGAGGAAGAGTTCGGGATCGAGATTCCCGACGAGGACGCCGAAAAGATCACCCGTGTGAAGGAAGCCGTCGAGTACATCGAGGCGCACGGAAAGGGCAAGAAGTAGGGTGGAGCGAGACCCGGACGGGCGTGCGCGCGTCTGAACTAGCGGCGGGTGGAGGCAGTGTGAGCAGGCGAGTCGTCGTGACCGGCATCGGGCTGGTGTCCTCGGTGGGCATCGGCACCGGCGCGAATTGGGACGCGCTCCTGGCGGGGCGAAGCGGCATCGGGCGCATCTCGCGCTTCGACGTGTCGCAGTTTGCCGCGCAGATTGCCGGCGAGGTCAAGGACTTCGATCCGCAGCAGTTCATCGAGAAGAAAGATGTCAAGAAGATGGACATCTTCATCCAGTACGCGATTGCGGCGTCGCAGTTCGCGATGGATGACAGCGGGCTGGTGGTGACGCCAGGCAACGCCGATCGCATCGGGGTGTTCATCGCCTCGGGCATCGGCGGGTTCTCGACCATCGAACGCGAGCACCGCGCGCTGCTCGAGGGCGGCCCTCGAAAGATCTCGCCCTTCTTCATCCCCTCGGCGATCATCAACCTCGCCTCGGGCCAGGTGTCGATCCGCTTCGGCGCCAAGGGACCCAACTCGGCGACGTGCACGGCCTGCTCGGCCTCGGCACATGCCATCGGCGACGCCTTCGAGATCATCAAGCGCGGCGACGCCGACGCGATGATCGCCGGAGGATCGGAGGCGGCGATCACGCCGATGGGCGTCGGGGGCTTCGGCGCCATGCGGGCGCTCTCGACGCGCAACGACGATCCGGAACGAGCCAGCCGTCCCTTCGACCGCGACCGCGACGGTTTCATCATCGGCGAAGGCTCGGGCGTGGTCATCATCGAGGAGCTCGAGATGGCCCGGGCCCGCGGGGCCCGCATCTACGCCGAGCTGGTGGGCTACGGCATGTCGGCCGACGCGTTTCACATCACGGCGCCCTCGGAAGACGGCGAGGGCGCGGTCCGCGTGATGCGGCAGTGCCTGAAGAGCGCCGGCGTCGGGCCGGAGGCGGTGGACTACATCAACGCCCACGGCACCTCGACGCCCTACAACGACAAGCTCGAGACGATGGCCATCAAGCGGTGCTTCGGCGACCACGCGACGTCGCTGGCAATCTCGTCGACCAAGTCGATGACGGGACACCTGCTCGGCGCGGCCGGCGGCCTCGAGGCAGGCATCACCGCGCTGGCCGTGCACACGCAGCAGGTGCCGCCGACAGTCAACCTGGACAACCCCGATCCCGAGTGCGATCTCGACTACGTGCCGCACACGGCCCGCAAGTTGCCCATCGAATACGCGCTGTCGAACTCGTTCGGGTTCGGCGGGACCAACGCGGCGCTGCTGTTGAAGCGCTACGCGGGTTAGCCACGAAGCCACAAAGCATTCAGCCACAGAGACACAGAGAACACAGAGGCTCTCTTTGGTTCTTGTCTTTCTCTGTGATCTCTGTGCCTCTGTGGCTAACCCAAGGTTTGGCTCTGTGGCCTCTGTGCCTCTGTGGCAGAATTCCTCTGAGCCCTCTGTGGCTCTGTGGCCCATATGAAAATAGCGGTGTGCATCAAGCAGGTCCCGACGCGCGAATGGCAGCCGCGGCTGACCGACGACAAACGCGCGATCCGCGAGCAGGACGCCAGCTGGGAGCTCAACGAGCCCGACGCGTACGCGCTCGAAGAGGGCCTGCGGCTCAAGGAGAAGCACGGCGGGGAGGTCGTCGTCTGCGCGGCCGGTCCGGCCCGCGTGACGACCGTCATTCGCGAAGCGCTGGCACGCGGCGCCGATCGCGCCATCCACGTGCAGGACGACGCGCTGGGACGCGCTGACGGCATCGCCACCGCCGACGCGCTGGCTGGCGCCATGCGCGAAGAGGCTTTCGACCTGATCCTCACCGGGTTGCAGTCCGACGACCAGGGCCACGCGCAAACCGGTGTCGTGCTGGCCAGCCGGCTGGAACGTCCGCACGCCACCATCATCATGGAAGTGCAGGTGGCCGATGGACGCCTGCGCGTGAAGCGCGAGCTCGAGGGCGGCTGGTTCCAGTGGGTCGCGATGGCGCTGCCCGCGGTGCTGACGATCCAGAGCGGCATCAACCAGCTGCGCTACGCGACGCTCAAGGGGATCATGGCGTCGAAGAAGAAAGAGATTCGAGTGGTCGCTCCGGCATCGCCGGTGACGCCGCGGCTCGAGGTGTTATCGCTGTATGTGCCGGAGAAGACAAAGCAGACCGAGATGCTCGCTGGCTCGGCGTCGGAGGCGGCGGCGACGCTGGTCAGGAAGCTTCGCGAAGACGCGCGGGTGATCGCGTGATCCTCGTCGTCGCCGAGCAGCGCGGCGGCAAGCTCAATCGCGCGTCGTGGGAAGCCATCGCCGCCGCGCAGCAACTGGCGGCCGGGGCTCCGATCGTCGTCGGCATTGCCGGCGGCGAGGTTGCCGCCATCGCCGCGGATCTGGCGGCGGCCGCGGTCACCGAGGTCGTCGCCGTCACCAGTCCGGCGCTGGACGCCTACACCGCCGACGGCTGGGTCCACGCGCACGCGGCGCTCGTCGCCGAGGTCAAGCCGACCTGGGTCGTGCTGCCGCACACCTATCAGACGCGCGACTTCGCGCCCGCGCTGGCCGCAGCGCTCGACCGCGCGCTGGTCACCGACTGCACGGCGATCAAGCAGGTGCAGGGCCAGGTCGCCTTCTCGCGGCCGATGTACCAGGGCAAGCTGGCGGCCGACGTCCGTCTGCTGGGCGACGCGCCGTGGCTGGTGACGATGCAGATTGGGGCGTTTCGGGCGGACCAGGCGGCGCGTGGCGCCTCGCCGGCGCCGGTGCGGACGCTGCGAAGTCGCCATCGACCAGTCGTCCATCCGTCAGTCGCCGGAGGCGCCGTTCCAGGAGGCCAAGCAGGCGGTTGACCTCTCGCAGGCCGAGCGGATCGTGTCGGTGGGACGCGGCATCAAGGGGCCCGAGCACTTGCCGCTGGCCCAGGCGCTGGCGAGCGCGCTGGGCGCGGAGATGGCCGCGTCGCGACCCATCTGCGATGCGGGATGGCTGCCGATGGAGCGCCAGATCGGCAGCTCGGGACAGACCGTCGCGCCCAAGCTCTACGTCGCCGTCGGCATCTCGGGCGCCATCCAGCATGTCGTCGGCATGAAGGGCGCGCGCACGATCGTCGCGGTAAACAAGGACGCCGACGCGCCGATCTTCGAAGTCGCCGACTACGGCTACGCGGGCGACCTGTTCGAGTTCCTGCCGGCCCTGACCGCGGAGTTGCAGAAGTGATCGGTGCCAGGTACCGTTAAGAAATTGTTACGGCGACTGTCGACGTAGCAATTTCGTAACGGTACCTGGCACCGGATGGACCGAGAAACGCTCGAAGTCGACGTCCTCATCGTTGGCGGCGGTCCGGCAGGACTGTCGGCGGCGCTGCGGCTCTCGCAGCTCCAGCAGGCGCGGGGCGGCGAGCCGCTGGCGATCGCGGTGCTCGAGAAGGCGCGCGAGGCTGGCGCGCACCTGCTGTCGGGCGCTGTGCTCGATCCGTCGAGCCTCGAGGAGCTTCTCCCGGACTTCCGCGAGCAGGGCGCGCCCATCGAGGCCGACGTCCACGAAGACCGCGTCTACATGCTCACGGCCGGCGGCAAGATCCCGCTGCCGTTCACGCCGCCGCCGCTTCGCAATCACGGCAACGTCATCATCTCGGTCAGCCGCTTCGGCAAGTGGCTGGCCGAGCGCGTGGAAGCCGCCGGCATCGACCTGTTCACGGGGTTTCCCGGCGTCGAAGTGCTGTTTGACGGCGATCGCGTGGTCGGCGTGCGGACCGGCGACCGCGGCATCGGCCGCGATGGCCAGCGTCGCAGCACGTTCGAGCCCGGCGTGGACATCCACGCGAAGGTCACGATCTTCTGCGACGGCGTCCGCGGCAACCTGACCAAGCAGCTCCTCGCGCGCCTGCCCCTCTCCGAGGGCCGCGAGCCCGAGCAGTACGCCATCGGCATCAAGGAGCTGTGGGAGGTGCCGGCCGACCGCATCGCGCCGGGCACGGTGATCCACACGCTCGGCTACCCGCTTCGGATGGAAGAGTTCGGCGGCGGGTTCATCTACGCGATGCCGGCAGGGCGTCTCGCGCTGGGCCTGGTCGTGGGGCTCGACTACCGCGACCCGCTGTTCGATCCCCATCAGGCCTTTCAGCGTTTCAAGCTGCATCCGCTGGTCTGCGGAGCTGCTGCGCGGCGGCCAGATGCTCAAGTACGGCGCCAAGGCTCTGCCCGAAGGCGGCTGGAACACCATCCCGCGGCCCTGGATGGACGGCGCGCTCATCGCCGGCGACGCGGGCGGCTTCCTGAATTCATTCCGCTTGAAGGGAATTCACCTGGCGATGAAGACGGGCATGCTCGCGGCCGAGACCGCGTTTGACGCCGTCGCGCGGCGGCGACACATCCGGCACGCGGCTTCGGTCGTACAGCGAGCGCATCGACGCCAGTTCCGTGCGCGCGGAGCTGTACCCGGTGCGTAACGTGCACCAGGCATTCGGGCACGGGCTGCTGCCCGGCCTCGCCTTTGCCGGGCTCACCGTCCTGACCGGCGGCCGGTGGCCCGACCGCCTGCACGGCACCGCCGGCCACGAGCACATGTCGACGCTCGACGCGTACTACGGTCGTCCGCGTGGGCCGCTCACCACGTCCAACGCCGTGAAGCCGGACCGCGTCGTGACGTTCGACAAGCTCACCAACGTCCACTACTCGGGCACGCGGCACGACGAGGACCAGCCGGTGCACCTGCTCGTCCAGACCGACGTCTGCTATTCGCGGTGCGGCGAGGAATACGGCCATCCCTGTCAGCGCTTCTGCCCGGCCAACGTGTACGAGATCGTCAACGAGCACGGCACACCGCGGCTGCAGATCAACGCGAGCAACTGCGTGCACTGCAAGACGTGCGACATCATGGATCCGTACCAGGTGATCACGTGGGTGCCCCCTGAAGGCGGCGGCGGGCCGCAGTACGACGGGCTGTGACCGCGTCTGATCCGGGCTGGAAGGCATCGCGCGCCAAGCGCTGGCAGGCTGCCCTCATCGGCGCGCTGGGCTATCCCGCGCTCGGAGCGCTCGGCCGCACCTGGCGGTGGCGGGTCGAAGGGCGAAGAGCATTTCGCGGGGATCCTCGCCTCGGGCCATTACCCGGTGATGGCGCTCTGGCACGGCCGGATCCTTCCGTCGGTCTTCTATTTCCGCCATCGCGACGTCGTCGTGATCACCAGCGACAACTTCGACGGCGAGTGGACGGCCAAGATCATCCACCGGCTTGGCTACACGACGGCGCGCGGCTCGACCTCGCGCAACGCCGTGCGCGCGGCGCTCCGGGCGAAGCGGCGGATGGAGGAGGGGCACCCGGTGGGGATCACCGTCGATGGCCCTCGCGGGCCCGCGATGGTGGCGCAGCCCGGCGCCGTGTGGATGGCCAAGGTCACCGGCAATCCGATTCTGCCGTTCCACGTCGAGTCGTCCTCGGTCCTGGACGGCGCCCAGCTGGGACGCGTCGCAGATTCCGTACCCGTTCAGCCGCATCGCGATGGTGATGGGCGCGCCGTTCTTCGTTCCGGCCGATGCCGACGATGCCGGCCTGGAGGCCGCGCGCGTCGAGCTCGAGCACCGGTTGAACGCCTTGAAACCGAGGGCGCTGGCCCTCCTGGAGGCCTGATGCTCGTCGTCTCGAGCCCGCGCTTCGCCGACCACCTGACGCCGCCGGGCCATCCGGAATCGCCGGAGCGCGCCGATGTGCTCGAGGCCGCCGCGGCGCGCGCCAAGGCGCGCGGCGAGGAGGTGGCCGCGCCCACGGGCCGCGACACGCGACGAGGTGCTGCGCGTGCACACGGCCTCGCACCTCGACGCCATCGAGGCCACGCGCGGCCGCGCGAGCATGATCGACGCCGACACGTTCACCTCGCCGGACACCGCTGACGTGGCGCTGCTGGCGGCGGGCGCGGCCGTGCAGGCCGTCGAGGCCGTGCTGGCGCCGGGCGATCGGCCGCATCGCGCGGCGGCCGCCCTGGTCCGGCCGCCGGGCCACCATGCCGAGGCCGCGCCGCGCGATGGGCTTCTGCTTCTACAACAACGTCGCCGTCGCCGCGGCGCACGCGCGATCGCGCGGCGTGTCGCGGGTGGCCGTCGTCGACTACGACGTGCATCACGGCAACGGCACGCAGGCGATGTTCTACGCGGACCCGTCGGTCCTCTACATCTCGACGCACCAGTTCCCGTTCTATCCGGGCACCGGTGGCGGCCACCGAGACCGGCGAGCGGGACGGGCGTGGGTTCACGGTGAACCTGCCCATCGAGGCCGGCGCCAGCGACGGCGATTACGTGCGCGTGTTCCAGTTTGGCGTGCTGCCGGTGCTGGAGGAGTTCAGGCCGGGCCTGCTGCTGATCTCGGCAGGCTTCGACGCGCACGAACATGGATCCGCTCGCGCAGATGCGCATGACCAGCCCCGGCTTCGCGTGGATGACCTCGGAGTTGCGCGCGATGGCCGACCGCGTCTCGGAGGGGCGCGTCGTGCTCGTCACCGAGGGCGGGTATGCGCTGCCGGCGCTGGGCGAGTCGCTGGACCTCGCGCTCGCGCGCGCTCGCCGGCGACGACGACGGCGTGCCCGCACCGGCGAACGCTGCGGCCTGCCACTGGCCGCGGCGATCGCTCGCTTGCCGCGCTCGCCGCCGCCCAGGCGGGCCAGTGGCATGGTCTATAATTTTTGACGTGGCTGAGTATCGACCGCAGGAACTGGACCGCAAGTGGCAGCAGCGCTGGGTCGACACCCGCGCGTTCGAGCCCACCGAAGACCCGACGAAGCCGAAGTTCTACTGCCTCGAGATGTTCGCCTATCCGTCCGGGCACGCGCACGTAGGGCACGTCCGCAACTACATCATCGGCGACGTGATGGCGCGCACGCGGCGCATGCGCGGCTTCAACGTGCTGCACCCGTTCGGGTGGGACGCCTTCGGCCTGCCGGCCGAGAACGCGGCGATCAAGGGCGGCATTCATCCCGAGGTCTCGACGTTTGGCAACATCGAGCACATGAAAGGGCAGCTCAAGCGGCTCGGCATCAGCTACGCCTGGGACCGCGAGATCGCCACCTGCACGCCCGAGTACTACAAGTGGAACCAGTGGCTGTTCATCCGGATGTACGAGCGCGGCCTCGCGTACCGCCGCCGCTCGACGGTGAACTGGTGCCCGGTCGATCTCACCGTGCTGGCCAACGAGCAGGTCGTCGACGGCGCCTGCTGGCGCTGCGGCACCGCGGTGGTGCAGCGCGACCTCGAGCAGTGGTTCCTCAAGATCACGCACTACGCCGACGAGTTGCTGCAAAGCCTCGACACGCTGACGAAGTGGCCCGAGAAGGTGCTCACGATGCAGCGCAACTGGATCGGCAGAAGCGAGGGCGCGCGCGTGCGCTTCCCGCTGGCGCCAGGAGCGCCGGACGCAGGCCCGAACTTCAGTCCGGATGCTTCGGGCCTCCCGGCGGACATCGAGGTCTTCACGACGCGCATCGACACGATCTACGGGGCGACCTTCGTGTTGCTGGCGCCCGAGCACCCGCTGGTCGAGTCGCTCGCCGCCACGACCGCCGACCCGAAGGCCTTTCGCGCGCAGGTCACGAAGTTCCGCACGCAGGACCGCACGGCCCGCATGTCCGGGCGAGGTGGAGAAGGAAGGCGTCTTCACCGGCCGGTACGCGGTCAACCCGTTCACGGGCGAGCAGGTGCCGATCTGGGTCGCCAACTTCGTGCTCGGCGAGTACGGCACCGGCGCGGTGATGGCCGTGCCGGCGCACGACGAGCGCGACTTCGAGTTCGCGCGCAAGTACGCGCTGCCGATTCGGGTCGTCGTTCGGCCCGCCGATGCCGCGGTGCCGTCCGCCGACAGCCTCACCGAGGCCGTCTCCAACGACGGCATCATCGTGAACTCGGGGCCGTGGGACGGCCTGCCGTCCGACGAGGCGCGAGCGAAGATGACCGCCGAGGCCCAGGCACGCGGCATCGGCGAGGGCACCGTGCAGTTCCGCCTGAAGGACTGGGGCATCTCGCGGCAGCGCTACTGGGGCACGCCGATCCCGATGGTCTACTGCGAGAAAGACGGCGTGCAGCCGGTCCCCGACGACCAGCTGCCCGGTCGTGCTGCCGAAGGTGACCGAGTTCACCGGCCGTGGCGACTCGCCGCTGGCGCAGGTGCCCGAGTTCGTCAACACCACGTGTCCGAAGTGCGGTGGCCCCGCGCGTCGCGAGACCGACACGATGGACACCTTCGTGGATTCGTCCTGGTACTTCGACCGCTTCACCGACGCGACCAACGACCAGCAGCCGTTCTCGCCGGCCAAGGCGAAGTACTGGCTGCCGGTCGATTTCTACAGCGGCGGCGTCGAGCACGCGATCCTGCACCTGATCTACTCGCGCTTTTTCACGCGCGTCTTCCGCGACCTCGGCATGGTCGACCACGCCGAGCCGTTCACCCAGCTGCTCACGCAGGGCATGGTGCTGAAGGACGGCAAGGTCATGTCCAAGTCGAAGGGCAACGTCGTCGATCCCGATCAGATGATCGAGAAGTACGGCTCGGATGCCCTGCGTCTGTACGTGATGTTTGTCGCGCCGCCGGAGAACGAAGTCGAGTGGAGCGACGCCGGGCTCGAGGGCAGCTTTCGATTCCTCGCGCGTGTCTGGCGCCTGGTCGATCACTGGGCCGCCGCGATTCGAGACGGCGGGCGCGGTGCCCGCCGAGCTGAACGACGCCGAGCGCGCCGTGCGCCGGAAGACGCACGAGACGATCCGGCGCGTGACGGTGGACATCGAGGAGCGGCAGCACCTCAACACGCCCGTGTCGGCGCTGATGGAGCTGGTCAACGACCTGTACGCCTTCAGCGACCAGACCGCCGGCGGGTCGCCCGGCCAGCACGCGGCCTCCGCCGTCACAACTGCAGAGCGCGTGGAGACGCTGGCCGTCGTCCGCGAGGCGGTCGAGGCGCTGGTGCTGATGGTGTCGCCCTATGCGCCGCACATGGCCGAGGAGCTCTGGGAGCACCTCGGACATCGCGGCGGGCTGACGGCGGCCGGGTGGCCGGCGTTTGATGCCGACGCGGCCAGGGCCGCCGAGATCGTCGTGCCGGTCCAGGTCAACGGCAAGCTGCGCGGCGCGCATCACCGTGCCGCCCGGGGCCGGCGAGGACGAGGTGCGCGCCAGGGCGCTGGCCGATCCGGCCGTGCTGGCGCACGTCGCCGGCAAGACCGTGCGAAAGGTGATCGTGGTGCAGGACAAGCTGGTCAGCGTGGTGGTGAGCTGATGACCTGCCGGCAAGGTCTTGGCGTCGTCGTGGCCGTGCTGGCGATGGCGTCGTCGTCGTGCGGGTACGCGCTGGCCGGCCGCGGGTCGTTCCTGCCGGCCTACATCCAGACCATCGGGATCCCGCAGTTCATCAACACGACGCCGGTCTACGAGCTCGAACAGGTCTTCACCGAGCGGGTGCGCACCGAGTTCATCAATCGAGGCAACTACAAGGTCCAGCCGAACAACACCGGCGTGGACGCGCTGCTCACCGGCGAGATCCTCACGATTCAGATTCAGCCGGCCAGCTTCACCGACGAGCAGCAGGCCAGCCGCTACATCCTGACCGTGACGGCCAAGATCGAGTTTCGCGATCTGAAGACGAACAACGTGCTGTGGGAGAACCCGCAGTGGGTCTATCGCGACGAGTACGAAGCCACCGCCGGCACCGACGCGCTCGACCCGAACGCGTTTCTCGCGCAGGGCAGCGACGCGCTCGAGCGCGTCGGCACGGAGTTCGCGAAGGCCGTCGTGAGCGCGATCCTGGAAGCGTTCTAGCATCCGAGGTCGCAATCCGAGCCAACAGCTCACAGATCACGAAGGCGCGATGGCGCGAAGGCGCGAAGCGATGACTCCCCAGGCGTTTCGCGCGCAGGTTGCCTCCGGCGCGACCGATCCGGTCTACCTGATCGTCGGTGACGACGACCACGAGAAGTCCGCGCTGGCCGTCGCGCTGGGCGAGATGATCGAGGAGGACCTCCGCGCCTTCAATGTCGAGCGCATGTACGCCGTCGATGCCGCGGTGACGCCCATCGTGGTCGCCGAGGCCGCGCGCACGCTGCCGATGATCGCCCCGCGCCGCGTCGTGATCGTCCTGCAGGCCGAGAAGCTGTTCGACCCCAAGAAGAAGCGCAAGGCGGCCGAATCGGTCTCCGACGACGACGAGGCGGCCGGGTCGCTGGAGCCGCTGGTCGACTACCTCGCCGACGCCATCGCCGACGACGGCGCTGGCCTTCGTGTTCTCGAGCCCCGAGGGCGGCAAGAGCCCGGCGGACATCCCGCTGGCGAAGAACCTGAAGGTCACCAAGGCGCTCGTGAAGGCCGCGACCATCGTGGTGTGCACGGGTCTCGACGGCGGGAAGGATCCGGCGTCGTTGGATCGAGCAGCAGGCTACCGCCGCGGGACTGTCCGTGGACCGCGCGGTGATCGCCCGGATCCTGCAGGTGAGCGGAGGCGACACCGGGCGGCTCCGGGCCGACGTCGAAAAGCTGCTGCTGTTTGCCAGCGGGGCCGGACGCCTGACGCTGGAGCACGTCGCCGCCGTCGCGGGCGCGCCCGAGCACCGCGCGCGACGACTGGGCGCTGGTCAACGCCGTTCAACGCGGCGACGTGGTGGCGGCCCTTCGCGAGCTGCAAGGCCGAGCTGGACGAGGGAGACAACGGCGCGCCGTTTCGGATTCTGGGACAGCTTGGGGCCGCCGTCCGGAACCCGAACGCCAGAACGCCGTTTCCGACCCGCCGGGTGCCGGCGGCCGTCGACGTCCTGCTGCGGACGGATCTCGCCCTGAAGTCCTCGGGCGGCGACCCGCGGGTGCTGCTGGAGCGCCTGGTGGTGGAGCTGTGTGGGTGAGACGGGAGCGGGCAAAAGCGGCGTGATTACGCCGCCTTCCCCTTGCCCGCCACGCGCTTGACGAGGCGCGACTTGTACCGGCCCGCGGCGTTCTTGTGGATGATGCCCTTGTTGGCCATCTTGTCCACCAGCGAGAACGTCGCGTCGAGCGCCGCCTTGGCGGCCTGCCAGGTCGCTGGTGTCGATCGCCGCCCGAATGCTCTTGAGCGCCGAGCGCAACCGGCTGCGAAGCTGCCGATTGTGGTCCCGCCGCTTCACATTCTGACGGTAGGCCTTGACGGCCGAGGAAATCTTCTTCTTCGTAGCCACTCGTGTGATCCTCAGTGCCCGCGTCCTGCGGGCCGAAAACTCCCAATCTTACCATAAGAACCCCGGTTCACAGGTTCACGGGTTCACTCAGGTGCTCTGGACGATGGTTCCGGCTGAACCTGGCACACCGCTTGCTCGTCCCACCAGACAAGAGTTGGGAGGCCAGATGCACACCGGTGCCGGTCGGATCGCTCGAAACGCTGCTGGAAACGCTGGACTATCGACGTCCCGCCGCAGCGGCGCACAGCCGCCGGGTGGCCGTGTTCGCGCGTCATCTGGGTGTCATCGTTGGCCTGCCAAGTGACGAAATGGCGACGCTGGTGCAGGCGGCGCTGGTCCACGAGGCCGGTGCGCTGGTGGGGCGGCCCGAGAAGGCGACCGACCTTCCGGGCTTTCAGACCTGGTGCGGCCTGTCCGATGACGTCGATGACGTGCTTTGGTACGCCACGAGGCGTTTTGACCATCACCGCCATGCACCGCTGGGCGCGCGCCTGCTGGCCGTGGCGCATGCGTTCGACGAGCTGACGACGGCCAGGGAGTACCACGTGCCGCTGTCGCCCGAGAGCGCCCGGATGGCGATTGCCCGCGAAGCGGGCCGCCGGTTCTGCCCGATGGCCGTCAACGCGCTGGTCGCGGCGCGCCTCGAGCAGTTCGATGCTGGATTGGATGTGAGGGAAGTGCTGGCGCCGCCCGACGCGCCTGCGCATCGTTGCCGCCGACCGCCTGGCCCGGGGCCGCGCGCTGACGATCGACTACCGCTTCGTGACGATCTCGTAGCCCGCCGCCGGCCGCGTATCCGAATAGCGGGGCACTTCGCGGCCATCGATCAGCTCGACGATCTTGTAGATCACCTTCTTCGGCCCCATCCGCACTTCCGTCACCGACACGATCTTCCGCACGTAGGCCTGCGTCTCGCGGTAGGGCGGAATCTTGCGTCCGTACTTGTCCACGGCCCCGGGGCCGGCGTTGTACGCCGCCAGCGCGAGCTCCGCGTTGCCGTCGTAGCGGTCGAGCAGCCACTTGAGATACCGGACGCCGGCCTGGATGTTCTGGGCGGGGTCGAACGGGTCCGCCACGCCAAGCGCCGTCGCCGTCTCCGGCATCAACTGCATCAGGCCCAGGGCGCCCTTGGGCGAGACGGCGCGCGTGTTCCAGGCCGACTCGGCCTGAATCACCGCACGGACGAGCGCGGGGTTCATCGCATGCCGTTCGGCATGACGATCGGCCAGGGCGTGCAGGTCGGCGCGGTTGAAGTCCGGCGCGAGATCGAGGCGCGTCGTGCGGATGGTCTCGACCCCCCGCACCGAGTACGTCGCGTGCTGGATGCCGGGGCCGCCGGGGCGGTCAGACACCACGAGTCTGCCGTCCTTGTCTTTCCAGGCATAGACATCTGCCCGGGCGGGGACTGCCGCCGACGCCGCCAGAAACGCGGCCACGACCAGGAAAAGGCGATGGGCCAAGAGGTTACCGGTATTGCGCGGCCGCGGTCACCGAGCGACCGCGGCGCGCTCCGGTACCTCTATCGGCAGGATGGATGCCAGAGACGATGGCTGCGATGGCCGGGGCCAGGCCCCGTTAAGAACGTCCGGCCTCGTTAACGGGGCCTGGCCCCCGGACCATCTTTTCGACGACCGCGCGGCCCTCCGCCAGCATGGCGTCGATCTTCGAGGGGTCCTTGCCGCCGGCCTCGGCAAAGTCGGGGCGGCCGCCCCCGCCGCCGCCGACGATTGGCGCCAGCGCCTTGACGATGTTGCCGGCGTGGAGCCGGCCCTTGAGGTCGGGCGTCACCGACGCCACAATCGCCACCTTCCCGTCGTCGGCCGCCGAGGCAAGCACGACGACGCCCGACTTGATCGCGGCCTTCAGCGAGTCGGAGAACTCTCGGAGCGCGTTCTTGTCCAGGCCCGGGCACCGATCGGAAGACGGCCTTGACGCCGCCCGAGATCGACCTCGCCCGTCTCCTGCGCCGGAGGCCGGCGCCGCCGCCCATGGCCAGCTTCACCTTCAGCTCCTGCACCTCGCGCGCCAGGCGCCTGGTCTCCTGCTGCAGCCGGGCCGCGGCATCGGCGGCCTGTTCGTCGCTGACGCCCAGCGTCGTGACGAGCTTCTGCAACGTCTCGCGCCGCGTCTGGTAGTCGTGGAGCGCGCCATCGCCGGTGAGCGCCTCGATTCGACGCACGCCGGCGGCGACGCCGCCTTCCTGCGCAATCGTGAACAACCCGATGTCGCCCGTGGCGCGCGCGTGCGTGCCGCCGCACAACTCCACGCTGAATCCGGGAATCGTGACCACGCGCACGCGGTCGCCGTACTTCTCGCCAAACAGCGCCATCGCGCCCGACGCCATGGCCTCGGCGGTGTCTTTCACCTCCGTGATGACCGGGCCGTTTCGCAGGATCTGCTCGTTGACGATCGCTTCGATCTCACGCAGTTGAGGCGGCTGTGACCGGCGAGAAGTGCGTGAAGTCGAAGCGCAGCCGGTCCGGCGCCACCAGCGACCCGGCCTGCTTCACGTGCGTGCCCAGCACCTGGCGCAATGCGGCGTGCATCAAGTGGGTCGCCGTGTGGTTGCGGCGCGTCGCGTCCCGCAAGCGTTCGTCGACATGCGCCGTCACGCGCTGGCCCTCATCGAGCGCGTCGGCGATCACCGTGACCTTGTGCCCGCGGGGCAACCCGGCGCCGAGCCGGACAACGCCGTCCACGCGTGCGACGACGGTGCCGGCCTCGTTGCGAAGGTCGCCTGTGTCGGAGACCTGTCCGCCAGACTCCAGGTAGAACGGCGTGCGGTCCAGCAGCACGTAGCCCGACGACCCTGCCGGCAGTGTCGGAACCTGGCGGCGGTCGGCGTCGAGCAGCGCCGTGATGGTCGCGCCCTCGACGGTCGTCGCGGTGTAGCCCTCGAATTGATCGCCCGATGCCCGCAGGCGCTCGGCTGTTTCGGGGCGCGCCGAACGTCGGTTCTTCCGCGCGCTTGCCCTCGAAGGCGCTGCTTGCCCGGGCTTTCACGCGCTGCGCCTCCATGGCGCGGTCGAAGCCCTGGCGATCGAGCGCCAGTTTGCGCTCGCTCGCCAGGTCCTCGATGAAGTCCAGCGGAAGTCCCAGGGTGTCGTAGAGCCGGAACGCGTCGTCGCCCGGCACGGGCGTCGCGTCCCTGGCGGCGCGGTCCAGCAGTTCTTCGAGCTTCGGCAGGCCGTTGGTCAGCACGGCGTCGAAGCGGTGCTCCTCGGAGCGAATGACCTGCACGATCGTGTCGCGCCCCGTGCGCAATTCGGGGTACGCGTCGCCCATGTGTGCGATCAGCACGTCGGCGAGCGACATGCAGGACCGGCGCCGCGAACCCCAGGCGCTTGCCGTGCCGCATCGCGCGCCGCATGATCTTGCGCAGCACGTACCCGCGCCACTCGTTGCTCGGCAACACGCCGTCGGCGATGAGAAACGTCATGGCCCGCAGGTGGTCGGCGACCACTCGCGTGGAGACTGCCGTCAGGCGCCATCGACGTCGCCAGCTCCGACGGCGGGCGTCGATCCGCCGTGCGCGCCTTCGATGGCGGAGAGCAGCGGCGCGAACACGTCCGTGTCGTAGTTGGACAACGTGCCCTTCTTGACGGCCGTGATGCGCTCGAGCCCCATGCCCGTGTCGATCGAGGGCTTGGGCAGCGGCAGCAACGCGCCGCCTGGCTGCCGGTCGAACTCCATGAAGACGTTGTTCCAGATCTCGACGAACCGGTCGCAGTCGCAGGCCGGCCCCAGGCACGTCGGGCGCACTGCAGGGCAGGTCGTTGCCCCGGAAGTAGTGGATCTCGGAGCATCGCCCGCACGGACCGGTGTCGCCCATGGACCAGAAGTTGTCGGCGGCGCCGAGCTCGACGATGCGGTCGGCCGGGACGAAATCCAGCCACCGCGTATACGCCTCGTCGTCGCGCGGGATGCCGTCCTCGCCCTTGAAGATCGTCGCAAACAGCTTCTCTTCCTCGAGCCCCCATTCCTTCGTCAGCAGCTCCCACGCAAGCGCGATCGCGTCGTGCTTGAAGTAGTCGCCGAACGAGAAGTTGCCGAGCATCTCGAAGAACGTGTGATGGCGCAGCGACGGGCCGACGTTGTCCAGGTCGTTGTGCTTGCCGCTGACGCGCATGCACTTCTGCGAGGTCGTCGCGCGCGAGTAACCGCGCTGCTCCCGGCCGAGGAAGACGTCCTTGAACTGGTTCATGCCGGCGTTGGTGAAGAGCAACGTGGCGTCGCCGTGCGGAACCAGCGGCGAACTGGGGACGATGCGGTGGCCGTGGCGCTGGAAGTACTCGAGGAACGAGCGACGGAGCTCAGACGAGGTCATAACCGGTCAATTGTACTAGGTGGATGAGCCGGAACTGAAGTTCCGGCCTGCGTGCCTCAGCGACGTACGGCGTCAGCGACGGTACGACGGCCCGAACTTCAGTTCGGGCACTGCTGGAGTTCGGGCACGTCCGCGCTACTCCAGCTCGCGACCCCCGCGGCGGAAGAGGGCCGACACCTTGCCGGGGTCGAAGCCCTGGCGCACCAGCCATCCGTACAGACGGCCAAGCGCCTTGCGATCGCGAGGGCAGCGGTTGCCCTCGCAGCCGGCGGGCGAGGGCGTCGGCGAGCAGGCGATCTTCGTCGACGTCCGCGAACACCGCGGCGACGGCGGCATGTGCGGTGTCGCGGTCCACGCCGAGGGCCTGCACCTGCCGCAGCACTCGACCCCGTCCCTGGCGCTTGATGGCGACGTCGTGGCGCGCCCGCGCCCGCGCCGCCCGCCCGTCGTCGAGCAGCCCGGACTCGATCAGGGCCGTCAGCGCGGTGGTGATGGCATCGTCGGGGTAGTGGCGTCGCCGGAGCCGGAGTCGAGCCTGTGAGGTCGGTCAGTTCGCGCTGGCCAAGCCAGCGCAGCACCAGGCTGCGGGCGGAAGAGGGCGTCAGGTCGGCAGGGTCGGGCGGCAGACGACTCACGCCTCAATCTGCGCCTATCTGCGCAATTTCGTCAATCTGCAATCTGCAATCTGCAATCTGCAATTCCTCAGTCCTCTGCCGAACCGCGTCACCTGGGCCGAACCGGCGCTGCGCGCCATCTGGTCGCGCGAATCGTCGGACGTCGTGGAGATGCCCTGCACCTTGAGCTTGAACTCGTCCTTGTTGCTGGCCCAGCGGAGCGCCTCGTCGTAGGTCACGATCTTCTGCTCGTAGAGTCCGAAGATGGCCTGATCGAAGGTCTGCATGCCGTACTGCGACGTGCCGGCGGCAATGGCCCCGTGAATCTGGTGGGTCTTTTCCTTGTCCACGATGCAGTCGCGGATGAACGGCGTGGAGATCATCACCTCGACGGCCGCGGCGCGGCCCAGCCCGTCGGCCCGGGGCAGCAGGCGCTGCGAGATCGACCGCCTTCAGCACGCTCGCCAGCTGCATGCGGATCTGCTTCTGCTGGTGGGGCGGAAAGACAGCGATGATGCGGTTGATCGTCTCGGTGGCGTCGAGGGTGTGGAGCGTCGAGAACACGAGGTGGCCGGTTTCGGCGGCCAGCAGCGCCGTCTCGATGGTCTCGTAGTCGCGCATTTCGCCGACGAGGATGACGTCGGGGTCCTGGCGCAGCGCGCTGCGCAGGGCGTGGGCGAACGACCGCGTGTCCACCGAGACCTCGCGCTGGTTGACGATCGACCGGTTGTCGCGGTGCAGGAACTCGATGGGTCTTCGACGGTGACGACGTGCGCGCAGCGGGTCGTGTTCACGTGGTCGACCAGCGCCGCCAGGCTCGTCGACTTGCCGCTGCCGGTCGTGCCGGTGACCAGGACCAGGCCGCGCTCTTCCTCGGCGATGGTCTTGAGGACCTGGGGCAGGCCGAGGTCCTCGACCGACTTCACGCCGACCGGGATGATGCGCAGGACGATGCCGATCGTGCCGCGCTGCTGGAACACGTTGCAGCGGAACGGCCCAGGCCGGGCACGCTGTAGGCCAGGTCGATTTCGAGGGCGTCCTTGAACTTCTGGCGCTGCTGCGTGGACATCACCGCCGCGGCCATGCTGACGGTGTCTTCGTGGTCCAGCCGCTTTTCTTCGGTGGCCGGTACCAGCGACGCCGCGGACGCGCATCATCGGGTAGCTGCCCACCTTGATGTGCAGGTCCGAGGCCTTGGCGTCGACCGCCAGCTTCAACAGGTCGTTGACGTGGATGCCCAACGTGAATCCTCCCCTTCTACTTTCGGCAGAAGGGGGGATCACGTTAATTACGATTGCAGATTGCAGATTGCAGATTGCAGCGCTACCGGCGGGCGGCCGCGGTCCGCCCGTCTTCGCGCAGGTGATCTTCCTGCGGGTAGACGTAGGTCAGCCAGCCGTGGCTGTCGGGCAGTTCGCCGTTGACGATGTCGAAGAAGGTCTGGCGGATGGCTTCGGTCACGGGCCGCTTGCCGGTGCCGATGGTCATCTTGTCGATGCTCCGGATCGGCGTCACTTCAACGGCGGTGCCGCAGAAAAACGCCTCGTCGGCCAGGTACAGCAGTTCGCGCGGGATGACTTCCTCGCGCACGTCGTAGCCCAGCCCGCGGGCGATGGTGAGGATGCAGTCGCGCGTGATGCCGCCCAGGATCGACGACGACACGGGCGGGGTCATGATGACGTTGTTCCGCACCAGGAACAGGTTCTGGCCGGAGCCCTCGCGAGACGTAGCCGGTGACGTCGAGCGCGATGCCTTCGGCGTAGCCGTCGAGCATCGCTTCCATCTTGATCAGCACGGAGTTGGCGTAGTTGGCCGTCGCCTTGGCCGCCGCCGGAAACGTGTTCGGCGCCGTGCGGTTCCACGAGCTGACGCGCACGTCCACGCCCTTCTCGAGTGCGTCGGGGCCCAAGATAGGCGCCCCATTCCCACACGAGCACCGCGGCGTCAACCGGACAAGGCAGCGGGTTGACGCCCAGCTGGTTGTAGCCGCGATACATCAGCGGTCGGATGTAGCACGCCTTGGCCTCGTTCTCGACGAATCGTGTCGAGGATCGCGTTCTCCCAGCCCGCCTTGTCGAGCGGCGAGTCCATGCGGTAGATCTTCGCGGAGTCCAGCAGTCGGATGACGTGGCTGTCGAGTCGGAAGCAGGCCGAGCCCTTGGGCGTGCTGTAGCAGCGCGCGCCTTCGAACACGCCCGTGCCGTAGTGAATCACGTGCGACGCGATGTGAATCTTCGCATCGGCCCAGTCCACCAGCGAGCCGTTCATCCAGATCTTGCCGGTTCCGAAACTCATGACGTGCTCCTTCCGTCCATACTTGTCACCGTGACACTTCGCGGAGCGCAGAGCTCTGGCGGAGAATTATCGTGACATTGTCTCGACCGATAGCATCGCGCAAATCTCGCAGACTGGCCCGACGATCCGCCTTCGCGCCTTCGCGCCTTCGTGATTGTGAACGCCGGACTCTCCGGAGCCTCTACTGGTTCTCCCCGCAGAACGGGCACTTGTCCGAGCGGGCGTGCATCGGCTTGCGGCAGTGCCAGCAGAACCGAGCCGGTGGGGTCTCGCGGGCGCGAAGCCGGCTGTGGATCTCCTGCATGTGCGCGGAGGTCGCGGCGCCCGCCGATTCGGCCGCGGGCGTGCGACTGGGCCGGCGCGAGCCAGCGTCTCGTCCCAGCGCCATGATGTCGGCCAGCAGATCGGCGGCGCGCTGATAGCGGTTGCCGATGTCGGGCGCCAGCGCCTTCATGACGATCTCGTTGACCGCCTTGGGCAGCTTGGGATTGCGCACGCGGGGCGGCGACACCAGTTCGCCCGTCATCAGCTTGGCGAGCTCGGCCGGCGACGGCGTCTCGTACGGCAGGACGCCGGTGAGCATCTGGTACATCGTGATGCCCAGCGAGTAGAGGTCGCTGGCAAACACCGCCTTGCCGTGGAACTGCTCGGGCGCCATGTAGGGCGGGCTGCCGATGACGGTGGTGCCGTGCGCGGCGATCTCGAGCACGCGCGAGGTCCCGAAGTCGGCCACCTTGACCAGCCCCTGCTCGCTGATGAGCACGTTGCCGGGGCGCAGATCGCGATGGATGACGTTCTGCCGGTGGGCGTAGTCCACCGCGTTGGCAATCTGGACGGCGAAGTCGAGCGCCCGCTTCAGCTCGACCGCCCCTTCGCGCATGATGACCGTCTCGAGCGTCTCGCCCGCGACGTACTCCATGACGATGAAGAAGAGGCCTTCCTGCTTCTCGGCGGTGAGCACCGAGACGATGTTGGGATGGCTCAGGCTGCCCAGCAGGCGGGGCTCGTGCAGCAGTTCGCCGAAGTCGAGATTCTGCTGCCGGTGCGGGACCTTGATCGCGACCTTCTTGTCGAGCCACGTGTCCTGCGCGAGGTAGACGGTGCCGAAGCCTCCGCTGCCGAGCGGCGAGAGTATCTTGTACTTGCCGACGGTTTGCCCGCGGAAGAACACGAACGCGAGTATATCAGTCGAGGTTCGGTGAGGTCTCAGGTGCAGGTTCGGGTGCGCGTCGGGTGGGTCGGGTTGATCTGGTTGGCCAGGTTGACTAGGTTGAAGCGCACATGCATCGGTTCTACGTTCCCGACCTCCCGCACGAAGGCGCGCTCGTCGCGCTGTCAGACGAAGAGGCGCGGCATCTCACGCAGGTGTTGCGCCTCGAGCTCGGCGACTCGGTCCGGGTGTTCGACGGGCGTGGCCGCGAGCACGACGCGCGCGTCGAGGTGACGGCCAGGCAGCGCGCCGAGGTGCGTGTCGGCGCGCAGGCGGCGGCGGCGCCGGAAGTGCCGGTGCGCCTCACGCTGGCGGCGGCGCTCCTCAAGGGCGACAAGTTCGACGACGTCGTGCGCGACGCGGCGATGTTGGGCGTGCACGTCGTCTGCCCGCTGGTGACGGCGCGGACCGAAGTGCCGGCCGCGCGCGCCGGCAAGGTCTCGCGCGTGGAGCGCTGGAGGCGCGTGGCGCTCAACTCGGTGAAGCAGTGCGGGCGGGCCGTCGTGCCCGAAATCGACGAGCCGCTCGCCCTGGCGGATGCGTTGGCGCGCCTGCCGCGCCCCCTGATCGCGCTGGCCGAGCCGTCGCTCTCCGCCGGCACCGCGGCGCTGCCAGCCACGGCCCGACACGGCGACGGTGCTGGTCGGACCCGGAGGGCGGTTGGGCACCGGCGGAAGTGTGAGGCGCTTGCGGCCGCCGGCGCGACGCTGTTCTCGCTCGGCGGCCGCACCCTGCGAGCCGACGCCGCGCCGCTGGTGGCGTTGACGGCGCTGCTCTGGGAGTGGAAGGCGTTCTAGCCGTCTGGCGGAACTAAAGTTCCGCCCTACTTCGTGCCGGCTTGCTTCATCAACGCCAGCACCTCGTCGACTTCCTTCGGCACCGCCGCGCTGAGGATGACCGGCGCGCCCTCGGTGATGAGCACCGTGTCCTCGATGCGGACGTGCAGGTGCTTGTCGGCGATCTCGATGATGGGCTCGACCGCGATCACCATCCCCGGCACGGAACGGCGCCGCGTAGTCGCCGACGTCGTGGACGCTCATGCCGACGAAGTGGCCGGCCTGCGCGGGCCGCTGGTCGGCAAACCCCCACTTCTCGTAGATGCGCTTGCTGATCTCGCGCGTCTCGGCGCGCGTCGCGCCAGGGCGCATCGCCGCGATGATGGCCTTCTGCGTCTCGAGCGCACACTGGTACGCGCGCAGCTGCAGCTCGTCGAAACGGCCCGAGACCGGCCACGTGCGCGTGATGTCGATCACCTGGTAGTCGAGCGATCCGCCGTAGTCCATCACGACCAGGTCGCCGGCCTTCATCTGCCGCCCGTTGTCCTGGTAGTGCCACACGTTGACGTTGGGCCCGGTGCCGACGATGGCGGGGTACCCGTTGCCCTGGACGCCGTTCTTGAAGAGGTGATAGGTAGCCTCGGCTTCGAGCTGGTACTCGAACCGCCCCGGGCCGGGTGATCTCGATCGCCTTGCGGATCGCCTCCGCGCTGAGACGGCCGTTGAGCGTCAGGATTTCGATCTCGCGCGGCGACTTGATCACGCGAAGCTGGTCGATGGCCGGCGTGACGTCCTTCAGCTCGACGGCGGGGAAGTGCTGCCGCAGCACCTCGACGCGCCAGGCATCGTCGCTGGGGCGGGCGCCGAGCGGGTTGCTCAGCCGGCGCGCCAGCCCCACGCCCTGCTCGCCGCGGCTGTCGTCGACCTCGTCCCGCTCGGACAGGCGCGTGTAGAGCGGTCGGCCGGCGCCGCCGGCGCGCCGTCGCGCCAGGAACTCGCCGAGATCGGTGATCGGCGCGATCGCGGTGAAGCCGCGTGGCTTGGCCTGGTCGCCCATCGTCAGCCAGTTCTTGCCGTCCGAACGGACCTCCGACGCGCTCTGCGGAGGCAGGAACAGCCAGCTGTCGCCGCTTGGAGCATCGATGGCGAGCACGGCGTTGGTGTCTTCGTTGCCGGTGAGGTAGAAGAAGTCGTTGTCCTGCCTGAACCGGATGCCGTGGAGCGGGAGCGTGCGGCCCGCCAGCAGCACGGTGCCCGAGCCAATCGCCTTGGCCAGTGCCTGCCGGCGTGCCGTGAACTCTTCGGCGGGGTAACCGAGTCGCTGGGCGGTGATGACGCTCAGCCCGGTCAGCGTCAGGAGGGCAGTGGCAAGAAGTCTGCGCATGGCGCGCAGTGTAGCGGAAAAGCGACCGTTTCAGGCGCGAACGAAGCGGAGGGCGCGCCACTCGCCTTCGGCGGCGTCCTCCACCCGCGTCAGCACGGAGCTGAAACGTCGCGCCGACGGCATCCACTTCGGTGGCGAGGATGCCGCTCAGGATGAGCGCGCCGCCTGGACGCACCAGCGCGGCAATCGACTCTGCCAGCTCGACCAGCATCGCGCCGGTGAGGTTGGCGGTGACCACGTCGCCCGGCGCGACCGGGTCGACTGCTGACGTCGGCCTGACGCAGACGGATGGCCGAGCTCGGCGCCGTTGAGGCGCAGGTTCTCGCGGGCGTTGACGAGGGCGTCCTCGTCGTAGTCGAGCGCTTCGACGTCGGACGCGCCCAGCCGCCACGAGGCGAGCGCAAGCACTCCCGATCCGGTCCCCAGGTCGACCGCACGGCGTCCCGTCGAGCGACACCTTCTGCAGGAGGCCCGAGGCACAGCCGGGTCGTCTGGTGATGGCCGGTGCCGAAGCCCGTGGAGGGGTAGACGATCACCAGCGCGCCGTCGGCCGGCGGGGCGGCATCCCATGGCGGCGCGACGGTGACGCGTCCCACGGTGACGCGCGTGAGGTGCGCCTGCGATCGGGCGGCCCAATCCTCGTCGTCGACCTCGACGCGCTCGATCCGCAGCCCGAAGGCGTCGAAGCGTGCGCGCAAGCTGTCGTGCGCGCGGCGTCGACGCGCGCGGGGTCGGCGAGGAAGATCCGCCAGACCGGCGCCGCATCGTCGCCGGCTTCGTGAATCGCGGCCGGCGACAGGTCGTACAGCGCGAGCGAGACCAGGTCCGGCAGATCCGGCTGGTCGGCCAGCGTGGGGAAGTGCAGGTCGAGACAGGGGATCGTTCGGGCCACCGCTTACCCGAAGATGTCCTTGACGCGTTCGAACAGGTTGCGGTCGTCGTGCCCGGCCTCGGTCGTCCGCGGCTCGAACTTCTCGGGCGGCAGCGCCTTGGCGAGCTCGTCGAGCAGTCGCCGCTGATCCTTGGTGAGCTTGCGCGGCACGCTGGCCTGCACCGTGACGAGCAAGTCGCCCTTGCCGCGACCCGAGACGTCGGGCATGCCCTTGCCGCGCAGGCGGAAGGTCGTGCCGGTGGCCGTGCCCTCGGGCACCTTGAGCGGTTCGGGATCGCCAAGCACCGACGGCACGCGAATCTCGCCGCCCAGCGCCAGCGTGGGGAAGTTGACGGGGATCTCGCAGTACAGATCGTTGCCGTCGCGGCGGAAGAACGCGTGGTCCTGCACCTGGATGACGACAAACAGGTCGCCCGGAGGGCCGCCCGAGCGAGCCGTGCTCGCCTTCGCCCTGCAGGCGGAGCCGTTGCCCGGTCGCGATCCCGGCGGGAATGCGCACGGTGAGCTTGCGGTCCTTCGGCACGCGGCCCTGCCCGTGGCACGTCGCGCACGGCTTGGCGATCACCTTGCCGCTGCCGCGGCACTGCGCGCAGGTACGCGCGACCGTGAAGAAGCCCTGCTGGTAGCGTTGCTGTCCGCGGCCCTGGCACGACGGGCAGGTCGTCGGACCAGAGCCGGCCGCCGCGCCGCTGCCCTTGCAGGTGTCGCAGGCTTCGGCACGCGGGAACTGGATCGAGGTCTCGCTGCCGCGCGCGGCTTCCTCGAACGAGATCTCGAGGTCGTAGCGCAGGTGCGCGCCCTGCTGCGGCCCGCCGCGCCGGCGTCCGCCGCCAAACAGGTCGCCGAAGCCGAAGGCGTCGCCGAGCCCGCCGAGGATGTCCTCGAAGCCCACGAAGGTGGACGGATCGAACCCGGCTGGTCCCTGCGCGCCGAGCCCGGCGTGTCCGAAGCGATCGTAGGCCGCGCGCTTCTGCGGATCCGAGAGCACGGCGTACGCTTCGGCGGCCTCCTTGAACTTCTCCTCGGCGTCCTTGCTGCCGTGGTTGCGGTCGGGATGGAACTTGAGCGCAAGCTTGCGATAGGCCGACTTGAGATCGCTTTCGGAAGCGCCACGCTCGACGCCGAGGACGTCGTAGTAGTCAGCCTTGCTCACGCCTGTGCCACCTTCACCATGGCCGGGCGCAGGAGCCGGTCGTTGAGCAGGTAGCCGGTACGCAGCACCGCGATCACTTCGCCGTCTCGATGCCCGTCGGCGTGCTCGGAGGCGACGGCCTGGTGCAGGTGGGGGTCGAAGTCGGCCCCGAGCGCGTCGAGCACTTTGACGCCACGCCGCGCGAGCAGCTCGGTGAGCTGCTTGTGGATCAACTCCACGCCGCGCCGGTACGCCTCGGCGCCTTCGCCGGTGGCCTCCGACCGCCAGCGCGCGCTCGAGGTCGTCGACGACGGGCAGCAGGTCGAGCAGGAGGCTCTCGGCGGCGCGGTCGGCCATCTCGCGCCGGTCGCGGTCGACCCGCTTGCGGAAGTTGTCGAACTCCGCGGTGGTGCGCAGGAGGCGGTCGCGCAATTGCTCGCGCTCGTCGACGGCCTTGGCCTGGTCGTCTCCAGCGGGGTGCCGTCTCGCCGGTGTCGGGGGTGGATTGGGTCTCGGCGTCAGCGCCGAGGTCGAGGTCGTTCACGTCGGAGTTCATGGTCACGTCGGGTTCAGCAAGACATCACAGCGCGCCTGCGGCTCCAGGCCTGGCGGCGCGGCGCGGGCACGTCACGTCGGTCAGTTGCGGTCGAGGGCGTCGGTCACGGCCCTGGCAGCGCTTTCCACGAGGCTGATGGCGCGCGAGTAGCGCATCCGGGTCGGCCCGATGACGCCGAGGCTGCCGCCGCCGCGGCCGTCCAGATACGAGGCCGCGACCAGGCTGAACGGTTTCAGATCGGGCAGCGAGTGTTCGGCGCCGATGACCACGGCCAGCCCCGGCGCGTGCAGGTACTCTTCGAGCAACCGCACCAGGCGCTGCTTCTCTTCGATCATCTCGACCAGCGTGCGCAGCGTCTGCAGCGACATCTCCGAGGACTGCTGCGCGTCGCCAAGCAGCGACGCGGTGCCCTCGACGTAAATCGAGTTGCGACGGGCGCGATGCTCGAGCGCGCGCCGCGCCAGGTCGAACGCCCGCGTCATGAGGCGATCGTAGAGTCCGCGCGCCTCGTGCAGCCGCGCCAGGATCGCGGCCTGCACCTGGTCGATGGGCAGGCCGGCAAATTGCGAGTTGACGTACTCGGCGGCGCGCCGCAACTCTTCGGGCGACAGCGGCTCGCCGGCGTCCACGACCTTCTGCGTGACCTGGCCGCCATCGGCCAGCGTCACCACCAGCACGCGCGCGCCCTTCAAGCGAGACGAACTCGATCTTTCGCAGCCGCTGCTCGTCGGTGGCCGGCGCGACGGCAAAGCCGACATGGTGCGACTCGGTCGACAGCACGTGCGACACGTGCGAAAGCACGCCCTCGATCGAGGGCTCGTCGTTGGCGGCTTCGCGAATGGCGTCGGCGACCTCCGGGCGATCGGCCGTCCGGCGGTTCTCGAGCAGGAGATCGACGTAGAAGCGATAGCCGCGGTCCGTGGGCACGCGACCCGCCGAGGTGTGCGGCTGGCGGACGAACCCCTGCTCCTCGAGCCGGGCGAGCACGTTGCGCACCGTGGCCGACGACACGCCCAGCGTGCCGCGGCGCGCGATGACCACCGACGCCACCGGTTCCCCGGTGTGGATGTACTCGCGCACGACGGTGGCGAGAATCCGGCTCGATCGAAGTGGGAGGGGGGCCTGGGTCATTAGCAGTCGCTTGTCCTGAGTGCTAACCGCAAGCTCAATTATACGGCCGCAATGGGCCGGGACGGTAATCGGAGGCCTCGCGGCTCAGGCAAGCCCCGCTCTTTCAGCCAGTTGGCGGGCGTGTCGGCCGGCAAGGTCGAGCGTGGCGGCCAGGTCCAGGCCGGTGAGCTGCCCCTGGTCGACCAGCACGTGCCCGTCGACGACGGTGGTCCGGACGTCGCTGGCCGAGGTCGCGTAGACCAGCGTCGCGTAGGGGTCGTGCGCCGGCGCCTGATGCGGGCCCCGGCGGCCGACGACGATGACATCGGCCCGCTTGCCGACCTCGATCGAGCCGATCTCGGCGTCGAGCCCCAGCGTGCGGGCGCCTTCCCGCGTGGCCATCCACACCACGTCTCGCGCGGACAGCAGGCCCGGGCCCAGGCGGACGGCCTGAAGCACGGCCGCCAGCCGCATCTCGCCGAACATGTCGAGCCGGTTGTTGCACGCCGCGCCATCGGCCCCCAGCGAGACGGTGACGCCTCGCCGGCGCAGCTCGACCACGGGCGCCAGGCCGGAGCCGAGTTTGAGGTTCGAGCCCGGGCAATGCATGACCTTGACGTCGTGGCCGGCGATCAGCGCCTGCGCCTCGTCGTCCACCCACACGCAGTGCGCGGCGCAGAGGCGCGGCGAGACCAGACCCGGTCGCCGCCAGATACGGCAGGTTGTCCATGCCGGTCCGTGCCCGCACGAGGTCGACCTCTCCGCGCGACTCGGAGGCATGAGTGTGCACGAGCATGCCGTCGCGCGCCGACAGCGCGCCCACCGCTTCGAGCAGTTCGCGCGAGCACGACACGGCAAAGCGCGGCGCGAAGGCGATCCGGAGGCGGCCGTCGGCCTTGCCATCCCACGCGGCTTTCAGTGCCAGCGCGTCGTCGATGGCCGTCCTGCGTCCGTCTCGCGCAGCCGCGCGGGCACGTCCGGGTCGGCGTCCATCAGGCACTTGCCGATGGTCGCGCGCAGCCCGCTCTGCGCGATCTCCTCGCAGACGACGTCGGTGTCGTGCACGGTCTCCATCGTGAGCACGGCGGTCGTGCCGCCGAGCAGCAGCTCGCACGCGGCCAGCCGCGCCGACGCGCGCAGGGACGCCGTCGTGTGCGCCGCTTCGAGCGGCCAGACGCGCGTGCGCAGCCAGTCCATCAGCACGAGGTCGTCTGCCAGGCCGCGGAACAGCGTCTGGCAGAGGTGCAGGTGCGTCTGGATCAGGCCCGGCATCACCAGCGCGCCCGCCGGCGTCGATGACGCGATCGTGCGGTCGCGTCGTCCACGCGCCCGACCTGCGGCGATGCGCCCGTCCCGGATCGACACGTCGCCCTCGATCACCTCGAAGGCGTCGTTCATCGTCAGGATGGTGCCGTTGCGGATGAGCAGCGACATCAACGATCGCGCAGCGTCGGCGCGGCCCATTGCAGCGAGAGGCCGGCGACGTGCGGTTCGTCGATCTTGCCGCGGCGAACCGCGATGAGCTCGGCCAGGATGGCCACCGCGATTTCTTCCGGCGAGACGGCGCCGATGTCAAAGCCGATCGGCGCGCGCAGCTGCTTGATCCAGTCGGCGGAGACGCCGGCGTCGATGAGCGCGTCGGTCAGCCGCGCGACCTTTGCGCGGCTGCCGATGAGGCCGACGATAGCGGAAGGCTGCGGCTCGACAACGCCCGGAGCACGTCGAAGTCCTGCCGATGGCCGCGCGTGAGCACCACGACGTACGACGAGGCGGGGATTTCGGCGGTGCGTCACCCACTGGTCGAGGCTTTCGACGACGACTTCGTCAGCGGCGGGGAAGCGCTCGTGGTTGGCGAACTTCTGCCGGTCGTCGACGACGTGCAGTCGAAAGCCGACGGTCGGCGCGATCTGACCGAGCTGAAAGCCGACGTGGCCGGCTCCGAGGATGTACAGGTGCGGCGCCGGTTCGATGGGCTCGATGAAGACGTCCATCTGCCCTCCGCAGATGAGACCCGACTCTTCGGCCAGGTCATCGGACAGTTCGTAGTGCACCAGGCGCGACTCGGCGGGTGCCGAGCGCCTCGCGCGCTTTCCAGAAGGCGTCGTTCTCGTAGCAGCCGCCGCCGATGGTGCCGACCAGGCGGCCGTCGGGGAAGACGAGCATCTTGGCGCCGACGCGCTGCGGCGTGGAACCGTGCGCGGCGACGATGGTCACCATCGCCACGGACTCGCCGCGCGCGAGCGCCGCCGTCAGCGCGGCGAGCACGTCCTCCATGGCCGGATTATACGGAATCGCCGCGGATGACGTACGTCAACCACGGAGACACAGAGAACACGGAGAACAGCACGGAAGGCCTCTTATGGGTGCGTCCAACGAAATGAGGCTCCGTGTGGTCTTTGTGACCTCCGTGACTCCGTGGTTAACGTCCGTCATCTACCGATGGACGTCGCAGGTGGTCGTCGGTTCGGTGCCGCTGAGGAAGGCCTCGCGGAACAGGCGCGGGCAGAGCGGGCCGGCGAGCTGGCCGGTGTCGCGATCGATCTCGGCGTAGACGATCCCGGTCGGCACGGCGAAGGGCTGATCGGGATGTCCGGCCAGCGCGCGGCTCATGAAGGTCGTCCAGATCGGCAGGGCCGCCTGCGTGCCGCTCAGGCCGAGCGGCTGGTTGTCGTCAAAGCCCACCCACGCCACCGTCAGCAGCTCCGGCGTGAAGCCGACGAACCAGCCGTCGCGCAGGTCGTTGGTGGTGCCCGACTTGCCGGCGGCGTCGAGCGCAAAGCCGTTGGCGCGCGCGGCGGCGCCGGTGCCCTCGTTGATCACGCTGCGCATCATGTTGGTGACCAGAAACGTGGTGTCGGCGCGCGCGATGGTCTTGGTGGGCGGATCGTGGCACGACCGTGGACGTGCCGTCGGCGACCACCCGCGAGAGCACCCGCAGCGGGCGCAGGACGCCGCCGTTGGGAAAGATCGTGTAGGCCGTCGCGATCTCGAACGGCGAGGCCTCGAAGACGCCCAGCGTGATCGACGGATAGCCGCGGGCGTCGGTGCCGACGCCCATCCGATCCCACAGCGCGGCGACCTTGCTGAAGCCGACCTGCTGCGCGACCTTGATGGTGCCGATGTTGCGCGAGAGCGCCAGCGCCCGTCGCAGCGTGATGGCGCCGTCGTATTCCTGCTCGTAGTTGCTGGGCGTCCAGCCCGCCGCCGACTCGCTGCCGCCCTGCTGTGGTCGGCGGCACGGCGCCGGCCGCGAGCGTGTCGGGCGGCGCCGAGCCGCCGCCGGCCAGGAACACGGTCGGCTCGTCGATGACCAGCGTGGCCGGCGTGACGTCGGTGCGGTTCTCGGCGGCGGCCATCTCGAAGGCGGCCAGATACACGAACGGCTTGAAGACCGACCCGGGCTGACGCCGCGCGGCGACGGCGCGATTGAACTGCGACTGGTTGTACGACCGGCCGCCGACCAGCGCCAGCACTTCGCCGGTGCGGGGATCGACCGCGATGAGCGCCGCCTGGGCCCGTCCGGTGCGCTTGCGCTTGGCCAGCAGCGCGTCGACTGCGGTCAGCCCTTCGCGGAGCGCGTCCTGCGCCAGGCGCTGCAGGTGCGGATCGAGCGTCGTGAACACCTCGACGCGATTGGCGCCCTGCGACAGCCCCGGAAACTGCTCGCCCAGCGACTGGCCCACGACGTCGACGAAGTAGGGCGCCTGCGCGTCGAGCGCGCGCTGGACGACCTCGATGGGCTCGGCCGCCGGTGCGCGCGGCGGCGTCGGCCGAGATGAACTCCTCTTCCGCCATCGCGCCCAGCACGACGTTGCGCCGCTCGCGGCACCGGGCCGGGCGCGGCAAACGGCGACCAGTAGTACGGCGACTGAATCACGCCGGCGATGGTGGCCGCCTCGCTCAGCGACAGGTTGGTGACGTCTTTGCCGAAGTAGAGCCGCGCGGCCTCGGCGACGCCGTGCACGGCAAACGAGCCGCGCTGGCCGAGATAGACGTCGTTGAGATACAGCTCGAGGATCTCGTCCTTCGACGCCTTGCGCTCGAGGATGATCGCCATGTATTGCTCGGCGAGCTTGCGCTTGAGCGACTTGGCGGGCGTGAGGAAGAAGTTCTTCACCAGCTGCTGCGTGATCGTGCTGCCGCCCACCAGGTACGGGCGATCGCCGCGCAGGTTGGTGACGACCGCGCCGATGGTCCGGATGATGTCGACGCCGGGATGGTCGTAGAAGCGGCGGTCCTCGATGGCCAGCACCGCCTGCACCATCCGCGGCGGAATCGCCGACAAGCGCGACGCGCCGCCGCTTCTCACGGCCCGTGCTGATGAGCGCGGTCAGCAGCGGCGCATCGAGCGTGACGCGCGGCACCGCCGTGTCGTCGACCTCGATGCCCGACACGCGAAGCACGGCGGCGGCGGAGCGCCTGGTGTCGCTGCCGGCCTGGGCTGCTGGAAGTTGACGCGGACGAGCCGCCCCTTGGCGCGTGCCGTCCCGGGGCAGCAGCACGATGGTGCCGCGGCCGATGGCGAACTCCCCGGGTTTCTCGACGCGCGCGCGCTGCGCGTAGCCCAGGTCGTTGAGCCGGTCGACGAGCTGGTGATCGCCGAGCGCCTGCCCCTTGTACAGCTCGAGCGGGCCTCGCGTAGACGCGCGGCAGCACGCGATCGCGCTCGCCGTGCAGACGCGCGTCGATCTGCCGGCCGAAGGTCACCCACCAGTAGCTGAGCACGCCGATGGTCGCCATGCCGCCGACGAGCGTCACGACGGCCAGGCCGATCCAGAGCCCGCGCGGGATGCGGATGATCAGGCCTCGCAGCCGGCCGGCCGGCCGGCGCCTGGACGCGCCGGAGGTCCTGGAGGCCATGGGCTAGATCGTGATGACCCAGTGGGTGCCCGCGTCGATGGGCAGTTCAGACGCCAGGCGCTCGACGAACACGGGGCCGTACTTGTTGAGGAACGAGACGAACCCGACGCCGCGCTCCTGCGGCTCGCCGCCCGGGAACGCCTGCGCGCGCACGTGCTGGAACTGGCGGCGCAGCGTCTCGTCGCGCCGCTTGGCCGCCTGCAGGATCTTTCCGCTGAGCGCTCTTGAGGTCGTGCTGCAGCTTGCCCAGCGTCGAGCGCGCGGCGCCCTCGAGCGTGGGATCGATGGCCGGCACCGCGCGTATCACGGCCTCCATCCGCGCGGCGATCTCGGCCTCGGCCTCCTGCATGCTCTTCTCGACGGCTCGGCGGCAGCTGCGCGCGCAGCAGCTCGTTGAGCGCGTGCTCGTCCTGCGCTTCGAGCGCCGCCAGCGGCACCTTGTAGCGCGTCAGGAACCGCACGCCGGCCGAGTCGAGCACCGTGGCAGTCGCGCGAGGCTGCATCAGCGGCATCGGCACGCCGAAGGCGTCGTAGACGCCGCGGAGCTGTCCCAGATACGCCAGCTCGTTGGGACCCGCCACGTAACACACGGTGGGGAAGATCGTGTCCTGCACGATCGGACGCAGCAGCACGTTGGGGCTGAACGTCTCGGGCCGCGAGGCCGCTCGCGCGAGCAGCGCCGTCGCGGCTCACCGGCTCGTCGCCGATGAGGAACCCGTCGCCGGCGACGCGGATGGCGCGGCGGCCGCCCTGCGAGGTCGAACAGCGCCGCCGAAGACTCGTGCGGCGTCACCTGCATGTGGTAGCCGCGAGCGACCAGGTCGGCGCCGGCCGCCGCCGCCAGGCTCGTCGTCTGGCCCGCGCCGCTCGAGCTCGCGAAGGAAGACCGGCGCCGCAAACGGCTTGGCCGCCGGATCCGACGCGTCGTAGACCACCAGTCCGTGCGGTCCGAGCACCCGGTCGATGAACCGGCCAAACGCCTCGGCGACGCCGCGTCCCGGCTGATAGGCGTCGCGCAGGGCGTCGAGCAACTCGCCCGTGAACTCGGTGGCCGGCAGCGTCGCCGCCAGTTCCTCCAGCGCGCCGACGATGGCGTCGGTGTAGCGCAGCGACGCGACGGTGCGCTCGCCGGCGCCTTCGGGCGCGCGCACCTGCACGCGCCGCAGCGTCTGATCGGCCGCCAGCACGCCGCAGCCGGCAATCTCATCCCAGTCGTGGTCCTCGGCGTCGATCCAGAAGACCGGCACCGCCTTGACGCCATGCTCGCGGCTGAGTCGCGCGGACAACCGGATCGTCGGTGACGGCCTTGAGCAGCGTGAAGAGCGGGCCGCCAAACAGGCCCGCCTGCTGCCCGGTGACGATCGCGACCGTGGACGGGTCGGCCAGCGCGGCGACGGCGGCGCGCGCAGCCGGCGGGACTGTCGCGCCGCGCCTGCTGCGCCTCGAGCATCGCGACGATCGCCGGCGCGGGGCCGGCGATGCGCTTGCGCGCGCGCGATGGCGCCGGCCCAGGCGCCGGGGTCTGCGGGGTTGCCGGCGAAAAATGGAGCCAGCTCGGTGTACTGGAACGCGTAGTCCACCGCGAGCCGGCGCATCCACGGCAGCGTGCGGACATCAACCGCCAGCCGAAGCGCGCTGTCAGAGAGAGGAGCGGTGGGAGGCTGCACGTTGTGAGCGGTACTCTGGCACTGCCCGAAAGACACTGTCAAGGCAGGGGTTGTGTTACGATCCTTTGACCGCCTCGTCTCGGTCGAGGAGCATCACCGCTGAACGCTGACGGATCCCTGCACGAGTCCCCACCCGCTGCCTTCGGTCCCTTTCGAGTCCTGCATCAGGTTGGGGCCGGCAGCCTCGGTCCCGTATTTCGCGCACACGACCCCGTGGAAGGGCGGTTGGTCGCCATCAAGGCGTTCCGTCTCGACGAGGTCACGCCCGAGCAGGCGGCTGAGTTTGCCGTCGAGCTCGAAGACCTGGCCGCCAATCAGCCGCGTCATCCCGGCATGGCCGCCGCGCTGGCGGCCGGCGTCGAGGGCATGACGCCGTACCTGGCGCAGGAGTATGTCGCCGGCGAAGCGCTCGACGCCGCGCTTCGGCAGTTCGGACCGCCGCCGTCGGCCGAGACGCTGACGACACTGCGTCGCGTCGGTGATGCGCTCGACCGCGCCGCCGGCGACGCCATCCATCACGGCACCCTGCACCCGCGCGACATCCTGATTGCCGAAGGCGGCGACGCGCGCGTGATCGATCTTGGCGTGGCGCAGGCGCTGATGCGGTCGGGCCTGCGCGTGCCCGTGCGCCGGCCGTACTCGGCGCCCGAGCGCGTGGCCGACCAGGCGTGGAGCGGCCCGGCCGACATCTACTCCCTGGGCGCCATCGCCTACGAGCTCATCACCGGGCGGCGGGTGCCCGGCCCCGGCCGGCCCGACGTGCAGGTGCCGGACATGCCGCCGGCTGCCGCCGACGAGTTGAACGAAGTGCTGGCGCGCGCGCTCGCCGAGGACCCGTCGGAGCGCTATCCGTCGGCCGCCGATCTGGTGGATGCGCTGGCGCCGCTGCTGCCGACGGGCCGGCGAGTCGACGCGGAAGAAGACCCGGCCCACCGCCGATCTCCCGTTGCCGCTCGACGTCGCCGAACCAGCGGTCGCGCCATGGAGCCGTTCGACCCTGGCGCGGATCTGACCGCCCTCGTGCATCCAGCACCGACGGATCGTCCCGCTGGACCGGTGATCGACGATCGCCCGGTGAGCGTCGACGAGCCCGCGCCGCGATTCGCGACGCTCGACGACGAGCCCGAGATCGCGCCACTGCCTCGTCGCCGACGCGATCGACGACGTCGAGCCGGTGGCGATGGCGCGGCGCTCGGACGCTTGACGACGAGCGGCACGTCGGGCGGCTTCGTGGCCGACGCCGTCGCTGGTGCCTCCGCGTGCGTCAACCGCCCAGCGGGCTCCCTTCCTGCCGCTGGTCATGGCGCTGATTGTCGGCGTCGCCGCCGGATTTGGCTGGGGCTACTGGACGGCGTTTCGGACCATCGACCGGCCGGGGCGACGCCGGCGGTGTCTGCCGCGGCGACGGCGCCGACCCCGTCGGTGCGCGTCGAGGAACCCGAGGTGATTGGCGAGCGCAATCTGCCGTCGCCGGCGGCCGCTCCGCGGCGGACGCAGCCGCCAGCAGCCGCCGCGGCCCGCGCCCTCGCGGCCCGCCGCGCGCCGCAGCCCCGACGGCGGAGACGGGCCGTGCGCCAGACTGCCCCCAGGCCGCCTGGTGGTACGGTCGACGCCGCCTGGCGCGCGGGTGCGCGTCGACGGCCGCGTGCGCGGCCGCACGCCGCTGGTGCTGCGCGACATGCCGTTGCGCGTCGTCCGCGTCACCATCGAGCGCGAAGGGTTCAAGGCCGACGAGCGGCGCGTGGCGCTCAGCGCCGCGCAGCCGACGGTGACCGTCGAGGCGCGGCTGGCCGCCAGCGCGCCGCCGCCGCCGGCGGCGACAACCGGCGTGCTCGTGATCGAATCGCGGCCCGTCCGGCGCCACCGTGTTCGTCGACGGCCGGCGGATGGGACCACGCCGATGTCGCTGCCCGAGTCGTCACCGGGCACGCACCGCATCCGGCTGGAGATGGCGGGGTTCAGCCCCTGGGTGACGACGGCAGAGGTTCAGGCGGGCGCGCGCACGCGCGTGGCCGCATCGCTCGAGCGAGGCACACCGGAATGAACGCAGTGTTGGCATTGGAAGACGGCACGTGGTTTGGCGGCACCTCGGTGGGCGCCGCCGGCGAGACCAGCGGGGAAGTGGTCTTCAACACGAGCATGACGGGCTACCAGGAAGTCTTGACCGATCCGTCCTACGCCGGACAGATCGTCACGATGACGTCGGTCCAGATCGGCAACTACGGCGTCACCGGTGACGACGCCGAGTCGCGTGGGCCGCAGGTGGCCGGGTTCGTGATGCGCGAGTCCTCGCCGGTCGCCAGCAACTGGCGCGCCGACCAGACGCTGCGCGAGTACCTGACGCAAGCACAACATCGTCGCGATCGCCGACATCGACACGCGCGCGCTCACGCGGAAGCTGCGTTCGGGCGGCGTGCTGCGCGGCGTGATCGGAACCGGCGCCGGCCTCGACCCGCAGCAGCTGGTCGCCCAGGCCGCCGGCGATCCGCGCACATGGAAGGCAGCGACCTGGTCAAGGACGTCACCTGCCCCTCGCCCTACGAGTGGAAGTCCGGCGACGAGAGCGACCCGGACTTCCTCGTGCCGCCCGAGCGCCGCGCGAGCCGTCGCCTGCGGATCGCCGCCTACGACCTGGGCATCAAGTTCAACATCCTGCGCCGGCTGGCCGCGCACAACTGCGATGTCACGGTGTTTCCCGCGTCGGCGCCGGCCGCGGACCTGCTCGCGATCGAGCCCGACGGCATCTTCCTGAGCAACGGGCCCGGCGACCCTGCGGCGCTGCCGTACGTGGTGGACAATGCGCGGACGCTGGTGGACTCCGACGTGCCGGTGTTCGGCATCTGCCTGGGCCACCAGGTGCTGGGCCTGGCGATGGGCGGCAAGACCTTCAAGCTGAAGTTCGGCCACCGCGGCGGCAATCACCCGGTGAAGAACCTGGCCACCAACAAGGTCGAGATCACGTCGCAGAACCACGGCTTTGCGGTGGACCCCGACTCGCTGCCGGGCCACGTGCGGGTCACGCACCTGAACCTCTACGACGGCACGGTCGAGGGCCTGCGTCACGTGGACAAGCGCGTCTTCTGCGTGCAGTACCATCCCGAGGCGTCGCCCGGGCCCGCACGACGCGGACTATCTGTTCAGGCAGTTCCTGGATGAGATCGAGAAGAAGTGACGTTTGGCGACAATCGCGATGGCGCGAGGCGCGAAGCCGCGAAGGGACAACATCGTCGGGCATCGCATCGCGCCCTCGCGTCATCGCGCCTCGCGATCTGACAGCCAGAGGTCATCCAAGATGCCTCGTCGCACTGATCTCAAACGCGTCCTCGTCATCGGCTCCGGCCCGATCGTCATCGGGCAGTCCTCGGAGTTCGACTACTCGGGCACCCAGGCCTGCAAGGCCCTCAAGGCCGAAGGCCTCGAAGTGGTGCTGATCAACAGCAATCCGGCGACGATCATGACCGACCCGGAGGCGGCCGATCGCACCTACGTCGAGCCGCTCACGGTGGAGATCGCCGAGCAGATCATCGCCGCTCGAGCGTCCCGACGCGGTGCTGCCGACGGTGGGCGGGCAGACGGCGCTGAACCTGGCGGTCGCGCTGCACGAACAGGGCATCCTGGCGAAGTACGGCGTGGAGCTGATCGGCGCGCAGATCGACGCCATCAAGGTCGGCGAGGACCGGCTGCTGTTTCGCGACGCGATGAAGGAGATTGGCGTCGACGTCCCGCGCAGCGGCCTGGCGCGGTCGATCGAGGACGCCCTCGCGCTGGTGCAGGACACCGGATTTCCGGCGATCATCCGGCCGTCGTTCACGCTGGGCGGCGTCGGCGGCGGCATCGCCTACAACATCGAGGAGTTTCGCGAGCTGGCGGCGCGCGGCCTGAGCTTCAGCCCGGTGCACGAGATCCTCATCGAGGAGTCCGTGATCGGGTGGAAGGAATACGAGCTCGAGGTGATGCGCGATGTCGCCGACAACTTCGTCGTCATCTGCTCGATCGAGAACGTCGACCCGATGGGCGTGCACACCGGCGACAGCATCACGGTCGCGCCGGCGCTGACGCTGTCGGACAAGGAATATCAGCGGATGCGCGATGCGGCGCGGCGGATCATCCGCCGTGTCGGCGTCGAGACCGGCGGCTCGAACATCCAGTTCGCGGTGAACCCGGCCGACGGCCGGATGATCTGCATCGAGATGAACCCGCGCGTGTCGCGGTCCTCGGCCCTGGCGTCGAAGGCCACCGGGTTCCCCATCGCCAAGATCGCCGCCAAGCTGGCCCTTGGCTATCACCTGCACGAGATTCCCAACGACATCACGCGGCTCACTCCGGCCTCGTTCGAGCCGACCATCGACTACGTCGTCGTCAAGATTCCCGCGGTGGAACTTCGAGAAGTTCCCGGAAGCCGACGCGACGCTGACCACGCAGATGAAGTCGGTGGGCGAGGCGATGGCCATCGGGCGCACGTTCAAGGAGGCCTTTCTCAAGGGCATCCGGTCGCTCGAGCTGGGCCGGCAGGGCAGGCTCTTTGCGCACGCCGCAAGACGACGAGGAGTTTGACGAGGCGGCGCTGCGCAAGAAGCTGGTGGTGCCCACCGATCGCCGGATGTGGGGCGTCTTCGAGGCGCTCGACCGAGGCTGGTCGCTCGAGACGATCCACGACCTGACGAAGATCGACCCGTGGTTCCTGCAGCAGTTCGCCGAGATCGTCGAGCTGAAGAAGACCGCGCAGCTGGTGGGCTTCCGCGACATGTCGACCGACCTGCTGTTGACGCTGAAACGTTCGGGTTTCGGCGACCACGAGCTGGCAGGTATCCTGGGCGCCGACGAAGCGGCAATTCGCGCCCGCCGCCTCGAGGAGGGCGTCGTCGACCGCCTACAAGCGCATCGATACCTGCGCGGCCGAGTTCGAGTCGTTCACGCCGTACATGTACGGCACCTTCGAGCCGTTCTGCGAATCCGAGCCCAACGGCAAGAAGAAGGTCGTGATCCTGGGCAGCGGCCCGAACCGCATCGGCCAGGGCATCGAGTTCGACTACTGCTGCTGTCACGCCGCCTTCGCGCTCGCCGAAGAGGGCTTCGAGACGGTGATGGTCAACTGCAACCCGGAGACCGTCTCGACCGACTACGACACGACCGATCGCCTGTACTTCGAACCGCTCACCTTCGAAGACGTGATGGCCGTGATCGACAAGGAGCGAAGCGGCGGCGGCGAGGTCGCCTGCCTGGTGCAGTTCGGCGGTCAGACACCGCTGAAGCTGGCGCTGCCGCTGCTCGAGGCGGGCGTGACGATGCTGGGCACCTCGCCGGATTCCATCGACCTGGCCGAAGACCGTCAGCGGTTCTCACGGCTGCTGTGGGACCTCGGGCATCCCGCAGCCGGAGAGCGGCACCGCCACGTCGCGCACCGAAGCGCGTGACGTCGCCACGGAGATTGGGTTTCCGGTCGTCGTGCGTCCTTCCTACGTGCTGGGCGGCCGGGGCATGGCCATCGTCTACGACATGGCCACGCTCGACCGCTACATGGCCAGCGCCGTGGACGTCTCGCACGAACGGCCCGTGCTGGTCGACAAGTTCCTCGAGGACGCCTTCGAGTTCGACGTGGATTGCGTGGCGGATGCGACCGGCGCGGTCGTCATCGGCGGCATCATGGAGCACATCGAGCAGGCCGGCATCCACTCCGGCGACAGCTCGTGCGTGGTCCCGCCGTTCATGGTGGCGGAGAAGCACCTGGTGACCATCCGCGAGTACACGCGGCGCATCGCGCGGGCCCTGAAAGTCGTGGGCCTGATGAACGTGCAGTACGCGATCAAAGACGATGTCGTCTACGTGCTCGAGGTCAACCCGCGGGCGTCGCGCACCGTGCCGTACCTGTCGAAGGCCACCGGGGTGCCGCTGGCGAAGGTCGCCGCGCGCGTGATGTCGGGCAAGACGCTGGCCGACCTGTCGATCACCGATGACCTCGACGTGGCGGGCGTCTTCGTCAAGAGCCCTGTGTTCCCGTTCGTGCGCTTCCCCGGCGTGGACACGCTGCTCGGGCCGGAGATGAAATCGACCGGCGAGGTGATGGGCGGCGCCGACACGTTTGGCGCGGCCTTCGCGAAGGCGCAGCTGTCGGTGGGACAGAAGCTGCCGGACAAGGGCCGTGCCTTCATCAGCGTGAACAACACCGACAAGCCCAATGTGTTGCCCATCGCGCGGGACCTGGCCGAACTGGGCTTCGGGCTGGTCGCCACGCGCGGCACCGCCGCCTACCTGCGGGCCCACGGCCTGGACGTCGAGGTCGTCTACAAGGTCAACGAAGGCCGCCCCAACATCGCCGACCAGATCGTCAACGACGAGGTCGCGCTGGTCGTCAACACGCCCCTGGGCCGCGAGTCCTTCTTCGACGACCGCACCGTCCGCCGCGTCGCGATGATGCATACCGTGCCGTGCATCACGACACTCACCGGCGCCTCGGCTGCCGTGGCGGCCATCCGCGCCTTGCGCACGCAGGCGCTCGACGTGCGCGCGTTGCAGGACTACTACGCTGCGCGCACTGTGAAAAGCACCTGACGCTGAAGTGCCTGGTGCCGAAGTGCCTGCGGTGCCTGGTGCCGGGTGCCGGGTGCCGGTGCCGGGTGTGCCGGGTGCCGCGTGCCGCGTGCGTGTCGCAGAATCTGCGTACGACGTCAGCGGTCGCGTCGAAGATTCTGTGACGCGCTCGCCTGGCGCGCTTCACCGCACGCAGCACCTGGCACCCAGCACATCGCACCTAGCACCTGGCACCAGGCACTCAGCACCGCACTTAGCACCAGGCACCAGGCACGTAGCACCATCAGTGCCCGCCACCCGTCCCGCGTCTTGCAAGCGGGGCGGCCATGCCCCTCCTGCCCGTCCATCTCGCCGTCGCCCTCTGCGGGGGTGTGCTGCTTGGCTTGACGACGCCAGTCCCCGCGGGTGCGGCGCTGGCGTGGCTCCTGTCGAGCGCCCTGGGCGCGGCGGTGGGCGCCGAGCCGTCGCCGCCCGTGGATGGCGTTCACGTGCGGTGTGGCGGGCGTGCTTGCTGCAGGAGTCGCGCTCGGGTTCGCACGCCGATCGTCGTGCTCGTCGCGCCGCGGCTTCCGGCGCTGCTCGACCAGGTGCACGGCGGTGGCGTCGTCACGCTCAGGGGCGTGCTGGAAGAGGACGCGTCGCCGGGCGTCAATGGCGTCCGGCTCCGGCTGGCCGTCCAGCGGTTTGGCGACGAGGAGGTCGACGGTGCCGAGGTTGCGTCGCTGACCGTGGGCGGGACGCTCGCCGAGCCGCAGATGGCGCGATGGCGCGCCGGCCGCACCATCCAAACCTCCGCAACGCTGCGGCGTCCTGCGCACTATCTCAACCCCGGCGTCGGCGACGATCGCCTGGCCCTGGCGCGCCGCGGGTTGACGCTCGTCGGAAGCGTCAAGAGCGGGACGCTGGTCGAAGTCCAGGCGCCGGGCACGTGGCGGCACGAGCGAGCCGCAGAAGTCCGCGCGCACGTTCGCGCCACGCTCGCGACGTACGTGCGGCCGCGCGACCCCACGGCCGCCGCCATCGCGACGGCCATTCTCATCGGCGACCGGACCGGTCTCGATCCGGCGCTCGAAAAGCGTCTGCAGGTTGCCGGCACGTATCACGTCATCGCGATCTCGGGCGGCAACATCGCCGTGCTGACCGCGATCCTGCTGGGTCTGACCCGCCTTCTCCGGGTCGCGGCATGGCTCGGCGGCCCACTCGTCGCGCTGCTGCTGGTCCTCCACGCCGGCCTGGTCGGCGGCGGCTCATCGGTCGCACGCGCAACGACGATGGCGGTCGATCTACCTGGGACTGCGCACATTGGACCAGTCGGCGTGGAGCCTCAACGCGCTGGCCGCTGCCGTCATCGGTCTCGTGGCGGCGCGGCCCCTCGCGGTAGTGGATCCGGGATTCGTGCTCAGCGCCGGCGCCACGGCAGCCATCATCGTCCTCGCCACACGAGTGAGCGCACAACGGCAGGGCAGCGCCTGGCGCCGGACGGCAGCTGGTGTGGTGGCGGCATCGCTGGCGACCGAGCTGGTGCTGCTGCCGTTTTCGGCCGAGCTTCTTCAACCGCGTCACCGTGGCCGGTCTGCTGCTCAACCTGGCGGCGGTGCCGTTGATGGCGGTCGTGCAGGTGGCGGCCTCGCTCACCGTCCTTGCGCATCCACTGGCGCCCGCCGCCGCGAGCGCCTTCGGCCTGGTGACGGCGTGGGCTGCCGGCGGCCTTGCCGCCAGCGCAAGGCTGGTGGAGTGGCTGCCGTGGCTGGCCCTTCGGATGCCGGCGCCGGCGGCCTGGGTGTCCGCGACGTACCTGCTCGCCCTGGCCGGGCTCGTCGCCGGGCCATATCTGCCCGCACTGCCGCGCTCATCGAGTCCAGGCGGTCAGGCGGGGCAGTGCCGCGGTCGCTGGCAGTCTGCGCGGTCTGGATCGTTGTCTGCGCCCTCGACGTGGCGCTGGCCCTGGCGAATCGACGGGCTCTTGCGGGTGGTCGCGCTCGACGTCGGGCAGGGCGACGCCACGCTGGTCGAGTTTCCCAACGGCGCCCGCTGGCTGGTCGATGCCGGCGGCCTGCCAGGATCGGTGGCCTTCGACATCGGCGAGCGCGTCGTGGCGCCCTCGTTGTGGGCGCGCGGTACCGGGCGGCTGGACGCGCTGGTGCTGACTCACGGCGACCCCGACCACATCGGCGGCGCCGCCGCGGTGATCGCCGACTTCGCGCCGTCGATACTCGACGGCATTCCCGTCCCCAGCCACGTGCCGCTACAGAGGCTGCAGGACCTCGCCCGAGCGCGCCACCGCCGCGTGGGGGCGACTCCTCCGCGGGCAGCTCTGGGCGATCGGAGGCGCCGAGCTGCGTGTGTGGCACCCGCCACCGCCGGACTGGGAGCGCCCGCGCGTGCGCAACGACGACTCGATCGTGATCGAGTTGCGATTCGGGGAGGTGTCGATCGTGCTGCCGGGGGACATCAGCGAGCAGGTCGAACGCTCGCTGGCCGCCGAGATCCCGCCGGCCCGCTCATCGGGTCCTCAAGGCCGCCCACCACGGCAGCGCGACATCCACGAGCGACATCTGGCTCGACGCACTGCGCCCCGATGCCGTCGTGTTCAGCTGCGGGCGTGAGAACCGCTACGGGCATCCCGCGGCGGCGGTCCTGGATCGAGTCCGCGAACGAGGCGCGAAGGTGTTCCGGACGGATGAAGACGGGCAGGTGGTGGTGGAGACGGATGGGACGACGCTCAGATGTGAGCACTTCACGGGGCGCACGCATACCCGACAACCACGAAGGCACGAAGGGCACACGAAGGCACGAAGGACTAGAGAGGACGTATGGAGATTCAGCTTGCGGAGCCGGCTCTCGACGATGAGGAACTGGTCGCTGCACGAGTCATTGCGTGTGCGCTCGCGGTGCATCGTGATCTTGGGCCCGGGTACCTGGAGAGCTTCTATCGCAAACGATGTGTATGGAGCTCGAGCGCGGCTCATGGTTCGAGACTGAGAAAGGCCGTCGAGGTGCGCTACCGCGGGGAGGTGTCGGCACGCACCGAGTAGACCTGATCGTTCAGGGCTTGGTCGATCGTCGAACTGAAAGCCGTCGAGGCCATCGACGCCGTGCACCGAAAACAGCTGGTGTCGTATCTGAAGGCAACGAACCTTCGGCTGGGCTCTTGATCAACTTTCGATGTCGCAGCTGCTGAAGCACGGCTTGAAGCGTGTCGTCCTCATGGCCAGTGAGTGACCTTCGTGCCTTCGTGCCTTCGTGCCTTCGTGACTGTCGTGTCTGTGGCCGTCGAGCTGGCGCACGGTTCAGTCGCTCCTCTTCACCGCCTGCCACTCCGCCTCCAACTCCTCCAGCGTCTTGTCCTGCAGCTTCTCCCCTCGCGCCTCGATCCGCTGTTCCACCGCCGTGAAGCGCTCCCGGAACTTGTCGTTGGCTCTACGCAGCGCCGCCTCGGGCTCGACGCCGAGCTTCCTCGACAGGTTCGCGATCGCGAACAGGAGATCGCCAACCTCCTCTTCAACCCGACCCAACCCGTCCGAACCTCGAGCCCACCCGTCCGACCGTCGCTTGACAACCTCGCCGTATCTCGCCGAGCTCCTCCTCCATCTTGTCCAGCACGTCGGCCGCCGCGACCCAATCGAACCCCACCGTCGCGGCCCGGCTGCTGTACTCGTAGGCGCGCAGGAGGGCGGGTAAGCGTAATCGGCACGCCGCTCAGCAACGTCTTGGCTTCGTCTCTGCCGATCCCGCCCGCTCGGCGGCCTTCAGTTCCTCCCAGCGCCCGCGAACCTCCTCGGCCTGCGACAGCTTGTCGGCGTCGCCGAAGACGTGCGGGTGGCGCCGCACCAGCTTGGTCGCCACGCCGTCGATCGCATCGGCGATGGTGAAGTCGCCCTGCTCCTCCGCGATGCGCGCCAGGAACACGATCTCGAAGAGCAGGTCGCCAAGCTCTTCGCGAAGACCGGCCAGGTCGCCGGCGTCGAGCGCTTCGAGCGCCTCGTAGGTTTCTTCCAGCAGGAACGGCCGCAGGCTGGCCAGCGTCTGCACGCGGTCCCACGGGCAGCCGTCGGGCCCGCGCAGCGTGGCCATGATGCGGATGAGATCGTCGAGGCGAGCGCCGGCGGTGGACATCGGTAGGGTATTCTAGACGGTATGAGCGAGCAGGCTCCGGCCCTGAATTTCGCGGCGTTCGTGTTCTCGTTGCTCCACACGACGGCCGTGCATCTCGGCGACGCCGCCGATCCGAATACCGGTCAGGTGACCGCCTCCAAACTTCGAGGCAGCGCAGCAGATGATCGACATCCTCGGCATCCTCGAGGAGAAGACGAAGGGCAACCTCACGGCCGAGGAGCGGCAGTTGCTCGAGCAGGGCCTCTACGAGCTGCGGATGCGCTTTGTCGAGGTGAAGAAGGACGGCGGCCCGCGCATCATCGTGCCGTAGTCAGCCGACATCGACGCCACAATCACGAAGGCCGCGATGGCACGAAGGCGCGAAGGCCGATCAACCGCGACCCAACCCGGCCCAACCCGACTCAACCTGACCCAACCCGGCCAACCAGCAGGGCTCCTTGCTGTTCCTGGGAACCGGCACCAGCCACGGCGTGCCGATGATCGGGTGCGACTGCGCGGTGTGCCGGTCCGACGACCCGCGCGACGCGCGCACGCGGCCCTCGGTGTACGTGACGCTGCCCGATGGCACCGCCGTCCTCATCGACACCGCGCCGGACTTCCGGATGCAGGCGCTGCGCCATCGCCTCCCGCGCATCGACGCCGTGCTCTACACGCACGGGCACGCCGACCACGTGCTCGGCCTCGACGACCTGCGTCGATACAACCACCTGCAGCGAGGCCGCATCCCGTGCTACGGCGATCGCCCAGACGATCGACGAGTTGCGCCGCACGTTCGGCTACATCTTCGACCGCGTCGACGGCGGCGGGCGGCGGCCTGCCGGAGATCGATCTGTTCGCGGTCCACGGCGCCTTCAGCCTGGGCCGCACCGAGGTGATCCCCGTGCCGCTCTGGCACGGCCGGCGGCTCGTGCAGGGCTACCGGATCGGCTCGATGGCGTACCTCACCGACTGCAGTGCGATTCCGGACAGCTCGTGGGAGTTGCTCGACGGCGTCGACGTGGTCGTCATCGACGCGCTGCGCCACCGGCCGCATCCGACGCACTTCACGGTGGCCGAGGCGCTCGCGGCCGTGCAGCGTCTGGCTCCGTCGCGCGCGTGGTTCACCCACATCTGCCACGACCTGCCGCATGCCGCCACGACCGCCAGCCTGCCCGATGGCGTCGAACTGGCATATGATGGCCTGTCGGTCACCTTTGACTGACGCGTGGCGCTGCGAGTGACCCGTCGCATCGCCTCAGTCACGCGTCAGTAACGAGTGGACGTCATTCACTTTCCCGACGACCCGCGGCCCACGCGCTGGCAGCACCCCGTGTTGGCGCTGGGCAACTTCGACGGGTTGCACCGCGGGCATACCAAGATCATCGAGCGCCTGCGCCGCGTGGCGACCGAGCGCGGCGGCGACCTCCGTCGTCATGACGTTCGATCCGCATCCGCCGCGCGTGGTGCGGCCCGACAAGGCGCCGCCGCTGCTGATGACCAAGGCGCAGCGGCTCGAGGCGCTCGGGCGCGCCGGCGTGGATGGCGTGGCCGTGGTCCGGTTCACGCCCGAGCTGTCGCAGTGGGATCCCGAGACGTTCGTGCGCACGGTGCTGGTCGAGTGGCTGCACGTGTCCGAGGTCTGGGTCGGCGCCAACTTCCTGTTCGGCCGCGACCGCGTCGGCAACTTCTCGATGCTGCGCAGCCTCGGCGCGCGCTACGGCTTTCGCGCGGAGAAGATCGACCCGGTGCGCTACAAGGAGTTCGTCGTCAGCAGCACGCGCATCCGCCGGCTTATCAGCGAAGGACGCGTGGACGAGGCCGGGGCGCTGCTGGGCCATCCCTACGCCATCGACGGGACGGTGGTGGCCGGCGACGGGCGGGGACGAACGCTGGGATTTCCGACGGCCAACCTGGCCACGGAGAACGAGCTGCTGCCGCCCAACGGGGTGTATGCCACCACGGTGCGGCTGGACGGGGTAATCTATCCGTCGGTGACCAACATCGGCGTCCGGCCGACCTTTGGGGACGAAGGCCGCGACGGTGGTCGAAACGCACCTGCTCGGCGTGGACATGGACCTCTACGGCCGGTCGGTCGGGTTGGGGTTCGTGCAGCGGGTCCGCGACGAGCGGCGCTTCGACAGCGTCGATCAGCTCACGGCGCAGATCGCCTCTGACGTGCTGAAGACGCGCACGCTGTTTGATCGGATGTCGCTTTGATGACGTTCCACTTCGAAGCCAGCCTGCCGGCGCACCGGGCGTTTCTCGACCCGCTGCGCGAGCTCCTCCGCCAGGCGTTTGCGTACGTGGGCTACCCCGCCATCGAAGCCAGCGAGATGGCGGGTGCCATCGAGGCGCTGGTTGCGCAGGGGCTGCCAGCCGACCACGGCCGGGGCGCGCTGCGCCTCCGAATCGAACGTGACGCCGCCAGCTTTCATGTCGATGTCACCGCCCCGCATCTGCCGCTCACGCCGCCGCCGGTCGGGCTTGATGGATCGCGTCTCGGTCCACGCCGACCCGGGCGGCACCAGGCATCGCTTCACGCGCCACCTGCCGGGCCTCTAGCCTCGGCGGAATTTCTTCGCAGAGACGATGCGCCTTTACAACACCCTCACGCGCCAGGAAGAGCCGTTTGTCCCGTCGATGGGCGACACGGTGCGCATGTACACCTGCGGCCTCACGGTCTACAACCGCGGGCACATCGGCAACTTCCGCACCTTCGTCTGCCTGGACGTGCTGCGCCGCACGCTGCAGCACGTGTGCGGCTGGCGGGTGCACCAGGTGATGAACTTCACCGACGTCGACGACCGGACGATTCTCGGCGCCCAGAAGGCCGGCCAGGACCTGCGCACCTACACGACGCAGTACGTCGAGGCGTTTCGCGAGGACGCCGCCGCGCTCGGGCTCGAGCCGGTGGAAGACACGCCGCGCGCCACCGACGAGGCCAATCTCGAAGCCATGGCCAACCTGGTGCACGCGCTCGAGAAAAACGGCCACACGTACCGCAGCGACGGCTCCATCTACTTCCGCATCGCGTCGTTCCCCGGCTACGGCAAGCTGGCGCGCCTCGACCAGGAGGGCATCAAGCCCGGCGCTCGCGTCGACAGCGACAACTACGCCAAAGACGACGCGCGGGACTTCGTGCTGTGGAAGGCGACCAAGCCCGGCGAGCCGACGTGGGATTACGGGCTGGGTCCCGGGCGCCCGGGCTGGCACCTGGAATGCTCGGCGATGGCGCTGCGGCTGCTGGGCCAGCCGCCCATCGACCTGCACGCCGGCGGCATCGACCTCATCTTCCCGCACCACGAAAACGAGATCGCCCAAAGCGAAGGCGCCACGGGCACGCCGTTCTCGCGGTTCTGGGTGCACGTCGAGCACCTGATCATCGACAACGAGAAGATGTCCAAGTCGCTCGGCAACGTCTACAACGTCAAAGACGTCGTCGATCAGGGCTTCAGGCCGTCGGCGCTGCGGTACCTGCTGCTGTCGAGCCACTACCGCAAGCAGCTGCGCTTCTCGTGGGACACGCTGCAGCAGGCCGACGAATCGCTCCGCCGGCTGGTGGACGCGCCTTGCGCGGCTGGACACGGTAACCGGCGGCGAGCCGCGCCCGGCAATTGCCGAGGCGCTTGCCCGCGCGCGTGCCGAGTTCGACGAGGTGCTGCAGGCCGACCTGAACACGTCGGCCGGGCTGGCGGTGCTCTTCGACCTGGTGCGCGTGCTCAACACCGCCATCGACGACGGCACGCTGGGCGAAGCCGACGCGCGCGCGGCGCGCGAGCTGTTCGGCGCATTTCGACCGCGTGCTCGGCGTGCTCTCGCTGCGACAGCAGGAAGATGCGCGTCCGCCGGTGGACCCGGCCGAGATCGAGCGGCTGATCGAGGAGCGCCAGGCCGCGCGGCGTCGCCGCGACTTCGCCGCCGGCGACCGGATCCGCGACGAGCTCGCCAGCCGCGGCATCATCCTGGAGGATGGGCCCGGCGGGACGCAGGTGGAAGAGAAGAAGGATAAGGACGAAGGACGATGGATGCCCCGCTTCTCAAGACTCGCACTTCCCGGCCCGAAGGCCGCGGCGCTCATCGCCCGCGACAGCAGGCACGTCTCGCCGTCCTACACGCGCGACTACCCGCTCGTGATGGCCGGCGGCAGCGGCGCCGTGGTCGAGGACGTGGACGGCAACCTGTTTCTCGACTGCGCCGCCGGCATCGCCGTCAACGCGACGGGCATCAACCACCCCGACGTCGTCAAGGCCATCGTCGATCAGGCCCAGCGCTTCCTGCACATGTCGGGCACGGACTTCTACTACGAGCCGCAGGTGAAGCTGGCCGAGGACATGGCCGACATCGTCCCGATCTCGGGCGAGGTGAAGACGTTTTTCGGCAACTCGGGCACCGAGGCCGTCGAAGCGTCGGTGAAGCTGGCGAAGTACCACACGAAGCGGTTCGGCATCATCGCGTTCCTCGGCTCGTTCCACGGCCGCAGCATGGGGTCGCTGTCGCTGACTTCGAGCAAGACCACGCAGCGGCGCGGGTTCGGGCCGCTGCTGCCGGGCGTCTATCACGCGCCGTATGCGACGTGCTACCGCTGTCCCGTCGGGTTGAAGCCGGAGACGTGCCAGGCCGAGTGCCTGGGATTTGTCGAGGACCAGACGCTGGTTCACCTCATCTCGCCCGACGAAGTCGCCGCCGTCGTCGTCGAGGCCATCCAGGGCGAGGGCGGGTACCTCGTGCCGCCGCCGCAGTTCCACCAGCGGCTGCGGGCCCTGACGAAGAAGCACGGCATGCTGCTGGTCGCCGACGAGGTGCAGTCGGGCATGGGCCGGACGGGGAAGATGTTCGCGATGGAGCACTTCGGCGTGGAGCCGGACATCATCGCGACGGCCAAGGGCATCGCCTCGGGCATGCCGCTGGGCGTGTGCTGCGCGCGCGCCGACGTGATGAACTGGCCCCCGGGCGCGCACGCCAGCACGTTTGGCGGCAATCCCGTGTCCTGTGCCGCGGCAATCGCGACGATCAAGCTGCTGCGCGAGTCGCTGGTGAAGAACGCGGCCGAGGTGGGCGCGCACCTGCTCGCCGGCGCGCGCGAGTTGATGAAGAAGCATCAGATCATCGGCGACGTGCGCGGCAAGGGCCTGATGATCGGCATCGAGTTCGTCAAGGACCGCCAGACCAAGGAGCGCGCCGTCGCCGAGCGCGACGCGGTCGTGCAGGCGTGCTTCTACAAGGGCCTGCTCGTGCTGGGCGCCGGCAAGAACGCCATCCGCCTGTCGCCGTCGCTGGTGATCACCAAGGCGCAGGCGGACAAGGCGCTGGAGATTCTGGACCAGGCGATCGGCGAGGTCGCGGCGCGACGCTGATCACAATCGCGAAGGCGCGAAGGCGCGAAGCACGGCAGGTCGGTCGGGCGAAGCTTGCCGTCGGCTTCGCGCCCTCGCGCCATGCGCGCCTTCGCGATTGTGGCGCAGTGGCGCGCCGATTGCACTTCGCGCCTCGTCATGGACCCCTCCCCGCACATCGCCCTTGGTTCCCTCGGCGAATCCCTCGCGCGCACGACCCTCGAGCGGCGCGGGTACGCAATCATTGCCACCCGCTACCGAACCCGTGCTGGAGAAATTGACATCGTCGCGCGCGACGGCGGCTGCCTCGTCTTCGTCGAGGTCAAGGCCAGGCGTCACACCGACTGCGGGACACCGGCCGAGGCGGTGACGCCGCGCAAGCAGCGCCGAATCGTCGCCATGGCCCGGGACTTCCTGGCCCGGTATCGAAGCGACGCCACGTCGTGCCGGTTCGACGTCGTGGCGGTCCTGTCACTGATGCGCCGAGGTCGACGGCACCGCACGCGTGATGCGTCGATGCGCTCGATCCAGCGAAGCGCGTCTCTCGCGATGCGTGGCAGTAGATGTGCGAGCCGACGTGCCTGAACTTCGTAAAGATCCCATCACCGGCCGCTGGGTCATCATCTCGACCGAGCGGCGCAAGCGGCCCAGCGCGTTCCGGCTGCAGCAGGTCTGCCCGCTCCCCGACGCGGTGTGCCCGTTTTGCGAGGGGCACGAGCACTACACGCCCAAGGAGGTGCTGTCCTATCGCCGCAGCGGCGGGCCCAACGGCCCGGGCTGGGACGTGCGCGTGGTGCCGAACAAGTTTCCGGCGCTCGAAGTCGAAGGCAACCTCGATCGGCAGGGCGAGGGGCTGTTCGACAAGATGAACGGCGTCGGCGCGCACGAGGTGATCATCGAGACGCCCGACCACGACGCGTCGCTGGCGACGATGCCGGCCGCCGGCGTCGAGCGCGTGCTGTGGGCGTATCGCGAGCGCGTGCTCGACCTGAAGCAGGACAAGCGCTTCCGCTACATCCTGATCTTCAAGAACCACGGCGAGGCGGCCGGCGCCAGCCTGGACCACTCGCACAGCCAGCTGATCGCGCTGCCCGTCATCCCGCGCAACGTGCGCGACGAGATCTCCGGCGCCAGGCGGCACTTCGAGCACAAGGAGCGCTGCGTGTACTGCGACATCGTCCGGCAGGAGCTGGACAGCCGGGTGCGCGTGATCAGCGAGAACTCGGACTTCGTGGCGCTGTCGCCGTACGCGCCGCGGTTTCCGTTCGAGACGTGGCTGCTGCCGAAGCGGCACGGCTCCAACTTCGAGGACGCGCCGCGGCACGAGTACGAGAGCCTGGCCCGGATGCTGAAGGACACGCTGCTGCGGATGAACCGCGCGCTGGAGTCGCCGCCGTTCAACCTGATCATCCACAGCGCGCCGTTCACCGAAGCGGCCGGCGAGTTCTACCACTGGCACCTCGAGATCATGCCGAAGCTGACGAAGGTGGCCGGATTCGAGTGGGGGACCGGGTTCTACATCAACCCGACGGCGCCCGAGGAAGCGGCGGAGGTCCTGCGCGAGGTCAATGTCTGAAGCCGTGCCGTACCGTCCCGGAGCGCCGTGAAATCGTCTGACCGGCCCGGCCATGGGTTGCCGGTTGCGCCTCAAGGGCGGCGTGTATTACCATTTGGGTTCGGCAGTCGGCCCGGAGCGCGGGAATAACTCAGTGGTAGAGTGCGACCTTGCCAAGGTCGAAGTCGCGGGTTCGAATCCCGTTTCCCGCTCCAACTTCTTCACCGCCGATGCCGTGTGCGGCCGGGCTTCACCGCCCGGCCGATTGCCGTACGGGCCGCACGCGTCCGTCGGGCCGTGCGTAGCCGTACGTAGGGCCGAACTTTAGTTCGGCCGCGTCGGAGTAGATCCCCCCCGAGGGGCGCCGTAGCCAAGTGGTAAGGCAGAGGTCTGCAAAACCTCCATCCCCGGTTCAAATCCGGGCGGCGCCTCCAAAATTCGCTAATAAATCTTCACTGTTGAGCGCGAGGCCGCCCCGGCTGATCGGCCGACCGTAACGAAACCGTAACCCATCAACCGATTTTCTGTAGGAGGTAGCGCCCGGCTGCCAGTGGTCGAATGCAAGTAGAGCGCACCCCCTTCGAGGCGGTTCAGTGAGCGCGTCCAGTTTGCGCGTCCAGTTTGCGCACGGCATCCTTCAAGTCGCCGCCCGAGACGATGTTGTAGTATGTGGTCGTTCAAGAACAGTAGGTCGATACTCCAGCGAGGTGAGCATCGTGTGGCGACAACAAGACTGGGGTGGGAGATGTGGAGCAACTTGGACGCGATAGCGCGTTTTCGGCGCCATCCTCACCACCAAAGACGGCCAGGTGGCCGATTGGTCGCAAGAGGAGTTCTTTGCGACCGGCCGCGCGCATGCCCTGAAGTTCATCGAGGACCTCCAGCGGGTCGCGCCGTTAGCGCGCCGCGAGGACGGGCGCTCGACTTCGGGTGCGGCGTTTCAGCGGGTGTCTGACGCGCGCCCTTTCCCCGCACTTCCGCACCGTCGTCGGCGTCGACATCGCGCACTCGATGATCAACCCCGCGCCCGCTTCTGAATGCCGATTGCACCGGATGCTCCTTTGTCGTGAATCGCTCAACACACCTGCGCGGAATCGAAAATCGTTCGTTCGACGTCGTCTACTGCCGACTCGTGCTCCAGCACATTCGACCGACGATCGTCCGCCAGGGCCTGCATTTCCGGAATTGATTCGCGTGCTGGCGCCGGGCGGGGTGTGATGTTTCAACTGCCCGAGGTGTATGCAGTTTAATGCTTCCGGGAGGCCTTGGGGGCGCGCGGTGTCAGGCGGCGCGTTGAAACGCGGCCTGCCGCGGCCGGTTGTTGTGCTGTGGCGGCGACTCAAATATCCGTTCGTGGTCGGCAAGCGCGGCGTGCATATGGACATGTGTGGCGTCAATCGGCCTGAGGTCGAAGCCATCATCCGCACGGCGGGCGGCCGTCTGTTGCAGGTCACGCCCGACGAGGGTAACGGCCGGATTGGGAAGGGCTTCGCGTACTGGGTCGTCCGGTCCTGATGCCGCTACGACGGTCCCGGTGCCCGCACACCCCCCGGTTCAAATCCGGGCGGCGGCCTCCCGGTTTTCCAAGCTGGAATTTCAATCACCTGTGCGCCAGTAGCACAAACGGAAAGTCGAATCCCACCGCCTTTGAGGCGGTAGCTTTAGTCTCCATGTTCGATGAAGGGAGGCTGGCGTGGTGGTATCGCCGAAGCGCGCACGCGGTGACAAATATGAAATTACCCGCGTTCTGGTTGACGAAGTTGGGATCGTGCTTTAAAACATGGAGAACATCGATACGGTGGTCGTCGGGGCCGGCGTGGTCGGGCTCGCCGCCGCGTTGGCCGTAGCCCGCCGCGGACACAGCGTGTGCGTAATCGAGCGGGAACGGCGCGCCGGCCTGGCGGGCAGCACGCACAACAGCCAGGTAATTCACGCGGGCATCTACTATCCGCCCGGGAGTCTGAAGGCGCGCCACTGTGTTGCGGGGGCGCGGATGCTCTACGACTTCTGCGCGACACATGACGTGCCGCACGGCCGGTGCGGAAAGCTGATCGTCGCCCAGGACGACCACCAAGTGGGATCGCTCGAGGCGCTCGTACACACGTGGCGAATCCAATGGCGTAAGCAGCCTGCGAATGGTGGACCAGGCGTTCATCCGCGCGCGCGAGCCGCACATCCGTGCCAAGGCGGCACTCTACTCGCCGGACACCGGCATACTCGATGCGGAAGCACTCGTGCGCACGCTCGGCGAGGCTCTGTGCCGATTCACGACGCTTTCGTCCTGCCGGGATCGCCGCTTATGGGAGCCGATGCGTCTCGCACCTCGAGCTTCGCACGCCCGCGGAAACAATCGTGGCACGCTCGGTGGTGAACGCGGCCGGCCTGTTATACGACGAGGTGTCGGCGGTGATGGGTGGAGACGTGTTTCGCATCTATCCGTGACGCGGCGAGTATGCCGAGCTCGTTCCCGCCAAGCGGCCGCTCCTGAACGCGCTCGTCTATCCGTTCCCGCACGCCCACGGGCTCGGCGTGCATCTGACGCGGACAATGCACGGAAACGTCACCTCGGTCCGACCGTCGCGCTATCAGGAGCCGCAAGGACGATTACGAGGGCACCAGGATTCCGGTGGAGGAATTCCTCGAGCCGGCGCGCGAGCTGCTGCCGGACCTGCGGTCGAAGAATATGCGGTTGGGCGGCAGCGGCATCCGGCCAAAGCTCCACCCTCCTGAAGAGACGTTCGCCGACTTCCTATCCGGAAGGATCGGAACAACCCGCGGCTGGTTCAGGCGGCGGGCATCGAATCACCAGGCCTGACGTCGTGCCTGGCGATCGGCGAGCAGGTGGCGGAGCTGGTGGAGGAGATTCTCTAAGTCGCGGGATCGTACATGGCGCGGCAGCGCGCCGTCATTGCAGTCATCGAAACGAGAGGCAGCAGCCGAGGTGAAATCAGGCAGCTCGCGCGGGAGTCCCAGCTGCGCGGGCCACGAACCGGAGACGCTTGCGCGTCCACCACGTGACACTTCTTCCAGGGCATACCCCCTCCTCGGGGGGAAAGTGCCACCATGTCTCCGGAATAAACTGTTACCCCGTCCTCAGGAAGGCACTGGTCGTTTTCACACGACTCGACAGCTGATTACCATTACCGGCTCCTTCATGTTGAGTCCTCCACCGCCGCCAGGATTCCACCGACTTCTTCACGCGGGCCAGATCCTGAATGGGACGCCGCTGCTTTTGGCTGAACGCGACATCGGCCAATGTTCCGCGTTTGCCACAGAACTCACGGCACGTCGAAGGGCCGTCGGGTTCGAGCCGATCGCTGAAGCGCAGCTCATCCGCAGTTACTTCGACCTTGAGCGTGCAAGGTCGCGGGCTGTCGGCCGGAAGCTGCCTGGCGCGATAGACGAACGCCTGACCCTCCTGCGTCGCGACGCCGTAGAGGCTGCAGGAGTGCCCGATATCAAAATGCGTCGCGATTCGGAAAAACACGTGCGTCGGATCGTAGAGCACGATCTCGGCCATGTCCTCGACGGGCGCCGAGACGCCCTCGGCCGTACGCACGTCGTGTGTCTGCGTATACACGCCGTCGATCGCGCTGCCAGCCGCTTGCGTGTCGCTCGGCAGAGACGATGTGTCGCCTCCGGCGGGAGGCCGCTCGGGATCACTTCGAGGCGTACTCGATCCACACGCGACGCTCAGGGCCACCAGCGCGACCGCGCTCCCGACCGCCCACCCAATCGAGAAATGACGCATGGAGTCACATCACACAGCGCAGAACTGCCCGGGGCGCGGTTGCAAACGCCCACGCGGCCCGGGAATCCCATTCACGTCGGTGGATCGAGCTAGTGCCTCATCTCGCTGCCGCGGCGTACGGATTTCCGCCGAGCGCGTTCGAGATGTCGGCAATCGCCCGCTGCGCCCGCACGCTGTTGCCGGCGTCGTCGAGCGGCGGCGACACGACGGCAATGCCGAACTTGCCTGGCGAGACGGCGATGAGGCCGCCGCCGACGCCGCTCTTGGCCGGCAGCCCCGTCAGATAGAGCCACTTGCCGGAATCGTCGTAGAGCCCGGCGGTGGCCATCACCGCGAGGACCCCCGGCACCTTGTTCGCGTCCATGACCTTCTTGCCGGTCACCGGGTTCTTCCCGCCGGCGGCCAGGGTCGCGGCCATCGTCGCCAGGTCCTTGGCATTGACGCCGATCGAGCACTGGCGAGTGTAGAGGTCGACCGCCTGCTGCCAGTTGTCCTTGATGTAGCCGTAGGCGAGCATCAGCGCGCCGATGGCCTGGTTGCGCTGGTTGGTGTCCGCTTCCGACTTGTAGACGTCCTGCAGCACCGTCAACGAACGTCCTGCGGCGTCGTCGTGGAAGCCGATGATCTTCTTCCAGACGGCGTCGGCAGAGCCGCCCGTCACCATGCTGGTGGCCGAGATCGCCCCGGGGTTGACCAGCGGGTTCATCTCCGGCGCGCCGGTCCCGACCACGGCCCTGACTCCCTCGATGGCGATGATCGAGTTGAATCGCGCGCCGGTCGCGTCGACGCCGATCCGCTTGGCGACCGAGTCGAGCCCCTGCTCCTGAATGACCTGCGCCATCGTGAAGACCTTGGAGATCGACTGGATCGAGACCTCGGTCTTGATGTCGCCGGCCGTGTAGACCTTGCCGTCGGCGGTGACGACCGCGATGCCGAACAGGTTCGGGGTCGACCTTGGCCAGCGCCGGGATGTAGTCGGCGTTCTTGCCTTCCTTGAGTGTCTTGAACTTGGCGTAGGCGGCGTCGACGGCCTTCTGGACGTCAGCCGGTGCCTGCGCATCCACTGCCGGAGCGGCCAGCGCCGTCAGTCCCAGCGCTAGCAGCCCCGCAACAGCCGAGAACCCGCGATGTCCTCTCACCATGACTAGCCTCCAACCTGCCAAAAGAAGTTGTACTTGAACGAGAACTGCACCTTGAACCCGTCGCTCTCGAACCCGTCCGAGAAGTTCTCGCGCCGGCCCCACTGGAGCTCGCCGCCGACCATCACGTTCGGGACCGGGTAGTAGAGCAGGTTGCCGAGCGCGTAATGACCGGTCCTGAAGGCGCTGGGGGCCTGGGCGTCGGTGTTGTCGTTCTCCTGCCACGAGTAGCCGACCGCGCTGCTGTACTTCTTGTTCCACGTGTGATCCAGGAACGCGCTGATCGCGACGATCGGGATGGGCTTGCCGAGGAGCGGCCTCACCGGGTCCGACAGGTTCCTCTCGATGCCGATGTCGACGGGCGAGTCGTTCATTTCGTTCTGAATGCCTTCGCCGACAGTGAACTGCACCCGCAGGACGTCGCTCCCGCCGGCCTTGAGGTTCGAGCTGACGTTCCATCCCCAGCCGGTGGCGTCTCCGGACAGATCGACCGCATCGTCGAGGGTGTCATCCCAGTTGATTTGCCGCAGCATCCCGGCGGTGCGGACGTGGCCCCATTTCCCGTGTACTTGTACGCGGCCGCAAAGTCAGGCAGCGGGAAGCGCGCGCGGATGCCCTCGAGCTCGATACGGTCGGAGTAAACCCCCTGATCGCCGCTCGCGCCGGGGCGCGCGAGCGCGAGCATCAGGTTGCTGGAATCGGTCTGGACCGCCGTGTAGCGGAGCTGTACGTTGCGGAACCACGGAAGACCCGTGGGCCCCCAGTATTCAAGCGAGTTCGGGAACACGTCAGGGTCGGTGAAAGGGCTCCAGTCCTGACCGGCCCCTAACCGGCCGAGCTCGCCCCATGCGTGGCGCAGGCGGAACGTGGTCTGTCCGGAGTCCACGCCGGTGCCAAACAGCTCGAACTCGAAGATGGTCTTGAAGTCGCCGAGAGGGGTCGGCGCCGACGATCTGACGCCCAGGCGGCTCTGGCGCACGCCAGCGAACGTGTTGTGGTCTTCACCGAACTCGTTTTCAAACTGCGGCAGCCTGGTCAGCCGCAGCGTGTCGAACCAGTCGGGATGGATCTGTTTGAAGTCGTGGCCGATGTCCAGCATCGCGAAGCCGTAGATCTCGAACGTCGGCCTGGTGGGGTCGGGTGTGCCCTGCACGTTGACGGCGGGCTGACCGGCTGGTGGTTGCTCCTGCGCATGTGCGCTCGCCATATTGCCGAGCAGCAGGAATGCCGTCAGGATGCAGACCAAACCGGCCCTTCGGCTCGTTTGGGCTGTTCGCATATCCATGTTCTCCTTCTGGGTGAAAGCAGTCATTGCGCGTGGTCCTTCTCCCAGGCCCGGACCCGGCGCCGTCCTTCATCGAATATCCGCTGGTAGTTGCCCTTGCGAACCTTGTGGCTCGCCTCCGGCGTCAGCAGGCGCCAGATCGGCGCCCAGATGTCGAACACGGCGAAGTAGGGTTCCGGCGCCGCCGGCGCCACCGTGTCGGTGCCGAAGAGGAATCGATCGGGGTGGGCGTTCGAGCATCCGCGCCACTCGCGCAATCGATTCCTCCGACGCGACCGCATACTTGGCGACTTCGTCCCACGAGATGTCGAAGTTGACATGAGTCAGCAGGGGATCGGCGACGAGCGACTCGACGATCTCGAGCTGCGACGACGACCGCTCCGCCGCTTCGGCCGAGGCGCGCACCGGGTGCACGATCCGCCCGAGGCCGACATGCGCCCAGATGATGGACGCATTGCCGTGCCGCTTGAGCACTGCCTTGGTCTGCGCGAGATACGCGGGCTCGGTGCCGTCCTTCGCGAACGGCACGTCGATGTCGTTGTGGAGGATGACCACGAGTCCCGCCTCGGCCGCGAAGTCGAGGATCCGGTCGAGCGCCGGGTTGGTCAGGCTGGCGGTCTCTCCGGCGACCTTGGCCGAGACGAACTCCTTGTGGATGCTGAACTCGCCGATCCCGGTGAACACGCCGGGAAAGACCTGCAGCACGCGGCGGATGTGATCGACGCCGTACATGTCGGACGGGTTGAAGCCCGTGATCATCGGATCGAGCCGCGCCTGCCCGGCCGGCGACAGCGAGCGATAGACGCTGGCGATGTAGGCATCGGTGAACGAGTAGTAGTAGAGCGGCGCGTCGCTCTGCAGGTAGTAGGTCGGCGCGAAGTCGCCGGAGTTGGCATACGACCACTGCTGCTGCAGCGGGATGCCGAAGAGCGTCGAGCGGCCGACGCGGCGTGCCCATGATCTCGAGGAACCGGCGGACGTCGATGCCCTTCTGGATGTAGTTCGTCAGGTGGAAGTGAGAGTCGTAGAACTCGTTGGCGGCATCCTGCGCCTGTGCCTCGCTCGCGCGTGCGCGTACCAAGGAGAGCCCCAGCAGCGTCAGCGCGACGAAAGCACTGAGACCAGCGAGCGAACGGAGCGAACGTCTGCGAGTCATCGTCACCTCGTCGGTCAGAAGTTCATCTCGAGGTTGACGTGGAACACGTTGCCCTTGGCGCCGACCGGATAGGGATAGGCCGTGTATCCCACGGGGGATTTGTTCACGTACATCCACTCGCCGTTGAGCCTAATCCCACGCTCTTTCATGACGTACCAGTTCTCGCCGACGCGCACCTCCCACGGGTCGCCGTAGTCGCCGTACACCTGCGACGCGCCGAAGTACAGCTGGAGGATCTTGGGAACGGCCATCGCCAGACACCTGCAGCTGATAGCCGCTGTCGCTGATGTCAGGGATGCCGCCCGTGTTGAGGCCGGTGTAGTTGCTCAACCAGCGCCAGTAAACCTCGCCCTCGAGTGACAGGCCCTTGTACTTGACGCCCGCATCGACGCTCGACATCCGGTAGTCCACTTCGTTGACGGTGATGCCGGGTCCAAACAGATCCGGCTTGAAGATGACGCTGCCGTCCGTCAGCCGGATCTGGCTGTTCTCGATGCCTTCGGTTCCGGGCTGGCTTTGCTTTTCCTCGCGGCTGAGGTGTAGTGCAAGCTGATTCGAGTCGCCAGCTTCTGGTGATCGTCGTAGTCGCCGAACGTGTTCCACAGGCCGAATTCGCCAGTCGTCGGCATCCACGTCACCACGTAGGACTGCGTGTCGAACTTGTTGTCGAGCTGCGATGCGCTCACGCCGAGCGTGCTCAGGTTGTTGGCGAACATCGCCTGGTACTTGACCTTGGTGTGGAACTCGCCTTTGAGCCAGACGCCGGAGGTGTACGAGCCCCGGAAGAACTCGTCGGCAATCAGGCGGTTGTCCACGCCGAGCCAGTACGGGAACTGACCCTCGGTGCTGCGCACGGAGGGCAGCGACGTGATGCCGACGCCCACGCTCACGTGCCGGTTGAACGTCCAGCTCAGGTTGCCCGCGCCCACGACCTGCGCCGGATCGCCCTGCGACGGGTTCGACGACCAGACGTAGAGGTAGTAGCGCATCTTCGGCGTGAGGAACCACCCCGAGAACGGCGCGAAGAACTTCTGCAGCTGGACGTCCTGCCGGCGCTGAACGGTCTTCGTGTTGCCGAAGGCGTCCACGTAGGACTCGTCGAGATTTCGCTGGTTCAGATACCGGCCGTAGCTGAACAGGCGGAAGTAGATCTGCCCCTTTTCGCCGTCGACGAGCAGGAAGCCGACGTTCGGAATGTGCGAGAGAGGCTTGGGTTTCGACGCCTGAGCGTCGCTGACGGTGCCCGTGCCGAACTCGGCGCTGCAGCCGTCGGACACCCACACGCTGGTCTGGTCGTAGCCCCAGGTCTTTCCGAGCAGACAGGGCGCCTCGCCGGTCGACCGTAGCAGCACGATGCCCGCCGACGTGTCGGCCGGACACTGCGTGCGCTCCCCGGGCTTCGAGGCGCACACGACTGTCGGCAACTGTGGTGTCGCAGCGTCCTGCGCCGCGGACTCCTTCTCGCGCGGTCGGCTTGTTCGCCGTTGCCGGCGGCGTCTGCGCGGCAATCGGCAGTGGTGCAAGAAGCAGAAACTTGACGAACGCATAGCGCGAGAAGGAGCAAAGCAAACGGCCGTTCACAGCCGCGCAAGGAGCAGAGGGAGTGCCACCTGCGGCTGAGGGCGGCTCATCGGCAGCAAGTCGTTGAAGCGACAGGGAGATGACCTTCCCCGGCCGCGGTCCTTACAGCGGTATCGGCTCCGGCATTTCGGAGGCACTCCGAAGAACCGGGGTCGCCGCAGCGAATCTGTTGAGCTTCGTAATGTGAGAACGTCGCGAAACGGAAGGATCCGTCGCGTCACCCGCTTCCAGCCGCCACCGATGTGCTGGCACAGGGGATGCTCCGATCGCCAGCGCGCGAAAGCATGCCAGCCACACCACCAGCCCGCGCCGTCCGCAAGAGTCACGGGTTCCGCGCCCGTTGGGCACGGCGCGTCGAACGGGCGCTCGTGTGGAACAACATCTATCGCGTCACCAGCTACCTTCGCTCGGCGCTCTGGACGATTCCTTTTCTTTCGATCCTGGCCGTGCTCGTCATCGCCCCGGTGCTGCGTGTCGTGGACCCGTGGCTGAAGTGGCGCTTGTCGGGACTGTCCGTCTCCGGCGCGCAGGCCCTGTACCAGACAACGATCACGCTGACGCTCTCGTTTGTCGTCTTCACGTTCGGGTCGCTGCTGGTCGCGATCCAGGTAGCAGGAGTCAACCTGACGCCGCGCATCATCGCGACCACGCTGCTGCGCGACAACGTGGTCCGCGGCAGCGTCGGCCTGTTCGTGTTCACGCTCGTGTTCGCCGTCATGGCGCTCAACCGCCTCGACCAGACGGTCTACGAGATCGTTTCCGCCATGACGGCCCTCCTGGCCATCGCCTGCATGGCGACGTTCCTGTTCCTGATCGACTACGCGGCGCGCCTGCTGCGGCCGGTCAGCGTTCTCGCTCGCGTCGGCGACGACGGTGTGGGTGTGCTCAGGGCCGTTTACCCGGATGCCGTGACTGCGAAGGCCGAAGCGGAATCGACCTTCGTTCCCGACCAGGCGCGACGGCGGGTCGTCCTGCACGGCGGCACGTCGGCCATCGTCCTGGCGGTCGATCTCGAGACGCTGGTGGCCGACGCATGGCGCGCCGACGGGGTCGTCGAGTTCTTGCCGCAGGTGGGCGACTTCGTGGCGACCGGCGAGCCGCTGTTCGAGCTCTATGGCGGCGCCGTGTCGATCACCGACCGTCGACTGCAGGGACGGGTCGCATTCGGCTCCGAACGGACGATGGAGCAGGACCCGCTGTTTGCCTTTCGCATCATCGCCGATGTCGCGCTCAAAGCGCTCTCGCCGGCCATCAACGACCCGACGACCGGTGTGCTGGCCCTGGACCAGCTGAATCGCCTGCTGCGAGTGGTCGGCCGGCGCCAGCTGCGCAGCGCCACCATCGAGGATCGGACAGGAACGCCGCGCCTCATCTACCGGACGCCGGACTGGGAAGACTTCGTCAACGTGTCGTGCACCGAGATCCGCGCCTACGGCGCCGGCAACGTGCAGATCGCCCGGCGCATGCGGGCGATGCTCGACAATCTGGTCGCGACGTTGCCCGCTCAGCGCAAAGCGGCGCTCGACGCCGAGCGCCGCCGTCTCGATCAGTCGGTTGCAGCCGCCTACACGCATTGCCGACGATCGGGAGCTCGCCGGGGTTCCGGACGCGCAGGGATTGGGGGGCTCGTCACGTTTTCCGATGCGGCCGTGAGGGCCGATCGGGCTCATTGCAGGACCGAGACGAATCGGCGGCCGGCGCGTGCTTCGCACACTGCCTGCAGCAGGTCGGAGGCGAGCCGTGCCTTGATGACGTAGCCGATCCCGCCCGCCGCCTGCGCCGCTTCGACGAACTCAGGGTCATGATGAACCGTGAGAAACACGATCGCGGCCGTCGACCCTGCCTGGCGGAGGCGCGCGGCGACCTCGAGGCCGGACATCCCCGGCATCGAGATGTCGAGCACGATGATGTCCGGCTGCAGGGACGCCGCAGCGGCCAGGGCGGCCGCGCCATCCTGGACTCGACCGACAACGACGCAGGCAGGCTCGAGCGCGGTCCCTGCCCGGTCGAGCATCGCCTGGTTGTCGTCGACCAGCAGCACCCTCATCAGCGCAAGCCCCGCTTCAGACGATGTGGCGCTTGACGGCATACTGGACGAGCTCGGCGGTCGATTTGACCTTGAGCTGTTCCATCATGCGGTACTTGTGAAAGGCCACCGTGCGCGGTGTCAGGCCGAGCACGGTGGCCACTTCCTTCATCGATCGACCCTCCGCGAGCAGCTGCAGCACCTCGCGCTGCCGAGGCGTCAGCTCGTGGCTCGGCGCCCGTTCGTCGCCTGCAGGAGCGAGCCAACCAGCCCCTCGGTGATGAGCGGCGTCACGTAGGAGCGTCCTTCCATGACCTGGCGAATCGCCGCCAGCAGCTCGGAGGCCGCCGACCGTTTGAGCAGGTACGCCGACGCGCCGGAGCGAAACGCCTCGGCGGCGAGGTCGGCGTCTTCGTTCATCGTCACGAATACGATCTTGATGCCTGGTGCCCTCTGCTTGATCTGTCGGGCGGCTTCGAGGCCGTTGAGAAGCGGCATCGAGATGTCCATCACGACGATGTCGGGCTTGAACTGGTCGGCGGCGGCGACCACCGCGCGGCCGTCGGAGACCTGGCCGACGACCTCGCAGTCTGCTGCCAGCAGCTTGTCGAACGCGCCGAGCAGCAGCGTGTGATCGTCGGCGAGCAGCACTCGAGGTCGGCCCATACCTGGGATTCTATCCAACCTGGCGGGATCGATCGGTGTCGCGAAGGCCGCAGGAGTCGACACAATACTCACGCTACCGGCAGCCGGCGGGCGAACGCTATGCAGAATCGGCAGTCAAGCCACAGGCCTCATCCGACTGGCCCGGCCATGGCGGCCGCGGTGGGCCGCTCGAGCGCGAGCGGAATGTGGATCGTGAGGAGAGTACCTGCGCCAGGTGCCGAGTGCATGTCGAGTGTCCCTCCTATCGCCTCGATCCGTTCGCTGATGCTCATGAGTCCAAGCCCCTTGCCCCAGGCGGTCCTCGACGTCGAACCCCACTCCGTCATCCGAGACCATGAGCGCAAGCGTGTCCGGTCCACCGCGGAGGTGCACGTTCACTGACCGGGCCCTGCTGTATTTCAAAGCGTTTTGCAGCGCTTCCTGCACGATGCGGAACACGGACAACGTGAGATCGTGAGGCAGATTCGCCGGGACATCCGCGTGAGTGAGCGAGACGGTCAGTTCGGAGCGGGAAAGCTCGCGCTTGAGCGCCTCGAGCGCGGCGACCAGACCAATCAGCCGCAGCTTCGCCGGATGCAGGCGGTGCGAGAGATCGTGGATGCTCGTGGCGACGCCTTGCGCCCGGTGCAGCGCCTCGCCGGCGAGCGACTTGCTGTCGGGCGGAACCGCTCCGTTGAGCAGTTCAAGGTCGATCGACAACAGGGCCACCTGCTGGCTGATATCGTCGTGCAGTTCGCGAGCGATGCGGGAGCGCTCGGAGTCCTGCGCCTGCAGCAGGCGCAGGCCGAGGTCGCGGATGCGGTCATAGCTGACCCGCAGCGCCTCTTCGCTGCCGCGCAACTGGGCTTCTGCCAGCCGTCGTCTTTGTTGTTGGACGAGCAGGCCAGCGATGAGGAGTGTTTGCGCGAGCAGCAGCGCCGCAGCGCCTAGGATATAGAGCCTGTAGCGATCCCAGATGGAGCGTTCCTGGATGTGGACTTGTGTGCCTCGTGGCACTCTGGACTCGTGTCCGGGCGTGAGCTGCCGGCCTCCCACGTGCGCTTTCACGAAGTACAGACCCCCGCCATCGGTGACGGCGAGGCGAGCATTTCCAATCGAGGCCGGGCTGTCCAGCTGAACCATAACCCCGGCCAAGGGAACTCCCGATTGGTCTTTAGCGGAACCAGCGATCGCGGCCTGGACGAAGGCAAATGACGGGACGACGGCGATTATTGGCAGGATGTAAAGCGTTTTCATCGCTCCTGCAATCACCAGGCCCTTCGGGCCATGTCTTTCAACACGGACAACTATAACCCGGGTGTCCGTTTCGTGGTCAATGGCACCTGTCAGTTTTACCGGGCAATCCTGCCAGTTTGACCAGTTTCCAGACACCGCTTTCGGCGGTAGGTTACGGCGACCATGAACGAGGCAGCCTGCTGCCGGCCGAGAACGCACGTCGGTTCGACGTCAAGGCGGGAGGCCTTGGAGCGAGCCGAGGCGTACTTGCGCGCGCACCTCGATGCTCCGATGCCGGTTTCCAGGCTCTCTCGACTGGTAGGGCTGAGCGAGCGGGGGCTTCGCGACGCCTTCTACAGGGTGAAGGGCATGGGCCCGAAGCGCTGGATCGTGACCGTGCGCCTTCAGGGAGTCCACGACGCGCTCACCGAGAGCCGGGCCGAGCCGACCACGGTCACGCAAGCCGCCACCGACTACGGTTTCTACGAGCTCGGACGATTTGCCGCCACTTACCGGGAGGCGTTCGGCGAGGCGCCGTCAGCGACGCTTCGATCCGCCAATCGGAAGACCGCTGCAACCGCGCAGATATCAACACCGCTCCCCAGAAGTTAAGGACACGCCGATGCTTGCCCCTGCACGTCCGCTACACGGCCCGTTTGCTCACTCGCTCGACCGATCGACCGACACCGTGCCACTCCAGCCGCCGGGCGCCGGCGACGGCGACCAACGCAGTGCGGGCTCGCTCGGGGTGTTTCCGCCGCCGCGCGGCGCGCGACGACGTCCGTGCGGAGAATCACTGCTTTCGCCGGGAGGTGGAACGTCTCGGCCCCGGCATCATCGTCGGACGAAGCATCGCCATTCAACGTGTCCTCGAACAGGCGCGGCAGGTCGCTGCCACCGACTCGACGGTGCTGCTGCTCGGCGAGACCGGGACCGGAAAGGAGCTCATCGCGACGCAGATTCACGAACAGAGCTCGAGGCGCGGGCGTGCGATGGTGCGCATCAACTGCGCGGCCATTCCGAGTACGCTCATCGAGAGCGAGCTGTTCGGCCGGGAAAAAGGCGCGTTCACCGGCGCCCTGGCGAGGCAGATCGGCCGCTTCGAGCTCGCCGATCGCTCCTCGATCTTCCTCGACGAGATCGGCGACTTGCCATTCGACGTCCAGGTCAAGCTGCTGCGCGTGCTCGAGGAGCGGCAGATCGAGCGCCTGGGCAGCCCGAGAGCCGTCAATGTCAACGTCAGGATCATCGCCGCGACGCACCGCAACCTCGAGCAGCGGATCGCTGAAGACGGGTTCCGCGCAGGACCTGTACTACCGGCTCAACGTCTTCCCGATCGAGTTGCCGCCGCTGCGCGAGCGGACCGAAGACATCCCCCTGCTGGTGTGGCGCTTCGTCGACGAGTTCTCGAAGTCGTTCGGCAAGCGCATCGATGCGATTTCGCGGGAAAACATGGAGGCGTTGCAGCGCTATCCGTGGCCGGGAAACATCCGCGAGCTGCGCAATGTCGTCGAGCGCGCGATGATCGTGGCCGTTGGCCACAACCTGACCATCGCAATACCCGCGCCGGTGCCGTCCTCGCTGAGATGCAGCGTCAGACTGAGGGACGTCGAGAGGGAACACGTCCTCAGCGTCGTCGAATCGTGCGGCTGGCGCATTCGCGGGGTTGACGGCGCGGCCGAGCGGCTCGGGCTGCGGCCGACGACACTCGAAACGCGGATGGTGAAGCTCGGGATCAAGCGGCCGTCGGCGATGTGACCCCGGCGAGGAGACCGGCACTCTGGGCGACGACCTGTCATGACCGGCATCCCGCCCGCTCGGGCCCGCCGGCACGGCTGAGCAGGCGCTCCAGCGCCTCATAGCCGGCAACGAGCGGTTCGTCCGCGGCGAAGCCCGATTTCCAACCGTGCAGAAGGAAGTCCTGGCCGAGCTCGCCAAAGGTCAACATCCGTACGCGACCATCGTCGGCTGCAGCGACTCGCGCGTGCCGCCGGAGCTCGTCTTCGACGCGGGATTCGGCGAGTTGTTCATCGTGCGCGTGGCGGGCAACGTCATCTCGCCCGAAGTGATGGGGACGCTGCAGTACGCCGCGGTCCACCTGCACACGCCGCTCTTCGTCGTCCTCGGCCACGAGGGATGCGGGGCAGTGCAGGCGGCGCTGGCGGTGAAGGATCACGGCGCGCGCGAGCGCGAGCGGATCCAGCTGCTGCTGGCGAACATCCTCCCGGGCCTGGAGAGCCTGGATGCCGACACGGCCTCGCCGGTACGCCTCGCATCGGCGGTCGAGGCGAATGTGCGCTGGTCGATGCGGCAGCTCCGCGAGACACCCGAAGGGCAGGCCAGGATGGCGGAAGGCATCCTCAAGCTCGTCGGCGCCGTCTACGAGCTCTCGACCGGCCGCGTGCGGTTCCTGCTCGACTGACCTCGTCAGAAGGCTTTCAGCCCTTCACCCCTGAAGATCGCCAGCGTCCGCTCGACGAGATCGGCCGCCGGCGGCTCTGTCTCCTCGAGCGAATAGGGGAGGCCGAGCCGGTGCCACTTGTATCGCCCCATCTGGTGGAACGGCAGCACGTCCACGCGCTCGACGTTGCCGAGGCCCGCCGCGAACCGCGCCGTCCGGGCGATGTCGTCGGCGTCGTCGGTCAATCCGGGCACGAGGACGTAGCGGACCCACATCGGCCGCCTGGCGGCACCGAGGCGCCGGGCGAACTCCAGCGTCGGGGCGACGTCCATGCCGGTCAGGCGCTTGTGCCGCTCCGGATCCCACGTCTTGAGGTCCAGCATCACCAGGTCGATCACGCCGAGCTCGTCGTCGGTGAGCCGGCTGCCGTAGTAGCCGTTGGTGTCGAGCGTCGTGTGGATGCCCATGCCTCGCGCGGCGGTGAAGAGCTTCACGGCAAAGCGATGCTGCATCAGCGGCTCGCCGCCGCTCAGCGTGAAGCCGCCTCCCATGACTTTGAGCCCCTGCCGGTACTTGCGAAGCTCTTCCGTGGCCTTGGCGACGGTGATGGGTATGCCATTGGACATCGTCCAGGTATCGGGGTTGTGGCAGTAGAGGCACCGCCACATGCATCCCGCCGTCCATGCGACGACCCGCACGCCGGGACCGTCCACCGTCGATCCCGTCGTGAACGAATGCAGGAAGCCCATGTCGCCCGTGGCGAGCGCCGTCCGCACGTCGGACTCCGGCACGGTCGTGCCCTGATTGACGCGCAGCTCGAACGGGCTCTTCGCCTCGAGCGCCGGCGGTTCCGCCGCGTTCAGCTCACTCATGACGAGTTCCGTGGAAGGTCCGGTTGATGACGTCCATTTGCTGCTCCCGGGTGAGGCGGACGAAGTTGACCGCGTAGCCGGAGACGCGAATCGTCAGGCTCGGGTACTTCTCGGGGTGCTCCATCGCATCGAGGAGCGTGTCGCGGTTGAGCACGTTGACGTTCATGTGATAGCCGGTGCTGCCGAAGAACGCGTCGAGCATGGCCGTGAGGTTGGTGATGCGATCCTCGGCCACACGCCCGAGCCCGGTCGGCACGAGGCTGGCGGTGAGGGAGATGCCGTCGGCGGCGTCGCGATACGGGATCTTGGCCACCGAGGCCGCGGCGGCGTGAATGCCGTGGCTGTCGCGGCCGTGCATCGGGTTGGCGCCGGGCGCGAACGGCTCGCCGTGCCGCCGGCCGTCGGGCGTGTTGCCGGTTGCCTTGCCGTAGACGACGTTGGAGGTGATCGTCAGGATCGACTGGGTGTGGAGCGCATTCCGATAGGTCGGGTGCTTTCTGAGCTTGCTCATGAAGGTCGCGACCAGCCAGGCGGCGAGCTGGTCGACGCGGTTGTCGTTGTTGCCAAAAAACGGGAACGTGCCCTCCGTCTGGTAGTCGGTGATCAACCCCGTCTCGTCGCGAACGACTCGCACCTTCGCGTGCTTGATGGCCGAGAGGCTGTCGGCGACGACCGACATGCCGGCCATGCCGAAGGCCATCGTTCGAAGCGGCGCGTAATCGTGCAGCGCCATCTCGACCCGCTCGTACGCGTACTTGTCGTGCATGTAATGGATGATGTTCATGGCGTTGACGTAGACGCCGGCCAGCCAGTCCATCATCCGCTCGAGCTTGCCGAGCACGTCGTCGAACTCCAGGAACTCACCGGTCACCGGCTCGAACGCCGGCCCGATCTGCTTCGCCGCTGATCTCGTCGCGTCCGCCGTTGATGGCGTAGAGCAGGCATTTCGCCAGGTTGGCCCTGGCGCCGAAGAACTGCATCTGCTTGCCGACCATCATCGGCGACACGCAGCAGGCGATGGCCCCGTCGTCACCCCAGGCGTTGCGCATGATCTCGTCGCTTTCGAACTGCAGCGAGCTGGTGTCGATGGCCACCCGCGCGGCAAATCGCCGGAACCCGTCCGGCAGCCGCGGTGAATACCAGATCGTCAGGTTGGGTTCCGGGGCGGGGCCCAGGTTGTAGAGCGTCTGCAGGATGCGGAAGCTCGTCTTCGTCACGAGCGAACGGCCGTCGTCGCCCATGCCGCCGATCGACTCGGTGACCCAGGTCGGGTCGCCGGCGAAGAGGTCGTCGTACTCGGGCGTGCGGAGGAACCGGACGATGCGGAGCTTGATGACGAAGTCGTCGATGATCTCCTGCGCCTGCTCCTCGGTAATCGCGCCCGCGGCGAGATCGCGCTCGAAGTAGATGTCGAGGAACGTGGTCGTGCGGCCGAGCGACATCGCCGCGCCGTTCTGCTCCTTCACGCCCGCCAGGTAACCGAAGTAGAGCCACTGCACGGCCTCTTTCGCGTTCGACGGCCGGACGGGAGATGTCGAAGCCGTAGCCCGCGGCCATCTTCTGGAGCTCCTCGAGCGCCCGGATCTGTTCGCTCAGCTCCTCGCGATCGCGGATGATCTCGTCGGTCGAGGGGAAGGCATCGAGGCTGGCCTTCTCCTGCTGCTTGCGCTCGATCGAGGCGCGTCACGCCGTAGAGCGCGACGCGGCGGTAGTCGCCGATGATCCGGCCGCGGCCGTAGGCGTCGGGCAGGCCGGTGAGGATGTGAGAGCTGCGGCAGCGCCGCACGTCGGCCGTGTAGGCGTCGAAGACGCCTTCGTTGTGGGTCTTGCGGTACTTCGTGAACGCCTCGACGACGTGCGGATCGGGCTCGTAGCCGTACGTCTTCAGCGCGGTGGCGACCATCCGGAAGCCGCCGTTCGGCATGATCGCCCGCTTGAGCGGCGCGTCGGTCTGCAGCCCGACGATGATTTCGTTCTCGCGGTCGATGTAGCCCGGCGCATGGGCGGTGATGGAGCTGGGAATCTGGGAGACGTCGAGCACGCCCTTCGGCGCTCCTCGACGAAGAGCTCCGTGAGCTTGTTCCAGATCGCCTGGGTGCGCGTCGTCGCCGGCGCCAGGAAGGCATCGTCGCCGTCGTACGGCGTGTAGTTCTGCTGGATGAAGTCGCGAACGTTGATCTCTTCTGCCAGAGGCCGGTTCGAAATCCCTGCCAGGGCGGCGCGGCTTCGCCGGCTGCCGTCTTCTGCGTTGCGGTCGTGGCCATGAATACTCCCTTCGGTGCCCGTCCCAATTGCCTGCGCCGATCAGGTGCGGGCCTCGAGCAATCCAGCAAGGCCCCGTGTGCCGGGCGATGATCAGTTCCTCGTTTGTCGGGATCACCCAGACCGAGACGCGGCTGCCGGCGCGGAGATCAGCGGCTTCCTGGCCCGGTTCGCGTCGGCATCCAGCTCGATGCCGAGCCAGGCCGACGCCTCGCAGATCCGCCGCCGGATCTCGGCCGAGTTCTCGCCGATGCCGGCGGTGAAGACCAGCGCGTCCAGCCCGCCGAGGACCGCGGCGAGCGCGCCGATCTCCTTGGCGGCGCGGTAGACGAAGTAGTCGACCGCCAGTCGCGCCGCCGGCTCGCTGCTCTCGAGCAGATCGCGCATGTCGTTGCTGATGCCGGATATGCCGAGCAGCCCCGACTCCTTGTAGAGCATCGTCTCGACCTGCTTCGGTGAGCCCGAGGTTCTGAAAGAGATAGAGGACGACGCCAGGATCGAGCGACCCCGGCCGTGTGCCCATGCACAGACCGTCGAGCGCCGTGAAGCCGAGCGTGCTGTCGACGCTCTTGCGGTTCTTCATCGCGCACAGGCTCGCGCCGCTGCCGAGGTGCGCGACGATGACGCGCCCGTTGGCAATCTCCGGAGCGACCTGAGGCAGCACCGAGGCGATGTACTCGTACGACAGGCCGTGGAAGCCGTAGCGCTGCACGCCGGCTGCGCAGATATCGCGCGGCAGCGGCACGAGCTCGGCGACGGCCGGCTGACCGCGATGGAAGCTCGTGTCGAAGCACGCGACCTGCGGCACGCCGGGCAGGCGTTCCGCGACCGCGTCAATCGCCGCCAGGTTGTGCGGCTGATGGAGCGGTGCGAGCGGTATCAGCGCACGCAGCTCGTCGAGCACCTGCGGGGTGACGACCGTCGGTGCGGCAAAGCGCGGCCCGCCATGGACGACGCGGTGACCGACGCCGAGGACGCGGGCGTCCGCCGTACGTCGAGCGCAGCCAGTCGCCAAGCGCGTCGAGCGCCGAGCGGCCATCGCGCACCACCGCCTTGTCGAGGCTGACGTCGGCAAGCCGCGCGCCCGAGCCGTCCTTCGCCGAAAACCGCGGCGACGTGCCAATCCCCTCGATCTGCCCACGCGCTTCGAGCCGCCACTCAGCCGCCTCGGGCCGGCGATAAATGCAGAACTTCAGGCTCGACGATCCGGCGTTGACGACGACGGTGTAGTCGTCCATCCCAGCCTCCGATCGATTTACGCCGTCGCCTGCAGCGTGCCCGCCGCGCATGCGCGGCCATCATGGCGACGGCGCAGCTCGCGATTCGCGAACGCACGCTGTCGGCCCGGCTGGTGAGGATGATCGGCACGCGCGCGCCGAGCACCAGCCCGGCGCTGTCGGCGTTGGCCAGGAACGTCAGCTGCTTCGCCAGCATGTTGCCGGCCTCGAGGTCGGGCACGAGCAGGATGTCGGGATCGCCCGCGACCTCGGAGACGATGCCCTTTATCCGCGCCGCGTCACGGCTGATCGCGTTGTCGAAGGCGAGCGGGCCGTCGAGCAGCCCGCCCGTGATCTGGCCACGGTCGGCCATCTTGCACAGAGCGGCGGCGTCGATGGTCGCCACCATCTTCGAGTTGACCGTCTCGACTGCGGCGAGAATCGCGACCTTCGGCGTCTTCACGCCGAGCGTCACCGCGAGGTCGATGGCGTTCTGGCAGATGTCGGCCTTGTCCTCCAGCGCAGGCGCGATGTTGATCGCCGCGTCGGTGACGATGAGCACCTTGTGATAGGTCGGCACGTCCATGATGAAGACGTGGCTGATGCGCCGCCCGGTGCGCAGCCCCGTCTCTCTGGCGACGACCGCGCTGAGGAGCTCGTCGGTATGCAGGCTCCCTTTCATCAGCAGCTCGGCCTGACCCTTGCGCACGAGCTCGACGGCTTTGGCTGCGGCGGCGTGGCTGTGCGGGACATCGACGATCGGCGTCGTCCCGAGCGCGATGCCGCTCTTCTGCGCGATCTCCTGGATTTTGGCGGCGGGGCCGACCAGCATCGGCGCGATGAGCCCCTTCGCGCCGGCCTCGATCGCTCCAGCCAGGGCGGTCTCCTCGCAGGGATGCGCGACGGCGGTCGGCACCGGCGCGAGGCTCCGGCACCTCTCCAGCAGTTGTTCGTACTTTCCGGTTCCGGTTTTTCCAGCCATGGTGGTCCTTCTCGGTTAGGCGAGCGCGCGGCGAGCCGCGGGTCCTGTTTCCTTGAGCAAGAACGTGAGAGCGAAGGCCAGGCCCACGCCGTAGAGCAGCGCGCTGGAGGCGAAATGAAGGAAGTTGACGACGCCGGTCGCCGTGCCGCTGAACTGCCTCATGACGGCTTCAGCATATCCGATGCCCCTGGCGTCCTGCAGGTAGCGGACACCCCAGACCATGTCGAAGACCTTCGTCTGGATGAGCATCAGACACGCGATCATTCCGCACAGAAGGGGCGAAGCAAGGTCCGGGCCGACGCCGCGCTCGAGTATCCCACACGTAAGTCTTGGAATCGCCGGGACTTCCTGAGACTGCTTGCTCGGAAGGCCAGGTCGGTAGCGCCGGTGGCGCTCCGCGCTGCCGGAGGGCCCCCGGTATCCCGGAGACGTCACCGTTAGGTCGTCTTCCAGGCGGCCACGACGGCTCGACCGTCTGCCTGTTTCAAGCGGCCCGTGCTCTTTCTCGAACCCGATTCGGCCAAGGGCGTCACGCACCTCACCGTGGGCGTCGGCGACGCGGAATGCAATCGAACGGGCACGAAAGTCCTGCTGGAGATCAGCGAGGAGCTCGGCGCCGGCGAGATCGATGTCGGAACCGTGCCGAGCGCAAACACGACGAGCCGTATCGGTTCGGTTCGGCCCTTCAGCATCTCGACGACGCGCTCGCGGACGAACTCGACGTTGAAGTAGAGCAGCGCCGACTCGCAGCGGATGACGAGCAAACCGGACTGCGCCGCGGAGTCGGGATGACGTGACCGATCGGCGAACAGGTCGTGCCAGGAACGCGCGCGAGCTCGATCACGCGCGGCCGTGCGGCCTGGCGCAGAAGCAACACGATCGGAGATGGCGGCGCCGAGGAGGACCCCGTTGACCGGCCCGGACCCGAGGACGCCGAGCAGCGCAGCAATCGGCCACGAAGAACTCCGTGCGGCTGAAATGCCAGATGTGCCGCAGAGCGGCGAGGTCGACCAGGCTCATAACCGCCGCCAGGACGATTGCGGCCAGCACCGGCTGCGGGAGGTTCCGCAACAGGCCAGAGGCGAACAGCACGACGACGAGCGTGAAGAGGCGGCGACCAGGCCGGAAAGCGGCGTGCGGGCCCCGAGCTCTCGTTGACGAGCGACTGCGACATTCCGCCACTCACGGGGAATCCCCGGCCGAGCCCGGCAAGCAGGTTGCCGGCGCCGAGCGCCAGGAGCTCCTGGTTGGCATCGAACCGGTTGCCATGTTTCTGGGCGAACATGCGGCCGATGGCAGACGTCTCGACGGCGCCGAGGACGAAGCTGGCAAGCGCCAGCGGCAGGAGCCCGTTCAGCTCGTGCCGGCTAACCAGCGGCAACCCGAGCGACGGCAGACCCTGCGGAACCTCCCCGAGCAAGGCGACGCCCGCGGCCTCGAAATCCAACAGCCGGGCGGCGGCAATGCCGGAGACGACGACGAGAAACGCGACGGGCCGGTTCTTCAGCCACAGTTTGCCGGCGACGAGCACCGCGAGGGCGGCGCCGCCGACGAGCAGCGAGGTCTGATGCGTGTCGCCCAGGTGGCCGAGGAAGTGGGCCGAGCGTTCCCAGAAATCGCCATGCGACCCTTTGAACCCGAAGAGCTTTGGGCAATTGAGTGCTTGCCAGGTAGAGCGCCAGCCCGGCCTTGAAGCCGACCAGCACGGTCTCCGAGAAGAAACCGATGGCGCTACCGGCGCGAACCAGCCAGGCGACAAAGGCAATCGCCGCGACCATGACGCGACGCACGCAGCAAACGCGGCATGGCGCGCCGGGTCGCCGCCGCTCAGCTCACCGACCGACGCGCCGACGAGGAGCGACAACGCCGAGGTGACGGTGATGACCGTGTGGCGTGAACTGCAGAACAGCCAGAAGACCAGGCCGGAGAACAGGCAGGCATAGAGTCCGGCTTCGGGCGCCAGGCCCGCCAGCGACGCGTCGCCGATTCCGGCCGGCAGCAGATACGCGGCGAGGGTCAGGCCGGCGACCAGATCCGGCCGGAGCCACGCGCTTTGTAACGCTGGCAGCCAGCGGCGGACGGCGAGCAAGTTTGCCACTGGCGCGAGCACATCCGTGAGAAGCGCGCCGGCTACGTTCTGCGACGCCGCTTGACGTGCAGCTGCGCGAGCGAGCGCGCGAGCGACGCGTTGACGGACGCGACCTCTTCGTCGGAGATCTTCTCCTGCAGCCGGGCGGCCGCCCGCGCGCGCGCTTCCTCGACCTTCGCCTCGTCGATCCTGTCCGACGGAATCGCCATGTCGGTCACGATCGCCACGCGGTCGGCGGCCACTTCCACCAGCCCTTCGCCGACGGCGAGATAGCGCTCCTGCCGTCCGTGGCGACGATCACTTCGCCGGGCACGAGTTGCGTGATCAGGCGAAGGTGGTGCGGGTAGACGCCCATCTCGCCGTCGATCGCCGGCAGCGTGACCATGTGCACGTCCTCGGAGAAGACCGTGGCCTGGGGCGTGACGATTTCGAGTCGAAGGGTGTCAGGCATGACGTGGTTCCGGCTCCCTCTGGCCCTAGCTTGCGATTTCCTCGATTCCGCCCTTCATGTAGAAGTTCCCCTCGGGCACGTTGTCGTGCTTGCCGTCGAGGATCTCCTTGAAGCCGCGCACGGTGTCTGCGACCGGCACCTGCCGGCCCTCGCGTCCGGTGAAGACCTGCGCCGAGCTGAACGGCTGGCTGAGGAAGCGCTGAATCTTCCGCGCGCGGTAGACGGTCAGCTTGTCCTCCGGCGACAGTTCGTCCATCCCGAGGATCGCGATGATGTCCTGCAGATCCTTGAAGCGCTGCAGCACGCGCTGGACGCGGCGCGCGACGTCGTAGTGCTCCTGGCCGACGATCTCCGGCGCCAGCGCGCGCGAGGTCGACGCCAGCGGATCGACGGCGGGATAGATGCCGAGCTCGGCGATCGAGCGCTCGAGCACGATGGTCGCGTCGAGGTGCGCGAAGGTCGTCGCCGGCGCGGGATCGGTGAGGTCGTCTGCCGGCACGTACACGGCCTGGAACGACGTGATCGAGCCCTTCTTCGTCGACGTGATGCGCTCCTGCAGCACGCCCATCTCCGCGGCGAGTGTCGGCTGGTAGCCGACGGCGCTGGCCGTGCGGCCGAGCAGCGCCGAGACCTCGGAGCCTGCCTGGGAGAAGCGGAAGATGTTGTCGATGAAGAGCAGCACGTCCTGTCCCCGCTCGTCGCGGAAGTACTCGGTGATGGCGAGCCCGCTCAGCGCCACCCGCAGGCGCGCGCCGGGCGGCTCGTTCATCTGCCCGTAGACGAGCGCGATCTTGGATGCGCCCAGATCCTTCTGGTTGATGACCCCCGCCTGCGACATCTCCTGGTAGAGGTCGTTGCCCTCGCGCGTGCGCTCGCCGACCCCCGCGAACACCGAGACGCCGCCATGGAGCTTGGCGATGTTGTTGATGAGCTCCATGATGACGACGGTCTTGCCGACGCCGGCGCCGCCGAACGCGCCGACCTTGCCGCCCTTGAGGAACGGGCACACCAGGTCGATGACCTTGATGCCCGTGGACAGCACCTGCGGCGACGTCGACTGATCGACCAGCGGCGGCGGCGGACGATGGATCGGGTAGCGCTTCTCGGCCTGTACGGGACCGCGCTCGTCGACCGGCTGCCCGGTGACGTCGAAGACCCGTCCCATGACGCCGTCGCCAACCGGCACCGTGATCGGACCGCCGGTGTCGACCACCTCGTAGCCGCGCCTGATGCCCTTCGGTGCCGGCCATCGAGATGGTCCGCACCCACCGGTCGCCGAGGTGCTGCTGCACTTCGAGCGTGAGCGAGACCGGCTCGTTCTCCACCCGGTAGTCCACCGTCAGCGCGTTGTAGATCGGCGGCAGCGCCCCGGGAAACTCGACGTCCACCACCGCACCGACGACCTGTACGACCTTACCGATGTTCATGACGGCATCCGTCCTTGTGGCGTTTGCGGCCGGTGGTGTCAACCGCCTGGCCGCCGGCGATCTCGAGCAGTTCCCTGGTGATGTTGCCCTGCCGCAGCTTGTTGTATTCGAGCGTCAGTTCCTTGATGAGGCTCTCGGCGCTATCGCTGGCGTTCTTCATCGACACCATGCGCGCGCTCTGCTCGCTCGCCTTGGCGTTCAGCAGCGCGTAATAGAGATAGATGTTCAGGTACCGTCCCAGCAGGTAGCCGAGGACCGTCTTCCGGGCTCGGCTCGAACACCATCTCCGCCGTGTCGGCCTGCAGCGCCTCCTCAGGGTCGGCGCCGACGACGCGCAGGCCCTTGATCTCGCCGATCGGGAGATATTCGATCGCCACCGGCTCCTGCGTCAGCGTGTTGACGAAGCGCGTCGTCACGAGCACCACCTGGTCGACCTCTTCGCCGAGAAAGAGGTCGCGGGCGAAGGCCGCAATCGCCCGGCTTCGGTGTACGTCGGCGAGTCGCCGTAGGCGAACTCGGCCGCGAGCTTGCGGCCGCTGCGGCTGACGAACTGGGCCGCCTTCCGTCCGGCGGTGATGAAGACGGTCGATTCGACCGGGTATTGCGCGGCGACGCGGAAGACGTTGGTGTTGAGCGCCCCGCACAGGCCCTTGTCGCCGGCGACGAGTATTACCGCCCGCCGCCGGACCTCCGCACTTCGAGCAGCGGGTGCCGAAAATCGACCGTCCTCGTCGTCGCGATCCGCTGGATCCGATAGAGCAGCCGGGCAAACGGCGCCGACGCGGTCGCCGCGTCCTGCGCCTTGCGCATCTTCGAGGCCGCCACCATCTGCATCGCTTTCGTGATCTGCGCCGTGCCGCTGATCGACCTGATGCGCCGTCGGAGCTCGCGGGGAGAGGCCATGACTTGGGTTTCAGCCTGCTGGAGCTATTGCTTCCAGGTCTGCTTGAACTGGTCGGCGGCGGCCTTCAGCTCGCCGGTCAGCTCGGGCTCAACGCCTTCTCCGTGGCAATCTTCGCCAGCAGCGCGACCTTTTGCGTCGTCAGGAAGTCGGTCCATGCCGCCTGGAACTCCTTGACCCGCTCGACCGGCACGTCGTCGAAGTAGCCGTTCTGCACCGCCCAGATCACGCGCCACCTGGATTTCGACGGCAATCGGGCTGTACTGCGGCTGCTTGAAGAGTTCGACGATGCGCTTGCCGCGGTCGATCTTGCCCGGGTCGCGGCATCGAGGTCCGAGCCGAACTGGGCGAAGGCCGCCAGCTCGCGGAACTGGGCGAGGTCGCCCTTGAGCTGCCCGGCGACCTGCTTCATCGCCTTGGTCTGCGCGGCCGAGCCGACGCGCGAGACCGAGAGGCCGACCGAGATCGCCGGGCGCACGCCCTGATAGAAGAGATCGGTTTCGAGGAAGATCTGGCCGTCGGTGATCGAGATGACGTTGGTCGGGATGTACGCCGAAACGTCGCCGGCCTGGGTTTCGATGATCGGCAGCGCGGTCAGTGAGCCGTCGCCGTATTTTTCGTCGACGCGGCGGCGCGCTCGAGCAGCCGGCTGTGCAGATAGAAGACGTCGCCGGGATACGCTTCGCGGCCCGACGGGCGCTTGAGCACCAGCGAGACCTGCCGGTAGGCGACGGCGTGCTTTGAAAGATCATCGTAGACGATCAGCGCGTCCATGCCATTGTCCATGAACCACTCGCCGATCGCGCGCCGGCAAACGGCGCGAGGTATTGGTTCGTCGCGAGTCGGAGGCCGACGCCGCCACGATGATCGTGTATTCCATCGCGCCTTCGTCTTCGAGCACCGTCATGATCCGCGCGATGCTCGACTGCTTCTGGCCGATCGCGACGTAAATGCAGTAAAGCGGGCGGTAGTCCTTGTCGCCGCTGCTTCGGCGGCCTTGTTCTGTTTCGCCTGGCAATGATCGTGTCGATGCGATGGTCGTCTTGCCGGTCGAGCGGTCGCCGATGATCAGTTCGCGCTGCCCGCGGCCGATCGGGATCATCGCGTCGATCGCCATGATCCCGGTCTGCACCGGCTGGCCGACCGACTTCCGCGGATGATGCCGGGGGCGATCTTCTCGACCGGATAGGCGACGTCGCCGGGATCGGGCCCTTGCCGTCGAGCGGTTCGCCGAGGGTATTGACGACGCGGCCGAGCAACCCCTTGCCGACCGGCACCTGCAGGAGCTTGCCGGTCGTCTTGACCTCGCTGCCTTCGATTTGGTGTATCGCCGAGAAGGATGAAGCCGACCTCGGTCTCCTCGAGGTTCAGCGCCATGCCGTTGAGCCCTCGCCGAACTCGATCATTTCGTTGAGCATCACTCGGAGAGCCCCTCGACCCTTGCCACGCCGTCCCCGACTTCGCGGACGACGCCGACGGTCTGCTTGGCCGCCGCAGCCTTTGCGCCGGCGATGTGGGCTTCGATTTCCTGGACCAGATCGGCCATGGTGTTCCTTCCTCACTCTCACAAGCCGGCGTCGATCGCCGCCAGCCGGGCACGGACGCTGCCTCATATACTCGCTGCCGACGCGGATCCGCATGCCGCCGATGAGCGCGGATCTCGCGAACGACGTCTCCAGCTCCGGCCCGTACCGTCGCGCCAGGTCCGACAGGAGTGCGTTGCGCACGTCGTCGGGCAGAGGAGCCGCGCTTTCGACGATCGCCCGATGCCCCTCGCGATCGAGACGCACCATCCGCTGAAAGTCACCGAGCACCGCCAGAGACCCGCGGTGCCGGGACCGGACCACGTGCTCGGCGACCATTCGAACTCGCGCAGCTATCCAGCTTTCCGTTCATACGACACACAGTCGGAAAGAGCTGGCGGGCGGTCCGTCGGGCCTTACGGGTGACCTTCATCGCTCACCTCAGCTGCCGGGGCTGTTCTTCTGCCAGCCGGCGATGGTCGTCAGGCGTCAGGACAGTTCCTGTGACCGTTGCCGTAGTCTGGACGACGAGGCGCCCGACTTCGCGACGCAGTTCGGCCAGCATGCGGGCGCGATCGCGATCGGTCGCCTCGACGCGCCCTGACCAGCACCTGTTCAGCCGAGGCGATGGCCTTCCGCGTTTCCTCAGCCTGGAACCGCGCCGCCGCGGCGCGAGCCGATCGATCAGATGCTTGCCCTCCTCGCCGGCCCGCGCCAGGATGGCGTGGCGATCGGCCTCGATACGCGCCAGTTCGGCCTTGATTTTCTCGGCGTTGGCGAGGCCGTCGGCGATTTGCTGGCGCCGGGCCTGCAGGATCTTCAGGATCGGCGCGTAGGCAAGCCGATACAGCACGGCACAGACGATGCCG